>NZ_JAKEEB010000038.1 GCF_021462825.1 Streptomyces glomeratus | reverse complement strand
AACCGGCCCGCACAGGAGAAGTTCCACTGCATCGCCTGCGGCCACAACGCGCACGCGGACACAGTGGGCGCTGTCAATGTCCTACGGGCCGGGCTGGTCCGTCGCGAAGCCGCACCGGCATAGCGAGAAGCCCCCTCATTCATGAGGGGGAGGAGTCACCCAGGAAGCCCGGCTACGGGCGGCACTCGAGGCAGAGCATGAGGCCCGCTGGCGGCGACAGGACGCCGCCAACGCCGACCTGGAGCGCGCCATGGACCGCTCCTCCGTGCGGGCCGTCGAGATCGTCGCCGTGTTCACTTCGGCGATCGCCTTCGCGGTCGGCTCCCTTCAGGTCACCCTCAGCGGCACCCTGAGGTTCCGCGAGCGGCTGTGGCTGTTGACCGCCCTGGGCGCGGGGCTGACCGTCTTCGCCCTGCTCATCGTCGGTGGCACCTGGCTGATCACCCGCAGGCGCTCCCGCCGCTGAGCAGGCACTCGCTTTATGCGGCAGCCGGGCCACAGGGTCCGTCTCGCCTGTGACGGACGGGGCGCTTGCTCGCCTTCGTCGTGACGGTCCTGCTCCGGGTCCGCCCCTGCAGACGATCGCCAGGCCGTCAGCTGAAGTCCAGCGAACCGGTCCGTGTCCGCTTCAGCTCGAAGAACTTCGGGTAGCCGGCCAGCAGCCGGACGCCGTCGAAGATCCGCAGTGCGTCGTCACCCCGCGGGATGGCAGTGAGGACCGGGCCGAAGAAGGCGGTGCCGTCGACGTGGATCGTCGGGGTGCCGACCTCCTCGCCGACCGGGTCCATGCCCTCGTGGTGGCTCTTGCGCAGGGCGTCGTCGTAGTCGGTGACATGCGCCGCCTCGGCGAGCTCGATGGGCAGGCCCACTTCGGCCAGCGCCTCGCGGATGAGGGCGCCGTCGGCCGCCCGGTCCTGGTCGTGCAGGCGGGTCCCCAGCGCAGTGTAGAGGTCCCGCAGGACGTGGTCGCCGTGGTGTTCGGCCGCTGCGATGCACACCCGGACCGGGCCCCAGCCGGTGTCCAGCAGGCGCCGGTAGCGCTCCGGCAGGTTCTCGCGGCCCTCGTTGAGTACCGACAGGCTCATCACGCGGAAGTGCAGGTCGAGTTCGCGCCGGCGCTCGACCTCCAGGATCCACCGGGAGGCGATCCACGCGAAGGGACAGATGGGATCGAAGTAGAAGTCCACGGAGTTCGTCACCCGACCGACCCTAGGCTCCCTGCGGCCCTCCTGAGCGGGCCATTCGCGAAGCGAATTCCTGGGCCACTCAGGGGTCATTGACCGTCGATTCAAGGCGTGCCGGGCTGTCTTGGGCAGCGGGAATCGCGCCGTGGTGACTAGGGCGCGTATCGAGTCGTGATCAAGAGGTGACCTGGGTGAGGGCTTTGATCCAGATCACTGCGGCGCGGAGGTGGAGGCCGGCGAGGTAGCTCTCTGGGGTCTTGTCGTATCGGGTGGCGATGCCTCGCCAGGCCTTGAGCTTGTTGATCAGGCGCTCGACGGTGTTCCTCTCCTTGTAAAGGTCGGCGTCGTGGCTGACGGGCCGACCGCCCCTGCTGCCCTTCTTCTTCCGGTTGGCGGCCTGGTCCCGCTTCTCCGGGATCACTGCCTTGATGCCACGTTGGCGCAGGTGAGCCCGGTTTCCGCGAGAGGAGTAGGCCTTGTCCCCGGCGACCGCGTCCGGCCGGATGCGGGGGCGGCCGACGGGGCCACGGACCCGGATCTTCCCCAGCACGGGGATGAACTGCGGGCTGTCCGCAGCCTGGCCTGCGGTCAGGATGAACCCCAGCGGTCGGCACTTGCGGTCGGCGGCGAGGTGGACCTTGCTGGTCTGCCCGCCCCTGGATCGTCCGAGGAGAGCGGCCTTCAGCCGGAGTTTTCGCCGACGCCGGACGCGCCGTCGCACTTCCCGCTCGGGGTAGGTCTCGGCGTCCTGCCCGTTTTGTTCTTCAAGGCTGCCCCTTTTGACCTGGCCTTCTTCTCCCCCGCGGCGGCCTTTTCCAGCGCGGTGAGGACGTCCTGGTCCAGGTGCATCCCTGCAGCGTCGTGGTGAGCGCGCGCGGTCGTGGAATCGATGCTGACCAGGGACAGGTCCACCTCACCCCGCTTCGCCGCTGCTGCGATCAGGCCCTCCAGCAGGGCCTCGAAGACGCCGCCGTCACGCCACTGCCGGAAGCGGTTGTGAACGGTCGACCAGGCACCGAACTCCCGCGGCATCTCCCGCCACTGCCCGCCGGCCTTGAACCGCCAGATCACGCCCTCGAACTGCTGCCGCAGTCACTCGGGGTACGGGCCGTACCTGCCGATCGGCAGGTACGGCCCGATGAACCCCCACTCCTCGTCCGTCAGTTGCGCTCGCGTCACGCAAGATGATCTACCGATCCAGGACCCGCCTCGAGCGCGAATCCCGCAGATCGATCGCGACTCGATGTCCGCCCTAGCGGAAACTGTCCGCGTGCTCTTCCGCCCATGAGCGGAACGTGCGCGCCGGCGCTCCGATGATCTCTTCCACCGTGGATGTGATCAGGTTCGACTCGGGTCGAGTATCAGCGCTGGCCAACAGGGCCTCGACGAGAGCGGGTGGCCTGCCGTCGGCGAGCATCCGCTGACGTGCGACCTCTACCGGGACCTTCTCGAAGCGCGCAGGGTGGCCGATCGCTTCCCCGATCGTGTGTACCTGCTCGGCTCTGCTGAGTACCTGCGGGCCGGTCAGGACGTGCTTCATGCCCGCATGCCCGTCATCGGTCAGTGCATGTACCGCCACGGCCGCGACGTCGCGTTCGTGGATCACCGCCGTGGCGGCGATGTCGGGACCTCGAACGACGTGCGTGGTGCGGATCTGCTCGGCCCACCCTCGCGCGTTGGAGGCGATGGTGTTCGACCGTAGAAAAGTCCACTCTACGCCGGACCTTTCGATCAGCCGCTCCATGTCGGCGTGGAGCTGGTTGATCGGGTCGGTCTGGCGTTCGGCGTCTTCGTTCACACCCGACGATGAGAGATAGACGATGCGGCGGGCATGCCCCGCAATCGCCTCCAGTACGGCAGGGGCGCCCTCAGTCGTAAGGAACGGCCAGATCAAGAACACCGTGTCGCTCCCGGCCAGTGCTCCCTCCAGCGTGTCCGGCTGGGTCAGGTCCCCGCCCACTACCTTGACCCCCTCAGGTAGCTCGGCCAGCTCGGGCTCACGCGCTAATGCACGCACGGCGGTATCCGTGACCAGGAGTTGGACAACAACTTGTCGGCCGACATTGCCGGTCGCGCCAATCACAAGAATCTCACCCATGATCAGCTCAGCCTCATCCATACCCAAGGTATTCCGAGACGGCCCCGAGATGCTCCATGACCCGGTCGAAGCGGCCACGCCGGGCACAGGCCGTACCCGCCGATCGGCGAGTACGGTGCCGATGAACACCCACTCCTCGTCCGTCAGCTGCGATCGCGTCGCGCCAGATGGCCTACCGGTCCAGGGCCCGTCGCGAGGGCGACTCTCGCAGATTGATCACGACTCGATACGCGCCCTAGGGCGTGTGCCGAGTTCAGATCTTTAGACGGGCTGGAGGCTGCGGAGCCAGATGACGGCTCCGCGTAAGTGGAGTCCGGCCAGGTAGCTGGCCGGGGTCTTGTCGTAGCGGGTGGCGAGCCGGTGCCATTCCTTGATCTTGTTGATGCAGCGTTCGGCCGTGTTGCGCTCCTTGTACAAGGCCGCGTCGTGGCTGACGGGGCGTCCGCCACGTGAGCCGCGCTTCTTGCGGTTGGCGGCCTGGTCGGTCTTTTCCGGGATCACTGCCCGGATCTTGCGTCGGCGCAGGTAAGCGCGGTTGGCGCGGGACTGAGTACGCCTTGTCAGTGGCGACCGTCCAGCATCATCCCGGCGGCGTGGTGGTGGGCCCGGGCAGACGTGGAGTCCACGCTCACCAGTCCGAACTCCGCCTGCCCACAGGTGGAACCGCTCGTAGACGGTGGACCAGGACGCGTATTGCTGGGGCATCTCCCGCCACGGACTGCCCGTACGGAACCGCCACATCACGCGGTTCACCAGTCGCCGCGGGTCAGGAATCGGACCGCGCTCGCCCAGCGGCAGCAACGGCTCAATCACCGCCCACTCGTCGTCCGTGAGATCATCCCGAGCCATTCCGCCTGTCTACCGCCCCGGATCCTGCCAGGGCAGCAGAATGTCCAGACTCGTGATCCGAACTCGGTAAACGCCTAAGAGTGCGCGCGGACCCACACCTGCCTATCCTGAATCTGCGGTGTTTTCCTCGCGTCCAGAAGAAGGGGATGCGGCGCAATGGTCAGCGGCGTAGGGCTATCCCGAGACCCGAGACACCCGCGCAGCCGAGACGCCTACTGTCAGGAGCGGGCATGGCTGATCGCGCAACGATGGAGCGTATCTGGGAAGCCCACACCGCCGGCGAGTTCGTGGCGCAGGACGTGGAGGCCACGATGGCCACGATGGACGACGACCCCATCGTCGTCCATGTGCCGACCGCCATGGGCGGTAGTGGGTACGACGGCGTCAAGGACTTCTACGCACGCTGGTTCATTGGGCGGAACCCGGTCGATTTCACTGTGCGTTCGATATCCCGCACGGTGGGAGACGACAGCCTCGTAGACGAAATGATCGTGTCGTTCACCCACGACATCGAGGTGCCCTGGATTCTGCCTGGATTGGCACCCACCGGGCAGCAGGTCCGTATACCCGTCATCGCCGTCGTGGACTTCCGAGGCCCGCGTGTGCGGAGCGAGCGCATCTACTGGGATCAAATGGCGGTGCTCGCGCAGACGCAGTTGCTGACCGACGACATCGTCCGGGGCCTGCCCGTGGTCACCACACCGTTGGACGTACTGGACGGCAGGGTCCCCCTCAACCAGCTGACGTCGCCCCGCCTCGATGTCGAACCGTGAGGGTCAACCCCCTCGAACCCGGAACCGGTCGTAGATCGTCGACCAGCATCCGTACCGGCGCGGAACGTCGCGCCAGGGCCCCCCGTACGGAACCTCCAGATCACCGCATTGAAGTAGGTGGCTGCGCAGGTCAGGGATCGGCCCACGTTCGCCCAACGGCAGATGCGGCTCGATCAACTCCCATCGGCATCAGTCACATCACCACGCGTCACAGATCGTTCCTGCAGCAGCCGGAAGCCTCCCGGGAGCCGAAGCAACCCGTCAGTGATCTGAACTCAGAACAGGCCCCGTCGTGAACACGCGCCGTCCGGTCGCATGCGGCGCTGCTGCGGTCGGCTGACCGACCAGCCGGAGGCAGCCCGGGGCGACGCGAGGCATCGTAGGCGGTTGGCGGTGACACGCAGCCTTCCCCCGGCCGCCGGTGAACGTAGGCGGCATCGCCATTCCAAAGGAACGTTTCTGCGACGGTCTGTGACCGCGACTACGCAACGAAGTGGTTGAAATGAAGACCGAGAGAGTCTTCCTCTAGGTGTCAAGTGGGCGTCAGCGAAAGGGCGTTGACACTTTGCGCACTGCTAAGATCATCACACTTACAGTAGGCTGGCGCCGCGTCATGTACGCGTCACGGGGGACAAGTCAGTCTCGAGGCCCCATCGCGAAGGAGTAGCCGTTGGTCCGCGAGTGAGGCCCGCAGCGCGGTGCGAGGCTCGCGACTGCGGCCACTGCCGCGCGGCCTGTACCTACCCCCCGCGATGCGACTTGAAGAGAGTCTGATGACGTCATTCACCAGGGATCCACTTCTGTGGATCTTGCTAGTGGTACTGCTTGCTGCGGTTGTCGCGGTGATGCGTGCCCGGAGAACCAACATGGCGCTGCGCAAGCAGAACGCCGAACTGAGCGCAGACCTGCACGGCACCCGCACGGAGGCCCAGAGGCTCCACATCGAGAACGCAGGCCTGCGTTCCGAACAGGAGCGTGCCTTGGCGGAGGTGCGCCGTGACGCCGAAGCGGAGACGAAAGACGTTCTCAGGGCGTGGATGCGGACCCTGCAGGTCCTCGCCGACGAACAGCAGCGCTCCATCAGCGACCTGGCCAGACTGAAGTACGGCGACGACCCGCAACTCCTCGCCGACTTCATGACGATCGACCACACCAACAGCCAGTTCGGCCGGCGCGCCCAAGGCATCGCGGCCTTGTGCGGCGGCTGGCTCGGCCGCCGTGAGGCTGCTGCCTCCGTGTACGACGTGGCGCGCAGCGCGCAGGGGCGCATCAAGCACTTCGACCGGGTGCAGATCCACTCGCAGGTGAACGTCTCGGTCACCAGCACGGCCGTTGAGCCCGTGGCGGTCGTCCTCGCGGAGCTTTTGGACAACGCGACCAACTACAGTGCGCCCGGCACGCCCGTCGAGATCAACATCCAGGCCGTCCCGACCGGTGTGTGTCTGATCATCGATGACGCCGGCCTTGGCATCAGCCAAGAAGAGAAGGACCGTGCCGCCGCCCTGCTGAACCCGCAGGCACCCGTCTCGATCACCAGCCTCGGCAACCCGCCTCGGGTTGGCTTCGCCGTTGCCGGAGTGCTCGCTGCCCGGTACGGCTTCAAGGTCTCGGTCGATTCCGTCTCGCCGTACGGCGGCGTCCGCGCGGTCATCCTCCTGCCGGAGAGCCTCTTGACCCACGATGCACCCGAGCCCGACTTCGCGTCGGACAGCCAGGCCGCGAGGGGCACCGAAGCATCAGCGCCTGCGCCGCGCGTGGGCCCGGCGCGGTCGCCGGTGCCGATCGTCGGCACGACGGCGGGCGGACTGCCGAGGCGGCGTCGAGCGGCCGCGGTGGTGCCTCAGCCGACCTCTTCCCCGGAACTCGAACCAGAGCCGGAGCACGACGGTGAGGTGACCGCGTCGCGTATCGGGGCCTTCGCACGCGGAACCCTCCTCGGGCGGGACACGACCACCACGGAAGGATCTCAGGACCAGTGAACCCCGCAGGGAAGCCCGATCTGTCTTGGGTGCTGAACGACGTGCTGAACGTGCGCGGCGCCCGTCATGCGATTCTCGTCTCTGCCGACGGCCTGCTCCTCGAACGCTCCAGCGAAATTCCCCGGGACGACGCGGAGACCAACGCGGCCGCGATGAGCTCGATGCAGTCGCTCAGCCGGGCTGTCGCCGGCTTCGTGGCGGGCGGAAAGGGGATCTGGAAGCAGACGCTCATGGAGTACGACGGCGGCTGGATCTTCCTGATTGCAGCGGGCAGCGGAGCCTACCTGGCGGTCTCCGCGGCTTTGGACGTCGACATGGAGGTCATGTCGATCCGCATGCAGCAGCAGGTCAAGGCTTTGGGTCAGGCACTGAGCACGCAGCCGCGGCAGAGCGCTGGTGCTGAGGCATGACGGCGCACGGCGAGGATGCTCCGGTCTCCAGCGAACTCGTCCGCTCCTACGTCATCACCGGCGGACGGCGTCTGCCTTCCGCCGATGATCTGTCGCTGCACACGCTCGTCACCCTGGCGCCCGACCGGGAACTGCCGCTGGGTGCCAGCCCGGAGGTACGCGCCATCTGGGAGTTGTGCGCGGGGGGGTATCTGGCCGTGGTCGAAGTGGCCGCGCATCTGGGCCTGCCGGTGGGAGTCGCCCGACTCCTCCTGACCGACTTAGCCGAGCAAGGCCACTTGCTGCGCCGCGCCGCACCACCCCCCGCCCAGGCTGCCGACAGAGCCCTCATCGAAAAGGTGCTGAATGGACTCCAAACTCTCTACGCCTGAGCCCCGGTACGTGTCAGGCGCAGTGACGACCACCGCGAAGATTCTCGTGGTGGGGCACTTCGCTGTGGGCAAGACGACGTTCATCGGCTCGCTGTCCGAGATCGCCCCGTTGCGCACCGAGGAGAAGATGACCCAGGCGTCCGCCCACGTGGACGATCTTCGGGGGGTACCGGACAAGGTGACGACCACCGTGGCCCTGGACTTCGGGCGCCTGACCCTGGGCGACGAGGTCGTGCTGTACCTCTTCGGTACACCCGGTCAGCAGCGGTTCATGCAGCTGTGGGAGGACATGGCCCGCGGCGCCCTGGGCGCGCTGATCCTTGTGGATCCCGCCCGGCTGGCCGACTCGTTCGCCGTCATCGACCTGGTCGAGCGGTACGGCCTCGAGTACTCGATCGCGGTCAACAGCTTCACGCCGCAGAGCCATTACGACGAGGCCGAGATCCGCGAGGCGCTCGATCTCCTGCCCGATACTCCGGTCTCGTACTGCGACGCCCGGAATCGAGAGTCATCGGGCAGAGCCCTGATCACTCTCGTACGGCATCTCCTCACCCGTACGGCCTGATCCCGCGCCCCCCTTTGCACCCCCACCCCGGGCCACAAGGACGCCGGGAACACAAAGGAACCGAACACTCATGGAATTCCAGCAGTCAGTCGCCGCACCAGGTGCGCCTGCACGATGCCCCATGCACGGCCAGGACTTCGCCGCCGATCCCCATGGCATCTACGCCAAGATGCGCGCTTTCGGGCCCGCGGCCCCGGTGGAACTGGTTCCGGGTGTGGACGCCACGCTCGTCACCGAGTACCAGGCTGCCCTCAAAGTGCTGCAGAACACCACGGACTTCAGCCGGGACCCCCGTCGCTGGAAGGCACTCAACGAGGGCCTCATAGCGCCGGACAACCCGGTGCTGCCGATGATGGCCTACCGTCCCAACTGCCTGTTCACCGACGGTGCCGTCCACCTTCGGCTGCGCAAGGCCGTCACCGACAGCCTCGACCGGCTCAATATCGGCAGGCTCCGCCGTGACGTCGAGCCCATTGCCGCTTTCCTGATCGACCAGTTCAGCGAGCGAGGGCGGGCCGACCTGATCAACGACTACGCCAAACTGCTGCCTCTGCTGCTGTTCAACCGGCTCTTCGGCTGCCCGGCCGACATCGGCGACCGGCTCACCAGCTCGATGTCCGCGATTTTCGACGGCAGGGACGCCGTGCGGGCCAACGAGGAGCTCACCGCCTGCCTCATGGAGCTGATCAGCCTCAAGCGGCGTGAGCCCGGCGACGACGTCACCTCCTGGCTCATCCAGCACCCTGCCGGGCTGAACGACGAGGAGCTCAAGGACCAGCTCGTCATGCTGATGGGCGCCGGCGTCGAACCCGAGCGCAATCTCATCGGCAACGCCTTGCTCCTGCTGCTGACCAGCGGCCCCTCGGGCCGGGGCGGCAGCATGCTGACCGAGGAAGCGCTCGACCACGTTCTGTGGAACAACCCGCCCATCGCCAACTACGCCACCCACTACCCCCTCCACGACGTCGACCTCGGCGGCGTCCACGTCGAGGCCAACACTCCGCTGGTGATCAGTTTCGGGGCCGCCAACAACGACCCCGCCCTCAGGGAGGCCCGCCAGTCCCTCAGCAAGGGAGCCCACCTCGCGTGGGGTGCCGGCCCGCACGCCTGTCCGGCGAAGTCGCCGGCGACCGTGATCGCCCTGACCGCGATCGAGGCGATCCTCAACGCGCTGCCCGACCTGACCCTCGACGCCCCGGCGGAATCGCAGGAGTGGCGACCGGGTCCTTTCCACCGGGCGCTGGCCGGTCTTCCGGTCCGTTTCACCCCGACTCCGGGCACCCGGGTGGCCGCACTCCAGTCCCCCGCACAGCCCACGCGCTCGACGGCAGCGGAACCGCCCCGTGGATCCACCGTGCCGGTACCCCGTCAGCAAGCCAGGCCGGCCAGGAAGGGCTTCTGGAGCACGTTCCTCGATATCTTCCGTGTCTAGAGCACACAGCATGTGACAGGAGCAACACGCAGCGGCGCATGACGGCAGGCGGAGGAAGGGTAGGTTCCGCCAGTAACGGCAGCGCCCGGCCCAGACGAGGAGCTCTGCGTGACCGCTGTGGATGACATAAGCGGCATAACCACCGACCGTCGCGCCGTCATCTCCGTTCTCCGGCGCCTGCGGTCTCCTGAGGGACAGACCAACCCTCTGCCCCTCTGGGACGAGTTACGCGCCATGGGTGACGTCGTCCCCGCCCCATGGGGCGGCTACTTCGTCACCGGATTCGAGGCATGCAGCCAGGTCCTGCGCGGCAGGAACTGGCTCGTGCCCGACATCGCCTGGCAGGAACGGCAGCCCGACCCGGAACGCTGGCAGGCGCTTGCCACTCAGGAGATGAGCCACACCCTGTCCCGCCTCAACGCCCCGGCCCACACCAGCCGACGACGCAGCCTGGGCAATCTCTTCGACCGCCGGACCCTCGAGGAGATGCAGCCCGACATCACGGCACATGTCAGCCGGCTCCTCGACACCCTGGCCGAGAACATGCGGGAACACGGCGAAGCGGACTTCGCCACCACCGTCAGCGAGCAACTGCCCATCCGCACCGTCGGGCACTGGCTCCACATCCCCGCCGAGCACTACGCGCACATCCTGAACCTCACACACCGCCAGGTCCACGCCCAGGAGCTCCTGCCCACCAAGAGCGAGCTCGCGATCTCCGCGGATGCCACCCTCCAGCTCCGGGCCTTCTTCAACGACCTCATCCGGCAACGCCGAGCCCGTCCCGGCGGGGACGCCCTCTCCGGATGGATCCGGCACTGGGATGCCCAGCTGCCCGACGACCGGGCCGGTGCGGACCGCATCCTCTACCACCTCACGATGTTCATCACCATCGCCTCCCTGGAGACCACGGCGACCCTGCTCTCCGTCGCCGTCTGGCTTCTCCTGGAGCAACCGGCCCGATGGGACTGGCTGCGCCACCACCCCGAGCACATCGACGACGCCATCGACGAGGCACTGCGCTACGACCCGCCCATCCACCTCAACTCACGCATCGCCGCCGACGACACCGTCCTGGCCGGCGTGCCCATCGCCAAGGACCAGGTGGTTCACGTCCTGTACGGCGCCGCCAACCACGACCCCCGCCGCAACGAGAACCCCCACGCCTTCGACATCCTCCGCGGCGGCTCCCACCTCACCTTCGGCGGCGGCGCCCACTACTGCCTCGGGGCGGGCCTCGCGCGTCTGGAAGCCCGAACCCTGCTCACCCACCTGCTGAAACGATTCCCGACCCTCACACTCGCAGCCGGCCCCAGCTACGCACCGCGCATGGTGTTCCGGCACGTGACCTCCCTGAGAGTGACGACATGAGCGCCCTGCCGACACCGGCCACCTACACCGTTCAGACCCTCAAGACGCTGCGGGCCGACCGGCGGGGGCCCGTCCTCTTCATCGAGCTGAACACGCCCGACCAGGGCAATACGGTCACCGACACGCTGCTCGACGAGCTCCTGGCCGTCCTAGATGAGCAAGACCCCGACATCCGCGTCATCGTGCTCTCCGGAGCCGGCACCGACTTCTGCCTCGGCGGAGACCGCACCGAGTTCGCCGAACAACTGACCGACGATCCCACCGGCAGCGCTATCCGCGTCTCCGGGACCAAGGCCCGCCGCGTCTGTGAGGCCCTCACGAACAACCCGGCGGTGACCATCGCACGAATCCAGGGCAAAGCCATCGGCGCCGGCCTCGCTCTCGCCCTGGCCTGCGACCTCCGGGTCGGAGCCGATACCGCGACCTTCCGGCTGCCCGAGCTCGCCCTCGGCCTGCCCCTTGCCTGGGGCGGTCTCCTCCCCAGGCTCCTCGCGGAGGTAGGCGCGGCGCGCGTCCGCGAACTCTTCCTCACGAGCCGCGCTTTCACCGCTCACGAGGCTCAGGCCCTGTCCATCCTGCAGAACGTCGTACCCGAACAGGAACTCGACGCTGCGGTGACGGCCTGGGCCAAACCCATCCTCCGCCGCTCCCCCGCCGCTCTTCGCGTCACCAAACTCCTGTTCAACGCCCACGCCGCGGGCGCTCGTCTCGCCGACGCATCCACCCTCGACTCCGAGCTGATGGCCTCGGTCCTCGCCGAGGCCGAGTACACACGCACACAGGGACAACGGCGCACCGGACACCTCATCTGATCCATGGCCCCCGGCGGCCCCCAGCGACCTGAGTCAGTCAAAGAGGGCAACGAGCCCGTTCACCCAGATCGCCAGGAAGGCAAGGGCCGCCACCAGGCATCCGGCCCCGGCCATGAAGTCGGCGAGCCCGCCTGCCTTGCCGTCTGCCGTAGACCCGGATGGCAACGTGTCCCAGTCGACGGGGCGTCCGATGGCAGCCGAGGATGCTGCTCGTACCGCTGCCAGTTGTCCTCTGGCAAAGTCCGATGGGGCAAGCGACTCGGGACCATGCCAGGCAAGTGCCCGCATGCGCTGTGGAGCTGTGCGGTATCGCGCCTCGAAGGCGGAGGTCTCGGCTGCGTCCCGGTCCTGTTCGAGATACATCCAGCGACCGGCTTCCGCAGGCTCTCCGTACAGCCGGTACACCTCGGCCAGTCGGCGGCGAAGCATCAGGTCGTTCGGAAAGGACGACACCAGCCCGCGCAGACGTTGACGTGCGACGGGAACCCGGCCTGCGGCCAGGTCTGCGTCGACTCGGGCAAGGGTGTCTCTCAGCGGCATAAGAGCATGATCAGGCACCCCAGAGCCCGCCGTCGACCTGGTTTTTGTCACTCACCGCGTTCGGCTCGGCCGGCAGGACTCCGTGCAGTCACGTCACGGCCTCCTCCGGTGCCGGTTCCGGTCGAAAAACCATGCGCCCAGACCCACCAGCAGGGCCGCGCCGAGCCCGTACACCGGCAGCCACAGGGTGGTGGTGGCTGACAGGCAGTCGGCCACGGCCTCATGGCCCTTGATGTCCTGTGCGTAAGCCACGGCGGTGCGTTCACGACCGGCGAGGTCTCCCAGCGAGGCCTCGACGACTGCGCGCTCGTATGTGCCCAGCTCCCGGCACTCGCTGCGTGTGCCCGGCATGGGAAACAACCACGGCCAGCGCTGCAGCATCGGAGCCACCGTGATCGCGACGCACAGCCCCACCACCACCGCATACGCCACGAGATGCAGCAGGTACGCGCTGCGCAGACCGGGTGTCCACCCCGGCAGGCGATGAAAGCAGAAGACCAGTGCGAGCAGCGTCACCCCGATGTACGTGGCGAACCACTGCCAGGATCCACTGGCGAGTGCGGCTGTCAGTACGGCGGCGAACGCGATGCCGATGACTCCCGGCTGGGCCGGGGCGCCGTCACCACCCGTGCCAACGTCCTTCCGCGCTCCCTGAAGGGTGAGGTCGTCCACAGTTGCTCCCGCCTGCTCCCGAGGGCATCAGTGTGCGCGCAGGCCGCGCTCCCGGCCCGGCACCGTGCCGGACCGGCGGGAAGGGCCCGCCCGGATGGCGGGACTCACCGAGTGCGGTGCGCCGCCGGACCGGCCCGGGTCGGTGCAATCCGGGTCGGGCCGTGAGGCGGATGCAGCCGGATCACGGAAGTCGTCGACAAGAGCCCGGCCGCGATACGGCAGATCGCCCACTGGCACCGGGAGACCGTCCTGCGCCGCTGAGTCGTTCGCGACAGGGCGGCTCGGGAGGACGGCCCCGCGACGGGTGACCGATACTTGCCGGATGAATGGATCAGGAGCTTCCTGGATCAACACCACCCACGACTGGGCCAGTGTCGTGGACCTGGGCCATCTCGCTCGGATTCGCCAAGAGCCGGCGAAGTTCGCCCCCGGGGGCCCAAGGCACCTCCTCCTCGAGGTCGTTGCCTATGCCGCCGACGAGGCAGCGAGTCGAGCGAGGGGACGATGCCTGATCACTCTGCACCGCGACGGCTCCGTGTCCGTGGCAGATGACGGACGAGGCACCGACACTCGCGTCGATGAGCACGGCCGGATCGTGAAGAAGCCGGTGATGGCATCGAAGGACCTGCGGTTCTTCGACTTCCCGGATGCCGAGCGGCTTCCGGACGGGTATCCCCGTCGCGGCATGTCCGTCGTGGCGGCGCTCAGTGAGTGGCTGATCCACACCAACCGCCGCCGCAACGGAGCCTGGACCCAACGCTACGAACACGGTGTTCCGGTGACTGACCTGACGCCTCTGCAGGCCGACGGGACCTGCGGGACGCTCGTGCGGTTTCTGCCGGTCAAGTCGCTTGGTCCGCAGGGCTTGCCGACCGCGCACGATCTGACGCGGTGGACCGCGCACTGGCCCTGCCTCGAGGTTCGCCTCCACGACCAGCGCGACGGAGGCGTCGACTGATCCGGGCGGCGCCATCCCATTCGCCTGCCCTGCAGCGCAGTGGGTTGGCGTGACAGTGCGGCGAGGCAGTCGTCGATGCCCCGGGTGGCGAGCGGATCGTCCGCCGGGGCCAAGGAGTTGGCATACCACCCGAGGGAACCTCGGGGTCTGCGTACGGCCCAGGTGCCGGGGCCCACTACGATGCGCCCCGGGTCGCGCCCGAGGTGGCGCGTATCCGTTTCCAGAGGGGGATACCTGTGTTCGTGCTGTCCATTCTGCTGCTCATAGCGGCGATCGTGCTGCTTCTCGTCGGCCGCGGTCGCACCGCCGGTGGCTGGAAGCTCGGGGCGGCGCTCAGCGCTGTGGCGGGCGTACTGGCCGGGTTCTTCGCCTGCGTCCACGTCGTGAGCGCCTACGAGGTCGGCGTGCCGGTGACCTTCGGCAGGGTCGGCACGCCGTTGACCTCCGGCATACAGTTCACATCGCCGTTCACCGATGTCACGTCCTTCTCCACCCGCCCGGTGGACCTCGACCTCAACGACAAGGACGTGGTCGAGGTCCGCTCCTCACAGGGCGGGGTGCTGTACGCGGACGTCACGATCAAGTGGGCCGTGGTCCCGGCGAAGGCGATCGCGCTGTACCGACTGGCGGGCAACGAGGAAGGCATCCAGCAGCGCCTCGTGCTGCCGGACAGCCGCGAGATCATCCGCAATGTCTTCGCGAAGCACACCAGCGAAGAGGGCTATGCCTCCGCCCGCGAGAGATCGGCTCGGAGATCGCCGACCTCATCAAGGTGCGCCTGGCACCGCGCGGTATCGACGTCACGGCCGTCAACCTGCGCAATGTGAAGCCCTCGGACCGGCTGCAGGACCAGATCGACAAGAAGATCCAGCAGGAGCAAGCCACCGAGCGGGCCCGCGAGGCGGCGCGCACCGCCAAGGCGGAGGCGGAGCGCAAGCGGATCGAGGCGGAGGGCATCGCCCGCGCCAACAAGATCATCCAGCAGTCGCTGAGCGACAAGGTGTTGTACAACCAGTGCCTGGAGGCATACAAGGAAGCCGCCAAAGCCCACCCCGTCTACGCGGTGCCGTGCGGTACGGATTCGCGCGGCACGCCGGTCATCGTGGACAGCGGCAAGAACCAGGACTAGGTGCACCAGCCATTCCCGGGTGCTACTGCCTGCAACCGCTCCTGGCACTGCGCGAGCGGCACTTTCGGTACCCGGGGCGCAATCCGCCGCCGGACCGGGAGGTGCTGTGCGCGGCCGGCGTCTGGCAGCGGCTGTCCCGGTCTTCTCGTCGGGGGATACCGGCGGTCTCGACGGTGTTCCGCTGAAGGTCCGCCTTGACGGCCTACGGCATCCATACCTCGGGTATGTCTCCAGAATGCCGAATCCGGCCCGCTCCCGCGACCGGAGTCCGTTCACGCCGTCTAGCCTCTGCGGCACTGATCGAACATGACGCGCGCCGCCCCAGGGGCGAAGTTGCAGGCCCCAGGTGGCGGGCGGAGACTGATGCTATTGCCGACGCCCTCGAGCACTTCCGTACCCAGCACCTCGGGGGCCGCTCCGTTCTTACCGGCATCTGACGGAACGGCAGCACTGTCTTCACGGCACTGCCTCGAGGTGGGCACACGGGCTCGGATCAGGCCGCCGGCCCCCGCGGTGACAAGGGTGCGCCGCCCCCCGCTACCGCTGCCCGCACCGATCGGAGCACATCCCATGACCCACGACATCCGAGGCTCCTCGCTCAGGTCCGTGGCCACGACACCGTGTGCGATCGTGCCACCGCATCTGCTCAACCGGCTGGCCCGAGCCGAGGACCCGGCCGTACGCGAGTCTGCACGTCGCACCCTTGCGCTCGACGCGGCACAGCGCGTGCAGCGGAGACTGACGGCCGAGATCGGCCCGACCGCCGCCCCGCCGACGCGGGCCCCCGACCACCCCGACCGCACCGTCTGCGACGTCGAGCACCGGCAGGAGTTGCCCGGCAGACGCATCCGCGGAGAGGGCGAGGCCGATGTAGCGGACAGCTCGGTCAATCACGCCTACGACGGCCTCGGAGCCACCTTCGACTTCTATCTGCAGACCCTGTCCCGCTTGTCCATCGACGGAGCCGGCCTACCGCTGGATGCCAGCGTTCACTTCCGCCGGGACTACGACAACGCCTTCTGGGACGGCGAGCAGATGGTCTTCGGTGACGGGGACGGTCGCATCTTCGGCGACTTCACCCAGTCCCCCGACGTGATCGGCCACGAGCTCACCCATGGCGTCACCCAATACACCGCCAACCTGACCTACCTGGGCCAGTCCGGAGCCTTGAACGAGCACCTTTCCGACGTATTCGGGTCACTGGTCGAGCAGTACGCCAAGGGCGAGACGACCGAGGAAGCAAACTGGCTGATCGGAGAGGAACTGCTGCGCCCCGGTGTACAGGGCGTCGCGCTGCGCTCGATGAAGGCGCCCGGCACCGCGTACGACGACGACGAACTCGGCAAGGATCCACAACCTGCCCACATGGACGACTATGTGCAGACCTTCGCCGACAACGGCGGCGTGCACATCAACTCGGGCATCCCCAACCACGCTTTCTATCTCGTCGCCACTGCGCTCGGCGGCCATTCCTGGGATCGCGCCGGCCGTATCTGGTACGACGTACTCACCGGTGGCGCTCTCGCCCCCGACGCCGACTTCGAGTCCTTCGCGCAACTGACGGCGGACGCCGCGGCCGCCTACGGGCCGCGGGAGCGTGAGGCGGTGCTCAAGGCCTGGGATGCGGTCGGCGTACCCACGGGTTGAGTTGGCCAGGGAACGCATTCGTGATTCAGGTCCTGTTGGGGTACTTCGATGCCGACCGGCCGGGCTCTGCCCGGTCGCCAAAGGGTGCCTGTCCGTTCGTCGTTGCCGTCGGCATGGCCGGCGCTGTGCGCACGGTTTGCGAGGTCAGGAGGTGATCACGTGAAGCCCACGCCCAGGTCCGGCGCCGGCTCGCACGCCCGGGCGCGACGGGTGCCGACGAGAACCAGACGGTCACGGGTGGCGGTGGTGCTGATCCTGCTGGTCTTCGTCGGGACGACGCTGCTGCTGGGTCGGTTCGGCATCGACAACCTCGAGAAGGCCATGACCTTCCCGGGTCGTATCACCGGTGCCGTCCTCGTCGCGGTCTCGCTCACCACGTTGTTGGGCGCTGCCGCCGTCGTGGACCACTGGTTCTGGAACAGCTTTGCGTACTCCGGAGTGGTCGCTCTATTCGCCGCGAGCGTGGCATTCCTGGCCAACGCCGTGCTCCTGATGGAGATATGGGACGGTGATTCCCCGCCCTATCAGGCGGAGTTGGGCATGCTCACGGCGGGTTCGGGATGGGCTGCCTTCACGCTGTGGCGGACATCGGCCGTGATCCCCACTCCGAAGCGGCTGGCCGCGGCATTGATCGTCCCCTCGGTCATCGCGATAGCCAATTTCGGCTACCAGAACCTCTATGAGCCGTCCCAGCACGGGGCCAAGCCTCTCATCAAGGTGACCACGGAGAAGCCTGTACTGAGTCAGAACCGTAAGGAATTCGCCGTGCCGGTCGACATCAGTATCGAGAACCACAGCAATGTGGGTTTCTACGTGCTCGGCAGCGAAATACACGCTATGGGGGAACGGGTGCCGCTGAGCGACAATGACCGGCTCCGCCAGCAGTGGCGAACTGATGCCGAGCAGTGGAATAGGTCCCTGGAGAGGAGCCCGCTCTCCCGAAGGGAGATCCACCAGCCCGGTGAGCTGGTGGCCGCGCAACCATTGATGGGTCCCGGACATTTTATCGAGGCAAACGACGCCTTTGCCACCCGAGTGGTTGTGCAAATGCCCATCGACGCACCGTACGACCGGGTGGCGTTCTACGCCTCGGCCAGCTTCGCGCGCAAGGACCGGCTCGTCCTGGGACCGCCACTTCAATTTAAAGGGTACTCATGGGATGGCGGTCAGGAGCCCCAGTGGATGAAGACAATGGACCTCGACGCCATCGTCTACCGCGGCAGGGTGCATGAAAACAATCCGATCAACGATCGGACGAGGGAACCCCGCTACGTAACCGTCTATTGGTGTTTCGGCACGCACGGCGCAAGAGTGTCGGCAGTCATTGCGCGAAACGGCGAGGAAACGACTAAACGGGAGACGGAAGGCCGGTACGGTCTTGTCGACGCGGACACGGGCCCGATCGAACAGACGCTGTGGGACATCAAGAAGACCCTGCGATGACCGGGATGACCGCCGCATCGTCCGCAGGGGACCGCGGCTCCAATCGCTCCAGCCACACCACCACGGCGAGAGAACTGTTCATACGATCCCAGGAGTACGGGTCCCCTATGCCGAGCTGTGCCTCCCTCACTGCCCGGCACAGCTTCTCGACGTCGAACATCTCCGCAATCAGCGGGTGCCTCGCGGAGCGGCAGAGGTCGATGAGTTCGTCGCCGTGCGTCCGTAGGCCGCGGGCGTAGAGCTCGTTGAAGGGGATCTTGACCGACCGGCTGCGGATCCGGGACGGGAGCAGATCTGCCATGGCCTCGCGCAGAACGGCCTTCGGACGGCCCGGAAGGAACGTTGCTTCGGCGGGAAGGCGGCGCATCGTGGCGACGACCTCCGGGTCTAGGAAGGGATGCGAGAGGAAGAACCCGTCCTGTCGTGCGCGGTGCCAGGACAGCGGGTCGGGAGCGGCGATGTAATTTGCCGCGTCGTAGAGGGACTCTTCCGGCTTTCGCCCGTACACGAAGCGGCTCTCCGCGATGCTGGCCTCCCGGTAGCCGTGGGCCCGGGCGAACCCGGAGCGCAGCCATCGCGGTCGGGCGAAGTTGCCGAGGCCGCCGAGCACCGTTCCGCGGCGGTGGACGAACGCTGTGATCCGTTCGGTTGCCAGCGGAAGAGCCGGCCGCACGACATGGGCGCAGACGACGTCCCACAAACCCCTCTCGCTGCCCGCGGCCCAGGCACGTGCCTGCTTCGTCATCTGCCGAAGCTGCCCAGTGCGTGCCAGTCTGTGCAGGTGAAGCGGGTTGGCGTCCACAATCGGATCGGCCCCGCAGCCCGTCATGAGGACGTCACAGCCCAAGTCCGCCGCAGCCGCGTGAAGCCTGCCCCAGAACGGGGCGCGGAAGGCGTGGGCGTAGGGCTCGTCCGCGTCCCCCGCATGGCGCTGGAAGTCGTCGAAGTCGGCTACGTCATCCGCATCGACCATCATCGGGCGAGCTGCAGGTGCCCGACGGCGGATCTCCTCCACCGCCTCGTCCAGATACGGCTGCTCCCCGGCCAGTTCTCCCCTGCCGAAGCGCCCGGCGAGCAGGACAAGGTCGTCCGAGTGGTCCTCCCGCGCGGCCAGCAGACGTGCTGCGAGCAACGCGACGCTGGTGGAGTCGGTGCCGCCGGAGACGTGGCATGCCGTCATCCTGCCCATCCGTCGCCCGACAGCGGTCTCCAGCGCGAGGCGCAGGTCCCTGGCCGCTCCGCCGAGAACGGTGCCGTGTGATGCCTGTGCCGAGGGATCGTGGGCCTGACGCACATGTCGTAACACCCGGCCGCGTATCTGCCCGGTGATCGAAAGTTCCACCACCTCGCCGCCCAGTACCCGCTGTACCCCGGTGAAAGGCGTGAGTTCCGAGTGGGGTTGCGCCATGTTGCCGGTCAGGTATCGGCAGAAGTAACGAGGTTCCAGCTCTGCTCCGCCGCCCAGGTGGCGCACCGAGGTACTCACCGCGGTCACACGGCCACCGGACTCCCTGAAGTACAGCGGGATGCGGGCCTGCTCGTCCCGCATCAGCAGGATGCGGTCGCGGCACATCACGACAGCCGCGTAGTCGCCGGTCGGCAGCCGCGGTGTGGCTCCCGGCCGGCCGAAGTCGTCGAGGAGGTCGCGTGCGCCCCCCACGCGGTCACGGACCGAACCGACCCAGCCGACGACCACCGCGGTGCCGACCCGGGAGGAGACGGTCGTCACGAGCCCCTGACGCGCCATGGGCCCGGCCGCCGAGAGCTTGGGAGAGCCACCGGCCCACTCGAGGCGGAGCGCTTCCACCTCACTGCCCTCCGCCGTTGATCGAGAGAACCGGAGTGAACGCGTGCCCGCGCGGATTGGCATCCGGGATGCACAGGCCGGCTGAGGACGTCCAGGCGTGAAAGGCCAGCGGATGCTCGCGCGCACCCACGTGCAGCACGGCACTCAGGCCGCGCCGCCGCAGTAGGACGAAGGCCGTGACGGCCTCGGCCTTGCAGTCGTCATTGACGAACCAGCTTGTGCGGCCATGTGATTGGACTGCTCGTTTCAGCCGTGCGACATCCTCCGCGGAGGCAGGCTCCGCACGGGCATAATCCGGGGCGGCCAACGGCAGGAGCCGAAGGACGCGCCCGAATCCCAGAGTCCGGATCAACAGGTGCACTCCGCGAAGCCAGAGCGCGACCTCGAGGTCGGAATGCTCCTTTCGGCGGCCAGTCGCACACCCGGAACGGATGAGACCGGTGACGAGCTCGGCACGTTCCTGAGAGCTTCCCTCAGAGAACTTCCGGACGTCTGCCGTCGCCATTCCAAGAAAACGCGTCCGCTTCCAGTCCGCGATGAGCGCTCCGCTGGACATCCTGGTGACACGGCAATGGGGTGACAGGATCCGCGTCATGGCTGCCAGGGCATCGGGGTCCTCTGCCACCGCATGTCCTCCAAGGTAGGCCTGCCGCGGCGTCTGCGGCAGGCCTAGTTCGACTCGTGGGCGGTGTCAGGACAGGTATCCGTGACCGTCGTAGAATCCGCCGCTGTAGCCCCGGATCAGACGGCCGTTGCCGAGTAGGACGAGCCCACGCGGCATACGACGCCGCAGTAGTCGGACAAACATGTGCCTACCTCCAGGTCAGGCAGCATTGGTCGAATTCAGGCTACTCTGCCCTCAATTCCTCGCAACCGGACTGCCGGTGCCAGGCCCACGAAGCATCAGTGGTTCGCCGGACTGCTTTGTTCGCCCTTTTCCGCGCTGACGTCCATCCGGCGCGGACTCCGTGGGGCCCTGCGTGTGCCGAAAAATCACCGGCTCTGAGGGCGGCTTGACAGCGGGTGTGAAGCCGCTCGCATTCCTTGATCGCCCGGCGGGCTCGGACCGCTCGGGGCAGCCGCCGAGGACCGCCGGTATGAGGGGGGAAGGGTCCACCTTGAAGCACAGATGTTGGCGTTAGAGTGCAAGGGGCGCTAACATCGGCTAACGCGCATATATGTGCCTTGATGAGGTGATCCAGCGCCCTGCGACACGCGACACCCGCGCCCGGAATCCCTCACCCCCCGCACCAGAAGGCAAACCTGTGGCGTCCTCGGCCGTCAACCCGGGCTGCTAGCCCCGACGCCGACTGGGCGCAAGCCCACCGCGGATCCCCGGGCGATGTCGGCGCGCGACCTCCGGCAGACGCTCCCGGACTACGCGACGGCGCCGCGCAACGCCATGGCGGCAGGATTGGAAAGCAGGAGCAGCCTGGGCGTTGCCTGCCGGCCGGCTTCCTGCGCGCCGGGCGTGCCTAGCGCCGACGCTGCACTCCTCGCTCGTACAGGGCCGCCGTGGCGCTCTCCTCACCAGTCTCCGTGAGCGAGGGTGCCGCCCCAACGGCTCTGCCATCACTGGGCATTGGCACGGGAGCCTGATTCCGGGACGATGGCTTGGCGGAGGCTCACGGGGGTGGGGGAAATCGACAGCACCTTGATCTCCACGTTGCTTGGCGTAGCCGGAGGCGCGCTGGCCACAGCGGCTGGCGCGGTGCTGCGCACACGCAGCAGCATTCGTACAGCTGCCCGACTGATCTACGCCGAGCTCACAAGGGAATGCACCGCTGTGGCGTACTTCAGAACGTACGGGCACTGGGCGGCGCCCACGCCAAGCCGTGATGCGTGGGACAGCAATAGCGGCGTGCTCGCGCGCCGCCGCAGAAGCGCGTCCTTCGAGGCCGTGCTCCGTGGGTACGAGGCCCTGGAATTCATGCCCTTCATCGACGGGAACTCTCTCTCGCCGGGGCATCGTGAGGCGCTCGCCCGGGACGCGGTCAAGGATCTGGTGGCGGCCATCGGCGAGATCGGGCGCGTGGCCCACATACCAAGAGCCCGACTTGACGTCGTGACCGGTCGGCTGAGGAATGCACGGCCCCTTTCGCGCACGGGCGTCTCATCCACATCGGGAACGATCCCCACGTATCTGCAAGAGCGCATGGCCGACACGGGGTACTCCATGCGGATCTTGCCCCGTCTCGGGATACGGCTCACCGACGGCCGCGTCGTGGTCGACGGGAACACGGCTTCGACTGATCGAACCCAGTACATCGTGTTCGACGCGGCGGGAAGCGACGAGCTGAAGGAACACCCGGTGGCGCGCCTGGCCGGCGAGGATGCGACCGGTGATCCGGCGATTGACGAGGCCTACGACGGCCTCGTGGCGACCGCGACCTTCCTGCGCGAGGTGTTCGGCCGAGACCACCTCCACCAACGGGGGACGCCCTTCGCGGCTGTCGTCCACTACGGCACCAACTACAACAACGCCTTCATGCGCAACGAAGTGCTCTTCCTCGGCGACGGGGACAACAGGTACTTTTCCCGGTTCACCCACGTCGACGTCATAGCGACCGAACTATGCAAGGGACTGCCCGAACTGTGGTCCATGGGAGTCGAAGGGCAGCACGGGGCGCTCCGTTGTTCGATCCGCGACGTCTTGGGTGTCATGACCAAGCAGTACGCCGAACAGCAGACAGTCGAGGAAGCCGACTGGCTGCTTGGCGTGGGCCTCCTTGCACCCGGCATCAACGGCGTCGCCCTGCGGTCCATCAAGGCTCCAGGCACCGCTTACGACGATGTGGACATGGGGAAGGATCCGCAACCGGCGGTGATGGACGACTACGTCCACACCCGGAACGACAACGGCGGTATCCATATCAATTCGGGGATTCCCAGCAGGGCCTTCTATCTGCTGGCCGAACAGCTGGGCGGCAAGGCATGGGAGCGAGCAGGTCAGATCTGGTGGGACGCCCTGACGAGCGGTGAGCTCGATGCAACGACCCAGTTCGCGGACTTTGCCCGGCTCACTGCAGCCGCCGCGCTCAGCCGGTACGGCGATGGCGAGGAACACCGAGCCGTACTGGAGGCATGGAACGGCGTGGGTCTGAGCGCCGGTGGCGAGTCCCGGGTCAGCCGCGTGTCGTGATGCGGTACTGCGCGAACAGCTGAAGACAGCAGCCGCCCAGCGAACGCCACGGACGACGGGACCTGCCGGACCGGCCTGCATCGGGGGCCGCGAGGCCAGGGCCAGCGCTGCGGCCATGCCTTGGTTCGGTGGGACCCACCCCAGGGCCACCTTTAAAGCACAGTGGACTTAATGCCAAGTACTGTGCGTTACAGTGGGGCGCATGGTTGCAGAATCGGGCCCGCGGCGGCGGACCGGCGGCCGCAGCGCGGTGGTGCTGACGTCCATCAGGAAGGCCGTCGAAGAACTGATCACCGAAGGGGGAAGCGAGGCCATCACCATTCCCATGGTCGCGGAGCGCGCGGGAGTGAATCACTCGAGCATCTACCGACGGTGGGGCGACGCGCGGACCATGATCAACGACCTGGCGACCTACCGCCTCGACCCCGAGCGCGGTCTTCCCGACACCGGCGACCTGCGGGCCGATCTGACCGCCTGGGCCCAGGAGCTGATCGGCCACTACAGCATCCCGGTGAACGCCGCCCTCCTGCGCGGCGGGGCCGCCGCAGCCGGTGAGAGGGAGTCGGACTGTCTGCGCGACCGGCGGGCGGAAGCAGCCGGATTCGCCGCCCGGTCCGGCAGTACCTTCAGCGGCGACGATGTCATCGACCGGGTCGTCGCCCCCATCATCTACAGGGCCGTCTTCCTGCCCTGGACACTGACCGAGGCCGATGTGCACACGTACGTCGACGAACTCTGCGACCGCTCCGCCTGACCCTGCCTCTCGGAAACCGGGTCCCGGTCGCGGTCCGGACGGCGCCGGCCCGTGCTCTCGGCTCATCGGTGCGCCGGAGTCGCCGCGGGACACACACCCGCAGCCGACAACGCCGGAACCAGCGCAAATGGATGCTGATCAGGCATATCACCCGACCGGCCGACCTGACGTGCCGTCGGCTGTCCTGCCCGGAAGTCTAGACTCCGTCACCAGGCCACCAGCACTTCACCCGTCCTCGTCCGTCCGGCACGGGTGAGGGCATCTGCACGTTCGAGGAGGCGGAATGCTGCACCGCTCCGGCAGAACGTGCTGGAAACGCTTCGCCGGCGTCCTCATCGCGGGCGCCACCGCATCCGCGGCCCTCGGCATCGGCATGGCGCAAGGAGCACTGGCCGCCTCGTTCCTCATCTCCGGCGAGCGCTTCCAGGTCGCCGCGGACACGCTGCGCGCCCGCGGTGTGAGCATCTACCCCATGATCGACGTTGCCAAGAAAGGCACCCTCGTTCCGGTCGTGGTCCTCGGCTTCCGGCGTGCCTACATCAGTGGGCTGTGCCTGTCCGTGGAGCTCCCGGTCCCCGTTCTGGGTCCGTACACCCTGGTGCTCACCGGCGGCGAACGGCGGCGCGTCGAGGCGACCAACTTGTTCATCGACGCGACTTCCGTATCGGCCGCTCAGGCGAACACCACCGACATCGATATCGGTGTGGCGGCGGGTGCCATCAGGAAAGGGCCGATCAATCCGGGAGACAGGAAATCGCGGTTCTTCGACCCCAACGTGTTCGCACAGCAGGCGCAGTCGGCCTTCCTGACCGACGTGCGCGTGACCTCGGTCGCGGTCACGGCCGGAACACTGAACATCCCCGGCCTCAATCTCCGGCTCGAGCAAGGCCGGCATCGCTGCTTCTGATGCCGGGTCGACGATGCCGGGTCGACCTGCGCCGGCCCATGCGGCCCGGCGCCTGCTCGCCTCATGTCCGCCCGCCCTCACCAGGGGAAGACACGTGTTCTTGGATCCCTTCAGCAATCGCTCAGGGCCACGCGCCATCGCCGACGACATCCGGCTCCGGTTCAGGGCGTGGCGGGGTGAACGGCCCTTCTGGGCAGGGTTGTTCACCCTCACCGCCGGCCTACCCATCATGTACTTCCCGTACACGCACTTGAAGCTGCAGGGCATTGCGCTGGCGCTGTCGACCACATCCGGAGCGGGATCCCTGATCATCGGGGTCCTGCTCGTGGTCCTGGGTGTCTCCCTCTGGTTCCAGCCGCACGTTCACGTTTTCATGGGGATCGCCACCCTGCTGCTCGCCCTTGTCTCGTTTCCCGTCGCCAACTTCGGCGGCCTCTTCCTCGGGCTGATCCCCGGCCTGATCGGCGGCTCACTGGCCTGCGCCTGGATTCCGCCCACGAGCACCGCCGCACCGCTGCCCGCGGCGAACCCGGTCTCCGCCGCCTGGGACGGCTCGAGCAAGCCGAGCCATTGACCGGGGCCATGCCGTCGCTCCTCGCGACCGGTGCCGATCGGTTCGCCCCGGTCGGCACGCGATCCGCCGGTGCCCGGGATGACCGAGACGCCGCTGACGGAAACGCCCCGCAAGCCGTACGTCGTTCAGTCGGGGTCCTGCCAGCCGTTGTGGTGGAGGACTTCCTCCAGTGGATGGCGTGGTCCCGGCCGGAAGCCGGTACGCAGCGGGTACGCCGTGGGCAGCAGCGCGCCCTGGCGGACGGTGGGCGGCAGGCCCAGCAGGTCGGCGACCTCCTGCTCGCGGTCCAGATGGACCGACGTCCAGGTGGTGACCAGACCATGGCTTCGGGCGGCCAGGGCATAGCTCCAGGCGGCCGGCAGCAGCGACGCCCACAGCCCCGCTTGGTTTCCCGTCGGCAGCCGGCCGTCGGCCAGTTCCAGGCAGGGGATGACCAGAACGGGCACCCGGTGCAGTCGGTCGGCCAGCCCGCGGGCGGCCGTGAGCACGGATCGGGCTGCTTCGGATTCCTCGTCCAGCCGCTCCAGGGCCGCGGCGTTACGGTCGTAGAACGCGACCCGGTACACCTCGGCGACCGCCGCGCGGACGCGTGGGTCGGTGAGCAGGATCCAGCGCCAGTTCTGCCGGTTGCCGCCGTTGGGTGCCTGAAGGGCGATGCGCAGACAGTCCTTCACCAGTTCGGGGTCCACCGCCCGCTCGAGGTCGAGGCCGCGCCGCACGGAGCGTGTGGTGGTCAGCAGCTCTTCGCAGGAGAGGGGCAGTTGACCGGTCACGGGAGCAGCACCGCCTCGACGGCCAGGAGGAGGTAGGTTCCCACGACGAAGCCCATCGCCGCCGGGAGCGGCCAGCCGCCGCGGCGCGTGGCCAGGAACCTGCGGGTGCCCCACACCGGCAGTGCCGCCGTCAGACAGGGCAGCAGCCCGAGCGGGCCGTACGGAGCGAAGAGCAGCACCTGGCAGCCGACCGCTCCGGCCGCGAAGCCCGCGGTGACCCCCGCACTGCGCCGGGGACCGATCCGCGCCGAGTACAGGCGGGCACCCGGCTCCGCCTCCCATGCCGTCTTGCGGGCGAACTCGACATGCAGGAACACGCAGGCGCACAGCACGAGCAGCACCGCCCCGTGCCAGTCGGCGGTGACGGTCCCGGCGGCGACGAGCGAGCCGTACACATAGACGCCGAGCAGCAGCTGCACCGGGTAGGTGACGGCGAGGTTGAGCAGCTGCCGGTCACGCACCGGCGCGGACAGTCTTTCCAGAACGGCAAGGAGGATTCCGTAGCCGAGGGCCGCGAGGACCAGCAGGACGGCCGTCGCCGACTGGGTCGCGTTCAGGGCCGCCACCACCACGGTGATCGCGGCGACGGCGCCACGGAGTTCGACGACGCTGATGGCACCGGTGACGAGCGGCCGGTCCGGATGGTGCACGCGGTCGTACTCGAGGTCCTTCTCCTCGTCGAGCATGCGCAGGAACAGCAGTGCCAGGACGACACTGACGACCCGGACCCAGGTGGCGCCGGACGGCCGCCAGGCCGTGCCGGTCAGGGCCACCGCCGAGCCTTCCAGAGCGAGGACCCACAGCAGTCCGTAGGTGGCGTAGATGTGGGGCCGAAACATACGCAGCACGAAACGGGCCAGCCGGACGGGTACTTGAGGTACGGCGACGGTGGTCACGAGGGGTGTCCCCCTGTTCGGTCACGGGTCTGGGCGCATCGGTCATGTCGGTTGTATCGGCCGTGTCGGTCTCAGGGGCACCTGTGGGTTCCGGGGCCCCCGCCGACCCCTGCCAGATCGGCCCGTTTCCGGTCCGCCAGGCTGATCCGGCCCTCGGCGACCAGGGATCCGGCCTGGTGGAGTGTGCACTCGATGTCGGCGCCGGGCAGCACCCGGGCGGTGCTGCACTCCAGGGGCAGGTCCATCTCGGCGAAGCAGCGGAACCGCACGGCCAGACCCACCGGCAGCGCCCGGGGTGCAGGCACCGTGCCCTCGGCGTGGGAGGCCGTCACGGCCAGTTGCCGGAATCCCTCCAGCTCCAGCATCCCGGGCACATGGTCGACCCAGTGGTCGTACAGGATCGGGTGCGCGGTCTCGGCCACCAGGCGGGCCGTGCGTATGCCGTCGCCCGAGGCGTGCGGCGGTGAGATCACCACGTTGGCCGGGTCACGGCGGCCGACCAGGGCGGGATCGATCCGTGGTCCCGGCAGCGCGACGGGGGATTGGGAAAGACCGAGTGCATCGCGCTGACCGGCTCGCATGCGGGTCCAGTCCTGCGGCGGCATCCAGGAGTAGTCGATGCAGGCCAGCAGGGCTTCACGTGCGCCGATGGACGCGGTGAAGCGCAGTCGCAGACCCGTCGGCCCTGACCGGCTCCGGAACCGGTGCTCGATACGGGTGCCGATGACAGCCTCGGTGGGGGCGTCACCGTACTCGAGGGCAGCCGGGTCCGGCACCTCGAACTCCACGGAGCGCAGCAGGAACTTGTGGCCCAGGGGGACATCCAAGTAGCGGTGGGCCACCACGAAGATTCCCTGTCTGCAGGCCTCCAGCAACAACAGCGGGTCGTGATGGGTGCGGGGGCCGAGGGTGTCGTCGTAGAAGGCGTGGAGTCGGGGAAGCTGCGCGGCTAGCATCACTTCCCCTTCGCCGTGGCGCTGGGCGTCGGTGAGGAAGACCTCCGCGACGGCGGCTCGATGAACCAGTTCCTTCGGAAGCGTCCGGGCGAACTGCATGGCCGCTCCTCAGGTCAGCGTGGTGCGGATGGCGTCCAGGTGGCGGCGCCATGTGTCGACGCCGGCCCCGTCCAGCACCGGGACGCGGTGGGGCTGTCGCATGGGCAGCACCGTGGAGCCGACGATGACGGTGTCCCACGGGTCGAGGTCGATGCCATGCTCCCAGGCCGATTCCAGCAGAGAACGGGGAGTGGCGGCCGGGTCGACGCCCAAGTGGCGGGAGACGACGTCACGCAACCTTTCGACCGCGGGTTCGAAGTCCAGTTCACGGGGCTTGGTGGCGGCATACAGCCGGTCGGCCAGCTCGAGGGCGTCGGCTGTGCGGTCCTCTTCCGCCAACGCGCAGGAGAAGAGGCGGTGGCGCCCGGCTTCGTCGAAGTGTACGGCCAACTCCCTGAGCACGTCCGCTGGTTCGTCGGGCGTGTGCGCCAGGTTGAGCAGATAGCTGTAGCGCCCGAGGAGGTGCCGTAGCTGGCCGGGCCTGCGGGCGTCCGGGTCGGTGGGCCCCTTGAGCCGGGTGAGTTCGACCGAGGCCGGGACCTCGGGGTCGTGTCCGGGACGGACCAGCAGCACGAGGGCATCGGCGTCCTCCAGGAACAGCGCGGCAAGCCGCCTGCGGCAGGGGGTGGCCAGATTCCACTGGAAGTACCACAGGGACCGGATCATGGTGCGGGTCAGCCGTGTGACCGCCGCGCCGACGATCCGGTAGCCGTGCTCGGTGAGCCACTCGACGGCGGCATACAGCCTGCGCGCCACCACGGCGTCCGGCTTCAGCAGCACGGCCGCATGGCGGTGGGCGAAGCCGATGACGTCGTCGGTGAGGGCGGCGAGCTGTTCGTAGCTCTCCTGGTAGTAGGTGTCCGCGCCGTACAGCCGCTGCTTGTCCGGATGGCAGGCGAGCAGCGGTGAGACCGGAATGCCGTGCCGGGTCTCGGCGGGGCGGGGCCGGGTCGTCAAAGGGTCCTCCCGTCGGGTCGGGCCGTGGTCGGCTTGTGGGATGAGGCGACGCCGAGGTAGCCGGTCCTGAGGCAGTGGTCGAGGAGGCGCCGCAGGTAGGGCCGTCCGCCCGCGGGCGCCGGAGAACCGCTGAAGGCGGCGGTCTGCGTGTCGTCGAAATGGATGCGCCGCCTGAAGTAGGTGTCGTAGAGGGAGATGATCCGGCCGTAGTAGGGGCGTTCGCGGTCGGGCAGGGCGGACGCGGAGAAGGCCGACGGGGGGACGAACCTGGGCACGTGGAAGGACGGGTACTCGGCGAGGACGTCGGAGAAATCCCTCAGGGTCAGCTCGTGCCCGACGGCGTGCAGGGTGAGGCCTTCGGCGTCCTCCCGGCGGGTGGCGGCCTCGGTCACCAGGTCGGCGACGCGGTCGACCGGGACGAGGTCGAGTGCGGCGTCGTAGTGGCCGGGCACGGTGCGCACCAATCCCCTGGTGAGGACCTTGAGCACGGGGTAGATGGTCTTGAAGTCACGGACGCGGCCGGTGCGGGATGCTCCGGTGATGATGCTCGGGCGCACCACGGTCACCGGAAGGCCTTCCGCAGCGGCCTTGCGGACCTGGGTCTCGGCGGTGAGTTTGCTCTTCTCGTAGGCGTTGCCGGGGCGTTGGCCGACGTCGAGTTCGTCCTCGCGGGCCGTGCCGTCGCGTTCCCCGCACACATAGGCGGTGCTGACGTGGACCAGTGGGGTACGGCCGGCGAGGGCGAGGTCGAGCACGTGCCTGGTGCCCGTCACGTTGATGTTCTCGTACCGCTCCTCGGGCAGTCCGAAGTCGGTGACGGCGGCGCAGTGCACGATCCGGTCGGCGGTCGCGACGATGTGCCGGTCGTCAGGAGTGAGCCCGAGGCCGGGGCGGCTGATGTCGCCGGTGATCCGGATAAGGGCTCCGGGCCCTGGGGTGAGTTTTCTGCCGTTGTTGCGGACGAGGTCGCCGTTGCTGTGGAGCAGCGCCAGCACGGTGTGGCCCGCGGCGGTGAGCCGGGCGGTCACCTCCGCGCCGACGAGGCCACTGGCACCGGTCACCAACACCGTCGTCGTGCCGGCCATGAGTCGGTCCTCCAGGTTGCCGGGTGGTGGCTTTGGTCGTGAGGGGGCGGGTCGCCGGGAGGCTGGCGGGCCGCCGTAATGCGCAGACGTATTGGGGTGCGTGTGCGGTCCGGTGTCGTACGGCGGGCCGTCACGCGGCCTGGTGGGGCTGGACACCACTGCTGGCGAGCAGATCGCGGGCCTCCTCGATGGGCAGTTCCGCGTCGAGATAGGCGCCGATGCGCAGCCAGTCGTAGCCGAGTTCCAGGGTGGCCCGCCAGGTGTCGGCGGAGTCGAACGAGGAGGGGAAGGCACCGGCACCGACGGTGTTCCGCACCAGGGCGACACAGGCGCGCAGCTCCGCGAGAAGGGCGTCGCCGCTCTCCGCCGAGTCGACGGTGCGCCGGAGGAGTTCCTCGGCACGCGCCTGGATCGGCCGGGCGGCGGGCGGCAACAGGTCCATACGGCGGGCCAGATCGAAATCGGCGGGCAGCGGGTTGACCCCGTGGGCGCTGAACAGTCCGCGCAGCGCCGCATGGAGGGCGCGGCGCGCGGTGAGTTCGGCGACCCGCCACTGACCGCGCTCCAGTGCGCCGGTCAGATCCTCGACGGCGTTCTCGACGACCACGTTGGACCACACCAGGGCCATGGTGGCGGCGGCGAACCGATCGGCGGGCAGCGGCACCAGGTCGATGCCGTCAGGACCGCTGACAGCGGCCCCGTGCACCGACAGCAGCGGCTGCACGGTGGACGGGGGTGGGGTGACGGGACCGGGCGGCGCGGCGAGCGGCAGCGACGGGATGACCGTACCCCCGCCCTTCCACGCCAGCCGTATCAGCCCGTAGCGCAGGAACGCGGCGAGCCGCGGGCCGGGGTCGGCGACGCCCGTGTCCGCGGACGCCGCCAGAACCTGGGGCAGCGGCCGCCCGAGAACGAGGGAGCGCCAGACGGCTCCGGCACGGTCGCCCAGGGCGAACACCTCGCGCCGTCCACGGATCACGTGCACCCGCTCGCCGGTCTGCCAGGTGGTCACCCCGGCGGCACGTTCCACGGTGAGCCGCTCGGTCCGCCAGGGTACCCCGGTGAGACCGAGGTCTTCGGCGAAGGCGAGGCACGCGGTCAGGTGATCGCGGGCGGCGCCGACGTCACCGGGCGCGGGGGCGACGGCTGCCAGCTCCCAGTACCGATCGCGCACGTCGGGCCGGGCGGCCCGGTCCAGTTGCATCGGCAGCCACTTGGGTTCGAGGTAGGTCTCGCCCAGTTCGGCCGCCCATGACTTGACCGTCTGCACGAGTCCGGCGCGGCTCCAGTCGACCGACTCGTCCGTCTCGCCGAGGCACAGCAGCGCCATCGCGTGTCGCAGGGACTGACGGGCCCGGTGCGCCCACCAGTCGACGGTGATGCGCCGGAACCGCTCGAGGGGCAGCATCGCCTTGGCCTCGTCGACCAGGGCATGGCCGCGCAGCGGGTGACTGTGCAGCAGCCGCTGGCAGCGGTTGAGCAGATCCTCGGAGAGCCGTCCGGGCCGTTTCGCCCCCTCCTCCAGCATGCGGAACTGGTCGGCGAGTTGGCCCATCGAGCGGGTGCGGATCTCCACTCTGTGGCCGTCGACGAAGAGCAGCGACGGCATGGTGGGCAGGTCGTTCTCGGAACGGTCGATGAGCAGGAAGTCGATGTCGGAGGTGGAGTTGCCGAACCCCTCGGCGATGGAGCCTTCGAGCGCCACCGCCCACTCGGTGCCCCCGGGCAGTTCGGCGAGGGACTTGTCGAGCAGGGATTGCAGGTGGTCCTCGGTGAGGATCACGGATGTGTCTCCCTCCTGGGAGCGTCCGGATGTACGGTCGCGCCGCCGTCTGGTGGGTCGCCGAGTACGGTCACCGTTCCGGCGGCGCCGTCGACGCGCAGCAGCATGCCGGTGCCGATCTCGGTGGTCGCGCCCTTGACCTGGACCACGGTCGGGATGCCCAGCTCCCGTGCCACGACGGCGACATGGGTCAGCGGGCTGCCGCGTTCGATGACGAGAGCGGCGGCCGAGGGAAGCGCGGCCACCCAGCCGGGGTCGGTGCGGTAGGCGAGCAGGATGCCGCCTCCGACGTCGCATGGGGTGTCGGTGACCACGGCACGTCCTTCGGCGGTGCCGGGGCAGGAGGGTGTGCCGTGCAGTTCGCGGGCACCGCCGCGGGCGGCCGGTTCGGCGGTCCAGCCCGCCCGCTCCAGGTTGCGCGACCAGTAGGGGGCGCCGCGGGTGGAGAAGCGGGACGGGGCGTGCAGTGCCGCGTCGGCGGCTAGTTGCCTGCGGCGCAGCGCGGCCAGTTCCTTCAGCTCGGTGTGCACGATCATGCCCTCATAGGCGCCCCGGATTTCCTCCAGACGTAGCATGAACACGTCATTCCAGGTCTCTATGGCTCCGGTGCGTGCCAAGTCGCGCCCCAGGGCACGCAGCATGCGTTTGGCCGCGCCGAAGGCACGGGTGCGGCAGAACCTCAACCGTTCCCGGTCGGCGAGCGCCGCCCTGGCCTTGCCCCGGATGCGCTCGTACACCCAGCGGCGGGGACCGTGCAGATGCCGGTCGAGGTAGGCGTCGGCCTCGCCGGTGCTGTGGGAAGCGCCGCCTCCCGTACCGTTCCGGGGCGCGTCCCGCAGCAGGGTGAACAGTCCCGCCGGGTTCTCGCGGAGGTCGGGGACCTCCAGCTTGAGTTCGTCGGGGCTGCGGTAGCCGTAGTCGGCGATGTACGCGTCCACGTGGGCCAGGAACCCGGTATGGCCGGCCTCGCGCAGCGCTCCGTAGGCGTCGGTGTCGAGGGTGTTTTCCAGCAGGTTCCGGACCTCGGGGTCGGCATGCGCCTCAGCGGCCAGCGCGGCCAGGGCCCACACCGGTTCGGCGGACTCGACGTTGCCCCCCGGGGCGGCCGCGGCCCAGGTGAACCACTCGGGGGCATGGGGCAACCACCTGCGGGTGAGCAGAGCGAGCAGGCCGATGGAAAGCAGGATCGTGGCGTCCAGGACCTGCATCGGGCCCCATTTCTCGATGAGTTCCCTCTGCAGTCGACGGAATCGGCGGTAGGTTTCGTCACCGGGCAGCGCGTCGTAATCGACATTGTTGAAGATCGCGTACGAACGGTGGAAATCCCGGTGGAAGACCTCCACGGATCTCCGGATGGTCAGGAACCTTCCGGCGAAGATCACCGTACGGGTCAGCCGCGAAATCCGGCCGCGAAGGCCGGTCCGAGGTGTAAAGGGATGAAGGGACTCGGCGGTCTCGTCGGAAACGCTCTCCGCGACGCCCAGGGATTTCTCGAGAACTCGGCGGTTGAGTGGATAGAGCGGCGCCAGGCGCACCATGCGGTACCAGTGGTACAGGTTGTAGTAGACCCGTCCATGGACGTAACCGAGCAGGTGCGGGGTCCACTCCTGCACCTCGCGCAGTGCCTCGCCGCGTACGCCCAGTGCGCGGGCGTAGCTCTCGTACACCTTGGCGTAGACGTCGGCGGCGAAGCTGTAGGTGAGGGGGGAGACGACACCGCTGAAGCTCTCGATGATGTTGGAGTTGTCCCAGATCCGCAGTTCCCCTTCGGGTTCGGGCGCGGTGCGGGCCGTGGGAGCGAGGGTGGTGACGGGCCGGCTCTGCAGGACCCACAGGGTGCCGTCGGCGATGGCCCACTCGATGTCCTGCGGGGCACCGTAGTGTTCGACGGCGCGCCTTCCGACGACATGCAGCCGGGCCAGGTCGTCGGCGGTCAGCGACAGTGCCGTGCGGTCCACGTCGACGACCGGCGTCACTTCGCAGCCGGGTCCGCTGCCGGCCTCGTAGCGTTCCTGCTTGTCGCCGATCAGCGTGCGCAGCGTTTCCCCCGTGGTGGCGTCCAGGACCACGGTGTCGGCGTCGACCGCGCCGGACACCAGCCCCTCCCCCAGTCCGTGGACGGCGCTGACCACATAGCGGTCCGTGCGGCCGGTCGTCGGGTCGGCGGTGAACAGCACGCCGCTGCGCTCGGCGGGCACCATGCGCTGGACGATGACGGCGACGCCTCGGGTGTCGGGCGGCAGTCCGCGTTGTGCGCGGTAGCGCAGGGAGCGTTCCGAGAATCCGGAGGCCCAGCAGCGGCGCACATGGGCGATGACCTCCTCCGGCCCGGAAACGTTGAGGAAGCTGTCGTACTGGCCGGCGAAGGAGTGCTGCGAACCGTCCTCCTCCGGGCCGGACGAGCGGACGGCCACCAGGCCGCCACCGGCCTGCCGGTAGGCCAGGGCGATGGCCCCGGCGATGCGCCCGTCGAGCGGCGCGGCCTCGATCCGACGCGCGATCTCTTCGGCGATCTGCCGCGCCCTGCCCGCCCAGCCATCGCCAAGCAGGTCTCCCAGGTGCTCCTCCAGCCCGCTGCCGCGGCAAAATTCTCCGAAAACGTCGAGGCCGAGCACGGACCAGCGCGGTACTTGAAAACCGTACTCCGTCAGAGCGTGGAGGTTTCTCCCTTTTCCACCGGCCAACTCGGCGATCAGAGAACCGTCATGGGAAGGGCTGAGGACGTGAAGGAGTCGGCGATCGGGCCCGGCGGTGAGCGACAACTCGTTTCCTTCCGAAGGAATTTTTTTCAACCTCACCGAGATGTTTCACGACGGTACCCTTCAAAACCCCCGAGTCGGCCGCTCCAGCCGTTTTAACTGAATATCGCCGGTGGTTCGCCGCCAGATCAGGACGGTCGCGTGGGCCACCCGCCCCGCAGGACCGACCGGTCACGGCAGGCCCGAACCGCCCCGTGACCACTGCCTTCGACCGCCGGGTTGTCGCGGTCGCCCGGGGGGCCCGGTCCCTGCCGGCTTCCGCTTCAGTTGGCCGAAGACGACCGGTACGGCCCTTGACGCACGCCTCGGGGGGTCCGCTTTGGGACACCGACCCTGTACCCGCCGCCGCCGTGGCCGGTCGCGGCCGCACCGGGTGCGGCGGTCTTCATGCTGGATTACGGCACCCGCCGGGCTCCTCGGCCTGTGCGGGGCCGCATCCTGATCGCTGACCGCGGCGGACGCCGTGGGCTCGTCGATCCGCCTCTGCAGCGCGCGCGTTATCGCTTGTTCGCGTCCTTGATCGCTTTGAGGTAGTCGTCCGGAGACAGTTTCGCGCACTGGGGCAGACCGCTGTCCGCGGAGTCGTTCTTCGCGGCGGTGATCGCGGCGGCGCACGCGGCGATCTGCCGTGCACGGGCGGGGTCGGAGGCCGAGCCGGCCGTCCCGGCGGGGCTCGGCGCCGACGGTTTGTCACTGCCCGAGTCGGAGTTGGAGCATCCGGTCAGCATGAGTGCGGCAGTGGCGAGTATCGAGATGCAAGTGCGGCGCATGGGTCTCCTCGGAGGCCGGTGGTGGCGGCATCATGCACCCGGACAAGCACTTTCAGTGATCCTCGAGTGACGCTGTGTCCGTGTTGTGATCTACGTCCGCATGTCGGGGACGTTTCTGCGGCGTCACGCTGCCGAACCGCCTTGCCCCGGTGGCGGCGGCCCGGCCGCCCCGGCCATCGCCACGCGGCCGCGCCGGGAGGGCTCGGCCTGAGCGCGGCTCAGCGAACCGCCACCGGCCAACGATCCAGCGCAGCACGCAGCTGCCCGGTGTCCGGGTCCTCAGCGGCCCAGGCGATATGGCCGTCCGGGCGGATCAACAGGGTGCTGCGCAGGGATCCGGCGGGAGCGGCGATGTGGAGCCACTCCGACTCCGGCACCGGCCGGCCCCGGGTGACCAGCACGAACCTGCCGTCGCGCAGCACCTCGTACAGCCGCCTCCCGCCCGCGAGCCGCAGGTCGGGCACCCGGTGGCCGGTGAGCCGGTGGCTGCCACGCGGCGCGGGATAGGCGATGCCGATGCCGGAGAGCAGACGCTCCCCCAGCGCGGTGAGCGAGCTCACCCGGGAAACCAGGGGCAGTACGAGGCCGCGCAGTCGGCGCAGTCGACCGCTGCGGCGGGTGCCCAGCACTCCCCGGGTGATGGAACCGGAGACACGCAACGCCTGCTTTCCGACGGGGTAGCGCTCCTGCTCGTAGGAGTCGAGCAGTTGCTCCCCGGCCCGTTCCTGAACCACCGCGGCCAGCTTCCAGCTCAGATTGACGGCATCCTGCAGCCCCGTGTTCATGCCCATGCCCCCGGCGGGCGAGTGCACGTGTGCGGCGTCGCCCGCCAGCAGCACCCGTCCCTCGCGGTAGCGCACGGCCTGCCGCTCGTCGCTGTGGAAGCGCGAGATCCAGCGCGGGTCGTGCATACCGTAGTCGGAGCCGAGCACCCGCAGCAGCAGTCCGGCCAGCTCCTCCGCCGTCACCGGCGCGTCATCGGGCCGGTCGTCCCCGGCGACCCAGCCGATCGCCCGGTACCAGCCGTCGCCGAAAGGCACCAGGGAGGCGAATCCGTACTCGTTGGAGTTGGTGGTCACCGCCTCGGCGGGGATGTCCTTGAGCCGGACGTCGGCCAGCATCACCGAACGGACCACCGACCGGCCGGGGAACCCGATCCCGGTCAGCCGCCGCACCGCGCTGCGCACGCCGTCGCACCCCACCACGTACCGGCCGCTGAAGCTGCCCTGGCCGGCCGTCTCCACCTCGACGCCGTCGTCCCTCTGGCGCAGCGCCACCACCTCGGCACCTCGCACGATCCGCACCCCGGCGTCGAGCGCACGCCGCTCCAGCAGCCCCTCGAGGTTGTACTGCGGCGTGATCAGCACGAACGGGAAGCGGGTGCGGAGCCGGTGCAGGTGAAGTTCGAGCTTGCCGAAGACCCCTACCACCGGCGCCGTCCTTCCGAGGGCGACCAGTTCGTCGGCGAGGCCCCGTGCGTCCAGCACCTCCAGGGTGCGGGCGTGCACGGCGAAGGCGCGGGTCAGGTTGGCGTCGGCGTGCCGGCGCCGCTCCAGCAGGGTGACCCGTACCCCGGCGGCGGCCAGGTCCCCGGCCAACAGCAGGCCGGTGGGTCCCGCCCCCACCACCAGTACGTCGGCGGCCTCGGTCATGTGCATCCACCCTTCTCCGGTTCCCTCGGACCAACTGCCGTGCCGATCGGCCCTGTGCGGGCCGCACCGCGGCTACGCGGGGGTCGTGGCTTCGATCATGTGCTGGTAGGAGTTGACCGGCCGCACGTCGCGGACGACGAGGCCCGACCGCTCCACGAGCCCGAGCAATCCCTCTCGGGTGTGCTTTCTGCCGCCGACGGTGAGGAGCATCCGCAGATCCATCGCGGTGCTGAACCTCTGCCCCGGGCCGTCGTCGACGAAGTTCTCCACGATGATCACCCGGGCGCCCGCGCGGGCGGTCTTCACGACGTTGCCCAGCACGACGACGGCGTCCTCGTCGTTCATCCCGAGGATGTTCTTGAAGACGTACGCATCGACGTCGGCCGGGACCTCCTGACGGCAGTCGCCGGGCATCAGCCGCACCCGCTCGGCGAGCGCCCCGCCGTCGAGCAGCCGGGCGTCGGCGTTGGCCACCACGTCCGGCCGGTCGAACAGGATCCCCCGGACGTCGGGGTGGTGCTCCAGCAGCGAGGCCAGCAGGAAACCCTGTCCGCCACCGATGTCGGCGACGGTCCGGGCGCCGGACAGCGGCAGGGCGCCGGCTATCGCGGTGGCGGACTGCCTGCTCGCCTGGGTCATCGCAAGGTCGAACACCGCCGCGGACTCCGGCCAGGCGACGTGCAGGTGGTCGAAGAACTCCCGGCCGTGCAGATCGACGAATACGTCCTTCCCGGTGCGAACCGACTCGTCGAGACGGCCCCACAGCTCCCAGGTCCACGGCTCCGTCATCCACAGCACGAGGTGGTTGAGGCTGTCCGGAGCGTCCGCACGAAGCAGCCGCGAGACCTCCGTGTGGACGAACCGGCCCCCGGAGTCCTCCGCAAAGACCTCATAGCAGGTGAGCGAGCGCAGCAGTCGCCGCAGCGCGTCCGGGTCGGCGTCGACCGCGGCGGCGAGGTCGTCCGCCGTCGCCGGGGTGTCGCCGAGGGCGTCGGCGAGGCCGAGTTTCACGGCAGCCCGCAGCGAGGCCGCGCAGCCGGCGCTCAGCGCGCGTTCCAGCAGCCCCAGCACTTGCGGTTCGGCAGACGTTTCACTGGTCACGGTGGGAAACCTCTCTCTTGGTGCCGGCTTCGACGGTGCCGGGAAAGTGCGCGTCCAGGGCCTCCCGGACCCCGTCGCGCCAGGACTTCTCGCAATCGCCGACGATGCTTCTGCGGCGGGTGTCGTCGAACGCGATGACAGCGCGGGTGACGTCGCTCGGCACGAAGTCGACGGGCACCCCGGTGAGCTCGGAGACGTGGGTCATGAGGTCCTGCACGCCGACGACCTCGTCTCCTCCCCAGTTCACGACGGTCGCGGGTACTCCTGCCGCGGCCCACAGCCGTGGAATGTGACGGGCGATGTCGTCGGTGTGGATCGGGGAGCAATAGTGCTGACCTGCGTGGGGAACAGCGATCGGCTGTCCGGCAAGCATCGACCGGTAGAAGATGACCGGAAGCCCGCCGTGCCCGTGCGGCCCGTAGGCGACGTTGAGCCGGGCGATGGTGGTGGGCAGGCCGAGCGTCGCGGCGAGCGCACGCACGGCGCCCTCGGTGGCCAGCTTGCCGACCGGGTACGTCGGCAGCCATGCCGACTCGGCCCCCAGCGGGTCGTCCTCGGTGTGCCGGTGGTCCGGAGCCTGGGGTGCGTAGAGCGCGCTGGTGGAGACGAACAGAAAGGCCTCGGCGGCTCGGCAGTGGGTCATCAGGCGCCCGGTGGCGACGGAGTTCACCGCCACCACCTCCTCGAAGTCCCCGTCGCCGCGCTCGACCGCCGCGTGCAGCACGTGGGTGAAGTCGTCGGGGACCCCGTCAAGTCCGTCACCGGCCATGTCCCAACGCCAGGTCCGTATTCCCCGGTCGCTGAGTCGTCGCTCCACCTCCGGCTCCGTGAACCGGCCGAGACACCACACCTCGTTGTGCTCCGCGAGCGTCTCGGCCGCCGTGCGCGCCACCAGACCGGTCGCCCCGGTCATCAGGATCTTCTTTCCGAGCATCTGGGTGTTCTGCCTTCCCTCAGTTCCCGCTCGGCCCGGTCGGGTGTGGCGCGGAGGGGGGTGCGGACAGCGCCCGGTCGAGCTCGGCCCGCAGGATGGACTGGAAGACGGCCACGTGCTTCGGCCCCATGAGGGTGTAGTGCTCGCCGGGCACATCGATGTACCGGGGAGCCTCGCGGGTGAAGTCCTCCCAGCGCTTCAGCTCGTTGTTCAGCCAGTCCTGTTTGCTGCCGCGGAGCGGGACGGCGTAGAAGACGTTCATCCGGGCGACGCTGCCGGTGGGCTGGTAGGTCCGGCCGAGGCCGGTGAGGCCGTTGGCGAGCTCGGCCCACGCGGTGAACCGCTCCAGGTCCAGGTCGAGTTCGGCGAGACGGTCCGGGGGCGCGATGTCGATCAATCGGCTCAGCTGCTCCCGCTTGCTCAGCGGGCGCAGCTCGGCGGGCAGTGTGCTCGCCTGTTGCTTGGAGATCAGATCCAGGAACATTGCCAGGTTGACCGCGGTCTCGATGAAGTCGAGTTCGTCCATGCGGTACTTGATGTGCGGGGGGAGGTTGAAGCTTCCAAGGAAGTCCACGCGCTCGCCCTCCGCCTCCAGGAGTTTGGCCACCTCGAAGGCCACCGCAGCGCCGAAGGAGTATCCGGCGATCGCGTACGGGCCGTGCGGCTGCTTGGAGCGGATCGCGTCCGCGTAGCTGCGGGCCATCTCCGCAAAGCTCCCGAACGGCTTCTCCCCCGGGTTGAACCCGCGCGCCCGGAGGGCGTAGAAGGGCCGCTCGTGGACGAAGTACTTGGCCAGGTTCACGAAGACGAGCACCTCGCCGACCCCGGGGTGGACGCAGAAGAGCGGCGTCTTGTCCCCGCTGGTCTGCAGCGGAACGATCGGATCGTACGGGGCGGGCTCTGCGCCGCGGCCCGACTCGATGCGTGCGGCCAGTTCGCGGATGCTGGGCGAGGTGAGGATCGCCAGTACCGGAAGCTCCGCGCCGGGGAAGCGCTGGGAGATCAGCCTTTTGAGGCGCAGAATGTCCAGTGAGGTACCGCCGAGGTCGAAGAAACCGGCAGTGGCGCTGATGGTGGACGGTTCCGCCTCGAAGAGGTCACCGTACAGCTCCGCGAGGGTCTCCTCCACCAAGCCCGAAGGGGCGACGTGACCTCCGAGTTGACGGGTCACCAGCTTCTGCACCGACTCCAGGTGGCCGGCGTAGTCACCGGACTCCAGCCGGCGACGCATGAGCGCTCGCGGGATCTTGCCCAGACTCGTCTTCGGAAAGGCGTCCTTGGGAAGCGGCAGCAGCAGCGCCGGACGGAACCCCCAGTGCAGCACGACACTGTTCCTGATCGCGATGAGCAGGCGGTGCAGCGCCGCCTCGTCGCCGGCCACGTCGGGGGTGACCGCGAACGCGACCGCGAGTTGCTCGGTGTCGCTGCCCTGCGGACGCGTCGGGAAAGCGGCGACGAAGGACTTCTCCACGCCCTCGAGGTCGTCGAGCACCGACTCGAGGTCGTGGCTGTAGTAGTTGACGCCGTTGACGATGATGCTGTCCTTGCTCCGCCCGACGAGGCTCAGTCGTCCGCCGGTGAGCCGGCCGAGGTCACCGGTCCGGAACCAGCCGTCCGCCGTGAACGCGGTCTGGGTCGCATCCTTGTTGTTCCAGTACCCACCGGTGATCATCGGTCCCGTGAGCTGCACCTCGCCGACTTCGCCATCGGCAAGGGGGGTGTTGCCGCCCTCTGCCGCGATCCTGATCCGCAGCCCTTCGACGGGCCGCCCGACTGCTGCGAACTCGGCGCCGTGGTCGGCGTCGGGGAACTCCCGGTTGTAGATGCTGCCGGCACAGGTCTCGGTCATCCCGAAGGCGGGCCACAGGGCTCCGCGGTGAAGCCCGTACGGGGCCAGCCGGTCGAGGAATCCGGTGCCCGTGGCCACCGGATTCGCCTCCCCGCCGGAAACGATGTGCCGCAGGCAGGACAGGTCCAGGGGAAGCGAAGCCGGCAGCTGGTCGAGAGCCTTGTTGATCAACCCCAGCAGGAAATTCGGGGTGAACGTCATCGTCACCCGGTGGGCGTCGATCAGCTCGAGGAAGCGCATCGGGTCGGCCAGGACCGACTCCGGTGACGCCTGCAGTTGGACAGCCCCTACGGACAGGGGAAGCAGGTGTGCCTCGAGCAGCGCGGCGACATGGTCGTACGAGATCCAGTTGAGCGTCACATCGTCCGCGCCGAGCATCTGCACCTCGGCCTTCGCGGCCATGGAGGCCAGAAGGTTGCCGTGGGTGAGCCGCACCGCCTTGGCAGCGCCGGTGGAACCGGAGGTGAGCACCAGCAGCGCGACGTCGTCCGGGGCGGCAGCCGTCACCGCGACAGTGCGCGCGTCCATGCCGGCCGCGGCCAGAACCAGGTCCTCGAAGGTGGCGACCGCCAGGTCCTCGACGGCGGGCAGTTCCTGCCGGGTACGACGGTCGGTGACCACGAGCGGTCTCTCGAACAGGGTGTTGACGTGGCTGAGCTGCGCTGCCCACCGCTGCGGGTCGTTTCGGACGGGGACCAGCGGGCAGGCGGTGAACCCTCCGAGCAGGCACGCCCAGAAGGCCGGAATGAAGTCCTCGGGCCGCTCGAGCAACAGCGCTACGACCTGCTCCGGACGAGCCCCCGCCTCCCGCAGGGAACTCAGCAGACGGAGCGACTCGTCGAGGAGTTGCGGATAGGTGCAAAGGGTGTGGTCGAGGGGCCGCTCTCCCGTGCAGTAGCGCACCCCGTGCCGCGGGAACTGCTCCGCAGCCCTCACCAGCAGCCCACCCAGGTCAAGGCCTCTCTCGCGCTTGGCCGTATCCGCCTGACCGGCAGGTATCTCCTGGCTCGTCGTCATCGTGTCCCTCCCGCCCGCTCCACCGCGTCGGCGGACAGTGCGAGCCTGTGCGCACCCCGTCCACCTCGGCATTCATATGCCAATGGTCGCCAGTAAAACAGAACTCTGTTTTAAGATCCAACACGAATGAGGAGGAGTGCACGTTGACAGGGTGACGGTCAGGCGGCGCACGATGCGTACCTGGCGCGGGGCGTTCCAGCCACAGAAGCCCCGGCGCGATGGAACGTCGCCGCGGACGGCGACGGCCAGGAGCTCACGACACGCGCCATCCACCGGGCCGACGCGGACACCGCGGCCCGGTCGGACCAGGGAGCCGGCCACGGCGCGAGGCCGCGTGGTCTCCGTCACACGTGACAGGTAGGATGAGCAAGCGCTTAGATAGTGCTGCAGACACCGCCACACCGAGCCGGAGGCCTCGTTGTTGTTCACATCCGTCGACGACGTCTCCGTCCGACTCGCGGAGACCGGCTATCTGGCCTCACCGGCCGTCGCCACCACGGTCTTCCTGGCCGACCGGCTCGGCAAGCCGCTCCTGGTGGAGGGCCCTGCAGGGGTCGGCAAGACGGAACTGGCCAAGGCCGTGGCCCAGGTCGCCGGGGCACAACTGGTCCGGCTGCAGTGCTACGAAGGCGTCGACGAATCACGTGCGCTGTACGAGTGGAACCACGCCAAGCAACTGCTGCGCATCAGCGCGGGTCGTGACGAGACATGGGACGAGACGCGCACCGACATCTTCAGCGAGGAATTCCTGCTGTCGCGCCCGTTGCTCACCGCCATCCGAGGCGACGACCCGAAGGTGCTGCTGATCGACGAGACCGACAAGGCCGACGTCGAAGTGGAGGGTCTGCTTCTGGAAGTGCTCAGCGACTTCCAGGTCACCGTACCCGAGTTGGGAACGATCACCGCGACCAACCGGCCCTTCGTGGTCCTCACGTCGAACGCGAGTCGCGAGCTGTCGGAGGCGCTGCGCCGCCGCTGCCTGTTCCTCCACATAGGGTTCCCCGAGGAGGAGTTGGAACGGCGTATCGTCCGGCTGAAGGTTCCGGCCCTCGACGAGGTGTTGACGGAGTCGGTGGTACGCGTCGTCGGAGCACTGCGTGCGATGGATCTGCGGAAGGTCCCGTCGGTCGCCGAGACCATCGACTGGGCGCGCACCCTGCTCGCGCTGGGCGCAGACACGCTCGACGAGGCCGTCGTACGCGACAGCCTCGGCGTGCTGCTCAAGCACCAGGACGACATCCTCAAGGCGGCGGCCAAACTCGACCTGGGCGCCGTGTGAACTCGCCCGCGACGGAAGCAGGGGTCGCCGAGCGGCTGACGGGTCTCGTCGGCACGCTGCGGGCGCACGGCGTCCGGATCGGCACCGGGGAGACACTGGACGCCGCGCAGGCCCTCCAGGCGCTCGGCCTCACCGACCGCGAGCGGCTGCGCGAGGGGCTGGCCGCCACCCTGCTGCACGGTGAGGCACAGCGGCGGGTGTTCGATTCGGTCTTCGATGTGTACTTCCCGAGCCGTGTGGGGGCACCGGACGCACAGCCGCCCGCGGACCGGGAAGCTCTTCGGGAGCGCCTCGCGGCCGCTCTCGCCGCCAACGACGAGGCGATGATGGGGCAGCTGGCGGTCGAGGCGGTGAACGGCTTCGGCGGATACGGCTCCTCACCGGGATCGGACGGCTGGTCGTCGTACCAGACCCTTGACCGGCTGCGCCCGCAGACGCTGCTGGCACGGGTCCGCGATGATGTCAGGGCACAGGCGGACGGGGCGGGTTTCACCGACCGGCTGCTGGAGGACGAGATCCGCCGGCGCATCGACGTCTTCCGCGGACAGGTCGCCTCGGAAGCCCGGCGCCGGGTCGCCGAGCGACGGGGCAGGGACGAGATCGCCCGGCGGGCGGTTCCCCCGCCCCTCGACCGGGTCGACTTCCTGTTCGCCCGGCGAGAGCAGCTCACCGAGGTGCGCAGGGTGGTTCAGCCGCTTGCCCGCAAGCTCGCCACCCGGCTCGCCGCACGCCGCCGCCGCGCCGCACGCGGCACCATCGACCTGCGGCGGACCCTGCGCGGATCGCTGTCGACGGGCGGGGTGCCGATGCGGCCCGTCCTGCGCAGACGTCGTCCCGTCCGGCCCGAACTGGTGCTGCTGTGCGATATGTCGGGCTCGGTGTCGGGCTTCTCGGACTTCACGATGCTGCTGGTGCAGGCCCTGCACGACCAGTTCAGCAAGGTGCGGGTGTTCGCCTTCGTCAACCGCATCGACGAGGTGACCCGGCTTGTGGTGCACGGCGCGGCCGATCCCGAGGGGCTGGGAGCCCGAATCCGGTCGGAGGCGGTACTGACGGACTGGCATGACAGCAGTGACTACGGCGTCGCCTTCGGTGAGTTCGCCGAGCGGTATGCCGACGCGGTCGGCTCCCGTACGACGGTGTTCGTCCTGGGCGACGCACGGACGAACTTTCGTGACCCGAACCTGCCGGCGGTACGGCTGATGTCCGAACGGGCCCGTCGCGTCTACTGGTTGAACCCCGAGCGGCGCTCCCTGTGGGGCACGGGCGACTCCGCCACGGCTGCCTACGCCGAACTCGTGGACATCCACGAGTGCCGCAACCTCCACCAGCTCAGCGCCCTGATCGCCCGCCTGCTGCCGGTCTGACCGCACCCGGCGCCCGAGACCGTCCGGCGGGCGGGCTCGGACCCGGCGCTGACCGCGGGCCCGGCACCCGCGTCGCCGCGAGTCCCGGCTGACATCTCAGTCAGCCGAAGCGGACGTTGCTGAGGTCGATCGAGACCATGAGCCGGCTCGTGATGGGCCGGCCGTCGGTGTCACGGAGGTAGGCCCGGCGTTTGGTGGGCAGCATGATGCCGTCCGCTTCCACGCAGTCGTAGACGTACTGCGCCGCGGCGAATCCGCCGGCCACGTCGACGTGGTAGTCGTGCCGCCGCAGAAGCCGGTCGGGGCCGAAGTAGAAGTCCTGGTGGGTGCTGTGGCTGGCGATCCGGGGCGGGAAGGTGGCGCGCAGTCCTGGCCAGATCTCGTCTCCCTCCCGCCACGGCGCGATGTCGGTGACCGTGAAGCCGGGCATGGCCAGCAGGAAGGGCGTGGTGAGATAGGTCCACAAGGCGTAGCCGTTGAAGTAGGCGCGGTCCAGCGGATCCCAGGGTGTCTCCAGCGCGTGCCCGGAGAACGACCGCCGCGGGTCCGTGCGTTCGGCCACCACTCGACCGTCGAGTTTTTCGATGCTCACGCGTCCGGGCGTGAAGTCGGTCGTCTGGTCGGGGGCGCCGAAGGGGGTCACCGACGCGTGCTCCTCATGCAGTCGCACGGTCATCCGGCGTGGCGCGGGGTCCTGGGGCAGGCCCTTGGTGGTGAACAGGTCGCCTCCGCTGACGATGGTGGCCTGTGCCTCGGTCAGTTCCTGCCAGCGTTCGATCCCGCCATGGGCTTCGATGGCACCGGCGAGCAACTCATTCACGTTGGTCTCCTTCTCTGCGTTCTGTCGGTGGGTCGATTGGGGAGGCGGGCCGGTCCTTCCGGATGCTTCGGTCGCCGGGCCACGCCCTCCGAGCCGGGCGACCGGGCCGCCGGCGGTGCCCGGGGACGCGGGCTGTCAGCGGCCCCGGAAGTCGAGTGCGGGCCGGGGCAGCCCCGCGTTGAAGGCCCTGACTGCCGAGGCGAGAGCGGCCTTGACGTCGTCCGTCTCGAAGAGTGGCATGGCGATGTCGAAGATTAACTCGTCCGCCGCGGACACCCCTCCGACGGCCCAGGCACGCAGCGGGGAATTGTGGGCGCCATAGGCGCGGGTGGGGCCCTTGGCGGCCTTGCGGGCAAGCGCCGTCGCCTCGGTCGGCAGGGCGTCGTCGGAGACGACACGATTCACCACGCCGGCCTCGGCCATCACGCGGGCGGGTACCTGCTCGGAGGTGAGTGCCCATTCCGCGGCACGCGCCCGCCGCACGTCCGCATCCGGCCAGTCGACGATGTCACCACCGAAGCTGAAATCCGGTCCTTCGGAACGCACCGGAAGGGCACGCGCGTTGCTGTCGCCGATCGCCTCAAGGGCCTCCGCGAGCTCGGTGGCCATCTGCGGATCGATTCGGTTCTGCGGCGGGTCGGTCAGGACCAGAGTGGCGAGGCCGTCGTCGATGGAGTAGATCAGGTGGGGCATGGTCTTTCCTTCGGACGTTCCCTCGGACAGGACCGGCGAGGTGGCCTGCGTGGGGACGGTCCGGTTCGTCAGGCGAGGTATTCACGGAACCAGGCGAGGGCCGCGGCACTCGCCTGGTCGAACTGGTCGCTGTACGGGTCGAAGTGTCCGCCGGGGATCAGCTGCAGCCGCTTGGGCTCCAGCGCACGCTCGTAGGCCCCGAGCGCCAGATCGGTGACCGTCACGGTGTCGTTCAGCGCGACCACCATGAGCAGCGGAGTGGGAGAGACCCTTGTGATCCAGGTCCCGGGTTCATACATGCGGGCCGCGCGGGTGGAACGGACCGTGACCTCGTTCTCCCACACGCCCTCGGGCTTCGGCTGCAGGTAGAAGTCGATGGCCTCCTGCGACCGGTAGGAGGCGGGCACCTCCGGGTCACTGCTCACGATGGCCAGCGTGCGCGGGGCCTCGCCGCGGAACTGTCCCCGCTCGTCCTCGGCGAAGGACTCCTCCAGGGCTGCCACGGCGTCCGGTGCGACGCGGCGCAGCCCCTGCTCGTAGCCGCTGATGGTCGGTGCCTGGGAGACCACTGCACGCAGTCGGCGGTCCGTGGCGCCCAGCACGATGGCATGGCCGCCGGCGTAACTGGTGCCCCACAGGCCGATCCGTTCGGCGTCGACCTCGGTGCGGCTCTCCAGGTAGGAGATGGCCCGCCGCCAGTCGGCGATCTGCCGCCAGGGGTCGACGTCCTGCCGTGGGAGGCCGTCGCTGGCCCCGAAGGTGCGGTGGTCGTGCAGCAGGACGACGAAGCCGTCCTCGGCGAAGGTTCGCGCGAAGGGTTCGAGGCCGTGGTCTCTGACGCCCGCGTAGCCGTGGGCCATCGTGATCGCCGGATGCGGGCCGGGCCCATCCGGCAGAAAGAGCCATCCGCGCAGCGTGACTCCGCCGTCGGCTTCGAATTCGACGTCCTTGCGCTCAACCATGATTGGCCTCCTAGGTGAAACCGGGCCTCAGACCTGGTGGAAGTGATCGGCGTCGATCACCAGCGGGGCGCTCCTTCGGCGAGCTGGAGCTCGCCCTTGCCGAAGGAGAAGTTCTCGTTCGGCACCGGGATCAGCGCGATGAATATGTCGTCGGGTGAAACGCCGAGGGCCTCGACCACCAGCCTGTTGATGGTCTCGGCCACCGCCCGCTTGTCCCCCATGGGGCGGTGAGCCCCGAGGAGAACGGTGATGATCATGGCGTCGCTGCTGCGCTGCATGCCCATGAAGGTCGGGTCAAGGAACAGCTCGTCTTCGCCATGTTCACTGATCATGATGAAGCGGTCGCCCTCGGGGATTCCGAGTCCCTGTACCAGGGACTGGTTGAGCGCGTCGGCGAGTGCGCGCTTCTGCTGGGACGAGAAGCGGTTGGCGGGAACGTGGGCGTTGAAAACGGGCATGAAATCTTCCTTTCACATGGGGCGGGTTGGCACTGTTCAGCGATCGATCGGTTCAAGTGGCGTGGTCCCGGTTACCCCTTGGTGGAGCCCGAAGGGGACCAGTCGGCGCTGTCCACCGGCGACCATCCGTCCGGATGCTCGTCGATGCGGCGCATACGGCTGCCGACGCGTGCGCGCAGCAGGTCGTCTGAGAGGGGTGTGACGAATGCGTTGTCGGCAAGGGTGTACTCGGCGGCGAGGCGGCCGACCGTCGGGATGGCCCCCGTATCGATCCGTCCGTTTTCGGTGTACAGGTCGTCCCTGATGTGGAACCGGACGACCTTGCCCCAGACGACATGGTCCTGCGCCTCACCCGCCGGAATAATCCGGTCGAGCGTGCATTCCAGGGCGATCGGAGCGCCCTTCACACGTGGCGCCTCGACCACTTCACAGGTCTCTTTGGCCAGACCTACCTCGTCGAACTCGTCCTGCTCGCTGGCGAATTCCACAGCGCTGCGATGCATGGAGTGGGCGTGGGGAAGGGTGACCAGATTGGTGACAAACTCACCTGTGTCCCGAATATTGACGAGGGTGTCCTTGAGGGTCTTCCCGTCAGACCGGGGCTGTATGGTCAGGGACACCATCGGGGGCTTTCGGCTCACTACGGTGAAGAAGGAGATCGGCGCCAGATTTGCGATCCCGGACGGCGACAGCGTGCTCACCCAGCCGATCGCACGCGGTGTGACCGACCCGATGAGGAGCTTGTAGGCAGCCCTCGCATCCAGGTCGTCGCTATTGATGATCATCTTGGTGGCCTCTCGGACGAGGGGGGACTTGAGGCGGACGGTCAGGCTCCGGTCGTCAGCCGCCCGCGTTGTCGGCCCCGCCCAGGAAGTGCTCCTCGATCAGCGCGACGGTGCGGGCCGGGGTTTCCATGGGGGGTAGGTGGGCCGCGCCCTCAAGGACGAGGCTGCGCACGTCGGCGTACTGGGGCACGATCTGCTGTTCGGCCAGGGCAGCAGGCAGAACGGGGTCGTGCCGGCCGGTGAGGACGAGGACGGGGCGCTGGTACCCCCGCACCTCTTCGGATACGTCCTCCTGGGTCCAGACACGGAGATAGGCGCGCATGGCCGCAGGATCGGCCGTCTTGTGGGACACCTCGTTCACATAGCGAACGAAACCTGTTCCGAGTCGACCGCCGGTCACTGCGGTGATGACCGTGGCCCGTGCATCACGGTTCTCGGTGGCCTCCTCGAACAGCTTGGTGCCGTCCGCGTCGAGGGGGAAGGCCCGGCTGGGGACCGCGCACAGCAGCACCAGGCTGCTCAGGCGGGACCGGGCTTCCGGCTGTCCGGAAACCCACTGCGCGGCCTGGCCGCCCATGGAGTGCCCGACCAGATGGAAGTCGTCCCATCCCAGGGTGTCGGCCAGCTGGAGGAGATCGTTTCCCATCTCCCGGACGGAGAAGTCACCGGCCAGCGCCCTGGACCGTCCGTAGCCGCGGAAGTCCGGAAACACCCACGTGAAACGCTCGGTGTCGAGATAAGGGATCAGGCAGTCGTAGGATTCCTGGCCGGCCAGCCATGAGTGGGCCCAGATGACCTTGGTCGCTCCGGTGCCCGCAGTGTTGTATCCCAGAGGCATTCGAATTTCTTCCCGTCCGGCGAGTGCAAGAACTCGACGAATCCGATAGGTATGGCCGGAAGCATTTCGAGGCGGCATGCGGCGCACCTCTCCGGTGCGCTCCGGCGCCGGTTCAGGGCTCAGGAGGCCGCCGAGGGGTAAACCTGAAGGCCCTCGATCACGTCACGCCCCTTGGCGGTGTCCGCGTACAGTCGCGCCTCCGTGATCAGCCCGTCGACCACGGTGAACAGCAGGCAGTGCTCGTTCTCCATGGTGCGGCCGTTCTTCGCCTTCGCCCTGGCCCTGACGGGAACCACCACGTGCGACCCGGCATCGAGCACCGCGTGCGCGTCGTAGTCGAAGTACTCGTAATAGTGATCGAAAAGATCCTCATAGAAGGCGAGAAATCCCTCCCGGCCGTGGAATGTCCCGCCATAGGGAAGGGACGTGGGGAAGTGAAAAATCACGTCGGGCGACATCAGGGCCACCAGATCGGATGAATCGTTCTTCTCGAATCCGGAATAGGCTCGACGGCAAGCATCCACGACTGCCTGGTTGCGGGGCATGCTTCCTCCATGTTCGGGATCGAAGCGGTATGAGGTATGGAAATGTTCCGCCACGCCGGCTCTCATCCGGTGCGGTGCGGGGCGCCGCCAAAAGGCACCGCAACGGATGCCCGGCCCGTGATCGTGCAGGGCAGGTCACGGATGCGATCAGGTCCCTGGCTGCGTCGGGCGGACTCATCCGCCGAATAGGACCCTGCCTCTAAGTTTCGAAGTGGAACCCAGGTGATGTCAAGGCTGAGTTCCGAATGACAACTCCGGGGTACCCTGTCCCTATGGAGTGGCGAGAACTTGATCTTGGTAATTGCAGCGTCGCCGCGACCCTGAGCCTGGTCGGCGAGCGATGGACCCTGCTCATCCTGCGCGAGGTATTCGCCGGGCTTCACCGCTTCGACGAGATCGCGGACCACCTGGGGATCTCCCGCCGCGTGCTGACCGAACGCCTGAAGCAACTGGTCGACGCGGGCCTGCTGGAGCGCCGCAGCTATCAGGAGGCAGGACAACGCTCGCGCCCGGAATACCACCTGACGCCCCGCGCACACGACCTGCAATGGGTCCTGGCGGCGCTCCTCCAGTACGGCGACACCCATCTCGGCGACACCGCAAACGCACCGGTGCTACTGGAACACTCCGGCTGCGGCGGCCATGTCCACGTTGAACTGCGCTGTACCTGCGGCCAGGAGGTCGCCGGTTCCGCAGTCGAGCCGGCCCTGGGCCCCGGCGCCGTCCGGGTGTCCTCCTGACGCGATCACACCGGTGGAGCGACGCGCGGGCACCCTGCGGCCGCCCCACGAGCGGCCTTCGACAGGCTCGAAGTCACCGACCGGCTCTCACGGAGAGAACCCGTACACACGAAGGGCGTTGTCGCGCCCCGCCCACGTGGCGATCCTCAGCGCGTCCGGGAGGCTCAGTTCGTCGGCATCCACCCGGTCCTGCAGCAGCCCGGCCAGACCCTGCCGGAAAGCCAGAGCGCCCAGCTGGTAGAACTCGCCCAATCCATAGGCATCGGAGCTGTAGAGGAGTTTGCGGAACGGGGTGACCTCCAGTGCCTCCTCCAGGATCGCCCGGGCGCGGACGGGACCGACGTGGTGCAGGGTGAGCCCGACATCGAGGTGCACCTGCTCGAAGACGGCGGCCAGAAAGGCGGCCTGGCGTTGGTACGGCCAGCAGTGCAGCAGCAGAACCGGGATGGTGCCGGAGATGAGGTGCAGCCAGTCCGTCAGGTGGGCGGGGTCGACCCGGTGCATCCGGATGTCGTTGTCCCCGAAGCCTGTGTGCAGTTGAAGCGGCAGCCCCAGGTCCACCGCTGCCCAGAGCAGGTGCCGTACGAGGACGGGGTCGTCGATCCGCGGGCGATCCGGTGGGTTCTCCTCGGCATCGCGTGCGGTACTCCCTGTCGCTTCCCTGGCCAGCCAGCGCCGGGCCGCCGCGGTCACGTCGGCGTTCGAAGGCCGACGAGGGTCCAGGTCGAATCCAGTGCGGTAGGCGGCGACGGACTTCACCGCGACCGCGGGTCGCTCGGTCATGGCCTCGCTCATGGCGGTGAGGAACACGGCCGCGTACTCGTCCGGTTCCACTCCCCCGGCCGCCACGGCCTCGGCGACGGCCTCGAGTCGTAGCACCTCGTGCGCCGCTGCGGCCGGGCGGCCGGCGGCAACGGCGAGTTCCGCCGGTGTCGTGAGGCGCTCCGGGAGGTAGCCGGTGTCCACGCAGAACACATCGGTTCCGGCTGCGGCAAGGAACCTGCGATTGACCTCGCGCCAGCCCAACTCGGCCCGCCGCGCGAGGTATTCCGGGGCCGGCACGTGCCGCGGCAGCTCCAGAAGGGGAGCGCAGTGCCGGCGGATGGCCACGCCGGCCGGGGTGTCGAAAGGCGTGACCCCGCTTGTGGGCCATACATCGCCCTCCGTCATGAGCGACTGGAACGCCTCCGGATCGAGATCGGCGGTGACGACACCATGACAGTGATGATCCACGAGGGGCAGCTGGGCCAGGGCCTCTTGAACCGGCCCGGCCGCCGGTGGCGTGCTGCTCATGAGCGGGCGCTCTCGGTCCGTGGAAATCCGCTGTCCTCTGCCACGATCAGTACACCCACCGGTACGCCGCCGCCACGTGCTCGTCGTCCAGCCCGGCCACCGCCGCCGTCTCTCCGAGGCGTACGGCGATGACCGCGTCGGCCAGGACCGGCCCCAACGCCGTGCGGAGCTCGTGGTCCTCACGGAACCTTTCCACGGCGTCCTCGAGTGACTCCGGCAGACGGCGCACTCCTCGCTTCAGCGCCTCCTGGCCGGTGAACCGCGCGGGGTCCCCGGTCACCTCCTCGGGCAGCGGCATGGAGGCAGCAACGCCGTCGAGTCCGGCGGTGATCAGGCAGCCGAGCGCGAGGTACGGGTTGGCCGCCAGGTCGACCGGCTTCACTTCGAGGTTCGCGGCCTGCTCGTGCAGTCCCGCGGTGCCGGTGATCAGTCGCACCGCGGACTCGCGTGTCTCACGGCCCCACACGGCGAACACCCCGGCCCACTGCGAGGGCTTGAGCCGCAGATAGCTCGCCGGGCTCGGGGCGGTCACCGCGGTGAGCGCGGGAAGGTGGGCGAGCAGGCCGGCGGCGAACGATTCGGCCTCCGCCGTCATTCCGTACCGGCCGTCGCCACCCGCGTGGAGATTGATCCCGCCGCGCCAGGTGGAGAGATGGACGTGTCCGCCGTTGCCGACGCCCTCCGCGGTGACCGCCGGGGCAAAGGAGACCCTCAGACCATGGCGTCCTGCCACCGCGCGGATCGTCTGCCGCACCAGCACACTGCGGTCGGCCGCGCCCACCGGATCCAGCGCCGCCACGGACACCTCGAACTGTCCGGCCGCGTACTCGGGGTGGATCTGGTCCACGTCCACGCCCTGGGCTGCCAGCGCCGCCAGCACTTCGACGGTGTAGTCGCTCAGCTCGACCTGCCGGGTGGCACCGTACGCCGGACCCGTGGTCGCGGGAACGAACTCGTCGCCCGCCGTGGCTCCCCGCCCGACGGCCCATTCGACCTCGATGGCCGCTTTGAAGGTGACGCCGTACCGTCGAGCGGCGTCCGTGACCACACGGCGGAGGAAGGTCCGGCTGCACCCCGGATGCCGCTCACCCTCCTGGGTGATCCGGTCCACCGGGGCCCACGCCCAGCCCGGCTGTCCGGCGAGGACCACCAGGTGGTCGAGGTCGGGGTACAGGCGAAGATCACCATCGGGGGAGCCGAGTACGTCGGTGGTGACGATGGAGTCGTTCGCCAGGAAGGTGTCGAACACCGGTGACATCCCCACGCCCCAGGCGACCGCGGGCCCGAGCCTGGCCGTCGGAATGGTCTTCACCCGAGTGATACCCGCCGTGTCGACGTACGCCAGCACGATGCCGTGCACGCCCCGCGCCGACAGTTCCGCGCCCAGTGCGGTGGCCCGCTCGACCTCACTCGGACGTCCGCCGGGGACAGGGTCGGCCAGGGTCGTCATACGTCCTCCTCCGTCCTGCTCGGCGCGTTCCGGCCCCGTGTGCGAGCGGGGCTGGAGCGCGATGGCACGCAGCCGATGCACCAGGCCAGAATCGCCCACGGCGGCAGGCTCGGGGCGGTCGGCCACGCCGTCCAGTCCGAAAGCGGCTTCGGGGCGGGTCGGAACCGGCCCCGGTGGCGGCATCGACTGCTTGCCGACGTCAGGCGGGAACCGGGCGGATCCCGGTTCCCGCCTGACGCCGCCAGCCGGTTCAGCGGCGATAACGGGCCAGCTCCCATGGATCGTGTGCGGAGACCACCTCCACTTGGTCGCCGTGGTCGCGGACCAGCTCACGCAGCCGGGCCTGAGTTCCCAGCCGCAGGTCGCGATGCACCTGCGAGCGCGTCTGGACGATGTCCAGCAGGGGGTGAGGTTCCTTCGTATCCCCGATGTCGCGGTGGTAGTAGTAGGCGTCGCCACAGTGGAGGAGCCACCGGTCACCGCCGTGCACGGCGACCCCGGTGTGCCCGGTGGCGTGACCGCCGAGAGGGACGAGCTTGATCTCGGCCGGCAGCCCCTTCGGCTGCAACGCGCTGAAGCCGAACCACGGCTCGCCGGGCTCGGGATCGTAGGTGACCCAGTGGGGCTCGTGTGCCCAGTGAGCGGGGCGGTAGCGGAAGCTGGGCGCCTCGGCGCGCGCCGCCTCGAGTTCGGCGGCGAGCACATGGACCCGCGCGTCGGGGAAGTCGGGAAGGCCGCCGCTGTGGTCCACGTCCAGGTGGGTCACGATGATGTGGCGCACGTCGGACGGTCCATGCCCCAGCCCGGTGACCTGGCGGATGGCCGTCTCCTCCTCGTCGAGCGCGGGTTGCGTCATCGCGACCCAGTCGGCGCCCAGCGTGCCGTTCGGGTCCCGGATGTCACCGAGACCCAGTCCGGTCTCGACGAGGACCAGGCCGTCGGCATCGGTCTCGATGAGCAGGCAGTGGTTCACCGCGGGTGCGGGTTGCGGGCCGTCGTAGGTGGCCTCGATCGTGCGGACGGAGCCGCAGTTCAGGTGGTGGATCTTCATGGCGCCTAGGCTGCGACTTGAACCGCGATTCAAGTCAAGGGGGCGTTGAAGTGAGGGAAGAACCGTTGCTGGACATCGCCGAGGTCGCGCGGCGCTCCGGGCTGGCGCCCTCGGCTCTGCGGTTCTACGAGAAGAAGGGTCTGATCGCCGCCGCGGGTCGCAACGGTCTCCGCCGTACCTACCACCCGGACGTGCTGGAACGCCTGGAGCTCATCACCTGTGCGCGCAGTGCCGGGCTCTCGGTCGCCGAGATCGGCCGGTTCCTGGTGGCGCGGCCGTCCGACGCGGACCTGCGCGACCGCATGGCCGACAAGGCCCGCACCCTCGACGAGCAGATCGGCCGGCTCACACGGCTCCGCGACAGCCTCCGGCACGCGGCGGTCTGCGACCACGAGCCGATCGTCGACTGCCCGCAGTTCAAGCGGGCCGTCGGCAATGTGTCCGCGCCCGCGACGACCCCGGGTGGGTCGAGCTCTCGACCCACCCGGCCAAGCGGATGAGTAGGCGCGCCTTCGGCTCTGTGGTCGCGGCCCATCCGGGTGCCGCCGTGTCAGGTGGCGCATCGGGGGGCGCTTCAGGTGATGGGAGGGCATCCGGCTTGTCAGGCAAGCGGCCACTTGCCTATGGTGTGGTTGTGGCGGAGGATGTCTTCAAGGCACTGGCCGACCCCACCCGCCGACGCATCCTCGATGAACTGGTGGAACGGGACGGGCAGTCCCTGTTCGAAATCTGCGCGCGGCTGGCCACCAAACACGGTCTGGGGCTGTCCCGCCAGGCGATCAGCCAGCATCTCGCCGTGCTGGAGGCAGCGGGCCTGGTCCGGACACGACGCGAGGGCCGTTACAAATTCCACGATCTGAACACCGAACCGCTTGAGCGCATGGTGACCCGATGGCTCAGGCCCGATGTGCCGGAGAGCACTCCATGAAGATCCACCTGTCCAGCGTTTTCGTCGACGACCAGGACAAGGCCCTGCGCTTCTACACCGACGTCCTGGGTTTTGTGAAGAAGACCGAGGTCCCGCTCGGCGAGTACCGGTGGCTGACCGTGGTCTCGCCGGAGGACCCGAACGGCACCGAACTGGTGCTGGAGCCCGACGGTCATCCCGCGGTGAAGCCGTACAAGGCCGCCCTGGTCGCGGACGGCATTCCGGCCACCTCCTTCGCCGTGCAGGACGTGCACGCCGAGTTCAACCGGCTGCGGGGCCTCGGGGTGCAGTTCACGCAGGAGCCGCTGGAGCTGGGGCCTGTCATCACGGCGGTGCTGGACGACACCTGCGGCAACCTGATCCAGATCGCCCAGTACAAGTAGGCTCGGCACTGCGACCGGTGTGCTCAGTCGGCTACCGTTCGCGCATCGAAGCCCGCGGACGACGGCTGTTGGACAGGCGAAGGGTTAGAAGTTGCACATCGAGTGGATCTGGTTGCTCCCGGTGGGTGCACTCCTCCTGGTGGCGTGCGACTACGGGGGTGTGGCGCGGCTGATGTGGGACATGCAGCCGGCCGCGGCACGGAATGTCCGGCCCGGCCCGACGGGTCTCCGGGTGATCGCCGGGATCCTGGCGATCGTGACTCGCCTCATCCAGCCGACCGACGGCTGAAGGCTTCCAACCGACGGCTGAAGGCCTTCAACTGCGGGGCAGCAGAGGCGAGTCGAGAGGCGCCCTTGCTTCCGGGGTCGTGGGGCCACAGGTCGGCCATGCCAAGGCGATCCGCCCGCGGAGGCGGGCAGAGGTGAGGAACGGCCTCGGGACTGGTGGGCTCGCATGTTGAGGTGTCGCGTATTCACTGTCTGCGGAGGAGTTCAGTCACTCAACGTGTGCCTCGCTTTCCGATGCGGCTGCCATGTGGCGACGACAGAGATCTGCTGAGGTGAGGTGCGGCTTGTCGAGAGCGGCTGAGTAGAGGTTCATCTCACGAGCTGCCATGTCGAGGTGCTGCCAGAAGGCCAGCGGAAGCTCACGGTCATGCCCCAGGTCGACAAGGTCGTCGAAGGCGAGTTCCAGTTCATTGTGGTCAAGCGACTCCTGCACTCCGCTTGGGTCGATCTCTGCTGTCTCGGTAAGCCGGGACATGGCTGCAGCGAGATGGTCGCGAGTGGTGGTCCACGAGGAAGCAAGCGAGTGATCAGTGACCTGGAGATCCTCTCGGATTAGGTTCGGCCGTGGTCGCCGGGGGCGTATCGGCTCCAGGTTCCGCCGGCTTCGGTGACCAGGCCTGTGGCGGTCTTGTCGTGGTAGCCGAGGGCCTTTGCGATGACGGGGGCTGGGGCTTGGAGGACAAGTCGGCGGATCGCGGAAGTCATGCCGCGCTGTGGAGGGACGCCGATCTCGCGCAGGTGGGCCTGGAGGCTGCCGGGGTTCATCGGCTGCCCTGGTTGGCGGCCGGGGAAGAGCCGACAGCGATCCGCGCGTTGGACCTGCCCCGAGCCGCCAGGAGCACGGTCTGTGACCGGACCCTGGCCTGGTGCGGAGTCTTGTGACCGTAGGCCGCCTTCTTCAACCGTTGCCGCTCGGCGGCAGTCAGGACTGTGGGGGCGGGCGGCCGGAACAGGCAAGGCAGACAGGGCGGTCAGCAGGAGTGGATCACAACGCCGTGACTCCTCCCCCTTGTGAACGAGGGGGCTTCTCGTTATGCCGGGTTGGCGTCGCGACGGACCAGCCCGGCCCGTAGAACGTTCAGGGCGCCCACCGTGTCCGCGTGCGCGCTGTGGCCGCACGAAACGCAGTGGAACTTCTCCTGGGTGGGCCGGTTCTCCGCTGAGACATGCCCGCATTCAGGGCAGGTCCGGGAGGTGTTGCGGGGGTCCACAGCGATCACTTTCCGTCCGGCGCTTTCAGCCTTGGCGTGCAGGATCGTCAG
>NZ_JAKEEB010000037.1 GCF_021462825.1 Streptomyces glomeratus | reverse complement strand
GCCACCAGCATCGGCACCCCCGTCGACAGCAGCAGCGTGGTGAGGAGGTTCCGCAGCTGCCGCCGCCGCAGCGCCCGGGGGGGGGGGGGGGGGGGGGGGCGCGGCGGCGGCGGGGGCCGGGGGGCCGCGACCGGGGTCCATGCGAGAAGATGTCCCGCCCGACATGGACCGCACCCCTGCGCCCCTAGAGCGGTGTGACGTACGCACCCGAGATGCCCCCGTCCACCAGGAAGTCGGTGGCGTTGACGAAGGAGGAGTCGTCGCTGGCGAGGAACGCGACGGCGGCGGCGATCTCCTCGGCCTCCGCGAACCGCCCGACCGGGATGTGGACCAGCCGGCGCGCGGCCCGCTCGGGATCCTTGGCGAAGAGTTCCTGCAACAGCGGGGTGTTGACCGGTCCGGGACACAGGGCGTTGACCCGGATGCCCTCGCGGGCGAACTGCACACCCAGCTCCCGCGACATGGCGAGCACGCCGCCCTTGGAGGCGGTGTACGAGATCTGCGAGGTGGCCGCGCCCATGCGGGCGACGAACGACGCCGTGTTGATGATGGAGCCCTTGCCCTGGCGCCGCATGTAGGGGATCGCGGACTTGCAGCACAGGTAGACGGAGGTCAGGTTGACTTCCTGCACCCGCTTCCAGGCCTCCAGCCCGGTCTCCAGGATGGAGTCGTCGTCGGGCGGTGAGATCCCGGCGTTGTTGAAGGCGATGTCGACGCTGCCGTAGGTGTCGTATGCCGCCTTGAACAGCGCCTCGACCTGCTCGGCGTCGGTGACGTCCACCTTCACGAAGAGCCCGTCGACCTCGTCGGCGGCGGCCTTGCCACGGGTCTCGTCGATGTCGCCGCAGACGACGTGGGCGCCCTCGGCGGCGAGCCGGCGCGCGGCGGCGAGACCGATGCCGCTGCCGGCTCCGGTGACGACGGCGGTCCGGCCGACCAGGCGGCGGCAGATGGTGTCCGGTGTCTGCGAGGTCACTGTGCGGGGCCCTCCGTGCTGATGAAGACGTTCTTGGTTTCGGTGAAGGCGCTCAGGGCGTCCGGGCCGAGCTCACGGCCGATCCCCGACTGCTTGAAGCCGCCGAAGGGGGTCCAGTAGCGGACGCTGGAGTGGGAGTTGACGGACAGGTTGCCCGCGCGGACGGCCTGGGAGACGCGCAGCGCGCGGCCGATGTCCCGGGTCCAGACGGAGCCCGAGAGACCGTAGGGGGTGTCGTTGGCGAGGCGGATCGCGTCGGCCTCGTCCTCGAAGGGCAGCACGACGGCGACCGGCCCGAAGACCTCCTCGACGGCCACGCGCGCGTGCGGCTCGACTCCGGTGAGGACGGTGGGCGGGAACCAGAAGCCGGGGCCTTCGGGGGCCTTGCCGCGGATGCCGGGCGCCTCGGGGTCGACGTAACCACGGACGCGTTCCAGTTGGGTTCCGGAGATCAGCGGCCCCATCTGGGTGCTCTCCTCGGCCGGGTCGCCGACGACGACCGATTCGATCCCGGGGGCGAGGAGGCCGAGGAAGCGGTCGTGGACGGAGCGCTGGACGAGGATACGGGTACGGGCGCAGCAGTCCTGGCCGGAGTTGTCGAGGAAGGACATGGGGGCGGCGGCCGCGGCGGCGTCGAGGTCGGCGTCGGCGAAGACGATGTTCGGGCTCTTGCCGCCGAGTTCGAGGGTGACGCGCTTGAGGAGGGCGGAGCCCTTGGCCAGCACCTCCTTGCCCACGGCCGTCGACCCGGTGAAGACGATCTTCGCCACGCCCGGGTGTTCCACGAGCGCCCGGCCCGCCACGGGGCCGTGGCCCGGCAGCACCTGGAACAGTCCGTCCGGCAGGCCCGCCGCAAGCGCCAGCTCGGCCAGGCGCAGGGCCGTGAGCGGGGTCGTCTCGGCGGGTTTGAGGAGCACCGCGTTGCCGGCGGCGAGCGCCGGGGCCATGCCCCACGCGGCGATCGGCATGGGGAAGTTCCAGGGCGCGATGACGCCTACGACACCGAGCGGCTCGAGGATGGTGACGTCCAGGCCGCCCGGAACCGGGATCTGACGGCCGGTGAGCCGCTCCACTCCCCCGGCCGCGTAGTCCAGCAGGTCGCGGACGTTGCCCGCCTCCCAGCGGGCGTTGCCGATCGTGTGTCCGGCCTCGCGGACCTCCAGCCGTGCGAGTTCTTCCAGGTGTTCGTCGACCGTCACGGCGAAGCGGCGCAGCAGCCGGGCGCGGTCGCCGGGCGGGAGCGCCGTCCACCGGGACTGTGCCCGCGCGGCGCGTACGACGGCGGCGTCCACGTCGGCCGTGCCCGCGGCGGGGACGGTGGCGACGACCTGCTCGGTGGCCGGGTTGAGTACCTGGAGTTCCAGCGGATTCGACAAGGAAGGACCTCTTACATGCGTTCGAAGGAGCGGCGCAGCTCCCAGTCGGTCACCGCGGCGTCGAAGGCGGCCAGCTCGACGCGGGCCATGTTGCGGTAGTGCGCCACCACCTCGTCACCGAAGGCGGCCTTGGCGATGGGGCTGTTCTCCCAGAGTTCGGCTGCCTCGCGCAGGGTGGTGGGCACGTGCTCGTAGTCGGCGGTGTAGGCGTTGCCGGGGCAGGGGTCGGGGAGCTCCAGCTTCTGCTCGATGCCGTGGAGGCCGGCCGCGACCATTCCGGCGACCGCGAGGTGCGGATTGACGTCGCCGCCGGGCACCCGGTTCTCGAAGCGCAGCGAACGGCCGTGGCCGACCACCCTGAGGGCGCAGGTGCGGTTGTCGTGTCCCCAGGCGACCGCGGTCGGGGCGAAGGAGCCGGGCTGGAACCGCTTGTAGGAGTTGATGCCCGGGGCGTACAGGAGCGAGAAGTCCCGCAGGGCGGTGAGCTGTCCCGCGAGGAAGTGCCGCATCACCTCGGACATCCCGCCGGGGTCGTCCGGCGCGCCGGGCATGACGGTGCGCCCGTGCTCGTCCGTGAGCGAGAGGTGGATGTGGCAGGAGTTGCCCTCGCGCTCGTTGTACTTGGCCATGAAGGTGAGCGAGACGCCCTCCTGGGCCGCGATCTCCTTGGCGCCGGTCTTGTAGAGGGCGTGCTGGTCGCAGGTGACCAGGGCTTCGTCGTACCGGAACGCGATCTCGTGCTGGCCGGGGTTGCACTCGCCCTTGGCGGACTCGACGGTGAGGCCGGCGCCCGCCATCTCGTTGCGGATACGGCGCAGCAGCGGCTCGATGCGGCCCGTGCCGAGCACGGAGTAGTCGACGTTGTACTGGTTGACCGGGGTCAGTCCCCGGTAGTTCGCGTCCCATGCCTGCTCGTAGGCGTCCTTGAAGACGATGAACTCCAGCTCGGTGCCGACCTGGGCGGTGAGTCCCAGGGCCGCGAGGCGCTCCAGCTGCCGCCGCAGGATCTGCCGGGGCGCGGCGGCCACGGGGGACCCGTCGCTCCAGGCCAGGTCGGCGACGACGAGGGCCGTGCCGTCGTGCCAGGGAACCCGGCGCAGGGTGCTCAGATCGGGGTGGAGGGCGAAGTCGCCGTAGCCGCGGTCCCAGGAGGACATCTCGTACCCGTCGACCGTGTTCATCTCGGTGTCGACGGCGAGGAGGTAGTTGCAGCCCTCCGTTCCGTGCTCCAGTACCTCGTCGAGGAAGAAGCGGGCGGCGAACCGCTTGCCCTGGAGGCGCCCTTGCATGTCCGGGAAGGCCAGGACGACGGTGTCGATCTCGCCGCCCGCGACGAGGGCGTGCAGTTCCTCGACACCGAGCGGGGGTGTTCGATGTGCCACGGGAAGTCTCCTTCGGTCCGCCGGAGTCATAAGGTATTTCCGAGAACCATTTCTTGGGAAGGGGGCGCGGCCATATGTCGCAGACGGAGTCCGGCGGCGGCCCGCGGGACCGGCTGACACCGGTGCTGCGGCCCGTACGGGCGGGCAACGGCTTCGAGGAGGCGCTGGAGCAGATCCTCCAGGTCGTCCGTCTCGGGCTGGTCCCCGGAGGTGAACGGCTGCCCGCCGAGAGGGAGTTGGCGGAGCGTCTCGGGATCAGCCGGGTGACGCTCCGCGAGGTGCTGAAGGTGCTCCAGGATCAGGGCCTGGTGGAGTCGCGGCGCGGGCGCTACGGCGGTACGTTCGTGCGGCCGCGCGCCGACGTGGGCGGCGAGGACGAGCTGCGCCGGCGCGTCGAGCGGACCGACATCGAGGACGTGCTGCGCTTCCGCGAGGTGCTGGAGGTGGGGGCGGCGGGCCTGTGCGCCGTGCACGGCCTCACCGGGGAGCAGGCCGAGCGGCTGCGGGAGGCGCTGGCGCGTACCCAGGACGCCCCCCTCGCCGAGTACCGGCGGCTGGACACCCTGCTGCACCTCACGCTGGCCGAGCTGTGCGGCTCGCCGTCGCTGACGGCGCAGTACGCGGCCGTCCGGGCGACGGTCAACGACCTGCTGGACTGCATCCCGCTGCTGGTGCGGAACCTGGAGCACTCGCAGCGTCAGCACGAGGCGCTGGTGGAGGCGGTGCTCGACGGGGACGCGGACGGTGCTCGGGAGATGATGCGGGAGCACTGCGCGGGGACGGCGGCACTGCTGCGAGGGTTCCTGGCCTGAAAGCGCCGGTAGGCACGCCCATGCCTCCGGCCCGCGGCAGTTCTTCGTAAAGGTATGAATTCACTCCATTGAATCCCGGGGAGGCCCATGTGACCGGACGACCGCTGATCGGTGTGAGCACGTATCTGGAGGCCGGCACCCGCTGGGGCCTATGGGAGCTGGACGCGGCGCTGCTGCCGGCGGGCTATCCGGCGCTCGTGCAGCGGGCCGGCGGACTGGCCGCCATGCTGCCGCCGGACGATCCTGCGCACGCGGCGGCCACGGTGGCCCGGCTGGACGGTGTGGTGATCTCGGGCGGCCCGGACGTCGACCCGTCGCGCTACGGCGCCGAGCGCCACCCGCGCACCGGTTCGCCGCGGCCCGAGCGCGACGCCTGGGAACTGGCCCTGATCGGGGCGGCACTGGCCTCCGGCACCCCCCTGCTCGGTATCTGCCGCGGGATGCAGCTGCTGAACGTGGCCCTGGGCGGCACGCTCGTGCAGCACATCGAGGGGCATGTCGAGCGGGTGGGGGTGTTCGGACGGCACACCGTCAAGCCGGTGCCGGGCACACGGTACGCCGAGGTGGCGCCGGAGTCGGCGTCCGTGCCGACCCACCACCATCAGGCGGTGGACCGGCTCGGCGATGGGCTGGTGGTGTCGGCGTACGCCGAGGACGGCACCATCGAGGCGGTGGAGCGGCCGGGGGCCGAGTGGGTGCTGGGCGTCCAGTGGCATCCGGAGATGGGCGAGGACCTGCGGGTGATGGGGGCGCTGGTGCGGGCCGCGTCGGCCGCGTGACCGCGCCGGGGCCGCCACCCCGCATCAGCCACGTGTCAGCCCCGCATCAGCCTCCTCAGCCCCGCGTCAGCCCCAGCAGGTCCCGTCCCGGACCCGTCGGCCGGTGCCCCGTGCGCCACACGGCCCGCAGTGCCCGGTCCAGCCGTACGCCCTCCACCGGGACGCTCACCAGGCGGCGGGCCGAGAGTTCCTCGCCGACGGCGAGCTCGCTCAGCACCGCCGGGCCCGCGCCGCTGACGGCGGACGCCTTGACCGCCGTCGTGGAGGACAGTTCCAGCAGGGGGCGGGCCAGGCCGCCCAGGGCCGCCTGGAGGACCTGGCGGGTGCCCGAGCCCTCCTCCCGCAGGATCAGCGGGGTCGAGGCCAGTTCCCCGGCGGACAGCGGCGCGCGGCGGCGCGCCCACGGGTGCCCCGGTGCCGTCACCACGATGAGCCGGTCATGGGCGACGACCGCCTCGTCCAGGCCCGCCGGCACGGCGAGGCCCTCCACGAAACCCAGGTCCGCCTCGTCCGCGAGCAGGCGCCCGGCGACCGCCGCCGAGTTCCCGGCCAGCAGCGACACCGCCGTGTCCGGCCGCTGCGCCCGCAGCGCGATCAGCCAGCCGGGCAGCAGATACTCCGCGATCGTCATGCTCGCGGCCACGCGCAGCCGTGAGTCCCGCCTGCCCCGCAGCGCCTGTGCCCCCGCGTCGAACGCCTCCGCGGCCTCCACGATCCGCCGCGCCCAGTCGGTGACCAGTGCCCCCGCGTCGGTCAGCCGTGAGCCGCGCGGCGAGCGGTCCACCAGCGCCACGCCCAACTGCCGCTCCATCGACCGGATCCGGCTGCTGGCCGCGGGCTGGGTGATCCCCAGCTCACGTGCCGCGCGCCCGAGGCTCCCCAGCCGGGCGACGGCGAGCAGCAGTTCCAGCGCGCCCAGGTCCGGCACCCGGTGCGCCAGACCGGCCACCGGGGCCGCTGTTTCCTCGCCCTTGCTCATAAGCACAGCTTATGTCCTCATAGGGACGTGGTCCCTGGTCGCCAGCGTGGCCACGCGGGACCGTGCAGACATGGTCACCGCAGCCCAGCCCCTCGTGCTTCCCGGCGTCCCCCGGCGGCGGGCCGCCGCCGTCCGGCACCTCGGCCCGAACTGGTACGCCTCCGTCATGGGCACCGCGATCGTGGCGACGGCCGGTGCCGGTCTGCCCGGTGCCGGGCACGTGCCGGGACTGCGCGCCGCCTGTGCGGCGGTATGGGCGTTCTCCCTGACCCTGCTCGTGGTCCTGCTGTACGCCCGCACCCTGCACTGGATCCACCATCGCGACCGGGCCCGCGCCCAGCTCCTCGACCCCGCCGCGGCCCCCTTCCACGGCTGCTTCGCCATGGCCCTGCTCGCCGTGGGCGGCGGTGCCGTGGTGGTGGGCCGGGACTGGACCGGCCCGGGCCCCGCCGTCGCCCTGGACGCCGTCCTGTTCACGGCAGGCAGCGTCGCGGGCCTGGTCATCGCCGTGGCGGTGCCGTACCTGATGGTGGCCCGGCAGCACATCGAGCCGGACCAGGCCGGCCCCGTCTGGCTGCTGCCCCTGGTCGCCCCCATGGTCTCCGCGGCCCAGGGGCCGCCACTGGTCGCGCATCTGCCCGCCGGACAGGGCCGGGAGACCCTGCTGCTGGGCTGCCTGGCGATGGCCGGGCTGAGCCTGCTGGCCACGCTTGTGATGCTGCCGCTCATCCTCGCCCGGCTCGTCGTCCGGGGCCCGCTGCCGCTCGCCTCGACGCCGACCCTCTTCCTGGTGCTCGGTCCGCTCGGCCAGTCCGTCACCGCCGCCGGCGCGCTCGCGGCCGCCGCGCCGGGGGTCGTGCCGTCGCCGTACGCCGGTGGCTTCGGCGTCCTCGCCCTGCTGTACGGCGTTCCTGTGCTGGGCTTCGCCCTGCTGTGGCTGGCCCTCGCCGGCGCGCTGGTGGTGCGCGCGCTGCGGCGGGGCATGGGATTCACCATGACGTGGTGGGCGTTCACGTTCCCGGTCGGCACCTGTGTCACCGGGGCGGAGGCGCTGGCCCGGCGCACCGGGCTCGCCGTCCTCGACGCGCTCGCCACCGGACTGTATGTGCTGCTCGTCGCCGCCTGGGCCGTCGCCGCGGTCCGTACGGCCCGGGGCGTCCTCAGCGGCGAGCTGCTCGCAGCGCCTCGGCGACGACCCGCGGTGCCTCGGTCAGGGACGGGCCGTACCAGGTGAGGTGACGCCCGCTGACCAGCGCGCACGGCGTCCCCGTGAACGCCTCCGGGCCGTCCTCGGCGGTGAACCGGTACGGCTCGTCGGGCAGCACCACCAGCCCGCGGGCCGCGGCGCGCAGGTCCTCCAGAGGGATCCGCGGATAGCGCTCGGGGTGCGCCGCGTACACGTTGTCCACGCCGAGCCGGGCCAGGACGTCCCCGGCGAAGGTGTCGCGGCCCAGCACCATCCAGGGCCGTCGCCACACGGGCACCACGGCGGTCGTCCGGGCCTCGGGCAACGGCAGCCGCGCCCATGCGGCGCGGGCCTCCTCCAGCCAGCCCGGCAGGACGGGCGCCCCGCACGCGGCCACCACCCGCTCCAGTTCACGGAACGCCCCCGGCACGTCCCGCACCTCGGTGACGAGGACCTCCAGACCCGCCTCCCGCAGGGCGGCGAGGTCGGGCTCCCGGTTCTCCTCCTCGTTGGCGAGCACCAGGTCGGGGGCGAGCCGGACGATCTGCTCGACCTTCGGGTTCTTGGTGCCGCCGATCCGGACGACGTCCAGTTCCGCGGGGCGACTGCACCAGTCGGTCGCGCCGACCAGTGCGCCCGGCACGGAGGCGGCCACCGCCTCGGTCAGCGACGGCACGAGCGAGACGACACGCATCACGGCCTCCTCGGGCCTGCGGGCGGCGACGGGGTGTCCGGCACGTCAGCGGCGTCGGCGCGACGGGTCCTCGACCGCCTCGACATGGTCCGAGACCGCGACGACGATCACCCGGGTGTCCGGCACGGTCGCCCGCCAGCGGTGGCGCACTCCCCCGCTCAGGTACAGGGTGTCGCCGCGTCCGAGCCGGTGCGCCCGGCCCTCCGCCTCCACCTCGACGCCACCCTCGACGACGTACATCAACTCGTCGTTGCGGTGCTGGAATTCGCGGCCCTCGTCGTGGTCCCCTATGAACTCCATCGCGTGCAGCTGGTGGTGGCCGCGCACCAGCGGGCGCACCAGCGCCCGGCCCGGCTCCAGAACCTCGTCGTCGGCCCGCAGGACGTCCACGCTGCACGCCGGGTCGGCCGCCGCGAGCAGTTCGACGGCCGTGGTGCCGAGCGCGTCGGCGATCCGTTCCAGGGAGGGACGGCTGGGTCGCGCCCGCTCGTTCTCGACCTGGCTCAGGAAGGGGACCGACAGGCCGCTGCGCTGGGCCACGACGGCGAGGGTGAGCTCCAGCGCCCGGCGTCGCCGCCGGACGGCAGCGCCCACCCGAAGGGGCTGCTCTTTGTGGTCGCCCATCGCCTCGGCTCCCTCCCTCGCTCGTCGGTCCGCCTGCCCCGCCCGGCGGATGTGCCGCCGCTGCCCGGTGGTGCGTCGGTGTACTGCTTCTGTGAGTTCTGTCTGCACCCTACGCATGTTCGGCAAACCGTTTCATGCGCCCGTCACATCGGTGTCCTATACAAGAGTGGTGAGCGTCCTGGTTCGCGCCACCGGACGAGCCATTCCGCCACCCCGCGCACACCGCCCCCACACCGGGCGAAAGAGCTGATCAGAGGCGGCGCAGGCGCCCCAGCAGCCCCTGCGTCCCGGGGCGGGGGCGGGGCGCACGGCCGGAACCCGGAGACCAACGCGGGCGGTCCGGCCGGTCGGGGGGCCGTGAGGGGCCGCCGCCGGCGCCGTGGACCCGATCGGGTTGTCCGGATCTTTCCCGTACGCCTGTACGGACCGTCTCGTACGCCAGTACGTGGAGCGAACGTCTCGACGGCCCCGCAGGAGCCTTCGGGCCCCTGTCGGTGCCGTACGGCATGATGCGGAAGGTGACCCGACGCCTGATGCTTCTCGACACCGCCTCGCTCTATTTCCGCGCCTATTTCGGCGTCCCGGAGTCCGTGAAGGCCCCGGACGGCACGCCGGTGAACGCCGTGCGCGGTCTGCTCGACTTCATCGACCGGCTGGTCCGGGACCACCGCCCGGACGACCTGGTCGCCTGTATGGACGCGGACTGGCGCCCGCACTGGCGGGTCGAGCTGATCCCCTCCTACAAGGCGCACCGGGTGGCCGAGGAGCACGCGGGGGGCCCGGACGAGGAGATGGTGCCGGACACCCTCTCCCCGCAGGTTCCGGTCATCGAGGAGGTGCTGGACGCGCTGGGCATCGCACGCGTCGGCGTGGCGGGGTACGAGGCGGACGACGTGATCGGCACGTTCACGGCCCGCGCGAAGGGCCCGGTGGACATCGTGACGGGCGACCGCGATCTGTACCAGCTGGTCGACGACGCGCGCGGGGTGCGCGTGCTGTATCCGCTCAAGGGCGTCGGCACGCTCCAGCACACCGACGAGGCGGTGCTGCGCGAGAAGTACGGCGTCGACGGCCCCGGTTACGCGGATCTGGCGCTGCTGCGCGGCGACCCGAGCGACGGGCTGCCGGGCGTCTCCGGTATCGGCGAGAAGACCGCGGCGAAGCTGCTCGCGGAGTTCGGGGACCTGGCGGGAATCATGGCCGCGGTGGACGACCCGGCGTCCCGGCTCAGTCCGGCCCAGCGCAAGCGGCTCGACGAGGCACGGCCGTACCTGGCGGTCGCACCGAGGGTCGTACGGGTCGCCGGGGACGTCCCCCTGCCGCAGGTCGACACCGCCCTGCCGCGAACGCCGCGCCATCCCGGGGCGCTGGACGGACTGGCGGCCCGCTGGGGCCTGGGAGGCTCATTGCAGCGACTGCTGACCACGCTCGGCGCCTGACGTTGCCCGACACACCTCCGGCCCGGCCATCGACTCTTCACGGAAGAGGTGTTAACTGACAGGAGGTGCTAACTTAGGTAAGCCTAAGCAAGGGATGGGGAGAGTGTCATGGCAGAGCGCCCGGCAGGCAGGGCACGCAAGGCCCACTCCGCACAGGTCGTCCGCACGGAGCGGCTGACCCCGCACATGCAGCGGGTGGTGCTGGGCGGCGAGGGTCTCGCGGAGTTCGCGACGGGCAGTTGCACGGACCACTATGTGAAGCTGCTGTTCCCGGCCGACGGCGTCACCTACCCCGAACCCTTCGACATGCAGCGCATCCGCGAGGAGTACCCGCGCGAGCAGTGGCCCGTGACGCGGACGTACACGGTACGCGCCTGGGACCCCGAACGCCGGGAACTGACCCTGGACTTCGTCATCCACGGCGACGAGGGCCTCGCCGGGCCCTGGGCGCTGCGCGTACAGCCGGGCGAGACCGTGCGGTTCGTGGGCCCCGGCGGCGCCTACGCCCCGGACGCCGGCGCCGACTGGCATCTGCTCGCCGGGGACGAGAGCGCGCTGCCGGCGATCGCGGCCGCCCTGGAGGCACTGCCCGAGGGCGCCGAGACGTACGCCTTCGTGGAGGTGGGGGGCCCCGAGGACGAGTTGAAGATCGACTCCGATGTGCACGTCGTCTGGCTGCACCGCGGTGACCGCCCGGTCGGCGAGGCGCTGGTCGAGGCCGTGCGGGCCCTGGAATTCCCCGAGGGCCGGGTGCACGCGTTCGTTCACGGCGAGGCCGGTTGTGTGAAGCAGCTGCGCCGGCTGCTGCGCGTCGAGTACCGGATCCCGCGCGAGGACCTCTCGATCTCCGGCTACTGGCGCCTCGGTCACAACGAGGACGGCTGGCAGGCCTCCAAGCGGGAGTGGAACGCGCGCATCGAGGCGGAGCAGGAGGGCGCGTCCGCCGCGTGAGAACGGCGGGAGGACGGACAGGGGCGGCACCGGCGCGGTGCCGCCCCTTCACCGTGTGGTGTTCGCACCGACCGCGGTGCTCACACCGGGCGTGGTGCTCACACCGACCGCTGGTAGGACCGGAACGTCCGGATGGACAGCCAGACCGCGGCGACCGCCAGTCCCAGCAGTGCCCCGCCGCGGCCGAGCACATCCCCCCAGTCCGGATGCGCGGACATCGCCGAACGGCCCGCGACCATCGCCCAGTCGAGCGGGTTGAAGTCGGCGATGTGCCGCATCCACGAGGGCGTCTGCGACGGTGCCATGAAGGCGGAGGACAGGAAGGTCAGCGGGAGCAGCAGAAAGGTGTTGATCCCGATGATCGACTCCCTCTCGCGCACCAGCATGCCGAGCGCGTTGGACAGCGCCCCGAAGACGGTGCCCAGCAGCACCGAGGCGACGACGAGCACGGTGACGCCGCCGATGCCGCCCGGGTAGTCCGCGCCGCCCAGCAGACCGAGCAGCACGATGACCACGGACTGAAGCGCGGTGACCAGGCCGTTGTTGACGACGTTCCCGTTCATCAGCGCGGCCCGGCTGACCGGCGTGGTCAGAAAGCGGTTGAGGGTGCCCCGCTGGATCTCCTCGAGGGTTCCCATGCCCGCCCACATGTTGGAGCTGAGGGCGCTCATCACCACCACACCCGGGACGAGGTAGTCCAGGTACGAGGTGGTGCCGAAGCCGCCGAGTTCGACGACCTTCCTGAACAGGCTGCCGAAGAGGAACAGCCAGATCACCGGCTGGATCAGGGTGATGACCGCGTACGCCGGCTGCCGGGCGAAGACGACCAGCTGACGCCTCGTCATGTACCAGGTGTCGAGGAGCGTGGCGCTCATCGGGCACCTCCCGCGAGGACGAGGGCGTCGGCGCCGGGGGCTTCGGCCTCGGAGTAACGGCGGCCCGCGTAACGGAGGTAGACGTCGTCGAGCGAGGGGCGGGCGACGGTCGCGGAGGCCACACCGGCCCCGGCGCGCTCCAGCGCTCCGAGCAGCGCCGGCACGCAGGCCGCTCCGTCGTCGGCGCGCACGCTGACGCGGCGCCCGTCGAACAGAACCTCGTGCACGCCCGGAACCGTCCCGAGGGCACCCTGCAGCAGCGCCCTCCCGCTGTCACCGAGCGTCTCGCGCAGCTCCACGTGGACGGCGTCGCCGCGCAGTTCGCCCTTCAGGCCGTCGGGGGTGCCCTCGACCACGACCCGGCCGCGGTCGACGATCGCGATGCGGTCGGCGAGCCGGTCGGCCTCCTCCAGATAGTGCGTGGTCAGCAGGATGGTCAGTCCCTCGTGCCCGGCGAGGCGGGCGATCTCGTCCCACATCGCGGTGCGCGCCTCGGGGTCCAGACCGGTGGTGGGTTCGTCGAGGAAGAGCACGTCGGGGCGGTGGACGAGGCCGAGGGCCAGGTCGAGGCGCCGCCGCATACCGCCGGAGTACCCCTTGACCTGGCGCCGGGCGGCCTCGGTGAGGGCGAAGCGTTCCAGGAGCTCGTCCACGCGTGCGGTGAGCGTCCGGCCCCTCACCCCGTAGAGACGGCCCTGGAGTTCGAGGTTCTCGCGGCCCGTGGCGACGGGGTCGGCCCCCGAGTTCTGTGCGACCACCCCGATCGCCCGGCGCACCCGGTCCGGATGGCGCAGCACGTCGTGCCCGGCGACGGTGGCCGAGCCCGAGTCGGCCCGGGCCAGGGTGGTGAGGATCTTGACGGTGGTGGACTTGCCGGCGCCGTTCGGGCCGAGGAGCCCGAAGACGGTGCCGGGCTCCACGGTGACGTCCAGGCCGTTCAACGCCGTGACGTCGCCGGGATAGGTCTTGACGAGCTGACGCGCCTGCACTGCGGGCGCACGGGTGTTCATGGCGGCTGCACTCCTCGGTGAGCTCGATGAGCGAAGGGATCGGGATCCGCTTGCGCGGAGGGACGACCGATCCGCGTGAGGAGTGCCGGGCTATCCTGGGTGTGCCGCACCTCGATCGCCCGGATGTGCCTCACGGCGGATTCGGCTCGGGGTTCGAGACCCCGGCGGGGCTGCTGCAACAGCCCGGCCGGGGTCTTCGCCGCTACGGCGGCTACGGTCCGTTCACGTCGCCGCCCTCCAGCTTCCGGTACTCCTCGGGGACCTCTCCCGTCTCCTGGAAGGTCCGCCACTGCCGCAGGCCGGGAAACGTGCCGGCCGTCAGCTCCGCGAGAATGCCGCGTACCCACGCGGCCTCCGCCTGGACCATGTGGAGCTCGTACTCGGACTCGATCACGAAGAGCCGGGGCAGGGTCTCCTGGAGCTTCTCCAGGGCGCCCCGCAGGCTCGCGGCCTGTACGTCCAGGCTGCCCAGCCGCTCCACGAGGAGGCGGGTCACCTCGTCGGGATGGAGCACGCCCATCAGCGAGAGCGCCGCCCCGAAGATGGGGAACTCCCGCGCCGGGACGGCGAGCAGGTCCGACAGCCACTCGGCGGCCTCGACCCGTCCGGCGTCCGTGATGCCGTAGAGCGTGCGCTCGGGGCGGTTCCCCTGGCGCTGCACCTCGGCGACCTCCACGAATCCGTGCTTCTGGAGGTTCTGGACGACGGTGTACAGCGAGCCGTAGTTGATCTTGAGACTGGAGTCCTTGCCGCGACGGCGCAGGGTCTGGGCGATCTCGTACGGATGCATCGGCCGCTCGATGAGCAGCACCATGACCGCGAGCGCGAGCGGATTGCCGAGCCTTCGCCGCTTGGCCGCCATACCTTGTCACCTCGCTTCCGCATGTCCTCGCTCACGAATATCCGTGGCCGAACATATCGCGAGTCGTCGGGCTAGGCAATAGACACGACATATCGCGAAGGGTGAGACTTCCGCAAGGGCGCGATGACGGGCGACCCTGCCTCGCTGCGCGCGGCGCTTGCGCCCCGGCCGGCGGCCACCGGTACTTCCGCGTCGCCCGCCCCCGGCACCTCGTACGCTTGTCCGTGATGCGACGCAAGACCCGGATCCCGCCCTCTCCCCTGCCCCAGCGCGAGGGGGTCGACGCGGTACGGGTGCGGCTGCCGTTCGGACAGGGCTGGATCACCGTGCGGGACCACCTCGTGGCGCGGCTCGCGGCCGGGGACGGAGTGATCGACGGGATGCTGGACTCGGGGCTGATCGTCGGGGCCGACGGGCGGCCGGTCACGCGCGACGCGGCGTATGTGCCGGGAATGTACGTGTGGTTCCACCGGGAGCTGCCCGAGGAGCATCCGGTGCCGTTCCCGGTAGAGGTGGTGTATCGCGACGAGCGCATCGTCGTCGCCGACAAGCCGCACTTCCTCGCCACCACCCCGCGCGGCAGTCATGTCGCCGAGACCGCCCTCGCCCGGCTCCGGCGCGACCTCGAGATCCCGGCCCTGACCGCCGCGCACCGGCTGGACCTGCTCACCGCCGGCCTGGTTCTGTTCACCGTGCGGCCCGAGGACCGGGGCACCTACCAGTCGCTGTTCCGCGACCGACGGGTCACCAAGGAGTACGAGGCCGTCGCCCCGTACGACCCCGAGGTGGCCCTGCCGCGCACCGTGCGCAGCCGGATCGTGAAGGAACGGGGGGTCCTCGCGGCCCGTGAGGTGCCCGGCGAGCCCAACGCGATCAGCCGGATCGAACTGCTGGAACACCGCGCAGGCCATGGCCGTTACCGGCTGCTCCCCGCCACCGGGCAGACCCATCAGCTGCGGGTGCACATGGCCGCGTCGGGGCTGCCGATCCTCGGTGATCCGCTGTACCCCGTGGTGACCGGCCCCCGGCCGGCCGGCGACTTCCGGCGCCCGCTCCAACTGCTGGCGCGGGCCCTGGAGTTCACCGATCCGGTCACGGGGGACGCACACCGCTTCGTCAGCGGACGGGTGCTCGAGGCATGGTCGGCGCAGGAGACCTGGGCCGGGTAGCGCTCAGTCCCCGCGCCACCAGCGCAGCACCCGCCGCCACAGGCCGGGCCGGCGCTGCGGCGCCGCGGCCGGTGGGACCGGCAGCGTCCGCGCGGCCCCTTCCGGCGCCACCGACCAGGCGGCCACCGTGTCCGGCGTGAAGGGCCGGTCGTCCACCGGCTCCGTGCTCTGCCGCCCGGTGGTCGTGATCAGCCAGCCGGGGCGCTGCGCCGGCAACGGGCGCAGGGCGGGCCGTTGCCTCACGTCCTGCGGCGGCCTCGGCTCGAACCGCACCGGCAGCTCCACCAGGTGCCGTGACGCGATGGACGCCGTCCAGCGCAACTCGTCCTCCGCGCAGTCGAGCTGGATGTCCGGCAGTCGCGTCAGCAGCGCGTCGATGCCCGTGTCGGCGATGGCGCGGCCGATGTCCTGGCCCGGGCACTCGTGCGGGCCGCCGCCGAAGGCGAGGTGGGAGCGGTTGCCCTGCATACCGGCGGAGAGGTCGGGCCGCACCCGCGGGTCGACGTTGCCCGGCGCGATGCCGAACAGCAGTCCGTCGCCCTTGCGGATGCGCTGGCCGCCCAGCTCGGTGTCCTGTTTGGCGAAGTAGCCGAGGATGCTGCTGAACGGCGGCTCGTCCCACAGCGACTGCTCGACCGCCTCGGGCACCGTCATCTGCCCGCCGTTGAGCTGGGCCCTGAAGCGCGGGTCGGTGAGGATCACGCGCAGCACGTTGGCGATGAGGTTGGCCGTGGCCTCGTAGGCGGCGATCAGGACCAGCCGCAGATGCTCCCTGATCTCGTCGTCCGTCAGCCGTGCCGGGTGGTTGACGAGGTGGGTGGTGAAGTCGTCCTCGGGCTGGGTGCGGCGGCGGGCGGTGAGCCGGGTCAGGGCGTCCACGATGTACTGGTTGCTGGCGATCGCGGTCTCGGTGCCCTTGAGCATGTCGCGGGCGGCGTGCACGATCCGGTCGTTGTACTCGTCGGCCATGCCGAGGACCTCGCACATCACCGCCATCGGCAGGTGGTCGGCGAACCGGCCCACCAGATCGGCCCGGCCCTCCTCGCAGAAACGGTTGACGAGGGCCTGCGTCGTGCGGTTGATGTACCGGCGCAGTCCCCGGTAGTCGATGGTCGACATGGCGCCGGTGACCGCGCCGCGCAGCCGCAGGTGCTCGTCGCCTTCGGCGTAGGAGCAGATCGGCTGCCAGGCGAAGTGCGGGGTCAGCGGGTGGTCCGGCTTGATCCGGCCGGAGTTCAGCGGGGTCCAGGTGCGGCTGTCCCGGGTGAACTGCGAGGGAGAGCGCACCATGTGCAGGTTCTCGCTGTGGCCGAGCACCACCCACATCGGCACGTCGTCGTGGATCAGCACCGGGGCCACGGCGCCGTGCTCGGCACGGAGTTCCTCGTACAGGGCTCCCAGGTCCTCCGCCTCGGGACCGTAGAGCCGGCGCACTCCGCCGGGGCCGAGGCCGTGGGCCGGGCAGCCGGGCGGCGGAACGGGCGCGTCGGCGGCGGTGAGGTCCATGTCGGTCAGGGAGTGGGATTCAGGCGTCACGATGGTCGCTCCGAAACGTCGGGGGATCCGGTGTCTGGGGTGGGGTCGGGTATCGCCGGGGCGTGCCCCGGTCAGGCGGGCACGTGTTGCACCGCCAGGGAGTGCAGGAAGCGCATCAACGTCATCAGGACCTCACGACTGGAGGCCCGGCGCCGTGCGTCGCACTCGATGATCGGGATCTCCTCGGGCAGATCGAGTGCTCCGCGCAGCTCCGCGGTGGGGTAACGGGGCGCGTCGGGGAAGGAGTTGACGGCGACCACGAAGGGCACGCCCCGCTCCTCCAGACGGCCGATGACATCGAAGCTGACCTCGAGCCGACGGGTGTCGAGCAGCACCACGGCACCCAGCGCGCCCTCGAACAGGCCGTTCCACAGGAACCAGAACCGTTCCTGGCCAGGGGTGCCGAACAGGTAGAGCACCAGCTGCTCGGTGATGCTGATCCGGCCGAAGTCCATGGCCACGGTGGTGGCCGTCTTGGTGTCGGAGCCGTAGTTGTCGTCGACTCCGATGCCTGCCTGGGTCATGGTCTCCTCGGTCGTCAGCGGCCTGATCTCGCTGACGGACCCGACCATGGTGGTCTTGCCGACCCCGAAGCCGCCCACGATCACGATCTTCACCGCGGCCTGTGTGGTGTGCGGCAGGTGGTCCTCGGCCCGTGGACCGGGGACGGTGTCAGAGCTTTTGAAGTCCATGCATCACCGCTTCGAGGAGGGATCGGTCGGGCACCGCCTGGCGGACGATCGGGGCGCGTGCCTGGACCAGTTCGGCCGTCAGCAGGTCGGTGAGCAGGACCGTCACCACGCCGAACGGCAGACTGAGATAGGCCGAGATCTCGGCCACGGACAGGGGTGCGCGGCACAGCCGCAGCAGCGCCGACTGCTCCGGCGTGGCGGTGGGCGGGGGGTCGGCGCTCGTCACGATCAGGGTGACGAGGTCGATGGGGGCGCGCTCGCCCCCGGCGGCCGCTCCGGTGAGGATGTACAACCGCTCGGGGTTCTTCTGCTCGCCCTCCTTGGGGCCGCCTGCCGCGACGGGCTCCGGCGGGGGCTGTTCCCTGGACTGACGCCGTCGGCGTTGCGGAGGAGTCATACGGTCTGCCCGTTGCGCCGCGGCGGGCTCGTCAGATGGGAGCCGATGCGGAGGACGAGGTCGCGCATGCGGTTGCTCATCAGTCCCGCCTCGGCGACCGTGTCGGCGAGAACCGCCAGGTAGGCGTTGGGGCCGGCCGCCATCATGTAGAAGTAGCCGCCGTCGATCTCGATGATGACCATGCGCATCCTGCCGTCGCTGTCCGGGATCTCGGACGCGACCGCTCCGGCCAGGCTCTGCAGCCCGGCGCAGGCCGCTGCGATGCGGTCGGCCGCGTCCGGGTCACCGCCGTAGCGGGCGATGCGCAGACCGTCGGCGGACAGCACCACGACCTGGTGGATGCCCGGGACGCCGTCGGCGAGTTCCTTCAGCAACCAGTCGAAATTGCCTCGCTGCTGGATCACTTGTGGTCCCCCTCGTCGTCGGCCTGGGCACGGGCCGGCTCGTCGTTGCTGGTGAATGCGCGCGGCTCGTCGGCCGGGGGCCCGGCGGAGAACGCGTTCGGGTCCGGGGCGGTCTTGAGCCCGTTCATGAACGCCTCGACCCACAGGCCGGGAGCGGGCTCCTCCTTCTCCGGTTCGGGCTCCGGCCCCCAGGGGGCGTGCGTCGCGGCCTGGACTGCCTGGGCGGCGGCCTCCGCGGCGGCGGCCTCCGCCATGCGCCGGCTGAGCGGGGTCTTGACCCGGCTGCGGCGCTGCGGCAGACCGTTCGGGGTCCACTCGGTCACCACCGGGACGTCGTCCTCGGCGGCGAACTGCTCCGGGACGCGCGGCCCGGTGGTCGGACGGCGCCTCTTCTGCACGCGGTCGGGCCCCTTGACCCCGTCGTTGTCCAGGGTCGGCACGGAGGTGGCGCCGATGCCGTGGGCGAACCCGGGGGCGGGGTCGGTGGTCAGCATGTCGTTCGGGATGACGAGGATCGCGCGGACGCCGCCGTACGCCGACTGCCGCAGCGAGACATGCATGTTGAACATCGTCGACAGGCGCCCTACGACGGCGAGGCCGAGGCGCGGCGCCTCACCGATCTCCTGGACGTCCACTCCGGCCTGGGCCTCGGCGAGCATCCGCTCGACCTTGGCGCGGTTCTCCTCGCTCAGGCTGATCCCGCCGTCCTCGATCTCGACCGCGATGCCGGTCTGCACCTCGGTGGCGGTGACGTGGACCTTGGTCTGGGGCGGGGAGTAGCGCGTGGCGTTGTCGAGCAGCTCGGCCGCGGCGTGGATGATCGGCTCGACGGAGGTGCCCTTGATGTTGACCTTGGCGATGGAGTGCAGCTCGATGCGGGTGTACTCCAGGATGCGGGACATCGCTCCGCGCAGCACGCTGTAGAGCGGTACCGGCTGGGGCCACTGGCGGCCGGGCCGGCCGCCGCCGATGACGGCGATGGAGTCGGCGAGGCGGCCGATCAGCGCGGTGCCGTGGTCGATGCGCAGCAGGTCGTCGAAGACCTCGGGGTTGCGGCCGTGGTCCTCCTCCATCTCCCTCAGTTCCTTGGCCTGCTGGTGGACGAGGGCCTGGACGCGGCGGGCGATGTTGACGAAGGCACGCAGCGCGGAGTCGCGCCGCGCGATCTCGCGGTCGACGATCTGGAGCACGGTGCGCAGCAACTGGCGCTGGGGCTGGGGCAGTCCGCGGAAGTGGGGGTTCTCGTCGACGATCGTGCGGATGACCTCCGCGGGAGAGATTCCGTCCCGGACCGTGTCGAGGGCCCTGGGCACGATCTCGGTGCGGAAGAACTCGAGGTCGTCGTCCTGGGAGGTGATGCGCTGTTCGAGGTAGGCGGCCCGCTGTGTGAAGTCGGCGCGCAGCGAACGCAGTGCGCGGTCCCGGCGGGCCGCCAGGACCGAGACGGCGGTCACGAGGAGCGTGGCGACGGCGCCGAACCAGCCGACGGCGGATTTGGCGGGGGCCGTCACCAGGACGACGGCGCTCCCGGTGGCCGCGGCCATCAGTATGGCGGGCAGCAACAGCGCGGGTGCGTAGGGAAGTTCACGGCCACCGGGAGGCGATGGAACACTCACCATGTATGCCCTCTGAGACGAATCGGCTGGATCGGGTGCTTACTCGGCAAAAGCGGGGGTAGATACCGGAAACGAATCCGGCATCGAGGGATCTTCGATATATTGGGGAACAAGCGCACGATTACGCCTCAACTCGGTGCGCCGCGGGCGAGCTTAGTCCGACCGGATCATCGCCATGTCATATTCAGCAAGCACCTGAAATGCCCATGGGGGCAGGAGTACGCTCGACTCCTTTTGCACAGGGAGGCTCTGTTCGCACACGGTGCGTCACAGGGAACAGGCGTCGGGGACGAGTCACCCGTGCGGGTGGGATTCCCCCTTCACGGATGACGTGAGCGCCTCTTGGGGCCGAGGGGGTGGAGGGCCCGATCCGGCCATCGCCGGTGCTCGAGCCGACTGCCCTCGCGGACGCGAGGACATCAGGGCGTACGGAAGCCGGCGAGCGCACCCGAACCGCTGACCGGTCCGGCCGCCTGGGCGGCCGGAGCGGCGCGGCCGCGCGCCGACCCGGGGCCGTCCCGGCCGTCCCGCGAAGACGGTCCGGGACCCGGTCACGACCGGCGGGAGCGGTGGGCAGCCCACCGACGACGGTAGGTCAGCCCACCGACGACGGTAGGTCAGCCCACCGACGAGTAGGCGACCACGCCGCGCAGCAGGCCGTCCACCGCCTTGCGCGCGTTCTTCACCACGGTGGAGCCCTCCACGGGAGCCGCCGCCGCGATCTGGCCGAGAACGTCGATGACCTGTTTGGTCCAGCGGACGAAGTCACCGGCCGGCATCTCGGCCTCGCGCAGGACCTCGTCGAGGCTCTTGCCGCCGGCCCACATGTAGGCGGCCCAGGCGAAACCGAGGTCGGGCTCGCGCTGGCCCACGCCCTCGGTCTGGGTGATGCGGAACTCCTCCTCGAGGGCGTCGAGCCTGCCCCAGATCCGCACCATCTCGCCGAGCGCGGCCTTCGCCTTGCCCGACGGCAGCTTCGGTGCCATCGCGTCGTCCCCCACCCGGGCCTCGTACACCAACGCCGAGACGCACGCGGCCAGTTCGGCCGGGGCGAGCCCCTCCCAGACGCCCTCGCGCAGGCATTCGCTGGCCAGCAGGTCCAGCTCGCCGTACAGCCGCGCGAGGCGCTTTCCGTGTTCGGTCACCTCGTCGCCGCGCAGGTAGTCCAGCTCGGTGAGCAGGGCGACGATGCGGTCGAAGGTGCGGGCGATCGTGTTCGTCCGGCCTTCGATACGGCGCTCCAGCTGGGAGGTGTCGCGCATCAGGCGGTGGTAGCGCTCCGCCCAGCGGGCGTGGTCCTCGCGGTCGCTGCACCCGTGGCAGGGGTGGGCGCGCAGGGCCGTGCGCAGCCGGGCGATCTCGCGGTCGTCGGCGGCGGCGGAGCGCGTCTTGCGGTGCCGCTCCGGCGGGATGTGCCCGGCCTTGGTGCGCAGGGCGGAGGCGAGATCGCGACGGGACTGCGGCGAGCGGGGGTTGAACGACTTCGGGATACGCATCCGCTCCAGCGCCTCCACGGGCACCGGGAAGTCTATCGATGCCAGCCGCTTGACCTGCCGCTCGGCGGTGAGGACCAGCGGGCGCGGGCCGTCGTGGTACTCCAGGCCGCGGTGGCCGCCCGCGCGGCCGGCGGGCAGCCCGGGGTCCAGCACCAGGGCCAGGCCCGCGTACTTCCCGGTCGGCACGTGGATGACGTCACCGGGCTTGAGCCTCTCCAGGGCGACGGCGGCCTCGGCGCGGCGCTGGGCCGCGCCCTGACGGGCCAACTCCGTCTCACGATCCTTGAGTTCGCGGCGCAGCCGCGCATACTCCTCGAAGTCGCCGAGGTGGCAGGTCATGGCCTCCCGGTAGCCGGTCAGCCCTTCCTCGTTGCGCTGCACCTGGCGTGAGATGCCGACGACCGACTTGTCGGCCTGGAACTGCGCGAAGGACGTCTCCAGCAGTTCGCGGGACCGGTGCCGGCCGAACTGCTCGACCAGGTTCACGGCCATGTTGTACGACGGCTTGAAGCTGGAGCGCAGCGGATACGTCCGTGTGCCCGCCAGGCCGGCGAGGTGCTCGGGGCTCATACCGCGCTGCCACAGCACGACCGCGTGGCCCTCGATGTCGATCCCACGACGGCCGGCGCGCCCGGTGAGCTGCGTGTACTCACCGGGGGTGATGTCGGCGTGCTGCTCGCCGTTCCACTTGACGAGCTTCTCCAGCACCACGGAGCGGGCGGGCATGTTGATGCCGAGCGCGAGGGTCTCGGTGGCGAACACCGCCTTCACCAGGCCCCGGACGAACAGCTCCTCGACGACCTCCTTGAACGTCGGCAGCATGCCCGCGTGGTGGGCGGCGATACCGCGCTCCAGGCCCTCCAGCCATTCGTAGTAGCCGAGCACATGCAGGTCCTCGGGAGGGATGGAGGCGGTGCGCTCCTCGACGAGCGCTCGCACCTGTTCCCGCTCCTCCTCGTCGTTGAGCCTGAGGCCCGCGTACAGGCACTGCTCGACGGCGGCCTCGCAGGCGGCCCGGCTGAAGATGAACGTGATCGCGGGCAGCAGGCCCTCGGCGTCGAGGCGCTCGATCACCTCGGGCCGGCTCGGCGTCCACACCCGGGAGCGCTGTCTGCGCTCCCGCTCGCGGTCGGCCTCGCGCATGGCGCGGCCCCGCCGGCGGTCCTGGTAGGACGGCCGGGTGGCCTCCATCCTGGCCAGGCGCGTGAGGTCGGGGTTGACGGCCTTCTTGTGGCCCTCGCCCTCCTCGAACAGGTCGTACATCCGGCGGCCCGCCAGCACATGCTGGAACAGCGGTACGGGCCGGTGCTCGGCGACGATCACCTCGGTGTCACCGCGGACGGTGTCGAGCCAGTCGCCGAACTCCTCGGCGTTGGAGACGGTCGCCGACAGGGACACCAGCGTCACCGACTCGGGCAGGTGGATGATCACTTCCTCCCAGACGGCACCGCGGAAGCGGTCGGAGAGGTAGTGCACCTCGTCCATCACCACATAGCCGAGGCCGAGCAGGGTCCGGGAGCCCGCGTACAGCATGTTCCGCAGGACCTCGGTGGTCATCACGACGATCGGGGCGTCGGAGTTGACGCTGTTGTCGCCGGTGAGGAGGCCGACCTTCTCCGTGCCGTAACGACGGCACAGGTCGGAGTACTTCTGGTTCGACAGCGCCTTGATGGGCGTCGTGTAGAAGCACTTCCTGCCCTGCTGCAGGGCGAGGTGGACGGCGAACTCGCCGACGATCGTCTTGCCGGAGCCGGTGGGCGCGGCCACCAGCACACCCTTCCCCGCCTCGAGTGCCTGGCAGGCCTCGATCTGGAAGGGGTCGAGGCCGAAGTCGTACATCTCGCGGAAGGAGGCGAGCGCGGTGGCCTGCTCGGCAGCGCGCCTGCGTGCTGCCGCGTACCGCTCGGCCGGTGAGAGGTCCTCTGTCATCGTGCTTTCGAGCGTACCGGGCGCCGCTGACAACACGACGATCATTATCCGGATCTCCCACGGCAGCGGGCCCCACCGCCGAAGCGGTGGGGCCCACCGGGTCGTTCACCTCACGGAGTGCGTCCGCCGGCTCACGTCACGTCGTCGTAGCCGTTCACCCCGTCACGGTCCGCGCCGCCCCGCTCCGGCAGGGCGCGGGAGGCGGGCACCGGCTCGGCCTCGCCGATGTCCGTGGGGGTGAGGTCCAGCTCCGAGGCCTCGTCGTCGCCCGGGCCCTGCGCCTCGCGCAGGCGCTTGCGCCGGTCGTTCAGCAGCGCGAAGCCCGTGGCCATGAAGTAGAGCAGGACGATCGGCGCCGCGAGGGACAGCATGGAGATCGGGTCGACGGTCGGCGTGGCGAAGGCCGCGAAGACGGTGACACCCATGATCATGCCCCGCCACCAGCCGAGCATCCGGCGACCGGTGACGAGCCCGGTGAGGTTGAGCATGACCAGCAGCAGCGGCAGCTCGAAGGAGAGACCGAAGACGATCACCATGCGGGTGACGAGGTCCAGCAGATCGTCCAGCGGAAGCAGGTTGACCGCGCCCACGGGCGTGAAGTCGATCAGGACGCTGGCCGCGGCGGGCAGCACGTGGTACGAGAACCAGGCGCCGGCCATGAACAGCGGGAAGCCTGCCGCGACGAAGGCGATCGAGTACCGCTTCTCGTGCTTGTGCAGTCCGGGCGCGATGAAAGCCCAGAGCTGGTACAGCCACACCGGGCTGGCGATGACGACACCCGCCGTCAGCGCGACCTTGATCATCAGTGTGAAGGGACCCAGCAGGCCCTCCACGGTGATGTTGCCGCAGGCACCCTTGCTCTGGTTGGCCAGCTCGGTGAATGTCTTCGAACATCCCACCGAGTGCTGGATCGGCTCGGTGAGGAAGTTGATGATGTCCCGGTAGTACATCGCCGCGAGGATCGCGCCGACGATGATGGCCAGGACCGACTTCCCGAGCCGGTTGCGCAGCTCACGAAGGTGCTCCACCAGGGGCATCCGCCCCTCGGGATCCTTCTCCTTCTTGCGGGCAGACTTGAGCAACCCACATCCTCATCTCGTGCAGTGGCCCGGGAGTCCCCGGACCTTGCGTCAGCGCTGGGTCGTGTCCGTCGGCTCGTTGACCGGGCGGGAGCTGGTCACATCGCCGGGCGCGGCCTGGATCGTGCGCTGAGCCGGGGACTGCTCGTCGTTCGGCGGGCCGGCCGGGGCGGACGGCTTGCCGTCCTCCTTCATCGCCTTGGCCTCGCTCTTCAGGATGCGCGCGGACTTGCCGAGGGAGCGCGCCATGTCCGGAAGCTTCTTCGCGCCGAACAGCAGGATGATGACGACGAGGATGAGAATGATCTCGGGAGCTCCGAGCCTTCCGAACATAAGTCTTTACCTTCTCACCGAGGCGGCATGGGTGGGGGTGCTGTCCGATCAGTCGGACATGCGTCCGACTTCCGTCAGCGATCGTAACGCTCAGGGGTGAACGCGGGGCAATCCCTGTGCATACTCCCGGTCTGCGGACCGCGCCTCGTTCCGGGCCGCGATCAGCAGAGTACCTGCCCGCGGTGACACCTAGACAGGTCGAAGCGGCTCATTGCGCCCCCATTGGGAGGTCTCATACCTGCTCCACAGCCTGCGCGGCACTCAGCGCCGCCCGCTCCAGGTCCTCCGCCGCGCGGTTGATACGGCGTGCGGAATCCGCGACCTGCCGCCCGAGGCGCTGCGCCTCCAGGAAGACCCGGACCGCGAGCACACCCAGAACGGCAAGCCCCAGGAATCCCAGGGCGATCGCCAGCATCGGCCAGAACATGAACCCGAGCCTAGAGGGTCGAGTGCAGCCGCAGCGTCCGCACCCCGCCCCCGGTGAGGAGTTCGACGATGCGCTCCCCCGCCGGCTTGCGCACGGACGCGCCGCACTCGGGGCAGGTGAAGGAGTAGAACGTCGTCCTGCTGCTGGCCCCGATCGCCAGTCGCAGAGCGCTCGCACCCAGTTCGAAACGGGCCCGGCAGTCCGGGCAGCCGGCTCTGAAGACCACGTCGGCCACCCGCCGCATGCCGGCGAACGCCGTTCGCACCGACATCTCCGCCACCGCGGGCGCCTGCGGCGCACCGGCCGAGGCACCCGACTGCTCCGACGCACCAGACATCGCCGACGTGCTCACAGCCCCTGCTCCTGCCTGTCGTACAGCCCGTCCTGAACTCCGTCCGGCCCGTCGTACGCCGCGAGCGCCTCGCGGGCCGCCCGGCGGGCGCTCTCCGCGAGGTCCTGCGGCGACACGATCCGGCCGTCGCGCCCGAGCCGCAGCGCCAGCCGTCGCAGCGACGCCGGGTCCGGGGTCCGCAAGGTGATACGCAGCCCGCCGTCCGGCAGCTCGTCCGCGCTGTCGTGCGGGTAGTACTCGGCGACCCAGCGCCCGGCCGGGCCGACCTCGACGACCACCTCGGGGTCCTCGGCGGCGGGCTGGACGAGCCCCTCCGACAGATCCCGCAGCTCGACCTCCGGCGGCGCCGACGGCTCGTCCAGGATCCTGATCTCGGCGACCCGGTCGAGCCGGAAGGTGCGGCGCGCCTCCGAGCGGCGGCACCACGCCTCGACATAGGTGTGCCCGACGCTGACCAGTCGGATCGGATCGATCTCACGCTCGGTGACCTCGTCACGGGCCGGCGAGTAGTAGCGGATCCACAGCCGGCGGCGCTCGGAGATCGCACGGTCGACGTCCGCGAAGACACCGCCCTCCGACTCGAACGTCACCGACAGGCGCGAGCTCGCGCCCGCGACCTCACCGGCGGCGGTCTCCACCTTGGCGGTGGCACGCAGCAGCGCCTGCCGGTCGCTCTCGCGCAGTCCCGGCAGGGTGGCCACGGCCCGCGCGGCCACCAGCAGCGCGGTCGCCTCGTCGGCCGCCAGGCGCAGGGGCTCGGCGGCGTCCGCGCCGAGGGCGGCCGGGTTGTGCCACCAGATGCGCTCGCCGTCGGTGTCGATGTCGAGCAGGTCGCCCCCGCGGAAGCTGGTGCCGCACATGGGCAGCACATCGAGGTCCGAGACCAGCTCGTCCTCGGTGATCCCGAAGGCCCGGGCGACGTCCTCGATGCGCGCACCGGGGCGCTCCCGCAGATACGTCACCAGGGAGAGCATCCGCCGGGTCTGGTCGATGGCGTTGGCAGGTCTGGCCGGCTTGGCTGCCACTGTGCTCCGTCTCCCCCTCAGCCCTTGGCCACGGCACGCAGCCGGTCCACCACATCGGCCCGCAGCTCGGCGGGCTCCAGGACGACGACGTCGGGCCCGAACTCGACCAGCCAGGCGTCCAGGCCGTGCCCGTACGGAATCTCCAACTCGTCCCAGCCCTCGCCGAGTTCCCGTACGGCGGTGGCCTTCGCCCGAAGGGGGTACCCCGCGCCCGTACGCAGCCGGATCCGGGCCGAGCGGTCCGCGCTCTCCCCCGCCCAGCTCGCGACGGTCTCCCGGACGGTCACCACGTCCGGCACCCGTGCGGTGAAGCCGCCGCCGCGGCTGCGCACCTTGCCGGTGATCCGGGACAGCCGGAAGACCCGCTCCGCGCCCCGGTCGCGGTCCCAGCCGGCCAGGTACCAGTGGCCGCGCCAGCACTCCAGCGCCCAGGGCTCGACATGCCGAGGCTCGGGGCGGGCGGCGGTGGCCTTGCGGTAGTCGAAGACCACGGGGCGGCGGTCGCGGCAGGCCAGCATCAGCGGCTCGAACGCCGCCTCGTGCACGGGGATGCGGGGCTCCAGGGCGCCATGGGCCTCGTACGGGTCGACGTCCTCGGGCAGGCCTGCGGCGCGCAGCTTCTGCAGGGCACCGCTCGCCGCACCGGCGAGCCGGGCCTGCTGCCACACCTTCGCGGCGAGACCGAGCGCGGCGGCCTCCTCGGCGTCGAGGGTGATGGGCGGGAGGCGGTTGCTGTCGCGGCGGGCGAGATAGCCGATCTCACCATCCAGGTTCTCCACGGTCTCGATGACCAGGCCCAGCTCGCGCAGATCGTCCTTGTCGCGCTCGAACATGCGGTTGAAGGAGTCGTCCGACCCCGCTTCGAGATAGGCCTCGATGGACTCGCGCAGCTCGCGCTTGCTGAGCGGCCGCCGCGTCCCCAGCAGACACAGCGCCAGGTTCATCAGCCGCTCGGCCTTGGCAATGGCCATCGACGCCCTTCGCCTCCCTATGGTGCTTACGACCGACGACCGTACCGCTCGCACGGGGCAGGGCAAAAGCCGAGCGCCCATGCCCGCACGGGCATGGGCGCAAGATGATCGCTTCCGACCGCATACGGCGCCCCACCACACCACTCCCGGCCGTCCCGGGCACCTGGGCCCTCCGGGCGGGGTGGGCGATCAGGGTCCGGGTCAGACCGAGACCAGGTCGCAGACGAAGATCAGCGTCTCGCCGGGCTTGATACGGGCACCGGCACCGCGGTCGCCGTAGGCCAGGTGCGGAGGAATGATCAGCTGGCGGCGGCCGCCGACCTTCATGCCCTGCACACCCTGGTCCCAGCCCTTGATGACCTGGCCGACACCGAGCTGGAAGTTCAGCGGGGCGCCCCGGTTCCAGGACGCGTCGAACTCCTCGCCGGTGGAGAAAGCCACGCCCACGTAGTGGACGGAGACGGTGTCGCCGGCCTTGGCCTCCGGGCCGTCGCCCTCCCAGATGTCCTGGATCTCGAGGTCGGCCGGGGGCTCGCCGCCCGGGAAGTCGATCTCGGGCTTCTCGATGCTCACGTCAAAAGCTCCTGCTTGTTCGGGTTGAGGCCATTGCGGCAAGAACGACACTCTCACATCGCCGCGAGGGTTTACATCTTCGCCAGGATGTCCACCGAGAAGACCAGCGTGGAGTCCTTCTTGATGCCGCTGCCCTGGGGCGGGTTGTCGCCGTATCCCAGCTTCGGCGGTACGACGACGAGCACCCGGCTGCCCACCTTCTTGCCGGTGAGCCCCTGCGCCCAGCCCTTGACGACCTGCTGCAAGGAGAAGGAGGTCAGCTGCCCACGGCCGTAGGTGGAGTCGAACTCCTTGCCGGTGTCCCAGAGCACACCCTTGTACTGCACCAGCACGGTGCTGTCCGCCGCGACCGCTTCGCCGCTCCCCTCGATCACGTAGTCCGCGACCAGCCCCGTCGGGGGCTTCACCTTGGGGACCTCGATGGACGGTGCCGAGCCGTCGGTGTTGGTGCCGACCTTCGGCAGTTTTGCGTCGTTCTGCGGGACGATCTTGCCCTTGGCCGAGCTCTTCGAGTTGAACGTGTTCTTGATGTCCACCACGAACACCAGCGTGTCGGTGCCCTTGATGCCCGCCTCCGAATTGCCCTGCGAGCCATAGCCCCAGGTCGGAGGCACGGCCATCAGCACCCGGCTGCCCACCTTGCGGCCCGGGAGCGCATACCGCCAGCCGTCGATGATGCCGCCCTGGGCGAGCTGGATGACCAGCGGCGTCCTACGGTCGTACGAATTGTCGAAGATCTTCGCCGTGTCCCAGATCTGGCCCAGGTAGTGCGCCTGGATGTAGTCGTTCTCCGCGACCGTCGGGCCGCTGCCCGCGATCACCGTCTTGACCGCCAGATCCTTGGACGGGGTGCCGGGGCCCTTGGCCACGGTCGGCTTCTCGCCGAACCTGGTCCCGGCAGTGATCGCCGGCAGCGGCCCTTCGACGATCTTCGGCGCCGGGGCGGCGGACGGAGCCGAGGCCGAGGGGGACGGACTGGTGCCGGTCTTGCCCTTGCCTGACTTGTTGTCACCGCATCCGGCGAGCGTGACCAGTCCGGCGGGCAGGGCGGCTAGGAGCAACGAGCGTCGGCGCACGATGGGGCCTCGTATCGGTCGATCTTGATGGTTGGCGTGCGCGCAACTCTACGGCGTGCGAAGGGCGCCGTACGGCAAACGTACGACGCCCCGCGTTGCGTTCCGGCTCTCGACGGCCGAACGCGTCGCTCACATTCCCGCGATCAGCTTCTCCACCCGGTCGTCCACCGAGCGGAACGGGTCCTTGCACAACACGGTGCGCTGCGCCTGGTCGTTCAGCTTGAGGTGCACCCAGTCGACCGTGAAATCACGGCGCTGTTCCTGCGCCCGCCGGATGAAGTCGCCGCGCAGCCGGGCCCGAGTGGTCTGCGGCGGGACCGACTTGCCCTCGAAGATCTTCAAGTCGTTGCAGATCCGGGCGGCTTGCCCCTTCTTCTCCAGCAGGTAGTACAGGCCGCGACGACGGTGGATGTCGTGATAGGCGAGGTCTATCTGGGCGACCCGCGGATGCGACATCGTCATGTTGTGCTTCGCCCGGTACCGCTCGATGAGCTTGTACTTCATCACCCAGTCGATTTCGGTACCGATCCGGTCCAGATCCTCCGACTCGATCGCGTCGAGCGTACGGCCCCACAGCTCCAGAACCTGCTCGACCGTGCCCGTACGAATACCGCGGCGTTCGCAGAAGTCCACGGCCTTCTCGTAGTACTCCCGCTGGACCTCCAGGGCGGACGCCTCACGGCCGCTCGCCAGGCGCACCTTGCGGCGGCCCGTGATGTCATGGCTGACCTCGCGGATCGCCCGGATCGGATTCTCCAGGGTGAGGTCGCGCATCACCGTGCCCGCCTCGATCATGCGCAGCACCAGGTCCGTCGCGCCGACCTTCAGCAGCATCGTCGTCTCGGACATGTTCGAGTCGCCGACGATCACGTGCAGACGACGGTAGCGCTCGGCGTCGGCGTGCGGCTCGTCCCGCGTGTTGATGATCGGCCTGGAACGTGTGGTCGCCGAGCTGACGCCCTCCCAGATGTGCTCGGCGCGCTGGCTCACGCAGTACACCGCGCCCCGCGGCGTCTGCAGCACCTTGCCGGCGCCGCACAGCAGCTGCCGCGTCACCAGGAAGGGGATCAGGATGTCCGCGAGCCGGGAGAACTCCCCGTGCCGCGCCACCAGGTAGTTCTCATGGCAACCATAGGAGTTGCCCGCCGAGTCCGTGTTGTTCTTGAAGAGGTAGACGTCGCCCGCGATTCCCTCCTCGTGCAGGCGGCGTTCGGCGTCGACCAGCAGTCCCTCGAGAATGCGCTCGCCGGCCTTGTCGTGGGTGACCAGTTCGATCACATTGTCACATTCGGGTGTTGCGTATTCCGGATGTGAGCCCACGTCGAGATAGAGACGGGCGCCGTTGCGCAGAAAGACATTGCTGCTCCGGCCCCATGACACGACACGGCGGAAGAGGTACCGCGCCACCTCGTCAGGCGACAGGCGGCGCTGTCCCCTGAACGTGCACGTGACGCCGTACTCGTTCTCCAGCCCGAAAATGCGGCGGTCCATGAGTGAACATTACGCCCGATCCTCCGAGCTGAAACGGGGTTCGACGGCACGGTTCGGATCATTTTCCGATGAAGACGCAACCACCGCACCCTCCGGGGGAGCTGCGAGGACCCGCCCGGAGGCCAGCAGGACCAGCAACGACACCGCCCCCGCCGCACCCGGCACCGCGAAGCCCCACAGGGCACCACCCGCCTGCACCACCGGCCCGGCCACGCCCGTGCCGACCGACGCACCCACCGTGAACGTCGTCACCAGCCACGAGAACGCCTCCGTGACCGTGCCCCTCGGCGCATGCCGGTCCACGATGATGAACGCGCAGGCGATGCACGGCGCGAGAAAGACCCCCGCCAGCGCCGTCAGCAGGACCATCGCCACCGCACCGGGCACCAGCGTCAGCGGCAGGTAACACACCGCCAGAAGCCCCACCAGCACACGCAGGCGCAGCTCCGGCGCGCCGCGCCACCGCCGCGCCCCGTACACCGTGCCGCCCACGAGCGCGCCGAGCCCCAGCCCCGCCATCAGCCACCCGTACACCGCGTCCCCGCCGTGACCGTCGGCATACGACACCGCCGCCACCGTGATGGAACCGAGGGCGATCCCCACGAACAGAAACGCGCCGAGCAGCGCCAGCAGCCCCGGCGAGCGCAGGGCACCGAGCCAGTGCGCAGCACGCGGCGCCGACCGCCACGCGCGCGACGGCGGCGAGACCACCACCGACAGCGCACCCAGCACCCCCACGGCGCTGAGCACGACGAGCGCGACCCGGGCCGACCACACCGACGCACACAGCGTCACCAGCAACGGGCCGACGGTGAACATCACCTCCTGGGCCACCGCATCCATCGCGTACGCCGTGTGCACCTGCTCCTCCCGGCGCAGCACCACCGGCCACAGGGCCCGCAGACCGCCCTCCAGAGGCGGTGTGAACAGCCCTGCGACCGCCATCGAGGCATAGGCCACCACCGGCGGCTCCACGCCCGTCAGGGCGAACACGGTCATGGCGAGGGCCGAGACCAGCGCCGCGGGCAGCTGGATGCGCGGCTGGCCGTGCAGGTCGACCAGCCGGCCCAGCAGCGGCTGCCCCGCGGCGTTCGCCACCCCGTAGACCGCGGCGAGCGCGCCCGCGAGGCTGTAGGTACCGCCCTGGGCGCGTACGAAGAGCACCACCGCGATCGCCGCGGTGGCGTTCGGCAGCCGGCCCACGAGCGTCCCGACGAGCAGTCGCGCCGCGTGCTTCGCCCTCAGGATCTCCAGATAACCCGCGGCCATCCCGCGCCCTCTCGCCGTCGCACTCACGTTTTACGTATAACGTCGTCTGCCATACGTACCATGTGCGCTGTCCACGAGTCCAGACAGCCCAGACAGCCCGGACGAAGATGAAAGAGCAGGCCCCCACGGTGGCACCAGGTAACGCGCGACCCACCAGCCGCGATGTCGCCCAGGCCGCCGGAGTCTCCCAGGCCGCCGTCTCCCTGGTCCTCGGCGACAAATGGCGCGGACGCGTCTCGGCGGCCACCGCCGAACGCGTACGCCAGGCCGCCCGCGAACTCGGCTATCGGCCCAACCTCGCCGCACGCAACCTCCGTCTCGGCCGGACCCGCACCGTCCTCCTCGTCGTCCCCGCCCTGACCACCGAGTTCTTCGCCGGCGTCTACACCGGCGCCGCCCGCGTCGCCGCCCGGCACGGTTTCGGCGTCGTCCTCTACCCCTCCCCCGAAGGCATCGGCCCCGCCAGAGACCCCTTCCACTCCGCCCAGGCGGCCCTCGACGGTGTGATCGCCTCCTCCATGGCCGCCGACGCGCTCACCGCCATCCACGGCGACCAGCTCCCCCTCGTCATGCTCGACAGCGACCCCCACGGCAGCCTCGGCGCCGCGACCGTCAACCTCGACATCGCCGACGGCGTACGCCAAGTGGCCGACCACCTTCTCGCCCTCGGCCACCGCCGCTTCCTCCATCTCGCCGCGGACGTCCCCTCATGGACCTTCCGCATACGGGAACGGGAACTCGCCGCACGCCTCGCCGAAACCCCCGGCACCACCCTGCGCACCACCCGCGCACCCATCTCCATCGAGGACGCCCTCACCGCCGCCGAAACCGCCCTCGCCGCACCCGGCCCCCGCCCCACCGCCCTGGTCTGCGACGACGACAAACTCGCCGCCGGCGCCTACAAGGCCGCCCGCCGCCTCGGCCTGCGCATCCCCGACGACCTCTCCGTCACCGGCCTCGACGACCTCGCCCTCGCCACCGCCCTCGACCCCGAGCTCACCACCGTCCGCCTCGACGCGGAACTCTTCGGCGAACGAGGCATGCAAGCCCTCCTCGCCGTCCTGGAGGGCCACCCGCCGGAGCAGGGCGACATCCCCGTCCAACTCGTCGTACGGGGCTCCACGGCGCCCCCCGGCGCCTGACACGTCACCACCGGCCTCCCGCCCCCCACACACAACGCCGCGTGCCCCCCACACACAACGCCGCGTGCCCCGGCCCGAAAAGGCCGGGGCACGCGGCAATGCACCCGAACGACGTCACGCACCTCGCGGAGCGCGACGCGCCGTCACTCCTCGTCCTCACCCTCCGCGGACTCGGCCTCCGCCTCCGCGGCGGTCGACGCACCGTCCGCCTGAAGCAACCGCGACAGCTGACGGCCCACGATCCGCCTGAACTTCCGCTGCTGCGGACGCGTACGGTCCAGCACCGCGACCTCCAGGCGCTCCGCGGGAATCTCCCGCTCACTGCCGTTCGTGTCCCGGGACAGCGCCTGCACCGCCAGCTTCAGCGCCTCCGCCAGGGTCATCCCGTCCCGATGGCGCTGATCGAGAAAACTGCTGATCTGCTCCGCATTGCCGCCCACCGCCACCGAGCCGTGCTCGTCCACGATCGACCCGTCATGCGGCAGACGGTAGATCTGGTCGCCCTCCGGGGTCTCCCCCACCTCGGCGACCACCAGCTCCACCTCGTACGGCTTCTCCGCCGCACTCGAGAAGATCGTGCCCAGCGTCTGGGCGTACACGTTCGCCAGACCGCGCGCGGTCACATCGTCCCGGTCGTAGGTGTAACCCCGCAGATCGGCATAGCGGACGCCGCCGATGCGGAGATTCTCGTACTCGTTGTACTTGCCGGCCGCCGCGAAACCGATCCGGTCGTAGATCTCACTGAACTTGTGCAGTGCACGGGACGGGTTCTCACCGACGAACACGATGCCGTCGGCGTACTGCATCACGACCAGACTGCGGCCGCGCGCGATGCCCTTGCGGGCGTACTCCGCCCGGTCGGCCATGGCCTGCTGGGGGGAGACATAGAACGGCGTCGACACCGGTTATCCGTCCCTTTCTGTCGAAGTCACTCGATCACCTTGATAACAGCCGGGACCGGCGTCAGAGCAGGGCGGCCTTCGGACCGTCCGGCTGCTCGAGCCGACGCTGCAGGATCGCCCGGGCGATCTCACCCGCCTCGTCCTCGGTCAGCCGGCGGAAACCGTCCTCGGTGATCACGGTGACGACCGGATAGATCCGGCGGGCGACATCGGGACCACCGGTCGCCGAGTCGTCGTCTGCCGCGTCATACAGGGCCTGGACCACCAGGGTCGTGGCCTGCTCCTCGGTCAGATCCTCACGGAAGAGCTTCTTCAGGGCCCCCCGCGCGAAGATCGAGCCGGAGCCCGTGGCCGCGTAGCCGTGCTCCTCGGAGCGGCCGCCCGTCACGTCGTACGAGAAGATACGGCCCTTGTCCCGGTCCACGTCGTAGCCGGCGAAGAGCGGGACCACGGCCAGGCCCTGCATCGCCATGCCGAGGTTGGAACGGATCATGGTCGACAGGCGGTTGGCCTTGCCCTCCAGGGACAGCTGCGCACCCTCGACCTTCTCGAAGTGCTCCAGCTCCAGCTGGAACAGCTTCACCATCTCCACGGCGAGACCGGCCGTGCCGGCGATCCCCACCGCGGAGTACTCGTCCGCCGGGAAGACCTTTTCGATGTCCCGCTGGGCGATCACATTCCCCATGGTCGCGCGACGGTCACCCGCGAGCACGACGCCCCCCGGGAACGTCGTGGCCACGATCGTCGTGCCGTGCGGGGCGGCGATCACACCCTGGGTCGGCGGCAGCTGGCGCTTGCCGGGCAGCAGCTCGGGCTGGTGCTCGGCGAGGAAGTCCATGAAGGACGACGAGCCAGGCGTCAGGAAGGCGGCCGGTAGACGCCCGGTGCTACGAGGGTTGGCTTCCACGCGTTTCCTTCCAGGTAGTCGGCAGCTCGGTATATCGCTTCGGGGGCGTCCCCCAACAGGCCGAGGCCGGAATTGCAGTTGAAGCACAGTACGCCACGGACCCTACCCGTCTCATGACAGTGATCAACCTGGGTCGCCGGCGTCACCGGACGGACACGGCAGGCACCTCCCCGGGAGGCGATCGGCTGGTCATGTTCGGCTTCGGTGAGGCCGTGCTCTTGTGGCCTTGCGGCACAGCTCCAGGCAGCGGAACCGTCCTGCCCATGGGTCCGCCGACGCCTGAGATCCGATTCAGCCCCGCATGCACGGCAGTGGTGCCGCAAGCCGTCGGGAGCGGCCCTCCCGACGGCGAAGGCTGCGTGCGGCTTGAACTCGCCGCACCGCCCGCAGCGCTTCACCTCCGGCCTGTTCGCCAACCCTGACCCTCGCCACACACACCTTCGAATCGAAGGGAAAAGCAGTCTACTGCCCGCCCTTTTGCACGAAGGAGCGCACGAAGTCCTCAGCGTTTTCCTCGAGGACGTCGTCGATTTCGTCCAGGACGGAGTCCACGTCGTCGCTCAGCTTCTCGTGCCGTTCCTTGAGGTCGCCCTGGGCCTGCGCGTCCTGCGCCTGCTCCTCGGTCTCCTCGGTGGAGCGCGTGGCCTTCTGCTGTCCGCCGCCGGTGTCCTTGGTCGCCATAACCCTCACCCCGCTCAGTTCGCCCGACATGGTCGGCATTCCTGCCGATCGGTGATGATCAGACCCTACAAGCCCGGTCTGACATCGGCCCCGTAGTTGCTCCAACGTACGGGGACCGCCTCGATGATTCCCGGGCACCGGGTCTTACTACCCTGCCCGGTGGAGCCGCCCGGTACCCGTTCAGCCGCCCGAGAGCACCCTGACCAGGTCTTCCGCCGTACGGCAGCGATCCAGGAGCTCCTTGACGTGATTACGCGTTCCGCGAAGCGGTTCGAGGGTTGGGACGCGCTGCAGGGAGTCCCGGCCCGGGAGGTCGAAGATCACCGAGTCCCAGGACGCCGCCGCCACGTCATCGGCGTACTGCTCGAGGCAGCGGCCGCGGAAGTAGGCACGCGTGTCCTCTGGCGGCTTGGTGCGGGCCCTCTCGACCTCGGACTCGTCCAGGAGCCTCTTCATGCGGCCACGGGCCGCCAGGCGGTTGTAGAGGCCCTTCTCGGCCCGCACGTCGGCGTACTGGAGGTCCACCAGGTGGAGCCGGGCGGCGTCCCAGTCGAGGCCGTCGCGGCGCCGGTACCCCTCCATGAGCTCCCGTTTGGCGACCCAGTCCAGTTCGCAGGCCAGGCTCATGGGGTCCCGCTCCAGGCGGTTCAGCGTGTCCTCCCAGCGGGCCAGCACGTCTTTGGTCTGGTCGTCGGCATCGGCGCCGAAGCGCTCCTCGACGTATTTGCGCGACAGCTCGTAGTACTCCATCTGGAGCTGCACGGCGGTGAGCGTGCGGCCGCTGCGGAGGGTGACGAGGCGCTTCAGACCGGGGTCGTGGGAGACCTGGTGGAGGGTGCGTACGGGCTGGTCGACGGCGAGGTCGACGGCGATGAAGCCGTCCTCGATCATCGACAGGACCAGGGCGGTCGTGCCCAGCTTGAGGTAGGTCGAGATCTCCGACAGGTTCGCGTCCCCGATGATCACGTGGAGGCGGCGGTATTTCTCCGCGTCCGCGTGGGGTTCGTCCCGTGTGTTGATGATGGGCCGTTTGAGTGTCGTCTCGAGGCCGACCTCGACTTCGAAGTAGTCGGCGCGCTGGCTGAGCTGGAAGCCGTGTTCGTGACCGTCCTGGCCGATGCCGACGCGTCCGGCGCCGGCGAAGACCTGGCGCGAGACGAAGAAGGGCGTGAGGTGGCGCACGATGTCCGAGAAGGGGGTTTCCCGCTTCATCAGGTAGTTCTCGTGCGTGCCGTAGGAGGCGCCCTTGTTGTCGGTGTTGTTCTTGTAGAGGTGGATCGGCTGGGCTCCGGGAAGCTGGGCGGCCCGTTCCGCGGCTTCCGCCATGATCCGTTCGCCGGCCTTGTCCCAGAGGACGGCGTCCCGGGGGTTGGTCACCTCGGGGGCGCTGTATTCGGGGTGTGCGTGGTCGACGTACAGTCGCGCGCCGTTGGTGAGGATCACGTTGGCCAGACCGATGTCCTCGTCGGTGAGCTGGCTGGCGTCGGCGGCCTCGCGGGCGAGGTCGAAGCCTCGCGCGTCCCGCAGCGGGTTCTCCTCCTCGAAGTCCCAGCGGGCCCGGCGGGCCCGGTGCATCGCCGCCGCGTAGGCGTTGACGATCTGGGATGAGGTGAGCATGGCATTGGCGTTGGGGTGGCCGGGGACGGAGATGCCGTACTCCGTCTCGATGCCCATTACTCGCCGTACGGTCATGCGGCCCTCCTTGCCAGGCGGCGCCCTCGGTCGGGGGCGGCGCTCAAGTACCGCTGGTGCTCCGGTGCGCGTGCGGTGCCCGTCCCCGCACGGCGCGACGCGGCGGTACGAAAGAGCCTAGAACGCCTTTGCGCTGGTGGGGAGATCATTTGCGTCATTGCCTTGCTCCGGCCGTGTCCGGAAATGCGTCGGCTGCGGGTACCCGATGAGGGCACCCGCAGCCGCCCTGCGCTTTACAGGTACTGACCGGTGTTTGCCACCGTGTCGATGGAGCGTCCGGTGTCTGCGCCTTGCTTTCCGGTGATCAGGGTGCGGATGTAGACGATCCGCTCGCCCTTCTTTCCGGAGATCCGTGCCCAGTCGTCGGGGTTGGTGGTGTTGGGCAGGTCCTCGTTCTCCTTGAACTCGTCCACACACGCCTGGAGGAGGTGGGAGACCCTGAGGCCCTTCTGGTTGTGTTCGAGGAAGTCCTTGATCGCCATTTTCTTGGCGCGGCCGACAATATTTTCGATCATGGCGCCGGAGTTGAAGTCCTTGAAGTACAGGACCTCCTTGTCGCCGTTTGCGTAGGTGACCTCGAGGAAGCGGTTCTCGTCGGACTCGGCGTACATCTGTTCCACGGCGGTCTGGATCATGCCCTGGACGGTGGCGCCCTTGTCGCCTCCGTGCTCGCTGACGTCGTCGGCGTGCAGGGGGAGGCTCTCGGTGAGGTACTTCCCGAAGATGTCCTTGGCCGCTTCGGCGTCCGGGCGTTCGATCTTGATCTTCACGTCGAGGCGGCCGGGGCGCAGGATCGCGGGGTCGATCATGTCCTCGCGGTTGGATGCGCCGATGACGACCACGTTCTGCAGTCCTTCGACGCCGTCGATCTCGGCGAGCAGCTGGGGGACGATGGTGTTCTCCACGTCCGAGCTGACGCCGGAGCCGCGGGTGCGGAAGAGGGACTCCATCTCGTCGAAGAAGACGATGACGGGGGTGCCCTCGCCGGCCTTCTCCCGGGCTCGCTGGAAGACGAGGCGGATCTGCCGCTCGGTCTCGCCGACGTACTTGTTCAGGAGCTCGGGGCCCTTGATGTTGAGGAAGAAGCTCTTGCCCGCGGCCTGGCCGGTCACCTCGGCGACCTTCTTGGCCAGGGAGTTGGCCACGGCTTTGGCGATGAGGGTCTTTCCGCATCCGGGGGGCCCGTACAGCAGGACGCCCTTGGGCGGCCGCAGTTCGTGCTCCTTGAAGAGATCGGGGTAGAGGTAGGGGAGCTCGACCGCGTCACGGATGGCCTCGATCTGGCCAGCGAGGCCGCCGATCTGCTCATAGCCGATGTCGGGGACCTCTTCGAGGACGAGTTCCTCGACTTCGCTCTTCGGCACGACTTCGTAGACATAGCCGGAGCGGGGTTCGAGCAGGAGGGCGTCGCCGGGGCGGATGGTGACGTCCAGCAGCGGCTCGGCGAGCCGTACCACCCGTTCCTCGTCGGTGTGCCCGAGCACCAGGGCGCGCTCGCCGTCCTCGAGGACTTCCTTGAGGGTGACGATGTCCCCGACGCGCTCGAACTCCATGGCCTCGACCACGTTGAGCGCTTCGTTGAGCATCAGTTCCTGGCCGCGGCGGAGCTCGTCGAGTTCCACACTGGGGCTGACGTTCACCCGGAGCTTGCGGCCCCCGGTGAAGATGTCGGCGGTGCCGTCCTCGTTCGCCTGCAGGAAGACACCGAAGCCGGCCGGCGGCTGGGCGAGCCGGTCGACTTCCTCCTTGAGGGCCACGATCTGGTCGCGGGCCTCACGGAGCGTGTTGGCGAGCCGCTCGTTCTGTGCGGACACGCCGGCCAGGTTGGTCTGCAACTCGACGATCCGCTCTTCGAGAATCCTCGTGTGTCGCGGAGAGTCGGCGAGCTTGCGTCGCAGGACGGCGATCTCCTGCTCAAGGTAGGCGATCTGCCCGGCCGGGTCCTCGGACCCTCGTCCCGGGCGGATGCCGCGGTTAATGTCGTCGTCGTGGGCTGCCACGGTCCTCACCTCCTCCAAGGGGAGCTGGACGCTTCCAGACCCTACCTGGGTGGGTGTCGATTGAAACCCCTAGATCACAAAGACTGTCGGGGTGTGTCCGATCTTCACCCTTGCGCTCTCCCTCACGCCAGGGGAATACCCACCGAACATGATTGGGAAGCCGCCGAAGGTAGGCTCGGGGTGTTCAACACCCGTCAGGGCTCGCCGGATTCCCGGGGCGGCTCTGCGCAGGAAACGGCAGGAGAGATGACCGTGCAGCAGGCCGGAGTCGACGGCGAGGCGCTGGAGGTCTGGATCGACCAGGATCTGTGTACCGGTGACGGCATCTGTGCCCAGTACGCGCCCGAGGTGTTCGAGCTGGACATCGACGGCCTGGCCTATGTGAAGGGGCCGGACGACGAGCTTCTGCAGGCCCCGGGGGCCACAACCCCCGTGCCGCTGCCGCTTCTCACGGATGTGGTGGACTCGGCGCGGGAGTGTCCCGGTGAGTGCATCCATGTGCGCCGGGTTTCGGACAGGGTGGAGGTCTTCGGCCCGGACGCCGAGTGATCGTACGACCACAGACTGTCATTCATGTCTGTTTTCTCACACCGCGTTCGCCCGGTCGACGTCCGGGTGCCCCCGGGCGGCCATGGGCCGCGGGTCCGGGAAGCGGTGACGCGGGTCACACGGACCGGGGGGCGGAGGCGGTGGAGCGGATGAACGCGCCGCCCTTCCACTGCCATTCGGCGGAGTCCTTCACGTCGGGGCAGCAACTCGGTACGTCGGGCGAGGAGTAGCCGAGCAGGGTCGCGGCGACGGCGGCGCCGTGGACGGCGAAGCCGGTGACCGTGAGGCGGTCCTTGGGGTCGACGAGGGTGGCGACGACCCGGGGTTCGGTGCGGTCGGCGCCCTGGGTCAGGACGTAGACGCCGTCGGGCGGGGTGCCCATGCTCGCGTCGCAGTGGACGACGGCCACGGTCTCGGGGCGGCCGTCGCCGTCGAGGTCGCCGGTGGCTTTCTTCTCGACGAGGAGTCGGGTGGGGCCGCAGTCGAGGGGGAAGCGGGCCTTGGCGGGGTCGGGGGGCACGACCGCGGCCGGGGCTGCCTTGGTGCGGGCCTGGGGCTGGGCCGCGGTCGCGGAGCCGGGCTGCAACAGGGAGGTCAGGGCGACCACGCCGGAGACTGCGGCCGCGGTGGCGACCCAGTGGATGGGTCGGGTGGTGGTGTGCGCGAGTTCCGGAACGGCGGGGTGCTGCACGAGAGAAGTGTCTCCTGTGAGGGCTGTGCCGGTGGGTGCCCCGCATCGTGCCACACGTCACAGTGCGGCGGAACGGCGGGGCGCACTTCTGGTGGTGGGTCAAGTTCCGGATAGCGCGGAGGCATCAACGCAAGAGCGCCGTGGCCGAGTTCCGCGGGAGGTGCGGGAACTCGACCACGGCGCTCTTGCGTTGCCTGTGGTGCGCGGCCGTCTCAGCGGCCGGCGGCGCCTGCGTCGGCGTTGGGGCCGGCGTAGTCCTCGCCGTAGGCGCCCTTGGCGGGGCGGCGGCGGCGCATGGGCGGCTCGACGCCGTCGGCGAGGCGCCGGGCGGTGAGGAGGAAGCCGGTGTGACCGATCATCCGGTGGTCGGGGCGGACGGCCAGGCCCTCGATGTGCCAGTTGCGGATCATCGTCTCCCAGGCGGTCGGCTCGTTGAAGCAGCCGATCTCGCGGATGGACTCGACGGTGCGCGCGAGCTGGGTGGTGGTGGCCACGTAGCAGCACAGGATGCCGCCGGGGACGAGCGCCTTGGAGACGGCCTCCAGGCACTCCCAGGGGGCGAGCATGTCCAGGATGACTCGGTCGACGTCGGTGTCGCTCAGGTTGTCCTGGAGGTCGCCGACGGTGAGCTGCCAGGCGGGGTGGGGGCCGCCGAAGTAGCGTTCGACGTTGGCCTGTGCGATCTCGGCGAAGTCGGCGCGGCGCTCGTAGCTGTGGAGCATGCCCTGGTCGCCGATGGCGCGCAGCAGGAAGCTGCTGAGCGAGCCGGAGCCGACGCCGGCCTCCACGACGCGAGCGCCGGGGAAGATGTCGGCGAAGGCGAGGATCTGCCCCGCGTCCTTGGGGTAGACGACGGCCGCCCCGCGGGGCATGGACAGGACGTAGTCGGGGAGCAGGGGGCGCAGCGCGAGGTAGGCGACGTTCCCGGTGGTGCGGACAACGCTGCCCTCGGGAGCGCCGATCAGTTCGTCGTGCGGGAAGGAACCCTTGTGGGTGTGGAAGTTCTTCCCCGCTTCGAGCGTGAACGTGTAGTGGCGGCCCTTGGGATCGGTCAGCTGTACCTGGTCCCCGACCTTGAAGGGCCCGCGACGGCGGGCGGCACCGGTCGGTTCGGACATGTGACCAGCCTACCGGTCCCGGCAGGGGCCGCCGACCACGCCGAGGGGCCGGGACTTCAGCTCGGGCGGGCCATGGCCTTCACGAAGGCGCGCTCGACGTCCGCGGCGGACAGGACGCCGTAGATCTCGCCGTTCTCCTCGACGACGAGATATTCGGTCGCGGGGTTGGCGCGCAGGGCTTCGAGGAGGTCTTCGCCCGCGAGTTCCGCGGAGACGCGCATGCCGTCGGTGAGCTCCTGGGCGAGTTCGCTGGCGTAGACCCAGGGGCGGCGGTGATCGGGTACGCCGGCGATGGCGGACTCACGCACGAGCGAGAGGGGCCGTCCCTGGCCGTCGACGACGACGAGGGCTCGGGCGCCGGCGGCGTTGGCGCGGCGCAGGGCCTCGGACAGGGAAGTGTTGGTCTCCACCGGGACCGCGCGGCGGGTGAGAGTACGGGCCCGCAGCTCGGGAAGGTGTTCGCGCAGGCGGGCCGCGCGGAGGCTGTTGCCGGCGCCGGTCCAGATGATGGCGGCGAGGATGGCGGCGAGCAGGGCGTCGGTGACCGTGTCCATGCCGACGTTGTCCTCGGCGGTGGTGCCGAGGGCGCCGGACTGGGTGAGCAGCGGCAGGCCGATCAGGACCGAGATGGCGAGGGCGCGGCCGACCCAGGCGGCTGCGACGGTGCCGCTCATCGGCCTGCCGGTGATCTTCCAGACGACGGCGCGCAGCATGCGGCCGCCGTCGAGGGGAAGGCCGGGGAGCAGGTTGAAGGCGGCCACGATGAGGTTGGAGATCATCAGGCCGGCCAGCAGGACGCCGGGGACGGTGCCGGGCTGGACGGTCTGCACGGCGAGGTAGAAGATCCCGGCGAGGGCGAGGGACAGCAGGGGGCCCACGAACGCCAGGACGAACTCCCGGCCCGGGGTCTCGGCCTCTTTCTCGATCTCGGAAACGCCGCCGAAGAACTGGAGCTGGATGCGGCGCACCGGCAGTTTGAAGCGGAGGGCCGCGACGGTGTGGGCGAGTTCGTGGACGAGGACCGAGGCGTAGAAGGCGACGGCGAAGAAGAGGGAGACGAGGTAGCGGGCGGCGCCGAGCTGGGGCAGCACGCGGTCGAGCTGACCGCCGAACACCCAGGTGATCAGGGCGGCGACGAGGAACCAGCTGGGGGCGACGTAGACGGGGACACCGAAGGGCCGCCCCATGAGGATGCCGCCGCCGGGTTCCCTGGAGCGCTGCGGGGGGCGGCCCCTGCCGAAGCCTCCCGCGTGGGCGTGGCTGCGGGCGGAGGAGGCGTCGGCGGGGTGTCCTGCGGAAGCGGGCTCGGTGTCGTCCCCGTCGGCTTGGGCCGGCCGGGCGGTGCCGTCGTCCGTGGGAGTCGGCGGTTCGCCGCCCACCGGGGTCTGTGCGGGCTGCGCGTCCGGCACCGCGTCCGCCGTCTCCTCGGACGAGGTCGGCCCGGTCGACGGGCGGCCGCGGTCCTTCTCGGGGTCTGCGGCGTCGGCGGGCCGTGCCGTGGGGGGTGCCTCGCGGTCGGTCGCCCCGCCGTTGCCGGGGCGCGGCCGTCCGCTCCCGCCGCTCTCGTCCACGATGTCCCCTCGATCGAAGCGTCTCCCCGGCCCGGTTGTGCCGGGTGGGAGGGTCTGGGTCGATGGTATTCGGCCGTCGGGCCGTGTTCCGCCCCGGCACCCCCTCTGTTTTCCCGGCCGTGGCGGGCACCGCTCGGGTCGGCGCCCGGTGCGGCCCGGCCGGGGCGCGGCTGTGTCACTGTCAGTGGCGGGCCGTATGGTCTGTGGGCATGGATACCAGCACCGACGGCTCCGCCCGGCCATCCGCCGTGGCCGCCGCGCCTCCGGAGTCCCTGTCGCCGTCGCGCGCCGGTGACTTCATGCAGTGTCCGCTTCTGTACCGCTTCCGGGTGATCGACAAACTGCCGGAGAAGCCGAGCGAGGCGGCGACCCGGGGCACGCTGGTGCATGCGGTGCTGGAGCGGCTGTTCGACGCGCCGGCGGTCGAGCGGACCGCGCCGCGGGCCAAGTCCCTCGTCCCGGGGCAGTGGGACCGGCTGCGGGAGGCCAGGCCCGAGGTCGAGGAGCTGTTCGCGGACGATCCTGGCGGTGAGCGGCTGGCGCGCTGGCTGGGCGAGGCCGAGCAGCTCGTCGAGCGCTGGTTCACTCTGGAGGACCCGACCCGCCTGGAGCCCGCCGAGCGGGAGCTGTTTCTCGAGGCCGAGCTGGAGTCCGGGCTGAAGCTGCGCGGGATCATCGACCGCGTCGATGTCGCGCCCACGGGCGAGGTGCGGATCGTCGACTACAAGACCGGCAAGGCGCCCCGGCCCGAGTACGCCGAGGGCGCGCTGTTCCAGATGAAGTTCTACGCCCTGGTGGTGTGGCGGCTGAAGAAGGTCGTCCCCCGGCGGTTGCAGCTGGTCTATCTCGGCAGTGGCGACGTGGTGACCTACGACCCGGTGCCCGCCGATCTGGAGCGTGTCGAGCGCAAACTGCTCGCGCTGTGGGAGGCGATCCGGCTGGCGACCCGCACGGGCGACTGGCGGCCGCGCCCGACCAAGCTGTGCGGCTGGTGCGACCATCAGGCCGTGTGCCCGGAGTTCGGCGGCACTCCCCCGCCCTATCCGCTGCCGGTGCGCGCTGACGGTGGGGCCGCTGCCGGGCAGGCGCCGTCGGCGGTGGTCAGGGCGCCCGAAGCGGCTGGCGACGAGCAGGGCAGAATGGGGCCGGACTAGCGAAGGAGACTTACGTGGCCATCCGCGTCCTACTGGTCGACGACCAGCCGCTGCTGCGCACGGGCTTCCGGATGATCCTTGAGGCCGAGCCGGACATCGCGGTCGTCGGCGAGGCCGGAGACGGCCTCCAGGCGCTCGACCAGGTGCGTGCGCTGCAGCCCGATGTGGTGCTGATGGACATCCGCATGCCGCGGATGGACGGGGTGGAGGCGACCCGGCAGATCACCGGGCCCGGGCGGGACGGCCCGGCGAAGGTGCTGGTGCTGACCACCTTCGATCTGGACGAGTACGTGGTGGAGGCGTTGCGCGCCGGTGCCAGCGGGTTCCTCCTCAAGGACGCCCCCGCCGACGAGCTGGTGCAGGCGATCCGTGTGGTCGCGGCGGGCGAGGCCATGCTCGCTCCGAGCATCACGCGCCGCCTCCTGGACAAGTACGCGGGACATCTGCCGTCCGGGGACGAGCCGGTTCCGGACACGCTGCACACCCTCACCGAGCGCGAGGTGGAGGTGCTGAAGCTGGTGGCGCGGGGCCTGTCCAACGCGGAGATCGCCGCCGACCTGTTCGTCAGCGAGACCACGGTGAAGACGCACGTCGGTCATGTGCTCACGAAGCTGGGGCTGCGGGACCGGGTGCAGGCCGCGGTGTACGCGTACGAGAGCGGGCTGGTGCGCCCGGGCGCGCAGTAGCCGCGGCCCCGGCCGCCCGGGGCCCGCGTTCGCACGGTGTCGCTCAGCCCTTGCTGATCTCCCAGAACCGGAAGACGGTCGAGGCGTCGAGGCAGTACTCGAGGCCGTAGACGTCGTCGCGCGCGACGGCGTACTGCTTGGCCTGCCAGACGGGGATGACGGGGACGTCCTCGGCGACGATGTCCTGGAGCCGGCTGTAGTCGGCGTCGGTCGCCGAACGGTCGCTCTCGGCGGCCGTCTTGGGGATCAGGTCGCCGGTGATCGTGCTGTTGGCGTAGTGGTTGTCCAGCACGTTGCCCTTGCCGAAGAACGGGGCGGTGAAGTTGTCGGGGTCCGGGTAGTCGGGCACCCAGCCCTTGACGTACACGCCGTACTTTCCGGCTGCGATGTCCTTCTCGTACTGGCCGAAGGGGACGGACTTGACGGTCGCCTCGAACAGCCCGCTCTCGGTGAGCTGCCGGGCGATGGTCTTCAGCTCCTCGTCGGTGGCGGGTCCGTAGCGAGAGGGGGTCGACCACAGCGTCAGCGGTACCTTGCCGGTGATGCCCGCGGCGCGCAGTGCGGCCGCGGCCCGTGCCTTCGAAGGGCGGGCGCCGTAGGCGTCGAAGAACGAGGTCTGGTGTCCGGTGATACCGGCGGGGATGATCGAGTAGAGCGGGGTCGCGGTGTCGTTGTAGACCTTGCTGACGAGGGCCTCGCGGTCCAGGAGGTAGGCGATGGCCTTACGGACGCCGAGCTTGCCGGCCATCGGGTCGTTCATGTTGAAGACCAGGTGCTGGACCTCGGCGCTGGAGCCTTCGACGACCTCGATTCCCCTGCCGGTGGAGGTGTCGTTGTCGATGTCGGCGATGTCGGAGGCGGCGAGACCGCGGTAGGCGAGGTCGACCTCCCGGTTCAGCAGGGCCTTCTTGAGGGCGGACTGGTCGCCGTGGAAGAACCGTATGGTGACACCGGAGTTGCGGGGCTTGACGCCGCCCCGGTAGGCGCCGTTGACGGAGAAGACGGCCTTGTCCTTGCCGAAGGAGTCCAGCTTGTAGGGGCCGGAGCCCACCGCCTGGCCGTCCTTTCGCAGGGCGTCGGCGGGGTAGACCTTGTGGTCCACGATCGCCCCGGCGCCGGAGGCTATCTTGCTGGGGAAGGTCGCGTCGGCGTACTTCAGCCGGAAGACGACCGTTTTCTCGTCCGGGGCCGCCACCGAGCCGAGCATGGGGAACATGATGGCGGGACCGGCGGAGTCGTTGATCTTCAGCATGCGGTCGAAGGAGAACTTGACGTCCTTCGAGGTGAGCGGGTCACCGTTGCTGAACTTCAGTCCGTCCTTGAGCGTGCACGAATAGACCCTGGTCTCCGTGTCGGTGAACGAGCACTGCCGGGCGGCCTCCGGCTCGGGTTCGGTGCCGCCCTTGGGAAAGCTCAGCAGGGACTGGAAGACGTTGTTGAACAGCAGCCAGGATCCGGGGTCGTAGCCGGAGGCCGGGTCGGTGGCCAGGACGTCGTCGGACATTCCCATCACGACGGGTGAGCCCGTGCCCGAGGAGTCGTCGGTCTCGGAGCCGCATCCGGCGAGCAGGCCGGCGGCCAGACCCGTGGTCACGATCAGCACCGGCAACTGGTTGCGCATGTTCACGTGCATGTGCCTTGTCTTCGGTTCTTGTTGGCCGGCTCGGATGGGCCGGACCGTGCAGGAGCCTCCGGATGGTATCGCGGACATGGCAATGGCCCCCGGGCCGGGCGGCCCGGGGGTTCGCTGGGGCGGGTGGGGTCAGTCGCTCACACCCCGGCCGAGCTCCCACAGCTGGAGCGTGGAGGAGGAGTTCATCGCGTACTCGCTGCCCGTGATGTCGTCCCGGGTGGCGACGTACTGCTTGCCCTGCCACAGCGGGAGGATCGGCACATCGTCGGCGACGATGTCCTGGATGTCGCTGAGGCTCTTCGACGCGGTGAGACGGTCGGCCTCACGCCGGGACTGCGGGATCAGGGTGTTGCGGATCTCGGTGTTGTCGTACGGCGAGCCGAGGGTGTTGTCCTTGTCGAGGAACGGCGCGAGGTAGTTGTCGGCGTCCGGGAAGTCCGGGAACCAGCCCATCCCGTAGACGTCGTACTGGCCCTTCTTCTCGGCCGGGCGGAACTTGTCCCAGGTGGCGCCCTGGATGCTGACGTCGAACAGGCCGCTGGCGTTGAGCTGCTGCTTGAGCACCCCGAACTCCTGGGCGGTGGCCGAGCCGTAGTGGTCGGTCGTGTAGTGCAGCGTCAGCTTCACCGGGGTGGTGATGTTCGCCTTGTTCAGCAGCGTGCGGGCCTTGGCCACGTTCGGGTCGCTGTACTTGTTGAAGAACGCGTTGGTGTGGCCGGTGATGGTGGCCGGGACCAGCGAGTACAGGGCCTGGGCCTCGCTGCCGTACACCTTGGAGACGAGGGCGCTGCGGTCGACGACCTGGGCCATGGCCTGGCGGACGGCCTTGCTCTTGACCGAGGAGGCATCGGTGTTGAAGCCGAGGTAGCGGATCTCGAGGCCCGGCATCTCCACGAGGTTGACCTTGCCCGTGGTGTCGTTCTGGAGCTTGCGGATCTGCTCCGGGGACATCTGGCGGGTCATGACGTCGATGTCGCCCTTGTCGAGGGCGGTGCCCATGCTGTCGGCGTCCTTGAAGGGCTCCAGAACCACCTTGTCGTTCTTGGGCGTCAGCAGGCCCTTGTAGTCGGGGTTCTTGGTGAAGGTGGCCTTGACCAGCTCGTTGTTCTGGACCTCGGCCTGCATCGTGTACGGGCCCGAGCCGTCGATCTGGAAGCCGTCGCGGAGCTTGTTCTTCTCGTAGTCCTTGGGGTCGACGATGCCGGCGACCGGCGTCGACAGCTTGAACGGGAAGGTGGCGTCCGCGGTCTTCAGGTGGAAGACGACTTCGTTGTCGCCCTGCGTCTCGACGGTGTCGATGGTGGACAGCAGTGCGAAGACGCCGCTGTCGGCCTTGATCGAGAGGGCGCGGTCGATGGAGAACTTCACGGCGGCCGCGTTGACCGGGTCGCCGTTGGAGAACTTCAGGCCGCTGCGCAGCTTGCAGGCGTAGCGCTCGTTGCCGGTGTCGGTGAAGCCGCAGCTCTCGGCGGCCTCGGGCTCGGGCTCGCCGTCACCGCGAGGCTGGACCATCAGGGTCTGCACGGTCTGGCGCAGGATGTTCCAGCTGCCGACGTCGTACGCGTACGCCGGGTCGACGGGCGCGGGCGCGTCGTTGGAGGCGGTGAACCGGTCGGTGGTTCCGACGACGATGGCGTCACCGCTCTTGCCCCCACTGTCGGACCCGCCGCAGGCAGCGAGGACGGGGGTGAGCAGACCGACGACGGCCGGCAGCACCAAAGTCTTGCGGTTCATGCTCGAGTTTCTCCAGGGCTGTTGGATCCGTGTATCCGTCAAGCATGGGTGGTGCGACGGATCACGGGGATGTGGCGATGTGCTCGCGACGAGATTAGACCGCGCCTACAGGAAGGCTCACCGCCACCGGAGTTGAGTTCCCATCACGCTGCGAAACCGGTTGCGGACGGACCGAAAAAGCGCGCAGGGAAGGATTCGTGCAGCGTTCCACCAATCGGGACACAAGGGCACGCCTGGACCCCCCGAAGAGGGGGGTTCAGCACACTTCGCATTCACTGTCGACCCCCGAACGCGTGACGAACGTCACACTCTCAAGTGCACTGAGAGACATCTGAATTCGGCCGGGAGGCCGGTATTTATTTATTCGTTTGAGCGGCCGACGGTATTTCTTCCATTCGTGAAGCACGCTCGGTGAACGCTCAACGCATTTCCGTCATCAAACGCCGGAGAAATGGCAGGTCGACCTCCTCGAGAGAGGTCACCACGGTGCGGCCGGGGGTGGGGGCGATGGGCGCGACGGACGGCACGGCGACCACCCGGCAGCCGGCCGCCTCGGCGGCCGCGACACCGGTGGCGGTGTCCTCGATGACCGCGCACCTGGCGGGGTCCGCGTCGAGGCCCGAGGCCGCCAGCAGGTAGGGGTCCGGGAACGGCTTGGTGCGCGGCACCTCGTCCCCGGCGACGGTGAGGGCGAAGTACTGGGGGCCGATCGAGGCCAGGACCCGGTCGATGATGCGCCGGTGTGAAGCGGAGACCAGGGCGGTGGGGATCTCGTGCGCCGCCAGTTCGGCCAGCAGCCGCGCGGCGCCGGGCATCAGGGGCAGTCTGTGGTCGATACGGTCCTCGAACCCGTTGTTGAGCAGCACGCTCAGTTCGTCGAGGGTGATGTCGGCGCCGGTGGCCTCGATCAGGAAGCCCGCGCTGCGCGTCATGGGACCGCCGACCACGACATGGCGCCAGGACTCGTCGAGGGTGTGACCGAGGGAGGCGAAGACCTCGACCTCGACGTCCCACCAGAATCCCTCGGTGTCCACCAGGGTGCCGTCCATGTCGAGAAGCACAGCCTGCAGGGCCGAGCCTTCGGCCGTACGGGTTCCGAGCGCGGGGACCGTTGTGGTCATCCGGCGTACCTCCTTCAAGGGACGACCAGGCCGGTTCCCGGAGGGGGAACCGGCCTGCGGTGGACCGACCAGTGTACGACGCGCACGGGGAAACCGCGTGGCGACGCGTGACACCTCACACCGACGCCCGCCCCACGGGACCGCGGGGTCGTGATCCCTGGGAGGGGCGCCCGGCGTCCCCGCGCGAAGGACTCCCGCCGCCTGGGGGCCCACCGGACGGGCACACTCGCCGAGCCGTCCCGGAGACGAACGCCCGCGGCGTCCACCATGACCGGCCTTCGGCGCGCCGCCCCCGCACGAACGTCGGCCCGGCGCGACGGGCGCCCGCGTCCCAGCTCCCGCCCGACGGACACCCGCGGCATGGCCCCCTTCCCCGCAACGGACGCCCGCCGCATCGGCCCCGCGCGGCGGACGCCGGTCCGTCGCTCCCTCGCTGTGGCCCCGGGCAGTGGGGTCAGCGGGCGTTGAAGTACTTCGCCTCCGGGTGGTGGATCACGATGGCGTCCGTGGACTGCTCCGGGTGGAGCTGGAACTCCTCGGAGAGGTGCACGCCGATCCGCTCCGGCTCGAGGAGCTGGGCGATCTTGGCGCGGTCCTCCAGATCGGGGCAGGCGCCGTAGCCGAGCGAGAAACGGGCGCCGCGGTACTTGAGGGCGAACATGTCCTCGATGTCGGACGGGTCCTCGCCGGCGAAGCCGAGTTCGGCGCGCACCCGCGCGTGCCAGTACTCCGCGAGCGCCTCCGCCAACTGCACGGACAGCCCGTGCAGTTCGAGGTAGTCGCGGTATGAGTTCGACTCGAAGAGGCGCCCGGTCTCCTCGCCGATCCGGGAGCCGACGGTGACGACCTGGAAGCCCACGACGTCCTGTTCGCCGGACTCCTCGGGGCGGAAGAAGTCGGCCAGGCACAGCCGGCGGCCCCGGCGCTGGCGCGGGAAGGTGAACCGGGTGCGCTCGTTGCCCGCCTCGTCGAGGACGATCAGGTCGTCGTCCTTGGACACGCACGGGAAGTAGCCGTAGACGACGGCCGCTTCAAGGAGGTTCTCCGTCTGGAGCCGGTCGAGCAGGCCGCGCAGCCGGGGCCGGCCCTCGGTCTCGACGAGCTCCTCGTACGTCGGCCCCTCACCCGTGCGGGCCTGCTTCAGGCCCCACTGGCCCTTGAAGAGCGCGCCCTCGTCCAGCCAGGAGGCGTAGTCCTTGAGCGGGATGCCCTTGATGACGCGGGTCCCCCAGAAGGGCGGGGTGGGCACCGGATTGTCGGTGGCGACGTCGGAGCGGACGTGCCCCTCCTCCGGCCGCTCCTCGATCTCGACGGTGGCGGCCCGCACCCGGCGCTGCCGCAGCTCGGGCAGCTTGGCCCCGGGAACACCCCGCTTGACCCCGATGAGCGCGTCCATCAGGCGCAGGCCCTCGAAGGCGTCGCGGGCGTAGCGGACCTCGCCCTCGTACAGCTCGTACAGGTCCTGTTCCACATACGCGCGGGTGAGTGCGGCGCCGCCGAGGATGACCGGGTAGGTGGCGGCAAGGCCCCGCTGGTTGAGCTCCTCCAGGTTCTCCTTCATGATCACCGTGGACTTGACCAGGAGCCCGGACATGCCGATGACGTCGGCCCGGTGTTCCTCGGCGGCCTCGAGGATCGCGGAGACCGGCTGCTTGATGCCGAGGTTGACGACGTTGTAGCCGTTGTTGGACAGGATGATGTCGACGAGGTTCTTGCCGATGTCGTGGACGTCGCCGCGCACGGTGGCGAGCACGATGGTGCCCTTGCCCGCCTCGTCGGTCTTCTCCATGTACGGCTCGAGGTAGGCGACGGCGGCCTTCATGACCTCGGCGGACTGGAGCACGAACGGCAGCTGCATCTGGCCGGAGCCGAACAGCTCACCGACGACCTTCATGCCGTCCAGAAGCGTCTCGTTGACGATGTCGAGGGCCGGGCGGGTCTCAAGGGCCTCGTCGAGGTCGGTTTCCAGGCCGTTCTTCTCGCCGTCGATGATGCGCCGCTTGAGACGTTCGTCCAGCGGCAGCGCGGCCAGTTCCTCGGCCCTGCCTGCCTTCAGGGACTTGGCGGTGGCGCCCTCGAACAGCGCCATCAGCTTCTGCAGCGGGTCGTAGTCCTCGGTGCGGCGGTCGTAGATCAGGTCGAGCGCGGTGGTGACCTGCTCCTCGTCGAAGCGTGCGATCGGCAGGATCTTCGAGGCGTGCACGATCGCGGAGTCCAGCCCGGCCTTGACGCACTCGTCGAGGAAGACGGAGTTGAGCAGGATGCGGGCGGCCGGGTTGAGACCGAAGGAGATGTTCGACAGGCCCAGCGTGGTCTGCACGTCGGGGTGGCGCCTCTTCAGCTCGCGGATCGCCTCGATGGTGGCGATGCCGTCCTTGCGGGACTCCTCCTGGCCGGTGCAGATGGTGAAGGTCAGGGTGTCGATGAGGATGTCCTCCTCCCGGATGCCCCAGTTGCCGGTCAGGTCGGCGATGAGCCGCTCGGCGATCTCCACCTTCTTCTCGGGGGTACGGGCCTGGCCCTCCTCGTCGATGGTCAGTGCGATGAGCGCGGCACCGTGCTCGCGCGCGAGCCGGGTCACCTTCGCGAACCGGGAATCGGGGCCGTCGCCGTCCTCGTAGTTGACGGAGTTGATGACGGCCCGGCCGCCCAGCTTCTCCAGGCCCGCCCTGATGACCTCGACCTCGGTGGAGTCGAGGACGATCGGCAGGGTGGAGGCGGTGGCGAAACGGCCGGCCAGCTCCTCCATGTCGGCGACGCCGTCCCGGCCCACGTAGTCGACGCACAGGTCGAGCATGTGGGCGCCCTCGCGGATCTGCTCGCGGGCCATCTCCACGCAGTCGTCCCAGCGGCCGTCGAGCATGGCCTCGCGGAACTTCTTGGAGCCGTTGGCGTTGGTGCGCTCGCCGATGGCCAGGTAGGAGGTGTCCTGGCGGAAGGGCACATTCTGGTAGAGGGAGGCGGCGCCCGCCTCGGGCCGCGGGCTGCGCTCGACCGGGGTGAGGCCGCGGACCCGCTCGACGACCTGGCGCAGATGCTCGGGGGTGGTGCCGCAGCAGCCGCCGACCAGGGAGAGCCCGTAGTCGCGGACGAAGTTCTCCTGGGCGTCGGCCAGGCCCTGGGGGCCGAGCGGGAAGTGCGCGCCGTCCTTGGTGAGGACCGGCAGTCCGGCGTTCGGCATGCACAGCAGCGGGATGCGGGAGTGGCGCGTGAGGTAGCGCAGGTGCTCGCTCATCTCCGCGGGGCCGGTCGAGCAGTTCAGGCCGATCATGTCGATGCCGAGCGGCTCCAGCGCGGTGAGCGCCGCGCCGATCTCGGAACCGAGCAGCATGGTGCCGGTGGTCTCGAAGGCCATCGAGCACAGCAGGGGCACCTCGATGCCGGTGGCCTCCATGGCGCGGCGGGCGCCCAGGACCGATGCCTTGGTCTGCAGCAGGTCCTGCGTGGTCTCGACGATCAGGGCGTCGGCGCCGCCGGCGAGCAGGCCCTCCGCATTGGCCTGGAAGCCGTCACGGATCGTGGTGTAGGCGACGTGCCCGAGGGTGGGCAGCTTGGTGCCGGGGCCGATGGAGCCCAGCACCCAGCGCCGGCGGCCGTCGTCGGCGGCGAACGTGTCGGCGACCTCGCGGGCGATCCGGGCGCCCGCCTCGGACAGCTCGTACACGCGGTCGGCGATCTCGTACTCGGCCATGGCCGCGTGGTTGGCCCCGAAGGTGTTGGTCTCGACGCAGTCGACGCCCACCGCGAAGTAGGCCTCGTGGACCGAGCGGACGATGTCCGGGCGGGTGAGGTTGAGGATCTCGTTGCAGCCTTCGAGGCCCTGGAAGTCCTCCAGCGTCGGGTCCTGGGCCTGGAGCATCGTGCCCATCGCGCCGTCGGCCACCACGACACGCGTGGCGAGGGCTTCCCGGAGGGCTTCGACTCGGGTCCGGGGGTCGGAGGCGGACGAAAGGGACGGGTTCGGCAACGAGGCCATGGAAGATGCTCCCTGGAGTGCGACGGCTGTCGGCTTTGCGCTTCCCATGGAAGACGCACGCGGCCAGGGTAGCCCCCGGCGCGCCGTACGGTCAGGGGCGTCCACGGGGCGGACGGGCGTGCCTCATATGACCCGCACGGGGATTTCTGCGGAACGGATGGCGACGACCCATTAGCGGGAGGTCGGCATCGACCGGTAGTGTTCGGCATTGCCGAACGGCGGTATACGACGGTCGGCGGACGGTCGAAGGACGGAGGCAGCACGGCGATGGCACGGAACATCCAGTCGCTCGAACGGGCGGCCGCGATGCTGCGGCTGCTCGCGGGCGGCGAGCGACGGCTCGGCCTGTCGGACATCGCCTCGTCACTGGGTCTCGCCAAGGGCACGGCCCACGGCATACTCCGCACACTCCAGCAGGAGGGGTTCGTCGAGCAGGACGCGGCATCCGGCCGCTACCAGCTGGGGGCCGAACTGCTGCGTCTAGGGACCACGTATCTCGACGTGCACGAGCTGAGGGCGCGCGCCCTGGTGTGGACGGACGACCTGGCCCGGGCCAGCGGGGAGAGCGTCTATCTGGGTGTGCTGCACCAGCAAGGCGTACTGATCGTGCACCACGTCTTCCGTCCCGACGACAGCCGGCAGGTCCTGGAGATCGGGGCCATGCAGCCACTGCACTCCACGGCGCTCGGCAAGGTGCTGTCGGCGTACGACCCGGTGGCGCACAGCGAGGCGCTGGAGAACGACCGTAAGGCGTTCACCGACCGGACGGTGTGCGATCTGGACGATTTCGAGCACCTGCTGGACCTGATCAGGGCCCGGGGGTACGCGGCGGACGTCGAGGAGACATGGACCGGGGTGGCTTCGGTGGCCGCGCCCATCCACGACCGGCGGCGGATGCCGGTGGGCGCGGTGGGCGTCACCGGCGCCGTGGAACGGGTGTGCCGTGACGGCGAGCTGCGCCCGGAGCTCATCGCGGCGGTCCGCGACTGCGCCCGCGCGGTGTCGCGGGATCTGGGCGCCGGGCGGTTCTGAGCCCTCCGCCCCCTCGAAGCGAGGACCTGGGGCCGGTGCACGACGTACCGGCCTTTTCGCACGCCCGCGGGAGGCTCCGGCGGGCGCATGACGTCCAGGCCCCCCGGCCCCAGGCCCCCCGCCTGGCCGGAATACGCCTCCTCCAGCGCCCCGCCGGGTGACACAGCGTGACGATCCGGTCCGCCAGGCCCCTCCGCACGCCGTCTCCGCCACCCGGGGCGGCCTCGAAACGTGCCTGTTCGCGCGTGATGCGCGCCCACTCCAAGATCGATAACTCTGAGCGATCAATAACGATCCTGCATTCGACAACGGGACTCTTGACGATCCAGCGAACCGGAAGCGAGACTCCCGTCCATCGGTCGGCATTGTCGAACACCTTGCGGCAATACGCGTTAGAGTGTGACAACGCCACGGGCCGACATCGCTCTCACCCCCGAGGGCGCGAACCACCGGAGGGACCCGGGGTTCGCCTTCCCCCTGGACGAAGGACAAAGGAGTCGCGGGTGTCCAGCTCCGACATCTTCATCGGCGAGACCATCGGTACCGCCATACTCATCCTGCTCGGTGGCGGCGTGTGCGCCGCTGTCACACTGAAGGCCTCCAAGGCCCGGAACGCCGGCTGGCTGGCCATCACCTTCGGGTGGGGCTTCGCCGTTCTGACGGCGGTCTACACCTCGGCACCGCTCTCCGGTGCCCACCTGAACCCTGCCGTGACGCTCGCGCTCGCCATCAAGGACGGCGACTGGAGCCATGTCCCGGTCTACTGGGGCGGCCAGCTGCTCGGCGCCATGATCGGTGCCACCCTGGTCTGGGTCGCCTACTACGGCCAGTTCCACGCCCACCTGACCGACAGAGAGATCGTCGGCGGTCCGGGGGCGCAGGACACCAAGGCCGTGGAGGCACAGGAGGCCCAGGCCGGCCCCGTGCTCGGCGTCTTCTCCACCGGTCCCGAGATCCGGAACGCGGTGCTGAACCTGGCCACGGAGATCATCGGCACGATCGTGCTGGTGCTCGCGGTCCTCACGCAGGGCCTCAACGACAAGGGCAACGGCCTGGGCACCCTGGGCGCCCTGATCACCGCGTTCGTGGTCGTCGGGATCGGCCTCTCCCTGGGCGGCCCGACCGGTTACGCGATCAACCCGGCCCGTGACCTCGGTCCGCGCATCGTGCACGCCCTCCTCCCCCTCCCCAACAAGGGTGGCTCCGACTGGGGCTACGCCTGGGTTCCGGTCGTCGGTCCGCTGGTCGGCGCCGCGATCGCCGCGGGCATATACAACGTCGCCTTCGCCTGAGACCACTGAGCTTCCCCCCCGGACATCTCGCCCTCTCAGCACAGCGCCGTATAGACCGCCCCTCTATATCCACGGAATCTGGAGCACACCGTGACCGACGCACACACCGCCGGCCCGTTCATCGCCGCCATCGACCAGGGCACGACCTCTTCGCGCTGCATCGTCTTCGACCGGGACGGCCGTATCGTCTCCGTCGACCAGAAGGAGCACGAGCAGATCTTCCCGAAGCCGGGCTGGGTCGAGCACAACGCCACCGAGATCTGGACCAACGTCCAGGAAGTCGTCGCCGGAGCCATCGAGAAGGCCGGCATCACCCGTGACGACATCAAGGCCATCGGCATCACCAACCAGCGCGAGACCACCGTGCTGTGGGACAAGAACACCGGTGAGCCCGTCCACAACGCGATCGTCTGGCAGGACACCCGCACCGACGCGCTCTGCAAGGAGCTCGGCCGCAACGTCGGCCAGGACCGCTTCCGCCGTGAGACCGGCCTTCCGCTGGCCTCGTACTTCGCCGGCCCCAAGGCCCGCTGGCTGCTCGACAACGTCGAGGGTCTGCGGGAGCGCGCCGAGGCCGGGGACATCCTCTTCGGCACCATGGACACCTGGGTCATCTGGAACCTGACAGGCGGTGTCGACGGCGGCCACCACGTCACCGACGTCACCAACGCCTCCCGCACCATGCTGATGAACCTGCACACCTTGGAGTGGGACGAGAAGATCGCCGAGTCCATCGGCGTGCCGCTCGCGATGCTGCCGGAGATCCGCTCCTCCGCCGAGGTCTACGGCGAGATCAGCGGCGGGCGCCTCGGCGAGCTGCTCGGCGGCATCCCGGTGGCCTCCGCGCTCGGCGACCAGCAGGCGGCCCTGTTCGGCCAGACCTGCTTCTCCGAGGGCGAGGCCAAGTCCACCTACGGCACCGGCACCTTCATGCTGATGAACACCGGTGAGAAGATCATCAACTCCTACTCGGGCCTGCTGACCACCGTCGGCTACCGGATCGGCGACCAGGAGCCGGTCTACGCCCTGGAGGGTTCGATCGCCGTCACCGGCTCCCTGGTGCAGTGGATGCGCGACCAGATGGGCCTGATCTCCACCGCCGCCGAGATCGAGACTCTCGCGCTGTCGGTCGAGGACAACGGCGGCGCCTACTTCGTACCGGCCTTCTCCGGTCTGTTCGCCCCGTACTGGCGCTCCGACGCCCGCGGTGTGATCGCCGGTCTGACCCGGTACGTCACCAAGGCGCACCTCGCGCGCGCCGTCCTGGAGGCCACCGCCTGGCAGACCCGCGAGATCACCGACGCCATGACGAAGGACTCCGGCGTCGAGCTCGCGGCCCTCAAGGTCGACGGCGGCATGACCTCCAACAACCTGCTGATGCAGACGCTCTCGGACGTCCTGGACGCACCGGTGGTGCGCCCGATGGTCGCCGAGACCACCTGCCTCGGCGCCGCCTACGCCGCCGGTCTCGCCGTCGGCTTCTGGACCAGCACCGACGACCTGCGCGCCAACTGGCGCCGGGCCGCCGAGTGGACGCCCCACATGGACGCGGAGACCCGCGACCGTGAGTACAAGAACTGGCTCAAGGCCGTCGAGCGGACCATGGGCTGGATCGAAGACGAGGAGTAATTCGCAATGACCACCCTGCAGAGTGTCCCGGCTCTGGGGACCCACCCGGCCTACGGCTCCCACGCGAGCCGCACCGAGACCCGGGAGCAGCTGTCCAAGGCGACGTACGACCTCCTGGTGATCGGTGGCGGGATCCTGGGCATCTCCACGGCCTGGCATGCCGCGCAGTCGGGCCTGCGGGTGGCGCTGGTGGACGCCGGCGACTTCGCCGGCGCCACCTCCTCCGCCTCCTCCAAGCTGCTCCACGGCGGACTGCGCTACCTGCAGACCGGCGCGGTGAAGCTGGTGGCGGAGAACCACTTCGAGCGCCGTGCGGTCTCCCGTCAGGTGGCCCCCCACCTGGCGAACCCGCTCACGTTCTACCTCCCCGTGTACAAGGGCGGGCCGCACGGCGCGGCGAAGCTCGGGGCGGGCGTCTTCGCCTACTCCGCGCTGTCGGCGTTCGGTGACGGCGTGGGCCACCTGCTGTCGCCGGCCAAGGCGCAGCAGGACGTGCCGGAGCTGCGCACCGAGAACCTCAAGGCCGTGGCCGTGTACGGCGACGACCAGATGAACGACGCCCGCATGGCGCTGATGACGGTCCGCGCGGCCGTCGAGGCGGGGGCCGTCGTGCTGAACCATGCGGAGGTCACCGGCCTGCGCTTCACCCGCGGCCGGGTCACCGGTGCCGAGCTGAGGGACCGGCTGTCCGGGGACGAGTTCGGTGTCGAGGCGCGGCTGGTGCTGAACGCGACCGGCCCCTGGGTCGACCACCTGCGCCGGATGGAGGACCCGAACGCGGCGCCCTCCATACGCCTGTCCAAGGGTGTGCACCTGGTCCTCAAGCGCACCTCCCCCTGGAAGGCGGCGCTCGCGACGCCGATCGACAAGTACCGCATCACCTTCGCCCTCCCCTGGGAGGACATGCTGCTGCTCGGCACCACGGACGAGGAGTACGAGGGCGATCCGGCCGAGGTCGGGGTGAACGAGAAGGACATCGCCCAGATCCTCGACGAGGCGGCCTTCTCCGTCCGCGACCAGCAGCTGCGGCGCGAGCTGATCACCTACGCCTTCGCCGGTCTGCGGGTGCTGCCCGGCGGCCCCGGCGACACGGCCAAGGCCAAGCGCGAGACCGTCGTCACCGAGGGCAAGGGCGGCATGCTGTCCGTCGCGGGCGGCAAGTGGACCACCTTCCGGCACATCGGCCGTACGGTCATGCAGAAGCTGGAGTCGCTGCCGGGCCGTCCGCTCGGCGACGACTTCGAGCCGATCTCCACGCTGCCGAAGAAGCTGCCGCTGCCGGGCATCGCCAACCCGCGCGCGGTCGCCCACCGGCTGGTCGTCGACGGTCCGGCGCCCGGTCCGCGCATGGCGCCGGACACCGCCAAGCACCTGGCGACCCACTACGGCTCGCTGGCGTTCGACATCGCGCGTCTCGCCAACGAGAACCCCGAGCTGGGCGAGCGTGTCCACCCGGACGCGCCGGAGATCTGGGCGCAGGTCGTCTACGCCCGGGACAACGAGTGGGCCGAGACGGCGGATGACGTGCTGCGCCGCCGCACCACCCTGACGATCCGCGGCCTGGCCACGGACGAGGTGCGCGGCAAGGTGCAGGACCTGCTCGACAAGAAGTAGGTCCCCCGCGACGAGGGGCGGCTTCCCGCACGAAGCCGCCCCTTTCGCGTTCCCGTACTCCTTCGGCCCGTCCGGCGCCGCCCACGGCCCGGGGAGCCGGTCGCCGGTACGGGGTCCGGCCGCGGGGGCCGTTGGAGACACCGGGCGGGCTTCTGCTGCGTACGGTGTCCGGTGGGTGCGCCATGGCCTTCGCCGCGCGCACGCCCCCGGCATCACCGACGCACAGGAGCCGCCCGATGACGCAGAACCCGACGACGCGGGATCTGTCGCCCGTCACCCGCATCCCGCGCACCGGGCTTCCCCCGTACGCCGTCCTCGTCGGCGACCCGGCCCGCGCGGCCACGGTCGCCGCGCTGCTGGAGGGCGCCGAGGAGGTCTCGTACCACCGCGAGTACCGGGTGTTCCGGGGGAGCTGGAAGGGACTGGGGGTGACCGTGGCCTCGCACGGGGTGGGGGCACCGGGGGCGATCCTGCTCTTCCAGGAGCTGGCGGACGCGGGGGTTCGCACGTTCCTACGGCTGGGCACGGCGGGCTCGATGAAACCGGGAATCGGCGACGGCGACCTGGTGATCGCCGAGGCCGCCGTGCGGGACGACGGCGTGACCCGGCAGTTGCTGCCGCCCGAGTACCCGGCCGTGTCGGCACCCGAGGCGGTCCTCGCCCTGCAGCGCGCGGCGCGGGAGGCGGGCGTGCCGCACCACCGGGGGATCGTGTGGACCCGTGCGGCCTTCCAGCCCGGGCTGATCCCGCTGAACGCGTACGACGGGGCGGGTCTCGCGGCGATCGAGATGGAGCTGTCCGCTCTGCTGGTGACCGCCTCGCTGCGCGGGCTCGTGGCGGGCGGCGTACTCGTGGTGGACGGGGCCAACGCCGACGAACTGGTCGACGAGAACGCCTCGTTCTCCACCGGCGGCTACAACCCGTACCGCGCGGTGGTGGCCCGGGGTGTGGAGCACGGGGCGGTCGTCTCCCTGCAGGCGCTGCGGCTGCTTTCCGAGGAGCGCAGGGCATGAGTGAGCGGATCCGGAGATCCTCGCCATGGGAGAGTCCGGAAAGCTGCGGGCGCGGTATGCGGCGGACGAGAACACCGACGCCGGAGCTGTCCGTGCTTCGCTGGGAGGCCGAGTTGCTGTCTCCGGTGAGCGTGGCGGCGGGCGTACGGGTCGCGGTCGCCGAGAGTGTGCGCGCCGGGGTGACCCCGGCACTCGACATGTACTTGTTCCACTAGGCGGCGGCGCGGGGGGCGGGGCGGCGGCTGCTGACCGGCCCGGTCTTCATGCACGTCCCGGACTGCCCCGACCGCAGGAGCCACGAGGGGCGCCTGTAATGGGCCCGCCGGGACCTGGCCGCCCGGACCACCCATGCGCCCGGTAAGCGGCACGTGGTGTTCGCGCACTGCGTGTACGCCCTCTCCCCCGGCCGGCTCTCCGAGATCGCCGCGCCGGCACGTGAGTTCGGGGCGCGGCTGCGTCTGCACGCCGCGGAGAGCGCGGCCGAGGCCGCTACCGCCGAAGCACGGCACGGCAGCCGTCCGGTCTCCAACCTCCAGCTGCGCTGCGGGATCGCGCCGGTGCCGCGGCTGCTGGGCGCGGAGTGGCCGTCGGGCTCGGCACGGACGGTACGGTCAGCTCCCCCACGCTCGATCTGCTCGGTGCGATGCGGCCGGCGGCCGGTGCACAAGGCGGACGGTGACCCGAGCGCGGTCGGCGCCGAACGGGCGGTGCGGATGGCGAGGGCCGAGGGTGCCCGCACGCTAGGGCTCGGAGAGCGGCTGGGGTCCCTGGAGGGGCGGCAAGCGGGCGGATCTGATGCTGCTGGACGTGGGGCGGCCGCATCTGTGTCCTCGTCACGATGTGTGGCCGACGCCGGCGTATGCGGCACAGTGTGCGGACGTACGGGAAACGGTCGTCGACGGGCGGATCCTGATGCGGAAGCGGGCACGGACGACCCTCGGCGGGGCGGCGGCCCGAGGGTGCCGGCAGGCGTTCGGTCTTGGAGCCGGCCGCGACGGTCGTGGCGGCGCCCCTGGCCGGTGAGCGGCAACAGGGGGCGGTCGCCGCCCAGTCGACAAGCCGGGATTTGAGCCGTCGGCAGGGGACCCCCTTCGGGGGACGGCACGCCCTGAGTGACGATCATGGGTGTTCCACGGCCCCGTACGGGGCAGTCATCCGTTCACTCCCCCGTGCAAGGGGGCTGCGGGCGTCCCCGCCGCACGCCGTAAGGTTGGGACGTACGTGAGGGAACGTCGGAAGGAGGCGCTGGGTGATCGAGCTCGAGGGGGTTCCCGAGCTGATCGACCCGGTCATGGTGGCCGCGTTCGAGGGCTGGAACGATGCCGGCGACGCCGCTTCCACCGCGGTCGCGCATCTGGACAGGGAATGGAAGGGCGAGGTGTTCGCGGCGCTGGACGCCGAGGACTACTACGACTTCCAGGTGAACCGCCCCACCGTGTTCATGGAGGCCGGGGTCCGCAAGATCACCTGGCCCACGACCCGGCTCTCGGTGGTCCGCGTCGGTGGCGAGAAGCCCCGCGACCTGGTCCTGGTCCGCGGCATCGAGCCGTCGATGCGCTGGCGCTCGTTCTGCAACGAGCTGCTGGGCTTCGCCCATGAGCTGGGTGTGGAGCTGGTGGTCATCCTGGGGGCCCTGCTCGGCGACACCCCGCACACGCGTCCGGTCCCCATCAGCGGGACCACATCCGACGCGGACCTGGCCCGCCGGATGGATCTGGAGGAGACCAAGTACGAGGGCCCCACGGGCATCGTGGGCGTGCTCCAGGAGGCCTGCACGCACGCGGGGGTCCCGGCCGTCTCGCTGTGGGCGGCGGTTCCGCACTATGTGTCCCAGCCGCCGAACCCGAAGGCCACCCTGGCCCTGCTCAACCGTCTGGAGGACCTGCTCGACCTGCGCATCCCGCTGGGCGAGCTGCCGGAGGACGCGCGTGCCTGGCAGCTCGGCGTGGACCAGCTGGCGGCGGAGGACAGCGAGGTCGCCGAGTACGTCCAGACGCTGGAGGAGGCCCGGGACACCGCAGAGTTGCCGGAGGCGTCGGGCGAGGCGATCGCCCGCGAGTTCGAGCGGTATCTGCGCCGACGGGACGTCAACCCGCCGGGCGGGCACGCCACGGCGGACGGCGGCGACGGCTCGTACCGGCGGGACACCCCTGGTGGCCGTCCGCGGCCGCCGAAGCCACCGCGGACGGGCGGCGACGACGAGGACTCCGCGGAGGACTGACGGGCGGTCGCCGGTCAAGTGACCCGGTGACGGTTCAGGACGGCCGGCCCCGACGGAGACGAGGAGCGGCGGCCCGCCCGGGGGGGCGCCCCCCCCCGCGCCCGGGGGGTATTTA
>NZ_JAKEEB010000036.1 GCF_021462825.1 Streptomyces glomeratus | reverse complement strand
ATTAATTGCGGGTGGGGGGGGCGGGTTTTTTTTTAAACCACCCCCCCGCGCCCCCGCCCCCCCCGCCCCCGGGGGGGGGGGGGGGGGGGGCCCCCCCGGGGGCGCCCCCCCCGCCCCTTCCCGTTTCCACTACCCGGCAGTAGCTTTGATCGATCATCGCTCATCTGTTACGTAAAGATTTCATCTGAGGGAACTTTCTGGCACCCAGTGCCTTGCGGGGTGACACGCCGTGCCATACGTTGGAGTCGTCCGGGCGGCCGGCGTGCAGAGACCTTTCGTACGCCGGCTGTCCCCGCAAGCCTCCCAGGCGAGCGCGCCCGGACGCCTGCGTCACAGGCACCCTCCGCGCCACAAAGCGCTGCCACAGCACCACCTCCGCCGAACCGACGGCAACCCCTCTCACCAGCACACCGACGTAGACCCTCAGCGTCTCTCCCTCAAGACGCTCTTTCGCCGGAGGCAACACCGTGAAGGACATCCTGGACGCGATCCAGTCGGGGACGGCCACGTCCGCCGACTTCGCCGCTCTGCCGCTCCCCGAGTCGTACCGCGCGGTCACCGTGCACAAGGACGAGACGGAGATCTTCGCCGGGCTCACCACCCGGGACAAGGACCCCCGCAAGTCGCTGCACGTCGACGACGTCCCGCTGCCCGAGCTCGGCCCGGGCGAGGCCCTCGTGGCCGTCATGGCCTCCTCGGTCAACTACAACTCGGTGTGGACCTCGATCTTCGAGCCGCTGTCGACCTTCGGCTTCCTGGAGCGCTACGGCAAGCTCTCCGAGCTCACCAAGCGCCACGACCTGCCGTACCACATCATCGGTTCCGACCTCGCCGGCGTGGTCCTGCGCACCGGCCCCGGCGTCAACGCCTGGAAGCCGGGCGACGAGGTCGTCGCGCACTGCCTCTCGGTCGAACTGGAGTCCTCCGACGGCCACAACGACACGATGCTCGACCCCGAGCAGCGGATCTGGGGCTTCGAGACCAACTTCGGCGGCCTCGCGGAGATCGCGCTGGTGAAGTCCAACCAGCTCATGCCCAAGCCCGGCCACCTCAGCTGGGAGGAGGCCGCCGCGCCCGGCCTGGTCAACTCCACCGCCTACCGGCAGCTGGTCTCCCGCAACGGCGCCCAGATGAAGCAGGGCGACAACGTGCTGATCTGGGGCGCGAGCGGCGGCCTCGGCTCCTACGCCACCCAGTTCGCGCTCGCGGGCGGCGCCAACCCGATCTGCGTCGTCTCCTCGCCGCAGAAGGCGGAGATCTGCCGGTCGATGGGCGCCGAGGCGATCATCGACCGCAACGCCGAAGGCTACAAGTTCTGGAAGGACGAGCGGACCCAGGACCCGAAGGAGTGGAAGCGCTTCGGCAAGCGCATCCGCGAGCTCACCGGCGGCGAGGACATCGACATCGTCTTCGAGCACCCCGGCCGCGAGACCTTCGGCGCCTCGGTGTACGTCACCCGCAAGGGCGGCACCATCACGACCTGCGCCTCGACCTCGGGCTACATGCACGAGTACGACAACCGCTACCTGTGGATGTCGCTGAAGCGGATCATCGGCTCGCACTTCGCCAACTACCGCGAGGCCTGGGAGGCCAACCGGCTCATCGCGAAGGGCAAGATCCACCCGACGCTCTCCAAGGTGTACTCCCTGGAGGAGACCGGTCAGGCCGCGTACGACGTGCACCGCAACCTGCACCAGGGCAAGGTCGGCGTCCTGTGCCTGGCCCCCGAGGAAGGCCTGGGCGTGCGCGACGCCGAGCTGCGCGCCAAGCACGTCGACGCCATCAACCGCTTCCGGAACGTCTGAGGACAGCGGAGGTAACAGATGACAGAGCGTCAGCCCTCCGATTCCCGGAGGCAGAAGGACCGGCCGTGGCTCATGCGCACGTACGCCGGTCACTCCACGGCCGAGGCGTCCAACGAGCTGTACCGGCGCAACCTCGCCAAGGGCCAGACCGGCCTGTCGGTGGCGTTCGACCTGCCGACGCAGACCGGCTACGACGCCGACCACGTCCTCGCCCGCGGCGAGGTCGGCCGGGTCGGCGTGCCGGTCGCGCACCTCGGTGACATGCGCCGGCTGTTCCAGGACATACCCCTGGAGCAGATGAACACCTCGATGACCATCAACGCCACGGCCATGTGGCTGCTGGCGCTCTATCAGGTCGTCGCGGAGGAGCAGGGCGCGGACATCACCAAGCTCCAGGGCACGACCCAGAACGACATCGTCAAGGAGTACCTGTCGCGGGGCACCCATGTGTTCCCGCCGGGGCCCTCGCTCCGGCTGACGACGGACATGATCGCGTACACGGTCTCCCACATCCCGAAGTGGAACCCCATCAACATCTGCAGCTACCACCTGCAGGAGGCGGGCGCCACACCGGTGCAGGAGATCGCGTACGCGATGTCCACGGCGATCGCCGTCCTCGACGCGGTGCGCGACAGCGGCCAGGTGCCGCAGGAGCGCATGGGCGATGTCGTCGGCCGGATCTCCTTCTTCGTGAACGCGGGCGTCCGCTTCATCGAGGAGATGTGCAAGATGCGGGCCTTCGGCCGCATCTGGGACCGGATCACGCGTGAGCGGTACGGCATCGAGGACCCCAAGCACCGCCGCTTCCGCTACGGCGTCCAGGTCAACTCCCTGGGACTGACCGAGGCGCAGCCGGAGAACAACGTCCAGCGCATCGTGCTGGAGATGCTGGCCGTGACGCTCTCCAAGGACGCACGCGCGCGTGCCGTGCAGCTGCCCGCCTGGAACGAGGCGCTGGGCCTGCCCCGGCCGTGGGACCAGCAGTGGTCGCTGCGCATCCAGCAGGTTCTGGCGCACGAGAGCGACCTGCTGGAGTACGACGACATCTTCGAGGGCTCCAAAGTCGTCGAGGCCAAGGTGAACGAGCTGGTCGAGGAATCGTTCGCGGAGATCGAGCGGATCCAGGAGATGGGCGGCGCCATGGCCGCCGTCGAGTCGGGCTACCTCAAGTCGCAGCTCGTGGCCTCGCATGCGGAGCGCCGGGCCCGGATCGAGTCCGGCCAGGAGAAGATCGTCGGCGTCAACATCTTCGAGACGACCGAGCCGAACCCGCTCACGGCCGATCTGGACACCGCGATCCAGACGGTCGACCCGGCGGTCGAGGCCCGCGTCATCGCCTCGCTCCAGGAATGGCGCGACACCCGCTACCAGCCGCCGTTCAACCACCCGCGCCCCTGCAAGGCGCTGGAGCGGCTGAAGGAGGTGGCCAAGGGCACCGGCAACCTCATGGAGGCCACCCTGGACTGCGCCCGCGCCGGCGTCACGACCGGTGAGTGGGCCGGGGCCCTGCGCGAGGTGTTCGGCGAGTTCCGCGCGCCGACCGGCGTGTCGTCGGCGCCGGTCGCGGTGACCGCCGAGGAGGGCACGGCGATGGCCCAGGTGCGCCGCAAGGTGGATCTGACGGCCCGGGACCTCGGTGTCGGCAAGCTCCGCTTCCTGGTGGGCAAGCCGGGCCTGGACGGGCACTCCAACGGCGCCGAGCAGATCGCCGTGCGGGCCCGTGACGCCGGGTTCGAGGTGGTCTACCAGGGCATCCGGCTGACCCCGGAGCAGATAGTGGACGCTGCTCTCGCGGAAGACGTGCACGCGGTCGGGCTGTCGATCCTCTCCGGCTCGCACGCGCAGCTGGTGCCGGACGTGCTGGAGCGGCTGCGCCAGGCCGGCGCGGCCGACATCCCGGTGATCGCCGGTGGGATCATCCCGAACGGCGACGCCGAACAGCTCAGGGCCGCGGGAGTGGCCGCGGTCTTCACCCCGAAGGACTTCGACATCACCGGGATCATCGGTCGTATCGTCGACGAGATCCGCACAGCGAACAAGCTCGACCCCCTGGAGGTCCCCGCATGACCGTCAACCGTCTCCGTCCGCGGCGTTCCTGCCTCGCCGTGCCCGGAAGCAACCCCCGCTTCCTGGAGAAGGCGCAGGGCCTCCCCGCCGACCAGGTCTTCCTGGACCTGGAGGACGCGTGCGCGCCGCTCGCCAAGCCCGAGGCGCGGCACACCATCGTCAAGTTCCTCAACGAGGGTGACTGGACGGGCAAGACGAGGGTCGTACGGGTGAACGACTGGACGACCGAGTGGACGTACCGCGACGTCGTGACGGTGGTCGAGGGCGCGGGTCCCAACCTCGACTGCATCATGCTGCCGAAGGTGCAGAACGCCCAGCAGGTCGTCGCGCTCGACCTCCTGCTGACCCAGATCGAGAAGACCATGGGCTTCGAGGTCGGCCGCATCGGCATCGAGGCGCAGATCGAGAACGCCCAGGGCCTCAACAACGTCAACGAGATCGCCCAGGCGTCCCCCCGCATCGAGACCATCATCTTCGGCCCCGCCGACTTCATGGCGTCCATCAACATGAAGTCGCTGGTCGTGGGCGAGCAGCCGCCGGGCTACCCGGCGGACGCCTACCACTACATCCTGATGAAGATCCTGATGGCCGCCCGCGCCAACAACCTCCAGGCGATCGACGGCCCCTACCTCCAGATCCGCAACGTCGAGGGCTACCGCGAGGTCGCCAAGCGTGCCGCCGCCCTCGGCTTCGACGGCAAGTGGGTGCTCCACCCGGGCCAGGTCGAGGCGTCCAACGAGATCTTCTCGCCCTCCCAGGAGGACTACGACCACGCCGAGCTCATCCTGGACGCGTACGACTACTACACGTCCGAGGCCGGCGGCAAGAAGGGCTCCGCGATGCTCGGAGACGAGATGATCGACGAGGCGAGCCGCAAGATGGCGCTGGTCATCGCGGGCAAGGGCCGTGCCGCCGGCATGCAGCGCACCAGCACGTTCGAGATCCCGGAGGCGTGAGGGCCATGCAGTTCGGACGGACCTACGAGGAGTTCGAGGTCGGGGCGACGTACAAGCACTGGCCGGGCAAGACGGTCACCGAGTACGACGACCACCTGTTCTGTCTCCTGACCATGAACCACCACCCGCTCCACATGGACACGAACTATGCGGAGAAGACGACGGACTTCGGCAGGAACGTCGTCGTCGGGAACTACGTCTACTCGCTGCTGCTCGGCATGTCCGTCCCGGACATCTCGGGCAAGGCGATCGCCAACCTGGAGATCGAGTCGCTCAAGCACGTGGCGCCGACCTTCCACGGCGACACCATCTACGGCGAGACGACCGTGCTCGACAAGTGGCCGTCGAAGTCGAAGAACGACCGCGGCATCGTCCACGTCGAGACCAAGGGCTACAAGCAGGACGGCACGCTGGTGTGCGTGTTCCGCCGCAAGGTGATGGTCCCCACCGAGACGTACATCAAGGAGCGCGGCGGCGAGCAGCCCGGCCGCCCGGAGCTGAAGCAGCAGGAGAAGTAGAGATGAGCCGTCTCGCCCAGACCCACGGTCTCACGGACGTCCAGCAGGAGATCCTCTCCACGGTCCGCGACTTCGTGGACAAGGAGATCATCCCGGTCGCGACCGAGCTGGAGCACCGCGACGAGTACCCGCAGCAGATCGTCGACGGCCTCAAGGAGCTGGGCCTGTTCGGTCTGATGATCCCCGAGGAGTACGGGGGCCTGGGCGAGTCGCTCCTCACCTACGCGCTGTGCGTGGAGGAGATCGCCCGCGGCTGGATGTCGGTCTCCGGCATCATCAACACGCACTTCATCGTGGCGTACATGCTGAAGCAGCACGGCACGCAGGAGCAGAAGGACTACTTCCTGCCGAGGATGGCCCTCGGCGAGATCCGCGGCGCCTTCTCGATGTCCGAGCCCGCGCTCGGCTCGGATGTGTCGGCGATCACGTCCAAGGCGGTCAAGGACGGCGACGAGTACGTCCTGACCGGCCAGAAGATGTGGCTGACGAACGGCGGCACGTCCTCGCTCGTGGCCGTGCTCGTCCGGAGTGACGAAGGACACCCCGAGGGCACCCCGGCGCACAAGTCGATGACGACCTTCCTCGTCGAGAAGGAGCCCGGCTTCGGTGAGGTCCGTCCCGGCCTGACCATTCCGGGGAAGATCGACAAGATGGGCTACAAGGGTGTCGACACCACCGAGCTCATCATGGACGGGCTGCGCATTCCGGCCGACCGGGTGCTCGGCGGGGTCACCGGCCGAGGGTTTTACCAAATGATGGACGGAGTCGAGGTCGGCCGGGTGAACGTCGCGGCCCGTGGCTGCGGTGTCGCCCAGCGTGCGTTCGAGCTGGGCGTCTCCTACGCGCAGCAGCGGCACACCTTCGGCAAGCCGATCGCCCAGCACCAGGCCATCCAGTTCAAGCTCGCGGAGATGGCCACCAAGGTGGAGGCGGCCCATGCGATGATGGTCAACGCGGCCCGCAAAAAGGACTCGGGCCAGCGAAACGACCTTGAGGCGGGCATGGCGAAGTACCTCGCCTCGGAGTACTGCAAGGAGGTCGTGGAGGACGCCTTCCGGATCCACGGCGGCTACGGCTTCTCCAAGGAGTACGAGATCGAGCGCCTCTACCGCGAGGCCCCGATGCTTCTGATCGGCGAGGGTACCGCCGAAATCCAGAAGATGATCATTGGCCGCCGACTGCTCGAAGAGTATCGAATCCAGGGCTAGTTGTCCGTTTTCGGGGTGTTTTCTTCGCGAAGAAGATCACACCCCGTCAGCGTTCTTCGGCCGCCGACTCGGCTTCCTGGCTTGCCGAGTTGCGGCCCGCGCCCGGTACGATCGCCGGAAAGCCGCCGTCCCCCGTCGAAGCGCGGCATCATCCGCTACGAAGGTCATCCATGCCCCACAGCCAAACCTCTGCACCACGCGACAGCCTTGTCAGCGTACGTCTCGCGCGCGGAGCATCGCCGTGGCTTCTCCCGACCGTTGCCACCGCAGCACTCAGCCTGGCCCGGGCGCGCCGCTCCGGCGCCGCCAAGGCCGTGGCCGTGCCCGCCACCGCGCTCGCGGCGGGCATGCTGTGGTTCTTCCGCGACCCCGAGCGTGAGATCGCCCAGGGCCGGGTCATCTCGCCCGCCGACGGTGTGGTGCAGAGCATCATGCCGTGGAAGGACGGCCGCACCCGCGTCGCGATCTTCATGAGCCCGCTGAACGTCCATGTGAACCGTGCGCCGCTGGCCGGCACGGTCACATCGGTCGAGCACATCCCGGGCGGCTTTGTTCCCGCTTTCAACAAGGAGAGCGAGAACAACGAGCGCGTAGTCTGGCATTTCGACACCGAACTCGGCGACATCGAGATGATCCAGATCGCCGGCGCGGTGGCCCGTCGCATCGTCCCCTACATCCCGCAGGGCACGAAGGTCGAGCAGGGCGACCGCATCGGTCTGATCCGCTTCGGCTCGCGTGTCGACCTCTACCTGCCGGAGGGTGTGGAGGTCGCGGTCGAGGTCGGCCAGAAGACCGTGGCTGGGGTGACTCGCCTTGACCGTGATTGATCCTGATACCAAGGCCGGCTGGGTGCCGGAGGCCGACGATGTGGACGACGAGGAGGAGATGCCCCTCTCGCTCCGCCTCTCGATAGCGGACACCCTCACCCTCGGCAACGCCACGTGCGGCTTCATGGCGGTGTACTTCACCACCACCGGCATCCTGATCCCGCACCTCACCGGCAACGACGAGTCGGCGGGCATGGCCCGGCACAGCGCCGCCACGGCCGTCATCCTCATGCTGTGCGCGGCGGTCTTCGACCTGTGCGACGGCCTGGTCGCCCGCAAGCTCCGCTCCTCGCCCATGGGCGCCGAGCTGGACAACCTCTCGGACCTGATCAGCTTCGGTCTGGCCCCGGCGTACTTCGTCCTGGTCTACGGGATGGTGGCGGACGATGCACACCAGCGGGTGGCCGCGCTCGGGGCGATCGTGGTGCTGCTCGCGGTGGTGCTCAGGCTCGCGAGATTCTCCTGCGTGACGATGAAGGACGGCATGTTCCAGGGCATGCCCTCGCCGTTCGGCGCGCTGACGGTGGTTTCGATCGTGCTGCTGGAGCTGCCGTTCTTCGCCACCCTGCTGGCGATCCTCGGCACCGCGTGGCTGATGGTGAGCCGGGTGGAGTACCCGAAGCCGCGAGGCCGACTCGCCGGGGCGATGCTGGCCTGGATCGTCCTGTCGATGGGACTCCTGGCGGCCTGGGCCTTCGACGCCCCCAGCGGCCAGCTGCTCCTCCAGACGGGCTGTGCGCTGCAGCTGGTCATGGGCGCGGTGATTCCGCTGTTCGCCACGGCGCGCCGGGTGAACAACTTCCGCGACAACCGCCGCGAGGCGCGCGCCGCACAGCTGCCGTAGCGGACCTACGCACGCGAAGGGCCCCGAACCGGTCGGTTCGGGGCCCTTCGCGTGTGTCCGCGGACGTTCGGAGGACTCTTCGCCCGTGCCTGAGCCCGGGCGCCGGGGCCTGCCCATGCCCGTAAGGCCGGCCCGGCGCACGAGCCTGTGGCCCACCACGTGCCCGTACGCCATCCTCCGTGTACCTGAGACCCGGCGTCGGGCCCCGTGGCCCGCCACATGCCCCGAGCCGTCGCCGGTACGTCGCACCAGGCGCCGCCCGCCTGGATGCGGACAGTCCCGGGCGCGCCGCAGCGACCGATCCCCGAGCCCGACGCCGCGCCGGGAGACCGGCCTGCACCGGGCCCGACACCCGTCCCCCGAAGCCCGGCCCGCTCTACGCCGGGGCCTGCCCTCACGTCTGCGACACCCGCCCCCGCTGCACGCCGGGGCCTACCCTCACGGGTGCCTATGGTCCGAGGCACGCCCACCCCGTGACCCGTCACGCACCCGACGCCATCGCCGCGCCGGAAGACCAGCCCGAACCGAGACCCGCGCCCGGGCCCGCGCTCTCCTCGGCCTTTGCCGTTCGGTGGCGGGATCGAGAGGGGCGGGCTCAGGCGAGGTGGTTTCGGGCGATTCGCTCCGCCACTCGTTCCAGGAGCGACCCGGCGTCGGCGAGGCAGCGGCCCACGTCCGGTTCCAGCTCCGTCAGCGGGTAGGCCCGGCCGATGCCCGCCTTCTCCAGGGCCTCCTCGGGCAGGGCGAGCCGGCCGCACACCGCGACCACCTCCCTGCCCGCCGCCCGCGCGGCCGCGGCCACCCCCGCCGGGGCCTTGCCGTGCAGGGTCTGCGCGTCCAGCGAGCCCTCCCCCGTGATCACCAGGGAGGCCCGCTCCAGCGCCGGTGCGAAGCCCAGGACGTCCAGCATGATCTCGATGCCGGGGCGGAAGCGCGCCCCGAGGATCAGTGCCCCGTACCCGATACCGCCCGCCGCGCCCGCGCCCGCCGACTCCGCCAGCTCCGCCGCGCGGGAGCCGATCGCCTCCTCCAGCACCCTCGCGTAATGGGCGAGCGCCGCGTCCAGCGTCTCCACGTCGTCCGGCGAGGCGCCCTTCTGCGGCCCGTACACGGCCGGGGCGCCCGTCGGCCCGGTCAGCGGGTTGTCGACATCGCTCGCGAGCACCAGATCCACTGAGGCGAGGCGGGCGTCCAGGCCCGACAGGTCGGCGCCGGCCAGGCCCGCCAGCCCTCCGCCGCCCGGCGGCACCGGCTCCCCCTCGGCGTCCAGGAACCGCGCCCCGAGCGCGGACAGCATCCCCGCGCCCCCGTCCGTCGTCGCGCTCCCGCCGACCCCGAACACGATCGACCGCGCCCCGGCGTCCAGCGCCGCCCGCAGCAGCTCCCCTGAGCCGTACGTGGACGCCGTCAGCGGTGCGAAGACCCCCGCCGGCAGCCGCTGCAGCCCGCTCGCCTCCGCCATCTCCACGACCGCGGTCTCGCCACGCAGCGCGAACGCCGCCGTCACCTCGTGGCCGAGGGGACCGGCCACCCGTACCTCGCGCCGTTCGAACCCGGCCGCGACCGCGGCGTCCACCGTCCCGTCGCCCCCGTCGGCCACGGGCAGCGCCTCGACCTCGAGCCCCGGCACGACACGGCGCAGCCCCGCCGTCACCCGCTCCGCGACCTGTACGGCGGTCAGCGACCCCTTGAACTTGTCCGCGGCGACGAGCACCCGCCGTGCGGGCCGTTCCGTCCCGGCCGGCCGTGCCTCCCGGGTGTCGTTCACTGCAGCGTCTGCCACCTGCACTCCCCTTGCTCTCCGAGCCTTGCGCACGTCAAGGCAGTCGCGCCGCTGCGACCCTAACCGCAGCGCGACCCGGCCGTCATGTCCCTCCCGCAGGGCAGAGACGCCGGCCGTCGCGCAACCCTCGCGGAAACGGGTAGACGTCCCTGCATGACCCCTGTGGGCACCGAGCTCCCCGACCGCATCCTCGGCGGCTGGCTGGGCCGGATCGCGGGCAACATGCTCGGCAAGCCGGTCGAGCGGGGCGAGGTGTGGACCCGGGACCGTATCGACCGCTATCTGCGGCGGGCCGGGGCCCTGCCGCTCACCGACTACCTGCCGGAGCCCGCCGACGAGAGCGAGGCCCTGGATCTGCGGCCCGAGTGGCGCCAGTGCGTACGCGGCCGGATCCACGGCAGCTGCCGCGACGACGACATCGACTACGCGATCCTCGGCCTCGACCTGCTGGAGAGGCACGGTTTCGGCTTCAGCACCGAGCAGGTCGGCGACCTGTGGCTGCTGCGGCTGCCGTACCTGCAGACCTTCACGGCGGAGCGGGCCGCGTACCGCAACCTGGCGAACGGCCTCAAGCCCCCGCTGACGGCCACGTTCGACAACCCCTACCAGGAGTGGATCGGTGCCCTGATCCGCGCCGACGTCCACGGCTGGACCCGCCCCGGCGACCCACCCGGTGCCGCCGCGCTGGCCCGCCGGGACGCGGTGCTCTCCCACACCGGGAACGGGGTCTACGGGGCGATGTGGGCGGCCGCGCTGGTCTCGGCCGCGTTCACCGCGCCCACCGTCCGGGACGCCCTGGACACGGCGCTGGCGGTGATCCCCGCGAGCAGCCGGCTCGCCCGCACCGTGCGCCGGGTGATCTTGCTGCACGAGACCCGGCTGAGCTGGGAGGAGACACTCGACACGGTCTCCGTGGAGACGGCCGGGCTGGGCTGGATCCACACGGTCCCCAACGCCGCGGTCCTCACCGCCGGGCTCCTGTACGGCGACGGCGACTTCACCCGGACCATCGCGCTGACCGTTCGCGGGGGCCTGGACACCGACTCCAACGGCGCCACCGCGGGCTCCGTCGCGGGCGTCATGACCGGGGCTCGGGCGATCCCCGCGCACTGGACGGATCCCCTTCAGGACAGGGTCCGCAGCGCCGTCTTCGGCTTCGACGGCATCCGCATCACCGAGCTCGCCGAGCGCACACTGCGGCTCGCGGAGGCCGCGGGTGACGCCTAGGGGGTTTCGCCCGAACGAAACCCCTCAGCGCTGTGAGCCGGGACCACAGCGGGCGTGGAGGCCGGGCCGGGGGCTGGTTACCCTTCGTGGATGACCACTCCGGATTTCGCCGCCTACATCGCGTCCCTGCCCCGCGTCCTCGCCGGTGCCGCCGCGCTCTTCCGTGACGCGGAGGGCCGCGTCCTGCTCGTCGAACCCAACTACCGCGAGGGATGGGCGCTGCCCGGTGGCACCGTCGAGTCGGACACCGGGGAGACCCCGCGGCAGGGCGCCCGGCGGGAGACCGCGGAGGAGATCGGGCTCGACGTCGAGCTCGGACGGCTGCTCGCGGTGGACTGGGTGCACGGTACGGCGCGGCCGCCGCTGGTGGCGTATCTGTACGACGGTGGGGTCCTCGGCGAGGAGGACCTCAAGGCGATCCGGTTGCAGGAGGAGGAACTGCTGTCGTGGCGGCTCGTGCCCCGGGAGCAGCTCGTCGAGTATCTGCCGGGCGCCCTGGGCCGCCGTGTGCTGGCCGCGCTCGACGTGCTGGCGGAGGGCGCCGGGACGGTGGAGCTGGAGAACGGCCACCGCGCCGGGTGAACGGGTGGTGCCGCGCCAGGCGGGGAGTGACCACGGCCGGCAGACCGCACCTGGTTCGCTCGGCAGCCTGACCCCGGAAGCCTGAGACATTTACTCGGTCTGTTGTTTCCACTGAAAACCTGGGGGGTCGAGGTGGCGAATCGGGGAAATGTGGTTCGTGAGGGGCAGGACAATCCCGAATACGCTCTCCGCAGGCCTTGCCAGGGGATGTGGGCCGCGATACTTTTCCCACCCGATATACCGACAGGGGAGGTGGAAGTGTCTTTTCTTATAAATCCGAGCTTCGAGGGCAAGGACGATCACTGGGCGCGCATTAATCTGGCGAACGCCACTACCCTCGACTTCGACCCCGTGCACGGGGTCAGTGCCAAATCCGGAAGCGTCTTCCTGACGCTGCGGTCCTCGGTTCCGAGCGGCTCCGTCGGGCAGGATGTCGTCACGCCTCAGGGACTGACGAGCATCTCGGCATTTGCCTGGGTCCGCGCCGGTCTCGACGGCCCCGTCTCGGGGACACTCGCCATATGGCAACTCGACACGGATCCCGACCGAGCCATGCCCGCTCCGTTCATCGCGGGGAACGAGTGGACTCTTGTGACGTCCACTCTCGATTTCCCCAATCCGGCAGCGAGCAAGACCATTCGCATCGAAATTTACGTCAACGAGGCGAACAAGGGTCTCCTCATTGACAGTGTGAATGCTTTCTAACGGGTCTCGAATTCGACAGTTCCTGTGACTGCGTCACCTTGGGAGCAGACCCTCGAAAAGCCACCAGGCGGCAGCGATTTCCCGGCGAATCCCGCACGTTCCGCTGCCGCCTGCGCCGGACGCCGACACCGAGCGATCCGCAGGAGACGGGCGTGCCCCGATATCCGTTGGCCCCGGCCCGGGCAGGCGTCCTACCCTCGCCCCATGAACAGGCCCCTTGTCGCCATCCTCAGCGGCGCCGGTATCTCCACCGAACAGAGCATGGGCGGAAGTAACCTCACGCCATGACCGACGACCTGGTACAGCGAGCGCACTGGGGTGACTTAGAGGGGCAGAACTGGGGAGGGTTGGTCCGGCTGTCCCTCGAGCCGGATGCCAACGAGTTATCCGCCTGAGCTCCAGGCAGGACGCCGGACCACCCCGCCGGCAATGGCCCAGATGGCGTCCGGCCACGGGCCGTGACATCGGGAGCCGGGAGGAGCAGGAGAAGGACGCCCGCCGGTTCGTCGAGAGTCGCGGAGGCCGGTATGTCTACACATACGAGGAACCCGACACCTCGGCATGGAAGCGCAAGCGCGTCCGCCAGCCGGACGGGACAGTCGCCTATCGCGTGATCCGCCCTGTGTTCGAGGGGGCGTTAGAGGACCTGAAGCGCGGGACGACGCCAGATGGTCAGCGCTTGGACGGCCTGATCGTCTACGACATCGACCGCCTGACGCGCGGTAACCGGCACCTTGAAGACGCCATCGAGGTCGTGGAGAACTTCCGCCGACCGATCATCGACATCACGAGCACGCTGGACCTCCTCACCGACAACGGCCGGATCGTCGCACGCCTCCTGTGACCGTTGCCAACAAGTCAAGTGCTGACACGGCCCGACGAGTCCGCCGCAAGCACATGGGACTTCTACGAGATGGACGCCTACCGTCTCCTCGGAGATGACGAGCGCGCCGCCGCCCACGCCCGATCAGTGATCCGCATCAGCACCGGCCCCAACGGAACCGAGATCTCCCCCATGCGAGCCGCCGAGGCCCGCCTCACCCTCGGCGTCGCCGCTGCCCGCACCAGTGAGATCGAAGAAGCCATCGGCATGGGCACGGCTGCACTGGAAGCGGACAGGGCTGCGCCCCACCGGCCTCAACCACGCTGCCGGCGCCCCAGAGCAAGCGGCGACGACCGAACCGTGACGACGGTGCCCGAGCTCTCAGCTTGGGAAGCTGAGATCATTTGGGTCCCGTTCGGGCGCTGAACTGGGCGAACGGCCGAGGAGTGTCCCTGTGGGGCTCGGCTGCTTTCCCCGTGGTTCCCCGCTGCTCCCCGCTCGATCTGGTGCGTTTGTGGTGCAGAGCGCGGACCACAAGCGCACCCTGCTAGTCCGTACCAGTGTGAGGATGGGGGGGCAGCTGTTTCTCTGGGGGACGCGGCCGGGCGGTGATGGTGGCGATGGCTGACTGCTGTTTGGCGTCGGCGGCAAGGCGGACATAGGCGAGGTTGTTCCGCGCAACCAGGGTTCCAAAGTGGTCGCCGCCCAGTACCCGTTTCCGGTCGGTGAGGTTCTGTTCGTACAAGGGGATGGCCCGGGTCAGGTCTCCCGCGAAGTGGTAGGCGTTGGCGAGGTTGTTGCGGGAGGCCAGGGTGTCGGGGTGGTCCTCGCCCAGCACCCGTTGGCTGTCGGTGAGGTTCTGTTCGTACAGGGGGATAGCCCGGCCCAGGTCCCCCGCCGACTCGTAGGCGCCGGCGAGGTTGTTGCGGGAGGCCAGGGTGTCGGGGTGGTTGTTGCCCAGCACCCGTTGGCTGTCGGTGAGATTCTGTTCGTACAGGGGGATAGCCCGGCCCAGGTCCCCCGCCGACTCGTAGGCGCCGGCGAGGTTGTTGCGGGAGGTCAGGGTGGCGGGGTGGTCCTCGCCCAGCACCCGTTGGCTGTCGGTGAGGTTCTGTTCGTACAGGGGGATAGCCCGGCCCAGGTCCCCCGCCGACTGGTAGGCGTAGGCGAGGTTGTTGCGGGAGGTCAGGGTGGCGGGGTGGTCCTCGCCCAGCACCCGCTTCCGGTCGGTGAGATTCTGTTCGTACAAGGGGATGGCCCGGGCCAGGTCTCCCGCCGACTCGTAGGCGCTGGCGAGGTTGTTGCGGGAGATCAGGGTGTCGGGGTGGTCCTCGCCCAGCACCCGTTTCCGGTCGGTGAGGTTCTGTTCGTGCAGGGGGATGGCCCGGCCCAGGTCCCTCGCCGACTCGTAGGCGCCGGCGAGGTTGTTGCGGGAGGTCAGGGTGGCGGGGTGGTCCTCGCCCAGCACCCGTCGGCTGTCGGTGAGGGTCTGTTCGTACAGGGGGATAGCCCGGCCCAGGTCCCCCGCCGCTCGGTAGCCGCCGGCGAGGTTGTTGCGGGAGATCAGGGTGTCGGGGTGCCCCTCGCCCAGCACCCGTTTCCGGTCGGTGAGGTTCTGTTCGTACAAGGGGATGGCCCGGGCCAGGTCTCCCGCCGACTCGTAGGCGCTGGCGAGGTTGTTGCGGGAGATCAGGGTGGCGGGGTGGTCCTCGCCCAGCACCCGTCGGCTGTCGGTGAGGGTCTGTTCGTACAGGGGGATGGCCCGGCCCAGGTCCCCCGCCGCTCGGTAGGCGCCGGCGAGGTTGTTGCGGGAGGCCAGGGTGTCGGGGTGGTCTTCGCCCAGCCGGGTCGTGCGTGCCTCGGTCAGGCGTTGGTAATGGTGTACGGCGCCGGCGGGTTGTCCGCTCTCGTAGTCGTAGCGGGCCACGCTGTCCAGCAGGTCGAGGCTTTCGCCGGTGTCGAGCTCTTCGACGAGGGCGCGCGCGTGGGGCATGACGTCGGCCAGGTCAAGTCGGCCGGGGGTGTAGACGGCCTGCATGAGGCGCGTGGTGGCCGCAAGAGCCGCTCGGCGCAGCGTAGGCCTCAGATGCGCTGCTTCGGGGTCCAGAATGAGGGTGCGGCTGACCAGGGCGTGCACGAACCAGCTCGGGGGCTCGGTGCCCGTCTGGCGGATGAGGGAGCGCCGCTGGGCGGCGGACAGGGCACGTCGGTCCGCGCGCTGGGTGCTCTGGTCATCCTCCTGGCTCAGATTGCTGCTGATGCTGGTGAGGAGGCGTTCGGGCAGCGGGGCGGGAGCGAGGAGGGCAGCGATCCGCACCAGCGTCAAGGCGTGGTCGTCGAGGTGGCGCAGACTGCGGGCGAAGGTGGCGGCGATGTCGCTGGTGTGGTCGGTGGGCACCTGCATGTACAGGTCGTCGACCAGATCCTGGAAGGCGTCGCCGTGCCGGGTGTCATCAAGTTGACTGTGGAGCTCGGTGTAGGTCAGGCCCGGCTGGTCGGCCAGGCAGCCGCGGGCCAGGTCGACGGCCAGGGCGTGACTGCCCAAGCGCCGCACCAAAGTCCGCGCGGCTGTCCTTTCGGCCGGATCGTTTGGGATGCGGGCGGTGGTGAGCAGGCGGTAGGCCTCATCCGGATGCAGTACATCGACGTCGATGACGGGCAGCTGGTAACCGCGCCAGCGTGTGGTCATGACCGTGCGGCCCAGCGGATGCGGCGCCGCCAGCTCCCGCACCACGTCGGGAGGAAGCTCACCGGGAACGTCGTCGACGATCCACAGGCACGGCGCGCCCACCGTGTGGATGTGCTGGCGGGCGGCCTCCCGTACCTGCGCCGGATCGTATGCGGTGGCGTCGAGCGCGAGGGCCGCCGCAACCTGCTGGTAGTGCTGCGCCCGCACATCCGCTTGCCCACTGTCAGGGTTCGGCGCGTCAGGGCTGTGGCTGGCGGCCGAGGTGAACCAGTAGATCCCGCCCGGATAGAAGGAGGCGAAGCGGCGGGCGTACTGCTCGACCAGCAGCGTCTTGCCCACTCCACCCAAACCTATGACGACGGCCTGGCCGGCCGACGCCCCGTCCTGTGTCGCCGGGTACTCGAACGCGTGCAGTGCATGATGCAACTGCCAGAACTCGTTCACCCGGCCGACGAACCGTTCCGAACCCAGATGTTCCAGCGGCCGCCACACCGGCCTTTCCGACTCGATCGCATCCCCGAGACATCCCGGAGACATCCCAGCACGTGCCACGACCCGCTCGACCAGACGCGCCGTAGAGGCCGGCTCGGCAGTGACGCAGTACCGGGCGTCGCGTAATTGCACCGGCTGGATGTGATCCGCAACAGGCTCCGGATTGATGACCAGGATGCGCTCGCTCGCTCGCCCCAGCGCGGTAGCCGCACGGAACGCAGTCAGCAACTCCCACTGACAAGCCGGACGAGTGGGATAGGTGGCCGAGCAGTAGGCCACGAACAGCCGCGCCCCTGCCAGCGCCGCGCGGATCCTGTCGGTGATGCCCTCGAACTCGTCGATCCCCGACTCGTCCAGGAAGACGCCCACCCCTGCCTCCCTGAGCGCCTCCACCAGCGGCAGAACCGCGGCGCGATCCGCTCTGGGATAGCTGAAGAACACCTCATCCATACCGGCCTCCGCCAGGGCATGGACAGTGCCGTCCGTCGGATGCATGAAGACCCCCCGTACCTGCCGCACACCACCCCACACCGGTCCCCGCTGCGGCACAACCAGGCTAGCCACTCCGAACCCACACCGCCCCGACAACGCAAGACCCGACCCAGCCCTCCTACGAGCCCTCTCCCATCAGGAAAAGAGGCTCGGGGTCGAGCAGTCACGCAAGCCGGGCAGGCCCCTCAGACCCACTCCACCTCGGAAACGATGTACGGGGTACTTCCAGGGCCCGACAACGGCGTCCGAGAGGGCCCCGGCCGCGCCGACGGGCGAGGGACCGAAGCGCCGACCGCAGCCAGCGCAGCTGCCCCTCCTCCTCACTCACCCCCGCCAGCACCTCAACCACCCGATCGAGTGCCTCGCTCACCTCAGTGCTCGTGACCACTCGAAGCCCACGTCGGACCAGCGTTCTTGACCGTCAAAGGCAGCAACTTCTTGCCGGTCGGGCCTACTTGTACCCAAGTATCCATCTGCGGGCTGATGCCGTAGTCGAAGGGGGGCCTCCCGCCTGCGGGCAGCGACTGCTATCGGCGCGCGCCTTAGTATCCGGCGGAACCTACGGGCGAAACGCCCGCCCTGAATCCGTTCGCCCCGAGCAGCCGGACGTCCTACTCTCGGCTCATGAACAGGCCTCTTGTAGCCATTCTCAGTGGCGCAGGTATCTCCACCGATTCGGGGATCCCTGATTATCGCGGGCCCAACGGGTTGTGGCGGCGGGACCCGGAGGCCGAGAAGCTCGTGACGTACGAGTACTACATGGGCGATCCGGAGATCCGGCGGCGGTCCTGGCAGATGCGGCGCGGCAACCGGACGCTGAAGGCCGAGCCGAACGCCGCACACCGTGCCGTGGCCGAGCTGGAGCGGTCCGGGGTGCCGGTCCGGGTGATCACGCAGAACGTGGACGGGCTACACCAGCTCGCCGGCATGCCCGCCCGCAAGGTGCTGGAGCTGCACGGCACCGCCCGCAGTGTCGTCTGTACGAGGTGTCACGCGCGCGGACCCATGGAGGACGCCCTCGCCCGGGTCGAGGCTGGCGAGGACGACCCGCCGTGCCTGGAGTGCGGCGGGATCCTGAAGTCGGCGACGGTGATGTTCGGCGAACGCCTCGACCCTCGGGTACTGGCCGAGGCCATCGCCATCACCAAGGCCTGCCAGCTCTTCATCGCCGTGGGAACCAGCCTCCAGGTCCAACCCGCCGCAGGCCTCGTCGGCATCGCCGCCGACCGGGGCGCCCGGCTGATCATCGTGAACGCCGAACCGACCCCGTACGACGACCGCGCCGACGACGTCATACGGACCCCTATCGGCGCTGCGCTGCCCGATCTCTTGAGCACGTTGCATACCGGGCGTGATCAGTAGACCTGCCTCGGGGGGCCTCGCCAGACACAGGGATTCCGCCCGTCGCCAGAGCCGGGCCGCCCACGCAGGCATTCCGACGCGCTTCCGGGCAACAAGGGCTATGACAGCAGCCAGCGGCACGAGTTGCACAGACGCCGCGTCCTAGCGGTGATCCTCCGCAGGCGCACTCCGAACGATCGAGGACCTGGGCTAGCTCCGCTACATCGTCCCTTGTCGCCTCTGCACCACTTCAAGCTCTTGGCCGTCCGCTGGGAAAGGCGCCTGCACCTTTATCACACCCTCGTCTCCGTGGCCTCAGGACTTATCTACTCAAGACACCTCACGAAGGCCCGCCCCTAACCGTGTGACGAGTTCGTATGGCCCGTCACGAATTCCTGATATCTCTAGCGAGCACCTCCCTGGCGAGCTGGCGGTAGGCGGCGGCACCGACGGAGCTGGAGGCGTACGTCGTGATCGGCTCACCGGCGACCGTGGCCTCCGGGAAGCGGACCGTACGCCCGATCACCGTGTGGTAGACGTGGTCGTCGAACGCCTCGACCACACGGGCCAGCACCTCACGGCTGTGGACCGTGCGCGAGTCGTACCTCGTGGCCAGGATGCCGTCCAGTTCCAGCTCGGGGTTGAGCCGCTCTTGGACCTTCTCGATCGTCTCGGCCAGCAGGGCCACACCACGCAGGGCGAAGAACTCGCACTCCAGCGGCACGATCACCTTGTGCGCGGCCGTCAGGGCGTTCAGGGTGAGCAGGCCAAGCGAGGGCTGACAGTCGATCAGGATGTAGTCGTAGTCGGACATCAGCGGCATCAGAGCTCGTTGCAGGGCCGACTCGCGGGCAGCCTCGGAGACCAGCTGGACCTCGGCGACGGACAGGTCGATGTTGGACGGCAGCAGGTCCATGTTGGGGACCGCCGTCTTTAGCACGACCTCGTCCGCGGACATGCCCCGCTCCATGAACAGGTTGTAGACCGTGAAGTCCAGCTCCGTCGGGTTGACGCCGAGACCGACCGACAGCGCGCCCTGCGGGTCGAAGTCCACCAGCAGTACGCGCCGGCCGTACTCCGCGAGCGCGGCACCCAGGTTGATGGTCGACGTCGTCTTGCCGACGCCGCCCTTCTGGTTGCACATCGCGATGATCGTCGCGGGGCCGTGATCGACCAGCGGGCCCGGGATCCGGAAGTACGGCAGCAAACGCCCGGTCGGACCGATGCGCTCACGGCGCTGGCGGGCCGCGTCGGGCGCGAGCGTGGCCGCGTACTCCGGATCAGGCTCGTACTCGGCGTCGGGGTCGTAGAAGGACCCCTCGGGCAGTTCATCGTAGTCGACGAAGTGGTTGTGGGATTCGGCGGCAGGGCCGTTCAAGTGCCCGTCGGGCGGTTCATCGGAGGTGGCAAGACGGCAACGAGACGTCGTGTCAACCGTTCCCCACGCTGAGAGAGCGCGCCTCCGGGTTCCCCGTTCCATCTGCCCGGCCCAGCTTAGATCCATCGGGTTCCGCTGCTCAGTACCTTCAGAAGTCGGCGAGTCTGCCGATGCTGCCCGCGAGCGAGCTTGTCGAATTCCCTCAGCTGCCTCAGCCGCCTCGGACAGCCCGGAGGCCAACTGACTGGCCACACTTTCCGTCCAAATATCGAACTCTTCCTCGTAATTCATTTTTCACCGCCCCCCTCAGCGCCTGTCTCGTGCCAGAGCGGTTTGAGGCGTTCACGAGCATGCCGCAAGTTCGACCGCACCGTTACCGCAGAAACACCCAGATGGTGGGCAATTTCAGATGGCTTGTATCCATCGAAGTGCCACGCCATGACTGAACGCTGCTGCTCCGGAAGTTCCTGAAGGGCCTTCAAGACGATGAACAGCTCTTCCTTTGCGGCCATTCCGACCTCCGGACCAGGAAGCGTTGAAGATGTCCGTATGAACGCCTCAGTGTCGAGTGCCCGCTGCCGCGCTTCCCGATCTTTCAGGCGTTTTGCATGACGTGCTGCAGTTGTGCGAACCCATGCTCTGGGGTCCCTCACTTCCGACCACTGCCTGAAGAGATCGACCATGGTCTCCTGAACCGCGTCCTTGGCAAGCTGCCTCTCAAATCCCAAAGTCACCACATGCCGGACCAGCACTGCGTACTCCCCGCGCATGAAGGCTTCACAAGCATCATCTGCGTGCAAATCGCCTCCCCCTCCGACCAACGCTCTTGCCACTCTACGAATCCCGCTGCGCGATCCAGACAAGGGCAACGGAGAGGCCGGCTGCGATTCCTGTAGCCGCCAACGATCCAGTAGTCGTGTACACGGCAGTGATCGTTACAGCAGTAGCGTTGAAACAAGAGATGGCATGCGCATGCCTCGATTGGCGACAGACGCCTTGAGCGTTCTCTCGTTCTCGCTGTTCCTCAAGCTCACTCATATCCCGTAGTGACAGGCGATCTTCCAAACGTGCAACGGGGCTGCTACGGGGGCCCGCTATTGTCATGGTCGATTCAGGTAGCCCTATGGTCAACCTTGGATGCAGCCGCCCGTGACCATACGGAAGGCCATGACAGCTCATTCCCGCGGTCCCACGGCACCCCGCAGAGTGCGGACTGGGCGACCGAAGTGAACCGCTCCGGGTTCGGTAGAGGGCGCGACTGTCCCGAGTTGAGTGTGGTCGAGTTAAGTGGTTTCGGCTGACGCCGGGGGCGAAGGTCGTACTCCACCGGCTGAGCGTGCCCACTCCTTCAGGTCTCAGACGCAGGAAGCTTGTGTTACATCCACCGATGCCTTGCGATTCCGGGATCCCCGACTACCGCGGACCGGGCGGGCTGTGGCGGCGGGACCCGGAGGCGCAGAAGCTCGTGACCTACGAGTACTACATGGGCGACCCGGAGATCCGGCGGCAGTCCTGGCAGATGCGGCGCAGGAACCGGACCTTGACGGCCGAACCGAACGCCGCGCACCAGGCCGTGGCCGAACTGGAGCGATCCGGGGTCCCCGTCCGGGTGATCACGCAGAATGTGGACGGACTGCACCAGCTCGCCGGGATGCCCGCCCGCAAGGTCCTCGAACTGCACGGCACCGCACGTAGCGTCGTGTGCACCAAGTGCCACGCCCGCGGGCCGATGGAGGACGCGCTCGCCCGCGTCGAGGCGGGCGAGGACGATCCGCCGTGCCTGGAGTGCGGCGGGATCCTCAAGTCGGCGACGGTGATGTTCGGCGAGCGGCTCGACCCGGCGGTGCTGGCCGAGGCCGTCGCCATCACCAAGGCGTGCACGGTGTTCCTCGCAGTCGGCAGCAGCCTCCAGGTGCAGCCCGCCGCCGGGCTCGCGGGCCTGGCGGCCGACCACGGGGCCCGGCTGACCATCATGAACGCCGAACCGACCCCATACGACGACCGCGCCGACGAGACCGTACGGGAGCCCGCCGGCACGGCGCCGCCGAAGCTGCTGGGGGCTGCTCGGGGCTGCGCCAGGACTAGAAGAACAACGCTGTTCCCCGCTCGAAGTCCAGCAACCGGCGCTTGCGGTCCAGTCCGCCGCCGTAGCCGGTCAGACCGCCGCCCGCTCCGATGACGCGGTGGCAGGGGACGATGATGCCGACGGGGTTCCGGCCGTTGGCGAGGCCGACCGCGCGGGAGGCGCCCGGGTTGCCCAGGGCGGCGGCCAGTTCGCCGTACGAGCGGGTCTCACCGTAGGGGATGCGGCGGAGCCGGTCCCATACGCCGCGCTGGAACGGTGTGCCGTGCAGGCGCAGTTCGAGGGTGAACTCCCGCAACTCGCCCGCGAAGTAGGCCGTCAGCTGGTCCATGGCCTCACCGAAGGGGCTCGCGTCACGCTCGCCGAAGGTCTCCTCCGGCGGGCGGTGGCGCTGGCCGGCCATGTACAGGCCGCACAGCATCCCGTCGTCGGCGACGAGGGTGAGCGGGCCGTAGGGGCTGTCGATGACAGTGTGCTGTTTCACCGGATGTCCTCAGCTGGATGTCCTCGGACGGATGTTCTCGGACGGATGTTCTGGAACGGATGTCCTCAGACGGGAAGGAAGTTGATCGGGTGGCTGTCCGTCGCCCACAGGTACTGGACCGCATACGCCCGCCAGGGCCGCCAGGCCACCGCGCGGGCCGTGAGCGCGGCCGGGGTGGACGGCAGTCCCAGCTCCCGCGCGGCACGGCGGATGCCGAGGTCGGTCGGCAGGAACGCGTCCGGGTCGCCGAGGGCGCGCATCGCGATCACATCCACCGTCCAGGGGCCGAAACCGGGCAGGGCGAGGAGCCGGGCGCGGCTGTCCTCCCAGTCGCTCTCGGCGCCCAGGTGGAGCGTTCCGTCGGCGAGTTGGCGTACCAGGGTGGTGAAGGTCGTACGGCGTGTGCGGGGCATCGCCAGCGACTCGGGGTCGAGCGCCGCCAGCGCCTCGGGGGCCGGGAAGAGGTGGGTGAGGCCGCCCTCGGGGTCCTTCACCGCCTCGCCGTGCGCGGTGACCAGGCGGGCCGCGTGGGTGCGGGCCGCGGCGGTGGAGACCTGCTGGCCCAGGACGGCGCGGAGGGCGAACTCCGCCTCGTCGACGGTCCGCGGGACCCGGCGGCCGGGCGCCTTGTCGACGAGGGGGGCCAGCACCGGATCCGTGCGCAGCTGGTCGTCGATCGCGACCGGGTCGGCGTCCAGGTCGAGCATGCGACGGCAGCGGCTGATGGCGACGGGCAGGTCGCGCAGGTCGCTCAGGGTGAGCCGGCATGCGATGTGGTCGGGCCGGGGGGTGAGCGCCACGATCCCATGGCCGTAGGGCAGCCCGAGGGTGCGCCGGTAGGCGCCGTCCCGCCACTCCTCCACGCCCGGGACGGCGGTCGCCGCGAGGTGGCCGAAGAGGTTGTCGGGGTTGAGCGGGGCCCGGAACGGCAGCCTGAGGCTCAGGACGCCGGGAACGGTCACCGTGTTCTTCGGGCGGCGGCCGCGCAGCTCGCTCGGGGAGAGCGCGAAGACCTCGCGGACGGTGTCGTTGAAGGTGCGGATCGAGGAGAAGCCGGCCGCGAACGCGATGTCGGCCATCGGCAGTGCGGTCGTCTCGATGAGCAGCCGGGCGGTCTGGGCGCGCTGGGCCCGGGCGAGCGCGAGGGGCCCGGCGCCCAGCTCGGCGAGGACCTGGCGCTCGATCTGGCGGGTGCTGTAGCCGAGACGGGCGGCGAGGCCGGGGACCCCCTCCCGGTCGACGACTCCGTCGGCGATGAGCCGCATGGCGCGGGCGACGAGGTCGGCACGCTGGTTCCACTCGGGCGAGCCGGGGCTGGTGTCCGGGCGGCACCGCTTGCAGGCGCGGAACCCGGCCTGCTGGCAGGAGGCCGCGCTGGGGTGGAACGTCATGTTCTCCGGCTTCGGCGGTACCGCCGGACAGCTGGGACGGCAGTAGATCCGCGTGGTCAGGACCGCCGTGAAGAACCAGCCGTCGAAGCGCGCGTCCTTGGACTGGACCGCGCGCACACAGCGCTCCCTGTCGGTGTGCATTCCGTTCCGCATGACTTCAGCATCGGTCACGGGCGGCGTCCGGGGCTGGCGGAATTCCGACATGGACCTGGGCCTGCCTGCCGTTCTCCCCGCCCCGCCGACCGAGGGTGTCTGCGCCGTCAGCCGGCTTGTGCGGCGAACGCCGTGTAGGCCCGCTCGTCGAAGAGGACGAACCTGATCTCCTCGACCGCCGTGTCCGTGGCGCGCACCGTCTCCACCGCGATGCGGGCGGCGTCCTCCATCGGCCACCGGTAGACGCCGGTGGAGATCGCGGGGAACGCGACGGTACGGGCGCCGAGTTCGTCGGCGACGCGCAACGATTCCCGGTAGCAGGAGGCCAGTTGATCCGAGCGGTCCTGTGTCGCGGAGTACACGGGTCCGACCGTGTGGATCACCCAGCGCGCGTCCAGTTCACCCGCCGTGGTGGCCACCGCCTGGCCCGTGGGCAGGCCCCTGCCGTACCGGGAGGCGCGCAGTCCGCGGCACTCCTCGAGGATCGCCGGTCCGCCGCGCCGGTGGATCGCGCCGTCCACGCCTCCTCCGCCCAGCAGCGAGGAGTTGGCCGCGTTGACGATGGCGTCGACGCTCTGCCGGGTGATGTCACCCTGTACCAGCGTGAGGGTGGTCATGACTGCCTCAGCCTCCGCCATACGGCCTTCGCCGCGTTGTGGCCGGACATGCCGTGCACGCCGGGACCCGGCGGGGTGGCCGACGAGCAGATGAACACCGCCGGGTGCGGGGTGCGGTACGGGAACAGGGACGGTTTCGGGCGCAGCAGCAGCTGGAGTCCGCAGGTCGCGCCGGAGGCGATGTCGCCGCCGATGTAGTTGGCGTTGCGGGCGGCCAGTTCGGGCGGTCCCGCGGTGGCACGGGCGAGTACGCGGTCGCGGAAGCCCGGGGCGTAGCGCTCCAGTTGGCGCTCGATGGCGTCGGTGAGGTCCCCGCGCCAGGCATGAGGCACATGGCCGTACACCCAGAAGACGTGTTTGCCGGCCGGGGCGCGGCCGGGATCCGCGACGCTGGGCTGGACACTGATGAGGAACGGCCGTTCGGGGGCGCGGCCCTCCCGGGACGCGGCGCGCAGGGCGGTGCCGATCTCCGCGCTGTCCGCCCCGATCTGTACGGTGCCGGCGACGCGCGGCTCCCGCGCGGTCCACGGCACCGGGCCGTCCAGCGCGTAGTCGATCTTGAAGACGCCGGGGCCGTAGCGGTACTTGTCGTAGTACCGCCCGAGGCCCGCGATACGGGCCAGGGCGGTGGGCGAGGTGTCGAAGACATAGGCGCGGGCCGGCGGGAGGTCGTCCAGGCGCTTGACCTCGTAGTCGGTGTGGACGGTGCCGCCCAGGTCCTTCAGATACGCGGCCAGCGCGTCGGAGACGGACTGGGAGCCGCCGCGGGCCACGGGCCAGCCGCGGGCGTGCGCGGCCAGCGCGAAGACCAGGCCGATCGCGCCGGTGGCGAAGCCGTCCAGCGGAGCGATCACATGTGCGACGAGCCCGGCGAACAGGGTCTTGGCCCGCTCGTCGCGGAAGCGGCGCATCAGCCACGTCGAGGGCGGCAGGCCGACGAGGCCGAAGCGGGCCAGGGTGACCGGGTCGCGTGGGAGGGCGGTGAGCGGCAGGGACATGAAGTCCCGGGCCAGCGTGTCCCAGTGCCTCAGGAAGGGCTGGACCAGCCGGCGGTAGGCGCCCGCGTCCCGGGGGCCGAACGAGGCGGCCGTCTCGGCCACGGAGCGGGACAGCACCGCGGCCGTGCCGTCGGGAAAGGGGTGCGCCATGGGCAGGTCTGCGTGCAGCCATTCGAGGCCGTACCGCTCCAGGGGCAGTGCTCTGAACGCGGGCGAGTTGATGCCGAGGGGATGTGCGGCGGAGCACGGGTCGTGCCGGAAACCGGGCAGCGTCAGCTCCTCGGTGCGGGCGCCGCCCCCGATGGTGTCGCGGGCCTCGAAGACGGCCACGGAGAAGCCCCGGCGGGCCAGCTCCACGGCAGCCGTCAGTCCGTTGGGCCCGGCCCCCACCACGACCGCATCGAGCATCGACGGCACCTTCGGACTCCTTCGTCAGCCGACGGCCACTGGGCATCAGGATATGCCGGAGTTCCGGCGCGGCTGCGGCGCGGGGGGCGGCCATCGGGTGAGGCTACGGTTCCGTTTCCGGCGCCCGGCAGGGCGCTCTCGCCCGTCGGCGCGGGCGGTCAGGTCCCGCGGGACAGCAGCTCCACCACCCGGCGCGCCGTGGCCTCGTCCCGGGCCGCGGTGAAGGGCAGGGTGTTGCCCCCGGTGATGCGGAAGGGCTCGCCCGCGATCGTGAGGTGGCTGCCGCCCGCCTCCTGGACCAGCAGCAGGCCCGCGGCGTGGTCCCAGGCCGCTTCCCAGCAGAAGGCCGTCGCGTCGAGCAGGCCCTGGGCGATCTGCAGATACTCCAGGCCCGCCGATCCGCACGAGCGCGGGCGGACGCCCTCCGTCTGGAGGCCGAGGAGCGCACGCTTCTGGTCGTCCGTCGTGTAGAACGGGTGGGACGTGGCCACCTCCAGGTCACGGCCCGCGACGGGTGAGCCGGAGTGCAGGCGCCTGCCGTCGAGGAACGCGCCCCCGCCCCGTATCGCCGTGGCGAACCGGTCGTGGACCGGTGCATAGGTCCACGAGGCGTGCACGACGCCGCCCTGGGTGAGCGCGACCAGGGTGCAGAATCCGGGGTCCCCGTGGACGAACTGGCGGGTGCCGTCGACGGGGTCGACGATCCACACGGGTGCCTCGCCGCGGATCGCGTCGTAGGTCGCCGGATTGGCGTGCACCGCCTCCTCGCCCACCACGACCGAGCCGGGCAGCAGCTTGCCGAGCGCCTCCGTGAGATACGCCTCGGCCTTGCGGTCGGCGTCCGTGACCAGGTCGTGGGGGCCGCTCTTCTCGTCGATCTCGTGAGCGGCGAGGCGGCGGAAGCGCGGCATGATCTCGGTGGCGGCCGCCGTGCGGACGGCCTCCTCCACGTCGGACGTGCGGTGGGCGAGAAACTCGTCGATGGTTTCGGTGTCTCCGATCATGCCTCCATGAGAGCATGCGGCACTGACAATCCCTACCGGTCCGGTGTACAAGTGGTGGAATCGACATGAACACCGAGTGCCCTGATCTTCCACCGGGGGCGTCGCCCGTCGGCCGGGGGCGTCGCCCGTCGGCCTGAGTCAGCGCCCGACCGCGTACCCCTGCATCCCGCGCGGATTCGCCGCCGCCGACAGCACGCCGGTCTCCTGGTCGCGGGCGACCGCGCACAGCCGCCCTTCGGACCATGCGCCGCCGACCGTGACGTCGTGACCGCGCCGGCGCAGCTCCTCGACGACCGCGCGGTCCGTGCGGGACTCGACGGTGACGCTGCCGGGCCGCATGCCGCGCGGATAGAAGGAGCCGGGGAAGCTGTCGTTGTGCCAGTTCGGGGCGTCGATGGCGCCTTGCAGGTCGAGGCCGCCGCGGACCGGCGGGCGCAGGGCGGCCGCGAGGAAGAAGTGCAGCTGCCACTGGTCCTGCTGGTCGCCGCCGGGCGTGCCGAACGCCAGCACGGGCACACCGTCGCGCAGCGCGATGGAGGGGGTGAGGGTGGTGCGGGGGCGGCGCCCGGGCGTCAGGGAGTTGGGCAGGCCCTCGTCCAGCCAGGCCATCTGGAGCCGGGTACCGAGCGGAAAGCCCAGCTCGGGCACGACCGGGTTCGACTGCAGCCAGCCACCGCTGGGGGTGGCCGCGACCATGTTGCCCCAGCGGTCGGCGACGTCGAGGTGGCAGGTGTCGCCGCGGGTCGCCCCGTCGGCGCCGGCGTCCGGATCGCCGGGCACCGCGGGCGCCGGGTGCCGGACGAGCGTCGGCTCGCCCACGCCCATCGGGTCGAAGCCGCGCTCGTCGGGGGCCACCACGCGCGCGTGCACGCTCAGCCGTGCCACCCGGCCCGAGGGGGTACCGGGGCGCAGCTCGTACGACGCCGTGTCACCGATCAGGGCGCGCCGTCCGGCGTTGTAGGCGTCCGACAGCAGTTCGTCCAGCGGCACTTCGGCCGCGTCGCCGTACCAGGCCTCGCGGTCGGCCATGGCGAGCTTGCAGCCCTCGATCAGCAGGTGGACGTAGTCGGCGGTGCCGTACCGGGGCAGCTCGGGCGGGAGAAGGGCGAGCTGCTGGAGGAGGACCGGGCCCTGGCTCCAGGGACCGGGCTTGCACACCGTCCAGCCGTTCCAGTCGTACGACGCCGGCGCCTCGTAGGACGCCGACCAGGCGGCGAGGTCGTCGGCGCTGAGGGTGCCGGTGTGCCGCTCGCCGGTCACGTCCATGGTGGGCCGCCGCGCCTGCCGCACAAGGGCCTCGGCGATGAATCCGGACCGCCACACCTCGCGGGCGGCCTCGATCTGCGCCACCCGGCCCCCGGCTCCGGACACCTCGGCGAGCAGCCGCTTCCAGGTGGCGGCCAGTGCGGGATTGCGCAGCAGCACACCGGGCCGGGGCGCCCGGCCGCCCGGCAGGTAGACCTCGGCCGACGAGCTCCACTCGGTCTCGAACAGCTTCCGTACGCTCTCCACGGTCTCGCCGACGCGTTCCACGGGCGGGTGCCCGTGCTCGGCGTAGCCGATGGCGTACTTCAGGACGTCGGCGAGAGACTTCGTGCCATGGTCGCGCAGCAGCAGCATCCAGGCGTCGAACGCACCCGGAACGGCCGCGGCGAGCGGCCCGGTGCCGGGTACGAGTGCCAGGCCCAGGTCCCGGTAGTGCGCGGTCGTGGCCCCGGCGGGTGCCACGCCCTGCCCGCACAGCACCCGCACCTCGCCGCCCGCCGGGGCCAGGAGGATCGGGACCTCGCCGGCCGGCCCGTTGAGATGCGGTTCCACGACGTGCAGGACGAACGCTCCCGCGACGGCCGCGTCGAACGCCGTACCGCCGTCCTCCAGTACCGCCATCGCCGACTGCGAGGCCAGCCAGTGGGTGGAGGAGACCATGCCGAAGGTGCCCTGGAGCGTGGGCCGGGTGGTGAACATCTGGCGTCTCACCTCGTTGTGTACGCGCGTCGGTCCGCTTGGTCGGCTCGGGTTCGCCTGATGCCCGGGCAGGCTGCCGATCACGCTGCTCCCCCGGCAGGCTACCGATCGCGCTGCTTTCCGGGCAGGCGCAGGGACCTTGCCTCCCGCCGGTCGCCGGCGGCATCCGTCATGGTGCCGGAGTGGGAGCGCCTGGCGCGGGGGAGAGGCTGCTCGAGGCGCTCGACGGCATGTTCGGCGCCGAGGGCACCGGGCTGCCGATGCGGGCGCTCATCGCCCGGGGCTCCCCCGACCCGGCGCTGGTGTCGATCGCGGACCGTGAGGCCGACGTGTTGGTGGTCGGCGCGGGCCACCGCGGCCGATGGCACCGCGCGTTCGGGCCGTCGGTCGGCCGTTACTGCCTCGCGCACGCGGACTGCCCCGTCCTGGCGGTGCCGCCCTCACCGCTCGAGGCCGCGCTCACGGCCGCCCGCCGCCGGAACTTGTGGCGGTCGCGCCTGGACACGGGCCACCTGGCACGGAGTCCGCGGCCCTGCCGCCCGTGGACTGAGCACCGCGGTGGAGGCCGTCCTCGTACGGGCGCCCCTCAGACAGTCAGCAGGCCGAGGTCCGGTGTGGGCAGCCCGAGCCGGGACAGCGCGCCGCTCACCCAGGTCAGCGCGCCCGTCGCGAGGGCGGCCGCGGCCGAGGAGGACGGCGCTGTGTCCCCGATGTCGCCGGACTCCGCTGTCTCCGAGGGCAGCCAGCCCGTGCCGGCCAGGCGACGGGCCAGGGGCTCCAGCCTCGCGTGGAGGAGCGTGGCGGTGATGATGGCCGCCAGGGCGACGCCCCAGCCGACGGGTCCCAGCGGGGTGGATCCGAAGAACCGGCTGATGCCCGGGGTCTGGATGATGCCGACGAGTATCGCGGCCGAGCCGATGGTGGCGGCGAGCACCTGGCGGTCCGCACCGCCGCTGGTGAGCGTCTGGGCGAGCTGGGTGCCCACCACCGCGGCCAGTGCCACCGTTCCGGCGCGGCGTTGTGTGCCGGTGAAGCGGGCGGCCGTCCAGGCCAGCCCCGAACCCAGGGCGGTGGTGAGCCCTCGTTGCAGCATCTCCTGGGTGAGCGCGGTGCCCAGCGACTGATGGGGGCCTTCCTGCAGCAACTGTTCCCCGGTGCTCTCGGCCGGGGTGCGCACCGCGATGGCGAGGGCGGGGGCCAGGTCGGTGAGCAGGTTGACCAGCATGATCTGACGGGCGCTCAGCGGCGAGCTGCCGGACAGTGCGGAGGCCAGCACGCTGAAGGTGACCTCGCCGAGGTTGCCGCCGATCAGGATGGCCAGCGCGGTCCTGACCGAGGTCCACATCGCCCGGCCCTCGGTCAGGGCGGTGACGATCGTCTCCAGGCGGTCGTCACCGATGACCAGATCGGCGGCGGCCGTGGCGGCCGGAGTGCCTCGTCGCCCCAGCGCGATACCGACGTCGGCGAGACGGATGGCGGGGGCGTCGTTGGCCCCGTCGCCGGTCATCGCCACGACCCGGCCCAGACGCTGGAACGCCTCGACGATACGGACCTTGTGGTGGGGGGTGCACCGGGCGATCACATCCACCGTCGGCAGCAGCGCGTCGAGCGCGTCGTCGTCCAGCTCGTCCAGCTCCGGCCCCGTGCACACGGCTTGGTCCCGGTCGCCGGTGACGGAGGCCGCGATGGCCTCGGCGGTGGCGGCGTGGTCCCCGGTGAGCAGGACCGTGTGCACCCCGGCCGCGCGCAGCCGGCTGGTGGCCGGGGCCGCACCGGGGCGCACCGGGTCGGCCAGGACGACGAATCCGACGAAGTTCAGATCGCGCACCATGTCGTCGGTGAGCTCCTCGCCCGGCTCCATGGTGCGTTCCGCCACGGCGAGGACGCGGCGGCCTGCTCCGGCCAGCTTCTCGGTGATCCCGGTGAGCGCCGTGCGCCCGGCGTCGTCGAGTGCGGTCTCCACCCCGTTCAGGCGTCTGCGCCGGCAGCGGGCCAGCAGGACCTCCGGGGCGCCCTTGACGCTGAGCAGGGTGATGCCGGCGGTGCGGCCGGCTGTGGCGTGGTAGGCGCGGGACGGGTCGAAGGGCAGGGTGCCGGTGCGCCGCCAGCGGGGCGCGCCGTAGCCGACCGGAACCCGGGCCCGGCGGGCCCCGGCGTCCACCGCGCGGTCGGTCTGATGGGCCATCGGCTCCGACTGGCGGGCGGCGGGGGTGGCGCGGAGCGCGGCGGCCAGGATCGTCCGGTGCCGCGGGCCGAGCCGGCCGACGGGGAGCGTGCGCTCCCCGTCGCTGACGGCCACGAGTTGCAGATTGCCCTCGGTGAGGGTGCCGGTCTTGTCGAAGCACAGCACATCGGCCCGGCCGAGCGCCTCGATGGTGCGCGGATTGCGTACGAGCGCACCGTGTTCGGCCAGCCGGCGCGCGGAGGCCAGCTGGGCCGCGTTGACGAGGAACGGCAGCCCCTCGGGGACCGAGGCGACCGCCAGGTTGACCGCCGAGGCCAGGCTCTCGGCGATCGGACGCCCGTGCACCAGCCCGGCCCCGGCGACCGCCGCCGCGGAGCCCGTCGCCAGGGGCAGGCTGGCCTTCGTGAGGGACGACAGCCGTGCCTCGACACCGGTGGCCGGTGCCGCCTCCCTGGCGGTGGCCATGGTGCGCCCGACCTCGGTGGCCGCCCCGGTGGCCACGACCACGGCGACCGCTTCTCCGGCGGAGACGGTGGTGCCCTCGTAGAGCATCGAGCGGCGGTCGGTGAGATGCGCGGCGACCACGGGAACCGGGTCCTTGGCCACGGGCAGGGACTCGCCCGTCAGCGACGACTCGTCGACCTCGAGGCCCTGGGCCTGAAGCAGGCGGCAGTCGGCGGGGACCACATCGTCGGGCCGGAGCAGGATGACGTCTCCCGGCACCAGGTCCTCCGCGGTGACCAGCCGCTCGGCCCCATCCCGCCGTACCCGGGCGCCCACGGCGGAACGGGCGGTCAGCTCGGCGAGGGCCCGTTCGGTCCGCACCCGCTGAACGCCGCCGACCAGCGCCGAGGTCGCGGTGATCAGGGCGACGAGAACGGCGTCCGCCCGTGAGCCCACGGAGGCGGCCAGGGCCGCACCGCCGGCCAGCACGGGTGTCAGCGGGTTGGCGAGCTCCTCGACGAACGCCGACGGCAGCGTCGTACGCGGGGTCACACCCGTCCGTGACGGCTCCTTGGCCCGTGCGTCGGCCTCCTGCGCGGACAGTCCGTCGATGCTCGTGCGCAGCCGCCCCAGCACCTGAGCGGGCGGCATCAGGTGCCAGGGCACCGTCTCCACGGAGGGGCTGACGGGGCGCGAGCACAGCTGCCGTGCGCGCCAGACCCCCAGGGCGAAGGCGATGCCCCCGGCGGTGTTGCACGCCGCCTGTCCGCGCGAGCACGCCTCGGCGGCCGGTGCCCGAAGGGCCGCCACCGCGCCGATGCCGCTGCCGCTCGCGGCCAGCACCGCGCTGTCCCGGTCGACATGACGGGCCACGCCGACGCCGGTGAGGATGAGCGCGACCGAGTCCAGGTCGGTGCCGACCAGCAGGTGGGCGCCCCAGGCCGGTGGCTCTCCCTCGCGGTGCACTCCGATGCCGCAGTCGGACGCGCCCAGCGCACGGCGGTTGCCCGACACCAGCAGCACCACCGCACCGTCCGCCTGCAACCCGCGCACGGACGCCACCAGACGGCTCCCCGTCGGCACCATCGCGTCGACGAAGCCGAGTTCCGGATACGGCCGGTCGCCGGCCAGGACCACGCGGATCCCCGAGCGGCGGGCCGCGGCCGCCAGGGCCTGCGCGCCGGGCAGCGTCTGCGCCGCCACCCCCGCCACGGCCACCAGGCGGCGCCGGCAGGACAGGCCCAGCACCTGTTCGCTGCCTCGGTGCCGCAGCCGGTCCGCGGCCCGCCGGCCGGTGCGGCCCGTTAGATCCAGGCGCTCCAGGGGACCGAGTGCCCAGCCGTCGTCGTCCTGGTGCACGCGGGCGAGTGCGGCGGGGTCGAACAGCGCGAACAGCCGGTCGGAGACGTCCGCGGGCTCGGCGCCGCCCAGCAGCTCCAGATCGGTCAGTTCATGGCGTCCGCTGCGCAGTACGTCCACGTCCAGGAGCACGGTGTCGACCTGGCCCAGGCGGCGCAGCGCACCGCGGTCCATGGCCACGACGCCGCGCAGCGCGAGGAACCGGGCCAGGGTGGTGGCGAAGCCCTCCCGCCCGGTCTCCGGCGCCTTCGGCATGCTGGACAACGCCACCGCGAGCGCGCGCCTCGGCCCCACGCCGGGGGTTGCCAGGGCGCCGACGGCCGCGCCCGCCCCCATGGCCCGCGCGGCATAGCGCTCCGTCACGTCCTGGTGCTCCCGGGGCCGTTGTGTCACGGTCGGCTCGGCCCGCGCGTCCTCCGGGCCCCGCACCAACCGCGGCTCCGCCCGCGCCCACGCCTCCAGGGCCGCGTTGGCCTCCCGCCACTGCGCCAGACGCTGCGCGGCATCGAGGACCAGCCCACCGCCGCGGGTGGCCACGCCCTGCACGATCGCGTTGAGCACCGGAATAGCTGCCTCCGGACGCTCCCGGTGGCCGAGGACCGATGCCGCCAACCGGTTCAGAAGAGGGTGGCACTGGACGGCCGAGACGAGGGCCCCCACTTCGGCGGGGAGCGGGGTCCACGGTGACAGGCGTGTGGCCAGCGTGAGCAGCAGTCCCGCGACGTCCGCCGCGAGGACCGGAAGCGCCGGCCGTGTGCGGCGCCCCTCGCACGGATGGTGCGGCTCGGGGCACCACGGGTCGGACCCGCCGGGATCCGCGGTCGCGGCGGCGCCGTGGGCCTCCGCGTGGGCGATGATCCGCAGCAGTTCCTGCCGGGGCGGTGGCGGCGAGGCAAGTTCGACGACGACCCGTTCCGCGGGGGCGTTCACCCGTGCCCACACCACGCCCGGATGCTCCTCGAGTGCGCGCTCCACGATCCGGCCCACCCACATGCCCCGCGGCCCGCGCACCCCTCGCACATCGATATGACAGCGCCCGGGGCGGGACCACACGTCGCGCCTGTGTACCCCGAGCAGCCGGGTGGCCCCGTCCACGGCCTCGCGAACACCGGCGGCCAGCCCGCCCGCCAGGCTTCGGGACAGCGGTGTGGACAGCGGCGAAAGCACCCCGGACAACAACGACATCCGCGTGCCACCTCCGCAGCAGGCCGTTCCTTCGTCCTTTGCGATCAGCATGAGCCCCCCGGGCACCGCCCGCCCGGAATGCTGGTCCGAACGGCTTCCCGGCTCGCAGGGCTCTTTGTTCGCAGGTAGCTTGGCCTCGCCGGGGGGCGATGTTCCGGACCCCACGAACGGATGTGAGCCGTGACCACGCCGAGGATTGCCGAGAAGCGCCCGACCACAGCCACCGCCAAGGCGTCGCAGCCCGCCTCGGAGACGGCGACGCCCGAGGCGAAGAAGCCGTCCGGGACGGCCAGGGTGTCGGAGGCCAAGAAGCCGTCCGGGGCGGAGAAGACGCGGCGCCCCGGGGCCGGACCGGCCGGGAAGTCACCGAAGGGCACTGCCACCGCCGCGTCCGGAGGGCGCACGATCACCGTCACTCTCCCGGGCCTCGGTGAGGCGGCGACCTGGGCGGTCGACGCCGTCGCGGGTCCGGTGGCCATCGCCCGCCGCGCGCTGACCGCCCGACGCGGACTGCCCGTGTACGCCGGCCTCGGCGCGCTGGCGGTGGTGGGCGCCCTCGAATGGCCGCTGGCGGTGGGCATGGGCATCGGCTACGCCGTGCTGCGGTCCAAGGGCCTGCCGACCCGGCAGGGTTCCTGACGCCGGGTCACCCGGCCGGCGAGTGGGGTCCGACGCTACGGGACCGCGCCGCGCGCCACGGCCACCCGGACTGCGTCACGGCATGCCATGACCGCACCACCGGTGCCGGACCGTGGTGTCTTGGTAAGTAAGGAATTCGACTTAGGCACTAAGGGAAACCCAGTGGAGGGCAGACTTCGCCTCCCCGGCTCCGCCACGGATGCGCTCGCCGCCCTGGACGACCTCATCGCGACGAGCATCATCGGACGGCAGGAGTTCGCCCGGACCCTCGGTCTGAGCGTCACGGACCTGGTCTGCTTCGCGTACATCGCCGGGGCCGGCGACTCGCCGGTCACCGCGGGCGACCTGGCCCGGCGCGCGCACGTCACCACCGGGGCGGTGACGGGCATCATCAACCGCCTGGAGCGCGGCGGGTTCGTCACCCGGCGGCCGGATCCGGCCGACCGGCGCCGGGTGATCGTGGCCGCCACCCCGGCCGCCGCCGAGCGTGTGCGGACCGTCCACGAGCCCTGCCATGCGCTGCTCGAAGGACTTTTCGCCGACTACACACAGGAGGAGATCGCCGTCCTCGCCGACTGGCTGAGCCGTGCCGGCGCGGTGGCGAGGGGCTGTCTGGAGGAGTCCCGCGAGACCTGACCCTCCCCGGCCATCGACCCCTTTTGCCCGTACTGCCCGAATAAGTAGCTATTACGGGGGTACTCGGTGACGCAGGAAGGGTATCGACCGGGACAGGAAGGAAGACGGCATGCGGGACAGGCAGTACGGCGGCCCCGAGCCCGAGCCGGCGAAGACACCCCGCGTGGAGCCGGGCGGGGTTCCGCCGGGCGAGACCCCGCCCGGCGAGGGCAGCACCTCGGGTGCCTCCCCGAACGTGGTCTACGACCGGACGCGCGGCTGGGGCAAGGGCCCACTGATCGCGATCATGTTTCTCACCGTGCTGGTGGCCGGATTCTTCCTGGCCTACGCGTTGGCACTGATCTTCCGATAGTCCGCTGCGAACGCCCCGTGCACGGGGCAGGACCCGGAGGGCGGCGACGGTCCGCCCTCCGAGCCTTGGGTGTCCGCCCCTTCCGAGCCTTGCCCGGGTCCCCTCCGCGCTTGCCGCGGAGGCGAGGACATAACGGGCACACTGTGGCGAGCGCAGAGAAACTCACACGCCGTCAACATCGAGTGCTGTCATCGCGCGGGCACGGAGCGAGTTCGCCCTTCCGCCTCACAGTGAGTCATGTGACACTGGCGTCCCGTCCGCAGTGCGGACTCCCTCCGCACCGTCCCCCACGAGAAGTGCGCCGTGCTTTCTCTGCCTCTGCCGCTCGCCCTGACCGCGCGCCTGCTGCCGGTCGCCGTACTCGCCTCGGCGGGCTGGGCCCTGTCGTCCGGTCCGCTCGCCGCGGCCCCGGCCACCGGCGGTAAGTCGGCGCAGGGAAGCCCCGGCACGCAGGACGCGCAGAGCGGCTCCCCGGGGTCCGCGTCGTCCGCGAACCCTGCGGCGACGGCCAAGGCGTACGCCACCGCACCCGCGCCGTGCGGCACCCTGGCCAAGAGCACGATCACATCACTCGTCCCGGGCGCCAAGACGGCCGGCAAGGAGATCCCGTCGACGGACGCGTCCATCCGCCGCACCTGCTCCTGGAACGCGCTCAAGGGCTTCGACTACCGATGGCTCGACGTGACCTTCGAGATCACGGACTCGCAGGCCGCCGCCCAGAAGGCGTACACCCAGCGCACCGCGGAGAAGAGCGGCGGAGGCGCGGTCCCCGGTATCGGCGACGCCGGCTACTCGGTGGTGAACCTGAGCACTGAGGACAAGCAGGAGACCCGCGAGGGTGTGGTGCTGGTCCGCTCGTCCAACGCGCTGGTGTCGGTCACGTACAACGGCAGCGACTTCGAGACGAAGAAGGCGCCCGGGACCGACGAGATCAACAAGGGTGCGATCAAGGCGGCCCGGGAAGCGGTGACCGCGCTGGAGAACGGCCGGAAGCAGAGCTGACCGTCCTCCACGCGCGGCCGGGACATCAGTCGGCGGCCTCCTCGCGGCGCCGCGGCAGCATCAGCGCCAGGTACACCGCCATGGAGGTGCCCAGGCCCACCGCCCAGCCGTAGTCGGCGAGGGACCTCAGGGCCGGGATCGGGCGGCCGTCGATCAGCGGGTGGAAGTCCGCGCCGCCGATCGCCAGTACACCGCCGATCACGAGGGCCACGACGGCCCGCCAGTTCCAGCCGCCCGCGTACCAGTACCGGCCCGAGCCCGCGCGGTAGAGGTCGGCGAGGTCGAGGCGGGCGCGGCGCAGGATCCAGTAGTCGGCGACGAGGATGCCGGCCACCGTCCCGAGCAGACCGCCGACGAGGCCGAGCCAGGTGAAGATGTAGCCCCGCGGGTCGGAGTAGAGCTTCCACGGGAAGATCAGCACCCCGAGCACACAGGTGACGAGGGCGCCGGTGCGGAAACTGATTCTCCGGGGCGCGATGTTGGAGAAGTCGAACGCCGGCGAGACCAGGTTGGCCGCGACGTTCACGGACAGTGTCGCCACGAGCACCGTCACCAGCGCGTACAGCAGACCGACCACGCTGTCCGTCTTGGCCGCCAGCTGCACCGGGTCCCAGACCGGCTTGCCGTACACCGCCTGCGAGCCGGAGGTGACCAGTACCGACAGGAACGCGAACAGGGTCATCGTGGTCGGCAGACCCAGTGCCTGGCCCCAGGTCTGGGCCTTCTGGCTCTTGCCGTACCGGGTGAAGTCCGGGATGTTCAGCGACAGAGTGGACCAGAAACCGATCATGCCCATGAGGGAGGGCGCGAACAGCTTCCAGAAGTCCGCTCCCCAGCCCAGCCTGGACGGCTGGTCGAACAGCGGGCCGAGGCCGCCGGCCTTGCTGGCCATCCAGCCGAGCATCACGAACGCACCCACGAGCACGAAGGGCGCCGCCCAGTTCTCGAACCGCCGGATCGTCTCCATGCCCCGGTAGATGATGGCGACCTGGATCACCCAGAAGATCGCGAAGGACAGCCACATCGTCCAGGGCTGGCCGCCCACCTCGGAGGCGTTCACCCAGCTGCCGCCGATGAGCTTCCCGGCGAGGAAGTAGATCGCCTCGCCGCCGATCCAGGTCTGGATGCCGAACCAGCCGCAGGCCACTAGGGCCCGTACGACGGCGGGCAGGTTGGCGCCGCGCACGCCGAAGGAGGATCGGGCGAAGACCGGGAAGGGGATGCCGTACTTGGGTCCCGCATGCCCGGTGAGCAGCATCGGGACCAGCACGATCACATTGGCCAGGGCGATGGTGAACACCGCCTGCTTCCAGTCCATGCCCACGGCGATCAGACCGGAGGCCAGCGTCCAGGAGGCGGTGTTGTGGGCCATGCCCACCCACAGCGCGGAGAAGTTGTACGTGGTCCAGGTGCGCCTGTCCACGGGGACCGGCAGCAGGTCCTTGTTGGCGTAGGGACCGCTCGGCGGTGGAGAGCCGGGGGCGAACTCCACGCGGCCGTCGGGACGGGTGACTTGGGCGGACATCGGTATGGCCGGAGGGGCGGTGTCGGTCATGGGCAGGCCCATCGTGAGGTGGGGTGGGAAACGCCGTGCGGGTGGCGCCGATGGGGGGTGCGCCCCGGAGGACGAGGCAACAGGGAGCGCCTTGGCCCCCTTCCCGGGGGAGCGGGAAGGGGACGAGCGGGGCCGGGGGACCCGGAGGCCCCCGGCTAGCCGTTGACCGCCGGGATGACCTGCGATCCGTAGGCGTCGATGACGGCCTCCTGCGCGTCGTGCATGTCGTAGACGGCGAACTGGTCGACGCCCAGGTCACGCAGCGCGGTGAGCTTCTCGATGTGCTTCTCGACCGGGCCGATGACACAGAACCGGTCGACGATCTCGTCGGGCACGAACTGGGTGTCGGGGTTGCCGCTGCGCCCGTGGTGCGCGTAGTCGTAGCCCTCCCGGGCCTTGATGTAGTCGGTGAGCGCGTCCGGTACGGCGGCCGAGTGCTCGCCGTACTTGGCGACGAGGTCGGCCACGTGGTTGCCGACCATGCCGCCGAACCAGCGGCACTGATCCCGGGCGTGGGCGAGCGCCTCGGGCGAGTCGTCCGCGGTGACGTACGCGGGTGCGGCCACGCAGACCCTGACGTCGGAGGGGTTGCGCCCGGCGGCCGCGGCCGCGTCCTTGACGGCCTTGACCATGTACTCGGTCAGATAGAGGTCGGCGAGCTGGAGGATGAATCCGTCGGCCTCCTCCCCGGCCATCTTCAGCGCCTTGGGGCCGTAGGCGGCCATCCACACCGGCAGTTCGGCACCGGGCTTGATCCACGGGAACCTGACGACCGTGCCGCCGCCGAGATCGGCGGCCTCACCGCGGCCCAGCGCCCGGATCACCTTCATGGCCTCGCTGATCCGGGCCAGTGTGTTGGGCTTGCGGCCCGCGACGCGCATCGCGGAGTCGCCGCGGCCGATGCCGCAGATCGTGCGGTTGCCGAACATGTCGTTGAGGGTGGCGAACGTGGAGGCCGTGACCTCCCAGGTGCGGGTGCCCGGGTTCGTCACCATCGGGCCGACCGTCAGTTTCACCGTGTTCGCCAGGATCTGGCTGTAGATGACGAACGGTTCCTGCCACAGCACGGCCGAGTCGAAGGTCCAGCCGTAACGGAAGCCGTTGCGTTCGGCCCTCTTCATCAGGCTGACGACCCGCGAGGCCGGCGGGTCGGTCTGCAGGACGAGTCCGAAGTCCATGTGCGCCACTCCTAGTTGAGGTACTGGCAGGTGGAGCGGGGGGTGTAGACGCCATGTCCGGCGTGCCCGGTGAACTCCCGCTCGGTGATGACGGGTTCACCGCGCGACAGGACGGTCTCGACCCGGCCGGTCGTGCGCCTGCCCTCATAGGCCGAGTAGTCGACGTTCATGTGGTGGGTCTCGGCGGACATGACCTGCTCGGCGTGCGGGTCGTAGATGACGACGTCGGCGTCCGCACCCGGGGCGATGGTGCCCTTCTTCGGATAGAGGCCGAACATCCGGGCCGGGGTGGCACAGGCGATCTCGATCCAGCGGCGGCGCGAGATGTGCCCGTCGACGACGGCCTGGTGCAGCAGGTCCATGCGGTTCTCCACGCCCGGGAGACCGTTGGGGATCTTGGAGAAGTCGCCCCGGCCCAGCTCCTTCTGTCCCACGAAGCAGAAGGGGCAGTGGTCGGTCGAGACCACCTGGAGGTCGTTGGTGCGCAAGCCCCTCCACAGGGCCGCCTGGTGCTCCTTGGGCCGCAGGGGCGTCGAGCACACGTACTTGGCGCCCTCGAAGTCCGGCTCGGCGAGGTTGTCGGTGGACAGGAACAGGTACTGGGGGCAGGTCTCGCCGAAGACGTTGAGCCCCTCGTCGCGCGCCCGGGCCAGCTCGGCCACCGCCTCCTGTGCCGAGACGTGCACGACGTACAGGGGCGCTCCCGCGACCTGGGCGAGCTTGATGGCGCGATGGGTGGCCTCGGCCTCCAGCAGCGCCTTGCGGACCTCGCCGTGGTAGCGGGGGTCGGTCTCGCCGCGGGCCAGCGCCTGCTCGACCAGCACGTCGATCGCGATGCCGTTCTCGGCGTGCATCATGATCAGTCCGCCGTTCTCGGCGGAGCGCTGCATGGCGCGCAGGATCCGGCCGTCGTCGCTGTAGAACACGCCGGGGTACGCCATGAACTGTTTGAAGGAGGTGACGCCCTCCTCGACCAGCAGGTCCATCTCCTTCAGTGTCTCCGCGTTGACATCGGAGACGATCATGTGGAAGGCGTAGTCGATGGCGCAGTTGCCCTCGGCCTTGGCGTGCCACGCGTCCAGGCCCTCCCGCAGGGTGTGGCCGACGCTCTGCACCGCGAAGTCGACGATCGTCGTCGTTCCGCCCCAGGCGGCGGCCCGCGTGCCGGTCTCGAAGGTGTCGGAGGCGTAGGTGCCGCCGAAGGGCAGCTCCATGTGGGTGTGGGCGTCGACGCCGCCCGGGATCACGTACTTGCCGGTGGCGTCGATGGTCCTCCCCCACCCTTCGGGCGGGGGTGCCCCCATCTCGCTTCGCTCGGCGGTGAAGGCCGCGGCGGCCGGGGTGCCGGACGCGGCGAGGGCGGCGATGCGGCCGTCCTCGATCAGGACGTCGGCGTGGATCTCGTCGGACGCGGTGATGACGAGGCCACCGCGGATGACGGTACGAGTCATGCTCACCCTCCGGGCGTTGACGGCGGTCGTGAGGAGTGCGGGTTGTCTGTGGTGGGGGGCGCCCACACGGCCCGGTCGCGTGCCGGACCGCTGACCCGCGCCCCTTTCGGGGCGCGGGCGGCTCCGCCCGTCACGGAGCGGTCAGCGGCCTGTACGCGCCCGGGGCGCGGTCGCGGTAGAACTGCCAGCGGTCGCGCACCTCCCGCAGCTTCGCCAGGTCGAGATCGCGCACGACCAGCTCGGTCTCCTTGTCGCTCGCCACCTCGCCGACGAACTGCGCCTCCGGGTCCACGAAGTAGGAGGTGCCGTAGAAGTCGTTGTCGCCCAGTTCCTCGACGCCCACCCGGTTGATCGCGCCCACGAAGTACTCGTTGGCGACGGCCGCGGCCGGCTGCTCCAGCTGCCACAGATAGCCGGACAGCCCTCGGGAGGTCGCCGACGGGTTGAACACGATCTCCGCGCCCGCGAGGCCGAGGGCGCGCCAGCCCTCGGGGAAGTGGCGGTCGTAGCAGATGTAGACACCGATCCGTCCGGCCTTGGTGTCGAAGACGGGCCAGCCTGAGTTGCCGGGGCGGAAGTAGAACTTCTCCCAGAAACCCTTCACCTGCGGGATGTGGGTCTTGCGGTACTTGCCGAGGTACGAGCCGTCGGCGTCGATCACCGCCGCGGTGTTGTAGAGGACGCCGGGCTGCTCCTCCTCGTACATGGGCAGGACCAGCACGATGCCCAACTCCTTCGCCAGCGCCTGGAAGCGCTTGACGACCGGGCCGTCCGGGATCCGCTCGGCGTACTCGTAGAACGCGGGGTCCTGGACCTGGCAGAAGTACGGCCCGTAGAACAGCTCCTGGAAGCACAGGACCTCGGCGCCCTGAGCGGCCGCGTCGCGGACCGCCTGCTCGTGGACCTGGATCATCGATTCCTTGTCGCCTGTCCAGGCGGTCTGGAAGACGGCGGCACGGACCACTCTGCTCATCGGGACCTCCGGTCGCTCGGTGTGCGGCGAGCTTAGGAAGCCCGGCGGACCGGTTTGAGTGGCACCGTGTCACGTCTGCGGGCGCGCCGCGTTCCACGGTGTCACCCCGGCCCGTCCGGTGCGGTTTCCCGCTGGTTCCCATGGTGTCTCACCCTTGTTGGGCGTCGTGCGCGAGCAGCGCGATGTGCACGGAGGCGGCCTGTTCGAAGTCGTCCAGGTCGACCCCCAGGAGGGCCTGGATGGCCTCCAGGCGGCGGTACAGCGCGGGCCTGCTGACGTGGTGCAGCTGGGCGGTGCGGGACTTGTTGCGGCCGGTGGCGAGATAGGTCCGCAGCACGGGCAGCAGCTCCTGCTCGGCGTGGCGTCCGCACAGCAGGCCGTCCAGCTCCCGTTCGGCGAAGGACTGCACATGCGGGTCGTCACGCAACAGCCGGATCAGGCCGCGCAGATGGACGTCCTTGAGCCGTACGACGGCCGGCAGGTCCTGGGCGGCGGAGTGGGCGGCGACGGCGTCCGCCACGTGCCGGGCCTCCCGCAGCCCCGCGGGCACGTCCTCCCAGGCGGTGCGCGCGTCGGCGGCCGCGACCACGGTTCCGAGTGTGCCGGACTCGGTCCGCAGCCGGGCGGCGAAGTGTGCGGTCAGCGCCTCGGCGTCCTGGTCCCGGGCGAGGCTGAGCAGGATGGCGGTGGCCCCGTCGGCGAGGTCCGCGACGAGTCCGGACAGCCCCAGCAGACGCAGGACGCGGTCGAGTCCGGCCGGTTCGCCGTCGCGTACGACGAGAGGGACGAAGGTACGGCGGTTGACGGGCAACCCGGCCGCCCGGGCCCTCGGCAGCAGCTGACGGGCCGGTACGACTCCGGAGACCAGGTCGGTCAGCAGGCCCTGCGCGGACTGCTCCTCCCAGGAGTGCGCCGGCCCGCCGAGCATGCGGTGCAGCACGAGCGCCTCGGCGGCGCGTTCGGCGAGCAGGCGCCCGATGGGGCTGTCACCGCGGTAGCCGCACAGCACGATCCTGCCCCAGCGCTCGCCGCGTCCGCCCAGTTCGGCGCGGACCCAGCCGTCGCCCTCGCTGCCGCCGGCCTGCCGGGCGATGCGCTCCCAGTCCCGCAGCACGTCGTCGACCGCGGACCGCTCCCCCGCGGTGGCCAGCACCCGGTGGGCGAGGTTGGTGAGAACCACGGGACAGGCGGCGTGTACGGCGATCTCGTCGAGCAGCCGCTGGAGCGGGGCGCCCGCGGTGATGAGTCCCGTCAGGGCCGTACGGACCGACTCCGACAGGCTCACGGCCGCGAACTTGCGCCGCACCAGCCGGGACTGGACCTCCTCGGTCAGCTCCGCGAAGGGGAAGGGCCGGTGCAGGACCACCAGGGGCAGTCCGCAGCGCTCGGCGGCCCGGCGCATCACGTCCGGGGGCGTGGGGAAGGCTCGGCCGAGTCCGAGGACGACGGCCGCGGCCTCCGCGCGGTGCAGGGACCGGATGTACTCGGCCTGCTTCTCCACGTCGCCGGCGAGCAGCACCCCGGTGGTGAGGACCATCTCGCCGCCGCTGAGCATCACTCCGACGTCGGGTGCCTCGGCGACGTGCACCCAGCGCACCGGCCGGTCGAGATGCCCGGCGCCGGCCACCACCTCGGGCTCTCCGGCGAGCACCCGGTCCAGGGTGAGGACCTGGCGTACCGACAGGGCTGGTTCCAGGGCGGTGGACATGGCGGCGTTCCCTTGCTCAGGTCATCGGCTCGTCGACGGGGACACCTCGTGACGACGCTGTCGGAGGACGCGGGTCACCGGACGCTCCCGAGGGCGTGCTCGAGGATCGCGGCGCCCTCCTCCGCCTCCGGCGCGGTCAGCGTGAGCGGCGGGGCGATGCGCAGGACGCTGGTGTTGTGCCCGCCGCCCTTGCCGATCAGCAGTCCGCCCTCGCGGGCGGCCTCCAGCACGGCGGCCGCGGCCTCCGGGTCGGCCTCGTCCGTGCCGGGCCTGACCAGCTCGACGCCGATCATCAGGCCGCGTCCGCGCACCTCGCGGACGACCGGGAGCCGGGCGGTCGCCGCCCGCAGCCGCTCCAGGAGCGCTCCGCCCACCCGGCGGGCGTTGCCCTGGAGGTCGTGCTCCAGCAGATAGGTGAGGTTGGCGAGCCCTGCGACCATGGTGATCTGGGTGCCGCCGAACGTCGAAATGGAGTTCGCGTCCAGGCAGTTCATGATCTCCGCGCGGGCGACCACCCCGCCGATGGACATGCCGTTGCCGATGCCCTTGGCGAAGGTGAGGAGGTCCGGCGGGCCGCTCTGTCCATGGGCCTGCCAGCCCCAGAAGTGGTCACCGGTGCGGCCCCAGCCGGTCTGCACCTCGTCCGCGATCCACAGGATGCCGTGCTCCTCGAGCACCTCGCGGAAGGCCGCGTACAGCCCGTCCGGCGGCGAGGTGAAGCCGCCCACGCCCTGGATGGGCTCGGCGATCAGCGCGGCGGGCGGCCGGATGTGCCCGAGCAGGTCCTTCAGGTCCTCGACGCAGGCCGCGATGAAGTCCGCGTCGCTCAGGTGGGCGAACGGGCCGCGGGTGCGGACGCCCCCGTGGACGTAGAGGGTCCCCAGCGGTGACAGCGAGGTGGGGGACCAGCCGCGGTTGCCGGTGACGCCGACCGAGCTGAAGGAGCGGCCGTGGTAGCTGTTGCGCATCGCCAGGACCTGGTTGCTCCGCCGGTAGGTGGTCGCCAGCAACAGCGCGGTGTCATTGGCCTCGGTGCCGGATGTGGTGAAGAAGACCCGGGCGTCCGGGATGCCGCTCAACCGGGCGATACGCTCGGCCAGTTCCACCATCGGCCGGTTCAGGTAGAGGGTCGAGCTGTGGATGATCCGCCCGGCCTGCTCGCTCACCGCCTTGGTGACCTCGGGCAGGGCGTGCGCGGTCATGGTGGTGAGGATCCCGCCGAAGAAGTCCAGGTACTTCCTGCCGTCGGCGTCCCAGACGTGGCGGCCCTCGCCGTGGGTGATCTCCAGGGGGTCCTTGTAGTACAGCGCGAGCCAGTCGGGCAGGACGGCCCGGTGGCGGGCGTACAGGTCGGTCACGGCTTCACCAGTCCTTCGTACGCGTCGGGGCGGCGGTCGCGGTAGAACGCCCACAGCTGCCGCACTTCTTCGATGAGGTCGAAGTCGAGGTCCCGGACGACGAGCTCCTCCTCCTTGTCGCTGGCGAGCTCCCCCACGAACTGGCCGCGGGGGTCGACGAAGTAGCTCGTGCCGTAGAAGTCGTTGTCTCCGTACTCCTCGCGGCCCACGCGGTTGATCGCGGCGATGAAGTACTCGTTGGCGACGGCGGCCGCGGGCTGCTCCAGCTGCCAGAGGTAGCCCGACAGGCCGCGCGAGGTGGCGGACGGGTTGTACACCAACTGGGCACCGTTGAGACCGAGTTGCCGCCAGCCCTCCGGGAAGTGACGGTCGTAGCAGATGTACACGCCCACCTTGCCGACCGCGGTGTCGAAAACGGGCCAGCCGAGGTTGCCCGGCTTGAAGTAGTACTTCTCCCAGAAGCCGTTGACCTGAGGGATGTGGTGCTTGCGGTACTTGCCGAGGTACGAGCCGTCGGCGTCGATCACCGCCGCGGTGTTGAAGTAGAAGCCGGACTGCTCGAGCTCGAAGACGGGGACGACGATGACCATGCCGGTCTCACGGGCCAGCTCCCGCATCCGGGTGACGGTGGGTCCGTCGGGCACGGGCTCGGCCCAGCGGTAGTGCTCGGGCTCCTGGACCTGGCAGAAGTAGGGGGCGTTGAAGATCTCCTGGAAGCCGATGACCTGCGCGCCCTGCCGGGCCGCCTCGCGGGCGTGCGCCACATGCTTCTCGATCATGGATTCGGTGTCGCCGGTCCAGGTCGCCTGGACCAGTGCGGCGCGTACGACGTGGGCCATGATGCCGCTCCTTTGCCTCAAGTCCCGGTGAGGACGTCAGCGAGCCTCTACGCCCGTAGAAACAGGTGGTAGAGGCTCGAACGTAAGCCTCGCGGGAGGCCTTGCCAAGACCATCGTCGCCAACCCGCGGAGTCGATCACGTTTCGCACCCCTGCGGGTGAAGTGGTCGGATTGTCGACGGGCCGCTCAGATGGTGAATCCGGCGACTCTCAGGGCGTGGACGAGGTCCCAGTGCCGCTCGTCGGAGACACCCCGGGCCGCCTCGAGGAGGAGCGGCAGGAGCAGCCCCGGATCCGCCGCGACACTGCGGGCCGCTTCCTCGGGCGTACGCACGCGCACATACGCGTCGAGGAGAGCGCGGACCTCACGGTGCCGGCCGTCGGCGTTCAGGCCCAGCACGGCCTCGCCGATCTCGCCCGCGGGCCGTACCACGCCCTGGCGCAGTATCTGCTCCCCGTCCGCGGTGCGGCCCGCGGCGGTGAGTGCGTCCGCGGCGGCGACGAGGCGGTCGGCGGGCAGCGCGGCGGTCTCCCACAGGAGGGTGGCCCAGTCGGCGCCGAGGCCCGCGCGGTGCAGTTCGGCGGCGAGCGCGGGGTAGCGGGCGGCGGGCCAGTGGGCGGCCTCGGCGAGCAGGGCGTGGGCCTCGCCGCTGCGACCCTCGGCGCGCATCCGGACGAGCGCGGCGACGGTCTCCGCGATGATCCGCCGGCCCGCCTGGTCCAGGGCCTCCTCAGGTCGCTCCTCACGCACCGCCTCGGGGCCGGTGTCCCCGGCTCCGGCGAACCGGGCGCCGCGCGGGCCCCCGCGGCCGGGGGCGGGCGCGGAGGCGGGGGCGGGGGCGGGCACGGCGCCCGTGGAAGCCTCCTGGATGTCCATCATCCCGGCGAACCGGGCACTGCCGCGGGGGCGGCGCCTGGAGCGCTGCCTGGCCGAGGGCGCCGGGGCGGGGCCCGAGGGGGCCGGGCCCGGCGCGGCGGGATCCGCGGCTAGGGACTCCTGGCCCGCCGCTCGGGTGCGGAAGGCGGCCGGGGTGCCGGAAGCGGCATCGTGGGGCGGCACAACAGGGGCTTGCCGCCCGAACAGAGCGTGCTCCTCGACGGGTGCCTGCCGCTCGAACAGAGCGTGCTCCTCGACGGGTGCCTGCCGCTCGAACAGAGCGTGCTCCTCGACGGGGGCCTGCCGCTCGAACGGGGCGTGCTGTTCGAGCGGGCCGTGGGGCGCGGCAGGCGGGGCGTCCGGGCGGACGCCGGGCGGTGCCTCCGGGCCCGGGTCGGCCGTGCCGCCGGGGCGCTCGCCGGCCCCCGGACGCCAGGCCGGCCCGGGCGCTCCTAAAGACCGCGTGCCCTGCGCCGGCGGGCGCAGGGCACGGTGGTCGAGGGCCGCCATGCGGCGGCGGAGTTCCACGCAGCGGGCGGTGGCGCGTTCGTGGTCGTCCCGGGCCCAGGCCAGGTCGAGGCGGAGCGACTCGGCTTCCTCCCGGGTCGGGGCCGACTCCAGCCGGCGCACCAGCTCCGCCTGGCGCTCGGCCGCGTAGCGCTGTTCGCGGAGCATCACGTCGAGCCGGTCGACGAGGGAGTCGCGGCCGCCCGGCCGGGCGTCGTACGCGGCCATCGAGGCACCGTGCAGCGCCCGCGCCCGCTCGGCCTCCTGCGCGGCGCTCGCGGGCCCGTAGGCCGCGGCGAGGTCGTGCAGCAGCGCCTCCAAGACGTCCCAGGGAGGCACCTCCCGGCCGTCGAGGCAGGCCCGCATGCCGTCGGGATCGCGCTGCCAGAAGACTCCGCACCAGCCGCCGTCCTGGTCGAGCCGCGCCAGCAGCCCGTTCAGGTAGACCGCGAACTCCCGTACCTGCACCGGGAGTTGTTCCACATCCATTGCCCAGCTCCCGCCCGACTGGAGTACTCCGACCCATAGATAACACCAGTTGTGTTACGGGATGACTACGTGGAGTTTTCGGACCGGACGCAGGGCGCTCCGCATCCGGTGTCGGTCCCGGGGAGAGGCGCGGCCGGGACCCCGGCGCCCTCGGCCTCCTCCGCCGCGCCGTATCGCGACCGCCCCGGCCCTCACCAGGGCAACCGCCCGAGCCGCTGGCCTCGTTCATGCACTCCGCGGGCAGACGGTGTCCCCGGCGCCAAGCGCCGCGCCGCGGACGAGGTGAGCGGCGTTTCTGGACATGCCGCCGGAGTGCGTTCGTGCCATCGTGGGTCTACGAGCGCCGCGCGCGCCCCACAGGTGTAACCGGGCCCCGTCCGGGCACCCGGCACCGGCACGTCGATCAACGAGCGTGTCCCGGGCCCCGCCGGGACGCCGGAACGGATGGCCATGACCAGCGGCTTCAACGGTCCGCAGGGCTACGGCTCGGACCCCTTCCAAGAGTTCTTCCGACGCATCTTCGGCGGCGGACCGCGCCCCGGTCCGCGCCAGATCGACCTGGGACGGCTGCTGAGCGAGCCCGCCCGGCAGCTGGTCGCCGGCGCCGCGCGGTACGCCGTCGAGCACGGTGCCCGCGACCTCGACACCCAGCATCTGCTGCGCGCCGCACTCGCGGCGGAACCGACCCGGAGTCTGCTGAGCCGGGCCGGGGCGGACCCGGACACGCTGGCAACGGAGATCGACCAGCGCTCCGGGCCGGTCCAGCCCGTCTCCGAGGACGCTCCGCCCCCCGCCTCGCTCTCGCTGACCCCCGCCGTCAAGCGCGCCCTGCTGGACGCGCACGACCTGGCCCGGTCGACCGGCGCCGGCTACATCGGACCCGAGCATGTGCTCACCGCGCTGGCCGCGAACCCGGACTCCGCCGCCGGGCACATCCTGCATTCGGCGCACTTCGCACCGCCCTCCCTGCCGGCCGAGACGGCCGAGGCCGCCCCGGCGGCGCGACCGGAGCGGCCGCGCCCCGCCCCGACCCCCACCCTGGACAAGTACGGCCGTGATCTGACCGACCTCGCACGTCAGGGCCGCATCGACCCGGTGATCGGGCGGGACGAGGAGATCGAGCAGACCATCGAGGTGCTCTCCCGCCGCGGCAAGAACAACCCGGTGCTCATCGGCGACGCGGGCGTCGGCAAGACCGCCATCGTCGAGGGACTCGCCCAGCGCATCACCGACGGGGACGTGCCCGACGTCCTGCTCGGCCGCCGGGTCTTCGCCCTGGACCTGGCCGGGGTGGTCGCCGGTACCCGCTACCGCGGCGACTTCGAGGAGCGGCTCACCACCATCGTGGGCGAGATCCGCGCGCACTCCGAGGAGCTGATCGTCTTCATCGACGAGCTGCACACGGTCGTCGGAGCGGGCGGGGGCGGCACGGAAGGCGGGTCCATGGACGCGGGCAACATCCTCAAGCCCGCCCTGGCCCGCGGTGAGCTGCACATCGTGGGCGCCACCACGCTGGAGGAGTACCGCCGCATCGAGAAGGACGCGGCGCTGGCCCGCCGCTTCCAGCCCATCCTCGTGCCCGAACCGAGCGTCCCGGACGCGATCGAGATCCTGCGCGGGCTGCGCGACCGCTACGAGGCCCACCACCAGGTCCGCTACACCGACGAGGCGCTGGTCGCCGCCGTGGAGCTCTCGGACCGCTATCTCACCGACCGCCATCTGCCGGACAAGGCGATCGACCTGATCGACCAGGCCGGCGCCCGGGTGCGGCTGCGCGCCCGGACCAAGGGCACGGACGTACGGGCCATGGAGCGCGAGGTCGAGCAGCTGGCCCGGGACAAGGACCAGGCGGTGGCCGACGAGCAGTACGAGCAGGCCACCCGGTTGCGCGACCGCATAAACGAGCTGAAGGAGCGGATCGGGGAGGCCTCCGGGGAGACCGAGGCCGACGAGGGTCAGCACCTGGAGGTCACCGCGGAGGCCATCGCCGAAGTGGTCTCACGGCAGACCGGCGTCCCCGTCAGCCGGCTCACCGAGGAGGAGAAGGAGCGGCTGCTCGGGCTGGAGGAGCATCTGCACCAGCGGGTCATCGGGCAGGACGAGGCGGTCAGCGTGGTCGCCGACGCGGTGCTGCGCTCGCGCGCCGGCCTGTCCAGTCCCGACCGGCCGATCGGCAGTTTCCTCTTCCTCGGCCCGACGGGCGTCGGCAAGACGGAGCTGGCCCGCGCACTCGCCGAGGTGCTGTTCGGCAGCGAGGAGCGCATGGTGCGCCTCGACATGAGCGAGTACCAGGAGCGCCACACCGTCAGCCGCCTGGTGGGCGCCCCGCCCGGGTACGTCGGCCACGAGGAGGCCGGCCAGCTCACCGAGGTCGTACGGCGGCATCCGTACTCGCTGCTACTGCTCGACGAGGTGGAGAAGGCGCACCCGGACGTCTTCAACATCCTGCTTCAGGTCCTCGACGACGGCCGGCTCACCGACGCCCAGGGCCGGACCGTGGACTTCGCCAACACGGTCATCGTGATGACGAGCAACCTCGGCTCGGAGGCGATCACCCGGCGCGGCGCCGGCATCGGGTTCGGGGCGGGCGGCGCCGAGGCGGACGAGGAGGCGCGCAGGGAGCGGATCCTGCGCCCGCTGCGCCAGCACTTCCGGCCGGAGTTCCTCAACCGCATCGACGAGATCGTCGTGTTCCGGCAGCTCACCTCGGATCAACTGCGGCGCATCACCGACCTGATGCTCGACAAGACGCGGCGCCGGCTGCACGCCCAGGACATCGACGTCACGTTCGACGACGCGGCCGTCGACTGGCTGGCGCAGCGTGGGTTCCAGCCGGAGTACGGTGCCCGCCCGCTGCGCAGGACCATCCAGCGGGAGGTCGACAACCAGCTGTCCCGGCTGCTGCTGGACGGCCGTATCGAGCGGGGCGGCCGGGTCGAGGTGGGCGTCGAGGACGGGCAGTTGGCCTTCCGGGCCGAGCCGCCCGCCGCGAGGCGGGCGGAGACGGGCGCCGCTCCCGCGGGAGAGGGCGGGGACACCGCCACGGCGCCGGCTCCGGCCGCACCCACCGGCTCGGGCGAGGCCGCCGCACCGCCCGCCGTGCAGGGCGGCGAGACGGCCCGCCCGGAGGGGAACGGGGCCACCCGCCCGGAGTGAACCGCGTGGCCGTTACGGCGCCGGTTTCACCACCATCGCGGATCCACCGCCGCGCCGCACCTTCTCGGCGGCGGCAAGCCACCTGCCGTCGGGCAGCCGCTGCACGCCCGTGGCCGCGCCGATCTCCGGGTTCGGTTTGAAGGAGTGCCCGATCGCCTCGAGCCGGGCCTTCAGAGCGCTGTCGTAGAGGCCGGGTTCCAGTTCGGTCTGGGCCGCGTTGCGCTGGCTGGCACGCGGGGCGGCGATCGCGTCGACGAGCGGCAGGTGCCGGTCGAGGAAGCCGGTCAGGGTCTGCAGCACGGTGGTGATGATGGTCGCGCCGCCGGGTGAACCGAGGGCGACGACGGGCCGGCCGTGCTTGTCGAGCACGATCGTCGGCGAGATGGACGAACGAGGGCGCTTGCCCGGACCGGGCAGGTTCGGGTCGTGCACGGCCGGGTTGGCGGGCGTGAAGGAGAAGTCCGTCAGCTCGTTGTTGAGGAGGAAGCCGCGGCCCGGGACGGTGATGCCGCTGCCGCCGGTCTGCTCGATGGTCAGCGTGTAGGAGACGACGTTGCCCCACTTGTCCGCGACGGTCAGGTGCGTGGTGTTCTCGCCCTCGTACGTCGTCGGGGCCGCCGTTCCCCGGGCGCCGCAGGCCGCCGGGTGGCGCGGGTCGCCGGGCGCGAGCGGGCTGGTGAGCACCGCGTCGTCCTTGATCAGGCAGGCGCGGGAGTCGGCGTACCTCTGCGACAGCAGGTCCTTCGTCGGCACGTCCTCGAAGGCGGGGTCGCCGACCCAGCGCCCGCGGTCGGCGAAGGCGATGCGGCTCGCCTCGATGAAGTGGTGCAGGTACTGCACCTCGCTCGCCTTCGAGAGGTCGGTCCTCTCCAGGATGTTGAGCGCCTCGCCGACCGTGGTGCCGCCGGAGGAGGACGGGGCGATGGAGTAGACGTCGAGGCCGCGGTAGGAGGTCTTGGTGGGCGCCTGGAGTTCGGCCCGGTAGACCGCGAGGTCCTTGTCGGACAGCTTGCCGGGGCGGGCGTTCCAGCCCGAGGCCGGGTCCACCGGTGGCTTTTCGACGGTGGCGACGATGTCGTCGCCCAGATCGCCGTGGTAGATCGCGCCGATGCCCTTCCGGCCCAGTTCCGCGTAGGTGCGGGCGAGGTCGGGGTTCTTGAACGTGGAACCGACGGCGGGGAGCGCGCCGCCCGGCAGGAACAGCTTGGCCGTGTCCGGGAAGTAGCGGAAGCGGGCCTCGTTGGACGCGGTCTGCGAGCGGAACGTGTCGTCGACGGTGAAGCCGTCGCGCGCTATGCGCTCGGCCGGCCTCAGGACCGTGCCGAGCCGCTTCGTGCCCCACTCGTCCAGCGCTTTCTGCCAGGTGGCTGGGGTGCCCGGGGTGCCGACGCCCAGGCCGCTGCTGACCGCGTCGGCGAAGGGGAGCGCCTTGCCCTTCTCCACGAAGAGCCCCTCGTCCGCGGTGAGCGGGGCGGTCTCACGGCCGTCGATGGTGTGGACCGTGCGGGACTTGGCGTCGTAGTAGACGAAGTAGCCGCCTCCGCCGATGCCCGCAGAGTAGGGCTCGGTGACGCCCAGCGCGGCGGCCGTGGCGACGGCCGCGTCCACCGCGTTGCCGCCCTTCTTCAGGACCTCGATCCCGGCGGCGGAGGCGTCCGCGTCGACGCTCGCCACGGCCCCGCCGTAGCCCACGGCCACCGGGACCTTCTCCGGTGCCGGGGTGGACGACGGCGGTGCCGCCGCTCCCACCGACACCACGGCCGCCGAGACCGCCAGCACCGCCAGATTCCGCCGGACAGGACGTTGCATGCGTACCTCCAGTCGACTTCCTTCCACGCAGCGTAACCGCATTGCCATGGTCCCGTCAGTCCCATCGAACACCGGTTCACAGCGGCCCGCTACCATGCCCGGCCATGAACGACGACGTGCGCAATATCGCCCTGGGGGTGATCGCGGCCGGCATCAGCGCCGCGCTCGGCTGGCTCGCCCGGACGTATCTGTGGAAACGCAAACTCCGCCGCAAGCAGGCGTTCTTCGGGCTCCCGGACAACTCGGAGTCACTGCTGGTGGTCAACCGGGACGCGGGCGGCCCCGAGTTGACGGTGGTGCGCCAGGATGTGTTCGCACTGCTGGAGCTGTCCGCCCTCATCAAGGACTGCGGCGCCCACGCCCAGGTCGTCGCGCACGACGCAGCCCGGCAAGGATTCGGCGAGCGCACGGAGTTCTGCCTCGGCGGCCCGGCGTCGAACCGCCGGATGGCCGCCCATCTCCAGTCGCTTCTGCCGGGGATACGGGTGAACACCGACGCGGAACGCGGTCCGGAGCGCTGGGCGTTCGACATCGGGAGCGAGCGCCATCTGCTGGAGCCCGGCCGGTCCGAGCATGTGATCCTCGCCCGGCTCACGGCGGACCTGGGCCGCGGCGCACGCCCCGTCTTCCTCTTCTGCGGTCAGACCGCGATCACCAACCAGGCGGCTACCCGCTATCTCGCGCGCCACCACGAGCGGCTGGCCCGCAAGTACGGGAGCGGCTCCTTCGTCCTGCTGCTGAAGGTCGTCAACTCCCAGGCGTACGGACCGGACGTGGTCGAGCTGGTGGGAGACGTCACCCGGGCCGCGCAGGCTCCCGCGCCGGAGGAAGCCGCACACGACTCCTCCCGTCCCTCCTGATTCTGCTTACACATCAACTATCTTTACCCGCACGTAACTTACCGACGGGTTACCTACGGTATGGAGGCGAGGTTACCGTCAGGTCACTTTGCTCTGACATATGAGGAGTGACCCGTGGGAAACCACCGCAAGGCCCTGCGTACGACCGCCGTGGGTGCCGTCTCGGCGACGCTGATCGCCGGCAGCGCCCTCGGGCTCGCCCCGGCCGCCCAGGCGACGTCGAACGGCGTCCGCTTCGTCGACATCACGGGGGACGGCGGGACGGTGCTGAAGGGGAACGTCGTCACGCCCGCGGACGCCGACGGCACACGCCGTTATCCGCTCATCGTGCTCCCCACGAGCTGGGGCCTGCCGCAGGCCGAGTATCTCGTCCAGGCCCAGAAGCTCGCGGACACCGGCTATGTCGTCGTCACGTACAACGTGCGGGGGTTCTGGCAGTCCGGCGGCGAGATAGAAGTGGCGGGACCGCCCGACATAGCCGACGCCTCCAAGGTCATCGACTGGGCGCTCGCCAACACCCCGTCCGACGCCCGGCACATCGGCATGGCGGGCGTCTCCTACGGCGCCGGCATCAGCCTGCTGGCAGCCGCGCACGACAAGCGCATCAAGGCCGTCGCCTCGATGAGCGGCTGGTCGGACCTGGTCCACTCGATCTACTCGGGACGCACCCAGCACGTCCAGGCGGCCGCTCTGCTGAGGGGCGCGGCGACGGTCACCGGCCGCGAAAGCCCCGAGACCCGCCAGGCGTTCGACGACTTCTTCGCCGGCGACGTGGCCAAGGAGTCCGACCTCATCGCCTGGGGGAAGAAACGATCCGCCGAGACCTACCTCGACCAGCTCAACCGCAACGGCGCCGCGATCATGCTCGCCAACGCCTGGGGTGACACCGTCTTCCCGGCCAACTCCTACACGGACTTCTACGAGAAGCTCACGGTCCCGAAGAGACTGGAGCTGCGGCCGGGCGACCACGCCACGCCCGAGATCATCGGGCTGCTCGGGCTGCCCAACGACGTCTGGACCGACACCGAGCGATGGCTGGACCACTACCTGAAGGGCGAGGACAACGGGATCGACCGGGAGCAGCCGGTGCAGCTCAAGTCCCGCTCCAAGGGCGGCTACGGGGGCGGCTACGAGGGCTATCCGGACTGGAAGTCGGTGGCCGCGACCAGCAGGAAGATCGACCTCGCCGGCACCACCACGATCCATGCGAACGTCGACTCGGGGGCGGACGGCGGGATCGTCCTTCTCTCCAGCATCCTCGACCAGCTGATCCAGGTGCCGCCGGTGGCCTCCATCCCGCTGTTGCCGCGCCGATGGGCCGCCGTGTGGCAGTCGGAGAAATACGCCACCGCCCAGCACATCCGCGGCACGGCGAAGCTGCACACCACCGTCACCGGCACCAAGGAGAGCGGCACCCTCGTCGCGTACCTCTACGACGTGGGCCCGCTCGGCCTCGGCAAACTGGTCAGCAACGCGCCGTACAGCTGGTACGGGCAGACACCCGGCAAACCGTTCGGCGTCGACCTGGACCTGTTCTCCACCGCCTACGACGTCCCGGCCGGGCACCGGCTCGCGCTGGTCGTCGACACGGTCGACCCGCTCTACATCGAGCACAACCCGTCCGGCGCGCAGCTGACCTTCTCCTCCCCCGCGGAGGACCCGTCCTACGTGTCCATTCCGCTGCGCGAGCAGTGATCTTCGGCTGCCACCGGCCGGGCACACCCCGGTGAGCTGGTGCTTCCCTCCCCCTGCGGTCCCCGGGACCGTGGGGGGTGCCCCACGGCCGGCGTGACCGCGGGGACGAACGGCCCATCCTAGTACGAGGTTCCGGGTGGCGGACCCCCGGGGGACGGGGCCTAGATCTCCGACGCTTCGGCGTAGACGTGCGTCAGTTCGGGGGCGCCCGTGGAGGCCCAGGCGTGGCCCGCGTCGACCACGTCGATCTCGCGTCCGGAGGCCAGCCGTACCACGGGGTGACCGCTCGGCCAGACCGCCCAGCTCGCGCCCGGCACCGTACGCACGATCACCGTGCCCAGATACAGGCCCGCGTCGTTCCCCAGCCAGGGCAGGGTCTCCTCGTCGTCCCGCCAGCGCGGCACGACCTGGTCGAGCGCCTCCAACGACGCCGCCGAGTCGTCCAGTTCGACGCCCGCCTGCCCGGCCTGGGAGCGCAGCAGCTCACACTCGGAGAGGAGTTCGACGACGCTGCTCGGGTCGGGGTCACCGTCGGAGAACACCGCGACACCGCGGGCGGGGCCGCGTTTCTTGCGCCAGTTGCCCAGGAAGTGGATGTTCATACACCCAGCGTGTCACCAGCGCCACGGCGCGCACTACAGGGCGCGCGGACTCCGGCCACCCCTCCCCCGGCGCAGACGAGCTACGGCGCCAGGTCGACCACGACCGGCGCGTGGTCCGAGGCGCCCTTGCCCTTGCGCTCCTCCCGGTCCACGTATGCGTCCTTGACCGCCGTCGCGAACGGCTCGTTGCCGTACACCAGGTCGATGCGCATGCCGCGGTTCTTGGGGAAGCAGAGCTGGCGGTAGTCCCAGTAGGTGAAGGGGCGGTCGTACTTCAGCGGGCGCGGGACCACGTCCGTGAGACCGGTCTCACGCAGGGAGGTCAGGGCGGCCCGCTCGGCGGGGGTGACATGGGTCACACCCTCGAAGGCGGCGATGTCGTAGACGTCGTCGTCCGTCGGCGCGACGTTGTAGTCGCCCAGCACCGCAAACGGGCGGCTGCCCCCGGCGTCGCCCGCCACGGCCGCCTTCAGCGCCTCGAACCACTGCAGCTTGTACGCGTAGTGCGGGTGGTCCACCTCACGGCCGTTGGGCACGTACACCGACCAGACGCGGACCGGGCCGCAGGTCGCGGAGATCGCGCGGGGCTCCTGGAGGCCGTCGTAGCCGGGATCGCCCGGCAGGCCCTTGACCACGTCGTCGAGGCCGACGCGGGAGAGCACCGCCACGCCGTTCCACCGGCCGGTGGCGTGGACCGCCGCCTCATAGCCCAGCTCGCGCAGCTGGTCGTGGGGGAACTGGTCCTCGGCGACCTTGGCCTCCTGGAGGCAGAGCACGTCCGTGCCGCTGCTCTCCAGCCAGGCCAGGAGCCTCGGGAGACGGGCGGTGATCGAGTTCACGTTCCAGGTCGCGATGCGCATGCCTCACAACCTACCCGGCGGGTACGACAACCGGGTGGTGCGGTCGCGGGCCCGGCCGCGGGGAGGCGGTGGGCCCGGGCGCCGGGGCGGTGGCCGCACGATCGCGGCCACCGCCTCCCCTGCCGGGCCTCGCGGCCGTCAGACGTCCGCCGAGGCGCCCGGTGCCAGCCGCATGTGCTCCGCGCCGCCCAGCGCACCGATCTGGTGGTCGTAGATCGGGCGCGCGAGGTCCGTCAGCAGGGCGTCGTGGATGTCGTACGCACGCCGCGGCTTGACCTCGCGGACGTAGTCGATCACCTCGGAGATCTTGTTCCAGGGCGCCATCACCGGGAGCATCAGCGTCTCCACCGGGTGGTCGGGGACCGTGAGTGCGTCGCCCGGGTGGAAGACCTTGCCTCCGTCGATCAGATAGCCGACGTTCGTGATGCGCGGGATGTCCGGGTGGATCACCGCGTGCAGTTCGCCGTGGACCTGGACGTCGAAGCCCGCGGCCGTGAAGGTGTCGCCGTGGCCGACGGTGTGCACGCGGCCCGGGAACGCCGCCGAGATCTTCTCCGCCACGGAGGCGAGGGTCCAGATCTCGGCGCCCGGGTCGGACTCCATGGCGGTCCGCAGCCGCTCCTCGTTGAAGTGGTCGAGGTGCTCGTGCGTGACCAGGATGGCCTCGGCGCCGACCGCGGCGTCCTCCTCGCTGAAGGTGCCGGGATCGATGACGAGCCTGCGCCCGTCCTTCTCGAGCCGGATGCAGGCGTGCGACTTCTTCGTGAGCTTCATGGGCTCCATCCTGCCCCCGCCCGGACGCCCGGAGCCTCCTTCGGCATGGTGCTCTCACCACCCGGCTGACGTTCACTCCTGCGGGGTCGTCTCCTCGCGGATGACCTGCTGCGCCACCTTGAACGCGCTGTTCGCGGCCGGTACGCCGCAGTAGACCGCCGCCTGGAGCAGCACCTCCTTGATCTCGTCCGGGGTCAGTCCGTTGCGCAGGGCCGCCCGGGTGTGGGCGGCGAGTTCCTCCACATGGCCGCCCGCGACCAGCGCGGTGAGCGTGACACAGCTGCGGGCGCGCCGGTCCAGGCCCGGCCGGTCCCAGATCTCGCCCCACGCGTACCGGGTGACGAGGTCCTGGAAGTCCCCGGAGAAGTCGTCCGCCGAGGCCAGTGCCTGGTCGACGTGCGCGTCACCGAGCACCTCCCGGCGGATCTTGAGCCCCACGTCGTACGAGTCGCGCCTGCCCGCGGCCTCGGGCGCCACGACGGCCGGGGCGATCTCGGCCACCGGCGCCACGGGGCCGGGGGCGGCGAGCACCGGCTTGACGGGAGGCGCCACGATCGCCGCCATCTGGCCGGTCGTCGCGTCGAACGCGGGCTGCCAGGCGGTGGAGAAGTGATGGACCAGCAGATCGGTGACCGCCGCGGGCTGCTCCACGGGCACCAGATGGGAGGCGCCGGGGACGACCGCGAGCCGGGCGTCCGGGATCCCGGCGACCAGGGTGCGGGCCTCGGCGGGGCCGGTGACCTGATCCTCCGAGCCGACGAGGACCAGGGTCGGTACACCGATGCGGCCCAGTTCGGCCCGGACGTCGAAGGCTGCGAGCGCCTCGCAGGCCGCGATGTAGCAGCCGGGGTCGGTGGTGCGCACCATCTGCACGGCCCACTCGGTGATCGCCGGCTGAGCGGCGGCGAATCCTCCGGTGAACCAGCGCTCGGGGGACGTCCGGGCGATCGGGTCGAGCCCGTTCGTGCGGACGATCACGCCGCGCTGACGGAACTCGTCGGCCGTGCCGAAGCGGGGTGAGGCCGCGATCAGGATGAGCGAGGAGAGGCGCTCGGGGTGGCGCAGGGCCAGCTCGAGCCCCACGGCGCCGCCCAGCGCGCAGCCCGCGTAGCCGAAGCGCTGCACACCGAGCCCGTCCAGCGTGGCCAGCAGCCGGGTCGTGAGGTCGGCGACGGAACCCGCCGGGTGCGCGGGGGCGCCGCCGTGGCCCGGCAGGTCGAACCGGAAGACCCGCCATTGCCGGGCCAGCTCGGGAACCTGGCGGTCCCACATGTGCCATGTGGTACCCAGTGAGGGACCCAAGATCAGGACCGGAGCGTCTTCTGGCCCGTCAAAGCGGTATTGCAGGGTGTTCGGTGGTGTCTCACTCACGCCCCAGACCCTCTCACGTCTCACGACTGCCCCTATGACGAGGGTTGCGACTGCACAGGTCTGACCAGGTGGAAGACCTCCCGCGCCGCGTAGCGCTTGAGACTTCGGACCATCTCGCGCCGGGTCTTGCCCTCCTTGCTGCGGCGTTCGTAGTACTCCTGGGCACGTGGGTCGACGCGCAGGCGGGTCTGCACGATCCGGTGCAGGGCCGCGTTCGCTTGCCGGTCGCCGCCGCGGTTGAGGCGACGGTACTGCCGGCTACCCGAAGAACGCTCGACCGGGCTGACCCCGCACAGCGCCGCGAAGGACGCCCCACTGCCCAGGCGTTCCGGGTTGTCCCCCACCGTGATCAGCAAAGTGACGGCCGTGTCCGGACCGATGCCCACCACCTCGAGCAGCTGCGGAGCGTGGCGCTCCACCAGCCGGGGCAGGCGGCCTTCCAAGTCCTGGACCTCGTCGCTGAGCTGCCTGATGCGCCGGGCCAGGAGACCCAGGGTGACGTGGGTGGCATGGAGCACCGCCCCTTCATCGGCATCGTGGTTCAGGCTGTCGTCGACGAGCCCGGCGCAGGTGCGGAAGAGTTCTGCGTTGCCCAGCTCGGCAAGTTCCTCTCTCAGCTGCGGATCGGCACGGATGAGGACAGCCCTGAGTTGGTTGATCGCCTGCGTGCGGGCCTTGACCGCCGAGTCCTCGGCCAGTTTGTACATCCGGGCGATCTCCACCGGTCCGTCGCCTGCCTTGGCCTGGGCACGCGCTCGCCCGCTCAGCACCGCCCGGGCCGCGTTCTCGGCATCGAGCGGGTCGGACTTGCCGCGCCGACGGCGGTCGGCCCGGTCGAACCGATTGACATCGAAAACGTCCACGCCCTGGGCCAGCAGGTAGCGGACAGGGCAGCCCCGAAGGAACCGGTACCTTCCACTCCGGCCCGGCGCACCGTACCCGACGCCCTGGCCCACCCCAGCAGGTCTCGGTATCCAGCCGCGGTGGCCGGGAACTCCTCGGTGCCGATCACTTCCCCCACCAGGGAGAGCACAGCGGCCACATGGGCATCCCGGTAGCGGCCACATGGGCATCCCGGTGCGTGTCCACTCCCAGGACCACATCCCCCGCCGGCCGACGCCGACGAGAACGCGAAGCGGAGGACGTGCCGATCATGCTCATTCCCCCTCCAGCCCAACGGCTCATCGCCTAGCCGGCACCGGGCCGCGGGGACGGTCAGAATCGTGATGGCGCCTGTCCGGCAAGCCCCTATCGAGACACGCCCGCTCAGTCCGAAACCAGCAACGCACCGTACCCCGGCTGGTGGTCGACACAGTGTGAGCAGGACACCCCGGTCAGACACCTCAGGAGTCAGACCCCGCCGCAGAACAGCACCCAACCTACAGTTCTCGGTCTAACCGGCTTCCAGCCACGTCAGCCCGCTCGTTCGAGCGAATTGACTCGAACCGCCCGTCGCCGACGAGCAAGACTGGCACCATGCCGCCCTCGTACTTCACTTCGAGTCGAAGGCGGACCATTGGAACGGCAGGTCAATGAGCGGCAGCTCTCGGTGTTGCAGTGGGTGGGAGCCGGGTGCCCTGCTGGCGTATGGGAGACCACCTCCTACAAGACCACATGCCAGGCACTGCACAACCGGGGCCTGGTGACGGTCTCCCGGAAGAGCGGGCAGTGGAGCGTCGCCCTGACGAGCGCCGGTCGGCACTAGCGGAAGCCAGGAGGCCCTCCATTACAGCCTCGTGTGACGTTCACGGAGCAACTGTTGCAGGAGCTCGCGGAGGCCGGCGGCAGGATCGTCAAGAGCGGCAGCGGTCCCGGCTTGGAGAAGTGGCCGTCCCGCGTCGCCGCCGCACGCAGATCCGGAAGGATTGCGGAGACGAAGGAGCTGTACGGAAGCTGGTGCCATGGCGGGTACGAGATCAAGCTCGTCGATATCCCCGCCTGGCGCCTTGCCGTCCTCGACCCCGTCCCCGTGCCCTCGCGGCTCACTCGGCCGCACACCGTTATCCGGGCCATGCAGAACGAACGTCAGCCGCTCGGCCTGACCAAGCCCGTCCAAGGACGCGTTCTCCGACTCATCCAGGCACTGATCACCGCCGCCGAGGCCGAAGGACACACCTGGGCGCCCGGGCACACCGGCTTCGCACCCCCGTCTCATCGCCGCCGCAGGGCACATCCTCACTTCACCATCACCGCACAGGGCCAGCCAGTGGGGTTTCTTGTCCTCCAGGAACAGGACCGGCCGAGCACGTCGCCACCGAGAAGGAACTCGCCGAGGCCGAGAAGCACTCCTGGGTCAGAGTCCCCCGCTTCGACTACACCCCGTCCGAACGCCTCAGCATCATCCTCAGCGGCGCCAGCCACACCGGGCGAGCGAATGGGCCGACGCTCCCGGCCGCGCCCTCGAAGAGCAGCTCGCCGAGATCGCACAGGAGGTCACACTTCGCGGCGAAGCCGCCGAACGCAGACGCCAGGACGAGGCCGAAGCGGCACGCCAGAAGCGCATCCGCTGGGAAGCCGCCATGGAACAAGCCCGCATCCGGTACGCGGAGGCGTACCGCGTCAGGCACCTAGAAGCTCAGGAAGCGGCATGGCGCCACGCCACCCGACTGACCCAATACGTGAGCACCGTACGCACGCGAGTCGAGGACATGCCTCCGGGCCAGGCCAGAACCGACGCCGAGGAATGGATCAGCTGGGCAGCGCCCACCGTTGAACGCCTCGACCCATTGAACACACCGCCCCGGCTGCCCGATATTCCCAAGCCACAAGCCGACGACCTGAAACCCTTCCTCGGGCACTGGAGCCCTTACGGCCCCACCTACTGAACGCCCGCACCGCACATTGTGCGCCCACAACCGCAGTTCAGGAGCTCTTCGCGACCGGTTCAATCGCGGCACACCGACCTGGTGGGTCATCGGAAAGATGTCGACCTGAGCGGTCTTCGGAAAACCCGAGGTCAGATCCCATTTCGTGGCCCATCGCCATGCATGTGGGTGTCCAGGGAGTCAAACGGGCGTCACGGCCGACAGTCCGCCCTTTCAACCCGGTCGCTCCAGCCTTCGCCAACACCCTGCTCGACGCGACCGGCGTCCTCCTCGGCCAACTCCCACTCAGTCGCGACCGGGTGTGGCTGGTCGTGCGAGACGCGGGCCTGACGGATCGGCAGGTGGGCGACTCCTGGTGGAACGCTCCCTGTCAGCCGACCTGCTGCACCTTGATCGCGTCGCTCACCCGAACCGTCCCGGCTGCAAGGACGTCCAGGTAGACACCGAGCATGATGCCGGGATCCGCCGGGAGTTCGTGGACGGTCGAAGTACGCGTCAACTGGCCCGAAGACCGACCGCCAGCGTCAGTTCAAGGACCCGGTGTGGCGATGCGAGATCCGGAAACAGCTCCCGCAGCTGCGACATCCTGTACCGGACTGTCTGGGGATGGACGAACAACGCCGCCGCCACCTCGTCCCGCCTGCCCTGGTGCAGCAGCCACGCCCGCAACGTCTCCTCCAGCCGCCGTGCGGTCGCGTCAGGCAAGGTCCGCAACGGTGCGAGGGCTCGGGCACGCAGGTCTGCGAACGCGTCCACGTCGGCGCTCAGCACCAGCTCGGGCAGGTGGTCCTCGGTGTCGCGAATATCAGAGGAGAGGGAGCGCGCGCGTACGGCTCGTGCGTACGAGGCCGACGCACGAGTCCATGGCCGGGCCGGGCCGACCACGGCGGTGCGGTCGGTCAGCTGCCGCAAGAGATGTGATCGGTCGGCATCGGGGACGAGCAGCACACCGGTGGCGTCCGGCAGATCGTCGAGGACGAGGGTGCTCGGGTCGAGCGCGCGGTAGGCAGGCCGGGCCTGGGCGGCGGGCAGCAGGACCGCCGTCAGCGAATCCGGAGGCTGCCATCCGGCCCGTTGAGCAGAGGCCAGCAGCACGTCCGGGCTCACGCCGGCGAGGAGGTCGCGGGCCAGGTGTTCCAGGTGGCGCTCGTGGGCCCTGCCCCGGGCGGCCAGTTCGTCGGCGTGGCCCGCGGCGCTCGCGGCGGAGAGCTCGTCGATGTAGGCGAAGGTCAGCTCGGCGAACTTGGCGACCTCGGCGGCGGGCAGACCTGCGGGCACGGCACCTGCTGCCAGGCATCGCCAGGCCACGCGGGCGCCGACGCGGTAGGCGCTGAGCAGGGCGTCCATCGAACGGCCGTCGCGCACCTCGCCGCGGCCCAGCTCGTAGGCGGCGTCGCTGGCGTCGCCGCCTGTGGCGTTCCCGCTCGCGAGGTCCAGGTAGTGCCCCAGGGCGGTGCGGACGGCTCGGCGGATGGTGCCGCCCATGCTGCCCGAAAGGGCGTTGGCGTAGGAAGGGACCTCGTCGATGATCGCCTGGACGACCTCGTCGGCGGTGGTCCTCAGCGCGGCCCGAAGTGCGGTGACCGTCGTCTCGTCCAGGGCCAGTTCGCTGGCCCTCCGGATTGCATGGCTCACGTCTTTGTTCCCTGCGAACAATTCAACCGACCAGATTCACGTCCTGCGGTCAGGACTTTACGCCCTGAGGCGCAGCAAGCTGGAGTCATGATGAGTGCGGCCCTCCGCGGCAGGGCGTGGAAACTGCTGGAGATGGTCACGACGCCGCTGCTGCCGTCGGACTACCTCGACCTGGTCAGCCCGCTGCGTGCGGGCGCCGATCTGCGGGGGCGCATCGAGGCCGTGCACCTCGAGACGGGTGACGCCGCGACCATCGTGATCAGACCGGGTCGGGGCTGGCGCGGCCACAGGGCCGGTCAGTACGTGCGGATCGGGGTCGACGTCGACGGGGTGCGCCTGTGGCGTGCCTACTCCCTCACCTCGCCGACGAACCGGCCGGACGGCCGCGTCACGATCACCGTGAAGGCGATCCCGGACGGCAAGGTCAGCAACCACCTGGTCCGCAGGGCGAAGCCGGGCACGCTGATCCAGCTCGATCAGCCGACCGGTGACTTCGTGCTGCCGCAGGCCACGCCCGCCAAGGTGCTCTACCTGACGGCCGGCAGCGGCATCACACCCGTGATGGGCATGCTGCGCGACACCGAGTTCGACGACGTCGTCATGGTCCACAGTGCGCCACGGCCGCAAGATGTGATCTTCCGCAACGAGCTGCACGACCTGGTCGCGGTCAAGAAGCTGCGGCTCACCGAGGTGCACACCGACACGGACGGCATGCTCGACCTCTCCCGTCTCGACGAACTCGTGCCCGACTGGGCCGGGCGCGAGACCTGGGCTTGCGGGCCCGCTGGCCTGCTCGACGCCGCCGAAGAGCACTGGAGCGAGCACGGCGTACCGGAGCGCCTGCACACCGAACGCTTCCGCCCCAGCATCGTCGTCGCCGGCGACGGCGGCGAGGTCACGTTCAGCGCCACCGGCAAGACCGTCGACGCGGACGGCGCCACGCCGTTGCTGGACATCGGCGAGGAGGCCGGCGTACTCATGCCCTCCGGGTGCCGCATGGGCATCTGCTTCGGCTGCATCACGCCGCTCAAGGCGGGCGCCGTCCGCGACCTGCGCACCGGCGAGATCACCGAGGCCGAGCCGGGCGTCCTCATCCAGACCTGCGTGTCCGCCGCGGCGGGCCCCTGCGACATCGAACGGTAGGAGCACCTTGACCGCCATCGACCCCACCGCCCACCTGACCGCGGAGCAGATCGAGGAGCTCGGCCGCGAGCTGGACGCGATCCGCGACGAGGTGATCGCCGGCCGCGGCGAGAAAGACGCCGCCTACATCCGTAAGGTCATCTCGGCGCAGCGCAAGCTCGAGCTGGTCAGCAGGGGCGTGCTGCTGTTCTCGATCTTCCCGCCCGCGTGGCTGCTCGGGACCGCCGGACTGTCCGTGGCGAAGATCATGGAGAACATGGAGATCGGCCACAACATCCTGCACGGCCAGTGGGACTGGATGCGCGACCCGAAGATCCACTCCACCACCTGGGAGTGGGATCACGTCTCGCCGGCCGACCAGTGGAAGCACTCCCACAACGAGCTGCACCACACGTACACCAACGTGATCGGCAAGGACAACGACCTCGGCTACGGCATCATGCGCGTCGACGAGGACCAGAAGTGGCACCCGTTCCACCTCGGCCAGCCGCTGTGGAACTTCATCAACGCCTGCTTCTTCGAGTACGGCATCGCAGCTTACGACCTGGAGCTCGGCAAGAACCTGCACAAGCGGCGCTACAAGAACCCGGAGTTCCGCGCGCGGGCCAAGGCCGTGGGCCGCAAGATCCGCAAGCAGGTGCTCAAGGACTACGTGCTCCACCCGATGCTGTCGGGCCCCTCCTTCCTCACCACGCTCGCCGCCACGTTCACCGCGAACCTGGTCCGCAACATCTGGTCCCACTCGGTGATCATGTGCGGACACTTCCCCGAGGGCGTACAGGTCTTCGAGCGCCGGTCGATCAAGGACGAGACGCGCGGCCAGTGGTACCTGCGCCAGATGATGGGCTCGGCGAACATCAGCGGCGGCAGGGCCATGCACTTCATGACCGGCAACCTGTCGCACCAGATCGAGCACCACCTGTTCCCGGACCTGCCGAGCAACCGGTACGCCGAGGTCGCGGTGAAGGTGCGCGCGCTGTTCGAGAAGTACGAGCTGGAGTACGTCACCGGACCGCTGCCCAAACAGGTGTTCTCCGCGTGGCGCAAGGTCTTCGGGCTCTCGCTGCCGAACAAGAAGCCCGAGGTCAAGACGCCGGACCGTGAGCAGGAGCTCGTCGCCGCCTGATTGTTACAAGCACCTGGCTCACGAACCCGAGGTCAGGCGCTCTTGTCCGCAGGGCTCCAGAATCGCCACGCACTCCACGTGATGCGTCATCGGAAACACGTCACAAGGTGTGTGGACGGGAGGACATCGGCGTCCGCCCCCAGACGCCTGCCCGGGTGTGGCTCAGGCGTCGATGATGACGGGGATGATGAGGGGCTTGCGGCGGTGGGTGCGGAACGCCCAGTTGGCGACGGCCCGGGCGAGGAGCTGTTCGAGTTGGCGCGCGTCCCCGACACCTTCCTCGGCTGCGGTGGCCAAGGTCTTCTCGATGACGGGGATGACCGGCTCGAAGGTGGCGTCGTCGTGCACGAAGCCCCGGGCCAGGAAGTCGGGGGCCTCGGCGAGGGCGCCGGTGTCCGCGTCGACGATCGCCACCACCGTCACCACGCCTTCGGCGGCGAGGGTGAGGCGGTCCTTCAGGGACGCCTCGGTGGCTCCGCCGACTTCCATGCCGTCCACGTAGACGTTGCCGGCGGGAACCTTGCCGGTGATGGACGCGCGTCCGTCGATCAGGTCGACGACGACGCCGTCCTCGGCGATGACGACCCGGTCGGGGTCGACACCGGTACGGATGGCGAGGTCGGCGTTGGCCCGCAGGTGGCGCCATTCGCCGTGCACGGGCATCACGTTGCGGGGTTTGACGATGTTGTAGCAGTACACGAGTTCGCCGGCGCTGGCGTGTCCGGAGACGTGCACCTTGGCGTTGCCCTTGTGGACCACGTGGGCGCCCCACCGGGTGAGTCCGTTGATCACCCGGTAGATGGCGTTCTCGTTGCCGGGGATGAGAGAGCTGGCGAGCAGGACGGTGTCGCCCTTGCCGATGCGGATCATGTGGTCGCGGTTGGCCATCCGTGACAGCGCGGCCATCGGTTCGCCCTGGGAGCCGGTGCACACCAGAGTGATCTTGTGATCCGGGAGCTTCTCCAGCTCCTTCGTGCTCACGACCAGACCGGACGGCACCTTCAGATAGCCCAGGTCACGGGCGATGCCCATGTTGCGGACCATCGACCGGCCGACGAAGGCTACCTTGCGGCCGTACTGGTGGGCGGCGTCCAGGACCTGCTGGATACGGTGCACATGGCTGGCGAAGCTGGAGACGATGACCCGGCGCGGCGCGGTGCGCATCACCTGCTCGATCGCCGGGTTCAACTCTCGCTCGGATGTGGTGAAGCCGGGTACTTCGGCGTTGGTGGAGTCGGTGAGGAACAGGTCCACGCCCTCCTCGCCGAGGCGCGCGAAGGCGCGCAGATCGGTGATGCGGTCGTCGAGAGGGAACTGGTCCATCTTGAAGTCGCCGGTGTGCAGCACCATCCCGGCCCGAGTGCGGATCGCCACCGCGAGGCTGTCGGGAATGGAGTGGTTGACCGCCACGAACTCGCAGTCGAAGGGCCCGAAACGACGCCGGTCGCCCTCCCGCACCCGCACCGTGCGCGGCCGGATGCCGTGTTCCTTGAGCTTGGCCTCCAGGAACGCCAGCGTCAGCTTGGAGCCGACGACGGGAATGTCGCGCCGTTCGCGCAGCAGGTACGGCACGCCGCCGATGTGGTCCTCGTGGCCGTGGGTGAGGACCACGGCCACGATGTCGTCCAGCCGGTCCCGGATCGAGGTGAAATCCGGCAGGATCACGTCGACACCGGGCTGGGTCTCCTCGGGGAACAGCACGCCACAGTCGACGATGAGCAGCTTGCCCGCGTGCTCGAAGACGGTCATGTTGCGGCCGATCTCACCCAGGCCGCCGAGGGCGATGATCCGCAGCCCTCCTTCGGGAAGGGGCGGGGCGGCTTTCAGTTCGGGGTGTGGATGACTCATACCCTGACGGTACCCGGAGAGCGGGACAGGGTGATCCATTACCTCCTCCCGACAGGGTCGGGGCACCACAACGGGTATCCGGGGACGATCCGATGACGCCGGCGGCAGGACAGGGAGGGATCAAGGCGGGGTCCAGCCAAGGTGAGCTCAAAAGCCGCCAGGAGATGATCTTGGAGTCCTGAAGGCGGCGGGTCAGGATGCGGTAGGCATCGCGCGGGCGAGCGGCGCCAGGTTTCCGTACAGGGCGGCTGCGAGTTCGCGGGCCCGGCTCTCGCCTGCCACGTCGTGCAGTACGAAGTAGACCGGCCCCGCGGAGGAGTCCGAGCGGATCTCGCCGGCGCGGATCATGTGGATGACCGCGGCGCGGATGGCGTCGTACACCGAGTCGGCGACGGCGCGCTGCGGGGCGGTGATCATGTCTGCCCTCGCCGTCCGGTGCTCGCCCATAGACTCGATGGCGACGACGACGGCGTCCTGCTCCTCGGCCTGCCGAGGCCGGCATGCCCCGTCGCGTCGGGAATGAGGTCGGCGGGGCAGGGAGCCGGCAGCGGCTGCATGAGAACCATCGTGCCAGGCGCGCGGGACGGCACGGATGTCGACACGGCAAGCATGTGCCTCACTGGGCCTGGCAGGCCGCCGATGGGCAACCGGCGCGCTGGCAGGGCTCCGGCCCGGGACTGGTGGAACCGTCTCGGACAGAGACGGACCCCAGCGTGGTGATCGCCGGCGTCCCTGCCCTGTGGAAGTAAGGGGCGCTCGTTTCAGGGGCGAGGGTGGGGTCCAGTCGGTGGCGGGCCGGGAGCGTCGTCCGTGTCTTCGTGCCGGCGTCCGGTCAGGCTGAGGTCTTCGACTGCGGCTCGGGGCCTTGTGTGCGCATTTGCTCGTTGATGCGCTGCGCTTCTTCGAGTTGGTCTTCGAGGACGATGATGCGGCAGGCAGCTTCGATGGGGGTGCCCTGGTCGACGAGTTCGCGGGCACGGGCAGCGATGCGCAGCTGGTAGCGGGAGTAGCGGCGGTGGCCGCCTTCGGAACGCAAAGGTGTGATCAGGCGGTGTTCGCCGAGGGCGCGCAGGAAGGCGGGGGTGGCGCCGAGCATGTCGGCGGCCCGGCCCATGGTGTAGGCGGGGTAGTCGTCGTCATCGAGAGGGGTGACGGCGCGGGAACTGCCAGGGGGCATAGACCTCTTCTTCCGGGGGACGCGTCGGGGGGCCCGGGCACCGTACTGGCACCCGGGCCCCGAGCTTTCAACACCATCTACCGGCGAACTGCGCCGGCCTTGTATGTCCGCAGGGTCCGCCTGGGAGGGCGGGACTGCGGGGATCGCGGATGCGTGACCGGGGACCACCTTCCAATCCGGGGCCTGCGGTACCCGGGCGGACTGCTTCCTCGCCCGGGCGATCCTGATGGCGTCTCGCTCCTTACCTTCGGTTACTCGGTGATACTGCTGGATTACCGCGGGTACTGCTCACGACCCTCTTGGGCCGTGTCCTGCTTGACCTGCCGGCACGGCAGTTCGTGTCTGCCGTGCCCACTTCGACTTCCTGGGTACGACAAAGACAGTAACCCTGCTACGGGCCAATGTCTACTGTTGTCACGACAGGTTTTCTCCATGGTTAGTGTCTGGAGTTCTTCGGCAGATACACCCGGAAGAGTGCTGTCCCGGGTTGCTTCCCGGCTCGGCAACCACATGCTGGGCCTGGAGGCACAGAACCGATCCAGGTGGGGGGACAGCGCATGACCGCCAATGGAGACCGGCCTTTACCTCGGTACAGCCGTTGGCGCTGAGATTGATCACGGCCCTGAGTTGAGGGCTGCCGCCGCCCCCGGGCCGCCGAGGTACGCGCCAAACGGGCCATGGGATGGTCTTGTCCCGTGAGTGATCCGCAGGGTTCCGGTGCGCGCGGAGGCTGGCTGGCCTGCATCCATGAACGACGGCGGGAGGCTCGCCGCAGCAGGGGGCCGCGGCGGCGGTCGTTGGAGGAGGCTGCTCAGTGGGCAGCCGACGACCTGGAGGGCGTTGGCTGGCGGGATCGGCCACCGGCCCGGCGGCGGACTCTCCATGAGGTAGCCGAGCGGGGCGCCGGCTACCTGGCGGGCCGGTAGACACCTGCGGCAGGTTCCGGCGCCCAGGGACGGTCACAGCAGGCGGCCGGCCGGATCTCCGCCGGGGTCGTCGGCCGGCACGATGGCGGCCCTGACTCGCTTGCCCACCGGCTCGCGGCGCACCTCGAAGCTCTGGCACACGGCCATGATGATCTCCAGGTTGTGCTGCCCGGCCCGGCCCGGGTCTGCGGGGCAGGCCGCGGGCAGTGCCGGGTCGGTGTCCCAGACGCTGATCTGGACGGCGCTTTCGCTGACCTCCAGGTCCAGTAGGCAGGGGCCTGGCGCGTACTTGTAGGCGTTGGTGACCAGCTTGCTGACGGCCAGCTGCACGGTGCCCATCGCGCGGTCGGAGACCGGGATGCCGTGTACTGCCTGTACGTCGGTCAGGAGGCGGCAGGCCGCGCTGCGGGCCCGGCGATCGGTTCGCCGCCTCGAAGGCGAGGGCCGACAGTATCGGGCGGCGGGCCAGCGGCTGGTCCTCGTTTTCGTGCACCACCGGGCGCACACCGCCACCCTCATCCTGAGCAACCCGGTTATGGCGCACGAATACCCCCGAAACGGCATGGCACGCATCCGCACGACCGGCCCCCGCCCGGCGTGACTTCCTGTGGCGGCCACCGCGGGCCCAGTTGGTGGCGAGACCGACCTCGACGGACGCTGTCACGGGCAGGCTCTTAGCATGATCGGATGGTTGCCGATGATGCCCAGAAGAACGGGACAGGACGGGAAGTTGTGTCTGGGGACGCCGTAGCCGGTCTCTCCGGCGGATCACATCATGGCAATGCCGGGGAGGAGTTTCACCCGGTTGCCGACCTGGTCGAGTGGGCGGCCGACCTGGTCGAGCCGGTCAAGCCGAAGCTGCGTGGCTGGCTCCATGCCGCGATGGTCCCTGCCTCGGTGAGCGCCGGCATCGTCCTCGTCTGCCTGGCTCGGACCCAGCAGGCGGCCCTGGCCTGCACCGTGTACTCCGTCACCGCCTGGCTGCTGTTCGGGACGAGCGCCGTCTACCACCTCGGTACCTGGGGGCCGATGGGCGAGGCCGTCCTGCGTCGCCTCGATCACGCCAACATCTTCCTGATCACCGCCGGGACCAGCACCCCTCTGGCCGTGCTCCTCCTCCCTCCCGACCGGCGAAACCTGCTGCTGTGGATCGTATGGACGGGCGCGCTGACCGGTATCGCCTTCCGCGTGCTGTGGGTCAACGCTTCCCGCTGGCTGTACACCCCCTGCTACCTGGCCCTGGGATGGGCACCGGTGCGTTACCTGCCTGACTTCCTGCACACCGGCGGTGCGGCCGTGGTCACCCTGACAGTGACCGGCGGTCTCCTCTACAGCGCGGGCGCGGTGGTCTACACCGTCCAACGCCCCGACCCCTCGCCCCGCTGGTTCGGCTTCCACGAGGTGTTCCACGCCTTGACCGTGGCGGCCTTCACCGCCCACTACATCGCCATCTCCCTCGCCGTCTACTGACGGTGGAGCCGTTCGGACACGAGGATCATCTCTGCGCGCCGCAGCCCGGCCACGCGCGGGTGTGACAGCCCGCCGATACCGGCGGGCCCGATCACCTCAGGCTGCGGCCGGTGGACTGGACGATCCGCCGGTGCGCCGGTATTCGGCGTTGATGCGCTGGGCTTCTTCGAGCTGGTCTTCGAGGATGATGATCCGGCATGCGGCCTCGATCGGGGTGCCCTGGTCGACGAGCTCACGCGCGCGGGCCGCGATGCGCAGTTGGTAGCGGGAGTAGCGGCGGTGTCCGCCCTCGGAGCGCAGTGGTGTGATCAGCCGCGCTTCGCCGATGGCGCGGAGAAAGCCGGGAGTGGTACCGAGCAACTCGGCGGCCCGGCCCATCGTGTAGGCGGGGTAGTCGTCGTCGTCGAGACGGCTTAGCGACTCGTCTGCTGTCATCTCACCTCTCTGCGGAACGCGTGGAGGGGCCTTGGTGCCGTTTGGCACCAAGGCCCCGAAGGAACTGCAACACCATCTGCCGACCCTAGTGCTGCGCCGGCCTTCTGTGTCCGCCCGGTCGCCTGATACTCCGGCGGGGGTGCGGGGATCGCGGATGCGTGACCGGAGACCACCTACCTATCGATGTCCTGCGGTACCCGGGCTCGCGTCTTCCGCCCGGGCGATCCTGATGGTGCTCGACTCCTCCGTTCTTCCCTCGGAACCAATCACTTGCAAACAGGGACTGCGTACTACTGGTACTGCAACCGCGTCAACTGCGGTCCTGCTCACGGCGGCCCCTCATCACTTCGGGCCACCCGGTCCGGTCGTCAGTCCCGTCGCCGTCGCACAACAACCTGGCTTCGGAACTCCACCACCGCACCGTCATACGTGGACTGCTGCCCGGCAGTTCGTGTCTGCCGGGCCTTGCTCGATCTCGTCTACGAAAGAAACCATAATCACTGAGACATCGAAGTCTACTCCAGCGAGTATAGATTTACTGCGGCTCGACGATGAAGTCTCCGGCTGAGCCGATCTGCGATTACTGGGGGCTGTCCGCAGCACAGGTCCGACGCACGGATGAGACCCAGAGCCGCCCGCGGAGCTTCCCGTGGCGGCGCCGACCGGCGCGGCGCGTCGACCGGCGCTTCTCAGCCCCCTCCGGCGAGCACGGTGGCTCGGGTGGGTTGGCGGGCGGGGGCAGGGTCGGGTAGGCAAGGGCCGGGCATGAACGATCCGCGGACGAGGGTGACCCTGATGAACACAATGTCCGTCAACGCCACAGCTGCCCCGTTCCACGCGGCCGTTGCCGACGCACGCGATACCGCACAAGCGTTCATCGAAGACCTGCGGCAGCCGAAACGGCAGCCGCCCAATGCCTCGAAGCACGCCCCTCGCTCGCAGCCGCCGCACATGCGCACCCCCGGCCTGTCGTGCGGTACCAGGGGAGCCGTATGCACCCGTCTCGCCCGGTTGCGCCATCGTTCAAGCCGCCCGTGCGGACCGATGCATAGAATCCGATCCCATGTCGAAGCCTGACGAGCTGCTCGTTGCGATAGCTGCCCTTGTGGAGTCCGGGCAGAGCAATCAGATGTCCCTGACCGTGGTCACCAGTGGTGCTGTCATCACCGGTCGGCTGGCTCCGGAAGCCATGTGGAGGCAGAGGGTGTCCGAGGTGCTGACGGACTCCGCCGACCTGGGCGAGTTCTCCGCCGTCTTCGACAACCCCGCGAGGAAGGACGGAGCGCCCACGCATCTGCATTTCCACGTGGCCCGGATCCTGCAGGGGGCGGTGGGGATCCCGGAGACAGGCGGGATGTACCGCGTCGCGATCGAGGACGTCAGTGCCTGGACCGTGGGCGACTTCAGCTACTCCGACCATTGACTCACCGACCCACGGCACACAGAGGCCCCACCGGCGCGCTTCCGTTCTAGTGATCGTCGCAACACCCCAGTCCAAGGGGTGCGATGGACTTCGAGATCCGGAAGGATCGACGGCCTCAGGGGCTCAGGAGGTCGGACCCTGAGCGGGAGGAACACCTTCGGCTCGTGGATCTTGGAATAGGGAACACGGAAGCCTGCCGGATCATCGGCATCAACCGCCGCACCGGCAAGCGTTGACTCTACGGCCGGCAGGCATCCGGGAGGTACAGGGTAGCCCCGCCCATCGTGGACACGGGGCTGCCCTGGCAAGCGCCCGAACCCCCGGCTGACCCTGGGGAACTCGTCGGCCCGTCGCGCTACCTCACCGAGGCCGACCCGCATCCACATCGCTGACCGGCTCCGGGAGACGGCGTCCGTCCGGGCCGTCGCGGCCGAGCTTGGCCGCAGTCCCTCCAGCGTAAGCCGGGAGATCGCCGCAACCGCACGCTCATGCCCAACGGCGGCTGGCCCTACCGTCCGTACGCCGCCCAGCGCCGCGCGGACGCCCGCGAACCGCGCCGCAAGCCCGGCAAGATCGGCCAGAACCCCAGGCTGCGGGACTTTCTCCAGGACCACGTGACCCGGCGGTGGAGCCCGGAGCAGATCTGCCACGCTCTACGGGCACGCTTCCCCGACCAGTCGGAGATGCACGTGGTCCACGAGACGATCTACCAGGCGCTTTACGACCAAGGCCGCGGGGAACTGAGGCGCGAGCTGACCCGGGCCCTGCGGACCGGACGCGCGATACGCCGCCCGCACCGGCACTCGGCGGCCCGCCGAGTGCGGTTCGTGCACCCCATGGTCATGATCAGCGAACGGCCCGCCGAGGCCGCCGACCGGGCTGTCCCCGGCCACTGGGAAGGCGGCCTGATCGTCGGCAAGAACAACGGCTCCGCCATCGGCACCGTGGTCGAACGCAGTCCACTCGCCAGCACCCGCTACCTGATGCTCGTGCACCTCCTACGCGACCACGGCGCGGCCGCTGTCCGCAACGCGCTCACCGAGATCGTCCAGACCCTCCCACCTCACCTGATGCGGTCCCTGACCTGGGACCAGGGCATCGAGATGGCCTCCCACCGCGCCTTCACCATCACCACGGACATCCCGGTCTATTTCTGAGACCCGCCCAGCCGCTGGCAGCGCGGCTCGAACGGGAACACCAACGGCCTGCTGCGGCAGTACTTCCCGACACCCAAGGGCACCGACCTATCCCGCCACACCCGCGAGGATCTGGACGCCGCCGCCACCGAACTCAACAGCCGCCCACGCAAAACGCTCGGCTGGGAGACCCCAGCCGAGCGTCTGTCTAAACTGCTCGCGGCTTGATCAACTCACCGCAGTGTTGCTACGACCCCTGGAATTCGCCCACGCCGGTGGGGCCTCACTGCTCTGTTCGGCTCACACCTGTCCGTAAGTCAGGCGGACAGGCAGAGTGCCGAGCGTTGCGGAAGCCGGCCCGTACGGGTCGGCCAGGGGCGCAGATGCGGCGGCAGGGCGGGTGCGGCAGGTGAAGCCGAGTTGGGTCATGGCCCTGAGGACTTCGCCGGTGCTGAAATCGCGCCGGTCCTGGCGGGTGACGACCTGGCCGACCTGCTTGGCGGGGTAGTGGCGTCGTCCGATGATGACGAACTCACCGGTGACCAGCTCAGGTGTGATGCCCTTCATCGATTCCACCACGCCGCTCTTGGTCAGGTCGAACGGGAAGCGAGCGATGACACAGCGCATGATGCCTCCAGGGAGAAGAGAAGACGGGGCCGGGTAGGGGTGACAGCGGTTCAGCGAGAGAGGGCGAGGACGCCCAGAGCGTTGCCGTGTCCGTCGACCACCGGCGGGGCCCCGAGCCAGCGGCAGCGCATCGCACGCTCGGCTTCGGCCCTCGTGGCCAGCGGCGAGGCGAAGGGCCCGATGACGTCGGCGATGTCACGCAGGCGGATCCGGTCCGTGTATCCGGCACCGTCACGAACGGCCGTGAGCCGGTCCCGGGTGACCAGGCCGGTGCACATACCGTCCTCGTCGCAGACCACCAGCTGACCTGTACGGGCGGCGGCCATCACGGACAGTGCCACCTCCACGGTCATGTCCTCCCAGACCTGCGGTCCGGCCGCGTCCGCGGGATCGGCCGCCGTCTGCACCGCGTTGGTACGTGTTGAGCGGAACTGCGTCTGGTCCAGCGTCAAAGGGTGCCTCCTGCGAAGTTGGGCGGGCTTCCTGACACGAGGGTTCTATGCCGCCGCACCGGCGGTGGACTGCCGTACGGGCGCACGGCGAGCCGCCGAGACAGGGCGGCGTCGGCCGCGTGAGGTGGCGCCGCGCTTCTTGGGGCGTTCGACCACCGGTGCGGTGATGACGACCGGGATGCCGGAGGGGGCCTGGGCGCCGGTGATGCGGTGCAGGGCCTCTTCGCCGACGCGGACCTGGGTGGTCTGGGGGACGATGCCGGCCGCTGCCATGAGGCGGGTCATGCCGCGGCGCTGGTTGGGGGTGACCAGGGTGACGACGCTGCCGGACTCTCCTGCGCGGGCGGTGCGGCCGCCGCGGTGGAGGTAGTCCTTGTGGTCGGTCGGCGGGTCGACGTTGACGACGAGGTCGAGGTTGTCGACGTGGATGCCGCGCGCCGCGACGTTGGTCGCTACCAGTACGTTGACGTGTCCGGTCTTGAACTGTGCCAGCGTGCGGGTGCGCTGGGGCTGTGACTTCCCGCCGTGCAGGGCGGCGGCCCGTACCCCGCTGTTCAGGAGGTGTTCGGTGAGGCCGTCGACGGCGTGCTTGGTGTCGAGGAACATGATCACGCGGCCGTCGCGTGCGGCGATCTGGGTGGTTGCCGTGTGCTTGTCGGCGCCGTGAATGTGGAGCACGTGGTGCTCCATCGCCGTGACCGCGCCGGCCGAGGGGTCGACGGAGTGCACGACGGGGTCGCTGAGGTAGCGGCGCACGAGCAGGTCGACGTTGCGGTCGAGAGTGGCGGAGAACAGCATGCGCTGGCCTTCGGGGCGGACCTGGTCGAGGAGGGCGGTGACCTGCGGCATGAAGCCCATGTCGGCCATCTGGTCGGCCTCGTCGAGGACGGTGATGGAAACCTGGTTCAGTCGGCAGTCGCCACGGTCGATGAGGTCTTTGAGGCGTCCCGGCGTGGCGACGACGATCTCGGCGCCGGCGCGCAGCGCGCTCGCCTGTCGGCCGATCGGCATTCCGCCCACCACCGTGGCCAGCCGCAGCCTCACGGAGCGGGCGTACGGGGCGAGCGCGTCGGTGACCTGCTGCGCCAGTTCACGCGTGGGTACGAGGATCAGCCCCAGCGGCTGCCTGGCCTCGGCGCGCTGCCCGGCCGTACGGGCCAGCAGCGCCAGCCCGAAAGCGAGGGTCTTGCCGGAGCCGGTGCGGCCACGGCCCAGTACGTCCCGGCCGGCGAGGGAATTCGGCAGGGTCGCGGCCTGGATCGGGAAGGGGACGGTCACGCCTTGCGAGCTGAGCGCGCCCAGCAGCGCCCCGGGCATGTCGAGATCGGCGAAGCCCTCCACCGCGGGGAGCGCGGGAGTGATCGTCCTGGGCAGCGCGAACTCTCCCTGGACCGCGGCGGGCCGGCGGCCGTAACCACCGGAACGGCCCGGGCCGCCGGAGCGGCTCCTGGCCGACGAACCGAATCGGCTGCCGCCCCTTCCGGATTCGGCACTGCCGTTACGGGTGCGGGTGAAGCGGTCGTTCGTGCGTGTGCGGTTCATGCGGAACCTTCCTCGATGCGGCACATATCAAGGAATTCCCGCAGCGATCAGCAGCACAGAGAATTGCAAGAATGGACCGGTGGAATGCGACAGCGAATCTGACCGACGAAAAATCCGTGCGGCACAGGAGCTGGAATGAGTGGCGCGAAGCGGACGCAATGTTCGGGCGTCCGCCGCGATGAAGCTATGAATGGATGCGTGCACCCCTGCAGGATGCCCCGTATGCAGTGAGCCTACGGGTTTCCTGGTTGTCGTCCGCAGGCGAAACCACTGCGGGAAAATGCGAGTAGCTGGGGCCCGCACCCCGAAGGACGCGGGCTCCAGCTACAAGTATGCGACAGTCAGCGTCAGGCGAGAACAATGTTCTCGGCCGTCGGGCCCTTCTGGCCCTGCGCGATGTCGAAGGTCACCCTCTGGCCCTCCAGCAGCTCGCGGAAGCCCTGGGCGGCAATGTTCGAGTAGTGGGCGAACACATCAGCGCCGCCACCGTCCTGCTCGATGAAGCCGAAGCCCTTTTCCGCGTTGAACCACTTCACAGTACCAGCAGCCATGTCATTTCTCCTTTGGGGCAGTGCATCGGGATCCGCACTGCACGGACCCCGTGTCGCCGCGATGATCACCCCGCCCGGAAAAAGACCGGATAACAAAAGTGCTTCCAGTGGCACAGGCGCCGCCCGGAGGGCACTTGAAGTTTTGGGAACCACAACTGCAACTGAGATCGACAGTAGCACGCCGAAGCGTCCTGTGTGCGGTGAAGAATCCCACCCCCACTTAATGCGATAGAGAATCTGTCTGCCTGTCCCGGTGAAACCTCAGCTCGCGGGCACAGATTTTGGCCCAGCCGGAGCGCAACGTTTCGGGAAGCTTTGGGGGCGCGCCCAGCGTAAGGGCTGCTCCCCCAAAAGATGGTGCGGGCGGGCGTGGAGATCAGGGTGGCTCCGGCAAGCGTCACGGCCCGTCTCCGGCGCACGCACGGGAGCGGCCATATCGAAGACCATCAAGGACCAGACCGTCGATCAGCTCGGTGGCAACAGCAGCATCCTGGCGCGGCAACGCCGTGAGCACGAGGAAACGGCGGCTGACGGCTCTGCACCTGACCCTCGACGACCTTCACCAGCGGGAACGCGTTCTGAAGCAAGCGGTGCAGCTGGTCTTCAGCCATGCCTTCGTGGAAGAGACGGTGCTGTGGCCCGCCGTACGAACCTCAGGCCCGGACGCCGAGGAACTGACGACAGCCGCAGTCGTTTTTCACAGCGATACAGGGGCACGCAAGGCGCGCAACACCGGCCGCGTACCCTCGGACAAGGCAGTGCCCTCATCCCGGAATTCCAGTTCGGCGGCGCCACCGACCCGAGCCAACCGCATCTGGGCCATTCCCCCAGGCGAGTCCCCCGGCTACGCCCCGCCCGCGACGCGCGCACGGGCATGCGCACGTCGCGGGCCACTGCACGGGACGCGCGAATAGATAGCGCGAGTGCCGGTGAAGCGGTTAGATCGCGGGGCTCATCGACTCAGCCACCGCTCTTGCGCCTGAACGACCGCTGGCTCGCAGCCGGGCCGTGCGCCGAACGCACCTTCGATGCATCGGACTTGGCGGCAATATCAGCGGCATCCGCCTGCGCACCGCGCTTGCGCGCCAGGGCTTCGCGGAACTTGCGCTTGAGGTCGTAGTTGCCGTCGCTGTCCGGCTCCAGAGGGGACGTCTCGGGGGCAGCCGGCTCCGAACCTTCCGTAGATACGGGCTCTGCGGTCATGGGGACCTCCTGGGTTCGGGGGTGGGCAAGCACAGCTTGTCATGCTGGGCGCAGTGCGAGGCACCGGCAACATCATTCTGCTCCGTTTCGGCGGGTATCCCTCTCGCGGCCAAAGGCGTTGACTTCATAGGTGAGGCGCACATGACGGCTTCGGGCCGGGCCGAGGGTTGTCGATCCCGTGGCCAGGCTGGCAGGGCAACGGCTCTCAGCCGTTGCGACGCACGAGGGCGGCCCTGCGGGCCTCGGCGAGCTTGCGGGCCTCGCCGGCCTTTCGGGACTTGCCGCCGGCGCCGCGGGAGGTGCCCTTGCTGGTGCCTAGGCCGCGGAAGGGAGCGTTGGTGTTCTTGGGTCGGGGGAGGGCGGGCTCGCCGTCGAGCCGGATCCCGGAGGGAGTCTTGGCGCCGGTGATCCGGCTCAGCGCCGCCTCGCCCGAGCGCACCTTGGTGACGGTCGGCTCGATGCCGGCCCCGGCCATCATGCGGCTCGTCGCGCGGCGCTGGCCCGCCAGCACGAGCGTGACCACGCTGCCGGACTCACCGGCGCGGGCGGTGCGGCCCGCCCGGTACACATAGTCCTTGGCATCGGTGGGCGGGTCGACGTTGACCACGAGATTGAGGTCGTCGACGTGCAGGCCACGGGCCACGACATTGGTCGCCACCAGAACGGTGATCTGGCTGTTCCTGAACTGCGCCAGGGTCCGTGTGCGCTGTGGCTGGGACTTGCCGCTGTGCAGGGCCCCGGCGTGCACCCCGCTGGCCCGCAGACGCCGGGTGAGCCGGTCGACGGCGTGCTTGTGTCGAGGAACAGCAGTACGCGGCCGTCGCGGGCGGCGATTTCCGTGATGACGGCGTAGCGGTCAGGGCCGTGGACGACCAGAACGTGGTACGCAGGTAGGCGCGGAAGCCGCGGGAGCTGTAGGCCTTCTCTGCAACGACCCGGTCGGGCTTGCAGTGCGGTCGGCCCAGGCCGATGCGGGGGACGCGGATCCGTTCCAGCAGAGAGCGGGCGCAGATGCTGTCGTGACGTTGGCCCGGCGTAGGAGGACGGCGAGCGGGCGTCCTTTGCCGTCGTCGCAGGCGAGATGGATTTTTGTGGAAGCTCCTATAGATCGTCAAGCGGCTTGTGTGAGCTGTTCAGCGGTGATTTGAGGGCGGGGCAGGTGGCGGTAGA
>NZ_JAKEEB010000035.1 GCF_021462825.1 Streptomyces glomeratus | reverse complement strand
CCCCCCCCCCCCCCCCCCCCCCCCCCCCCCCCCCCCCCCCCCCCCCCCCCCCCCCCCCCCCCCCCCCCCCCCCCGGGGGGGGGGGGGCGGGGGCCCCCCCCCCCCCCCCCCCCCTCACCCCGGGGGAGCTCAGCCCTTGATCTCGGTCCAGGCCTGCACCCACTGCGAGTACGGCACGCACTTGACGTCGGTCCGGCCGTCGAGACACTGCTCGATCGGTGTCGTCCAGAACGCGATGTCCTTCCAGTAGCTCTCGTCGGTGGCATGGAAGGTGTCGCAGAAGGCCGGGTCGCTGGTCACGTCGCAGGACTTGATGTTGGAGGGCGCCTCGCCGTAGTACTCGGCGACCTCCGCGTTGACCTTGGGGGAGATGATCCAGTTCATCCACTTGTAAGCGCAGTTGGGGTGCTTCGCCTTGGCGGACAGCATCCAGGTGTCGGACCAGCCGGTGGCGCCCTCCTGCGGAAGGACCGCCTTGACCTTGGCGCCCTCGCTCCGCGCGAGGTTGGCGATGACCTGCCAGGTGGTGCCGATGACCGAGTCGCCGCTCTTGAAGGCGGAGATCTCCTTGAGGTAGTCGTTCCAGTACTCGCCGACGTTGGGACGCTGCTTCTTCAGCAATGCGACGGCCGCGTCGAACTGTTCCCGGTCGAGCGCGTACGGATTCTCGATGTGGAGCCCCGGCCGGGTCTCGCGCAGATAGAGGGCCGCGTCCGCGATGTAGATCGGCGAGTCGTACGCCGTGAGATGTCCCTTGTACCGGGAGGCGTCGTCGAACACCGCGGACCAGGACGAGGGGGCGGGGGAGACCTCACGCGTGTTGTACATCAGCAGATTGGCGCCCCGGCCGTGCGGAATGCCGTAGGCCGTGCCGTCGACGGAGTTCCAGATCTGGTCCTTCAGCCCGAAGAAGACGTCCTCGTAGTTGGGGACCAGGTCCGTGTTCACCGGCGCCGCCTCGCCGGAGGCGATGAGCCTGAGGGAGGCGTCACCGGACGCGGAGACGGCGTCGTACGCGCCCGTCTTCATCAGTTTGACCATCTCGTCCGAACTGGCCGCCACCTTAGTGCGGACCTGGCACCCCGTCTGTTTCTCGAAGGGGGTGACCCAGTCGGCCTTCGGGTCCGTGGAACCGTCCTCGACGTAACCCGCCCAGGCGATCAGATTCAGCCGGCCTTCCGTGGAGCCCAGCGTCGACTGCGCCTTGAGGTCAGGCGGGTCGAAGCCCGCGGAGGAGGACGCGTTCGACTCGGCGAACAGCCCGCAGGCGCTGACGAGCAGCAGTGAGCAGGCGACGGCCGTCGCTTTGAGGGATCTGTTCAGACGCACGGAAATCTCCACGGTGTGCGGGAGTGGGGGGAATCGGGGGCGGATGTGTGGCGGCGGGTGGCAGCGGTTGCGTGGGGCGAGCAGGATGCGACGCGGACAAAGGGCGCGGCGGTGCGGCCGTGCACCGCATCCGGCGTCGGAGGGGGCTGGCTGTGGGCCCGGGAGTCCGCCCGCAGGGCAGGGTGGCGCCTACGGCCGGACTGGGGTGGCCCACACCTTACGGAGCGTCGCCATCTCGATCAACTTCCGTCTGTGCAGGGTCAGTTGACGGAGAGTCAAGATGCGGTGAAGCGAACCGGGCGTATACGGTCGCGGTCATGCCCGACTTCCCGCAGCAGCCCGGCTCCTCGCCGTGCCTCGCCGTCCCCCAGGCCGTCCCGACGGGCCCGAGTCCCACCGCGAGAGACCGCGGCCGGGGCACGGGTGGGGCCACGGTGACGCTCGACAAGGTCACGGAGGCCGGCGTGGCGGCCCGGGTCCGCGGCACCCTGGAAGCCGTCTTCGACACGGTGGCCCGGGTCCGGGCCGACACCACGGCCCTGCTGACCCGTCTCGCCGCCCAAGGCCGCACCCCGGTGACCGCCGACCTCGCCGTGCTGCGCCCCGGCCTCCATGGGGACCTCTCCCGGCAGGAACTGGTGTCCGGCGTCGGCTTCGTGACGGTCCCGGGACTGCTCGGCGACGCACCCGCGTGGCTGGAGTGGTGGCAGACCGGCATCGACGGGGTCGTACGGCCGCTGCTGCTGGACCTCGACCCGCGGCAGTCCGCGTACTCCGACTACACACACTGGGACTGGTTCACGCTGCCCCGCGACACCGGCCGCCGTGCCGTCGCCGGGCCGTACGTCGACTACCTCTGCTCCGACGAGTACAGCCTGACCCTGTCGGCGCCGGTGCACGTGGCGGGCCGGTTCGCCGGCGTCGCGGCGGCCGACGTCTATCTGCGGCACTTCGAGGCGGCCGTGATGCCGTTGCTCCGGGGGCTGCCCGGGCCGGCGCATCTGGTCAACGCACGCGGCCGGGTGGCGGCCTCGGCCGACCCGGCCCATCTGGCCGGCTCGCTCACCAAGGGCCCCGACTTCGGCGCACTGCTCACCGAGGCGCGGCCGGGCCGCCACGAGGGAATGCGGCTCGTCCCGTGCGACGGCGTCCCGCTCGTGCTCGTCATCGCGGAGGGCTGACCCGGCTGAGCGGCTCCCGCCCGGCGCGGGCCGACATCCTGTCGCCGGATCAGGCGCGCGGCGCCGCGCGGAGTGCGTCCGCGGCCGCCGCCACGACCGTCTCGGCCACCGCCGCCAGTGCGGCGGAGTCCAGTTTCCACTGCTGCCAGTACAGCGGGACGTCCGACGGCCGGTCGGCGGCCAGGTGCACGAGCCGCCCCGCCCGCAGCAGCGGCCCGGCCTGCCGCTCGGGCACCAGGCCCCACCCCATCCCGGCCGCGACGGCGTAGACGAACCCCTCCGACGTCGGCACGAAGTGCCGACGCCTGCCCGCGCCTTCGGCGGTCCGCAGGTCCCGCAGGAACCGGTCCTGGAAGTCGTCGCGCCGGTCGAAGGCGACGACGGGCGCGTCGCCGATCACCTCGCGCAGGGCCACCTCGGGCCATCCGCCCAGCCACCGGTCGACGAACCCGGGGCTCGCCACGGCCAGATACCGCATCCGCCCCAGCTGCCGAACACTGCAGCCCGCCACCGGCTCGGGCGACGACGTCACCGCGGCCATCACCCGTCCCTCCCGCAGCAGCGCGGCCGTGTGGGCCTCGTCCTCGCGGCGCAGTTCGAAGCAGATCCGCAAGCTCTCGGGCACCCGGGCGAGCGCCGACAGGAACCAGGTCGCCAGCGAGTCCGCGTTCACCGCGATCGACAGCCGCGTCGCCTCCCCGGTGCCGGTCATGCCCAGCTCGGCCCGGGCGTCCCGCTCCAGCCGGGCGAGCTGACGCGCGAACCGCACGACCACCTCACCCGACTCGGTCGGCCGCACCGGCTTCGTCCGGCTCAGCAGCACCCGCCCGGTCCGCTGCTCCAGCGCCTTGACCCGCTGGCTCACCGCCGAGGGCGTCACATGCAGGGCGCGCGCGGCCGCGTCGAACGTGCCCTCGTCCACCACCGCGAGCAGCGTCCGTACCTGGTCCAGGGGGAGCTCCGACATCATGAGCACTAAGGATACGTAAGAATCTTTAGCTGTACTTCGGATACTCCCCCTCCTTAGCGTCCGTGCCATGAACCACGCACTGACCGCGCTCGCCGCCGGATTCGGCACCGGACTGTCCCTCATCGTCGTGATCGGCGCCCAGAACGCCTTCGTCCTGCGCCAGGGGCTCCGCCGCGACGCCGTCCTCGCCGTCGTCGGCATCTGCGCCCTGTCCGACGCGGCGCTGATCGCGCTCGGCGTCGGCGGCCTCGGCGCCGTCGTCGTGTCCTGGCCCGGGGCGCTGACCGGGATCGGCCTGATCGGTGGCGCCTTCCTGCTGGTCTACGGAGTCCTGGCCGCCCGCCGCGCCCTGCGGCCCTCGGCCCTGCGCCTGGAGGGTGCCTCCGAGCGCTCCCGCAGACGAGCCGTGCTCACCTGTCTGGCGATGACCTGGCTCAACCCGCACGTCTACCTCGACACCGTCTTCCTGCTCGGCTCCCTCGCGGCCGGCCACGGCCCGCTGCGCTGGACCTTCGGCCTCGGCGCGGCCCTCGCCAGCCTGTGCTGGTTCGCCTCCCTCGGCTTCGGCGCCCGGCTGCTCGGCCGCTTCCTGTCCCGCACCTCCTTCTGGCGTGTGCTGGACGCCCTGGTCGCGGTGACGATGATCACAACCGGTGGCCTGCTGATCGCCGGAGTCTGAGCCGAAGCCCTAGCCCTGGCCCGTGCCGAAGCCGCCGGGCCGCCCCGCGCGAAGGGAGCACCGGCCCATCGGTGATAGTGAACCGGGAAGTAAAAGGTGTACGAGGCAGCTAGGAAGTCCGTGGACACGAGCGAGAGCACGACCGGCAACGGAACAGCGGCGCAGGGCGACGGGCAGGACGGGACGGGAGAGCGAGGGCGGGGCTGGCGCCGCTGGGCGATGGACACCCGGCCGCTGCGCCGCCCCGCCTACCGCCGCCTGTGGTCCTCGACGATCGTCACGTCCGTCGGCAGCCAGCTCACCGCGGTCGCCGTGCCCAAGCAGATCTACGACATCACGGGCTCCTCGGCGTGGGTGGGCTACGCGAGTCTGGCGGGCCTCCTGCCGCTCGTGCTGTTCGCCCTGTGGGGCGGTGCGATCGCCGACAGCATGGACCGTCGCCGACTCCTGCTGCTCACCAACTCCGGTCTGGCGGTCACGTCCGTGCTCTTCTGGGTCCAGGCGGCCATCGGTTTGGACTCGGTGTTCGTGCTCATGGCGCTGCTCGCCCTCCAGCAGGCCTTCTTCGGCCTCAACTCACCGGCCCGCAACGCCTCCATCGCCCGCCTGGTCCCGGCGGACGAACTCCCCGCGGCGAACGCGCTCGGCTCCACGGTCATGCAGACCGGCCTGGTGGCGGGCCCCCTCCTGGCGGGCGTCCTGATCCCCGTGATCGGCCTGTCCGAGCTCTACCTGATCGACGCCGTCGCCCTGTGCGTGACGGTGTGGGCCGTCGTACGGCTTCCCGCGCTGCCGCCCCTGACGACGGCTGCGAAGAGCAGCGCCGGCTGGCAGGCGATAGCCGAGGGCTTCCGCTACATATCGCTGCACAAGGTGCTGTTGCTGTCCTTCCTCGCCGACATCATCGCCATGGTGCTGGGCATGCCCCGGGCGCTGTTCCCGCAGCTCGCCGCCCGTACGTACGCTTCCTACGGAGAAGGACTCGCGCTCGGACTGCTGTTCGCGGCCATTCCGATCGGCGCGGTGCTGGGCGGCCTGCTGTCCGGCACCTTCTCCCGCGCCCGCCGCCACGGCCTCATGGTCATCGCGTCGGTGATCGCCTGGGGCGCGGCCGTCACCGGCCTCGGGCTGACCACCAACCTCTGGGTGGCCGTGGCCTTCCTGGCCGCCGCCGGAGTGGCGGACATGGTCTCCATGGTCTTCCGCGGCGCCATCCTGCTGTCGGCCGCCACCGACGAGATGCGCGGCCGGATGCAGGGAGTGTTCACGGTCGTCGTCGCGGGAGGCCCGCGTCTCGCGGACGTCCTGCACGGCACGGTCGGCTCGGCCCTCGGTGTCCGCACGGCCATCGCGGGCGGTGGCCTCCTGGTGGTCCTGGCCACGCTCGGCCTCGCCGTCGTGACACCGGCCCTGCGCGACTACCGGATCTGACCACCCCGTCGCGGAATACAGGACCGGGGGCCCGGTCTTCCCCGGACGATTCCCCGGGCCCACGCCACCCGCATTTCCAGCGGTTTCCCCAAAAATCCCGGGAAATTCCCAGGAATTCCCGGGGGGCGATTCCCATTCCGCGGGGGTATGGTCAGGTCATGAATACGGTGAGCTATGTACTCCTGGCCGTATCGCGGGAACAGGTCAACGTGTTCGTCGCCTTCATCGGCGGCATGGTCATCTCCGGGGCACTGATCTGGGCCGTACGGCTCGGCATGTCCGTACGTGACCAGGAACCGGAACCACCGAGCCCCGAGGAGCAGCCCCACCTGCCCGACGGCGGGCCGGTCCTCGAGGAGCGGGAGGCCCGGGAGCCCGAAGAGGTACCGCACGCCGTACAGGAGAGCGAACGCCTCATGCCGTACCAGCTCCACCATGCGGCGAGCAAACGCTGCGACGACCAGCAGCGCAAACGCTGGCTGCCGGGTTCCAGCGGCGCGTTCGGCAGCGGCGGCCCGGGTCACCACTGAGTCGCCGGCCACCGCCCGGCACGGACGCAGCGTGGCCGGGACGCCGGGTTCCGGCGCCCGTCACGGCAGATCGGCGGCCGACTCCTCCGGCGTCAGGTCCGGTCGCATCCGCAGCCATGACGGCTGCCTGAGCAGACCGGACCGGGTGCGGGTGCTGTAGCGGACCTCGCCCACGAGTCGCGGCAGGACCCAGCGGGCCCCGGGTACCCGGGGGTCCCGGTCGAAGGGGCACACCCGTGACTCCACGCCCCGAAGCATCCGGGCGAGTTCCACCCGCTCCGCCTCGCTCCAGCCCGTCCCCACCCGGCCCACATAACGCAGCCGCCCCGCCTCCCGCTGCCCCACCAGCAGTGCCCCCGGCAGGCCCGACAGCCGGCCCTGGCCGGGCAGCCAGCCGCCGACGATCACGTCCACGGCCCGTACGTTGCGGATCTTGATCCAGGACCGGGACCGCACCCCTGGCTCGTACACCGAGTCAAGCCGCTTGCACACCAGCCCCTCCAGACCGCTTTCCCGCGTCGCCTCCAGGGCCTGTGCGCCGTGTCCCACGATGGCGCCCGGCGTCGACCAGTGCGGCCCCGCCAGCGCGAGCGCCTCCAACTCCTCCCGTCGCCGTGCGTAGGGCAGAGCCGTGAGGTCGCGCCGCAGGAACATCACGTCGAACAGCACCAGGTGCACGGGCGTCTGCGCGGCGCGGTGCGCCGCCAGCGCCGGGGCGTGGGCCAGCCCCATACGGGACTGGAGCCGCTGGAAGTCTCCCCGCCCCCGCTCGTCCGGCGCCACCACCTCCCCGTCCAGCACGGCGGGCGTGGCGCCGAGGACGCCCCCCAGCGGACGCAGCTCGGGGTACGCCCCCGTGATGACCTCCCCGGACCGGGCACGCAGTTCCAGGCTGCCGTCACCGGGCAGATAGACCACCGCGCGCTGCCCGTCCTGCTTGGTCTCGTACGCCCATCGGTCGTCCTGCCGGGAGGGCGGCAGCGAGCCGGGAGTGGCGAGCATGGGGGCGATCAGCGGAAGTCTCACGGGTCAGTTGTGGACACCACCGGGCGCCGTCACGCGCCCCGGCCCGGCGTTTTCCCCTGAACGGCGCCCGAGCTAACCCTGCGCGGCCTGAGCGATCAGCTCCTGCAGCCGCAGCCCCCTCCGGGCGTCCAGCTCGCCGGGCACCCCGGTGCGCACGGCGGTGGCGAACTCGCGCCGCAGCACCGGCCAGGCCTCCTCGTAGTCGAGCCCGCCGGAGTCGTACACGAGAGGAGGTAGCGGTCCGAACAGCTCGATGCGCGTGCCGCCCCGCGGGACGTTCACCGAGCCCGACAGCGAGCACTGACTGATCGCCCCCGTGGTGTGCTCGCACGTCAGCTCGATCCAGCGCCGGGGATCTCCGGTGCCGCGTACCCGGGCGACGGGACCGACCGCCGCGTCCAGCAGATCGAGCAGATGCGGCCCCACGTCGAGCAGCGCGCCGTGCTCCAGGCGCCACGGGGTCGCGAAGTCGCCGCCCAGGAAGGCGCCGCTCAGCCCGTGGGAGCGCGCGCCGGCGACCTCCGTCCGCCGCGCGGCGGCCAGGAACCGACGGGCCGCGGGGTGGTAACGGTTGGACAGAACGAGCTGCGAGACGACAGCCGCCTCCCCGACCGCGTCCGCGAGCCGCCGCGCCGAGGACAGATCCGGTCCGAGCGGCTTCTCCAGCAGCAGGGCCCTGCCCGCCCGCGCGGCCCGCCCGGCCAGCTCGGCCTGGACGGCCGGGGGCACCGAGAAGGCCACCGCCTCGCACGCGTCCAGCAGTTCCTCGAACCGGGCGGTGGCTTTCGCGCCGTACGGGGCCGCGATCTCGCGGGCCGCCTCCTCGCGGCGCGCCCACACCGCCGTCAGACGGGTCTCGGGCCCGGCCGCCAGCACCCGCGCGTGCACGGCGCGCGCCCAGGGCCCGGCGCCGACGAGCCCGACCCTCACCGGCTCCCCGGCCCACGGCGGCAGCAGGTCAGTCATGGAACGAACTCCATCACGTCTCCGCGGGCTTGAACAGAAGGGGTTTGAACAGGAGGGGCTTGAGCGGGAGGGGCTTGAACAGGAGGGGCTTGAGCGGATCCGCCTCCCGGTGCGTGTTCAAACCGGCCTGTGCCGCAAGGAACTTGACCGAACAGTGGTGATTCCGGGGCGACGCCGCGCCCTAGGCTGACGGCCGTCGGCCACCGCCCTCCACAGGAGTCACCGTGACGCCACCCCCTAGGCAGACCCGCAGACGCAGCAGCACCGTCCTTCCCCGGCAGGCCGTCGCGGGAACGGTTCCCGTGGCCCTCGCCGCCCTGCTTGCGGCGGCGGGACCCGCCGCGGCCGGCACCGTCGGCTCGTCCGGCGCGGGAGACCCGTACTTCCCGCTCGAGGGCAACGGCGGCTACGACGTCCGTCATTACGGCCTGACCCTCCGCTACGACCCGGGCAGCGGCCATCTCGACGGGCAGGCCGTCCTGCTCGCCCGGGCCACCCAGCGCCTCACCCGCTTCGACCTCGACCTCAAAGGCCTGACGGTCACCGGAGTCACCGTCGACCACATGAAGGCGTCCTTCCGCCGTGACGGACAGGAACTCCTCGTCTTCCCGAAGCACGCGCCGCGCAAGGGCCACGACTTCCGTGTCGCCGTGAGCTACCAGGGCAGGCCCCGGCCGGTCACCGACCCCGACGGCTCGCTCGACGGCTGGATCCCCACCGACGACGGCGCGTTCGTGGCGGGCGAGCCGCAGGGCGCCATGACCTGGTTCCCCACGAACGGCCACCCCCGGGACAAGGCGTCGTACGACATCACCATCACGGTCCCGCAGGGCCGCACCGCTGTCTCCAACGGTGTCCTCCTCGGCCGGAAGACCGCGCACGGGCACACCACCTTCCACTGGCGCCAGTCGGAACCCATGGCCGCGTACCTGGCCACCGCGACCGTCGGGACGTTCAAGGTCGAGCGCTCCACCACCCGGGACGGCATCGAGGTCTACAACGCCGTCGACCCGCGTGCCGCGTCCGCCGCGGACCCCGTCCTCAAGAAGCTGCCGTCCGTCCTCGCCTGGGAGAGCAGGCTCTTCGGCCGCTACCCCTTCCGCGCGGCCGGAGCCATCGTCGACAAGGCCCCGCAGGTCGGCTACGCCCTGGAGACGCAGACCCGGCCCCTCTACGACCGGGCACCCGACCTGAGCACCCTCGTCCACGAGAGCGCCCACCAGTGGTTCGGCGACTCGGTCGGCCTGACCCGCTGGCAGGACATATGGCTCAACGAGGGCTTCGCGACCTACGCCGAGTGGCTCTACGCAGAACAGCACGGAGGCGCGACGGCGCAGCACACCTTCGACGCGCTCTACGCCCGCCCCGCGAGCGACGGCCTGTGGGCCTTCCCGCCCGCCGATCCGGGCAGCGGGGCCCACCTCTTCGACACTCCCGTCTACGCCAGGGGCGCCATGGCCCTGCACCGGCTGCGCACGACCGTCGGCGACCCGGTCTTCTTCCGCATTCTGCGCGCCTGGGCGGCCGGGCGCCGGGGCGGCCACGGGACCACGGCGCAGTTCGTCCGTCTCTCGGAACGGCTGTCGGGCAAGGACCTGGGCGCGCTGTTCCACGCCTGGATCGGCACGGCGGGCAAACCGTCCGGTCCCTGACTCAGGGCCGCCGGAAGATCGTGATCGAATGACCGACGTCGTCGATCGCCTTGCTGCCGCGGATCAGGCGCTTCAGCCGGCCCTCTGCCTTGGCGATCGACGTGTCGGACACGACGAGCAGTCCGTGCACCCGGTCCGGCCGGACCTTCAGCGGGTCGCGGCCGTGGATGCCGTACCAGGAGGGCACGCCGCTGCCCTTGTAGACGAGCCAGACGTCCCGCTCCCGCGGGTAGCGCTGGCGCAGGCGGTCGGCGAGCCGCCCCAGGTCCTGGCCCCAGTCGACGTTCGAGTCGTGGAGCCTGAGATGGGTCTGCGAGGGACCCCCGAAGGCCTCGTTGGAGTACGGAAGGTAGTACGGGTAGGTCCGCAGTGAGCTGACCGCGACGAACAGGACCAGTACCGCCGTCACGGCGTACGCCCACCGCCGTCGCAGCGCGAGCACACATGCGGCCGCGACGGCCAGGAACACCGGTACGAACAGGGCGTAGCGCACCCCGAGGTCGCGCGAGCCCTGCATGGCCGCGGCCAGCAGCACCGCCGGCACCACCAGCACATACGGCACGGCGGCCCGCAGCGGGGGCGCCGCCGCCATGGCAGCCGCGCCGGCCAGCCACAGCGCCAGCATGCCGAGCGGCGTCTTCACCAGCAGCGCGGCCGGCAGGTAGTACCACAGGGCACCGGTGTAGAGGCGGCCGAACAGAAAGCCGCGCCATCGCGCGTTCTCGAAGCCGAACTGGATCCGCATCCCGTCCCGGTACGCGTCGGGGAGCGGCAGCCAGTCGATCAGCAGGCCCCGCAGCCCATGCACCGCCGGCACGTTCGCCGGTGGCGTCCACCGCAGCCGGGGATCCACGGCCAGATACACCGCCCACACCACTGCCACCAGGACCAGCGCGACACCGGCGGCCGCCGCCAGGGCGTGCGCCGCACGCCGCCACCGGGGAGCCGTGCCTCCCGTCGCCCGCCAGTACGACCAGGCGGCCAGCGCCAGCAGGACGGGGACCGCGGGCAGCGTGCTCATCTTCGTGGCGACGGCGGCCCCCGCCGCCACACCGGCGAGCGGCAGATACGCCGGCGGTCGCCGCCGGGCCCGCCACAGCATCCACGCCGCGGTCACCACGAAACCCGCGGCGGGCACATCCAGGGTGGCCAGGGAGCCGTTGGTGATCAGATCGGGGGAGAACGTGTACAGGGCCAGCGCGGCCAGTCCGCCCACCCGTCCCACGAGGTCGCTCGCGAATCCGAAGACGACCAGCCCGAACAGCAGCGTCACCACGATCACCGGCAGCCGGGCCCAGAACATGACCCGCCACGGGTCGTTGCCGGACTCGTACAGCAGCCGTCGTCCCAACCGCCCCTGGTCGCCCGCGAAGCCGGGCTTCAGATGCGGATGCGCGAACACCGCACCGGTCGCGACGATCAGCTTGCCGAGCGGCGGATGCTCCGGGTTGAAGCGCAGGCTGTGCTCCCGGACGTACACCACCGCCGTGCCCACGTAGACCGGTTCGTCGATGGTGGGTGTCTGCCGTACGGCGGTGGTGACCATCGCGACCGCCATCTGCGCGAGCAGCGTGACCACCAGCAGCGCGAGCAGCGGCCGCCGATGGCGCCGCAGCCGCTCCCAGCGGAGCCGGCCCTCGTGCCCGCCGTCCGACGCGGCACCGAAGTCCGCGGTGCGTCCGTCGTCGGCTGTGAGCAGCGACCGCTGTGCGTGCATCGTCATGTCCTTTGCTACGTCGGCACGGTATGACCTTGCTCAACGGCGAAGGGGCCACGATCGGCAGCGTCCGCACCGGAACGGCGAAGAGGCACACCGCGGTCGCCCGGCCGCTCAGGGCCGGGCGTACTCCTGCCGTACGGTCGAGGCGAGGTGGGCGAGGGCCTCCTCGGCACGGGTACGGTCGGCGGCGTCGAGGGCCGCCAGCGCGTCGGCCGCGGCCTCCCGCACCAGCCGGGGCACTTCGTCGAGCGCGGCCATCCGGTACGCGACCGTGCGCCGCGCGGCCCGCTCCTCCGCGGTGACCCCCGTCGGCCCCGTGTGCGGGAAGACCGCGGCCTCGTACGCGGCGACGTGCAGGAGCACCCCGTGGGCGATGCCTTCGGCGTAGCCCCGTGCACCGGCCTGCCGCCCGGCCGCGGCGAAGTGCGCCAGCGCCCGTCGGCGGAAGAAGAACGCGCAGAGCGCGGTCGCCGCACCGGCGCACACCGCGGCGGCCAGGGCGATCCGGGCTCCGCCGAAGAGCGCGCCGATGAGGGCGCCGCTCGCGGTGGTCAGGCAGACCAGCCCGGTGACGAGCAGGCGCAGTGCGCGGGCGGGCGTGATCGGGGCCATGGCGTGCAGTGTGCCAGCCGCCTCTGTGCGCCTGCGAAAGCGCCCCGGGTCCGCGGCCGCGGGCCATGTGGGGCGTGATGTGCGACACGTGCGCGATCGGCCCTCCCGGGTCCTTCGGCCGATCCTTGCTGCGCACGGCTTGATCGGTGATCAAGAAGAGGAAAATCGCTGGCCACGTGGGGTTCGCCGCATTTGACACTTTGTTGCGCGCGCGGATAGGAAACGAGGCGCGGAAGTGGAGAGGTGGACTGTGCGCGAGCCCCAGATGATCGGCGACTGGCAGGAATGCTCGGACGAGCATGCCGGTCTGCGTATCCGCGTACACCGCCTGGAAAAGGCGGAGCCGCCGCGCGGGCGGGACGACGCAGCCGAGGGCCTGACCTATTTCCGCTTCCGGGTGACCGTGGAAAACCGCGGAGGGGACGTCGTCGGCATCCACCTCGAAGACGGTCAACTGGACATCCGTACCGGCCCCGACGGCGAGAGCGCCTTCCTCGACTGGCGCAACTCGCAGTTCATCGAGGGCTTCGATCTTTATCCGCTGCGCCGCGCGACCGCGGTACTGTACGCGGCCGCCCCGGAGTCCTGCCTGACCCTCGTCGACATTCAGGTGCAGATCAAAGCGGGCGACGAATGGGCCGACCGGTATCTGTGGTCCGGTGATCTGAGCGCGCCTGACGGCATGGCCGAATCCGGTGCCCGTCCCGACGGTGTGTCGGAGATCCTGGCTGGACAGATCAGCACGTTCCTGCGCGAGCAGGCGGAACGAGGACCGAGCTGACCTGAGGGGCCGAGGCGACGCGGCCTGGGGATTCAGCCGGGATCAGCCCGGGTCCGAACCGAGCGAAAGCCACTAGTCGCCACGGTGCCGCCAGTACCACACGGCACCGGCCACGAGGGCGAACAGGAAGACGAGCGGCACGATCAGGCCGGGGATGCGGGCCGGGCTCATGGCGCCGCCCGGAGGACTGGGCGGTGGTGCAACGGTGCGGTCTTTCCCATGGCCGTGATGGTGCCCTGCTCCGGGGCCCGAGGCCATGCTCCTGGTGTCCGGAATTGCGTACGAGGTGGTCTCCGCGCCCGGTGGCGGCTCCACCGGTCACTCGCGGTAGACGGTGAGCACGGCGCCGTTGACCTCGATGCGCTGCGGGGTGGGCCCCTCGCCGCGGCGGAGCATGGCGAGGCACTGGTCGAACAGTGCGAGTTCGTCCTCGCTCAGGACGGCCGCCGCGAGATCGAGCAGTTCACCGATGGCGGCGTCGGTGAGATCGGCCGGCAACTCGCCGGAGAGCAGGACCACGGATTCTCCCGTGGGCCCTTTGACGATGGCGGTGGTGGGGCCGCCGTGTACGAAGAGCAAGGTTCCCCCCAGTAAGCCCGGACGAGCGGCTCACGGACCCGGGCAGGAGGAAGAGACTAGCGCCGGATCATGGGTGTTTGGGCGGGAGTGGCTTCTTTTTGCGGAAGTGGCCGGTGGGGTGCGGGTGCGCTCCGCTTGCCCGCCGCCTGCGGTCAGGAAGCGTCCGAACCGCGCTTCAGCAGCGACTCGACCAGCGCCGCGACATGGCGGCGGTCCTCCGCCGACAGGCGCTGCACGCTGGCGATGAGCACATCCACCTCGGGGTCCCCGGAGGCGTCGGAGACGGGCGCGGGTTCGCCGGCCGGGGCGTAGAGGTGGATGCCGCAGGCCTCCGCGGCGGCCTGGCGGATGGTCCGCAGGGGCAGCCCCAGCCCCTGCGCCAGCCCTTCCAGGGTGGCCGGCTGGGGCATGCGGGTCATGTGGTCGGTGGTGGCCAGGTGGTGGACGGTGGAGCGCGGGATGCCTCCGCGGCGGGCGACGTCGCCGTACGACCAGCGTTCGCCGTCCAGTCGCTCGCGGATGATCTGCTGCAGTGCGTTGGCCACCGATGGTCACTTCCTGCTCGCCGCCGGGCGGAACTGTTCCGTGTCGGATCATTCTAGGGGCGACTTGGGTGAGTGACGGAAGGTGTCCTCCCGAACCGCTTGCGTCACAGTGGCCGCGGCCCGTAGTGTCCAATCTCGTTGGACAGCCCGTCCGACGGAGTTGGACACGATCCGGGGGGACCTGACCGTGTTCGACGGGAACACATCGCGAACCCTGAGGGGGAATCGATCATGATGGATCCTCGTGAGCTGGACGCCGAGTCCGCGGAGCTGCTGCCGGGCCGTGAGGCCCTCGGCCGGCTGAAGTTCAGCTTCGGCAAGACGGTGAACGTCACCAAGCACGTCGCCAACGTCTCCGCGCACAACGAGTCGGCCGCGCTCAACAACCACTCCGTGTGGTCGGTGGCGGACTCGGGCGCCGCCCAGTCCATCAACATCAGCCAGTGATCCGGTGCCGCACGGTTCGGCGCCCCGGCACCGTGCGGCACCCGGTACCGCCGCGGCGACGCATCACCACACACCTCCGCCCGCCGCGGCGGTACCCCCCACCTGGCCTCGCAAGCCGACGACACGTCACCACCTCTCGCCGGGCGGTACCTGAACCCGCCCGGCCCCATCAAGCCTGTCAACGAAGGTCTTCTGGAAAGGACACGCCATGAGCATGAACGCGTACGAGCTGGACGCCGAGTCCGCGGAGCTGCTGCCGGGCCGTGAGGCCCTCGGCCGGCTGAAGTTCAGCTTCGGCAAGACGGTGAACGTCACCAAGCACGTCGCCAACGTCTCCGCGCACAACGAGTCGGCCGCGCTCAACGACCACTCCGCGTGGTCGGTCGCCGAGTCCCAGGCCGCTCAGTCGATCAACATCACGCAGTAACCCCCGTACGACGAGGGCACATTCGGCGGACCGCGCACAGGGCACGCGCGGTCCGCCCCTGGGGGGAGGAAAGGCGCACATGACGCTGCTGGGGGACAACGCCGCGGCACTGTACGACACCGGCCCGGTACCCGGGCCCGGGGGGATGCCGGTGACCTACGACCAGGTCGCCACCGGCGGTACGACCGTCGTCGGTCTCGAGAAGCCGGTCGTGCCACGGCTCAGCGCGGGGCTGCAACTGCACGGCGAGTACCAGGGATCGGGGTTCACCGAGCCGAGGTACATCGCCCGTCGGGGGGACGGGCAGGTCGTGCAGCTGACCCGGCTGCTGCACCTGGTGGCGTCGTCCGTCGACGGCAACCGGGACATCGAGACGATCGCCCACCGGGTCAGCGCCCGGTTCGGGCGCGAGGTGAGCGCGGAGAACATCCGCTACCTGATCGAGAACAAGCTCGACCCGCTCGGTGTGACGGTCCCCGAGGGGCAGGAGGACGACCAGGTCTCCGCGCCCCGGTCGGACCTGCTCCTGGCCCTGAAGGGGCATCGCGTCCTGTTCAACGAGCGGCGTGTGGCGAGGATCGCCCGCGCGCTGGCCTGGCTGCACCGGCCCCTTGTGGTCATGGCCGTGCTCGCGGGGATCGCCGTGCTGGACGTCTGGCTGTTCCTGTTCTTCGGTGCGATCACGCCCGTGCTGGAGGTGCTGGACCAGCCGGTGCTGCTGCTCGTGGTGTTCGTGCTGACCGTGGCATCCCTGGTCTTCCACGAGTTCGGCCACGCCTCGGCCTGCCGCTACGGCGGCGCGCGGCCCGGTTGCATCGGCTGCGGACTGTTCCTCATCTGGCCCTCGATGTACACGGACGTCACCGACGTCTACCGCATCGGGCGGGCCGGCCGGCTCCGCACCGACCTGGGCGGCGTCTACTTCAACGTCGTCTTCATGCTGGCCATGGCCGGCGGCTACGCCCTGAGCGGCCAGGCGTTCTTCCTGGCCGCCGTCTACCTCGGGCACTTCGAGATCCTCGAACAGCTGATGCCGGCCGTGCGCCTGGACGGCTACTACATCCTCGGCGACCTCGCCGGAGTTCCCGACCTCTACGGCAAGATCAAGCCGATCCTGCTGGGCCTGGTCCCGGGAGCCAAGGGACGCAGGGCCCGCGCCGAGGTCGCCGCGCTCAAGAAGTCGGCCCGTGTCATCGTCGCCACCTGGGTGCTGACGATGGTGCCCCTGCTGGTCGGCGAGCTGGGCTACGCGCTGTGGAACCTGCCCCGGATCACCACCACCATGGTCCGCTCGCTGACCGAGCAAGTCCTCGGCACCGGCGGCGCGTTCGCACACGGGCAGATCGCGGCGGGTCTGATGGGCGTGGTCGGCTGCGTCATGCTGCTGTGCCCCATGGCGGGCGTGCTCTATCTGTCGGTGAAACTCGGTGGGCGCCTGTGGCGGGGCGCCGCGAAGTCGACGGCCGGACGGCCGGGACTGCGCGTGGCGTTGTGCGGGGTGGTCCTGGTCGGACTGGGCGGCCTCAGCTACGCCTGGGTGTCGGGTCTGACGCCGGAGCCGCTCCCGAAGAAGCCCCCGATCGCCCCGATCCTGCAGCCCGGTGTGTCCACCTCGGCCCCGCCCGCACGGCGCGCCACGACACCCGGCCACCCCAGCGTCGCGCCATCGGCGACGCTCTCGGGCACGCCCTCCGGAACGGTGGCCCCGAGCGCCTCGGCCGGTCCCTCAGCCTCCCTGGGCCCGTCCGGCTCCACGAGCCCCGGGCCCAGCGCCTCCAAGACGCCGTCCGTGGCCCCCGACGGCAAGCCGACCGGCAGTTCCGCCCCGATCGGGGGCCCGGCGTCGGTTCCCCCGACTCCCGGCTCCGCCTCGCCCTCCGCGCCGCCGTCTCCTGCCGACACCCCGTCCGTGTCGGCCACTCCGAGCGAGCCGTCCGCCGGGTCGCCCACGCCCACCGCTTCCTGAACACCCCGGGCCACGCCCCGGGGGCCGTACGGACCGGCCCCGGTCCTGGGCCCGGGACCGGTCCCCGCCGCCGGCCGGGAGTGCCGTGCACGCACCCCGGACCGGCGGCGCACCGTCCGTCGACATCACTCCAGCAGGAGACCCAAGTGAACCAGCACCGCAAACCCCGTACGCATTCAGCGCTCACCCAACGCGCCGTCCGCATCGGCCTGTTCGCCGCCGGAGCGGCCGGCATCGCCACCGCCGTACCCGCGCAGGCGGCGACGGGAACGCCCCAGCACACGGCGGTCGCCGTCGACCAGACCTTCAGCCGTGCCGACTTCCATCACCACACACAGGCCCAAGACTCCTTCACGGTGCGCCAGTTCGGCACGGTCGAGGCCGCCGCCGTGCGCAATCAGGCCAACGCCGTCGGGGTGGGCTGCTCGGTCGACGACCACTGCCGCTCGGTCGCCCTGTCCTTCCAGATCGTGACGATGGCGGGGGAGCACACCCATCTGACCGCCCTCAACCGCGGCGACGCGGTCAACAAGCACTGCGACGGCTGTCAGACACTCGCCGGCGCCTACCAGTTCGTCGTCTCCACACCACGTCCCCTCACCCTGGACCAGGAGACCGGTCGGCGCCTCGCCGACATCCACCAGCGGCTGGACGCCCTGACCCGTTCGACCCTGCCGGCCACCGACCTGAGGCAGCGGGCCGACGCCCTGGCCGCCGAGGTGAACACGGTGCTCCATGACGCGGTCGCGAACGCCCCCAAGGGTGCCGAGCAGCCGACCGTCACCGTCCACCGGCACCTGGACGGCTGGCCCGCCCACTGACCGGGCCGGCCCGGTCCGCCGCCCCCGCAAGGGCATGGGGCGGCGGACCCGCGGCTGTGGTGACCCACGCGACACGACACGACGGACGATTGGCCGGAGATGGTCGTTCCGGCTGTGTGGCGCAGTACGTACGATGCGGTCGCTCCCGGCCTTCACAGCTCTTTCACAGGCCGGGGTGGTGCGCATGGCATTGGCATGCGCATGACCGTACAGCTCGGTATCTGATCCAACGCACCTGGTCCGCGACGGTCCCGCCTGCCCGCGGGACCGCACCCCCCAACACCCGGTGGTGCCGTACCGCCGGGGAACCGATGCAACGGATGGGAGAACCATGGCTGGTGGACTGTTCCTCGGCGGCGCGATCGCTGCGCTCGTCGCCACCGCAGTGCCCGTGCAGGACCCGTCCGGCGGGTTCACCGACCCGCCCCCGGACAAGATCGTCATCAAGATCGCCACGGTGAACGGCTCCGGCTGCCCCCAGGGGACCGCAGCGGTGGCCGTCTCCCCGGACAACACCGCCTTCACGGTGACGTACAGCAACTACCTGGCCCAGGTAGGGGGGAACGCCGACCCGACGGCGTTCCGCAAGAACTGCCAGCTCAATCTGATCGTGCATGTGCCGCAGGGCTTCACGTACGCCGTCGCCAGCGCCGACTACCGCGGCTTCGCCTCCCTGCAGCGCGGGGCGAGCAGCACGCAGAAGGCCTCGTACTACTTCCAGGGCTCCTCGAGCACGGCGGCGCGCAGCCACCCGTTCTCCGGCCCGTACAACGACAACTGGCAGGCCACGGACACAACGGACTGGGCGCAGCTGGTGTGGGCGCCCTGCGGAGTGCAGCGCAACTTCAACATCAACACGGAACTGCGGGTCAACGCCGGCACATCGGCGCCCGGCAGTTCGAGTTTCATGACGATGGACTCGACGGACGGTGACATCAGCACCGTCTACCACCTGGCGTGGAAGGAGTGCCCCGCGTCCTGACGCACTGTCCGCCCGCTGTCACCGGCTTCCTCGCACCGGAGCCGGTGACACCGGACGGGCTCGGCACCACCGTCCGCCCACACGCTCCGCGGGAGGTCAGGTCCTGCGGGCGCGCAGCGCGGCCAGCGCCCGGTCGGCGTGCACGCTCATCCGCAGTTCGCTGCGCACCGCCTCGAGGACCGTGCGGTCCTCGCCGATGACGAAGGTGACCCGCTTGGTGGGGGCGAGGGAGAAGCCGCGCCTGACGCCGAAGCGCTCCCGGACCGTTCCGTCCGCGTCGGACAGCAGCGGGAATCCCAGGGTGTGGCGCCCGGCGAACTCCCGCTGCCGGTCCACCGCGTCACCGCTGATCCCGACCGGCCGCGCCCCCACGGCGGCGAACTCGGCGGCCAGGTCCCGGAAGTGGCACGCCTCGGCAGTGCAGCCGGGCGTGAGGGCGGCCGGATAGAAGAACAGCACGACCGGCCCCTCGGCGAGGAGTTCGGACAGCCGCCGCCGGGTCCCGGTCTCGTCCGGCAGGGCGAAGTCCTCGACCCGGGAGCCCACTTCGATGTGATCCGTCATGACCTCTCCTCCGCGTTCCTGGCCACGCCACGCGCCCACAGCACCAGCGGCACCTGGAGCGGGAGCCGGGCCAGAGCGGCGGCCCGCAGGGGTGCAGGACGACCGCTCCAGTCCACGGCCATCTGCACGTTCGCCGGGAAGACGCCCACGAAGAAGGCCGCCGCCACCCGTGCGGCCGTACGGCGTGTGCGGGGCGACGCCACCCCGGCCGCCAGTGCCAGTTCCACGGCACCGCTGGCATAGGTCCAGGCCCGGGCCGTGCCGGGCAGGGAGCGCGGGACGATCTCATCGAACCGCCGTGGCGCTGCGAAGTGGCCGATACCCGATGCGGCCAGCAGGCCCGCGAGCAACAGGGGTGAGCGTTGCGACCGTGACACCGTTCCTCCTCCAGACGAGCCCGCGCGCATATTACCGGAGGGTACGGGTCCGAGCGGACCACGCACTTCGCCAAACCGCCGGCACCGGCGAACGACCCTTCCTAGGATTGGGGCACCCGTCGAGCCGGTCCCGACGGCACGGCATTGATCTGGGGGAACGATGCAGCCAGGAAGGCAGTTGTCCACGTCCATCGACGCCACGGTGCCGACGGCCGCCCGCATGTACGACCACTACCTGGGCGGCAAGGACAACTACGCGGTCGACCGGGCAGCCTGCGAGGAGCTGGACAAGGTCGTGCCCAGCACGCGGGCGCTCGCGCTGAACAACCGGAGGTTCCTGCAGCGCGTCGTGCGGACCCTCGCGGCGGAGTACGGCATCCGGCAGTTCCTCGACCACGGATCCGGACTGCCCACCCAGGACAACGTCCACCAGGTCGCGCAGCGGATCGACGCCGGCTCCCACGTGGTGTACGTCGACAACGACCCGATGGTTCTGGTCCATGGCCGGGCGCTGCTGGAGCAGGACGAGCGGACGGCGGTCATCCAGACCGACATGAGGGACACCGAGGCCGTCTTCTCGCACCCGGAGACCCGGCGCCTGATCGACTTCTCGCAGCCGGTGGCCGTGCTCTTCAACTCGGTCATGCACTGCATTCCGGACAGCGAGACCGACGGCCCGGCCGCCCTGGTACGCCGTGTGGCCGAGCGTCTCGTGCCCGGCAGCTGCCTGGTGATGTGCCAGCTGGTCAGCGAGGACCCCGAAGTACGGAAGTTCGTCACCGACTTCATGGCCCAGGCCACCCAGGGGAACTGGGGACGCGTCCGTCAGGAGAAGGACGTAGCCACCTGGTTCGAGGGGATGGACATTCTCGAGCCGGGCCTGGTGGAGGTGTCCACCTGGCGGCCGGACACGGAGGTGGCGCCGCGCCAGCTCACCCAGGAGTGGATCGAGTTCGGTGGCGTGGGACGCGTCCGCTGAACGGCCGTTTCCCGTGGCCCGCTGATGTGGGGTCAGCGGGCCGAGCGTCAGCGGCCCGAGTAGCGCTCGTCCAGGGTCCTCTGCAACAGCTCCAGGGACGCACGAGGGTTGAGGGCCTCGTCGGCGAGCCGGTCCAGCACCATCCGGTACTCCTCCGTCTCGTCGCGGTCCTCCAGGAAGTTGGCGCTCCTGATGTGCTCCAGGTAGACGATATCCGGCAGATCGAGACCGCCGAAGCGCAGATAGGTGACCGGGATCGCCGGGGCGGACGCGTGCGTCACGTCCAGTGGCACGACCTGCACGGTCACATGCGGCAGCCGGGCCATCTGGGCAAGGTGCTCGATCTGCTCGCGCATCACCTCACGGCTGCCCAGCACCCGCAGAAGGACCGACTCGTCGAGAATGGCCCACAGTTGCGGCGCGTCGGGGCGCGACAGCAGCTCCCGCCTGCGCATGCGAAGTTCGACCCGGCGTTCCACCTCGGCGGCCGACGCGGTGGGCAGACCGCGCTCCACCACGGCCCGCGTGTAGGCCGCGGTCTGCAGCAGTCCGGGAACGTACTGGATCTCGAAGGTGCGGATGGCGGCCGCCGCCTCCTGGAGCCCGACCAGACGGTCGAACCACTCGGGCATCAGGCGCTTGTCGTAGCGCTGCCACCAGCCGGGCTCACCGGCGCGTTGCAGCAGCTTGACCAGAACCGTGGCCTCGTAGTCGTCCGCCCCGTAGAGCCGCAGCAGCGCGCGGACATCGCCTTCCGTGGGCGGCCTGCGGCCCTTGCCCGCCTCGATGCGCGACAGCTTCGCGGGGCTGAATCCCAGAGCCCGTGCCGCCTGCTCCTGCGAGAGTCCGGCATCCTCCCGGATACCTGCCAACTGCACGCCGACCAGCATCTTCAGCAGAGTCGGAGCGGGCTCCGTCCGCGTCAGATACGGTTCGAGGCGGGAGATGCGGTGCGACTCGGCGGACATCGTGGCTCCCTGCTGGCCGACGGTAAAGCTGACCCGCAGTATCGCATCCGTCCGGCCACGGCCGCATGCGCCGATGATAGGACTTTGCGCACCGCCTCATGTCAGATGGTCGAACTCCCCGTCCTTCGCTCCCGCCAGGAACGCCGCCACCTCCGCAGGTGTGTACACGAGCGCAGGCCCTTCCGGGTCACGTGAGTTGCGCACGGCGACGCTGCCGTCGGCCAGGGCGGCCAGCTCCACGCAGTTGCCCTCGGCATTGCTGTGCCGGCTCTTGATCCAGCGGGCGTCCAACGCGTCGGCCCGCACTCCGTTTGGCACTGAAGACACCGCAGTCTCCTCGCTGACGTTCCGTCATGGGACCCAAGCGCACGGGCGGGTGTGCGCTACCTGCATCCCGTCGTTCCAGCCGTCATGCAATTTCCCGTGCAATTGCATGACGGCGCTGACTGCGTGAATAATAGCGGCGGCGTCAATCGCACGGCGTACGCCACATGCTGACTTCGCATCAGGGAGATGTCGTGTCATCACCTGGGTACCGAATGCCAGGCCCGCTCGTCGGGACCGCGCGCGGGGCAGGGACGACGGGGGCCCGGCGCCACACTGTTTGCGGGGAGCGGACATGGCGACACCACTGAAGGGCCTGGAGCGGGTGCCGTGGGGCACGATCAAGGACTCCAGCGGATCCGCGGAAGCGATCCCGCTTCTGCTCCGCACCGTCGCCAGAGGTGACGAAACCGCCGCGAGAGCGGCACTCGGCGATCTGCGGGCACGCATCTGCCAGTACGGCTTCGTCGTCGACCAGGCGACGGCCGCCACGGTCCCCTTCCTGTGGGAGCTGGTCAGACAGCCTCAGGTGACATGCCGGGTGCAGATCGTCCGCCTGCTCAAGAGCATCGCCGCCGCCCGGCAGTGGGAGAGCACCGCCTCCGTGTACCCCAAGCTGCTCCACCACCGTCACAACTACGTGGGCTGGGAGCGGGATGCCCGGCACGCCGTACGCGCCGACCACGGCACTCTGCGGCGACTGCTCACGGAACCGGACGCCGAACTCGTCGAGGCCGCCACCGAACTCGCGTCCGCACTGGCCGCCTGAGTTCCCAACGCCCCGGCCGGGCACCGGGAAGGGCCGCTTGCGGAGGACCACCGAACGCGAGATGGTTGCCGTACGACAACGGTCTTGACGCTCATGCGACAGAGAAGGGAACGGGCCGCGGACGCCAGCCCCCTGCCTGTGGACACTTCCCGGCGGTCTTCGGCCGCCCCGCGCGGCAACGGCCACAGCGCGGCGTGGGGCGATGCCCCCTGCCCGGTCATGGTCGCGGACGGGCGTGGCCGCCTGGTCGAACTGAACGCCGTCGCGGCGAGCCTGTTCCCGGGGGCGGAGCACGGGTCGTCGCTGCGGGACGTCGTTCCCACATGGCTCTTCGAGGCCCACGACCGGTTCGCCTCCGACCCGGCCGAACAGCATCCCGGCGACCGAACTCCCGCGTCCGGGCCGATCGGTGAGCGCTCGTTCGAGGCCCACCCCGCCCGGTCCGGGCACGGCCAGGTGGTGTGGTGGCTCGTGGACGACACGGACCGCCGTGCCGCCGAGGAGGCGCTCCGCAGCGAGCGGGAGCGGACCGCCTTCCTGGCCAGGGCCTCCACCACGCTCCTGGCCTCCATGCACGTCGAGACGTGCATGGAGGCCACCGCCCGGCTGGCCGCCGAGCACCTCGCCGATGCGGCCGTGACCGTCGCTCCCGGTGGTGGCCGGGGCCACCCCGTCACTTCGTGCGGACCCTCGGGCGAGGTCATGCACACGACCGTGCGCGGGAACCCGGAGGAGGTGCCGGGCCTGGCCGAGGCACTTCGCGGCTTTCCGCCCGTGCCGTCCCGCCGGATCGACCCCGGCGCGCTCCCGGACTGGGCGGTGCCCGAGGGCCTGGCCGGACCGGTCGGCTCCGTCGTGGTGTCACCGTTGCCGGGGCACGGCGTACCCGCGGGAGCACTCATCCTGCTGCGCACCGAGGACCGCAGGACGTTCAGCGAGAACGAGGAGGTCTTCGCCCGCCTCTTCGCCGCGCGGGCCGGCGCCGCGATCTCCGCCGCGCGGATGTACGCCGACCTGACCGCCATCACCGCGACCCTGATGCGCGAGCTGCTGCCGCCGCGGCTGCGCGGCGTGCACGGCGTGGAGTTCGCCGGCGCCTACCGGCCCTACAGCCAGGACGAACGCGTCGGAGGAGACTTCTACGACGTGCACCCGGGCGCCACCGGCGAGGAGGAGACCCTGGTCGTTCTCGGTGACGTGTGCGGCAAGGGACTCGAGGCGGCCGTGCTCACCGGAAAGATCCGCAACACGCTCCAGGCGTTGCTGCCGCTGGCCGCCGACCATCAGAGCGTCCTCGGCCTGGTCAACGGCGCGCTGATCAACTCGCATGACACACGCTTCGCCACCCTCGCCCTGGCGTCCGTCATCCGTCGCGGCGGCACCGTACGGCTGCGCGTCACCAGCGCGGGACATCCCGCGCCCCTGCTCGTCCGGGCCGACGGCCGCGTCGAAGAAGCGGACACGCGCGGCACCATGGTGGGTGTCTTTCCCGAGATCACCTCCACCACCGCACACCTCGAACTCGCGCCCGGTGAGACCTGCCTGCTCTTCACCGACGGGATCATCGAGGCCAGGGGAGGACCCTGGGGAGACGAACTCTTCGGTGCCGACCGTCTGAAGGCGGCGCTGGCGGAGTGCGCCGGCATGCCCGCGGAAGCGGTGGTGGAGCACGCGCAGATGCTGACGGAGCAGTGGATCGGCGGCGGCCACCACGACGACATGGCGGTGGTCGCCGTGACCGCACCGCATCACGCGCACCTCACCGCTGTCGACGGCCGCACCCGGGGGAGGTACACCGCGTGAGCGCGGCACCCGTCCGGACCGCTGCGACGGCCGGACGGGACGCGGTCCGCGACCGGCTCTGGCAGGCGGGCCGCGCGGGCGGCGAAGACACCGCCTCCGCGGTGGCGCTCGCCACGCTCCGGGACGGCACCGGCGTGGAGGCCGTCCCGCTGGATCCGATCGCCCCGGTGCAGGCCCGAGTCGTCACGGAATGGGCCGCGGGACGCCTCACCGTGGCACGGGAGCGCGCGGCCACCGCCGTGCACGACCGGGTCATCGCCGCGCTCGCCCACCGCCCCGGACACCGCGGCGAGCCACCGGTCCGCGCCTGCGTCGTGGTGGCCTGCGTGAACGGGGAACGGCACACCCTGCCCGCCCGGTTGTTCGCGGAGGTCCTGCGCCTGCGCGGCCGGCGGGTGGACTTCCTCGGCGCCCGGGTCCGACCGTGCACCTGATCACCCATCTGCACCTGATCGCCCATCTGCGCCAGACCGGCCCGTACGCGTCGCGTCGTCCTCGTCCCTCCCGACCCGCCTGTCCGCGGCGCACGCCGCGTTCACCGTGGTGCAGGCCGTCGGGATACCGGTCATCGTCGGGGGCGCGGCCTTCGGCCCCGGCGGCCGGTACGTGCGGGCGCTGGGTGCCGACGACTGTGCACCGGACGCCCGTGAGACCGCCGCGCTGCCGGACCGCGGCCTGGACAAGCCCGCTCCGCTCGGCGCCCGCCGGACCGTGGACGACCTGCCGCACCCGGCCGACCAGGAGTACACGCCGGTCCTCCGCGCCAGGACGGAACTCATGACGGAGACGCCGGCGGACCCGGAGAACCGGTTCCCGCCGATGCGCGCCTACAGCGAGCGGCAGCGAGAGCACACCGCGGAGGACGTCGGCCACATCGCCGATCACCTGGGCGCCGTGCTGTACGTCGACGCCGCCGATCCGTGCGCCGGGTTCATCCGGTGGGCCGCCAACGCCCTCACGGCCCGTGGCGTGCCGGCCCGCTCGCTGTGCCCGGCGCTGGAGTTTCTCGCGACCAGGCTGGGGGACTTCCCAAGCGCCCGTCGTATTCTCGGCGAGGCACACGACACCGTGACGGCCAGCCCCGCAGCACCGAACATCCCCGGCCCCGGAAAGTCCAGATGACGCCCTCTCACAATCCCTCCCTCACGCTCACGGTCGAGATCCAGCGGAACACGATCGTCGTTCACGTCACCGGCGACCTCGACTACGAGACGTGCGACGAACTGGTGCGCACGGTCGACGCCCAGCTGGCCCGGTGGCCACAGGACGGCCCCCGGCTGACCGCGCTGCACCTCGGCTTCGCCGGACTCCGAGACGTCGACTCCATGGGGCTTTCCGCCCTGCTGACGATCCGTCGGCGTACGGACGCGGCAGCCATCGGCCTCAGTCTCGACGAACGTCCCCCCGCGCTCCAGCGGCTGCTGGAGATCACGGGATCCCTCGAGCACCTCACCGCGCCCCGCGAGGACGGCCACGCCGGAGAACAGCCCGGGGCGGTGTGACGGTGAGCGGCCGCCCAAGGCCGTCACGCCTCGAATGGCGCCCGGGGACAGGGGTATCCGCTGCTCCAGAGCCATCGAGGGAGGGAACTTCGTGACCATCGACAGACCGTGGACGTACGAACCGGGAACCGGCCACACGGAAGGGGAGGACCTGACCGGCTTCACCGTCGAGGCCACGGACGGGGTCGTGGGACAGGTCGACCGGCAGGCCGACAGCCCGGGCATGTGCCATCTCATCGTCGATACCGGGGTGTGGGTCTTCGGCAAGAGCATCCTCGTTCCCGCGGGTGTCGTGACCGGCATCGACACCCGGGAGCGGCGGATCACGCTGGCCTGCTCCAAGGAGGAGGTGAAGGCCGCCCCGCTCTTCCGCACCGACCGGGAGACGGTGGATCCGGAGTACCTCGCCGCCGTCGACGCGTACTACCGCAGCCTTGCGCAGAGCGGGGAATGACCGCCGGCGGGACCCCGGGGCGCGGGGCGTGCCGGCACGGCGGCCCGGGGGCGGCGACGACCGGGCGTAAGGACCCATGGCTACTTCGAGGCCGGGTAGAGGAGGGGTGATGAACGTACGAGATCACGCCATGTCGCCCACCGGGCAGCAAGGTCCCGGCACCCCCCGGCGGACCCGTGCACTCCGCTTCTCCGCCCCGTTTCCGCCGGACCCCGCCGCGCGCCCGCGGGTCTCGTTCCTTCGCCTGGTCCCGCCCGGGCCGCCCGCATGTCCGAGCCGGCGATGAGACCGGCCGAGCTGCCGGCACAGGACGGCGAGAATCCGGTCTGCGGGGGAGAGAAGAAGGCCGCTGTGCACACGTCGGGCGGCGGCCGGCGGGCGGGGTCGGCACCCGCGTCCCCGGTCGTCAGCGCCGCCTCGGCCCGCGCGTACGTCCTGGCGGTCGTCCGGCGCCACTGGGACGCCGCGGCGTGCCGCCCCGACGAGCAGGCCGTCACCGATCTGCTGCTGGTCACCTCGGAACTGGTGTCCAACGCGATCCGCCACGGAGGCGGTCTCACGGCCTTCGAGGCGGCGCCCACCCGGGACGGGGTCCGGCTCACCGTCTACGATCGCAGCCCCGACATCCCCACCGTGGCCTTCGGCTCCGGAGCGCTGCCCGTGGGGCACGACGGCGGAGGCTACGGCTGGCCGTTGATCATCAAGCTGGCGCACGACATCGTCATCGAGCGGTGCGCGGACGGGGGCAAGTTCGTGAGCGTTCTGGTGCCCCTGCGCGCCGGGTCCGGGCCTGAGAGCTGAGGGCTGCGGCCGTGTCCGTGTGCCGCGGCAGGCCGCCTGAGCGGCGCGCCCTGCCCGGTACGGGCCCTACCAGGGGAGGAAGACGTGCACGTCCTTGCCCTCCGGCTGGACGATCACGCTCACCTGGTCGCACAGCGTGTGCACGAGATGCCAGCCGATCCCGCCCGGCCGCCCGGGACGGAAGGGGCGTGGAGAGGGTGGCGTCGTACTGGTGTCGTGCAGGGTCACATGGATCCCGTCGTATGTCGGACGCATCCGCAGCGTGAAGGGGCCCGGCGCGTACTGGACGGCATTGGCGGCGAGCTCGTCCACCACCAGCAGCACATCGTTCCAGTGCTCCGGGCTCGTCGGTGGAGACACCCGCGCCAGCCGGCGCAGAAAGCCCTCGGCGGCCAGCCGTGCATCCGTGACATCGTGCAGTTCGCCCTTGAAGTCGGCAACAAGATTCTCGACCGCCTCGAACGGCCAGGCTTTGTCCCAACGCGGCTCGGTTGACATACCGTCCTTCCCCCGGCCGGCGCACCGGTCGGTTGCCGTGGTGCATACCGCTGTCGCCCGGCCCCCCTTAACACGGTTGCCAGAACGCCGAAAGCTACTCATCCGGGTTCAGGGATCGGCCGCCCAGAGGGCGGGACGCGCCCGGTGCGGGTCCGCCATGCAGTGATCTTGTGAAGATGGCAGTCCGACGGCGTACTCGGGGGTGCTCTGGGTACAGGCGCCGATCGGACCGACGATGTCGGCTGGACCGAAGGACGATCCGTTCGTGCGCACTGCTGCGGGGCGCACGGCGCGACAGGCAAGAGAAGCGCGGTGGGAGATGACCGTGAGGTGACGGAGGCAGAAGAGGCAGCAGGGGCTTCTCGGGCACTGGCCCGACAGGTCGCGGACGCGGTGGAGAGCCTCGTGGCGCTGTGGACCGGAGCGGCCGAAGCGGTCACTCCACGGCTTTCCAGCCATCAGCTGAAGGCACTCACCGCCGTCCGGCGGAGTGCGGAGCTGAACCTCACGGCGCTCGCGGAGACGCTGGGTATCGCGCTGCCCGCGGCCAGCAGGCTCTGCGACCGGCTGGAGGCCGCCGGGCTGCTGGAGCGGGTGATCCATCCCCGCAACCGGCGCCAGCTCGAGTTGCGGGTCACCCCCCGGGGGCGGAGGGCGCTCGCGGAGATCGCCGAACGCCGGTCGGCGAGACTGGCCGGTGTGCTGGCCGCGATGACACCCGCCCAGCGGGAAGCGCTGGGACACGGACTGCACGCCTTCCGCGCGGCCCGTGCGGTGCAGCCGGACGGGGAGACGTAGCGGCCGGGCAGACATGGCGGCCGGGCGGCTGCGCGGCCCCCTCCGGGCGGGCGGAGGCGGCGCGGGCGCGCGGTCCGTTCGGGTCGTCGGGACGGTGCCGGCGCGTTCACGGTCGTCGGGATGGTGCCTGGCGCGTTCACGGTCGTCGGGACGGTGCCCGGCGCCCTCATCGTCAACGGAACGGCGCCCCGGCCGCCGGAGCGGTCTGCTCGCTGTCGAAATGGCACAGCAGCAGGCACACGTCGTCGTCGCCCTCCGAGTCACGCAGCATCGGATCGAGGATCCGGTCGGCGGCGCGCTCCAGATCGCCGTCCAGGTCCGGCAGGCCCAGTGGGGACAGGGCCTCGGTGAGCCGCTCGATGCCCGGGTCGATGCCCTGGGCCCGCCGTTCCACCAGGCCGTCGGTGTACAGGGCGAGGGTCGATCCGGTCGGCAGCGAGACGGTGTGGTCCGCGATGTCCTGCCGCAGTGGAATGCCCAGCATGGCCCCCGGCTTGTCGTCGAGGGTGTGGACCCGGCCGTCGGGCGTGCGCAGCACCGGGGGCGGATGTCCGGCCGCCGCCCAGGTCAGTTCCGGTTCGCCGGGGCGGAACCGGGCGATGACCGCCGTGGCGTACAGATCCGGCTGCAGATGGTGCAGGAACAGGTGGAGCCGGGTGAGAAGCTGGCCCGGGGTGCCGCCGTCGACGGCGTAGGCCCGCAGTGCGGTGCGCAGCTGGCTCATCATGACCGCCGCGTGCAGCCCGTGACCGGTGACGTCGCCGACGACCGCGATCAGACTCCCGTCGGGCTGGCGGAAGGCGTCGTACCAGTCTCCGCCGATGTTGAGGCCGTGGGTCGCCGGAAGGTACCGGGCGGCCAGCCGGAGCCCCGGCGTGGCGGGCAGGTCGGTGAGCAGGGCCCGTTGCAGCGTCTCGGCGATGTCCCGGTTGTGTTCGAAGCGCTGGGCGTTGTCGATCGCGATGCCCGCCCGGCGGGCCAGCTCGATCAGCATCACGGCGTCGTCCGGATTCCACCGGTCGCCCGGCGGTGTGAGGATGAGTACGCCCAGGGGTGTCCGCCTGGCCGACAGGGGAACGCACAGCAGGGGCCGGGTGGGGTGCAGGGCGGAGGGCGGCCGGTCGTCCACGCCGGGCAGGCCGCCGGGGTGGGTTGCCGCGTACTGCGGACGTCCGGTGCGGGCGGCGACGACGGCGGCGGCGGGACGGGGCGCGTGCCCCCGCTCCTCCTCCTCTTCGTCGCCGAGCAGCCACACGTCGACACTCCGCGCGTACGTCGGGATCAGCAGCTCGGGCAGCAGCCGCACGATCTCCCCGTGATTGAGGGACGCCGTGAGTGCCGCGCTGGCGTCGGCGAGGAAGGTGAGTCTCCGGCGGGCCTCCTCCGCCTCGGTGCGGGCGGCCCGCTCGGCGGCGAACAGTTCCTGCTGGGCCCGCCCCGCGGCGTCCAGCTCCGCGTGCAGGGCGAGGACGCCCTGGTTCGTCTGGTGCAGCTCCTCACGGTGGAAGGCGACCAGCGCCTCCTGTTCCGCCAGCGTGTCGAGCACGCGCGCCGTGTCGTCGTCGGCGCCGAACAGGGCTTCGGCGAGGGCCGTCGTACGGGCGGGGACCACGGCCGTGCCGGCCCGGCCCTCCCGCTCCGTCGCCGGGGCCGAGGCCTGCCACGTCAGGTCGGCGTCGGAGCGGTCGTCCGGGTCGGGGTGGAGCGTGATCCACAGCCGGGGCCGGTCCTGCGACGGGGACGGGGCAGTGGTCGTGAGGGTCAGCCGCCAGGCCCCTCCCTTGGTGAGGCACTGCCGCAGCTGTGCGGTGAGCGCGGTGACCAGGCGGGTGCGGTCCAGGACGGGAACCCCGTGCTCGGCCGCGAGCCGCGCGGTGGCGATCCGGGCCCGGGCGGCGTCGACGACGGTGGTGATGTGCCAGGTGTGGGTCATGATTCACGATTCGGCGTTATGGGGGACAGCACGGCCACGGTGGTGTCGTCACGGACCGGCCGGGCCGAGCTGCTGGAGTCGCGCAGGATCAGAGCTGCCGTCACCCCGGGATCCAGGACCGCGGCGGGCACGTCCGGGCGCAGCGACCAGCGGCTGGGCAGCCCGTCGCTGTGCAGGACGAGGAGGCAGCCGGGGTTCCAGGGCAGTGTCTGGTGGGGGATGTGCGCGGGGCGGTGGGCGCCGACTATGCCGGGATGGGACACCAGCGGCTGCCAGTCGTCGCCGGAGCGGAGCCGGGCGCCGACATTGCCGATGCCGGAGAACTCCAGGCGCTGCGCGGCGAGGTCGAGCTGGGCGACCGCGACGGCGGCGCCCCGGGTCTCGCGCAGCGCGGTGTGCAGCGTGCCGAGCAGCTCCGGCGGCGTCAGATGAGGGCTCAGCCGCAGTTGCCGTACGGCGGCGTCGGAGGCCTCGGCCGCGCGCGGGCCGTGCCCGAGGCCGTCGGCGAGGAGCAGCGTGAGGCGCTCTCCGGAGCGTACGCAGGCCCAGGCGTCACCGGAATGACCCTCGACCAGAGGGATGTTGACTCCTCCGGCGCGCACCGGTGCCCCGGCGGGCCGGTCCCGCGGTCCGCGGCGCCGGCCGGACGAGGGACGTATCCGGGCCAGGGCCACGGTGCCCCGCCCGGGCGTGCTGTGCAGGTCGAAGTCGTCCGCCACACGCCGGCACGTGCCGAGCCCGGCACCCAGCGACGCCGTGGTCGAGAAGCCGTCCTGCAGCGCGGCCGAGAGGTCCCGGATTCCGGGGCCGTGATCGATCGTGACGATCTGCAGAGCGGACCGCTCGCGGGCCGCCTCGGCACCGGCCGGCGCGTCCACCGTCTCGAGCAGTATCTGGCCGCCGCCCGCGTGTTTGAGCAGGTTGGTGGCGAGTTCGGTGGCGACGAGCACGGCGGCTGCCGCCCGCTCCTCGCCGAACCCGGCGTGATCGCAGGCCTGCTCCACCGCCACCCGGACGTCCCGGACCCGGGTCGCGTCGTGCACGGGTACGTCCCAGATTCGGCTCATCGCGCCTCCTTGCGCGGGCGCGGCGCTCCGGCCGCCCAGCAGACGACGGTGACGCAGGTGCCATGTCCGGGCCGGGTGTCGATCGAGAACTCGTGGACCAGCCGCCGGGCTCCGCCGAGCCCCAGGCCCAGCCCGCCGCCCGAGGTGTAGCCGTCGGTGAGTGCCCGCTCGACGTCGGCGATTCCCGGCCCCGCGTCGGTGAAGGTCAGCCGCAGGCCACGGGCCCGGCCGTTGTCCAGGACGACGGACTCGACCTGTCCGCCTCCGCCGTGGACGAGTGTGTTGCGGGCGAGCTCGCTGGCCGCGGTGATCAGTTTGGTCTGTTCCACCAGGCCGAAACCGATTTCGGCAGCCGCCTGCCGCACATGCTGTCGTACCCACGCCAGATCCATGTCCGAGCGGATGGGCAGGCATGCGGCGAGTCGGCCCGATGTCTCCGTCACGCGTTCTCCCGGCGTCCTGGAACGTGGGACAGGTAACCGGACGCCCGGGTCAGCATCCGCAGGGCCTCGTCGGCGTCCAGCGCGGTGCGAAGACCCGGGAGGGTGAGCCCGAGTTCCACCAGGGTTATGGCGACCGCCGGGCGCATGCCCGCCACGACGGTCTCCGCGGCGAGCAGGCGTGTGCTCGCGGCGATCTCGGCGAACACGCGGCCCAGGAAGGAGTCGACGATCTCGACTCCGGAGACGTCGATGACGACTCCGCGCGCCGAGCGGTCGGTAATGGCCGCCGCGATGTCCTGCTGGAGCTGTTCGGCCGCCTTGTCGTGCAGTTCGCCCTGGAGTGTGACGAGCAGGACGTCACCGAGCATGAGTACGGGGACATGGGTGCCGTCCGGGATCCCGGGACCGCCGGTCACCGCGGGCCCCCGCCGGTGGCCGCCCGGTCGACGATCACGGCGCCCAGCTGGTGGAGGGCGTAGGCGAGGGCGTCGGCGAGGCTCGCGCGGGTGACGACGGAACCCAGGTCGATGCCCAGGTGCACGATGGTCTGGGCGATCGCCGGCCGGATACCGGACACGATGCACTCGGCCCCCATGAGGCGGGCGGCGGCGACCGTCTTCATCAGATGCTGGGCCACGAGGGAGTCGACGGTCGGCACGCCGGTGATGTCGAGGATCGCGTACCGCGCCTGCTGGGTGACGACGGCCTCCAGCAGGCTCTCCATCACGACCTGGCTGCGGGCGCTGTCCAGGGTGCCGATCAGCGGGACGGCGACGATGCCGGTCCAGAGCTTGATCACGGGGATGGCCACTTCGAGCAGTTGCAGGCGCTGTCGCTCGATGATGTCCTCGCCCGCGCTGAGGGCCGTCTCCATGACGACCAGGCGCAGCGTGCCGAGCAGGACGGCGAGGGTCACCTGGTGCGCTCCGGTGCCCTCCCCGTCCGCCTCGGCCAGATCGGCGGTCAGCAGCTCGCTGATGGAGGGGTGCAGCGCCGCCACCTCGTCGGCGATACGGGCGGGGGTGGCTCCCGCCCGCGCGCGGGAGGCGGCCATGCGGGCGAGCTGTTCGCGCACCCCGGCGAAGCCGGGGGCCTGGACGTCTTCGATGCGACCGGTGGCGGCCACCACGGCGAGTGCCTCCACCAGGGCGCCGGCGGCTTCCACCGTCTCGTCGCGGGAGACCGTGAACACCGTCCGGAACAGCGTCTCGTCGGCCCAGCGCTGGGAGATCTGTTCCCGGCGGCGTTGCAGGAAGTCCCCGACGACGCGCGCTGACGCTCCACGGTTCGTTGCCGACTCCTCCGTCACGTCCCTGTCTCCTTCGTACGTTTGCTCCCCCGGCTGCCAGGGAGCCACCTCGGAGAGCGCGGTTCATTGTCGCGCGACAACTGTAATCATGGGAGATCGCACCCGACACCCGCGGCCTCCCGGAAGATCGTCCAACGAATGGGGGACCCGGCCGACTGCCGTCCGTATCCGGGGCGGCGGGCGCACCGGGGCGGGAAGCCGACGCGGGCGGGAGCCTAGGAGTCCTGCTGACGCCCGAACCAGTCCAGGCACACCACGAGCGCGTCGTCCTCCGGAGCGGGCCCGCCCCGGTGGCCCGACAGCTCCCTGAGGACCGCACGGGGCACGTCGGCGGCCGGGAGCAGCCGCGTCGCCGCGATCGCCTTGGCCAGCGCCTGCTCGCCGTAGGTCTCGCCGCCCGGCGCGGCGACGCTGTAGACGCCGTCGCTGACGAAGACGAGCCGGTCGCCCGGCGCGACGGAGAACTCCTGTGCGACGTAGTCGGTCTCCTCGAACATGCCGAGGGGCAGCTGGGCCTCGAAGTCGACCCGTTCCACGGTCCGCCCGCGCAGCCGCAGCATCTGCGGGGAACCGGCGTCCACGACCTTCACCCGGCCGGTGGACAGCTCGAAGTCGAGCAGGAGCACCGACAGATAGGAGGCACCGCGGTACTGGGCGTAGACGGCCTGGTCGGCGAGGACTGCCTGGTCCTCGATGGGGACTCCGGCACGCCGGGCGTTGCGCAGCGCGTTGATGCCGAGGTTGGTCAGCAGGGAGGCCTCGATGCCCTGGCCCATGCCGTTGGTGATGTACAGCATCAGCCGGTCGGGCCCGGCGGACCAGTCGAAGTTGTCGCCGAAGATCCCGTAGGCGGGCTCCAGCTGGGCGCCGAGCGCGTACTCCGGCCGGGCGCACGACCGGCCGGGAAGCAGCTGCCACTGCATCTCGGCCGCGAGTGTCAGCCGGTCCCGGCGTCGGGCCCGGGTGTACAGGTCCGTGTCCCGTTCGGCCACGATGATCTCGTGGCCGAGGACCTCCGCGATGTCGACGAGTTCGGCAAGGGCTCCGGCAGCCGTCTCGGAGGGCAGGGTGATGGTCAGCACACCGAGCCGGTCACCGCGTACCGTCACGGGCAGATGAGCCCGGGTCAGGTCGCCGGTCTCCTCCATGACGGGGTCCTGCGCGCCGAAGGCCCGGCCGGCCGTGGAGCCGTGCATCGCCACGGGTTCGCAGGTGTCGGGCTGAGCGGAGACCGGCTGCAGGAAGGAGAGTCCGTAGTCGGCCATCAGAAGTTCGACGGACTGCGCCGCGTACTGGCCCTGCAGCACTTCCCGGAGCGCCTCCATCAGCCGGTGGGGGGCCGCGTTCCGGAGCGCCCTCTCGGCTGCGACGAAGCTGTTCACGATGTCGGATACGCCATTCTTCCACTAGTACGATTCCGGACCCACGCCCTGGACGGCTGTGTGGCCGTGCTCGTATCTATCGTTATGCGTGAGCTGTCGCCCTGGCAGGCCGACAGGATTCGAGAAGCCTGGGAGAATGCGAAGGTGATTTCCTCCGGCCCGCGTCCCGAGCCCAGCGAGGTGGCGCGTGTGACCTCTGAGGCGGCGGAGCTGCTGGAAGTCCTGTGGGGGCGCGCCTCGACGGCCCCCGTCTCGGCCTCCCAGCTGCGGGTGCTCTTCATGCTGGAGCACCACGAGGGCATCAATCTGCGCACGCTCGCCGACGCGCTGGGATCGACCCCGCCCTCGACCAGCCGGCTCTGTGACCGCCTGCAGGCCGTCGGGTACGTCGAGCGCGCGGCCAGTTCGACGAGCCGGCGCGAGCTGCGCCTGTATCTGAGTCGTCGGGGCAGGTCCTTCCTGGCCGAGCTGCGCGAACGGCGTGAGTGGGCGCTGGAGTCCGTCCTCGCCCAGATGCCGGCGGCCAAGCGGACGGCGCTCCTGCAGGGCCTGGAGGCCTTCTGCGCCGCTGCGGCGGCGCAGCTCCACGAGGAGGACGACGGAACCGGTGCGCGGACGGCCTGAGCCGCGGGCGGGCAGACGCGCCCCGCGGATGCACCGGGCGCTTGCCGCGGTCGGCCGGCGCGCGCAGCCGGCTCCGCCCACCGCAACATCCCAGTCCCCTCCGTACTTTTGATGGCCTCACTTTGTTGCCTGATGGCTACAGTTGTCAAACGGCAAGTATTGTGCCTGACAAGGGGACTGCGGGGGTGTACGCCCACGCAGGGACGCCCCCCAGCCAGGAGGCCCAGCGCCCGAGCCCGGCCCGGGACGGGTCCGGCCCGGGCCGGGTCCGCGCCCGGCCGTCGACGTCTCCGTTACGGACGGCTCAGCGCGTCGCAGGTCCCGTCGAGCGCCTCGTCCGCGTTCCGATAGGACGGCACCGTCAGGCTCACCCCCGTCAGATCGAGGATCCGCTGGACGGCCGGGGCCGGATCGATGACGCCGACCGAGCCGCCGACCTGCCGGGTCTCCTTGTAGGCCTTGAGAATGATGTTGATGCCGGACGAGTCCATGAACGGCACCGACGAGAGGTCGAGCAGCAGATGGCGACGCCCGTGGTGCAACTGGTTGGCGAGGTGATGATGCAACTCCGTCGCCGTGTCGACGTCCAGGAAACCCTTCACGATGACCAGCGCCACGTCCTCCCGGGGCATCGTCACTTCGATCGACAGGGGGGTCTGCTCAGCCGACACAATGTCCTCCCATACGTACGGCGTGCGGGGCTCGCCTACCCCGGGGCGGACCGCGGATGCACCGCGGGACACGCTCCGGAAGTGATCAACCTCTCGCCGCCGGAGCGGGGCCCCGACGGCGAGTCGGGCCGCGAGTACCCCTCAAACGCATTTCCACACCGACGGATTGAGGACGCGCGCCATGCGTACGGGACGGGGTGTGGCGCACGGGGACGGACGGGCCCCGCGGCGGCTGCCGACGGACCGACGGACCGACGGACCGGCGCACCGGCTACTGCCGGCTCCGCCCGTCTCCGTCGGCCGATCCCGTGGCGCGCGAATCCTCGGCGCCCGGCGGGCGGAGCCCCTTGGCGCCGTCCCGGACGCGCTCCAGCGACTTCGCCAGGGTGCGCAGGGAGAAACCTTCCCGCTTGTGCGGCGCCTGCCGCGGTGAGGGCAGCATCCCACCCGAGTCGCGGTAGGCCGCCAGCGCCTCGTGGGCCAGCTCGGCAGCCTCCCGGTACAGATCGCGCGACTTCGTCATGGCGTCCAGGGCCTCGGCGTAGGCGGCGAGCTGACGGCGCGCGTCGGCCAGCTCCTCCTCCAGGGTCGTCAGGTGCCATTGGGCGCGCAGTTCGGACAGCGCTTCCCCGGCGCCCTCGGGCAGTGGCCTGGGCTCCTGGGCGTAGCGGCACACGGTCTCGATGAGCTCCACCGGTTCGGAACCGTCCAGGAACACGGTGCGGACGGCGAAGTCGTCATCGCCGACACCGGGGGCGGCCGGTGCCGAGGGCAGCACCACGGCACCTCCGCGCGGTACCCGCGCGCCCAGGTCGTAGAGCGCCCAGTTGACCACCTGGAACTGCTCCGGCGCGGCCCGGTGCTCCACGATCCGGTGGCGCAGGCCCGGCGGCAGCAGCGGCGCGAGGGGACGCAGCCCGCGCTCGCCGGGGGTCATCGCCTCGTGGACGATCACGTGGATGCCCCATGAGCGACGCGCGCAGTCCCTCAGCAGGCGCCGCAGTGCACGGTCCTCCGCGGGCAGCGGGTTGATCCCACGGAAGCGCAGGCTCCCGACCACATCGTGGTCCCACGGCGTGTCGGCGTCCTCGGGCCAGAAGACGGTGGCGGGCGAAGGCCAGTGCGGTTCCCAGGGCCGGTCCGCCTCCGCCAGGAGCACCCACTCCTGTGTGCCGTCCTTCTCATGGGGTGCCTCGACGTTCAGGCGGGCCCGCACGACGACGTCGCCGCCCACGAGCCAGCGGGCCTCGAAGGCGCGGTGGGGCACATCGCCCCGGGAGCCCTCGAACTCGAGGTGGTCCTGGATGACCCCGTCGCTCTTCAGCTCCCGCAGCCGGTGCCGGACGGCGTCCTCGGCGCCCGGGCCGAGGTGGCGCCCGCGCGCCGGCCAGACGGTGTCGGGAGCCGTGACAGGGGCGGTGGGGGACTTTGCCATGAGGTCACTCTGTGTGGAATCGGGACGGATGCGCTACCCGGTGTGGTCGCGCACGTCGCGGGTCGTGGACGGGGGTGGCGGTGGTCATGATCGCTTCTTCCCACCGTATGCCCCGGTGACCGGCGTCGGCGCACCGCATCGCCGCATCGATTCACCTTCAGTCCGTGACGCACGAATCGGTCGCCTCCACAGCGGATTCGGCGGCATCGTCTTGATATTACGCTCGATTCGGTCGTACAGTCCCAGTCATCATGTGTTGCCGGACCTAGGGGTACGCCATGGACCGCGCCCGTCTGCATCAGCTCCTCGCCCGTGAGAGCGCCGAGGCCGAGCGGCGGAACCCGCGTTCGCGGGCCGCCTACGAACGCGCCGAGCATCTCTTCGGCCGGGTCCCGATGACCTGGATGAACAAGACCGCGGGCGCTTTCCCCCGCTATCTCGCCACCGCACGCGGCGCCCGGGTCACGGACATCGACGGACACGACTACATCGACTTCTGCCTCGGCGACACGGGCGCGATGGCCGGTCACTCCCCGGACGCGGTCGCCAGGGCCGTGCACCGGCGGTTCGCGGACCTGGGTGGTGCGACGGCGATGCTGCCCACGGAGGACGCCGAGTGGGTCGGCGCGGAACTCACCCGGCGCTTCGGGCTCACCCGGTGGAGTTTCTCGCTGACCGCGACCGACGCCAACCGGTGGGCGATCCGGCTCGCGCGGGCGGTGACGGGCCGCCCGAAGATCCTCGTGAACAGCTACAGCTATCACGGCAGTGTCGACGAGTCGCTGATCGTGGTGGGACCGGACGGGCGTGGCACGGCCCGCCCCGGCAACGTCGGGGCGCCCTGCGACGTCACCCTGACCAGCCGGGTCGCCGAGTTCAACGACCTGGACCAGCTCGAGGGCGAACTCGCCCACGGTGACGTGGCCGCCGTCCTCATGGAGCCTGCCCTCACCAACATCGGCATCGTGCTCCCCGAGCCCGGATACCTCGCGGGCGTAAGGGAGTTGACCCGGCGGACCGGCACCCTGCTGATCAACGACGAGACACACACCTTCTCGGCCGGCCCCGGTGGCTGCACCGCCGCCTGGAGCCTCGAACCGGACCTGCTCACCATCGGCAAGGCGATCGGCGGCGGCATCCCGGCCGGTGCCTACGGGCTGTCCGCCGAGCTGGCGGAGCGCCTGCTGGGCCGTGAGGACCTGGACCTCGTCGACATGGGCGGTGTCGGAGGCACCCTAGCGGGCAACGCGCTCTCGATGGCCGCGACCCGGGCCACCCTGGAACACGTCCTCACGGACGAGGCGTTCGCCGGAATGGCGAAGCTGTCCCGGCGTTTCGAGGCCGGCGTACGGTCGTGCATCGAACGCCGGGAGCTGCCGTGGTCGGTCAGCCGGCTCGGCGCCCGCACCGAATACCGCTTCGCGAACCCGGCGCCGCGCACGGGCACCGAGTCGGCGGCCGCCTCCGACACCGAGCTGGAGGACTACCTCCACCTCTTCCTGGCCAACCGGGGCGTGTTGCTCACGCCGTTCCACAACATGGCGCTGATGTGCCCGGCGACCACAGAGGAGGATGTCGACACCCACACCGAGGTGTTCGACGCCGCCCTGTCCGAACTGGCCGGCTGACCGGCATCGGTAGGCTGGGCGTCGACCGCCGGGAAGGAAGAGCGTGGACGAGATCGACCGGGCCATTCTGCGTGAGCTGCAGACAGACGGCCGTATCGCGTACGCCGACCTCGGTCCGCGCGTCGGTCTCTCCCCCTCGGCGGCCCGCCAGCGTCTGCAACGGCTCCTCGACACCAAGGCCGTCCAGGTCGTCGGGGTCACCGATCCCATGCGGATGGGCGGCCAGGCGATGGCCCTGCTCGGCGTCACGGTGGACGGCGATCCGCGGGCCGTGGCCGACGAGCTGGCCGCGCACCCGGAAGTGGTCTACTCGGTCCTGACGTCGGGCGGATTCGATCTGTTCGTGGAAGTCGTCTGCGCCGGGCCGCGCGAACTGCTCGACTTCGTGGGCGACGTGGTCCGGGTGACCGAGGGCGTCGAGCGCGTGCAGGCCTTCCCCTACTTCGGCATCCACACCCATCGGTTTCTCTGGAACGTGGGATAGGAACCTTTCGGCAGGGGGCCCTCCGGCTCACTCCCTCTCGCGTCTCCGGGCGTAGAGATCGTGCCAAGAAAGCGTCCACGTGGGAGGAGTTGTGCATGGTCCGTGCCTGACTGGGCACACGGCTCGAAAATCGAGAGAGAGGGCCTCGCTGTGCTCGTTCCGGATCCGAAGGTGGTCAGAGGACTGCTGACCCGGTACGCGTCCTTGCGGATCGCACTCGCCGAGAGGGAGACGCCCGAAGGGGCACGAGAACTGGAGGACGTCAGCTACACGCTGTGCGTCATGACGGGGACCCGCACCGTGGACGAGGCCGTGCAGGCCGCGGACGCACTGCTCGTCGCGGGTGCAGGGAAGGAAACCGTGCAGCAGGCGGAAACCGTGCAGCAGACGGAGGGGGAGAGCGGTCTGCCGGTGCCCGTCTGACCCGCGTCGTCGCCGCGGGCTCCGCGCCTCGCCCGCGCGTCGGCCCAGGGGCTCGGACGGTCCAGAAAGTCACCGCGCCGGAACGCTCGTGTCTCCGGCGCGGTGACTTTCGGACCGGGATCACTAAGGCAGCAGCTTGTCGAACGCCGCTCGCCCCTCGGAGGCGAGCTTGCGCTCCGCCCATGCGAGGGTGCTGGGGGTGATGTCCCTGCCCGAGGCGAGGACCAGATCCTCCGCCGTGGTCTCCGCCGGAACGTCGTGCAGCAGTTCGTCCGGCGTGGCCCGGTCATCGGATGGACGACGTGACGCGTCAGGCTGTGACGTCGACATGGTGTCTCCTATGCGAGTCGGTCCGCAGTGGTGGCACCCGTGCTCTTCGGAAGGCGGGACGCCACCTCTTCCCTCACCTTTCATCGAGATGTCGCCGCGCGCATCCCGAGAGGCGCAGAACAAGCCACGACGGGCCCTGCCTCCGGCTTTTGAGCACGAGGAGCTACGGTCCATTCACACGAGGTGACCGCGACCCCGGGCGGTCAGCCGCGGCGCGACTCCTGGGAGGCCTTGACTGCGGGGCGGGGCCGGACGATGTCGAGCACGGACATCATGCCCGCGTCCTCGTGATTCAGAATGTGACAGTGCAGAACGGTCCTGCCGGTGAAGTCGCGGAAGTGGATGCGCAGGACGACGACGCCGCGCGCGGGCACGTTCACGGTGTCGTACCAGCCGTGGGAGGGCGGATGGGCCTTCCCGTTGGTGCTCATCAGCTGCATGTCGTTGGTGGGGACGTGGAAGCTGTGGGCCTCGTCGGTGTCGTTGCGGACCGTCCACTCCTCGACCGTGCCCAGAGCGGAGGTGAAGTCGGTCCGGTGGGGGTCGTAAGCCTTGCCGTTGACGAAGAACTTCGTCCCCGCCTTGTTCTCCGTGTAGATCATGGTCTTGCGGGCCGCGATCGCGGCGTGGGTCAGGTCCTCGTGCGGGGCGAAGTCGGTCGGCAGGGTGGCCCGCGCCACGGGCATGCCACTGGTGACGACGGTCGCGAGATCGGCCCGGGGGAACTTGTTCCCGGCCTTGCCGCTGTTGTAGGGGAGGGTCTCCAGCCGTGTGGTGCCGGGACCGCCGCCCTGGACGAGCACGTCGAAGCGCGCCCCCGCCGGGATCAGCAGCGTGTCCCCGGCGTAGACCTTGCGCACCGGGATGCCGTCCTGGGCGATCACATGGAAGCGGGTGCCCGGGAGGTGGAGCCGGTAGTAGATGTTGGCGCCGATGTTGGCCAGCCGCCACAGCTGTGTCTCGCCCGGCCGGATGGTGATCACCGGATTCTGCTGGCCGTTGACGGTGCGCTGGGTGGGTGCCCCGATGCTCAGGGGACGGGTCTTGATCGAGTCGCCCTGGACCTGGAAGTCCTTGAGCGCGATCGTGTGCTCTGTGATGCCGTGCAGCGATGGCGGCAGGTACTGCTGGAGGCTGTCGACGATGAGGATGCCCGACTCTCCACCGGCGACCTGCGCGGCGGAGCGCATGGCGGCGTGTGAGTGGTACCAGTAGGTGCCGATCGGGTGGTTGCGCGGGAGCTGGTACGAGTAGTGGTACGACTGCTTGTGCTTGATGGCGACGAAGATGTCGTCCGCGGGGGGACGCGGTGAGATGTGCAGCCCGTGGGTGTGCAGATCGGTGTCCTCGTCGATGTTGTTGGTCAACGTGAGGTCGATACGGTCGCCGGGCCGTACGCGCAGGGTGGGCGGCATGTAGGCGCCGTTGTAGGTGGTGGCGTACAGCCGGCGGTTGCCGACCTGCACCTTGCGCCGTTCCACGACGATGCCGGCCTTCAGCACGCCGTCGTGGCTGACCAGTTCCGGAGGATCCTGCAGCCGTGGGCCCAGGCCCGCGGCCGCGGGGCCGTCCTGCGCCGCGGGCTCGTGCGGTCCGTCGACCGGCGCCGTCGGGGACCCGCCGGTGCAGCCGGCCAGCCAAGCCGAGGCGAGGGCCAGGCCGAGCACCGACCGGATCAGCGGAGAACGAGTAGTCGGCCCGAACACATCTCTCCCCAGACAAGCCGTGCGGCCGCGCGACGGACGCCCGGCCCGAGGGTGATGACGGTACGTTGATGGCCCGTCAGCCGGAGCGTAGGCAAGAGCACGACTCCCATCGCGCCGCCGACGCGCGGACGGTGGCGGCATCCACTCGACAGCACTACGGCGAGACCGGGGCGGTGAGGCCGAAGAGAGGCGCACGGAGCCCTGGGCGGACCCTCACGCCTTGCAGGACACGGCGTCGACCAGGGTGGCCAGCGCCGCCGCGAGGCGGATGAGCCCCGGGCCGGCGGCTCCGCCCGGCTCCGCCATATAAGTGTCGCGGCGGATCTCCACCATCAGCGCGGACACCTGCGGCCGCGTGCCGTGGAACTCCAGCGGTACGTACGCGCCCGCGAACGGGCTGTCGATGCCCGTCCCCCCGAACTCCGCGAACGCGCCCTGGGCCAGGGCGACCAGCCCGGGCGGCGTGTGGAAGGAGTCTGTGCCCAGGCAGACGGGTGGGCGGGGGCCCTGGCCGTGCAGCTCGTAGGGCAGACGTGCGGTGGGATAGGAGTGCACGTCGAGGACGACGGCACGCCCCGTGGCGGCCAGCCGCTCCGCAACCGCCGCCGTCATCGCCCGGGCGTACGGGTGGAAATAGCCACTGAGCAGCGGCTCGGGATCGGTTCCGGCCGCTCGCAGGGGCCGGCGGTGTGTGGTGCGTGTGTAGACGGCCCCCATCCCCACGGCCAGCATCTCCTCCCGCTCGTCCGGGAACCGTTCCGGGTCGACCACCAGCCGCGACAGCCGGTTGACGAACCGCCAGGGCGTGACCGTGGAGGCTTCTGCGGCAAGGGACGCGAGTTCCGCGGTGTGTGCGTCCGTGATGTGGTCCAGTTCGCGGGCCAGTTCCGGGTCGTCGAGCAGGATGTCCGCACGCACGGCGGGCGGTATCCGGCGTGCGGAGTGCGGCACATGCAGGATCACGGGCGAGTCGTCGGCACCGGGCAACAGCTCGAAGGGTGCGGCGGCGTGGGACATGGGACTCCTTCGGCACGGGGACCGGGCGACCGTACAGGCGGTGGACGAGGCGGCGTACGCGCGGTGGGGCAGGCGGCCGTACTCGTGGCGGGGCAGGTGGCCGTACACGGGTGGGGCAGGCCGCCCAAGGGTTCGTCAGCCTGCACCCTGCCCCGGGACCGCCGAGTGAGCGGGCGGATCACGGCCGTGGTCGGGTCACCGGCCGAGCGCCGCCCGTGCCGCCGCGAGTGCCTGCTCGCCGTAGCCGCGGCCGAAGAGCACCGAGTGGACCAGCAGCGGGAACAGCTGGTGCAACGGGACGCGATCCGCCCAGCCGTCGGCCAGCGGCGCCGCCTCCTGGTAGCCCTCCAGGACCCGGCCGAGATGGGGGCACCCGAAGAGATGGAGCATCGCCAGGTCGGTCTCCCGGTGACCGCCGTGCGCCGCCGGGTCGATGAGCCAGACCTGCTCGTCGGCGCCCCACAGCACATTGCCGTTCCACAGGTCGCCGTGCAGCCGGGCGGGCGGCTCGGCGGGACCGGCCAGTTCGGGCAGCCGTTCGCAGACCTCTTCGAACACGCCCGCCTCGGCGGGGCGCAGTGTGCCGTTGTCGACGGCACCCCGTAGGTAGGGCAGCACCCGGTGCTCCGCGTACCAGTGCGGCCAGTCGGTGCCGGGAACGTTCCGCAGGGGCGCCAGACCGATGAACGCGTCCTCGGGGCCGCCGGGCGGCGGCGCGCCGAACGCGGGCGCCCCGGCGGCGTGCAGTGCGGCGAGGCCGCGGCCGAAGCGGAGCGCCACGCGGGCGTTCGGCCGGCCGGGCGGAACACGGTCGGTCACCAGCCGGTGCCGGTCGTGGCCGTGCACGGAGGGGACACGGACCGCACCCGCGTCCGCGAGCCAGCGCAGCCCCGCCGCCTCGGCCCGCAGCGCGTCCGGGTCGTTGTAGGGCGCCGCTGCCCCGGCCCGGAGACGAAAAGGGGAGTGGGCGCCGACGGGCGGGGAACTCGTCAGCGTTGTGTGCGCGAGGGTTCTGCTGACCGGGTGGTTCAGCTTCCTGGAAGGTGAGGCCACCGCGGGGGACGTACTGGCCCTGCGGCGGGTCGAGGAGGTGCTGCGTCGCGAGGGCATCGACTACGACGTGGCCTGGAGCGCGGGTTTCCGGCCCTCGGCACTGCACCTGGACGAGGTGCGGCCGCCCGCGTACACGCACCTGGTCTTCGTCTGCGGTCCGTTGCACGGACCCCGGGTGGAGGAGCTGCACCAGCGGTTCGCGCACTGTGTGCGTATCGCCGTCGGGACCTCGGTCCTCGACCCCGAGGACCCGGCGGTCAGCGGATTCCACCAGGTGCTGGCGAGGGACGCGCCGGCCGCCGAGCCGGGGCCCGACCTCGCCGCCCACGCACCCGTCGAACCGGCGACGCCCGTCGTCGGGGTGATCCTCACATACGGGCAGCAGGAGTACGGGGCGAGGCGACGGCACGCTGAGGCGGCCGAGGAACTCACGGGGTGGCTGAAGGAGAAGGACTGCGCCTGCCTCGAGTTGGAGACCCGACTCGACAGCAGTGACTGGCGGCTGTGCGCCACTCCCGGCCAGGTGCAGTCCGTGCTGGCGCGAATGGACCTCGTGGTCACCGATCGGCTGCACGGGCTGGTGCTGGCGCTGCGCGGCGGGGTGCCCGCGCTGGCCGTGGACCCCGTGTCCGGCGGCGCGAAACTCACCGCCCAGGCCGAGGCCTGCGGCTGGCCCGCACTGGTGCCCGTCGACCGTCTCAGCACCCGGCGGCTCGACCACTGGTGGCACTGGTGCCTGACCTCCGGCCGGGTGGCGGCCCGGCAGGTACGCCGCGAATTCCTGGAGGATCCGGAGTCGGACAGCGCCGCCGGTCTGGTCGCGGCACTGTCCGAGCGGCCGGAGACCGCCGGGACCCGAGGAGGGCAGGTGGACCGGGGGACGACGCCTTCTCCGGGAGGCGGCCGCTGAGGCGGGGCCGCGACGCCCGACGCACGTGGAGTGTGGGCGCGCTCCGTGAACGCCCCCTGTGGCGCGGGCGCAGCCCCCGTCGGAGCATGAAAGGGACCCGCTGGGGCACTCGGCGTCCTCCCGGGAGCCCGGCCGGGCGCGGGCGCACAGGAGCCGGCGCCGTGTGCAGGCATCCTCATCGGCGGAAGGAAGAGCGCGCTCATGACGCCGACGACGTTCTCCGCGCTGTGCGGGGCACGGCCGCACCGGGGCCGTGCCCCGACGACGCCCGAACCCCGGGCTGCCGCCGGTACAGGGCCGGCCGGTGGTCCCGTATGACACGCTGTCCCCTCCCGCAGGAGCCCATGCCAGGGCCCGCCGGCTGCGCTCCTCCCGCACCCGATGGGCGGTCGTGCCGGGTCACCGTCGCGATGATCACCCGCAATCGCCTCCGGAGCGTGCTGCGCACCCTGGACCGGCTGGCCGCGCTGCCCGAGCGGCCGCCTGTCATCGTCGTGGACAACGGCTCCACCGAGGCGACCGTAGCCGCGGTGCGGGCCCACCCGCTCGGCGCACGTGTCCTGACCCCCGGGCGGAACCTGGGAGCGGTCGGCCGCAATCTCGCGGTGCGGCACGCCGCCACCCCGTACGTCGCGTTCAGTGACGACGACTCCTGGTGGGCTCCCGGTGCCCTGGAGACCGCCGCGGACCTGTTCGACGCACACCCGAGGCTGGGCCTGCTGGCGGCGCGCACCCTGGTCGGCCCGGACGGTGCCGAGGACCCGCTGAACTCCGTACTCGCGAACTCGCCGCTGCCGACCGCCGCTGACCTGCCCGGCCGCTCCGTACTGGGGTTCCTCGCCTGCGCGGCGGTGGTCCGCCGCGGGGCGTTCCTCGACGCCGGCGGCTATCACCGCGTGCTGTTCTTCGCCGGCGAGGAGACACTGCTCGCCTACGACCTGGCGGCCCGGGGCTGGGGGGTCGTGCATGTGCCCTCGGTTACGGCCCATCACCACCCCGAGCCGGGCGGGCGGCCCGGCCGCTCGGCGGTCCAGTGGCGCAACGCGGTGCTCACCGCGTGGCTGCGGCGGCCCGTCGCGGTCGCCCTGCGCCACACCGTCGACCTGGCCGCGGCGGCGGCCCGCGGCGAGCGCGGCGCCGGGGCGGCCCTGCGCGGCACGCTCGCCCGGCTACCCGCCGCCCTCAAGGAGCGGGAACCGCTGCCCGAACGCATCGAGCACGCGGCTCGCCTCCTGGACCGGGCCGCGCCATGACTGACGACGACAACCGACGACACCGACGAGCAAGGACGAGTGGAGGGCACATGAACCACGAGGCCCCCCAGCGACGCGCCAAGCCCGCCCGCGACGACGGCGCACGCCCCGGGCGCGCGCGGGAGACCCGGGCCGGTCCCGGCGACGGCCGCGCGGACCCCCGTACCACCGTCGTCGTGATCACCCGTGACCGCTGCCCCGAACTGCTGCGGACCCTGCGCATCCTGCGGGAGCTCCCGGAGCGCCCCGACGTGATCGTGACGGACAACGGGTCGGGCGACGGCACCCCGGAGGCCGTCACCCGGCAGTTCCCCGAGGTACGGCTGCTACGGCCCGGGCGCAACCTGGGCGCCGTCGGCCGCAATCTCGCGGTGCGGTGCGCGCGGACGCCCTATGTGGCGTTCTGCGATGACGACACCTGGTGGGAGCCCGGCTCGTTGTGGCGAGCGGCGGACCTCCTGGACGCCCATCCGGGCCTCGCCGCCGTGACGGCTCGTATCGTGGTCGAGCCGTCGGGGGAGGAGGACCCCGTCGTCGCGGAACTGAGTGACTCGCCCCTCACCGGTCCCGACTGGCTGCCCGGCCCCGCCCTCGGCTCGTTCCTCGCCGCCGCCACGGTGATGCGCGCCAGCGCCTTCCGGTCCGTCGGCGGCTTCCATCCGGGGCTGTGGCTGGGTGGAGAGGAGGAACTCCTCGCGACGGACCTCCTCCGCCGGGGCCACTGGCTGAGCTACGTACCCGAACTGACGATCCACCACGCGGCGTCACCGGTCCGGGACAGCACCGAACGACGCGTCCTCGGCCTGCGCAACACGCTCTGGTTCACATGGTTGCGCCGCCCCTGGCCATCGGCAGCGCGCCGCACCTGGCACCTGGCGCGTACCGTGCCCCGCGACGGGGCGTCGGTGCGGGCGTTCGGACGGGCGCTTGCGGGACTTCCCTGGGTGCTCCGGCAGCGCGATCCCGTACCGGCCGAGCTCGAGGCCCGGTTGGTGGCCCTGGAGCGGGCCCGGCGCCACTCCCCGGCTCGCAGGTACGTCGGCTGAAAGAGCGTCGGTGCCCCGCCCGCACGGCGGACGGGGCACCGGGGCCCTCGACAGCACGGCGGACGGGGCACCGAGGCCCTCAACAGCGCGGCGGCCGGGGAAGCGAGTCCCCGGCCGCCGTCTTCCCCGTCTTCGGGTCACTCGTTCTCGAATACGGCCTTGCTCACCTCGGCCGGATTCTGGAACTTCTTCTTGCCCAGGTGGGAGATGCGCTCGGTGATCTCCTTGGGCGCATGGTTCTTCTGGGCGACCTTCTCGAGTTGCCGAGTGTCGGCCGGGTACTCCGCGCCCGACAGTGCTTTCTGCAGATCGGTGGGGCTGACACCCGCCATGGCTCCTCCAGGGCGGTGAGACGGTTCGTATTCCGGTTGAGCCGGCGCCGACAAGAGCGCCGGCTCAAGCGAGTACCCGTGCCTCGCCGGGACGATGCGGAAAGAGTCAGTCGTTCTTTCCCCGGCCGGTGAGCGCGTCGCGGACCCGGTCGACGAGCCCCGCTCCGGGGGCGAGCAGCTTGTTCGCCGGCGGTGTGTCGGGCGCGGCCGGGTGCGGACGGGTCGGAGCCGTCTTCTTGGCCCTCCGCACCTTCTCGCCCAGATCGTTCAGCGCCTCGGCGGAAGCCACCTTCTGCAGCTTGGGGAAGAGGTTCTCCTCCTCGTCGGTCACATGCGCGCGGATCTCACTCATGAGCATGCCGATCAGCCGGTCGAACTCGGGATCGTCGGCCTCGTGGCTCTCCAGATCCTTCATGATCCGCTCGGCCTTGGAGTGGTCCTCGATCTCCTTGTCGGCGATGGCGTCCCCGTCGGGCAGGTACTCGCGCACCGCCGGGTAAAGGTAGGCCTCCTCGGCCACCGAGTGGCGCACGAGCTCCATGGTGACCTGGTCCGCGTGGATCTTGCGGTTCTTGTCCCCGGGCGGCAGTGCCTCGATACGGCCGAAGAGCTCCTCCACCTCCCGGTGGTCCGTCACCAGCTCGTTGACGACGTTTCCTCCGTGTCCCACGTTCCGCACCTCCGCTGCGATACGAACGGCCCTGCAACCGGGCCGACCCAGCACGCCGGGTGCCCCGGTCGGTGGCCGACTAACGGGTCGTCCCGTCAAGGCGCTCGTACGGCCGATGCGCGAGGCCGGGGACCGGCGGTGCCCCAGCCGGTCTCAGGAGCCGCGCCGGTCCTCCTCGGGGGCGGGGCGGCGCTGGAACAGGGAGTACAGCCACAGCAGGGACGGGACGAGCAGCACCGCGCCGACCGCCAGGACGCCGAGGCTCGTGCCGAGCACCGAGGGTTCGGAGGCGCTGGCGCCGATGGTGACCGACGGGGGCAGCATGGCCGGGTACTGGGCGACCCCCCAGCTCCAGAGGATGGCTGCGACGGCGGCCGCCGCCGTGACCCGCACGAACGTCATCTCGGCGCGCAGCAGCAGCACCAGACTAACCGCGCCCAGCACGGCGGACACCAGGACCACGGGCAGCGCCCGGTGCGTGAGACCGTGGAACAACTGCGGGGCGTCCGCGTGCAGAATCGCGATGCCGGCCAGGGCCACGACCCCGGTCACCACTCCGGTGGCCAGGGCCCGGTGCCGGAAGTAGGCCGCCAGATGAGCCTCGCCGGACCGGGCGGCGTCCCCGCTGAGATACACGGCCGCCAGATAGGCGCAGGTGAGGACCGCCAGCACACCGCCGAGCGCGGAGGTGGGATTGAGCCAGCCGGTGATCAGGTTCCCCTTCGCCAGGCCCGGCGGGACGCGCCCGGAGGCCACCGCTCCGGCGACCGAGCCGAGGAAGTAGGGCGTGACGACCGACGAGAGGGCGAAGCAGCCGCCGAACAGCCGCTGCTGCCACACCTCCGTGCTGACCTTGCGGAAGGCGAACGCGGCGCCGCGCGCGATGATCCCGAGGGCGGTCAGGGTCAGCGGGATGTACAGGGTGGACATCACGGCCGCGAACACGGGGGAGAAGCCCGTCCACAGCAGGACCACGACGAAGATCAGCCACACGTGGTTGGCTTCCCAGACCGGGCCGATGCTGTGCTCGATGAGCCGGCGGGGCGCCCTGCCGCGCTCGCTGCCTCCGGCGAGAAGGTCCCACAGGCCCGCCCCGAAGTCGGCGCCCCCGAAGAGGGCGTAGCAGGTCACACCGATCCACATGACGGCCAGCGTCGTGTCGGCGAGCATCAGCGTCCCCCTGTCTCGGTGGTGCGGGCCGATCCGGTGGTGCCGGTGGTGGGGCGGACGGATCCGGTGGGGCGGACGGGCCCGGTGGGGGAGTGGTCAGACAACGGGGTACTCCTCCACATCGCTCTCCTGGGGCGCGACGGGGACGGGCCGGTCCCGCGTCAGCCGGCGGAGCACGTACACCGTGCCGACGGTCATCAGCGCATAGACGGCGACGACCAGCCACAGGCCGGTCGCCAGTCCCGGAGCGACGTTCACGGCGTCGCGAACGCGCAGCAGGCCCCACACCACCCACGGCTGACGCCCCTCCTCGGTGACCGTCCAGCCGCACTCGAGGGCCACGACCGCCGCGGGGCCGGTGAGGGCGCCGAGCGCCAGGAAGACCCGCAGTGGACGGCCCGTGCCCTCCAGCCACGGGCCGGGGCGGCGCCTGTGGCGCAGCGCGAGCACGAGCAGCCACACGCCGACCGTGAGCAGGAACATGCCGCAGCCGACCATCAGGTCGAAGGCGAGGTGAACCCCTGTGACGGGAGGCCGGTCACCGGGCGGCACCCGTTCGAGCCCCTGGATCACCGTGTCCGGGCTGAATCCGACCAGCAGGGACAGCCCGTTGGGAATCTCCAGCCCGTACCGCAGGCCGTTCTTGCCGGCGATGCCGCCCAGGGTCAGCGGGACATGGCTTCCGGTGCGGTAGACCCCTTCCATCGCGGCGAGTTTCACCGGCTGGTAGTGGGCGACGAAGCGGGCGGCCCAGTCCCCGACGACCAGCTGGGCGGGGGTGACGATCGCGCCCAGGGCCAGGGGAACGGTGAAGCCCAGGCGGTGGTAGCGGTCCCGGCGGCCACGCAGCAGCGCGACCGCGTACACGCTGCAGGTCAGGAAGCACGCCACCATCAGCGCCGCCAGGATCATGTGCGTGGTCTGCGGCGGTGTCGCCGGGTTGAACATGGCCGCCCACGGATCCACGTGGACGACCCTGCCGCCGCGCACGGTGAAGCCCCGGGGCTGGTTCATCCAGGCGTTCGCCGAGACGACGAAGAAGGCCGACGCCACTCCGGCGACGACGATCGGCACGCCCGTGAGCAGGTGCAGGCGATGAGGCAGCCGGTCCCACGCGTACAGGTAGATGCCCAGGAAGATCGCCTCGATGAAGAAGGCGATGCCTTCCAGGGCGAACGGCAGCCCGATCACCTGACCGTAGATGCCCATCAGACCCGGCCACAGCAGACCCAGCTCGAAACTGAGGATCGTGCCCGACACCGCGCCGACGGCGAAGAGCACTCCCATGGCCCGGGCCCACCGGCGCGCCAGCAGCCGGCACGAGGGGTCCTGGGTGTGCCCGCCCCACCACTCCATGATCAAGGTCAGCAGGGGAAGTCCGACACCGAGGCAGGCCAGCACGATGTGCCAGGCGAGGGAGAAACCCATCTGGGCCCGAGCGGCGTCCAGGTCGCCCGGGCTGGCGCCGCCGGCGGTGGCGGTCAGTGCTCGCGGCAGCACGGTGACCGGTTCCATCGGACACTTCCTCTCTCACCCGGTGCCACCGACCGACGGCAGCCCTGACACGGTTGCCCTTCTCGCGGTCCGAAGCGCGGCGCGCCGCGCGTGACCTGTCGGTTTTCCCCGCAAACGGAGCATCACCGGAGGCAGCCGGGCCGCCGTACCTCCGCGGGGGCGGCGAGGGAAGGAGCCCGGACGGGCGGGTGGGCGCAGGTGGCGCGGGTACTCGACGGGTCCCGCGTCCACCCGCGGACACGCCGCGGAGAAAGGGATGAGGCGCGATGAGCGACGCACGGACCGACGGCGCGGCCGCCCCCCGGGCCCGCCGGACCCGGACCGACCTGCTGGGCATCTACCTCAACGACCACCTGGCCGGCTCCACCGTCGGGACCCGCCGTGCCGCGTACCTGGCCAGGTCGTTGCGCGGCTCGCCGTTCGGAGCGTCGCTGCAGCCGATCGCGGACGAGATCGCGGAGGACCGCGAGGCCCTGCTCGAGAGCATGAGGAGACTCGGCGTCCCGGCGCGCCGCTACAAGGTCTGGACGGCAGCCACGGTCGAGCTGGCGGGGCGCCTGAAGCCCAACGGCCGTCTCGTCGGCCGCTCCCCGCTCACCTCATTGGCCGAACTGGAGCTGCTCCGGCTGGGAGTCGAGGGGAAGGCAGCCGGATGGCGGACGCTGCGCCGGGTCGCGGAGAGTGACGGACGCCTCGACCCGGCGCAGCTCGACGACCTCGTCGCACGGGCCGAAAGGCAGCTGAGCACGCTGGAGCACCTGCGTATGCGGCAGTCGCAGGAGACGTTCCTGGCCACCTGACACGCCCCGGAGGAGACACGGATGAGCGAGAGCACACCCTCCCAGGCGGAGGGCGAGCGGTTCCCCGACGAGATGGGCGACGCCGACCAGCCGCCACGCACCGAGGGAGAGGACGACGAGGCCGAGGAGGAGGATGTCGGCCCCACGACGGACGACGCCCGGGGGTGAGGAGTACCACGGGGGCACACGTAAGGACATGCCGCGGTGAGTGCTCCCGGGAGAACCGGCCCAAGAGGGACACCACCGACGACGTGGTCCTGAAGCCGGCGGACGAACAGCGAGGGCGGCAAACCGGTGCTGCCGCAGTACCTGTGTGAGGCACCCAAGCCGCCGATCCAGGAGGAACAGGAGGAACCGGAGGGCTGAGCCACGGCGGTCGGCCGGCCCCTGTGAGCAAGTGCACAAGCAGCGGCAAGTCCCCGACGGCGTCGGGGACTTGCCGCTGTCCGGACGTCCTGGCCGAGAGCACTCGGTGGACGACTCGGCGGTCCTTTCCCCACGATGAACAGGTCGATTCGCCCGGGCTCCCTGAGGGACTCCGGGCGGAGCACGGCACACCGCAAGATCCGGTGGAGCGACCGCGCAGCGCAGCCCGGTTCCCCGAGCTCCCGCCGATTCCTCTCTGTGAGTCCTCCGGGACCCGGACCGTATCCGAGTCATCACTGTGCCTTCCTCCTCTGCCGCTTCCGTACCCACCCCTGTCTCCACTCCGGACTCCGCTTCCGTTCCGCCGCCGACCGAGTCCGCCTCGCCGTGGCGTTCCCTGCGTTACCGCAGCATGCGCTGGTGGTCCCTCGCGAACTTCGTGTCGAACTCCGGCACCTGGATGCAGCTCACCGTGCAGAACCTGCTGGTGCTGAAGATCACCGGGTCCGCCGCCGCCACGGGGCTGTCGATCTCCGTACAGGCCGCTCCCGCCCTGCTGGTGAGCCTTCTGGGTGGTGCCGCCGTCGACCGCTGGCCCCGGAAGCTCACCGCCACGGTCAGCCAGGCGCTCCTCGGCACCGTCGCCTTCGTGACGGCCGTCCTGGTCGCCTGCGGCCGGCTCGACCTGCCGGTGCTGCTGGCGCTGGCCGCCGTCACCGGTCTCGTCGCCACCGTCGACGCTCCCGCGTGCGCCCTGCTGGGCAACGATCTGGTCCGACCCGAGGACGTGCCCTCGGCCATCGGGGTGGGCTCCCTGGTGCACAGCGCGGGCCGGCTGACCGGTACGGCGCTCGCCGGTGTGGCGGTCGCGGTCTTCGGTACGGCCGCCGCCTATGCCGCAAACGGGCTGTCCTTCCTTTTCGTGGCGTCGGTCATCCCGTTCCTCCGTCCGGTCCCCGGCGCCGGCCGGCCCGCCGAGCGCCGAGCACCCGCGGTCCCCGCGCAGCGCGGCACCCGGGCCCCGGCCAAGGAGATGACCGTGCGTGAGGGACTGGGCTTCTTCATGCGCCGCCCCCGGCTCGTCGCCCTCGCCGGTATCACCGGCCTCAGCGCGGTGTTCGGGCGGAACTACGGCCTGACGCTCGCCGTGCTGGTGACCGGGCCGCTCGCAGGCGGCGCCGGAGCGTTCGGCACGGTGTCCACCGTCCTGGCCGTGGGAGGCATCATCGGCGCGGTCCTCGGCGCCCGGCTGCGCCGGCCCTCCGTCCGACTCGTGTGCACCCTGGCGGCCGCCGGCGGCCTGCTGCAGGTCGTGGCCGGGCTGTCGCCGTCGCTGGCCGTCCTGCTGGTACTGGTCCTGCCCATGGCCGTGGTGGAGACCGTCTCCGACACCGCGGGGACGACCGTGCTGCAGACCGACCCGCCCGCCCATCTGCGCGGACGTGTCCTGGGCGTGTGGGGCACGATCAGCACGGCCTGGGGCCTCGGCGGTCCGCCCGCGCTGGGCTTGCTGATGGAGACGGCCGGTGCGCGGGGCGCCCTCGTGGCCGGCGGGCTGATCATCTCCGGTTCCGTCGCAACGGGCTTCGTTCTGCGCCGCCGCCGCGCCGCAGCGCCTGTGCTTCTGCACACCGAGGTGCGCGACGCCGTCACGTCGCAGCCGGCGCTGAGCCAGGCCGCCTGATTCAGCCGGGGCGGGGGCGGCAGGGTTCCGCATCCCCGCCCCGGGCGGGGATGCGGAGAGGGCGCTGCGGGATACCCCGGGCCCCGGCCCCGGTGCCGGTGCGCGACGCCCCGGCCCCGGCCCCCGGTGTCGTCACCCGGGAGTGCGCAGGCCGCGTGCCAGGGCGGAGGCCTCCGTGTCGGAGGCCTCCGTTGCGGACTCCGGGTTCACGCACCGGGTGCCCGCGGCCGGGCCTTGCGGGCGTTTCAGCAGCTCGCCGATCGCCCCGACGACCTCGCCGACGGTGATCCTGAGCAGCCGTTCGTCCGGCACCCGCCCGTGCGCGTCCCCCGGGCGGGCCGAGTCGTCGCCCGCCGGATGCCACAGCACTCGATGACGGGCGTCGACAGGCGGCCCCCACAGCCGAGGGGCGACCGGGCCGAACAGCACCACCGACGCCGTGCCGAGCGCCGTGGCCAGATGGGCGAGCCCCGTGTCCCCGACCACGACACAGCGGGCCTCCGCGACCAGGGCGGCCAGCCGGTCGAACGGCACGTCCTGCGCGCCTCCCAGCACCGCGGCCGGCGGCAGTCCGGCCTCCGCCGCCACGAACCGTGCGAGCGAACCCTCCCCGGCGCCCGCGGTCACGACGACCTCGTGACCCCGGCGGCGCACCTCCCTCGCCACGGCCGCAAACCGCTCCTTCGGCCAGCATCGGGCGGCGGCGTCGGCGCCCGGGTGCACGACGACGGCGCCCGGCGCGGGAGAGGGGACCGAAGGCGCCGGGATCCGTACCTCCTCCGGATCGGCCGCGATGCCGTACCAGTCCAGCAGCCGGCACCACCGCTGCCGTTCGTGTTCGTCCTCCCGCCATCGGGGACCGGCGATGCCGGGCGTCCCCGGATGTGCGTAGGCGAGGAGCCGCCCGGGCCGCAGCCGCTGGAGCAGCAGATGGCTCGGTGGTCCGTTGCCGTGCAGGTCCACGGCGAGATCGGGAGGCTGCCCGGTCCACGCCAGGTCCGCGGGCACCGCCCGGCCCGCCGCCGACGCCGGCAGCAGCCGGTCCACGAGGCCGGTGGCGGCGGCAGCCTCGGACAGCCGCTCGGGTGCGGCGAGCACGATCTCGTGCCGGGGCAGATGCCTGCGGAGCGCCCTCAGGGCGGGCACCACGGTCAGCAGATCCCCCAGCCCGAGCGCCCGCAGCACCAGCGCCCGGGGCCGGCCGGATCCCGGTGGTGTGCCGTGCCGGGCCGTTGTGTTCACGGCGGTGAGCCCGGGGGTACGGCGGCCCGCGCCGCGCGCAGCGCCAGGCGGGTGGTGGAGCGGCCGTCGAGGTAGGGAAGGACCACCGCCTGCCCGCCCCACGCCCGCAGGGCCTCGGCCTCCGGCAGTTCCTGTACGGAGTAGTCGCCGCCCTTGACCCACACATCGGGCCGCAGCCGCTCCAGAAGTGTCTGAGGCGTGTCCTCCTCGAAGACGGCGACGGCGTCCACGCTGCCGAGCGCCTCCAGGACCCGGACCCGGTCCGCCACGGGGTTGATCGGGCGCCCGGGGCCCTTGAGGCGGGCGAGAGAGGCGTCGGAGTTGAGACAGACGATGAGGCAGTCGCCGATGCGCCGTGCGCTCTCCAGCAGGCCGACGTGCCCGGCATGCAGCAGATCGAAGCAGCCGCCGGTGGCCACCACCGTGCCTCCCCGCGCCCGCACGCGCTCCGCGAGGGCGAAGGCGTCGGTCTTCGGCGCGTCCAAGTGCGGCGACGGCGCCGTCCGCCACAGCGCCGGGTTTCCGGCACCGCCCGCCGCCACGAACGCGGCGGCCTCGGCGACGGCCCGCTGCACCGCCTCCTCCGGGAGCGCCCCGTCGGCCAGCGCCGCCGCCGTCGTGGCGGCGAAGCAGTCGCCCGCGCCGCATGGATCCCCCTGGGCCCGGTAGGGCGCCGGGACCAGCATCGGCGTAGCGGTGCCCGGCCTGGCCAGCAGGGCTCCGCGTTCGCCCAGGGTCACGGCCACACCGGCCGTCTGCCAGCGCTCGGCGAGTTCCGCCCCGCGCTCGGCGTATGCGCGCAGCGATTCGCCCTCGCCCGGGCACAGGGCGCGTGCCTCGGCGGCGTTCGGGGTGACCAGCCGGGCTCCCGGCACGGGCGTGTCGCCCCGGGGGTGCGGGTCCCACACCAGGGGCGTGCGGGCGGCCACGGCCGCCAGATGCTCCCGCACCGCGCTCGCCGTGCGTCGCCCGTAGTCGGCGACGAGCACGGCATGCGCCTGGGCCAGTGCGTCGCGCACCGCGCCGTCCGGTTCGCCGGGTGTGCCGCCACCGCGGTCGATCCGCACCAGGGGCCGGCCGCTCGCCAGTACCCGGGTCTTCACCGGCAGGCTCCCCTTCAGGGGTATCTCCACCAGCCGGACCCGGCCGCGCAGCGCACGGCGTACGGCCTCACTCGCGGAGTCGTCGCCGAGCGCGCTGACGAGGATCACCTCCCGGCCGTCCCGGGCGGCCAGCGCGGCGGCCAGCCCCGCTCCGCCGGGATGGCGCCGGTCCTCGGTGACATCGACAACGGGTGCGGGGGCGTCCGGGGACAGGCGGCTGGCGACGCCCTCGATGTCCTCGTCGAGCAGCACGTCCCCCACCACGACGAGCGGCCCCGGCCCCTTCACGACGCCCTCCGGTGGGCCCCCACCGTACGGTGCGCCGCCTGGTGGCCGGCGCCCCCCGCGGGCCCGGCCAGTGCCGCGTCGAAGCCCTCGCACAGCAGGTGGACCGCGACGAGGTGCGCCTCCTGGACGGTCGCCGTGCTGTCGGCGTCGATGCACAGCGCGTCGTCCGCCGCCTCCGCCAGCGGATTCGGGCCCGGCCCGGTCAGCGCCCAGACGCGCAGCCCGCCCGCCCGGCCCGCCATGGCCGCGGTGATCAGATTGGTGCTGCGGCCGGAGGTGGACAGCAGCACGAGCACGTCCCCGGGCCGGCCGTGGGCCGTCACCTGCCGTGCGTACACGTGATCGAAGCCGTAGTCGTTGCCGATGGCGGTCACACTGGAGGTCTCCGCGTGCAGGGAGATGGCCGAGAAGGCCGGCCGCTCCCTGCGGTACCGGCCCACGAGCTCGGCGGTCAGATGCTGGGCCTGCGCCGCGCTGCCGCCGTTGCCCGCCGCCAGCAGCCGGCCGCCGGCGGGGAGGACGGCCGCGAGCCGGGCGCCCCAGTCCGCGATCCGATGCAGTCCGTCCCGGCGCAACCGTACGAGCGCCCGCTCCAGTGACCGGCAGTGCAGCTGTGCGGCATCGAGTGCAGGGGATTCCGTTGGTTCCGTCATGCTGATCGGGCGTACCGCGTCGCAGGCGACGGCGGCCGGACCCGCACCTCCTTCGGACGTCGGTGCTGCGCGGTCGGTCGGGAAGGCTGTCGTGGGCCGGGCGCCCGGCCCGGGCCCGGGCGGGCGGGGGCCGTGTCAGACCACCCCCTTGACGGCGGGCTGGGCATCCAGGACGGCGCAGTACGCCGCCTCGGTGGCCGCGGCTACCCGGCCCCAGCCGTACCTGCGCAGCACGCGACGCCGGCCCGCCGCACCGCACGCCCGACGTGCCTCGGGGTCGGCGAGCAGCTCGCCGACCGCCCGGGCGAGGGCGTCCGGGTCGCGGGGCGGCACCAGCCGCCCGGTGCTCGGGTCCGCGACCGTGTCCAGCTGGCCGCCCACCGCGCTGGCGACGACCGGCTTGCCGCACGCCATCGCCTCCAGCGGCACGATCCCGAACGGCTCGTAGTCTGCAGGGCACACCACCACATCCGCCCCGCGCAGCAGCGCCGGAACCTCGCGGCTGGGCACCCCGCCGATGAAGCGGACCCGGTCGGCGACGCCGGCGTCCGCGGCGATACGGCGCAGCCGGCGTACCTCCGGATCCTCGTCGAGGCGGTCCGCCGGAGGCCCCCCGACGATGACGAGCTCGGTGCCGGGGAGCAGGGCCAGCGCGTCGATGGCGACCGCCGCGCCCTTGCGCGGAACCAGACGGCCCAGCTGGAGCAGCCGATGCCGGGCGGTACCGGGTGCGGCGGCCGGTCCGCGCGGGGTGAACAGGGCGGTGTCGACCCCGCACGGCACGACGGTGATCCTGCCACTGGGGATGCCCATGCGGCCCAGTTCGACGACCTCGTCCCGGCAGGTGGCGATGACCCGGTCGCAGCCCAGGCCGACCTCCGTCTCGTAGGCGATGCGCTTCGGGGGGCTGGTGTCCGCCAGCTGCTGATGCCGTCGCTTCACGGTTCCGAGCGCGTGGTACGTATGCAGCAGGGGCAGCCCCAGCTCGCGCACGGCCCGCAGGGAGGCGATCCCGGACATCCAGAAGTGCGAGTGCACCACATCGGGAGGGCTCACCCGCCAGGTCCTGGCGAGGTGGCGTCCGAACTCCTTCATGTGCGGCAGGAGTTCGTCCTTGGGTATGGGCTCGGGCGGACCCGCCGGGACATGGCGCACCTCGACCCCGTCGCGCAGCGCCACCCGGTCCGGCAGGCCGGGGTCGTCGCGGCGGGTGTAGACGGTCACCCGGTGGCCCCGGTCGGCGAGTGCGCCTGCGAGATGGGCGACGTGGACGTTCTGCCCGCCGGCGTCGACCCCGCCGAGCGTGGCGAGGGGGCTCGCGTGTTCCGAGACGAGGGCGACCGAGAGGGAGCCGGGGCCCTCCGGGTCGAAGGTTGCGGCGGCGAGGGGGCGGAGGGACGAGGTCATGAGCGGACCTCCGTCATCACGCGCTCCCAGTCGGCGAGGAAACGCTTGAGCCCGTACCGTCCGAGGGCCGCCTGCCGGGCGCGCCTGCCGTCGGCGGCCGCTGCTTCCGGTTCGTGCAGATAGTGCCGGGCGGTACGGGCCAGGACGTCGGGACGGGTGGAAAGCGTGCCGGCGCCGGGCGGCACCGCCTCGACCACCTCCGTGGTGGCCAGCGCCACCACGGGCATCCCGAGGTGCATGGCCTCGAGCAGTGACAGGCCGAGGGACGTCCAGCGCACCGGATGCAGATAGAACCGGCGCTCCGCCATCGCCCGGTGCAGCTGCGCCTGCGCCAGGTCGGCGCCGCGGCACCGCTCCTCGGGCAGGCCGAGGCGGGCCGCCAGGCCCTCGGTGCCCATGCCGAACACATCCAGCGGGGCGGCCTCGGCGAGGGCGGGCAGCAGGTCCGTACCGGTGTGACGGCCGCGCCGCACCGGTTCGTTCACGACGACGGCGGCGCGGGCCAGCCGGCCGGTGTACTGGTGACCGGGGTCCACGACGCCGTGTTCGATCACCTCGGTGCGGGTGGTGCCGGAGTCCCAGAACAGCCGGTTGAAGTGGGTGACATGAATCAACGTCAGGTCCGAGCGGTCGGCGAACGGATGCCGGGTGAGGGGGACGTCATCGTCCGGGGCGTTGTGCTCGAGGTAGACGGCGGGCAGGTCACGACCGGGACGGCGGCCGCCGAGCCACCGCTCGGCCAGCTCCGGCTCGTGCGGCCGCTGCAACAGGACCAGGTCCACCTCGGTGTCCCGCAGTTCATCCGGCGTCACCTCCCGCACCGAGGCGGGCCAGGAGAAGGTACGGGCCCGCCCGAGCCCGTCCGGGTCGCGGCCTGGTGTCACGGGAACGAGGTAGGTGTGGGGGCCCTGGACGAACGCAGTCGTCCAGGAGCCGTGCACATGCCACAACAGGATGTTCATACGGTCGCTCCTCGTTCCGTTGCTGACCCGCCGCCCGGGCCGGGCACATCCCCCGGCCCCGGCGGCACATCCACGTCGGGATTCGCCCGGTTCGCCTTTCGTGTCCGGTCCGAGTGGAGGGTTCCGGCCGGTCGGTTCTCCCGGAGTGCGGCCACGGCGGCGAGCACCTCCGCGTCGCTCACCCCGTCGAGACACGGATGACCCGGTACGAGACACCGACGTGCCCTGCTGCCCGCGCACTCCGCCTCCTGGTCCCCGAGCAGCACATGGGGCACGCCGTACGGGCCCCACCGCTCCGCGGGTACGACCGGCGCGAACACCGAGACCACCGGTGTCCCTACCGCGGCGGCCAGATGCGCGGGGCCGGTGTTGCCCACCACCGCCACCCGCGCACCGGCCAGGATCCCGGCGAGGTGGCGCAGATCGGTGGCACCGCCGAGGTCCAGGCCGTGCTCTCCCGCCACCTCGGCCGTCAGGTCCCGCTCCCCGGGCCCTCCCGTCACCACGACCCGGTGGCCCTCGGCGGCGAGGGCGGCCGCGGCCCGCGCCGCGCGCCCGGGGCTCCATGCCCGGGCCGGGACCGCCGCACCGGGGTGCACCACCACATACGGCCCGGACCCCGTGAGGTGCGTGGTGTCCGGCGGAGTCCTCACACGCAACGCCGCGTCGTCGCCGGGCGGCAGAGCGAATCCGGCGTCGCGCGCCAGGTCCAGCGCCGCAAGAGCCTCGTGCCGGTGCGGCAGCCGGCGGTGACGCAGATCCAGTAGGGCGCCCGGGTAGTCCTCGCTGTCGGCCGCCGTCCAGCCGATCCCCGCAAGCTTGAGCAGCAGCGCGATCGGCAGCGGGCTCTGGTGGTACGAGACCAGCACCAGAGCCCGGTCGAAGCGGCGGGCGGTCAGCGCCTCCAGCACCCGCCGCGTCGCCGTACGGGAGACCGGCGGCGGCTCGAGCCCCACCCAGGGGGCGTCGTACTCGAGCACCTCGTCCACGCCGGGCAGCATTTTCCCCGCCTGGACCCCCCGCGGGCCGCAGAGCAGCGCGGTGTACGCGGATCCGGCCGCCACGGCACGCACGGCGGGCCCGGCCAGCAGCACGTCCCCGGCGCTGTCCAGCCGGACGACCAGGGTGCGGGGGAGCACACGGGAGCCGGTCATCGTGTCCCACCCCCGCTCGGGCCGGGACCGCCGGCGCCCTCCCCGGTCTCCCTCGTCCGGCACGCCGCCCGCGCGCCCTCGGCCCCGTACGGCACGGCACCCGCGGCGGCCGCCGCGGGCCCCGCCCACGGGACGATCCCGGGCTCGGGATCCAGCACTAGGCGCACGGCCGTGAGCAGGTCGCGGGCCGTGACACCGGCGGCCTCGATCTCCTCGGGCAGGGTGACCGGCGTCGGGACCAGCACCCCCCGGGCGCCCGCCGCGCGTGCGGATGCCACGTCGGCGCCGATGTCACCGATGACGACGGTCGCCTCCACCGGGACGCCGAGTCGGGCGCACGCGGCCGCGACCAGGCCGGGAGCGGGCTTGCGGCAGCCGCAGCCGTCGTCCGGGCCGTGCGGACAGACCGCCCAGACGTCGAACGGGCCGAGCAGTTGTTCCACCCGCAGCCGCACCGCCTCCACCTGGTGGCGCGTCAGCAGTCCCCGGGCCACTCCCGACTGGTTGCTCACGACCCCGACCGGGACGCCCCGGGCCCGCACGGCGTCCACGGCCTCCCGCGCACCCGGCATGGGCTCGACCCGCGCCGGGTCGCCGTTGTAGGGCACATCGCGGACGAGCGTGCCGTCGCGGTCGAAGAGCACCGCGGCCGGGCGGGCTCCAGGCGGGGCGGGAGCCCGCCGTGGCCCGCCGAACAGCCAGGGCCCGGTCACCGGGCGCGCGAGGGGCGTCCGGTGCCGGGGCATCGACGAAGGTCCGGTCATGGGCGCACCCTCTCCCTCACCGGCCGGTGCCGGGCCCGCGGCGGTGCACCGGCCTCGTAGGCGACGAGCGCCGGTGTGTGCCGGTGCGCGACCTGCCCGCGCAGCCAGTGCCAGACGGCGGTCGGCGGGATCGCCACGCTGGTCAGCGCCATGGTGGCGACCTCGTCCCGGGTCCGGGGTCCCGGCGCGATCCGCGCCAGGGCGAATTCGGCGGTCCCGGCCAGCCAGGCCGCCGCGCACACCGCGGCGGCTCGCGGCCGGCCCAGCACGGCGCACGAGAGCGCCGCCGCGGCCGTCGCCGTCACCGCGAGATGCCCCGGCAGGCGCCCGCGCGGCGCGCCGGCCCGGCTCCACCAGCCGGGGCCGTGCAGCCGCGTCATCAGCACGTCGTCCGCGTTGCCCGCCTGGAGGCGCACGGAGACCCAACGGTCGGCGGGGCGCACCGGGTGCGTCGTGCTGCGGGCACCTGTGTTCACCGTCCAGCCGGCGCCGATCACCCGCAGGGCCAGGTCCGCGTCCTCCCGGAAGGCGCGCTGGAACCGTTCGTCGAAGCCGCCGACGGCCTCCAGGGCCGCGCGCCGGTACGCCATGTCGGCGGTGATCCAGCGGGCGGTGGCGAGCCCGGCGGTGCTGCGCTCCCAGTCGGTGGGCCGCCGGTCCGGCGGAAGCGGCACATCGATACGGGCGGTGATCGCGGCCGTGTCGTCCGTCGCCTCGGCCAGGTCCAGGGCGAGGTCGTCGCCCCAGGTGGGGCCCGGCACCACATCGTCGTCGAGAAAAACGATCCAGGGCACGTCACCGGCCGCCCGCCACCCGTCGTTGCGGGCCGCCGCCGGTCCCCGGGCACGGCCCCGTACGACGCTGGTGACCCCGCGCAGGGGTGCGGGCACGTCGACCGTGAGCGGTGCGCCCCCGGTCCCGTGACGATCGTCGACGAGAACCACCCGGACCGGCCGCGGGCCGCCGGCCTCGGCCAGCGCCCGCAGACAGGCGCTCAGGCTGGGGCGGCCGAGCGTCGGTATCACGACGGCGTACGCGTCGTCGGCATGGCCGGAGCCCGTCACCCGCTGCCCGCGCCCGCCCATCACGCCTCCCTCTCGCAGGCGCCGCGGAAGAGATCGCCGCGCCGGATCGCGTACGGGCCGATGGCGAGGAGGTCGACGGGGGAGGAGCCGAAGCACTCCAGTGCGTCGCGGGGATCGTCCACCATGGGACGGCCCGCCGTGTTCAGGCTGGTGTTGACCACCACCGGCAGCCCCGTCAGCCGCTCGAACTCGCCGAGCATCCGGGCCAGCAGCGGCTCCGCCGCCGGATCCACGGTCTGGATGCGGGCCGTTCCGTCGACGTGCACCACGGCCGGGATGCGGTCCCGCCACGCCTCGGCCACGTCATGGACGAACAGCATGTAGGGGCTGGGCAGGGGGCCGTCGAAGATCTCGGCGGCGCGGGCGGCCGACACCATGGGAGCCACCGGCCGGAACTGCTCCCGGCCCTTGACGTCGTTGAGCCGTTCGAGATTGCCCGCGTGGCCGGGGTGGGCCAGCAGCGAACGGTGTCCGAGGGCGCGCGGCCCGTATTCGGAGCGGCCCTGGAACCAGGCGACGATCCCGTTGTCCGCAAGCACCCGGGCCACGGTCGTGGCGATGTCCGGCGGACGTTCGAAGGGCACGGCCGCCGTCTTCAGCCACGCCCCGAGCTCCGCGTCCGACCAGTCCCGGCCCAGATCGGCGCCGGTCATGGGCTGCGGGCCGTCACCGTGGCCGGCCGCCAGCAGCAGTGCGCCGCCCAGTGCCGTCCCCGCGTCGCCGGCCGCGGGCTGCACCCACACCCGGGCGAAGGGCCCCTCACGGGCGATCCGGGAGTTGGCGACACAGTTGAAGGCGACGCCTCCGGCGAGCGTGAGCACCCGGTGGTGCGTCTTCCCGTGCAGCCAGCGCACGAGATCCAGCACCGTCTCCTCCAGCACCGCCTGGGCGCTGGCGGCCACGTCCGCGTGATCCTGTGTCCACGGCTCCTCGGCACCGCGCCGCGGGCACAGCTCGGGCCAGGGCACCGCGGTGGCCCGGAACCCGCCGTCGCCCGTGGGATACACATGGCGGCGCAGCTCCTCCAGCATGCGCGGCCTGCCGTGCGAGGCGAGGGCCATCACCTTGAACTCGTCGGAGGACCGCAGGAACCCCAGATGGTCGGTGAGTTCCTCGTAGACGAGCCCCAGCGAATGGGGCAGCTCCTGCGCGTACAGGGGTTCGAGCCGGTCTCCGGCACGGCGGGCGGCGAGATGGGACGCGCACTCCCCGCGGCCGTCCAGGACCAGTACGGACGAGTCCTCGGCGCCGGGCGCGGCGAAGGCGCTGGAGGCGGCATGGGCCATGTGGTGGGGTACGAAGCGGACGATGCCGGGATCCAGGCCCGGCAGCGCGGCCTGGAGGAAGCGGGGTGCCTCACGGGCGTAGGTCTGCCGGAGGTGGTCCCAGGGGTCGTCGAGCCCCATCGCCTCGGTCGGCCGGGCCAGCTGCGGATCGTAGGAGTAGGCGACGGCGTCGAGGTCCTGGGGGCGCAGGCCGGCCCGGCGCAGACACCAGGCGGCGGCCTTCTCGGGAAGCTCCCAGGCGGAGAACGGCACCGGTCGCTTCCCGTGCTTGCGCCGTGAGAACCGCTCCTCCTCGGCGGCGGCGACGGTCCGGCCGTCGATCACCAGGGCGGCGGCGGGGTCGTGGAAGAGAGCGTTGATTCCGAGAATGCGCATAGGGGGATCCCAGGTCTTTCGACGATGCGGCGAAGCGGTGCGGGAATCGGGTCTCGGCGAGGTGGGCGGGGTCGGTACGGGTCCGGGGCGGGGAGCGTGGTTGCTGGTCCGGGTGCGCGGCCGGATCGGACGGCGGCCGGCCGGCTTCCGAAGCGGGCCGGCGCCGGCCGGCGACCGGACGCTGGCGCCGGATCAGCGACCGGTGGCGGCACGGAACCAGTCGATCGTGCGGCGCAGGCCCTCGGCGGCGTTCACCTGGGGTTCCCAGCCGAGCTTGTCGCGGGCCAGCGTGATGTCCGGGCAGCGGACGGCCGGGTCGTCCGTCGGCCGTTCCACGAAGCGGATCTCCGACCGGGACCCGGTGAGCTCGATGACGAGGCGGGCGAGGTCGAGCATGGTGATCTCGGTGGGGTTGCCGATGTTGACCGGGCCGCGCATCCCGTGCGCCGCGGCCGCGAGAATGCCGCGGACGGTGTCGTCGACGTAGCACAGCGACCGGGTCTGGCGTCCGTCGCCGGTGACCGTGAGGGGATCCCCGTCCAGGGCCTGGCGGATGAAGGTGGGGACGGCCCGGCCGTCGTGGCCGCGCATCCGCGGACCGTAGGTGTTGAACAGCCGCACGATGCCGGTGTCGGTGCCTTTGGCCTCGGCGTGGGCCGTGGTGAGGGCCTCGCCGAACCGCTTGGCCTCGTCGTAGACGCTCCGCGGGCCGACCGGGTTCACATGGCCCCAGTACCGCTCGTCCTGGGGGTTCTGCTGGGGATCGCCGTAGACCTCGGAGGTCGAGGCGAGAAGGAATCTGGCTCCGCTGTGCCGGGCCAGTTCCAGCGCGTGCCGCGTGCCGAGGCTTCCGGTCTCCATGGTGTGCAGGGGCAGCCGCAGATAGTCGGTGGGGGACGCCGGCGAGGCGAAGTGGAGGACGAGATCGGGCGGGCGCTCGACGTCGAGCCCCTCCGCGACATTGGCTTGCATCAGGGTGAAACCCGGGCGGTCGAGCAAGGCGGAGACGTTCTCGCGCCGCCCGGTGCTGAGGTCGTCCACACAGGTGACCGCGGCGCCCGAGTCCAGCAGCGCGGCGCACAGATGCGAACCGAGGAAGCCAGCGCCGCCGGTGACGACGGCGTGTTCCCACTTCCGTGAGAGAGCGGTGGCCATTCCTGTCTCCTTCCTGTGGGGCGAACGCGCATCGGGCCCCTGTTGCCGACGCCGGCTCACTGGTGTCGCGGAAGGCTGTGCGGTACCCCGATCAGCGTCCGTCGGCCGGGCGCCGGTGGCTCGGTGGTGTACGGCATCCGGGTGATTCACGCAGAGCGAGGAGTCCCCCCGGCAGCGGTGACGTCAGGCCTCGGCCTTCTGCGCCGTCAGGCTCCAGGCGTACTGGAGCATGTCCGCCATGGTGATCGCGCTCAGGCCCGCACACGCCAGGCGTGTGGCCCGTGGAGCGGAGGCGTAACAGCAGATCAGGGCCCCGGCCACCCAGGCGGAGAGGCAGAACGGACAGGACACCAGGTCGCCCACGGCGCGTCGGACGCCGCTGCCCCGCGGCTGGTCCAGCACCTCGTTGGCCGTGGTCTCGGACTCCCGGCGGGTGAACGGCGCCCGCAGGAAACTGGTGACCTTGTCCTTGCCGAGCAGGCGCGACGCCTTGAATGTCGCCGTTCCCAGGAGGGCCACGTCCCAGGGCGGCACCCGCGCGGGCAATCGCACCCCGCGGCGCCGTGCCGCCAGTGCGAACAACGCGACCCCCGATGCGAAGACGGTGGCGAGCAGCGCATAGCCCCCGAGCGGCACATCACCCGTTCCGTCGTAGCGCGACTCCTCCCCGCTCATGCGACCACCTCCTGCGCCTCCGAGTCCCCGGACGCCCCACGGGCAAACTGGACGCCCCACGGGCAAACTCGCGGCCTCGGCACCCGCGCCGGAGGGGCCCGGCCGGCGGCAGCCCGGGACCGGACGCGCGGCGGTCCGCTCACGACGCGACGGGCGGCGTGCGGCGCAGCCCGTCCCCGGTGTCCTGCGCCTCTTCCCGGATGCTCGTCACCACGTGGCTCAACCGCACCACACCCCACACGATGAGCCCGACCCCGACGGCCTCCGGCAGGAACCACCAGCCGGTGCGGATCCGCTCGTCGAACAGCGTGATGCCGAGCAGCAGACTCACGGTGGCGTCCCCGATGGTGAGCGCCGGCTGGGACGCGGCGAGAGAGCCCGCCTGGAGCGCGTTCTCCAGCAGCAGGACGGCGCAGACCCCGGTCAGCGCGAAGCCGTAGGTCTGCCACGAGGTCAGGAACGCGGGCAGACCGCCCGCCGTGAACCTGCCCGTCGCGGACTTGAGCAACGCGGCGGTCAGGGCGTTGCCGATGGCCGAGGCCGTGGCCAGCACGGCGGCCCGGAACAGCGGCGGGCGCCCGGGGCGGCCCAGGGCGACCGCTGCCGCCATGCAGCCCAGGCAGAGCACCAGGGCCGGGAACCAGCGATCCATGGGCGCCTGGTCCCGGACGCCGGAAGGTGCGGCGGACCCGAGGACCAGCGCGAGGCCGCTCACCACGCAGGTGATCGCCCACCAGCCCGTGTTCGGCAGGCGCCGGTGCATCAGAGGAGCGGCGATCAGCAGGGCGAACGGCAGTTCCAGGACGAACAGGGGTTGCACCAGTGCGATCGGCCCGTTCACCAGGGCGAGCGCCTGGAACAGCGCCGCGCCGGCGACCCCGGTGATGCCGAGCAGCCAGGCGGGCCGGTGGGCGAGCTCGACTATCAGCCGCAGGCCACCGCCGCGTGCCACCGTGGACGCCGCCTTGCGCTGGAAGGCGGTGCCCATCGCGTTGCTGGCGGCCCCGAGGACCGCGAACAGCACGGCGAGAACGATCACCTCTCCAGGATGCCCCGGCACCGTGGGCCCGGCCTCTGGGCTGCGGCGACCTCGGCCCCGCAGAGAGCCGGTGCCCGCCGGGTGAGTGAGGACGGGGGACTGGGATACCCGGCGAGACATGACACGGCTGCCGAAACGGGGATTGAAGGATCACACGACGCGTCACGGCCGAGAGCCGTCCGGGGCGGACCCGGCGCACGACTCCGGGTCGGCGCACGACTCGGCGCACGACTCCGGCCCGGCGCACGACACCGGGCCGGCGCACGACTCAGTGCGTGCCTCAGGCTCGGCGCACGACCCGGACCCGGCCCCCCGGTCCGGAGCGGAGTCCACGGCCGCACCGCCCGGCCCCGGTCCGGAGGTCGAACGCAGGGCCCCGGACGCGCCCACCGAGCTGACCGGGCGGTCCTGGTGGGCGGTACTCAAGGGCACCCTGCGCGAGTTCCGGAACGACGAGCTGACCGACCGGGCCGCGGCCCTCACCTACTACGGGGTGCTGTCGCTCTTCCCGGCGCTGCTGGTGCTGGTGTCCTTGCTGGGTGTCGCGGGCAGATCGACGACCCACACCCTGCTGGACAACCTCAAGCGGTTCGCGCCCGGCTCGGCCCGGGACATCGTCACAAGGGCCGTGGAGCAGCTCCAGGGTCACAGCGGCACCGGGTCCGTGATGGCGGTCGTCGGCCTGGTCCTGGCGGTGTGGTCGGCGTCCGGCTACATCGCCGCGTTCATCCGCACCGCCAACGCCGTCTACGACATTCCCGAGGGCCGGCCGATCTGGAAGGTGCTCCCCATCCGAGTCGCGGTCACCGCGGTGCTCATGGTGCTGGCCGTGGTCAGCGCGCTGATGGTGGTCTTCACCGGCGGGCTGGCCCGCCAGGCAGGCAGCGCGCTGGGCATCGGGCACACGGCGCTCACGGTGTGGTCGATCGCCAAGTGGCCCGTCCTCGCCGTGCTGGTGACGCTCATGATCGCGATCCTCTACTGGGCCGCGCCGAACGCCAAGGTCCCCGGCTTCCGCTGGATCACCCCCGGCAGCTTCCTGGCCCTCGTGATCTGGCTGGCCGCCTCCGGCGGATTCGCGGTCTACGTCACCCACTTCGCCGCCTACAACAAGACCTACGGCACCATGGCGGGCGTCATCGTCTTCCTGGTCTGGCTGTGGATCGGCAATCTGGCCATCCTGCTGGGCCTGGAGTTCGACGCCGAGACCGCGCGGCAGCGGGCGATCGCCGGTGGCCTTCCCCCCGATCGGGAGCCGTACACCGAGCCGCGCGACACCCGTGCGTGGGACGAGGAGGACCGACGCCGCCTGGAGTGACCCCGCCTGAGGTCAGGGGGCCCGGCGACCCGGCGGGGGGATCGCCGGGTCCGGCCGCGAAGCCGTCCCCGTCACAGGCTCGCCGCATGGTCGGGCACGTAGGTCTGCAGATCGCGCGGTGTGCGCTGGTAGCCGGTCGACGACGGCCGTTCCGGCAGCTCGAGCACCGGTGGCAGCACATCGCGGTAGGGCACGGAGGCGAGCAGATGGGCGATCATGTTCAGCCGCGCCCTGCGTTTGTCGTCGCTCTCGACGACGTACCACGGGGCCTCCGGGATGTCCGTGTGCACCATCATCTCGTCCTTGGCCCGGGAGTACGCCTCCCAGTGGGTGATCGACTCCAGGTCCATCGGCGAGAGCTTCCAGCGCCGTACGGGATCCTCCATACGGCGGCGGAAACGCTCCTGCTGGACGGCGTCGCTCACCGAGAACCAGTACTTGCGCAGCAGGATCCCGTCCTCCACCAGCATCCGTTCGAAGATCGGGCACTGGCGCAGGAAGAGCTGGTGCTCCTCCTTCGTGCAGAAACCCATCACGTGCTCGACGCCGGCCCGGTTGTACCAGCTGCGGTCGAACAGCACGATCTCCCCGGCCGCCGGCAGATGCTCGACATAGCGCTGGAAGTACCACTGGGTGCGTTCGCGCTCGGTCGGCTTGGGAAGTGCGGCGATCCGCGCCACCCGGGGGTTGAGGTGTTCCGTGACCCGCTTGATGGTGCCGCCCTTGCCCGCCGCGTCGCGCCCCTCGAAGATCACGACCAGCCGGGTGCCCTCCACCCGCACCCATTCCTGGAGCTTCACCAACTCCGTCTGCAGCCGCAGCAGTTCCTGTTCGTAGGTCTTGCGCGGCAGCTTCGCCGTCTGCTCGCCGGCCATGCCGCCTCCCGAGGTCGATGACGTGCGTCCCCGTCCGCCCGGCGGATGGCAGGGCCGGGCGGGCCGCACATCAGGACGCCACCGTACTGATCGGCCCCGTACCCCGCACGCGTACGGTGCACGCCCGTCCCGCCGCGGCCAGGCGCCGGCCCCCCGGCGGGTCCTGCGGTGGGGCTGCCCGAGGCGGTGACCCTCGCCGTTGCCCGGCGGCACCGTGGCACAGTGGCCGTATGTGTGGCCGTTACGTCTCCAGCCGCGCTCCCGAGGATCTGGTCCGGCTCTTCCACGTCACCGACTGGCGCCCCGAGGAGGCCCTGGAGCCGAGCTGGAACGTCGCCCCGACCGACGACGTGTGGGCCGTCCTGGAGCGTGTCCCGCGCACCGCGGGCGCCGAGGAGCCGGTGAGGCGGCAGCTGCGGCCGCTGCGGTGGGGTCTGGTGCCGTCCTGGGCCAAGGACGTGAAGACCGGCGCGCGGATGATCAACGCACGGATGGAGACCGTGCACGAGAAGCCGGCCTTCCGCCGCGCCTTCGCCAAGCACCGCTGCCTGCTCCCGGCCGACGGCTTCTACGAGTGGCAGCAGACGCGGGACCCGGACACGGGCAGGACCCGCAAGCAGCCGTACTTCGTCCACCCCGAGGACGGCCGGGTCATGGCGCTCGCCGGGCTCTACGCGTACTGGCGCGACCCCGCCGTCCGGCACGACGACGACCCCGCCGCGTGGCTGACGACCTGCACCATCATCACCACCGAGGCCACCGACGCGGCCGGCCGGATCCACCCGCGCATGCCGCTCGCCATCGCCCCGGACCACTACGACGCCTGGCTCGACCCCCGCCACCAGGACCCCGACGGTCTCCGCGCCCTGCTCACCCCGCCCGCGGACGGCCGGCTCGACGCCCGCCCGGTCTCCACGGCGGTCAACGACGTGCACCACAACGGCCCCGGGCTCCTGGACGACACCGCCTCCTGAGCACCCGCGCTACGACGCCCCGGAGCGGACGATGACGACGGGACACGGCGCGTGGTGCGAAACCTGCTGGCTGACCGAGCCCAGCAGGGCGCGGGTGAAACCGCTGTGCCCCCGGCTGCCCACCACCAGGGCCTCGGCTCCTTCGGCGGCCTCGACGAGGACATCGGTGGGGTTGCCCCGGGTCAGGTGGGCCCGCACCGAGGCGGCCCCCTCGTCCCCGAGCACCTCCCGCAGCTCCTGGGCCTGTCTGTCCTTGGCGCTCTCCACGTCCAGGTCGGTGTCCATGGGCGGGGCGAACCAGCCGTAGGGCACCTCCCAGGCGGTCACCGCCTCCACCGAACCACCGATCAGCGCCGCGTACCGAACAGCCCAGCGCAGTGCCTCGAAAGAGGAGGACGATCCGTCGACACCCACGACGACGCGCGGAGCGGTGCCGTTCTGCTCCATGTCGTTCCGCCTTTCGTCCGTGTACCGCCGTGACCGTTTTCCCGCTCGTTGCCGCCTCGCTTTCCACTTCACGCTGCGGGATCGACCGATCGTCCGCCAGAAGAGTGCGCCCGGGCGCGTGACCCGCCCGCCCGCGGGCGGGGCCGCGCCGCACGGGCCCCACCTCGGGTCCGGGCCATGGCCACCCGGGATCACCAGTGCTAGAAAGGTCCCATGGCGGACCGATTCGCCCGGTTTCGACGCGTGTCGCTGCGGTCACTGATGGGCAAGAGCCCGCGAAGCGTCGCCGGGCAGGTCTTCGTGCTGCAGGTGGCGCTGGTCGTCCTGCTCGTCGCCTGTGCCGTGTTCGCCCTTGTGCTCCAGTCGGAGCGGGACACCAGCTCCGAGGCCAAGCGCCGTTCCGTGGCCGTGGCCCAGACCTTCGCGCATTCGCCGGGGCTGCTCGCCGCGCTGCAGACACCCGACCCGTCGAAAGTGCTCCAGCCCATGACCGAGGCCGCGCGCAAGAGCGCCGGCGTCGACTTCATCGTGATCATGAACACCAAGGGCATCCGTTACACCCACCCCCTGCCCAGCAAGATCGGACAGCGGTTCGTGGGGACGATCGAGCCCTCGCTGGAGGGCAAGGTGTACATCGAGAGCGTGCACGGCCCACTCGGGCACGAGGTCCAGGCCACGGTTCCCGTCAGGGACCACGCCGGAAAGGTGGTGGCCCTGGTCTCCGCGGGCCTCAAGGTCAAGAACGTGGTCAGCGAGGTGGACCGGCAGCTGCCGATCATCTTCGGCGCCGGGGCCGGGGCGCTCGCCGTGGCCACCGGCGGGACGGCGCTGATGGGCAGGCGGCTGCAACGGCAGACCCACAGCCTCGCCCCGGACGAGATGACCCGGATGTACGAGCACCACGACGCGGTGCTGCACTCGGTACGCGAAGGTGTCCTCATCCTCGGTGAAGACGGGCGGCTGGTGCTGGCCAACGACGAGGCCCGACGGCTGCTGGAACTGCCCTCGGACGCCGAGGGACGCAATGTGGCGGAACTGTCGGGCCTCGACGCGGAGACGGTCGCGCTGCTCGCCTCCGGACGGGAGGCCACCGACGAGGTGCACTTCGCCGGGGAGCGGCTGCTGGCGGTCAACCAGCGGCCCACGGACCGCGACGGAGGCCCCAAGGGAACCGTGGTCACGCTGCGCGACACGACCGAGCTGCAGGCGCTGTCGGGCAGGGCGGAGGTCGCACGCGAGCGGCTGAAGCTTCTGTACGACGCCGGGCTGTGCGTGGGCACCACCCTCGACGTGGTCCGCACCGCCGACGAGCTGGCCCGGGTCGCCGTCCCCCGCTTCGCCGACTTCGTCAGCGTGGACCTCGCCGACGCCGTACTGCACGGAGAGGAACCGGGCGGCGCGGCCACGGCCATGCGGCGCGTCGCCGTGCACGGCGTGCGCGACGACCATCCGCTGTACGAGAAGGGCCGGCTGATCGACTTCCTGCCCTCCACACCCCAGGCGCGTGGCTACGGCAGCGGCCGCTCGGTGCTGGTGACGGATCTGTCGATCGCCACGGGCTGGCACGCGCAGGACCCCACCCGCACCAAGGAGATCCTGGACTACGGCATCCACTCCCTGATCGCCGCGCCGCTCCAGGCCCGGGGTGTCGTGCTCGGTATGGCCAATTTCTGGCGCTCCAAGCAGCACGACCCGTTCGACGACGAGGAGCTGTCACTGGCCGAGGAGCTGGTCGCCCGTGCCGCGGTGAGCATCGACAACGCCCGCCGGTACACCCGTGAGCACGCCCTCGCGGTCACGCTGCAGCGCAGCCTGCTGCCGAGGGCCCTGCCCGAGCAGACCGCCCTCGAGGTCGGCTACCGCTACCTCCCCGCCCAGTCCGGTGTGAGCGGCGACTGGTTCGACGTGATCCCCCTGTCGGGGAGCCGGGTGGCGCTGGCCGTGGGAGACGTGGTCGGCCATGGTCTGCACGCCGCCGCCACGATGGGCCGGCTGCGTACCGCGGTGCACAACTTCTCCACCCTGGACCTGCCGCCGGACGAACTGCTGGGCCATCTGGACGATCTGGTCGGACGCATCGACCAGGACGAAGCGGGTACGGACAGCGCCGCGGGCGTGGTGGGTGCCACCTGCCTGTACGCGATCTACGACCCCGTGGCGCGTCGCTGCGCCATGGCGCGCGCGGGTCACCTGGCGCCCGCGCTGGTCCACCCCGACGGGAGCGTCACTTTCGCGGACCTGCCCGCCGGGCCGCCGCTCGGCCTGGGCGGCATGCCGTTCCAGACGGCCGAGGTGGACGTGGCGGAAGGCACCCAGCTCGTCCTGTACACCGACGGCCTCATCGAGGACCGGACCCGTGACCTGGACGTGGGCATGGAACTGCTGCGCGACGCGCTGGCGGGCCACCCCGAACGGTCGCCGGAGGAGAGCTGCCAGGTGGTCCTGCACGAGCTGCTGCCGGACCGGCCCAAGGACGACGTGGCCCTGCTCATCGCCCGTACCCAGCCGCTGTCGCCCGACCGGGTCGCCGACTGGGACGTGCCGCTCGACCCGGCCGCCGTCGCGCGGATGCGCGAGGCGGTGACCGAGAAGCTCGACGAGTGGGGCCTGTCCGAGCTCGGCTTCGTCATGGAACTCGTCCTGAGCGAGCTGATCACCAATGCGATCCGCTACGGCTCCGAGCCGATCCATGTACGGCTGATCCGTGACCGTACGCTGATCTGCGAGGTGGCCGACGGCAGCAGCACCTCTCCGCATCTGCGGTACGCCGCGACGACCGACGAGGGTGGCCGGGGCCTGTTCCTGGTCTCGCAGATGACCGAGCGCTGGGGCACCCGGTACACGCCGCAGGGCAAGGTGATCTGGGCCGAGCAGGCGCTGCCGCGGAGCTTCGGGGAGCCCTGAGCGCACCACGGGACCGGGGCCCTCGCCGACGAGGACGCCTCCCGGGCGCCGGAATCCCGGAACGACGCGTAGACCCACCGCCCGGGTCAGCCGTCCGCGGTGGCGGCAGTCTCGTTTCCCCGCCCGGAGTGCAGCGCCTGCTCGCTCCAGATGGTCTTGCCCCGGTCGGTGTGGCGCGTGCCCCAGCGATGCGTGAGCTGGGCGACGAGCAGGAGTCCACGACCGCCCTCGTCGGTGGTGCGCGCGTGGCGCAGGTGGGCCGCGCTGTTCCGACTCCCAGGTGTCGAACGGAGGACCGCCGTTGCCCAGGGGAGGACCGGGAGATGTCTCCACCGGCTCCGCATGTCCGTCGGGATGCAGGAGAAGCGGCGGCAGATGCCCGGCGCAGGCCGCGTCGACCCGGCGGCTCACGGGATCGTAGATGACATAGGCGCAGCCGGCGGTGGCGGGCTGACCGTCCGCGGGATTGCCGACCTCGTCCGGCCCGCCTTCGTCGACCAGGCGCATCATCAGATCGTCGAGCCCCGCCAGCATCTCATCGGGTGTCAGATCCAAGGCCGCCAGGCTGTGGGTGGCGGCGCGCAGCCGGCCCATGGTGGCCACGGCGCACAGGCCCTGGCCCGCCACGTCCCCGACCTGAGCGCCACGCGCGCGTAGGAAAGCCGTACGAGGCCTTCTCGCCGACCGGCCCCCATCGGCCCGGACGCCGGACGACCGGTACGTCTCTCAGCCTGACAGGCGACCGCGCCACCCGCTCGACGGCACACGTCCGGTGCCCGGTGGTGACGCGTCTCACCCACATAGTTCATTGTTCAACTACCTGGGTGGTGCCTAGCCTGAACCATGCCGGAACAACGGCATGGCGCCGGCGTCCACGGTGGTGGAACGCCCGGCGGTGCAAGGAGGAAAGACCATGAACAAGCTTGTGCGGCGCATCATCACCGCGAGTGCTTCCGCGGTGTTCGTCGGCGGCGCTCTCTTCGCCACCGGCGGCCTCGCCTCGGCGGCCACCCCTCATCCGGCCGGGCCCACCCCTGCCCCGGCCGTCGTGGTCCAGGGCGGCCACGGTGACTTCGCCGGGAACGCGACGGTGAACGGTCGCGTCGACCCGTGGATCACGGACCAGCTGACGATGTTCGATCAGTGGGCCGGGCACCGGCCGGGGACGTACGACGCCTGGATCACGGACCAGCTGGCCCTGTTCGCCGCCGCCCCGGGCGCCGCCGGTCAGCCCTCTCTGGGCTGACCTCGGGCCCCGACGCCGTATACGTGTGGCCGGTCGCCCAATCGTGTGCGCGTCGATGCGCCGGCCCCGCCGAACATCCAGATCCAGACCATCAGACATGGACACCGGCTGCCCCAGAGCCGGTCTGTCCGTCGCCCAGGCCGTCCAGGGGCTCTCTGCCCGCCACTGCCCGCGCGCTCCGGCGCCCTGGAGGCCGCCCCCCTCTCTCGCGGCCCGGGACGATGCCGCCGTGGGCGGCGATCTCTTCGTGGCCGCCCGCATCACTTTCAGCGCCCGTCTGCTGGTCGCCGACGTGCGGGGCAGGGGACTTGCGGCGATCGGCCGGGCCGCACTGCCGTCCGGGGCCTTTCGCGCCGCCTTCCGTCCCTGCTGCTCCTGGACACCGGCGGCGTACCGGCCGACGAGTGCCTCGAGCGGCTGCCGGGTGTCTGTGCGACGGCCTGACCGCTTCCCCTCCTGCCTGCGTCCGCCGCCTCGGCGCCTCGGCTCCGGCCGTGTCGAAGGGGGTGGACCGGGTACTCAGAGGAGCACCCAAGCGGTCCGGGACCGGACAGCACCGGCAGGGGGCTGCCCGGTGCGGCATATGGAGTGGTCATGACGCAGAACGGGGACGATGTGGAGCCTGCCCGGCAAGCCGAGACACCGGAACTCCGTCTGGCGCCGGCACCGGCGGAGCAGTGGGCGGCGTGTCACCCGCAGCCGCCGCAGCAGACCCTGCCCCCCGATCACAGTCAGGCGATCCTCGAGGCGACCAAGCGCGTGGGCGCCCTGCTGAAGCGGGAGGGGCACATGTTCGCCCTGGCCGGAAGCGTGGCCGTCTACGCCCACGGCGGCAGCGAGAACCTTCAGCACGACGCGGACTTCTGTGTGCGGCCCGAGGACGCCGAGGCGGTGGCCGCCACGCTGCACAACGCCGGTCTGAGCGTCTACAAGCCGCCGGAGGACTGGCTTGTGAAGGCCAAGTGCTTCGACCAGGACATCGACGTCATCTTCGAGCTGGCGCACCGGCCGGTCACCACGGACATGCTCGGCCGGGCGCGGGAACTCTCCGTCGCCTCGGTGCGGATGCCGGTGCTGTCGCCGACCGATCTGCTGTGGAGTCTGATCGCCGCATTCTCCGAGCACCATTGCGACTTCGGAGCGGTTCTCCCCGTCGCCCGCGCGCTGCGCGAGAAGGTCGACTGGGAGCAGGTGCGGCGGCACTGCGGGGACGAGCCCATGCCCGCCGCCTTCTTCTTTCTTCTCGAACGCCTGAACGTCATCGCTCCGCAGAAGGAGGCGCCATGAGCAACCACGGTGCAGGGCAGGCGCACGCCGGTGCCCCGGCGGCTGGGAGCGCCGGGAGCGCCGGGAACGCCGAGAACACGGAGTACCGCGTCGCCCATCTCATCGAGCACCTTGCCGCCGGGCACCTGGGGGAGCTGGGCGTCCGGGTCGAGGTCCGCGGTGAGTCGGTGCAGCTCACCGGCACGGTCGCCTCCGCACAGTGCCGCGAGGAGATCCTGGGCATGGTGCGTGAGGAACTCGCCGGAGTCCCGGTCCACAGCGACATCCTGGTGGCGGAGAATTCCGCGCCCGGCCACGCGGAGGAGCTCTCATGATCCGGGTGGCGGCGGTCGGGGACATCCACATGGGGCCGGAGAGCAAGGGCGCGCTCCGTCCCGCCTTCGAGTCCCTTCCCGAGTGCGCCGATGTGCTGCTGCTGGCCGGTGACCTCACCCGCCACGGCACCACGGAGGAGGCCCGGGTCGTGGCACAGGAGGTCCAGGACCTGGGGGTTCCGGTGGTGGCCGTGCTGGGCAACCACGATCACCACGACGAGCGGCCGGACGAGGTCGCGGCGGTACTGGAGGACTCGGGCACCCGGGTTCTGGAGGGACGCGGAACCGTCCTGGGCGTCGGGGACATCCGGGTCGGCGTGGCCGGTACCAAGGGATTCGGCGGCGGCTTCGTCGGTCGCAGCGCGGGCGAATTCGGTGAGCTGCTGATGAAGGAGTTCGTACGCTGCTCACGGCGGTGCGCCGATGCCCTGCGGAGGGCCCTGGAGGAGCTGGACGGGCAGGGCTGCGACGTGCGGATCGCTCTCACCCACTATTCCCCCGTGCCGGAGACGCTGGCCGGTGAGCCGCTGGAGATCTACCCGTTCCTGGGCAGCTATCTGCTGGCCGAGGCGATCGACACGGCGGGTGCGGACCTCGCGGTGCACGGGCACGCCCATGCCGGGACGGAACACGGCATGACCAGTGGCGGCGTCAAGGTGCGGAACGTGGCCCAGCCGGTCATCGGGCAGGCCTTCCGCGTCTACCACCTGCCCGTGCGCGAGCCGCTGCCCGCCGGTGCGTCCGGCCCGGCACCGGACTGAGCGGACCGCCCGCCGGACAGGGCCGCGTCAGGTCCGTGCGCGCACAGCCCGCCCACCGGTCCGCTCACGGGCCGGGCCGGAGGCCGGAGCCGGGAAGCCCCCCGGTGGCGCGGCCGATGGCGGTCCGGTGCCCTCAGGGTGCCGTCCTGGCTCCGGACTGGGCCCGGCCACCCTGCTGCGGGATTTTCGGCCGCACCGGAGCGGTGTGCGGGGCGCCGGCCTCCTGCCGACGGGCCTCCTGCCGACGGGCCGCGGGCCGGCTCTTCGCCCAGGCCACCAGATCGGGGTCCTCCAGCGTGTCCACCCACAGATCGGCCAGGGCGAGGGCCTCCGGCCTTGGATTCCGGCCGACCCCGATCACCCGCAGACCCGCTCCGGCGGCCGCCTTCAGCCCGTTGAGCGAGTCCTCGACCGCCAGGGCGTTGCGGCACTCGGCACCCAGGCGCCGTACGGCTTCGGCGTAGGTGTCGGGAGACGGCTTGGGGCGAACTCCCGGACCCGGGACGACGATGTGCCGGAAGCGCTGTCTCAGGCCCACCGACTGGAGGCTGAACTCCACCACGTCGGCGGGACAGTTGCTGGCGACGGCGAGCGGCGCGGACCGGCTCAGGCTTGTCACCAGGCCCGGTGCTCCGCGCACGGCCACCGGGCACTGTGCCACGAGTGCCCGGAACGTTGCCAGAAGGTGCCGGGTCATCTCCTCGCCGGCGTCCGGCCTGCCGGCGAGGCGCGCCATGAGGGCGCCGCACTCGGTGTAGTGCAGGCCCTTGCTGCGTTCCGTGAATTCAGGGTCAGGCGCGGCACCGTTCTCGCGCAGAACGATGTCGCGTGCCTGTTGCCAGTGGCGTTCGGAGTCCACCAGGGTGCCGTCGCAGTCGAAGACGACGGCCTGGGGTGTCCAGTCGAAGATGCGTTGGGTCGTCATGTGCTTGCTTGCCGTTCTGGTGCAGGACGGAACTGCCGAAAGGCGGCGCGATCCGCCAAGGGAGGTTCCGGTGACGCCGATTGGACTTCGATCCACAGCGAAAAGGAGTGAAGTGCGGTGCCGAGGAGGCCTGTTCGCCGATGCGACGTTCGCGCACCCCACACTGCCGTGGTCGGAGCTTATCCGGAACCAGAAACATAATGAACGCTACGCTCTGTTTGACAGGTTGGGGAGATTTGCCGACGCATTACGCACGTGTGGGTGACATCTCAGCGATAGCGCAGCATTCCCCGGGCTGTCCGCTCGGCGCCCTGGTGGCAATGGAAGAGGACGGAACGGCCGTATTCGGCGCAGTGAATGACGGCGGGCGGAGCATGCTCCGTGAATCGCAGGGCCGTCATGCGGCAGGAGAGCGGCCGGATCAGCCGCCCTCCGCTCCGCAGGGCTACGGCCTGCCGCGCCGCCTCCAGCACGGCCATTCCGGGCACATGGTCCGTGCCGTGGTCGAAGAGGAAGGGGTGACGGGGGTCCGCGGGATCGAGCAGGACTTCGCCGCCCTCCAGTGAGATGACGAGGTCCGACGCCGACTCGAGCCCCAGCAGGGCCGGTTCGGGCCGGGGCCGTCGGCTCGCCGCCATGGCCGTGACGGCGCCGGACCGCAGGGCCGCGTAGCGCGCCGCGTCGAGGAACCGCGCGCCGCCCGCGGCCCGCGCGAACGCCCGGTCCCCGGCGAGGAATACGACCCGCATCCGCAGGCCGGTCACCGTCGTCCCGCTCCGGTCGGTGCGCACTTCGCCGACGGATGCCAGACAGGTGATCTCGCTGGCACCGTGGGGCGCTCTGGGCTCCGCCGCCGGGTCGAGTTCGTAGGCCACGTCGCCGATCAGAAAGCGGGCCGTGGGGGGCACGTCGAAGTGGCGCAGCGGAATGCAGATGCCGAGTTGGCGCAGTGTCTCGACGAGCATCCACGGGCTGTGCCGGTCGTCACGCCCCCGGGGGAAGGAAGGATGCGAGCGTGTCCAGGCGGCCGCCGCGCAGAAGCTGAGAGGCCCGCAGCGGCGGACATCCGTCAGCAGGACCTCGGCCACCGAGATCCGGTGCACCCAGGCGCGGTCCACGGTCCTGGACCAACTCAGCGGGGCACAGCAGGTTCCGGCAGTGTGCCGGGCACACTCCTCGGCCCATTCCTGCATGCCTCGCATCCGCCGCCGAGAGTCCATGTAATACAGCTAATAAGACAATTGGTGGTTCCGCATGCGCGGCCTCGTTTCCGGGCGGCGGGAGGGCTACATTCCTCTCGCGCTCCACCGACAGACAAGGGAACACACGTGCAGGATCGGGCAGAAGAAACCCGCCGAGCCGTACTGCAGGCGGCGGCTCACCTGTTCTTCGAACGGGGATACGCAGCGACCAGCATCAGTGACATCAGCGAACGGTCCGGCCGCACCAGCGGGGCCATCTATTTCCACTACACCAACAAGGAACAGCTCGCCCTGGCCGTGGTGGAAGCGCACTTCGCCACCTGGCCCGCGCTGGTGGCGCACCACGCGGCTGCCCCCGAATCCACTCTCCGGAAGCTGGTGCGTCTCAGCTTCGCGGTCGCGCGCGCCTTCCGTGACGACGTCCTCGTCCGCGCGGGCGCCCGGCTCTGGGCCGAACGCAGATCCATCGCCGTCCAGATGCCTCCGCCCTTCGTGGACTGGATCGCCACGGTCGAGGGCATGCTGACCCAGGCGCGCGCGGAAGGGGATCTGGCCCCCCACGCGGAGCCCGGCCGAGACGCCCCCACCCTGGTGGCCGCGTTCTTCGGATTGCACACCCTCTCCGATGCCCTCGACGAGCGAGTGCTGATCGAGGACCGGCTGACCGACCTCTGGCTGCTGCTTCTCCCCGGCCTCCAGGCCGATCCCGCCCCACAGGCGCTGCTCGCCGAGGTGAGCGGCCGTGCCACGGGCCGGGACGACGGACACCACGGCGACCGCATCCACCGCGCGGCCGGGCCGCACCGCCCGGCGTCCCGCCCCGGAGTGATCAGCGGTTGAGAAAGGCCTCCCGCGGGAGCAGCCTGGACGCAGTGCCGCGGATGGGCCCACCGACGACTCCCGGTGGTGCCCGGACGACAGAGCGAGGGCGGCGACATGGAGAAGGGCTCCGCGATACCGGACAGGCACCGCTCCACCGGGCGGGAGCCCGCGCCAGGCGCTGGGGTCATGCTGGATCCCCGGGGCATGGTGATCGCGCTGAGCCCGGACGTCGGCCGCCTCCTCGGCTACGAGCCGCGGGACCTGGTCGGCCGGGCCGCGAGGGAGCTGCTCGCCGAGGCCCCGCCGGCGGCCCTCCAGCGCCGCCACGCCCGGCGTGAGTACTGGAGCGGCCGGGTCACCCTCCGACACCGGGACGGCCACCCGGTGTCCTGGGCGGTGCGTGCCCATCCGTTGCGGGACGCGGCCGGGGATGCGTACTGGTTCCTCGCGACCGAGGATGTCGAGCCGTCCGGACCGCCACCCGGGGAAGGCGGGGAAGCGGACACCGCACTCCTCAAGCAGTGGGCGCTGGACCAGCTTCCCCTGCCCATGGCCCTGTACGACCGCAGGGGTGTGCGGGTGGAGGTCAACGCCGCCATGAGGCGCGCGTCGGGAAAGGCGGATCACGAACTCCTCGGCTGGCCCATAGGGGAGTCCCGCTCCGGGAACACACTGATGGGCCTGCAGGGCATCGGCGAGGCCATGCGGGAGGTCCTGCACACCGGGAACACGGTGACGTGCGAGGCGCACTCGCCCGGCACCGGCACCACCGGCCGGCGTGTCTGGCTGCTGTCGCTGTATCCCGTGCGCGACCCCGACGGCCAGGTCTGCGGCGTCTCGGCGGCGGCCGTGAACACCACCCAGCAGGTCCGTGCCCGTCGGCGACTGGCCGTCCTCAACGACGCGACACTGCGCATCGGCACCACCCTCGACCTCAGCCGCACCGCCGACGAACTGGCGGAGGTCGGCACCGACCACTTCGCCGACTGCGTGCTCGTGGATCTGCTCGACAGCGTCCTGAGAGGCGATGAGGCGCTCCCGCCCCAGCACAGCCTCCTGATCTTCCGCCGAACCGCCCAGCGCTCCGTCCTGCCGGGGTGTCCCGAGTCGGTGGTCCCGATCGGGGGCACCTACACCTACCCGGAGGACTCTCCCCCGGGGCGCGCCCTCGCCGCCGGCCGGGGGGCCCTGCACCGCTCCGACGAGCTGCGGTGGTGGGTGGAGAGCACACCCGAGGGAGCCAGCATCATCCGCGACTACGGCATGCACTGCCTCATGGCCGTACCGTTGCGGGCCCGCGGGGTCACGCTGGGACTGGCGCTGTTCTTCCGCCACCGCACCCAGACCCCCTTCGAGGTGGACGATCTGCGTCTGGCCGAAGAGCTGACCGCCCGTGCCGCGGTCCACGTCGACAACGCCCGCCGCTACGGGCAGGAGCGCTCCACCGCACTCACCCTGCAGCAGAGCATCCTGCCGCATCCCGCGCTGCACCATCCCGCCGTGGAGATCGCATCCCGGTATGTGCCCGCCCGCTCGGGTCCCGGTATCGGCGGCGACTGGTTCGACGTCATCCCACTGTCCGGCGCCAGGGTGGCCCTCGTCGTGGGGGACGTGGTCGGCTACGGCATCACGGCCTCGGCGACCATGGGCCGACTGTGCACGGCGGTACGCACCCTCGCCGATGTGGACCTGGCCCCCGACGAACTGCTCACCCATCTCGACGACCTCGTGCTGCTCATGGACCGCAGCGACACCGCCGACCCCGCCGATCGCTCGGCCCCCGGCTCGGGCGAGGTCGGCGCCTCCTGCCTGTACGCGGTCTACGACCCCGTGTCGCGGCGCTGCTCCATGGCCCGGGCCGGCCATCCGCTTCCCGTCCTGGCCACGCCGGACGGCTCCGTGCGTTTCCTGGACCTGCCGGCCGGACCGCTCCTCGGCCTCGGCGGCCTGCCGTTCGAAGCCGCGGAGTTCGCGGTCCCGGAAGGCAGCGTCCTCGCCTTCTACACCGACGGGCTGATCGCATCCCCGGCGCTCGACGTGGACGAGGCGTGCGACCTGCTGCGCGCGACCCTCGCCGAAACCGGCCGTCCGCTGGAGGAGACATGCGACCGCGCGCTGGGGAGTCTGCTCTCCGACACCCGCACCGACGATGTCGTACTCCTACTGACCCGGACCCGGGCCCTGAGAGCCGACCGCGTCGCCACCTGGGAACTGCCGTCCGAACCCTCCGTCGTCGCGCTGGCCCGCGAACTCGCCGGCGAGCGGCTGGCCGCCTGGCAGCTCGAGGACGCGGCCTTCGTCACCGAACTCGTGGTGAGCGAGCTGGTCACCAACGCGATCCGGTACGGCTCCCCACCGGTGCACCTTCGGCTCATCCGCGACACGGCCCTGATCTGCGAGGTCGGTGACGGCAGCAGCACAGCGCCCCATCTGCGGCGCGCGCGCCTCTCCGACGAGGGCGGCCGCGGTCTGCTCATCGTCGCCCAGCTCTCCCGGCGCTGGGGCAGCCGCCACACCCGCTGCGGAAAGACCATCTGGGCCGAACTCCCGATCACGCCGCCCCTGCCGGCCATGTGAACGGCTCCGGGCCGGCCGCGGCGGTCTCCCGGTGTCGTGGGCGGCGGTGGCCCCGTCGGGTGCCGGTGCACAAGGATGTCGGCATGACGCGAGGGCAGGCGGTGACGGTCGGTATCGATCTGGCCGCCAGCGCACGGCGTACCGCCGTGTGCCGGGTGGTGTGGCAGGAAGCGGGCGGCCCGGCGGCGGAGTTCCTCGTACCGCACGACGACGGGGACCTGCTGGACATCGTCCGGACGGCCGGCAAGACCGGCCTGGACTGTCCTCTGGGCTGGCCGTCGCACTTCGTGGACACCGTGGTGGCCCACCACCGTGGAGAGCGGCTGCCCGCTCCCGCCAGGTTCGGGGTGCGCACGGACGGCAGACCCGGTCTGGACGCGCTGCGCTTCCGGCTGACGGACGACCTGACCTGGAGGACGACCGCGATGAGGCCCCCGCTGTCGGTGTCCACCGACCTCCTCGGCGTCGTGGCGCTACGCGCGGCCCACCTGCTGGATGCTCTCGCGGCGGACGGTGTCGCCGTACCCCGGGACGGGTCCGGCACGATCGCAGAGGTCTATCCCGCCGCGGCGCTGAGACGGTGGGGGATCCGCCCGCCCGGCAGCTACAAGAGCGGTACGGCCGAGGCACGTTCCGTGCGGGAGCACATCGTCGGCTCGCTCGAGTCGGGCCTGGGATCACCCCTGCCCGAGCCGGTGCGCGCGAGATGCACCGACAGCCACGACCATCTCGACGCACTGATCTGTGCCCTGGTCGCCCGCGCCGTTCTGACCGGGGACACCCGGTGGCCGGGCTCCGCGGACGAGCGCGAGGCCGCCCGGCGGGAGGGCTGGATCCACCTGCCCGGCACGGATCTCGCCGCCCTGTGCCGCTGACCCGCACCGTGCCGGTCCGGCGGAGCACGCAGCACGACAGGCCCTAGCGGGCCCGGACCGCCAGCAGGGCCACGTCGTCGTGGTCGTCGGGGTGACGAAGCCCGTGCAGCAGAAGGTCGCAGGTCTCCTCCAGGGGACGGTCCGGTTTGTCGAGCAGGGCCAGGAGCATGTCGAGACGGTCGTCGATGGGGTGGTGGCGGGTTTCGACGAGACCGTCCGTGTAGAGGATCACGAGGTCGCCCGGGAGCAGGTTCACGGTGGTGGTCTCGAACGGGACGCCGCCCACGCCGAGCGGCGCGCCGGGGGGCAGGTCCAGCAGTATGGGTTCCTTCCCCTGGCGGGCCAGCGCAGGCGGCATATGGCCGGCATTGGCCAGATGGCACTGCCTGCGACGGGGGTCGTACGTCGCGTAGACGCAGGTGACGATGTAGTGCTCCAGATCGCAGGTGACGTTGTCGAGGTGCCGGAGCACGGTGCCGGGGGCCAGATCGAGGTCCGCGTAGGCGCAGGTGGCGGTGCGCAGCCGGCCCATGGTGGCGGCGGCGTCGATGCCGTTTCCCATCACGTCGCCGACGACGAGCGCCGTCTTGTCGTCGGCGAGGGGGATGACGTCGTACCAGTCACCGCCGACCTCGCTGGTGGCCTGGGCGGGCTGGTAGCGGTAGGCGATTTCCAGTCCTGGGTGGTACGGCGGGTGGTCGGGCAGCAGGCTGCGCTGGAGGGTGAGGGCGGTGTTGCGGACGCTCTGGTACCAGCGGGCGTTGTCCATGGCCACGGCGGCGCGAGCGGCCAGCTCACAGGCGAGGACGACGTCGTCCTGGTCGAAGGGGAGCGGGTTGCACGTGCGCTTGAGGTCGAGAGCGCCGAGGACTTCGCCGCGGGCGATCAACGGCACCGCCAGATAGGAGTGGACGCCGGCGCTGGCCAGCAGCGAGGTGGCCTCGGGATCGCGGGCGATGCGGCGCAGGTCCTGTTCGGCGACATGACGCACCAGCACGGGCCGGCCGGTGTGCACGCACAGGGTGACCAGCCGGTCCCCGTCGTAGGCGGCGAGGTCACCGGGCGGGTCTCCCGCGCGGAGGGCCACGGTGGGCTGGGTCGCCTTGAGCGCCAGGGAGCGGAAGAGTTCAGGGCCGCTTTCCAGCCGGCCCGTACGGCGGAAGGCCAGAGCGGAGTCCAGGACGTCGACGGCGACCACGTCGGCGAGTTCGGGGGTCGCGACCTCGGCCAGTTCGCGCGCGGTCTGCTCCACCTCCAGGGTGGTGCCGACGCGGGCGGAGGCGTCCGCGATCAGGGCCAGGCGGCGCCGGGCGCGGTCGGCCTCCGTGGCCGCGCGGTGCCGCTCGGTGACGTCGACGACCGAGGCGGCCGCGCCGAGAACCCGGCCGCCGGGGTCCTCCAGCCGGTAGAACGACAGAGACCAGGCGTGGTCGTTGTCGGGGTCGGCAGGTGTGCGGCCCACCGCGTACTGGTCGAGGAGCGGGGCACCGGTGGCCAGCACCTGGTGCAGGGCGGACTCGATGGTGTCCACGTCGGGAAACGGCAGGGTCTCCCGCAGATGGCGGCCGATGTGCTCCGCGGCGGGTATGCCGTCGATGCGCTCCAGTGCCGGGTTGACCAGGAGATAGCGCAGGTCGGGGTCCAGCAGGGCCAGCCCGATGGGGGACTGGTGGATCAGCCGCTCGCACAGCGCCACGTCGGTCTCGACGCGATGCAGCCTCTCGTGGTCCGCCGCGATACCCAGCGCGTAGACGTCACCGGCATGGTCGAGGAGCCGCATGTTGCGGAACTCCGTCAGACGGGTGCTGCCGTCCTTGTGCCGGATCGGGAACGCACCGGCCCAGCTGCGGCCCGACTCCATCACCTCGGTGAACAGCCCGAGAACGGTCTGCAGATGTTCCGGGTCGACCAGCAGCCGCCCCGCGAACTCGCCGAGGGCCTCCTCCGCCGAGTAGCCGAAGAGGTCCTCGGCCTGGGGACTCCAGAACACGATGCGCCCGCCGGTGTCCAGCACCACCGCGGCGACGCTGAGGACGTCCAGCAGGCTGGCGGGCCTGGACTGCCCGGGGCCGGACCAGGCGCCGTCGGCCTGGAAGGATTCGGCTGTCATCCCACGCTCCCTCCGCCTGCCGGCGCGACCGCCGCCCGCTCATCGGTGCTGTTCCACGCCCGGGTCCCGGCTGCCGGTACTTCCATGCTGCCCCGGGCGGACTGGGCTGCCCAGACGGGAACACAGCAGGTGTTCGGGCGCTACGTCGTGGCGCGGTCTCGGCCTCCTCCTCGAGCGGCGCGGGCGCCTCGACGACCGTGTCCTCGGCCGCGGCCGGCTCGGCCTCGGCGTCCTGCCGGGACTTCGGAGCGCGCTCGTCCTTGCGCGACTTCGGCG
>NZ_JAKEEB010000034.1 GCF_021462825.1 Streptomyces glomeratus | reverse complement strand
CTTCCTTCGTACTCACCCGAGAGACTCTCTCAGGCTTTCCTCCGGGCGCTTCCCTTCGGTGTTTCCGACTCTATCAGACCTTTTCTCGGCCCGATTTCCTCGGTGCTTTCCAGGTTCCCGCTCTCGCGTTTCCCTTTCCGGCGGCTCCGACTTTATCAGAGATTCTGAGTCGGAATTTCCACCCTGCCGGGGCCGGTCCCTGACGCTCGATGGCGCCGGGTTCCCCCGCTGGCGAGCCGTAAACGTACTGGAGCGAGGCGCCCCGATGCAAATCGAGGGGCCTCGCTCCAGGTTCATCTGCGGGAGGACTTGACGGTCTGTCAGACCTCAACCACCACGGGCAGGATCATCGGCCTGCGCCGGTAGGTGTCCGAGACCCACTTGCCGAGGGTCCGCCGGATGAGCTGTTGCAGCTGGTGGGGCTCGACCACGCCGTCCTGCGCGGACCGCTCCAGCACCTCCGTGATCTTCGGGATCACATCGCCGAACGCCGAGTCGTCGATGCCCGAGCCACGGGCCTGCATATGGGGGCCGCCCGTGATCTTGCCCGTCGAGGCGTCCACCACCACGAAGACCGAGATGATGCCCTCGTCGCCGAGGATCTTGCGGTCCTTGAGGGCCGGCTCCCCCACGTCACCGACCGAGAGGCCGTCGACGTACACGTATCCGGCCTGGACCTTGCCGGAGATCCTCGCCTTGCCCTCGACGAGGTCGACGGCGATGCCGTCCTCGGCGATGACGATCCGGTCGTGCGGGACACCCGTGAGCGCGCCCAGTTCGGCGTTCGCCCGCAGATGGCGCCATTCGCCGTGGACCGGCATCAGGTTCTTCGGGCGGCAGATGTTGTAGAAGTACAGCAGCTCGCCCGCGGACGCGTGGCCGGAGACGTGCACCTTGGCGTTGCCCTTGTGGACGACGTTGGCGCCCCAGCGGGTCAGGCCGTTGATCACGCGGTACACCGCGTTCTCGTTGCCGGGGATCAGCGAGGACGCCAGGATCACCGTGTCGCCCTGGACGATGCGGATCTGGTGGTCCCGGTTCGCCATCCGCGACAGGGCCGCCATCGGCTCGCCCTGCGAACCCGTGCACACGAGCACGACCTCGCCGTCGGGCAGGTCGTCCAGTGTCTTGACGTCCACCACCAGACCGGGCGGCACCTTCAGGTATCCGAGGTCCCGGGCGATGCCCATGTTGCGGACCATGGAGCGGCCCACGAAGGCGACCCGGCGGCCGTACTCGTGCGCGGCGTCCAGAATCTGCTGAATGCGGTGGACGTGGCTGGCGAAACTCGCCACGATGATCCGCTTGCGGGCGCCCGCGAAGACCTGGCGCAGGACGTTGGAGATGTCGCGCTCGTGCGGGGTGAACCCGGGGACCTCGGCGTTGGTGGAGTCCGTGAGGAGAAGGTCGATGCCTTCCTCACTCAGCCGTGCGAACGCGTGGAGGTCGGTCAGCCGGTTGTCCAGCGGCAGCTGGTCCATCTTGAAGTCGCCGGTGTGGACGACCATGCCGGCGGGGGTCCGGATCGCGACCGCGAGAGCGTCCGGAATGGAGTGGTTGACCGCGATGAACTCGCAGTCGAAGGGGCCGACCCGCTCCCGCCCGCCCTCGGCGACCTCGAGGGTGTAGGGACGGATGCGGTGCTCCTGGAGCTTCGCCTCGATCAGCGCGAGGGTCAGCTTGGAGCCGATCAGCGGGATGTCCGGCTTCTCCCGCAGCAGGTACGGGACACCTCCGATGTGATCCTCGTGGCCGTGTGTGAGGACGATGCCCTCCACGTCGTCCAGACGATCACGGATCGACGAGAAGTCGGGCAGGATCAGGTCGATTCCGGGCTGCTCCTCCTCCGGGAAGAGCACTCCGCAGTCGACGATCAGCAGACGGCCGCCGTACTCGAAGACGGTCATGTTCCGGCCGATTTCCCCGAGGCCGCCGAGCGGGGTGACCCTCAGGCCGCCTTCAGGGAGCTTCGGCGGCGGGCCGAGTTCAGGATGCGGATGACTCAAAAGACTCTCCTCACCACGCACGCCACGTACCGGTAGGGGCACGTGGCGCGCGTGACGTTCGTGCAAAAGCAATTGTTGTGGTGGGTGCAGGCACCTTGGTCCTGCCTATTCAGTTGTGAAGTCTTTGTCAGAGCTCTACCCCGCCGGCGGCAAGATCGATCTTGAGCTGGGCGGTCTCCTCGGGCGAGAGCTCGACCATGGGCGGGCGCAGCGGTCCCGCGGGCAGCCCCTGGAGCGCGAGCGCGGCCTTGGTGGTCATGACGCCCTGGGTGCGGAACATGCCGGTGAAGACCGGGAGCAGCTTCTGGTGGATCTCCAGGGCCTTCTGGACGTCGCCGCTGACGTGGGCCTCGGCCATCGCCCGCAGCTCGGGCGTGACGACATGGCCCACGACCGAGACGAAGCCCACCGCGCCCACCGAGAGCAGGGGGAGGTTGAGCATGTCGTCGCCGGAGTACCAGGCGAGGCCGGACTGGGCGATGGCCCAGCTGGCGCGGCCGAGGTCGCCCTTGGCGTCCTTGTTGGCGACGATCCGGGGGTGCTCGGCGAGGCGGACGATCGTCTCGGTGGTGATCGGGACGCCGCTGCGGCCCGGGATGTCGTAGAGCATGACCGGCAGCTCGGTGGCGTCGGCGATGGCCTTGAAGTGCCGGTACAGGCCCTCCTGAGGGGGCTTGTTGTAGTACGGCGTCACGGTCAGCAGTCCGTGTGCGCCGGCCTTCTGCGCCGCGCGCGCCAGCTCGATGCTGTGGTGGGTGTCGTTGGTGCCGACACCGGCCACGATGTGGGCGCGGTCGCCGACCGCCTCCAGGACGGCTCGGACGAGCTCCGATTTCTCCGCGTCGCTGGTGGTGGGGGACTCGCCGGTGGTGCCGTTGATGATCAGGCCGTCGTTGCCTGCGTCCACCAGGTGGGTGGCGAGCCGCTGCGCGCCGTCGAGGTCGAGTGCGCCGTCCGCCGTGAACGGCGTGACCATGGCGGTGAGGATCCGCCCGAAGGGGATCTGCGGAGTGGAGGTCGGAGCCATGGCATACACGCTACTCGTTGCTCAGGGCGAGGTCTGCCCTCGGGGTTCGGGGAAAGTCCTGACAAAGGTGGGACCCGGCACTGCCTGCTCGGGGGTTCAAGCAGTGCCGGGTCCGTTTGATCAGGCTAGATGAACTTCTCGAAATGCCGCAATACGGACACTTCGCTCGGCTGACCGCACATCTGTGCCCGGCCGGTGAACAGGCGCTGCATTACGGGGCCACGCGCCCGTTGGCGTTGAAGGCGGCGTAGGTGAGGGGCATGAGCCTGGCCCACTCCGCCTCCATCTTCTCGCCGACCATCTCGATCTCCCGCTGCGGGAAGGAGGGCACCCTGGCCAGCTCGTGCTGGGTGCGCAGGCCGAGGAAGTGCATGAGCGAGCGGGCGTTGCAGGTCGCGTACATCGACGAGAACAGGCCGACCGGGAGGACCGAACGGGCGACCTCGCGGGCGACACCGGCCGCGAGCATCTCCCGGTACGCCTCGTACGCGTGCACGTACGCGTCCTCCATGACGCGGCCGACCAGCTCCTGCTGCGCCTGGGTGCCCTCGACGAACCGGTACTGGCCGGGGCGGCCCTGCTGCACGAGCTTGCGGGACTCGTCGGGGACGTAGAAGACGGGCTGGAGCTCGCGGTAGCGCCCGCTCTCCTCGTTGTACGACCAGCCCACGCGGTGCCGCATGAACTCGCGGAAGACGAAGATCGGGGCGCTGATGAAGAACGTCATCGAGTTGTGCTCGAACGGGCTGCCGTGCCGGTCCCGCATCAGATAGTTGATCAGCCCCTTGGAGCGCTCCGGGTCCTTCCCCAGCTCGTCGAGGGACTGCTCGCCGGCGGTGGAGACACGGGCGGCCCACAGCACATCGGAGTCGGCGGCGCTGTGCTTGACCAGCTCGACGGTGACATCGCTGCGGAAGCTGGGCTTGAGGTCGTCGGCGGGGGTGTCGGTCACGGCGTAGAAGGTCCTTCCCATCACAAGCTCGGGCGGCGCCCACTCTACGGCCCGGCACCGACAACGGGGCGTTCGGTGCCGGGCCACGACATTAGTCGGCGAAGTTCGGCGAAATCGGCGAAAGAGGGCACCTTCCGGCGCCTCCGTGCGTCTGTATGAGTGACGACGCCCCGTTCGGGTCACCCGGTCTTCAGCAAGCCCGGGGAACCCCGGTCCCTACGAGCCAGCAAGAGGAGAAGCGCTCCCCATGTTCCGTCGGCGCGAACCCGTACCGTTCGCCTTCCTCGCCGAAGCCGACCCCTTCCGCAGCAATGTCACTCCCCCGCCCCGCGAGCGTGCCTCGGTCGGTCAGATGGCCGGGCGCTGGCTGATGGGGCTCACCATCGTGGCCGGCCTCGTGGGCGCCCTGGTCATAGGCACGCCCTCGATGGCGCACCAGTCACCCACGGCCACGCAGCACTCCGAGGCCTCGGACGGACGCTGACGCTCCGCCCGGCCGGCGGGGAGGCACTCCCCCGGCCCCCCAAGGGTGGTGACCAAGGACACGGCTCGATAGCCTCACCGGGCACAGCCCCATGAGCGAGTGAGGATCAGCCGTGCCCCTGTCCTTTCTGACGGCCGACCGTGCTTACGAGCAGGCAGCGGACGATCTTCCGCTGCCGTACGACGACCGCGACCGCTGGCGGCGCCCCTACCGTCCCGGTCCCGTGCGGGTGGGCACGGCCGCGCTCCTGCTGCTCCTGGCCTCTTACGTGCTCTTCGCTGCCGTCGTCATCGCACTCACCGGCACGCTGACCGGGTCCGCCACGGTCCTCGCCATCGCGCTGGCCGTCGTCGCCGGAGCCCTGCGGCTGCTGCGCATGGGTGTGTGGGTGAGCGCGCGCGGGCTGCGCCGGGTGGCCTTCTTCGGCACGCGCACGACGCCCTGGGAGCGGGTCGTCTCGGTGCGGACGGTGCAGCAGCCGGTGCGCTGGCTCGGGCTTCCGCGCACGGTGCAGGGGCAGGCGCTGGTCCTCGTACGCAAGGGCCGTCCGGCCGAGGACCTCCCGCCCCTGCTGACCACGCACGGCGCCGACTTCCTGGCGCGCCCGGAGGCTTTCGACCGGGCGGCGGACACGGTCGAGGCGTGGGCCGCGGAGTACGGCAGGGCCTGAGGCGCCACCGGGCCCGAGGCGCTACGCCGAAGGGGCCGTCCCGCCGATGCGGGACGGCCCCTTCGGCGTCTCAGGGCGCGACCGGCCTGCCCTCGCGCAGGGCGATCGCCCGCTGCATCGCCTTGCGCGCGCGGGGCGTGTCATGGGCGTCGTGGTAGGCGATGGCCAGCCGGAACCAGCTGCGCCAGTCGTCCGGGGCCGCCTCCGTCTCCGCCCTGCGCCGGGCGAAGACCTCGTCGGCCGAGTCCCGGTCGATCCGGCCGCTGGGAGTGCGCCTGAGCTCGTCGACGGGCAGACCGCCCTCGGCGTCCAGCTCGGCGGCGAGCCGGTTGGCCTTGCGGACGAACCGGGTGTTCTGCCACAGGAACCAGACGCCGATGACCGGCAGGATCAGTACCGCGATGCCGAAGGGAACGGTGACCGCGGTGCCGTTCTGGATCAGGAGCACGCCGCGGCTGCCGACCAGGACGAAGTAGACGACCAGGACGGCGGCCGTGACGGCGTAGGTGATCTTCGCGCGCATGGACGGCTACTTCAGGTCGAGGAAGTGTTCCAGGCCGAAGGTGAGGCCCGGGGTGGTCACGACGCGGCGGGCGCCGAGCAGGACGCCCGGCATGAAGCTGCTGTGGTGCAGCGAGTCATGGCGGATGGTGAGGGTCTCGCCCTCGCCGCCGAGCAGCACCTCCTGATGAGCGAGCAGGCCGCGCAGGCGGACCGCGTGCACCGGGACGCCGTCGACGTCGGCCCCGCGGGCGCCGTCCAGGGCCGTCACCGTCGCGTCGGGCTGCGGGGGGCTGCCCGCCTTCTGCCGCGCGGCGGCGATCAGCTGCGCGGTGCGCGTGGCGGTGCCGCTGGGGGCGTCGACCTTGTTCGGGTGGTGCAGCTCGATGACCTCGACGGACTCGAAGTACGGGGCGGCCGCCTCGGCGAACTTCATGGTCAGCACGGCGCCGATGGAGAAGTTCGGGGCGATGAGGACGCCCGTCTCCGGCGACTGGGCCAGCCAGCCCCGCAGCTGTGCGAGGCGCTCGTCGGTCCAGCCCGTCGTGCCCACCACGGCGTGGATGCCGTGCCGTACGCAGAAGTCGAGGTTGCCCATCACCGAGGCCGGCGTGGTCAGCTCCACCGCCACCTGGGCACCCGTGTCGACGAGGGTCTCCAGCCTGTCGCCCCGGCCGAGGGCGGCCACCAGTTCCATGTCCTCGGCGGATTCGACGGCCCGTACCGCCTCCGCACCGATCCGGCCCTTGGCGCCCAGGACCGCCACGCGCAGCTTGCTCATCTCTCTTGCTTCCTTACCGCAGGGGATTACGCGACCGCGTCGTGCAGACGGGACGCCTGCTTGTCCTTCACCGGGCCGATGACCGACAGCGAGGGCCGCTGTCCGAGGACGTCCCGGGCCACCGACCGGACGTCGTCCGGGGTGACCCCCGCTATCCGCGCCAGCATGTCGTCCACGGACATCTGGTCGCCCCAGCACAGCTCGCTCTTGCCGATACGGTTCATCAGCGCGCCGGTGTCCTCCAGCCCGAGGACCGTGGAGCCGCGCAGCTGACCGATGGCGCGGGTGATCTCGTCGTCCGACAGACCGTGCTCGGCCACATGGTCCAGCTCGTCCCGGCAGATCTTCAGCACGTCGTGCACCTGGTTCGGGCGGCAGCCCGCGTACACGCCGAAGAGGCCGCAGTCGGCGAAACCGGACGTGTACGAGTACACGCTGTAGGCCAGGCCCCGCTTCTCCCGGACCTCCTGGAACAGGCGGGACGACATGCCGCCGCCGAGCGCCGTGTTCAGCACCCCGAGGGCCCAGCGGCGCTCGTCGGTGCGGGCGAGGCCGGGCATGCCGAGGACGACGTGCGCCTGCTCGGTCTTGCGGGACAGCAGCTCGACCCGGCCGGCGGTGCGGATGGCCCGGCGGCCGTCGCGCGGTCCGAGGGGCGCGGCGTCCGACTGCGTGAGTGCCCCGGCCTTCTCGAAAGCGGCACGCACCTGGCGTACGACCTTGTTGTGGTCGACGTTGCCGGCGCACGCGACCACCAGGTGCCTGGGGTCGTAGTGCTTCCGGTAGAAGCGGCGGATACGGTCCGCGGACAGGGCGTTGACCGTGTCCACCGTGCCGAGGACCGGGCGGCCGAGCGGGGTGTCGCCGAGCATCGTGTGCGCGAACAGGTCGTGCACACAGTCACCCGGGTCGTCCTCCGTCATCGCGATTTCCTCGAGGATCGCGCCGCGTTCGACGTCGACGTCCTCCTCGCGGATCAGTGAGCCGGTGAGCATGTCGCAGACGACGTCGATCGCCAGCGGCAGGTCGGTGTCGAGCACGCGCGCGTAGTAGCACGTGTACTCCTTCGCCGTGAACGCGTTCATCTCGCCGCCGACCGCGTCGATCGCGGACGAGATGTCCAGCGCACTGCGCCGCTGGGTGCCCTTGAAGAGAAGGTGCTCGAGGTAGTGCGTGGCACCGTTCAGGGCCGGCGTCTCGTCGCGGGAGCCGACGTGCGCCCAGATGCCGAAGGTGGCGGAGCGCACCGAGGGCAGGGTCTCGGTCACGACGCGCAGCCCACCCGGAAGGGTGGTCTTGCGGACGGTACCGATGCCGTTCATGCCCTTGATGAGAGTTTGGGTACGGGCGACGGCCCGCGCCTCCGGGGAGGTGCGGGCCGTCGCCTTGGAGCCACGGGACGTCACTTGTCGGTGTCGTCCTTCGTCTCGTCGGACGCTTCCTCGCCCTCGATCACCGGGATGAGGGAGAGCTTGCCGCGGGAGTCGATCTCGGCGATCTCGACCTGGACCTTCTGGCCCACGCCGACCACGTCCTCGACGTTCTCCACGCGCTTGCCGCCGGCGAGCTTGCGGATCTGCGAGATGTGCAGCAGACCGTCCTTGCCCGGGAGCAGCGAGACGAACGCGCCGAAGGTGGTCGTCTTCACGACCGTGCCCAGGTAGCGCTCGCCGACCTCCGGCATGGTCGGGTTGGCGATGGCGTTGATCGCCGCGCGGGCGGCCTCGGCGGACGGGCCGTCGGCCGCGCCGATGTAGATCGTGCCGTCGTCCTCGATGGTGATCTCGGCGCCGGAGTCCTCCTGGATCTGGTTGATCATCTTGCCCTTGGGGCCGATGACCTCACCGATCTTGTCGACCGGGATCTTGACGGTGATGATCCGCGGGGCGGTCGGGGACATCTCGTCCGGACGGTCGATGGCCTCCGTCATCACGTCGAGGATGTGCAGACGCGCGTCACGGGCCTGCTTCAGCGCGGCGGCCAGGACCGAGGCCGGGATGCCGTCCAGCTTGGTGTCGAGCTGGAGGGCGGTCACGAACTCCTTGGTGCCGGCGACCTTGAAGTCCATGTCGCCGAAGGCGTCCTCGGCGCCGAGGATGTCGGTCAGCGTCACGTAGTGCGTCTCGCCGTCGATCTCCTGGGAGATCAGGCCCATGGCGATACCGGCGACCGGGGCCTTCAGCGGCACACCGGCGTTCAGCAGCGACATGGTGGAGGCGCACACCGAGCCCATGGACGTCGAGCCGTTGGAGCCGAGGGCCTCGGACACCTGACGGATCGCGTAGGGGAACTCCTCGCGCGACGGCAGGACCGGGACCAGGGCGCGCTCGGCGAGGGCGCCGTGGCCGATCTCGCGGCGCTTCGGGGAGCCGACGCGGCCGGTCTCACCCGTGGAGTACGGCGGGAAGTTGTAGTTGTGCATGTAGCGCTTGCGCGTCACCGGGGAGAGGGTGTCGAGCTGCTGCTCCATGCGCAGCATGTTCAGCGTGGTGACGCCCAGGATCTGGGTCTCGCCGCGCTCGAACAGCGCCGAGCCGTGCACCCGCGGGATGGCCTCGACCTCGGCGGCCAGGGTGCGGATGTCGGTGACACCGCGGCCGTCGATGCGCTTCTTCTCCTTGATGACGCGCTCGCGGACCAGCTGCTTGGTCAGCGCGCGGTACGCGGCGGAGATCTCCTTCTCGCGGCCCTCGAACTCCGGCAGGAGCTTCTCGGCGGCGAGCTGCTTGACGCGGTCCAGCTCGCTCTCGCGCTCCTGCTTGCCGGCGATGGTGAGCGCCTGGGCCAGCTCGGGGCGGACGGCGGCGGTCAGCGCCTCCAGGACGTCGTCCTGGTAGTCGAGGAAGATCGGGAACTCGGCGGTCGGCTTGGCGGCCTTCGCGGCGAGGTCCGCCTGGGCCTTGCAGAGCACCTTGATGAAGGGCTTCGCGGCGTCCAGACCGGCGGCGACGACCTCCTCGGTGGGCGCCTCGGCGCCGTTCTGGGTGAGCTTGATGGTCTGCTCGGTGGCCTCGGCCTCGACCATCATGATCGCGACGTCGCCGTCCTCCAGGACGCGGCCCGCGACGACCATGTCGAAGACGGCGTTCTCCAGCTCGGAGTGCGTCGGGAAGGCGACCCACTGGCCGCTGATCAGCGCGACGCGGACGCCGCCGATCGGGCCGGAGAAGGGCAGACCTGCCAGCTGCGTGGACGCGGACGCGGCGTTGATCGCCACGACGTCGTACAGGTGGTCGGGGTTGAGCGCCATGACGGTGGCGACGACCTGGATCTCGTTGCGCAGGCCCTTCTTGAAGGACGGGCGCAGCGGGCGGTCGATGAGCCGGCAGGTGAGGATGGCGTCCTCGGACGGACGGCCCTCACGGCGGAAGAAGGAACCGGGGATCTTCCCGGCCGCGTACATCCGCTCCTCGACGTCGACCGTCAGCGGGAAGAAGTCGAGCTGGTCCTTGGGGCTCTTGGACGCGGTGGTGGCCGACAGGACCATCGTGTCGTCGTCCAGATACGCGACGGCGGAGCCGGCGGCCTGCTTGGCCAGGCGGCCCGTCTCGAAGCGGATGGTACGGGTGCCGAAAGAGCCGTTGTCGATGACGGCCTCGGCGTAGTGGGTCTCGTTCTCCACTAGCGTTTTCTCCTCGTCTTCGTCCCTGGCTGCCCGTGTGGCAGGGGGACGCTGGCGGAGAAGCGCGCCGTCTGGTGCGGGCCGGTCTTCGATCGAAGCACCCGGGGCTCACTTCCCCCCGGGGGCCACTACCGAGGACCGGCGGCGGCGAGGTGCGCTTCTCCTCGTTCGGTGTGCGGGTTCGCGCCCGGTGCCTCCGGGCGCCACTCTCACGGTGTCGTACGTCTTCTTGCGTTGTGCTACCACACTACAAAGCGGTAGTGACAGTCCGCACGTACAGCAAAGGGAGCGGCCCCCTTCGCACGGGAACCGCTCCCTTCACGGCGTCTTACTTGGCGCCGCCGGCCGCACCGCGGCGGATGCCGAGGCGGTCGACCAGCGTACGGAAGCGCTGGATGTCCTTCTTGGCCAGGTACTGCAGCAGGCGGCGACGCTGACCGACCAGGATCAGCAGACCACGGCGGGAGTGGTGGTCGTGCTTGTGGGTCTTGAGGTGCTCGGTCAGGTCCGAGATACGGCGGGACAGCAGCGCGACCTGGACCTCGGGGGAGCCGGTGTCGCCCTCCTTGGTACCGAACTCGGCCATGATCTGCTTCTTCGTAGCGGCGTCGAGCGACACGCGTACTCCTCGTAGTCTTCATGAATGCCACCGAGCGCTCCTGGTCTTCTTCTCAGGAGAACTTCCATGACTCGGAAGGCGGGGATCCGCTGGGCGCGGCCTCCAGATCCCTGACGGCCCCTTGGGGGGCTTGGGCGGGGTCCGGGGGTGCGTACACAAACGGCCGTCACACAGCGTACCAGCCCCGCAGCGGCAGCCCGGCCCGGGTCCGGGACGAGGGCTAGGGGGCCATCAGGCCTCAGGCCACACCGGCCACCGGCCACCGGCCACCGGCCACCGGCCACCGGCGGCAGAGTCTCAGCAGCCGGAAGCCGAAGCCCGTGGCGGCAAGCCCGACGACGCAAGTCTCACATCCCCGGCAGCTCTCGCTCGCCCCTGCGCCATCGGCCGCCGAGCGGCCCTCAGACCCCGCCCCGGACCTTGCCGTAGACGTCGAGGACGGCCAGGCAGACCGGGACCAGGGACAGCAGCACCAGGGAGTCCGCGAGATCGAGCATGCGGCCCCAGAACGGGGAGAGCCCCTTCTGCGGCACGATCAGGGCGATCGCGATGAGGAGCAGCACACCGGCCGCGACCGAGGCGCCGAGCCACAGGGTCCGTATGTCCACGGGACCGGAGTTGCCCTGGGCGAGCTCGATGAGGATGTCGGTCGGGGGCGAGATGGCGAGGCCCAGGACCAGCAGGCCGAGCGTGACGACACCGGCCACGAACAGGCACGTCACCTGGGCGGTGTACCGGAACAGGCGGGCCCGCAGCATCGCGGCGAGGCCGGAGCAGAGGGCGAGCAGCTGGGCCCAGCCGCTGTCACTGAAGCCGAGCACCGCTCCACTCGCGCCGATGACGACGGCGGCACAGCCGCCGACCAGCCCGAGCAGCAGTTCGTGGCCCCGGCTGGTCTGGGCGACGATGCGCTGGACGTCGACGGCCTCCAGGTCGCCCTCCTGGCCCTCGCGACGCGCCCGGGCCAGGTCCTCCGGGTTGCGGAAACCGATGGGCAGCTTGGCGAAGCGAGCCGACCAGCCGGGCAGGAAACCGACGACGGCCAGCGCGACGACCGAGGTGCCCGCGGCGATCTCGCGTGGCTTCGCGCCGGTGAGCACACCGCAGAAGACCGCGAGTGTGCCGATCGCGGCGGCCAGCGCTGCGGCCACGAAGGGCGCGTCTCCCTGCGGCAGCAGCATGATCAGCACGATGGAGCAGAGCAGCACGGCGACGCAGCCGACGAGGAACTGGATCCTGCCGGGACCATCACCCGCGTGCTGGGGGATGACACCGGAGCCCGCGATGAGTGCGTGCGGCAGGGCCGAGACGCCGAGTGCGACGGCGGACCCACGATCGTCGTACACCCTGGCCCGCACACCGGCCAGTGCCGTCAGGGCGAGTGCGACCACGCCGGCGAGGATGCCCTGAAGGCCGTGCATGTCGTGCCGTACCGGATCCGCGAACCAGAAGACGAAGCCCAGCATGACCAGCAGCAGCGCGCCGGAGACGAGACCGGCCATCCGCATCAGGTTGTCGTTCCAGCTGCGCATGTCCTGCTTGACCGCGGCCGCGATCGCGTCCACCACGTCGTCGTGAACGGCCGGCGGCAGCGAATCGGCGAAGGTCCGCAGCAGCAGCACTTCGCCGTCGCGGACCCGGTGCTCGAGCAACGACCGGCTCGCGTCGAGCACTTGGCCCTCACGGCGTACGAGGTGGTAGCCGGCAGGGCTGGTCTCCGGCTGGACCAGGCCCGAGAGCCTCACGATCTCGGGAAAGAGGTCCTGGATCGGCAGGTCCTCCGGCAGCGCGACATCGACACGGCTGTCCGGCGCTGCGATGGTGATTCGGCAGAAACCTGTCGAAGTCCCCGTGCTCACCTGGTAGTTCCCTCTGCTAGACAAGGCTTCTTCACGTCATTTTCACGTCTTCACGCCGCATGTGCGACACGGAGCGCCACCCTATCCGCTGCCGCCGGAGGCACAGGGCCTGCCTACCTCTTTTCCCCCAGGACCCCCCAGGCATCTCCATCGTCCTGACGCTCTGGGCCACTTCCCGCATCAGTAGGATCAACGCCTGCGCGGACGACGCCTACGCGAACGAGAACAGGTCGCGATACACGGGGGCGTCGGTGCCAAGACGTATCAATCGCGAAGGATGAGTGCATCGGTGAGCGTCGTCATCATCAAACGACCGCCGCGGACAGCGCCCCCGGTCGTCCCGGACGGCGAGGTCAGACTCGAGGCGCCGCCCGAGATTCCGCGAGAGGGCGAAGAGAGCATGCTGATGACCCTGCTGCCCATGATGGGCATGCTGGGTTCCGTCGGCTTCTTCTTCATGCCGGGTCTGCCCTCCTACATGAGGGTGGTCGGCGGGCTGATGCTGGCCTCGACCCTGGCCATGGCGATCGCCCAGTTCGCCAAGTCCCGGCAGGGCGGCGGCGCCGGTATGGCCCAGGACCGGCGTGACTATTTCCGCTATCTCGAGCAGGTCCGCAAGGACGTGCACAAGACCGCCGATCTGCAGCGGCGCAGCCAGCTCTTCCAGCATCCCGATCCCGAGCAGCTGTGGGCGCTCGCGGTCGACGGCAGGCGGCTGTGGGAGCGGCGCCCGACCGACGCGGACTTCGCCTCCGTGCGGATAGGCCGCGGCACCCAGCAGCTGAACACTCCGCTCGTCGCCCCGGAGACCGCGCCCAAGGAGGAGCTCGAGCCGCTGACCGCGGCGGCCATGAAGGCCTTCCTCGACGCCCACGGCAGCCTGTCCGATCTGCCCGTCTCCGTCTCGCTGCGCGCCTTCTACCACGTGACGGTGTGCGGAGACACCGACACGGTCTACGGCAACGCCCGTGCCACCCTCGCCCAGCTGACGACGCTGCATTCGCCGGAGGACCTGATGGTCGCCGTGGTGGCGCACCCCTCCGCGGCCGCCGACTGGGACTGGATCAAGTGGCTTCCGCACACCCAGCACCCGAAGGCCAAGGACGGAGCGGGCTCGGCCCGGCTCCTCTTCGACGACCTCGGGGAGCTGGAGGAGGCGCTGGCGGACCAGCTGGCCGACAGGCCCCGCTGGAACCGGGACGCGACCCCGGTGTACGACCAGCCGCACCTGATCGTGCTGCTCGACGGCGGCACGGTGCCGCCGGACTCGGAACTGGCCAGTGTCGAGGGCCTCCAGGGCGTCACCTTCCTCGAGATCGCCCCGGGCGAGCTGGAGGAGGAACTGCGCGCCGGTCTGACGGTCTATGTGAAGCCCGACAGCATGCGGCTGTACGTCGGCCACGAGTCCGCCTACACCGGCAAGCCCGATGTGCTGAACGCGGCGCAGGCCGAGTCCCTGGCCCGGCAGCTCGCGCCCTTCCGGGTCGGCACCGCGGAGGAGGGTGAACCCCTCCTGTCCAACCTGGACTTCACCGACCTCATGGGCATCGGAGACGCGGGCGCCGTCGACGTCTCGCGCACCTGGCGTCCGCGCACGCTGCACGAACGGCTGCGCGTGCCGATCGGTGTCGGCGAGAACGGCGAGCCGGTCATGCTCGACCTCAAGGAGGCCTCGCAGGAGGGTATGGGCCCGCATGGCCTGTGCGTCGGCGCGACCGGCTCCGGCAAGTCGGAGCTCCTGCGTACGCTGGTGCTCGGTCTGGCGGTGACGCACTCCTCGGAGACCCTGAACTTCATCCTCGCGGACTTCAAGGGCGGTGCGACCTTCGCGGGCATGGCGGACATGCCGCACACCGCGGCCGTCATCACCAACCTCGCGGACGACCTCACGCTCGTCGACCGTATGCGCGACGCCATCACGGGTGAGATGCAGCGCCGTCAGGAGCTGCTGCGCACGGCGGGCAACTACGCCAACCTGCACGACTACGAGAAGGCCCGGGCGGCGGGTGCCGCCCTGGAGCCGATGGCCTCGCTGGTGATCGTGCTCGACGAGTTCTCCGAGCTCCTCACCGCCAAGCCGGACTTCATCGACATGTTCATCCAGATCGGCCGTATCGGCCGCTCGCTGGGTGTGCATCTGCTGCTGGCGTCGCAGCGCCTGGAGGAGGGCAAGCTGCGCGGTCTGGACACCTATCTGTCCTACCGCATCGGTCTGCGCACCTTCTCCGCCGCCGAGTCCCGTACGGCGATCGGTGTCCCTGACGCCTACCACCTGCCGTCGATCCCCGGCTCGGGCTATCTGCGGTACGACACCGACACCATGGTCCGCTTCAAGGCCGCGTACGTGTCGGGTCCTTACCACGGCGAGGGCCCCTCCCGGGTGCACCGCTCCACCCAGCTGCGGCCCGCGCTGTTCACGGCCGGACATGTGGCGCTGCCCGCGCAGCCGGTGGTCGAGGAGCCGGAGGCCGGCAGCGGGGTGGACGACGCGCTCGCCGACACCGTCCTGGACGTCATCGTGGGCAGGATGGTCAACCAGGGACCGCCCGCCCACCAGGTGTGGCTGCCCCCGCTCGAGGAGGCGCCCTCGCTGGACCAGCTTCTCCCCCAGCTGGCCGTCACCCCGGAGCGCGGCCTGACCGCGCCGGAGTACACGGCCCTCGGCCGGCTCAATGTGCCGGTCGGCCTGGTGGACAAGCCGTTCGAGCAGCGCCGCGACGTGCTGTACCGGGACTTCTCCGGCGGTGCGGGCCACGGTCTGTTCATCGGCGGTCCGCAGTCCGGCAAGTCGACTCTGCTGCGCACGCTCATCTCGTCGTTCGCCCTCACCCACACGCCGGCCGAGGTGCAGTTCTACTGCCTGGACTTCGGCGGTGGCAGCCTGATCGCGATGGAGGAGCTGGCCCACGTGGGCGGGGTGGCCAACCGGCTCGACGCGGAGAAGGTGCGCCGCACGGTCAGCGAGGTCGAAGGCATCCTGAACACGCGCGAGGAGTACTTCCGCGCCAACAACATCGACTCGATCCAGACGTACCGCCAGCGCAGGGCCGCGGGGCTGCTGCCCGACCAGCCCTGGGGCGACGTCTTCCTCGTCATCGACGGCTGGGCGACCTTCAAGATGGACTACGAGCTGCTGGAGGCGGCCGTCACCGACATCGCGACGCGCGGTCTCGGCTTCGGTGTGCACGTGATCCTCACCGCCAGCCGCTACACCGAAGTGCGGCCCGCGCTCAAGGACATGCTGCAGAACCGCATCGAGCTGCGGCTCGGCGACCCGACCGAGTCGGAGATCGACCGCAAGGTCGCCCAGAACGTTCCCAGCACCATGCCCGGCCGCGGCCTCAGCCTGGACAAGCTGCACTTCATGACGGCGCTGCCCCGGGTCGACGGCTCCTCGGAGACGAAGGACCTGTCGGAGGCGACGACGATCCTGGTCCGCGGCGTCAACGACAACTGGCAGGGCAGCCACGCTCCCGCCGTACGGCTGCTGCCCACCCTGCTCCCGGCGGACCGGCTGCCCCAGGGGTTCCAGCACCCGGAGCGCGGTGTCGCCATCGGCATCGACGAGTCGGCCCTCGCGCCGGTCTTCGTCGACTTCGAGACCGACCCGCACTTCATCGTGTTCGGCGAGAGCGAGTCCGGGAAGTCGGCGGTGCTCAGGCTGCTCATCAAGCAGATCACCGAGCGCTACAGCCCGGACAAGGCGAAGATCGTCATGGGTGACTACCGACGCGCCCACCTGGAGGGCGTGCCGGAGTCGCACCTGTCGCGCTACTGCGCGTCGGCGCCCGCCCTGACGGAGACGCTGGAGGGCCTGGCCGGCTCCATGCACCGCCGTATGCCGGGCCCGGACGTCACACCCGAGCAGCTGCGCAACCGCAGCTGGTACAGCAGCCCGGACGCGTTCGTCATCATCGACGACTACGACCTGGTAGCGACGGGCATGAACCCGCTGTCCCCGCTGCTCGAGTACCTTCCCTTCGCGCGTGACATCGGCCTGCGCGTCATCATCGCGCGTTCCTCGGGCGGCGCCAGCCGGTCGCTGTACGAGCCGGTGATGCAGCGCCTGCGGGAGCTGGGCGCCCAGGGCATCGTGCTCTCCGGCGACCGGTCGGAGGGCGCGCTGCTCGGCAACATCACACCGTCGCAGCTGCCGCCCGGACGCGGGTACTTCCACACGCGACGGCGTGGGGGGCAGCTGATCCAGACCGGGTGGCTTCCGGCTCGGTTCTGAACTTCCGTCAAGTACGGAGGACCCGGTCGGAGGGGCGGCACCTGCGAGTGCCGCCCCTCCGGCGTATGTGGGGTTGGAGGGGATAGGGCGCCGGGGGGTGGGTCCGGCCCTGGTGCGCCCGCTAGGGTTGCTTGTCGAACAAGTGTCGATCAACGGGGGCAGTTGTGAGTAGCGACGGGTTGCGCGCCGATCCCGCGGTCCTCAAGGCCGAGGGCTTCAACATGTTCACGGTGGGCCAGAACTTCGGCAAGGCGGTGGAGCGCCTGCAGAAGGGCCTTGGCGCGCTCGAGGGTGGCAGTGGGGCCACCCCGCCGTGGGGCGACGACGACATCGGCGAGAAGTTCGGGGTGGTCTACGAGGGCCTGCGCGACGGCATGTACCAGTCGATGGGAAGCCTGGCGGAACGGCTCGCGGGGATGGGGCTGGCCTTCACCGAGATGGGCGTGCGACACGAGCGGAACGAGGGCGACGAGGACGCCGCCTGGCAGAAGATCACCGCTCAGTACGACGGCCAGGTGGAGATGCCCACAGGGCCGCACCACATACGTCGTCGTCAGGAGGCCTGAATCCCTGATCGGTCGCCGTCACCGTCACCGTCAAGGGACCTGATCCCTGACGGTCGCCGTCACCGTCAAGAGACCTGATCCCTGACGGTCGCCGTCACCGGTCAGGAGACCTGTCCGTCGTCGCCAAGCGGCTTGGGCCTTTCTCCGTCCTCGTCAAGCAGCTCGCACCATCCTCTTCAAGCCGCTTGGCCTGCAACAGATTTGTGACAGCAACCCCCTGAAGTTGCCTGCGGGTGAGTACGTAAGCTGTGCGTACGGCTGTTCCATGCGCGATCTCCCTTGAAAAGTGAGGGAGTTGGACGCCGGTTGCCGACGGGGGTGGGTGTGCTGTGTCGATGATGCTGCCGGACGAGCTCGAATGGGTTCTCGAGATGCTCGGCTATCGCTGGCCGACTGCAGACGAGGACAAGCTCAGGGACTCCGCAGCGCTCTGGCGGAAGTTCGGCGACGACGTCACGGAGCTGCATGCCTCGGCGAACGCCAGCGCCAGGACGGTGGTGGCCCACAACGCCGGTGAGTCGATCGACAAGTTCACCAAGGCCTACGCCAAGTTCGACGGCGGCAACGGCTCTGACGGCTACCTCGCGAATGCGGCACAGGCCGCCTACACCATCGCAAACGTGATGGAGGCCTGCGCCTACCTCGTCGTATTCGCCAAATGGGCGGTGATCGCCCAGCTGATCGCCCTGGCCTTCGAGATCGCCGCCGCCCAGGCCGCCGCGCCCTTCACCTTCGGCCTGTCGGAGGTCGGCGCGCTCGGTGCCACCCAGGCCACTCGACTGATCGTGCGCCGCCTCCTCGACGAGCTCAAAGAGGCGCTGATGGAAGCGATCGTCGAGGCGATGAAGGAACCCGCCATCTCGGCCATCGAGGCGATCATCACCGACCTCATCCGGCAGACGATGAACGTCGGCTTCGGCGCCCAGCAGGGCTACGACCTCGGCCAGACCGTCAAGGCCGGTAAGGACGCCGGCTGGGATGCCATCAAGCAGACCCCGCAGACCCTGGCCGAGGGCGTGCGCGACAGCCTGGGCCAAAAGGCCGGCCACCGCTTCCACCACGCCATCGACAGCCGCATCGACGGCTACCACGGGTCGGGTACGGAGGACGGCGAGGGCGGGGATGGCGGAGACGAGGGATCCGACTCCTCGTCGAGGTCGTCGTCGGAATCGGATTCGGACTCGGGGTCCTCGTCCGACTCCTCGTCCCACTCCTCGTCCCACTCCTCGTCCGACTCCTCGTCCGACTCCTCGTCCTCGACGTCGTCCGACGACGCCGGCTCGTCGGGATCGGACTCGTCGACGTCGAGGCACTCGGACACGAGTACGGACTCGGACTCGGGCTCGGGCACGGATTCCGGCACGGGAAGGAACATAGGCAGCGGGATATCCGCCGACACCGGGGGAGCCGGGGTTCACACGCCGGACGTGGGCATAGGCCCTGACTCTCACCCCGGTTCCGACTCTGGCTCCGGCTCGGGATCCGACTCCGGGCCGGGGCAGAATCCTTCCTCCTCGGATCTCCCGACCTCGAGGCATACGACGTCGCTGGCGGACTTCGACGACCCCTCACCCGGCGGGGCCTCGCACAACGGCTCGAACACCGACACCACCTCCGGTGCTCCGAGCACGTCCGGCCCCACCGGCACCGGCCACTCCTCCGTGTCCGGAATCTCCTCACCGACCCCGCACGCCGCACCCACCCACGCGTCGTCCGGCGGCACGGCGTCCCCGACGGGTGGCGGCAGAGGAGGCGGGATCGGCACGTCGATCGACAGCCTGGCCGCCAGTGCCCCCACCCAGTCCCACGCCGCCCCCACCCCCACCACGACGGACCACTCCCCCAGCGGAACCGGTGGCCGTACGGACGGCAACTCGGCCATGCCGACCTCGCCCACGCCTCCCTCGACCACAAGCGGCGGGCCGGCCCCGCGCGCCGGCGCGAGCACGCCCGGCAGCACCTCCTCCACGCCGGGCCCCACCAGCCCGACCTCCAGCCCGGGTCCGACGAGGAATCCTTCCTCTACCACCCCCAACACCCCCTCGCCGACGGGAACCGGCCCCGCGTCCACTCCCAGCCCCACATCCCCGGCGACACCCCGGACACCCCAGGCCGCTACGCCGGACGGACGCACATCCGGTGCGGGCGACGGCCGTACATCCGGCACGGGCGACCGCCGGGCCCCCGGCACGTCGGACGGCCGCATCCCGACGCAGCGCACCCCCGGCACCGCCCAGGACGGCCGGACGGCGCCCCGCGGCACGCCTGGCACCACACCGGGCGACCGGACTCCGCCCCGCACCACCCCCGACGACCGCACGGCACCGCGGAACACCCCGGATGACCGCACGGCGCCCCGCGACCGGGCCACGCCTCGCACGGACGACCGGACGACACCCCGGGCGGACGACCGGACGACCCCCCGCAACGTCACGGACGACCGCACAGCCCCCCGCAACACCCCCAGCACCACACCCGGCGACCGCACCGCCCCCCGTAACACTCCTGACGCAACCGACACCCGGACAACACCCACCCGAGGCCAGAACCCGAACGCGAACTCCGACCCGAGTTCCAACTCGAACTCGAACGCGAACTCGTCCACGAGCCGCACCCCGAACCCCAGCTCGAACCCGACCCAGAACCGAACCACGAACCAGAGCCCGAGTCAGAGCACCCCGTCCCCCACCTCGTCCAGCACCGGGCCCGAGCGGACCTCGAACCCGGGCAACCAGACCTCCAACGCATCCGGCACTCCCGGCACGCAGAACCCGCCGGGCCCCCGCCCCAACCCCAACAGGTCACCGAACCAGCCGGCGGGCACGGCACCCGGCACCCCTCCGCACGCGAACGCCCCGCAGCAGCCGGCCTCACAGCACAACACGTCACAGGCGCCGGATGCCGGGACGGACAAGGCTCACGACCCCCAGCACCACCAGGTGACGCCGGTCCCGATCCACACCGTCGTCCCTGGCGCGACACCTCCGCCACACGCGACCAGTGCCACGCCGCAGCCACCGGGCGCGCCCCACGCCGACCCCGGCACGTCCACTCAGCAGCACCCGCACCAGGACAGCCTCGACGACATCCGCAACGACCTGGACCACTACCCCGGCGGTCTGACCGAACCACACCCCGACGACCAGCACGCGCTGGTCAACGCGGTGCCGCACAATCCCGACGGCACCCCGCAGCGCTTCCCGGACCCCTTCGGCCAGTGGTCCCAACTCCAGAACGACGGCGGCAACCAGGTCCCCGGCCGAAGCAACAACTGCGCCGACTGCTCCCGCTCCTTCCTGGAGACCTGGTACGGAAACCCCCAGGTCTCAGCCCCGCGCACCCTCGACTTCAACGAACACGGCAACCCCGACCTCTGGTCCCCCGAGAACAACGCCAACGCGAACCAGATCCGGTGGGCGGGCGCCGAACACACCTACGCCGGCACCGGCAGCGACCCCGACACCCCCGCCCGCATCGCCTGGGACCTCCACCAGGCAGGCCACGGCGCCGCGGCCATCGTCCAGGTCGACTGGCCCGGCGGAGGCGGCCACGCCTTCAACGCCGTCAACTACCACGGCAACATCGTCTGGATCGACACCCAGAGCGGAGAGGTCAGCCACCAGCCCCTCCACATCCCCAACGCGGACCGCGTCTGGCACATCCCCCTCGACGCCAACCGCAACCCGATCCACCCCACCCCCACGGACACCACCACCTCCCACAACGAGTCGGACAACCCCCAAGAGGGAACCGGCACTCATCACCAGGAGTCCGACAACTCTCCCGAGTCGAGCGAGGACCACAAGGCCCCCGAACCGGACTCTTCAAACGAGACTCCGAAGAAGGCTCCCGACGAAAACACCCACACCCCGGACGCAGAAACCGCCCCGCACAATCCACCTCTCACCGAGCCCAACGGTCACGACGGGGAGAGCTCGTCCCACACCGAGCCGCAACCGACTCACGCGGACATACCGAAGACCGATGGCCCTTCAGCTCGCCATCCTTCGGACCCCGCACAGGAGACGGACTCCGAATCCACGCACACCACCGGCGAGAGCAGGAACGGGAACCAAACCGACCGAGTCACACCCCAGACCGGGCAACCGCCTGCGCCGGACTCGCACACGACCGGGACATCGACTCACCAGGCGCCCAGCGGAGACACAAGCCGGCCGAGTACCGGCGGCACGCATCCGGCCGGTCACCACACCACGACCACCCATGCACCAGCTGCACCAGCCGGCACTCATCATCAAGGACCTGAAGAACCAGGGGCCGGTTCACCGGACTCGGCGCACAGCAGCCACACCGAAACCCACGAACCGGTCACCGAGTCACACCACCCCCTCGACGACCCCAGTCGCACCGACCATCCACGTCTTCCCGAGCGGGAGACCGCCGACTCGACTCATTACGGCATGGCGCCGATGGAGCATCAGGCGGCGCTGCGTGAGACGAACAACGTCCGGCAGGTTGACCTCGATCCGGTTCATCAGCAACTCAACGACTGGCTCACCCCCGTCCCCGACGAAACCGGCAACGGTACGCGGATCCCACTTGTCGACGCGCTGCAGTCGTGCAGTCCGCCACGGTCCGATGATCCGGACCACAAGCCGACCATTCTGCGCCACGACGATCTGGCCAGAATTCTCCCGGGCTTCGCCGACATGCATCCGGGTGAACGAGGCGCGGTGATCGCGTCGCTCGGCCGCTTGAGCCACAACTTCCATGCGTCCCATGCCGTCGGCGCAAGCCCGGAACCAAGGGACGACTATGACTCTCGCGGCGAAAGAGCGCATGCAAGCGCGAATTGGAAGGCCAGCCACCGCGACGACGAGGAACTCAGGGAGGCCATCAAGGAAGAATTCTCCGGAATTACGAAGGCATTGGAAGCCTCAGGCGAGCATCGCCCTGACTTCACTGGACGAAACTATGCGGCGGTTGAGGTATACGATCCAGTCAGCAGACAGATCAGCTATATGGTAGACAGCTCCTATCCGAACCCCAACGGGAAGCACTCGGAGAAGAACCTGCTTGACTATCTGAACGAAGTCAACCAAGGGCGCGACGAGGGGGATAGATACACACCATTGAGCATGTATTCAGACAGAGAACCTTGCGGCTTTGGGCAAGGGTACGCAAATTGCGCCGATCTCCTGTCGAAAGAGATGCATGGTGTCGACGTCTTCTATGGAACTGGATACCGGAAGAACGCGGAAATCACAGAGCCCGAGCTAACCCCGGACGGCGGCTATAAGAAGCAGTTTGACAAGGATCTTGCAGAGAATCTTGCAGCACTCGGTAAGATTTGGGTCCGCGCCATGGGGGAAGGCGGCTTGCAGAACACCACGACAGAGTGAACCCGGCAGAGGGGAAAGCACCCACCATGCATCCACAGGACAACCACCACGAAGCGGCCGACCAGCTCCGCTCGTGGATGGAGAACCCGTCCCCCGCATACGGGTTCCAGTTCCTGGACGGCCCCTCCCCCGCAGGTAAGACCGAGCTTCTGCGGGCTTTGGACGACGCGACGTCTGGGACATGTCTCGTCGACGCCAAGGGTCTGTCCACCGAGGAATTGGTGGACGCTGTCATGCAGGAACTCGGCATTCCGTACGGGGACCGCAGAAGCCTGTCCTCCCTTGCCAGCGTCATGAAGATTCATAAAAAGGAGCACAATCTGAGTCGTGTCGTTCTCGTGGCCAACACCCAATGGGCCGGCAGTACGAGAGACACCACTGAGCCTCGACGCGCCGCAAACGCCCTCGCAGGGGGATTCGGGATCCACTTCAAGAAGACCGGGGTGAGGTTTGTCATCGAAGTCGACAGCGACGTGCAGGACCTCAGCCCGCGCAACCGCTCCCCCATCACTCTGACTTCCCGCTTCGAAGATCGTGAGGCGCCTTTCTCTTCGCTCTCACTCCGGCAGCGCACCGCAGTGCAGGCATTGGCGCTGGCCGAGTCGCGCAGCTTGCGTTTCGAAGAATGGATCGCTCTCTGCTCCGTCCTCGGTACCAAGTTCGACGGATCAGAACTGCAGGCTGTTGCCGGGGAGTCGGCGCTTGTATCTGTGGACAGCAATAGTGATCTGCCTGTATCGCTGACCCGCGAGTCCGATGCCCACAGACTGCGGGGTGAGTTCCCTGCAGGGAAACTGCACGCTTTCCACCATGACGTCGTGGATCACCTGCTCGCCTGCGGTGACGACGATCCGCTCGCCGACTATCTGGCCCGCGCCCTGCCGGCCCATGCCGCCGCCGGTGGCCGCTTCGAGGAACTCCTGTCCGTGCCCCGCGCGCTCGTCAAGTGTGATCACACCGCCTTGATCGAGGCACTGCCTGTTGCCTTCCCGGACGGAGTCCCCGCAGGCAGCCACGCCGCCGACCTGCACTACCTCGATGCCCTCGGCCTGGCACCCTCCTCGCACGCCGAATGGCTGTCGCTCCTGCACCTGTTGTCGCTCAGCCAAGGCGACCCGGAGCGCGCACGCGCCCTGACAGAATCTGCTGGCCCCCTGCCTTGGCGGACCGTCTGGACCAACTGGCGGGCGCCTGGCCACCTTCACGCCCGCGGTTCCCAGACCGACGCCATCGACGCCCTACGGGCCGACGTCGCCGCCTTCACCGTCACCAGCACCACCGCAAACGGTGTTGAGCAGACTTGGCACGCCAATACCGGACAGCTCACCGAGCCTGGCAGCCGCGGCGACCACGCGGACTCGGAGACTCCGACAGAGCCCACACCACAGCCCCTCTGGCGAGCGGAACCCTCCTGGAACCTGGCCCGTCTCCAACTCGCGAACGACCCGGACGTGTCCCGCGTAGTCCAGGCGCCTAAGATCCGCGACGCCGCCTGTGTCGGCAACCTCGTGGTGATGGCCGGAGACCGCGGCCTTTACGCCATCGAACCCAACCTGCACTACACCGAGAGCACATCACTCCGCGCCCTGCCCTCTGCCGGACCGCGCGGGAGGATCACACCGCGCCCGTACGACGAAACGGCCTGTCGTCCCACCAGGGCCCGAGTGCTCGACATTTTCAGCGCGAATGCCGTGCCCACGCTAATGGAAGAGCGACTGCCCACAGGCCTGACACACGAACCGACCCGCCGCTTCCTCACAGACGTCGGCTTCCCTGCCGTCTCCGACTTCTACAGCCTCCACACGCACAACATTGGGGACATCGGTCTCGTGGAACACGCCTGGGAAGGCACCAAGGCGTTCCAGACGCCTGTTGGTGACGGCCCGTTCTACGAATTGGGTACCTGGATCGGCGGCGTCCTCCTCCTCGACGGACCCACCGGACGCGTACTGCGTCAGACACGACCGTCAGCCGTCGATGGCGACCACCCCGGAGAGCCCTTGGCCGGCTCCTCCCTCGCCCAGTTCGTCGCCATGGTCTGCCTGCAATGGGAGTACATGCTTGCCTACACCACATCCGGCGGCCTCGACAGCGCCGAGCTGCTCGCAGAGCTCACCGCATGGCTCTCGGCCCAGGATCCAGCAGCCGCGGCGACCCAGAACTGGGGCCATGTACTGGACTCGGACAACTTCTACTATCTGTAAGCCGGTACGACGCTAGACGCGCGGCCCCTGCGCAGGAACGTGCAACCAGGGATGACTTGGGGCCTCCGCGCTCAGGCATCGCCGAGGCGGGAACCGCTGCCGGCATCTGGACCGTCGACCTCCAGGAAACAGACTGACAGAACCCCAGCCGAGGGACCATGCCAGACATCATCGACTCTCTCGTACACGCCCTCAGCAATGAGGACCGCAGCAGTCGGGTCGCCGCTGAGGACGGCTTGGTGGCACTTGGAGCCCGAGTCGTCGACCGGCTGCTGCCCGTTCTGTGCCTCGGTAGACACGCCGGTGGATACCTGGGCGTCGAGGCCGTTCTCCGTCGGTTGGGTGACGAGGCGGTGCCGCGTCTGCGAGAGATCCGACGTCATGGCCCCGGAAACCTGCGGAGCGTGGCTCTCCGTGTCATCACCGACTTGAGCGGCGAGCAGGGGCTGGACAGCGCCGACCGCCGAGCCATCGAACGCCTTGTGCGGATCAAGTTGCTGTCCGAGCTCCCAGTGAAGGTCCCTGCGGAGGCCGGTCGCTGGCTGGCCTTCCCAGCAGACCGGCTCGACGACGCCGTAGCCGCCCTCGGTCTGCACGATCTGCGGCCGGTCACCACCGTCATGGGCGTGGCCGCCGCCACGGAGGCAAACGACTCCCTGGAGTTCCAGGACTCCCAGGGTGAGACACAGACCGCCTACCGGGTCTTCATCACCCCTGAGTTCGAGAACTGGCGCTCGTCCCTGCAGTTCAAGAACTGGCGCATGCTGTGGGGGAATTCGTTCTTGGACGAACTCGACGGTTTCGACCTGGCCAATAGACTTAGCGAGCGATGCGGTGAGGCTCACTTCTACATCATCGACCCCTACAACGACGCCGAGAACTGGTACGTCGCCCGCGGCGGTCACCTGGTACGAAGCTTCGGCACCCATAACTATCCACAGTTCGAGGGAGAACCCCTGCCCTTCGAGGTGGAGTTCAGAGAGGATGCCGTAGACGAGGACGAAGCCGAGGAATATTCCGAGGGCGTTCCCTACGCACGCACAGCAGCCGACAATCTCTCGGTGGAACCGGGCCCCATGCTCGCGGCCGATACACACGGCCACGGGTGGCTCGCCACCACCCACCCCGAGGTATCCCCCTTCCGCTTCAAAGGCGCTTTGCCCATCTGACGCCTGTGCTGCAGAGGAGTTGGCGCAGCGTCGCCAAATGCAGTCTCATATGCCGGTGGCGTCGGTGATCAGGTGGTGTTTGCTGCCGGTTCTGCCCGGGCATCCCGCTAGCCGCCCCCTGACCGGCGGCCACCGCAACGATGTCACCCGGCTCATCCCGCTGCTCGAAGCGGTGCCGCCGGCGCGGAGCAAGCGAGGCCGGCCCTGGCGCCGCCCGGACGTGGTGCTGGGCGACCGCGGCTACGACCACGGCAAGTACCGCCGCGTGGTCTTTCGTCCCGGTGTGAAGCCGCTGATCGCCCGTCGCGGCACCGAGCACGGCCCCGGTCTGGGCACCCAGCGCTGAGTCGAGGTGCGCGCGTTCGCCCACCTGCACTGGTTCCGCCGCCTGGGGATCCGCTGGTCGATCCCGACGACATCACGAAGCCTTCCTCACCTGGGTTGTGCACCTATCTGCCGCCACCGTCTGCGCTCACGCTGTTGACCGGGTCAGCGGGTAGGAGGAGGGGCACTGGGGGTCGCGAATGCATGCTGCTTCCTGGGCGGCCATGACCTCGTCACCGTGCTCGAAGGCCCATGCGCCGACGGCGTCGATGGGCGCCAACAAGGTCCGGCCCAGAGCGGAGAGTTGGTACACGACCCGTGATGGTGCGTCGGGGTGTGCCTGGCGGTCGACCAGTCCGTTGAACTGCAGTCGCCGCAGAGTCTCGGTGAGGACCTTGGAGCTGATGCCTCCGATGCGCTCCCGTAGATCGACCGCGCGCCTGGGGCCGTCGCGCAGAGCCCAGAGCACCACGGCGTTCCAGGTGTTGGAGAGCAGGTCGAAGGCGAGGCGGGCACGGCAGTCGGCGAGGAAGGCGTCGGTCGTCACGTACCAAATGGTGCCCGAACCGCCTTCTAGCGTCGGTGTGAACGGTCGAAGCAGGCACGGAGAGGGAACGCGTGATGAGAATCGGCGTACTGGGAACGGGCAACATGGCCGACGCGCTCGCCACCCACTGGGTGCGGGCCGGGCACGAGGTGATCATCGGGGGACGGGACGCACACAAGGCGGCGCGGCTCGCCAAGCGCATCGGAGGCAGCGCGAAGCCTGCCGGTCTGCGCGCGGCGGCCGAGTCCGGTCGGGAGGTGGTGCTGGCCGCGCTGCCCTTCGGGGCGGGAGTGGACGTGGCACGGGACCTGCACGCGGCCCTGGAGGGGAAGGTGCTGCTCGACTGCTCCAACCCGCTCGGGCCGGACTTCCGGCTGCTGACGGAAGGAGGCCCCTCAGCCGCGCAGCGACTCGCCGCGGCGGCACCGGGAGCCCACGTGGTCAAGGCTTTCAACCTGTGCCACGAGGACGTGTGGCGCATGCGGCCGCCCGTCTTCGGCGGGCGACCACTGGCCGTGCCCATCTGCGGGGACGAGGAGACGGCCCTCGTGCGTGCACGCGAGTTGGTCCGGGACGTGGGCTGCGAACCCGTGGCCGGCGGCGGTCTCGAGCGTGCGGGACTCCTGGAAGCGACCGCCGCGCTGTTCGTCGCCCTGTGGGTCGGCGAGGGAGCGGATGCGCAGGCGATCGCACCTCCGCTTGCATACGCGGCCGGTCCGAGCCGCCAGGAAACGGAAGGCGGCACGGCGGCATTCCGTTAGGGGCTCTTGGACCGTACGAGGAACCGGCACCCGGCCCCCCGACGTCGTATCGATCACGATTGCGGATGCGGCCGGTCCCGTTCCATGACGGGGACATGATCGGGGGCTCGATGCGCCGCGTCCGCTGCGGGCGAGTGAGGTGCGAGCCGGTCGGCCCCGTGACGGTCTCGGCTCCCGAGGGCCGGCGATGGCCGATGTCGGCCGCCCCTCACGGTGCCGACCCCGCCCACGGCCTCGGCGTGCCGCTCGGCGTCGAATCGGGATACCGTCCCAGGGACATGCCGCAGGACAGCCGCGCCCAACTACCCTGACGAGGAGAGCAACTCCATGACTCCGGACCACCCGGCTCCCCCGACCACCCCCGAGGAAGCCCTGGCCATCGTCCGCAGCCGCTATGCGCAGCCGAAGCTGGCCGACGGGACCCCGGCTCCCCTGCATGTCCACGAGTTCGACATCGGTTACCTGGTGTACGCGACGTTCCCGCCCACCACTGACGCCGAAGGCCGGCCGCGGCCCGCGCCGCCGGGCGGCAGCAAGATCGTGGTGGCCAAGGACACCGGTGAGACCGTCACCGTCCCCAACTACCCGACCGAGGCCGCGATCGCCCTGTACCGCCGGCAGCGCGAGGCGCGTCGACCCAACGCATAGCCGATCAAGGGTCGGACCAGCCGACAGGTGATCCTGTGACAGGTGATCCCGGTGCCCGGGACCCCGGTGCCCAGGACCCTCGTGTCCGGGACCCTGGTGCCCGTGATCCTGGTGCCCGGCGGACGTTTCTCACAGCGCGGGGTCGAGCGACAGGGAGGTATCCCCTGATGCCCGGCCGCACGCCTCCGCCCCCTGCGATCGGCACCTAAGATCGATGTCGTACGCACATGCGACCGCAATGGCGAAGGACGGGGAACGGGGACCCATGACCGGCTCGACCGAGGACTACGCACCGCACCCCCACATCGGCGGCCGTACCGCAGCGTTGCGTGCGCTCGCCGCATGGCGTGGGGCGGTGCCCGGGGCTCCGCGCGTGGTCGTGCTCACCGGCGACTCCGGCAGCGGGCGTTCGCGACTACTCACCGGCTTTCTGATGCTGTGCGAGCCGGAGTTCCGCAAGCGGCTGCCGCTGGACGCGATGGATCCGTCGACCGTGCCACCGGAACTGCCCGCCCCGGCCGTGCCGACCCCCGATGGACTGACCGCCGCGCAGGTGCTGTGGCTGCTCGCCGACCACTACGAACTGGACGCGACCAGCACGAAGGACGTGTTCGCCGAGATGGCAGCGCTCGGCGAGCCGGTGACCGTCGTCGTGCCGGATGTCGACCGGGCCGGCCCGGTACGGGCCGCGGATGAGCCCGCCCGGCTCGTACGGGAGGTGCTCGCTCCTCTCGCCGCCACCGCGACGGTCCGGCTCCTGGCCGAGGTGCCACGTCCGCTGGCCGCCGGTCTGGCCGCCGGTCTGCCGCCCGGCACCGTGCAGGTCATCGACCTCGACGCACCGGAATGGGCCGACCCCGAGGGCCTGGTGCTGCACGCCCAGGCCGCGCTCAACCCGGAGTTCGGTGCGCCTGAGCTGCCGTTCACGGTCGACCCCGCCACCCGACTGGCCCTCGCCGCGGCCATCGGCCGGCGAGCGGGGACGAGTCCGCTGGTCGTTCAACTCGCCGTGCAGGGCATCCTGACGGCGCCCGAGGGCTTCGACCCTTCCGACGAGCACCGGCTGCCGACCTCCGTCGGCGAGGCTCTCGATCTGCATGCCGGACGGCTCGGCGCCGACCCGGCAACGCTACGGCTGATGCTGGCGCCGCTCGCCCTGGCCGAGGCCGAGGGCATACCCGTCCACCTGTGGGCGCGGCTTGCGAGCGCGGTCGCCGGGCGGGACATGAGCGAGGCGATTGCGGGCGGGATGCTGCTCGCGGGGCCGTTCGTGCAACCTGTGGAGCAGCGGGAAGAGCGGGACGCGGAGCGTGGTGCGGGCACGGACGGGCGGGAGAACGGTCGGCGTACGCTGCTCCGGCTGCTCCACCCGGCTCTCGGTGACGAGATCCGCGCCGGTCTGCCGAACATCCGCGCCGCTCAGACGCAGATCGCGATGTCGCTGCTGGAGGCGGTGCCGGAGCAGGACTGGAGCAAGGCCGATCCCTATGTGCGCGACCACATCGCGGGTCACACCCTGGAGGCCGGTCTGCTGCCGCAACTCCTCACCGACCCGGGCCTGTTCGTGCACGCCGACCCGGTACCACTGCGCGCCGCCGTCGAAGTCGTACCGGTGGAGGCGCTCGGCGCACCAGCCCGTACGTACCTGCGTACGGCCCCCCTGCTGACCCGTACTCAGGCGCCCGCCCCGCTGCGTGCCGCCCTGCTGGAGACCGCGTTCGTCGAGGACGGTCTGCCCGAGTACGCCGATGCCCTACACCGGCTCGGCTTCGAGCTGCCCTGGCGGACGCTGTGGAGTCTGCCCGTCGCCGGCGTGAGCGCCGTGACCGTCGGCAGTCTTCCCAGCCCGGAAGGGCAGGCCACTCCTGTCGCCGTCCTCGCCGTACCCGCGGACACGCCCGGCGCTCGCCCGCTCGGAGAGGCGGGGGCAACCGGCAAAACCGGGGAAACGGAGGTAACAGGGGAAGCCGGGAAAACGGGGGAAACGAGGGACTTGGGGGACTTGGATGCGGCTGGGGAGACTCAGGAAGCGACCGCGGAGAGGGAAGAGACCGGCACGAAGGAAGAAATCGGCGAGCCCGGGGACAGGCACGGTTCCGCAGTGCTGATCCATGGTCTTCTCACACCCACTCCCGATTCCCTCGGCGACACCGATCCCGCCCAGGTCCTGCGCCCGTCCGAGGACGAGCGGGCGGCCGCCCCGCTGGGGCTCAGCCGGGGCGCCGACTATCTGCGCGTCTGGGACCGGGCGAGCGGGGATCTCGTGGCCGCGCTGATCTCCGACACGCCCTTCACCGCCGCCGACCTCTCCCCCGACGGCGTCCTCCTCGTCGCCACCGAGCAGGGGGCGAAGGCCCTCCTCATCCGTCCGGCGGGCTCGGCGATAGCCTCGTAAGCCTCACAGACACACCGCAGACGTCCCCTCCCCCCCTCCTCCACTCCCCCTCCTCCACTCCCCCTCCTCCACTCCTGTCCTCCCCCTCGACCGACCTCGAAGGAGCCACCCCGTGACCAGCCAGGAGCAGGCGCTCGCCATCGCCGACCGTTGGCTCAACCCGGAAGGCTCGGCGGCGCCGCGCCGTGAGGTCAGGATGCAGGAGTTCGACCTGGGCTGGGTTGTGTGGGCCGCGCCCTCGGCCCCCGAGCAGGACCCGGGGACCGGGGAGCGCCGGCCGCCCGCCGACGTCGGCGACGCATGCGGGGTCGTCGACCGTGGTACCGGCGAGCTGACGGTCTGGCCGTCGGTGCCGGTGGAGGAGGTCGTACGGATGTACCAGCAGAAGCACGGCGGCGGCGCGCAGGGCGGCCCCCAGAGCGCCGCCCCGGCGCAGGGTGCCCGTCCGGTCACGGGCCCCGGCAACACCGCCGTCTTCACCTACACCGACCCGGCCAACGGGGAGGAGACCACCCTCTTCCGCACCTCGGGGCCGGGCCTGCCTCCCGCCGAGTACCAGGCGTGGGCCGAGCTGCGGCGTATGAACGTCCCCGAGAGCAGTGTCCTCGCGATCCACACCGACCTGCGGCCCAGCCTGCTCCCCGGCGGCTACACCGCCGAACTTCTCAACCAGTTCCGCAACGCACAGATGTCCTGCACGCAGAACTACGGAACTCTTGCCGAGGAACGCGCGGAGGGCATCGCCGCCCTGGTCGAGCAGGTCGAGGCCATGCACCGGATGGCCGGCCAGCAGCCGCCGCCCCGCCCGCACCGTCTTCCCGTTCCCGCGCAGGTGAGGCTCGCGGAGCCGTTGCGTGACGTGGCCCTCGGGCGCCATCTCGTGGAGGTCTTCGGGGAGGAGGGCGTACGTCGCCACGACGCCGACGACGTCGCCGACAGTGCGCTGCCCGAGACCGCCAAGTCGACGCTCACCTGGGCAGGGCTCCCCGCCGACCTTCCGCTCTTCTTCACCGCCGACCGGCCCGACGCCCCTCCGGCCGGCGGCCTGTTCACCGACGTGGCCACGAACCTGCGCGAGCGCCGCAGCCCGGCCGCCGAGGAGAGGATCGGCGCCCTGGCCCACCTGGTGCGGATCGGGTTCGACGGGGTCGCGGTGGTCGCGGTGCAGTGCCTGCCCGGTTCGACGGAACCGGACGGACTCGGCGCGGTGTGGGCCGTGGACCCGGTCACCGCCGCCGCCCGCTACATCAACGTATCGGCGGCCGCCTTCGCCCGCTGCCTGGCGCTGCTCGCCACCACGCGGCAGCGGATGCGTGGCCTGGACCCGGTCGCGGCGGGAGCGGCGGTGGCGGCGTTGCAGGAGCAGCTCGCCGCCATCGATCCCTCCGCGCTGGGAAATCCCGACACATGGTGGTCGCTGATCGTCGAGCAGATGTGGCACGGGCTGTTCTGACCGTGGAGGCGCCGGGTGGGCCACCGCCCGCGCCACCGGTCGCCCCTGCTTGCTCAGTACAGCGAGAACCCGCCGCTGTGCCGCCCCTGGCTCTTCTTCCTGGACTGCGCGGCCTCGTCTTCCGAGCGCCTCGGCTCGGAGGCCCCGGACGGGGAGTCGCCGCTCGTCGGCGCCTCCCCGTGTCTGATCTGCTCGCGCTCCTCCTCGGAGAGCGTCTCCCACTGCCCACGCAGGGAGGCCATGCCCTCGCCCAGAGCGCGTGCCACCGCGGGGTCGTCCAGGGCCTCGCGCAGGGCGAGGCGGCCGGAGAGCAGCCTCTTCGCCGCATCCTGCATGTCCCTGCCGGCACCCTCGGTCTCGGACAGCTTGCGCAGGGCGGAGTTCAGGGAACGTATCTGCTCCGGTTCGAGCGCCTCGTCCAGCACACCGCGGTCCTGCGAAGAGCCGTGCGGGCTGGGTGAGTTCTCGGGTCGCCTGGTCATGTCGCTTCTCCTCGCTGCCCTCGTCTCTCGGACACCCGAAGTATCTCCCGTCGTGTACGGATGCCATGCTGACCCCCCACCGGCCGAAGAGGAGAAGGACCTCATCGTCATGGCTCAGACGCAGGGCATAGGAAAAGGCAAAGGAATCGACCGTTCCCTCGCCGGTCTCGTCGGCAGAGCCTTCGGCCGCCTCGGCCGCGCGGGCGGCCTGGTCTTCCTCCTCGCAGGCCTCGCCCTGAGCGGATGGGGCGCGTACGAGGGGGCGTACCTGGCGGGTTGGGCGGGCACGCACGGCACCCTGACGGTGAAGCAGTGCGAGGTGAGCTACCCGAACAACGCCTCCCGCAGCAGCCGCAAGAACCGGCGCCCCATCCGCTGTGAGGGCAGCTTCGTGTCCGACGACGGCAAGGGCAAGGACGCGGGCGCCGCGGTGCAGGTCAGGCAGCGGTACACGCCGGGCACCGAACTGTCGGTGCAGCAGACCGACGCGCCCACGGCGGACGACTCCGCGGACGGCGCCTACGTCCAGAGCGGTATGGACCGAGCCTGGCGCTTCTTCGCCGCCTTCTTCGGCGGCTGGGTCCTCACGGGCCTCGGAGTCTTCTGCCTCGCCACCGGATACGCGCCGTTCGGCCAGAGCCGCGTCTCGTTCGACGCGGCATGGGAGGCGGCGGGACGGGGTGTGACGCGCCCGATCGTGATCGGGACGATCGGTGTGGGGCTTGTCGGAGCCGCGGTGTCGTTCCTGGTCGGCTACTTCGTCTGACCCGGCCCGGTGGCGACCCGGCTGACGTCGGAAGGTCGGCCGTCAGCACCCGGCCTGCTGGGCCCCTGAGGGGCTCCCTACACTTCGCACCATGTCGTTTTCCGGCGAGCTCACCCCCTCCCCCAGCGCCACCGTCGTGCCCACCGGCCGGCGAGCCTCGCGGCGGATGATTCCCCTCGGCATCGTGCTCACCACGATCAGTGCCCTCGTGCTGTTCGGCGGCATAGCGGTGGCCGCCGGCCTCGGGGACGGTGAGCCGAACCCCAAGGGGATCGGGGGAATCGTCCTCGGGCTGTTCATGGGCTTCATCGGCGTCACCAGCCTGATCACCACCTGGGCGGCTCGGCACTCGAGCGTGAGCGTCGACCACACGGGGCTGTGGGTCGGCAACGGCAAGGCGCAGAACGTCATCCCCTGGCAGAGCCTGGCCGGAGTCGGGTTGCACTGGAGCGAGGTCGGCAAGCGCGGAGTGAAGATCTACTCCATCGAGCTGTGCCCCAACGCTCCCATCGACCGCGACGACCCGGTCCTCTGGCCTCTGGTCCGCGACGAGGAACCACTGCACCCCGCCCTCCCGCGGCTGCGCTACCGCCTGCCCGTCCCCGCGAGTTCACGGATGGCACTGGTCACGGCGATCCGGCAGCAGGTCCCCCGGCTGTGGTTCGGGGAGACCGAGCGTGCGGCCGGCTACATGGGCGTTCCGGATCGCAAGGGGCACCGGGAGCGTACGCGCGCATCCTCGCGCTGAAGGGCCGTGGGCCACCGTGGGCCGCCCTGGTCAGCGTCCTGGGCGGCCCTGCTGCTCTTGCCGGGCCTGCGTCGCGGGGCACCGACGAGGGCAGCGGCCCTGCGCTCTACGGCAAGGCCCCACGGCCATGGCGGCCGCCTGCCTCATCCCCGTACCGCCGTGAGGATGCAGTCACCCCGAGACTCGGCGCTGAGCCGGCCGCCCTCTCCTGCCGGAGGCGCCCACCGGCGCGTCGCGCTCGGCACGTTCGCGGTCCAGCTCCGCCTGCTGTCGCGCGTCCCAGTCCGCGAAACGGTCCTGGGACTGCCGGCGTTCCACGTACGTCCGGTCGTCGGCCGCCCGGCGAATCTCGTGGATCCGCTGGTGAACGGCCTCGGTGTAACGCGCGTCCTGGAAGGCGTCCTCGACGCCGACACGTCCGCTCAGCACCGCACGCGCCATGTCACGCAGAGCCGGGTCGAGTGATGTGGCGTCGGCGATGGTGCGCAGGGAGCGGTGCAGCCGCAGCGCCTGCTCGGAGTCGTGAGCGATCCCCATGAGTTCCTCGTCCTGGATCTCCCGGTCCGCGGTCATGGATCCGGCGCATCCTTCCTGTCGACCCTGTCGACGGTGAGGGCGGTGAAGGTGGTCAAGGCGGTGAAGGTGGCCGAGGCGGTGACGGTGGCCGAGGCGGTGAAGGTGTTCAGGCGGTAAAGGTGGTCAGGCGGTGAAGTGGCCAAGGCGGTGACAAACGGCGGCGGCGTCATCCGAACTCGTTTCGAGCCCACTCGTCCGTGCTCCCCGTGGCGTGCGAGGAGCCGGAGCGTGCCGCGGAGGCGGTGGCCGCGGTCCTGTTGGACGCAGGCGGGGTGCCCGAGGAGCCGGATCCCTCCGCGGACGCTGCCGCCTCGGCCCCGTCGGACGCCGGCGTCGTACGGGCACCGTGTCCGGCCAGCGCGTCGGCACCGTGCTGTACACGGGCCCCGACCGTCCCGGTGACTTTCTCCGTCGCGGTGTCCACGGCGTTGTCCACATGCGAGTTCAGGTCCGTGTAGTCGGCGAAGGCCGATCCCTCGCCCCCGGTGACCTCGTTCTTGAGGCCGTCCGCATACTCGCCGGCCGCCGTCTTGGCGACGTCTGCCGTCTCTCCGAGATCGATGCCGGACCGTGCGTCGAAGTAGGTCTCGATGCTCTGCCGGCCGACGTTCTGGGCCATACCGATGGCGGCCTCTTTGGCCTTGTCCTTGGCGGCGCCGACCACCTTTTCCTGGACGAACTGCTTGGCCTGCTCCTTGATCTGCTCCTTGGCGTACTGCTTGACCTTCTCCTTGGTGATCTTCTCGAGCTGCTGCTTGGCGATCTTCTTGAGGGCGTCCATGGAAGCGTGTTCCATGGCCTTGGTGATCGCCTCCACGATCTCCTTCTTGAGCTTGTCCAGCAACTCCCGGACGATCAACCGTGCGGACTGTGTCGCGCCCAGGGCGCCGATCTCGGACAGTCCGAAGGTGAAGGGAGCCGACGCCTGCGCCGCTATGATCTCCACGGCCAGGGCGACGAGTTGCGCGATCACGGCCAGCTTCGCCGTGAGTACCGCCAGCGCGGCCGCGTCGAAGGCCACGGCGAGCACCTCGCACGCTGTCCTCGCGTCCGGGATGTAGCTGTCCTCGCCGTTCGCGCCGGTGTAGGCGCCCCAGACCTTGCTGAAGCCGTCGACGGCCATGCCGACGTTGCTGGAGACGACGGTGCGGGCGAAGCGTTCGCCCTGCGTCTGGATCTCTTCGAGTTGCGCGCCGAAATTCCGCCAGGCCTCGGCGACCTCATGCAGTGCTTCTTCGTCGGCCTCAGGCCAGCTGTAACCGAGGAGGTCGAGCACCCAGACAAGCTCGCTGGGCAGAGTGAGCGACATGCCAATAGCCCCGTATTTGGTTTGATTAGAGTCGGCCTGAAATCCCGTTCAGCAGGCCGCTGTTCGACGTGTCCGATCCGTCGTAGTCACGCGCCATGTCCTGGAGGTTGTGCCCGATCTGCTGGACCCGTTTCGCAAGGCTGTCCATCGATGTGAGGATTCCGTCGCGAATCGGCGTGTAGACCTCGCCGAAGAGCTCCCCGAAATCCGCGTCCGCCCATGGCTCTCCAAGCCCTTCAAGAGTGTCTTGAAGCCGCTTGGAGGCGTTCGCGAAATCGCCCCCGAGGTCGATGAAGTTCAGCCCCTGCTCACGGAGCACAGCCGTCTCTACGCTAAAGGTGTCGAACGCCATCGATCCCCCGAACTTCCCTTGCTGCAGGTCAAATTGGACGACAGACCGATACCTTAGACTCCTCGCGCACGACCCAGCCAACCCGCTAGTCAAGAGATCGTCAAGTTACCCAGGGGGACGACCAACAGTGGTGACAGTACAGCCGCGTTATGGCAGCACAGGGAGCCTGTGGGTGGGAAGACTCCTCGGCTTGGGGCTGCTTCTCGTGGCCGCGGTGGTCGCCGCCGTGACCATTCCGGAACTGCGCAGCGAACTCGCCGGCGAGGGCACGGATGGAATCCTCACCGTTTCTTCATGCGAAACACACACGAAGACCCATTACGGCACACACCGGCGTACCACGGAACTCAAGTTCAGCTGCACCGGAACCTGGACCGCACAGCACGGTGGGGCCGCCTACCAAGACGTAGTGGTGCAGACTTCATCGCGTTTCGAAACCGGGGCGAAAATTCCCGTTGTACAGGTGGACGACACCTTCCAGCAGCCTCAGGACCGGGCCCCCGGAAAAGACGCCGCTCTCCTTGCGATCTGCCTCTCCTTGCTGGCATTCGGCATCTACTGCCTTCTCACCGGTTTCGGCGCCCGCAACGGCCCCGGCCTCGCGGACTCCTGGCAGCGCCTGCCGGCCCCGACCGTCACCGGCCCCGTCCTGGGCGGCGTCGCCGCCGTGGGCGTCCTGGCGGCGCTCGTATGCTCACTCGCCCTGTGATGCCCGTATCCGCACTCTGAGGAGTCATCCCCCAATGGCACAAGTACACGGGAACGCCGCGACGAACGCCGCCGCACCCGGAGAGCGAACGGGCCTCGGCCGGCTCATCGGCGCCGGCCTGCTCCTCGTAGGCCTCGTCCTTCTGGCCCTCGGCGCCTATCTCGGCCCCTATACCTACGCCACGTCCACACCGGGCAAGCTCACCGTCCAGACCTGCACCGTCGACTACAAGTACCGGAGCACGGCGAGCAGTTCGCGGAAGCGGACCAAGACCAGATGGTGCTACGGCACCTTCACCGCCGACGACGGCATCGTCAAGGACCTCAACGCCGAGCTCAAGAGCGATGCCCTCTACCAGCGCGGCCATGTCCTGGAGGCCCGCAAGACCGGCGACACCTCCTACGAGCTGGACAGCGGCTGGGTCGGCGCCGTCGCCGTCGGCTGCGCGTGGTGGTTCGGCGCCCTGGTCCCCCTCGCCCTCGGCCTCTTCTTCACCGCCACAGGCTTCGCCTTCGGCGGCGCCTCCGACGTCCACCGCTCCGGGCAGGCGGCCGGCCAGGGCCTGCTCCGCACCGTCTACGTACTGATCGTGGCAGGCGTCATCGGCTTCGCCGTCAGCATGCTGGTGGTGTTCTTCACGTGACGGAAGCCCCGGCGCGTCTTCACGTAAACGAGGGAGCGCCGGGGCCGACGTGCTCGCCACGGCACTGTCGCCGCACGACAAGCCGATCCTTCTACGACATCTCGAGGGACGCCGGCACGAACGTCAGCGGCAGTGTGGCAAGGGCGAGTGCGGCCGCCGCAGCCGCCGTCCCCGTACGGATCTCCCGTTTGCCCCTGAACCCCAGATAGGCGGCGACCGGTGGAAGGAAGCCACAGAGGAGGAAGCTGAAGTGCCAGCCCTCTTCCTTGATGAAGAAGACCATGGCGCACCAGCAGACCGGCACCGATCCGAGGCTCGGATAGAGGCAACGCGTGAGGAAGCGCTCGAGCCCGTAGCCGCCGCCGAAGAATTCCATGATCCGGGACCGTCTTCTCCGCTATACCGCCCGGTGGTCGTAGCCACCGCCCACCTGAGGAAGCCGTCCGCGGCCGAGAACCCGTTGACGGCCGTGGAGATGGCCACGCCCAGCGCGGTCATGGCCATCGCCACCTTGTCGAAGGCCTCGGCCGCCTCCGCCCACATCTCCATCAGCCGGATGGCCTGCGCCGCAGCCAGAGCGAACATGGCCGCCGAGGCGAGCTGCCCGCCGACGGGGATGGCGTTGACGGCGTCAGCCGCTAGCAGGTTGACCAGCCAGATGACGAGCAAGTCGCTGAACATCACTTGGAACGGCTTGAGGAACTCCGCAAACTGGCACGCCATCTGTGCCGCCTGCGCGTAACAGCTCTGCCATCCAGGTGAGGCTTCGAATCTGCGGACCGCGCCTTGAAGGGAGCGTCCGTGGCACTGAGGGCAGCTCCGGGATCGAGCCGTGCGTGCGCTCCTCCGGCGGCCTGTGAGGCCTTTACGACACTCGAGGGCTCCGAGAGTCCAAGCACTTGTGCATACAGAGCCAGTACCTGCCAAACGGACTGGATGAAGCGACGACCGGCCCCCTGTCAGCTACCCGCGCAGCAGAATCGGCTTCCGCCAATTGCGCCTGTTGATGCCTGCCTGCTGCGCTCGCGCGATACGTTCCGCTCCGGCCTCCTCCCGCCTGGGGGCCAGCTTGTCCCAATCCGCAGGATTCAAGAACAGCATCGCATTGCTACCCGGCACGACCATCACCCCACCGAAAGCAAGGTCCCCTGCGACCCACACCCCGTTCTCCGTGCCCTCCGGCCAACGGCGACGACCGGCGGCATTGATCGCTTTCATCAATGGAGCCCCGTGCTCGCCCCGCGTGGAGATCTTGACCTCAAAAACAGTGCCGTACTCGGTCCAGAGCGAACTCTTCTTAACCACGCGTGTATGGAATTCAAGAGGGTAGTGGAGCAACACCTTCCGACATTGGGCCAGTCGGACGCCGGCCCAAAGACGGTAGGCCGTAAGGATCAACAAGAACATTGCAGGGATGACGGGCAGCACCAGGAACAAGCTGTTCGGGGCGCCCGCCCCGTAAAGAGCCATCGGCACCGCAATCAGGACTGCAATAACGACTATTCGCACAGCAAGAAGCTTGACCAAGGCGATGTAATTCTGCTTCATCACCCGCTCGACATGCACGGCCTCGGGCGTGGCAGTTCCCGGAGGACTCTCCGACATCTCATCTCCTTCCGGTTCTGGTGTTCAACTAACCGAAGTCATTCCAGATAGCATCGGCAGGCCCAGATCCCGGAATGACGCTGCCGCTGTCTGCGGAATTCATAAGCGCAGGATCGGTGAACGACAGAGTGTGCGCGACGCCGAGCAGCACGTCCCGATAGGAATCAGCGAGATCCACTGCGGATGTCACCAACTGCACCACAGCGATGTCGCGTGTGCCTGGGCCGGTCACCGCAACTGTCCCCTGCCAGACCGTACCCTCCAGGGGCGTGTCACTACCCTCGGGCGGCACGCCCGGTGCGGGCGCGCGTCGCCTTTTCTCCGCGAGGAACCCCGTTCCACACGGCAGCTCCAGCGGCCGCATGCCTTCGTCCGGCCGGTCGGCAGCGGTTCCCGCCAGACTGGCGAGTACGAGCTTGGCGTTGTCAGCGGTTACCGGGAAGGTTGACACGGTAAGCACGGAGGATGTGAATCCGTCACCCTCGTCCGGGTGCAGGCCCATTGCGCACCCCAGCACGTTCTGCGCGTTCAGCAGACCCACGACGCCTGTGTAGAACCGCACGACGCGTTCCGCACGGTCGCGCAAGTCGTCCGGCAGACTGAGTACCTGCTTGATCAGTTCCACGACCCGCTCGACGGGCGGGTCGAGGTCCAGCTGTAGATAGCCGTACGGGAGCCCATACCAGAGGACGGGCTTCGGCTGGGTCCCTGCCTCGGTGAAGACATCAGTCACTGTGCGATCAGCCCTTCAGGCGCTGCGATTTTCTCTACGCCCATCCCAACAGCCCCGCAATGTCGTGCAGCGTGGCAGCAGCCTTCGTGCTTTCTGCGGTGTTGTGTTCGGCGCCGTCATCGGAAACCAGTCCGAAGCTCTCCGCAGAGGACACCAGATTCGCCGCGACGTTCAGACCGCTGGCGCTGATCGCACCCATCAGCTTGCCCGAGCCACCGGCGCTTTCCCCTGCAAGACGCCACGCCTCGGCGGTTTCGTCTGCGGCACTCTTCGAGAAGGCGGGGACAATCTCCCTGGCGAAGGCGCCAACCTTCTCGGTGTTTGACACTGCTACGCCCATTCTGCCCGCCATGCTCACACCCTCGGCCACTTCCTTCGCCGCCATTCCCAGGGCCGTTACTCCCGGAATCATGCCGACTGTGTCACCGGCAACGGAGGCCCATGCGGAGAACATGTCCATACCGCTCCCACCGCCGAACAAGTCGCTTCTGAACTTCGGATCGGCCAAGTTCTTGGACATGGACGCCGCACTCGCCACCACCGCGATGCCTGCGAACAGCGGCGACAGCGGAGTGGGAAAGAGGGCGAGCAGACCGGCGATGGCACCGATCGTTCCCGCATGTTCCAGCAGGAAATCACCAGTCGCCTTGATGCCGTCCCAAATGGCGTCGACGGCCTTGCTCAGCCAACCCGGCTCCTTCGGTGCCAGTTTGTCCGTGGCATCGTCGAGTGACTTGGCGACCGTCTCGGCGTTGTCGGCGTGTGTGGTCTCCAGCGTCTGTGCCTTGGCAATGATGTCGTCGTACTCGCTATTGGCCTTGTTCAGCGCGATGGTCGCTTCGTTGAGGCTGCGCTCAGCCGCACGCAGCCGCACCGTCGCCGCGTCCGCCTCTTCCTGAGTGGGGAACTTCTGGCCGGCGAGCTTGAGGTCCGGGTGCTGCTCGGCTTGGGCGTGACGTTCCTTGGCCGATGCGATCGCGGTCTTTTTCTCGGCCGCCGCATCGTCGTACTTTCTTGCCAAGTCGCGATTGGACGTAAGATAGCCGTCCCAGCTACCGAGTTGCGCGGACGCCTTTTCCAGGGAGCGGGCAGCATTCTTGATGTAGGTCGGCAGCTCACCATCGATCGCCTCGCGGAAGGCCTTCGCCGCATCGCCTTCCCAGTAGCTGCTCTCGCCGATCAGCTTCTCGAGCTGTGTGTGGCAGCTACGCAGCGCGGTGGCGGCGGAAGCGACCTTCTGCCTCAGCGCGTTGACTTCACTGGGTATGCCGGGTACAGGGTTCCAGCCGAGGTTGGGGTAGGGATTCGCCGCCATTACTTCGCGCTTCCTCCACCTGAAGTGCCCTGCTCTGCAATGTGCTTGAAGGCCTTCTCCAAGGCTTCCTCGACCTCTTCGTAGCTCTTCTTGTTGGACTTCACGCCTTCACTGACGGCGTCGATCATCTGCTTGGTCTGCTCGGATCCGTACTTCCAGCGTGCCTGGAATCCGTCGCACGCCTCATCCAGACGCTTGGTGCCGATCTGGTCCGCACGAACATGAGCCAACGCCGAACGTGCCTCATTCAGATCCCTGACGCAGCCCTCCAGAGTTTTGAGGAACTGCCCCAACTGATCCGTATCCGTTTTGAAATGGTCCCCCATGAAGCGGCTCCTATCCTGGTTTCGGGTATGCCGAACAGACCATGCATGGAGGCATACAAGCCTTGGAGAATCTCTCTGACCAACCCAATCCGGACAAGATTCGATCACATAAGTCGATGGCGGCAAGGATGAGTGATGGCGGCCCACGTCAGGGGACGTCAGAAAGCACACCACTCACATACACCTTGAATAGGCCGCAATACGCGATCGGCCAGATAGTGAGTGACTCAGCCCCGTCCAACGTGGACTGGGCGCAGTGAACAGTCTGATCGAGACCTGGACCAGGTGCCTACTGCCCCTGGTGCGGTGGTTGCTGAGTGTATGGGCTGGGGTGCTGCTGGGACTGGTACGGCTGTTGGGCAGGCGGGTACGTGGGGTGCTGGGGCGGGTAGCCCGTGCCCTGAGGAGGGATTCCGCCGCCGGAGCCGGGGCCGCCGCTGCCGCGGTTGCGGCGGCTGCGGATTACCGCGAAGAGGATGGCGCCGACGACCACAACGCCTGCGACGCCGGCGATAAGGAAGATGCTTCCGGAGGAGGACTTCTTCTTTTTCTTGACTTTACTCGTGCTGTCGTTGTCCCCGGAGGCGGTGCCGGAGTTCGTGGACGTGGACGGCGACGCCTGGGCCAGGGGGCCCTCCTTGGGGCCGGCGGGGATGTCCATCGTCAGCGCCTTGTACGGGCGGATAATGCCGTATCCGTACTCCTCGTCGGGTGCCTTCTTGACATCGTGGTTGAGGAAGGTTGCGGACTTGATCAGGCGGTTGATGACCTGGCCTGCGGTGAGGTTGGGGTATTTGGCGCGGATCAGGGCTGCTGTGGCGGAGACGTACGCGGTAGCGTCTGATGTCCCTGTTCCCTCCGCGTAGCCGCTGGACTCGGTAGGATCAGCTTGGACAAGCTTGACACCAGGGGCAGTCAGCGTCAGCCCTGTGCCGTAGTTGGAATTTTCCCACAGGGTGAGATTATTATCGACTGCCCCTACTGAAATTACTCCAGGCAGCTTGGCCGGGTATTCCAACTGACCGGCGCCATCATTTCCTGCCGATGCGACGACAACGGCATCATGCTCCTGGGCATACTTAATTGCCTTTGCGCCTTCCGAACCGGGGCGAGCAAGAGAATCACCGAAGGACAGGTTGATCACGGACGCGCCGTGATCAACTGCGTACCGGACTCCCTGCGCCCACTGGTTGTCATCGAATTCGTTGCCCGTTCCAGCCCTCACTGGCAGGATCTTAGCCTTCCGCGCGAGGCCGATTACGCCTGACGAGCCATCCGCTCCATGCCCGTGCCCCGCGATGAGGCTAGCCATTCCGGTGCCGTGACCAGTGAAATCACTGTGGACACCTCCGCCCTTACCCGTGAAATCTTTTCCTTCTAGGACCTGTCCCGTGAGGTCAGGGTGACTGCCGTCTACTCCGGTGTCGACAACTGCAACAGTGACACCTTGCCCCTCTGATTCTGACCAAACTTTCTTGAAGTTCATAACGTCGATGACCCACTGTTTGTCGCGGATGTAATCCGCTGAGGCAGTGGGGGCTGAAGTGAGGAGCAAGGCTCCTGTCAGGGCCACGACTCCCGTCGCGGCCGACACTCGTTTGAAACCCAATTCCTTGCTCCTCACTCAGCTAGGGCTGACCCCGCCAGCCTTCACACATGGGCAGTCGATGGCTCTCTGCCCGCCCCGGTTGGATACCTACTCGATGGTCCGCGGTACGTTGCGGTTGCGGTCCTCTTCCGAGATCCAGGTCTCTTCGTCCTCGACAAGGTAGTCGGGACGCTCGCCGTGGCTGTTCTCTTCCTCGGAGCGTCGGCCGTTGCGGCCGCCCATACCTCCGGCCATGGCCCCTCGCTGAGTTCCGCCGCGGCTGCCGTGCAGGCCCGCGCCGCCACCGGCACCCTTGGTGACTCCCTTGGCCGCGCCGATCACACCGCCACGGGCCCTCGCGAGTGCTCCACGGCCGCCAAGGCTGGCACCGCCTCGACCCGCCGCGCCACCTCCAGCGCCCATGCCGCCCATGCCGGACCGACCTCCGGCACCGCGACCTGCTGCCGTGGCGCCGCCAGCCAGGCCACTGCGACCCCCCGGCAGGCCAAGACCGCCGCGCGGCAGACTGGATGCTCCGCCAGTACTCACAATGTCCGGAGTCTGAGTTCCAGCCGCGCGGATACCGCCGCCACCGCCGCCGTCGCCGAACCCTCGAGCTCCTGGGCCGGCTCCCGGCGTCGGGAGAGGCGCGATGTCGTCAACCTTCGTCTTAGCGGTAGGAAGCTGCGATCCTCCGTGGATGCCGCCGTCTCGAGGAGCCGGGAGGCCTCCCGAGATGCCCCGGTTGCCAGGAACTGCGGGAGCTGGCTTGATGCTGGTCGTTGGGCCTGCGCTCCACGGCTTATTGGCCGCACGCCCTGTCCCCGGCCCCGCAGGTGACACGCTGGGGGGCGAGACGGGGGGAGGCATCGTCACGTTGTTGTTCGGTGGCGTGACTCCTTCCTTCTCGCCTCTCTGCCCACTCTGACTAAGGTTCTTCGCATAAACGTTGTAGTTGGCCGCCAACTCCTCCATCACCGCAACAGCCTGCAACTGCCGTTCCTTGGTGAGTGAAAGGTTCTTCTCGTTCGCCTTGGCGGCCGTGTCCGCGCTGACGCCTGAGGCGAGGTCCTTCTTCATCTGGGAGTCGTCGCGGCCGTCGTCGTTGAGCTTGTCGCTCGCGCGCTCGGCAAGGGAGGGTTCCTTGATCTCCTCCATCTTCGCCTTGGAGGCGTCGAGGTCCTTGCTGATCGCGAAGAGCTGCTCCGCCATGAAGTTGGCGTGCGCGGACCCGTTGCGGATCTGGACGCCGATGTGGTCCGCCTTGCGGCGGAAGGCGTCGGCCGCCTGGCCTTCCCAGTGTTCGAGGACGTTGTCGACCGCAGTCTGGAGCAGCCCGGCGATGCTGCCCTTGGCCGGCTGCGTGTCGACGCCGCCGGTCTTGCCGTCCCCGTCGCCGCCGGAGAGGATCTCGTGGACCTTCTTCCAGTGACCGCCGACCTCGGCGACCTTGCCGGGGTTGGAGTCCAGGATCATCTGGCGCAGGCCGTTGATCGAGTAGGACATGAAGTCGGTCTTGAGGCCTGTGGGGCGTCCGCCATGGCCCTGGTGTGCGACCTTGTCCGACTCGATGAGGCGGTCGTGGTCCTTCTTGTGCTCTTCCTTCCTCTCCTTATCCTGGTGCGCGGCGTACTGCTTGCTGGCCTCGTAGTCCCCTCTAGCGTCGGCCACGGCCAACTCCCCTCGTCAGTGCTATTTCCGGAAAACGACGACTACGCCAGCTGGTTCTTCTTGGAGCCACCCGAGCCATCCCCCACGCCTCGCTTGATCTCGTGTTCCTTGTCGTTGTACTTGTCTCGGACCTTCGAGGTCTTCGTGCTGAAGTCGTCTATCAACTCGTGAAGCTGCTTGATGATGCCTTCGATCTTGGTCTTCATGTCGCCCTGAGCCCCGTGCAGGTCCCTGGCCTCTGTGAAATAGCAAGACTGGCCGAAGGCGTCCATCGGAATCTCCGTGTCGTACTTCGACGTGGTGCCGGCCTTGTCCATGTCGTCCAGCAACGCCCAGAGCTTGCGGATGACCTCATCCAGCGCGCTCAGATCGACCCGCATTCCGTTGCTCATACCCCGTTGTCCTCTCCCCTGTTTCCAAGTTCTCGGCACCGGCTCGGTGCTCAAGTCGTCCTCTGGCCCGGAAGTCCGGTCCGTCCAGGCCCTGCGGCTTGTTTGCTGCGCCAGTCCCTCAGGGCCATGCCGCTTCCCGCGATCACAAGCACCAGCAGCAGGCCCACGCCCAGCACGTACACGGCGACCCGGCGTTGCCGGTCCGTTTCGCTTTCACCCATCGTCACGGACATCGGGACGACTCCTCCCGACCTGGCCGCCATGGGCGGGTCCGGTTGGGGCGTGTTGCCCGGCGTGGAATCGTCCGACAGGGCGGCGACCGGGTCGACGACGCCCCAGCCGATGTAGCGGTTGGGGCCGCGGCCCGGGCGCCCGGCGGTCTCTTCGACTCGGGTGGTGATCTGGGCCGCCGTCCAGTTCGGGTGCTTCTCCTTGAGCAGGGCCGCGATGCCCGCGACGTACGGGGCCGCGAAGCTCGTGCCGTCGGCGGTGCACTGGCCGCCCTTCGGGACGGTGGAGACCATGTCGACGCCCGGCGCCGCCACGTCCACGAAGTCGCCCGCCTGTGAGAAGTAGGCGCGTTCGTCGTTGCGGTCGGAGGCCGCCACCGCCAGCACGCCCGGGTACGAGGCGGGGTAGGTCTTCGCCGAAGTGCCGTCGGCTCCGTCGTTGCCGGCGGCCGCCACGATCAGGGCGCCCGATCGTACGGCCGCCGCCACGGCGTTCCGCAGTTCCGTGTTGTCCTGCTTGTTCGCGGTGTCCGAGGAGATGTTGATGATCTTCGCACCCTTGGCCACCGCGGCGCTGATCGCACGCGACATGGTCCGCGAGTCACCCTGCTTGTCCTGACCGCCCGCATAGCGGAAGGAAAGGATCTTGGCGTCGGGTGCCAGGCCCTCGAAACCGGTGCCCTTCAGCGGGCGGGCCGCGATGATGCCCGCGACCCGGGTGCCGTGGCCCTCGAGGTCCTGGGTGCCGTCCGTGGAGCCGACGAAGTCGCCGCCTCCGGGGGCCATGGCGCCCCTGAGCTGGACGTTGGAGTCGTCGACACCGGTGTCGATCACCGCGACGGTGACCCCTTTGCCCGTCGCCTGCGCGTGCAGCTGGTCCAGGAGGATCCGTTGGAGCGACCAGGGCGTGGGCTTGATGACGCCGCCGCCGAAGACGCACTCGGTGCTGGCCGACAGGCCGAATCCCGGGCGGCCGGAGTCGCTGAGGCGCGTCGGCACCCCCGGGGCGGCCGGTGCCGGTACCGGCGGGGTCGAGGCGAGGCAGATTCCCGTGGCTGCGAGCACGCCGAAGGCCCACCGCAGTGCGCGGCTTCCACTGTCGCGGCTACGCGTACGGGCTGTCAGGCCCCCCATGTCAGGCCCCCAGGGCTTGCTTGCTTCCTTCGAAGCTGGGTCATGTCGGTGTGTGTGAAGAGGCGCCGACGCATGTGAGGGTGCGTCAACGCTTGTGAAGATTCGCGTTCTTTCCTGTGCGCGACCCCGGACACGGGGTCGGCCCAGCGGACGCCGCGGCGTCGGCTGGGCCGATTGTCCTCATGTCGTGTCCCTCGGGCCGCCGACGGCTCAGCCCCAGGTCGAGGCGTTGCTCTTCTCCGTGGCCTGGTAGTTCTCGGCCGCGCTCTGGAGCGCCGTGGAGATCTTCAGCAGGGTCGCGTGCAGGTCCGCGGCGGTCTGGTCCCACTCGCGCTGCTTGCGCTGGTAGCCCTCCTGCGCCTCACCTTCCCAGGTGTTGGCGACGCGCTTGACCGCGGCCTCGAGGTCGTCGAGCTGCTGCTTGATGCGGCCGGCGGTGCTGCGCACATCCGTGGACGCGTTGGTGATGGTTGCGTAATTGACGAGGATCGACATCGCGTTCCTTTTCAGGGAGAGTCGAAGGAAATCGGTGGAAACGGTGGGAACTGCCGAGAGGCTGAGAACTTGGTCCGCAGCGGCTGGATCAGCCGAAGTCGGACATGATCTTGCTGATCTCCGAGTTCTGCTGCTCTTCCGACGCGGAGTAGTTGCTCCGCGTGGAGTCCACGGCTTCCTTGATGTCGTTGAGGATGTCGCTCATCCTCTTCGCGTCCGCGTTCCAGCGCTCCTGCAACTGGCGGTAGGACTGGGCCGCCTGGCCCTGCCAGCCGCCCGCGATCTGGTCGATCACACCGTTGAGACGGCGGATCTCTCCCTGGATCTGACCGTTCGCGGTGCTGATGTCGCTGGAGAGCTTGGTCAGTTCGTCTTCTGTTACCCGGAACTGGCCGGCCATGATGAACCTTCCCCCATGTCGTCGTTGATCCGGGAAACCTGCCCAGGTGCCCGGAAAAGCTTCGCAGCTTTGAGTGCTGCAAACACTCTATCGTCAGCCTGTCACTCATCCACGGACAGGGCCAATCAGTTACACGGCTCACACACTTGAGCGATGATCCTGTGACCGTACGCCACCAAGTCGGGTGTTCCGCAGGCCTGTTGGGCACTCACTGGGCCTGCGGCTGGGCCGCGCTGCCGGTGTCCAAAGTGGGCCCCTTGGGGATGAAGGTGGCCCAAGACTGCGGTACCACCGCGGGGTTGGAGACCTTCTCGTAGCCCAGCCGGGTGCGCGCCTTGTCCGTGTCGCTCGGCCCGTCGTTCGACGAGGACGTGGCCGAGGACGACGAGGAAGAGGCCGCGGTCGACGACGATGCCGCGGCGGCGCTGTCGTTGTTCGACGGCAGGGAGTAGCGCAGGCCCGTGTCGGTCAGCAGGTAGGTGGCACCGCCGCCCTGCGCCGTACCGGTGACCTCCTGGAAGAGCAGGCCCGAGCCCGACGAGACGTAGGCGCTCATCGAGTCGGCGATGACCTTCTTGGGGTACGTGGTTCCGGCCCAGGTGGCGAGCTGCGGCTTCCTGTCCTCGCCGATGGTGCCGTTGTAGACGCTGCAGGAGGTGGTGCGGGCCTCCTCGCCTGCGGTGGCCGCGGGGTTGGCCTGCCGCGGAACGCTCTGCGGCCAGCCCTTGTCCGCGTAGAAGAGGTCGGCCTGGCCGCCGTTGGCGGCGATGATGTCCGGGGTGCTCACCTTGATGTCGGTGACCCCGTCGGTGCCGTAGGCCAGTCTGGCGGAGGGCGAGCTCTTCAGCAGGTTGGCCACGAAGGGTGAGATGGCGGCGACCCGGTCCCGCAGGACGACGTAGTACTGAGTGCCCTGCGCGTCCTGGGCCTTGAGCACCCGGCCCACCGTCCGTGCCTCCTGGGGCAGGCCCTTGACCGAGGTCGCCTGGCCGGCGGACGGAACCGTCGGGAAGGTGATGACGCCGCCTTCGTTGAGCGTGTGCAGCCACTGCTGGCTCACCGGCTGCGGCCGGGCCGCGGTGCCGATGACGGCGGCGCGCAGCTGCTCCATGGTGGTGCTGTCCAGACCCGACGGCCCGCCCAGCTGGAAGGCGTTGCCCTTGCCGTCCACCAGGTACTCGCGCGAGGTCTTGGAGTCGACGACGTACAGGGCCTCGTGGGCGTCGACCTTCCCGCTGTTCTCCAGTGTCTTCGCGTCGTCCGTGTCGAGGACGAAGACGGCGCGGCCGATGGCGCCGTCCGATCCGGGGGCGGGCCGCTCGCACACCGCCCAGGTCTTCGCCTTCTCCGCGTCCTCCTTCGCGGGCAGCCGGTCGGGGGCGTAGGGGATGCCGAGGGTCGCGCCGTGCGGGATGCCGCTCTTGTCGATCTCCTTGCCGGGCACCTCGATGACGCTGCCCTTGTCCTTGTCCAGGAGCAGCTTGGCGGAGGCGTAGTTGAGGACGGGGTGCAGTGTCGGCGTGGCCTTGCCGTTCGCGGCCTTGTCGTTGAGGACGACGTAGCGTGTCGTGGAGTCGCTGTCGACGATGATGTACTCACCGGGCGTGTCCCAGCCCTTGGGCGCCGAGGGCTTGATCACACCCCAGGCGATGAAGCCCACCACCAGCACGACTCCCATCGCCAGGCTGGGCATCACCGTCTGCATGGCGCGCGGAGCGCCTTCGTCGGAGCCTCCCGGCGATGGTGCCAGGAACGCCGCGACGGTGCGCTTGCGAGCGAACGTGTAGGCGGCGAGCTCGTCCCGACGCTTTGCCATGGTCCCCAGGTCTCCCGTTTTGTGATGCTCTGTGTACTCGAAAGGCCGCTTCGGCCGAGCAGGCCCTTACTATCGCACTGCGCCATGGTGCGACGGTTCATCAGGTGCGGGGCTGCTCCCGCATCTTCACAGAGCCTCACACAGCGCTCCACCATGCGGGGCCGGTCCATGACAGGCTGGGTCACCTGGGGTTCCGGTGTCCCCTGTGTCGCCCGGCGTTCGGCAGCGGGTACCGTGAGGCCCGCGCATGGACGAGGTGGGCCATCGGTGCCCCTGGCCCGTCGCCGGGATATCCGACAGAGGATCTCCGCCCGACGAACGGCCACAATTTCGCGAAAGGGATGTCCCGGGGGATGACCAGCGCTACGAGCACTCGGCGCAGAGGCCGCGCACAGCAACAACAGGACGGTCCGGACCGCAGACGCGTGCCGGCTCCGGCCCCGGCCGCCGCGACGCCGCGTACGCTGCCCAGCCCGGGCGGTATGGGCCCGCTGCGCCTGCCGCAGCTCGTTCTGATCGAGCTCGCGGCGGCCGTGATGCTGGCCGCCTGGGCCGCCGACGCCACCTGGCTGCTGGCCCCGGCCGGTGCGGTGGCGGCGCTGCTGCTGCTTCTCGCCGTCCTGCGCCGGGGCCACCGGCCGCTGCCCGAGTGGTACGAGGCCACGCGCGCGCTGCGGCGCCGTCGGCGCGAGGCCAAGCTGCCCGTCCCGCCGGGGACGGACCCGCTGCTGGCGCCCACCGTGGAGTGCGACCCGGCTCTGCGGACGTACCGCTTCGTGTCCCGTGACGACCGCTCGATCGGCATGATCGGCGACGGCACCTTCCTGACCACCGTGCTCTTCGTGCAGCCGGGAGACCAGCCGCTGCGTCCCGAGTCCGCCGGGCGCCGACTGCCGCTCGAACTGATCCACGAGGCCCTGGAGGTCGACGGGATCCGTCTGGCATCCGCGCAGGTCGTGCAGCACACGCAGCCGGCACCCGCGCCGCATCTGCCGCCGCAGTCGGTCGCCGTGCGGTCGTACGGCCCCCTCCAGGCGCAGGCCGGCTCTCCCGCGCTGCGGCTCACCTGGGTCGCCCTCAAACTCGACCCGGAACTGTGCCCGGAGGCGGTTCAGGCCCGGGGTGACGGCGTTCCCGGAGCGCAGCGCGCCCTGCTGCGGGTGGCGGACCAGCTGGCGAGCCGGCTGGCCGGGGCCGGTTTCAAGGCGACCATCCTGGACGAGAACGAGCTCGTTCAGGCGCTCGCGACGTCCGCCTGTCTGAACCCGAGGGCCAATGCGCAGCACGCCCAGGACGGGCGTCCGGCCCAGCGGCGTACGGTCGAGTCGGTGCGGAGCTGGCGGGTCGACGACCGGTGGCACACCACGTACTGGCTCTCCCGCTGGCCGCAGTTGGGTGACAGCGGTGTGGCGCTGCCGGAACTGGTCACGCGGCTCACCTCGCTCCCGGTGCTCGCCACCACGTTCAGCATGACCCTGGGCAGGGCCGGCAACCGGGGTGTCTCCCTCACCGGGCACCTGCGCATCACCGCCCGCGGCGACAGTGAACTGGGCCAGGTAGGACGGGAGTTGGAGCGGGCCGCGAGCGCCGCGAAGGTCGGGCTGGTACGCCTCGACCGGGAGCAGGTCCCCGGAGCCCTCGCCACTCTGCCGCTCGGAGGTACGTACTGATGTCCCACCCCACCACGGTCACGGACCCGGGGCAGCACGGCCGGGCCGCCGGGCGCACGCCGGCGCACGTGGCCTCACCCACGGACACCGGAATGATTCCCGTCGTCCGGCAGCCGGAGACGCCGCAGGAGCAGCGGCGCATCTTCAGCCCGGGTTTCGGGCTGCGCGGGCCGCGCCGCAACCGCCATGTGGTCACCGTCGACGAGCTCGCGGCGATCAGCATGCCGATCGGTGACGACGGCGTGATCATCGGTACGGACCCGGAGTCGCAGCCGGCCGTGCTCGGCCTGTCCCGTCCCACGCCCTTCGACGTCGTCCTCGTGGGTGGTCTCTGGCTCGCCCAGGTGCTGGCGCTGCGCGCCGCCGCGACGGGCGCGCGCGTGGGCGTCGAGACCGGCCGTCCGCAGGTCTGGCAGCAGTTGGCGCAGGCGGCGGGCGGCGGTCAGCAGTGCGTGACGGTCTATCCGGTGGGACGGGTGCCCGCTCAGGGTCCCTCCGTCTCCAGCCCGGTGGTGCTGATCCGGGACTGCGGTGTCCGCCCGCCGCGCGGGCGGGTGACCTCCCTGCCGTGGCAGGCCGTCGTGACGGTGCTGCCCTTCGTCAGCGAGCACGCGCCCCGCTGGCTGGCTCAGGCCCAACTGGTGGGAATTCAGCGCATCTCGCCCCAGGAGACGGAAATCGTACGCGACACCCTGGGCATCCCGGACGAGCATCTCCAGCTGCTGCCGACCCTCTACGACGGCGTCGCCCTGTGGTGCACCCGCAAGCACCGCAAGTTCGTCATGACCGAACCCACCGACGCGGAGACGGGCCTTCTCGGCGCGGCCCGCCGTATGGACTGACACGTCGTCGTCTCGGGACGCGCGGCGCCGGCCGGCGGCCCCCACGGCCACTTTTCCCTCCCGCGATACGAGTGATTAGTCTTCTGGTGATGCGGTGACGATCGCAGCCGCGTGGGACCCGCCACTCGGTCCGCCCGGCCGCGACGACGACCAACTCAGCAGCAGTGGCTGACCAGGAGGCAAGCAGTGAACAGCGATCGGTCCGAGTACAACGGCGGCAGCCCGTCCTCGGACGGGGACGATCAAGAGGTTGACCTCACCGGCGAATTCGAAATCGTCTACACGCCTCCCGCCTGGTACGCCCAAAGCACGCAGGGTGGCTCCGCGGCCAGCGGTCAGCCGGACGCCGGCCAGGCACCGCCACCGCCGCCTCCCGGACCGCCCGTCGGGTCACCCACCGGGCCGCCGGGCGCTCCCGCGCCCCAGGTTCCCGCACCGCACACTCCCGCGCCCCAGGCCGCCGTTCCCCAGGCGCCGGGATCCCAGGCCGCCGCTCCGCACGCTCCGGCACCCCAGGTCCCCGCGCCGGCGCAGCCGTACGCCCAGAGCGTGCCGCAGCAGCCCGCGCAGGGCGCACCCGGCGTGCCCGGCGCACCTGGTGCCCCTGGCGCGCCCGGCGCGAACCCGTACGCGACGGGCGGCTACGGATTTCCGCAGCAGCACCCCACGCCGGGCACTCCCCAGACAGCCTCAGCCGCCACGGCGCCCGACGGCTACGGCTACCCCCAGCAGACGGCCGCCGGCGCACCCCAGCAGACGGCCGCGGGCGCACCCCAGCAGAGCCAGGGCGCACCGGGCGGTTACGGCCGGCCCCAGCAGCAGGTGCCGGCCCAGCCGTCCAGCGCACCCGGCTTCCCCGTGCTGCGGCCGGTCGACGAGGACGCCCAGGGGAACGCGCCCCAGGGCACTCCGCTCCCGAGCGACCCGCCCCAGTCCTACCTGCCCCAGGCCCACCAGCCCCAGGCGGCTGCCCCGACGGCGAGCGTCCCCTCGGGGACCGTCCCCGAGCAGCCGATGCCCGAACTCAACCACGCCGCCGCCGACGCCGAGGCGGAGCGGCTGTTCGGCGATGCCGACGACGAGGAGCCGGAGGAGGAGCGGGCCGGGGAGGCGGAGCCCGGTGACTCCGCCGGGTCCGTGTCCGGTGCGGACAGCGCGGAGACGGCGGACGTCCGGCCCGATGCGGAGTCCGCCGCTCAGCCCGGCCCTGAGGCCGCGTCAACCCCGGCTGAACCGGAGCCGGAAGCCGAGCCCGAGGCGGAGACCGGCGCGGAGGCGGGCACGGCGGCGGCCGCACAGGCGCATGCACAGGCACCTGCACAAGCGGGGGCAGAGGCGCAGCCGGCTCCCGCCGCTCCGTCCGCGGCGCAGGCACAGCAGCCATCGGCGCCGCCCGCCGCAGGGACCCCGGCGGCACCCCAGGCGGACCAGGAACTTCCCCCGCTGCCGGAGGGCTATATCTCCGCACGCCCCGTCCAGGGAGTACCGCAGCAGACAGGGCAGCAGCCCGGCCAGGCCCCGGCCGCCGCGCAAGGGGCCCCCGGGCAGGGGGTCCCCGGGCAGGGGGTCCCCGGGCAGGGGGTCCCCGGGCAAGCCACCGGGTACGGGCATCCTCAGCCCCCCGCGCAGCCAGGGCCCGGACAGCCTGGCCACCCGACGCCTCCGCAGGGCACGTTCGGCCCGCCGGAGCCGTCCGCGTTCCCGGCACAGCCGCCCGCGTTCCCGGCGCAGCCCGGCCAGCCCCCGCAGCCGCAGCCGCAGGCCGCCGGGTACGGCTACCCGCTGCCGCAGCAGCCCGGGCCGGTCGCCTACGGTTATCCGCCCCAGCAGCCGGGCTACGGCTACCCGCTGCCCACCCCGCCGCAGCAGCCCACTCAGCCGCAGCAGCCCGCGCCCCACCAGCAGCCTCCGGCCCCCCAGCAGGTCCCGGCCCAGCCTCTGCCCCAGCAGCAGGCAGCGCAGCAACAGGCGCCGCAGCAGCAGGTGCCTCAGCAGCAGGCACCCCAACAGCACCCCGCTGCCCCGCCCGCCGCCTACGGCAACCAGGGCTGGACTGCCCCGGTCGGTCCCCAGGCCGGGCCCGGGGCCCCGCAGCAGCAGGCCGCGCCCGGCACCCCGCTCGGTTACAACGCCGCCGTGGAGCTGTCCTCCGACCGGCTGCTGCGCAACCAGCCCAAGGCCCGCAAGAACAACGCGGGCCCGTCCCGGTTCAAGTTCGGCGCCAAGAAGGAGGAGGCCGAGCGGCAGCGGAAGCTGGGGCTGATCCGTACGCCCGTGATGTCCTGCTACCGGATCGCGGTGATCAGCCTCAAGGGCGGCGTGGGCAAGACCACGACGACCATGTCGCTCGGCGCGACGCTCGCCACCGAGCGCCAGGACAAGATCCTGGCGATCGACGCCAACCCGGACGCGGGCACCCTCGGCCGACGGGTGCGGCGCGAGACGGGCGCCACCATCCGCGACCTGGTGCAGGCGATCCCGCAGCTGAACAGCTACATGGACATCCGCCGCTTCACCTCGCAGGCCCCCTCGGGTCTGGAGATCATCGCCAACGACGTGGACCCGGCGGTCTCCACCACCTTCAACGACCAGGACTACCGCAGCGCGCTCGAGGTGCTGGGCCGGCAGTATCCGATCATCCTCACGGACTCGGGTACCGGTCTGCTCTACAGCGCGATGCGCGGAGTCCTGGACCTCGCCGACCAGTTGATCATCATCTCCACGCCCTCGGTGGACGGCGCGAGCAGCGCCTCCACCACGCTCGACTGGCTCTCGGCGAACGGGTTCGCCGATCTCGTCCAGCGGTCGGTCACCGTGATCTCCGGTGTCCGCGAGACGGGCAAGATGATCAAGGTGGAGGACATCGTCGCGCACTTCGAGACCCGCTGCCGCGGTGTCGTCGTGGTGCCCTTCGACGAGCACCTCGCGGCGGGCGCCGAGGTGGACCTCAGCATGATGCGTCCGAAGACCCGCGAGGCCTATTTCGATCTCGCCGCTCTCGTCGCCGAGGACATCGCCCGAACGCAGCAGGGCTTCGGCAACCCGAACCTCCAGTTCCAGCAGCAGCCCCAGGGGTACGCGCCCCCGCCGCAGCCCCAGCAGCCCTACGCCCAGCCCGGCGGCGCCCCCCAGCCGGGACAGGGCTGGCAGCAGCCCGCACCGGGGCAGAGCTGGCAGCAGCAGCCCCCGGCGCCGGGGCAGGGCTGGCAGCAGCCCCCGGCACAGGCCCAGGAGCCGCAGCAGAACCAGCCGCAGCAGGGCCCCGTACCGCCCGGCTGGACACAGCAATAAGGGACCGAGGCCGGTCGCGGACCGGCCGGGCAACGCCAGAGGGCCGGCACTCGCACAGTGCCGGCCCTCTGGCGTCCGTATCACTACCGCAGATCGAACTCCCCGTCGCGCGCCCCGAGGACGAACGCCCGCCACTCCGCCGCGGTGTAGCGGAGCACCGTGTCGGGGTCCGCGGAGTTGCGCATCGCGACGGCGCCGCCTTCCAGATAGGCGATCTCCACCCGCTCGTCCTGGGGACCGTCAGGGGAGCCGACCCACTCGACGTCGCTGATGTCCAGGGCGTACAGCGCTTCCTTCTCCTGCTCGGTCGCCACCGGTTCACTCCGTTCCACCGACCTTACGGACGGTCAGGATTCTACAACTCAGCGCGGCCGGTCGGGGTTTGCCCGGGGAACCGGGCGACCGGTTCAGCAGGTGGATCGGAATCAGGCGCGGCCCTCGGCGGCCGCGATCAGCTCACGGCAGCGCTTCACGTCATCCGCCATCTGCTCCAGCAGGGCGTCGAGCGACTCGAACCTGGCCTGGCCACGGACGAACGCGAGGAAGTCGACGGCGACATGCAGCCCGTACAGGTCCAGGCCCACCCGGTCGATGGCGTACGCCTCCACGGTCCGCTCGGTCCCGTCGAACTGGGGGTTGGTGCCGACGGAGATCGCGGCCGGCATCGCCTCGCCCTGGACGTGCAGCCATCCGGCGTAGACGCCGTCGGCGGGGATCGCGGTGTGCGGCAGCGTCTCGACGTTGGCGGTCGGGAAGCCGAGGTCGCGGCCGCGCTGGGCGCCGCGCACCACCACGCCCTCGACCCGGTGCGGACGCCCGAGGATCTCGCTCGCGCCCTCCACATCGCCCTCGGCGATCAGCCGCCGGGTCAGGGTGGAGGAGAAGGGCTCGCCGCCGCCCGCCTCACCGGTCACGTACAGGTCGACCACCTCGACGTCGAAGTCGTACGTCTTGCCCTGCTCGGCCAGGAACTCCACGTTCCCGGCGGCCTTGTGGCCGAAGCGGAAGTTGGGGCCCTCGACGACGGCCTTGGCGTGCAGCTTGTCGACGAGGACCTTGACCACGAAGTCGGCGGGCGAGAGCCGGGAGAACTCGGTGGTGAAGGGCAGGATGAGGACCGCGTCGACGCCCAGTTCGGCGCACAGTTCGGCGCGGCGGTGGTGCGCGGCGAGCAGCGGAGGGTGGCTGCCGGGGCGCACGACCTCGCTGGGGTGCGGGTCGAAGGTGACGACGACGGAGGGAACGCCCAGCTCACGGGCGCGTTCCACGGCATGCCGGATGATCAACTGGTGTCCGCGGTGGACTCCGTCGTAGGAGCCGATGGTGACGACGCTGCGTCCCCAGTCCTCGGGGATGTCCTCCAAGCCACGCCAGCGCTGCACTGTGACCGCTCCTCGTCGAACCCGTGTCCGTGTCTGCCTCATACGCAGGTCTAAGGGTGCCATGCCACGGGCCTTCGGCCCGCATCGGCATGGTGGCTGTGACGGGCGGCACGCAAGCGGGGGCGGCCGGGACCGGTCGGACCGCGACCGGTCCCGGCCGGGCAGACCGGGCCACGACCGATCCGGCCGGGGCGGCTCGAGCGACGACCGAACCGGCCGAGCAAGCTCCTCCGGAAACTCGGCTCCGGTCTGCTCCCAGTGCTCCGGCCCGCAGGCCAGCACCAGCCGGGCCCCGTTCGTACGCAGCCAGGCGGCCGTCGCCCCGGCCCAGTCGGTGCTCCGGCGGGCGAGGCCGGCCGGCATGTCCTCAGGGCCGTCGAGAAGCAGCAGCAACGGGCGCCCGGCGTCCCGTGCGACCTGCGCGAGGTCCTCGGGCCGGACGGCGTCCGTGCCGGGGGTGGGCGGCCGGCCCGTGCGCTGCAGTGCCCGCCCCACCGCGGCGGCCAGGGATGTGTCGGTGTCCCTGAGGTCCGCTCCGCGCAGCAACAGCACCGGGGCGGGCTCGGGGTCCCGGGCGCGCCGCGCGGCGAGGGCGGCGAGTTCCGTCGTACGGCCGCTGCCCGGGGAGCCGACGGGTGCCAGGACGGCGGACGGGCCCCTCTCGAAGGCCGCGAACTCTCGGCCGTGCGGACGCGTGGGACGAGGGCGCTGTCGTCCGGCGGGCCGCCCGTCCCCGCCGAGGCCGTCGTGAGGTCCAGGGCTCCCGCGATGTTCAGGTCCGCCCCGTAGGCGGGGACGGTGCGCGCGTTGCGGTCCAGCAGTTCGTCGAGGGGCTGTCCGAGCCCCCTGAGCGGTACGGCGAGTCCCGTGCCCCGGTGTTCCGTGTGCAGCCTGGTGCCGAGGACGTCCAGCACGGCGCCGGTGGCGGCGTCGAGGACGGGTCCTCCGGCGGCCCCGCCGCCCGGGCGGAGCGCTTCGGTGCCCGCCGTGCCGATCGCCGGCTTCAGGGCGTCGTCGAGGAGGCGGCAGCAGTCGCCGGCCCGGTAGGTGACGGCGGTCGTGCCGAGCACCCGGGCCTCGCGCCAGCCGCCCGCGGCGATCCTGACGTACGCACCGGCCTCGATACGGTCCCGTGCCGTGACGGGGAGCGGGCCCAGGCCCAGCCCCTCGGTGCAGACGAGGGCGAGGTCCGCGTACGGCAGGGGCGTCACCGCGTCGGTATCCAGCACGCGGGCGCGTCCGCTCGGCGTGTGCAGCAGCAGGCGGGCCGGCCCCTCGACGGCCTCGTGGCTGGTGACCACCGTGCCTCGGCGGTCGACTGCGAACCCGGTGCCGCGGGGGCGTCCGGCCAGGTCGCACACCCGTACAAGGGCGGGGCCCGGGCCGTGCCCCTGCCCGCCGCGGTCCACTGTCCGAGGGCCCTGAACCGCCATGCCCGAACCTCCCCGCCGTGCCTGAGCCCGTCGGTAGGCCGATGGTGATCAACGGAACAGATCTTGAGGCGAACGCGCCCCCTTCCGCTCCCTCCGTTCACTCCGAGCGCCTGCTCGATGGGGTGAATTGACGCGGGGCGTTGGATACACCTCTGGGAGGGGGAACCGAGGGGGGACCGTGGAGCGGCGGCTCGATCCCCGTGACCGCCGCTCCACGGGCACCGGCGTCAGCCGAAGACCGCCAGGCTCTTCGCCTTGCCCTTGAGCGCCTCGACGAGCGCGAGGAAGCGGCCCTCGGGGTCGAAGACGGCGACGGGGCCGGCGCCCGCGTACTCGTCGGGCATCTCCAGGCGCACGCCGTTCGTCAGCAGCCGCGCCCGCTTGGCGTCCACGTCCCAGCGGGGGAACGCGGCCGCGGCGGCCTCCGCGATCGGCATCACGGTCAGCTCCTGCTGGAGCTGGTCCAGGGTGGACGCGGAGTCGAGCTTGTACGGTCCGACGCGGGTGCGCCGCAGCGCGGTGAGATGTCCGCCGACGCCGAGTCCGGCGCCCAGGTCGCGGGCGAGAGCCCGGATGTAGGTCCCGGAGGAGCAGACCACGGAGACCACCAGGTCCAGCACCGGCGTGCCGTCCTCGGCGACGGCGTGGCGGACGTCGTACACCGTGAAGGAGGAGACGGTGACCGGCCGGGCGGGGATTTCGAAGTCCTCGCCTTCGCGTGCCCGCTTGTACGAGCGCACACCGTCGATCTTGATGGCGCTGACCTTGGACGGGACCTGGAGGATGTCACCGGTCAGCTTGGCGATCCCCGCGTCGACGGCGTCGCGGGTGACCCCGGAGGCGTCGGCGGCGGAGGTGATCTCCCCCTCGGCGTCGTCCGTGACGGTGGTCTGACCGAGCCGGATGGTGCCCAGGTACTCCTTCTCGGTCAGGGCGAGGTGCCCGAGGAGCTTGGTGGCCTTTTCGACGCCGAGAACGAGCACACCGGTCGCCATCGGGTCGAGGGTGCCGGCGTGCCCGACGCGCCGCGTGCGGGCGATCCCGCGCATCTTGGCGACGACGTCGTGCGAAGTGAAGCCCGACGGCTTGTCGACGATGACAAGGCCGTCGGGCGTGCTGTGCTGACGGCTCATTCGGAGGTGTCGTCCGTCTCGTCCTCGGAGTCGGGCTTCTTGTACGGGTCGGCTTCACCGGCGTACGCGGCGCCCGTGGCCGCCTCGCGCACCTTCGCGTCGGAGGCGCGCGCCTGGTCGAGGAGGTCCTCGATGGTCCGGGCGGTGTCCGGCAGGGCGTCCGCGACGAAGGTGAGGGTGGGCGTGAACTTCACGCCCGCGGCGCGTCCGACCTCGGAGCGCAGGATGCCCTTGGCGCTCTCCAGGCCCGCGGCCGCGGCCTTCCGCTCCTCGTCGTCCCCGTACACCGTGTAGAAGACGGTCGCCTCCCGCAGATCGCCCGTCACCCGGGTGTCCGTGATGGTGACGTGCGAGCCGAGCCGCGGGTCCTTGATCCCGCGCTGCAGCTTCTGGGCCACCACCTCTCGGATGAGGTCCGCCAGCCTCTTAGCCCGCGCGTTGTCGGCCACTGGTCCGTCTCCCGTTCTTTCCTGTCTGTGTTCTTGCTCAGTCGTCGTCGCCGTGGAAGCGCCGTCTTACGGACAGCAGTTCCACCTCGGGGCGCCCGGCGACCAGCCGCTCGCACCGGTCCAGTACGTCGCTCACGTGCCCCGCGTCACCGGCGACCACGGCCAGGCCGATACAGGCCCGCCGGTAGAGGTCCAGGTGGTCCACCTCGGCCGCACTCACCGCGTACTTCCGCTGGAGTTCGGCGACTATCGGTCGGACGACGGAGCGCTTCTCCTTCAGCGACCGTACGTCGCCCAGGAGAAGGTCGAAGGACAGCGTCCCCACATACATGTATGCATCCGGATGACCCGCCGGTACGGGATCGATGGCCCCGCCGCCGGGAGGGGCGGGGACACGAAAACCGTACAACGAACACCGGAGGCGACTCGACGCGGTTTTTTTCGGGCAGGGAAGCCCGGGCAGACGGCGCGCTGGCCGACGGGACGTGGTCCCGTCGGCCAGCAGCGATCCGTCCGCGATCAACCCGCCGGGTGGTTACACCCGCGGCTTCTCGCGCATCTCGTACGTCGCGATGACGTCGTCGACCTTGATGTCGTTGAAGTTTCCGAGGTTGATACCACCCTCGAAGCCTTCGCGGATCTCGGTGACGTCGTCCTTGAAGCGACGCAGGCCCTCGATGGTGAGGTTCTCCGCGACCACCTTGCCGTCGCGGATGAGGCGGGCCTTGGTGTTGCGTCGGACCTCGCCCGAGCGGATGAGCACACCGGCGATGTTGCCCAGCTTGGACGACTTGAAGACCTCGCGGATCTCCGCCGTACCGAGCTCGACCTCCTCGAACTCCGGCTTCAGCATGCCCTTCAGGGCCGCCTCGATCTCCTCGATCGCCTGGTAGATGACCGAGTAGTACCGGACGTCCACGCCCTCGCGCTCGGCCATCTGCGCCGCGCGGCCTGCCGCACGGACGTTGAAGCCGATCACGATGGCGTCCGAGCCCATCGCCAGGTCGATGTCCGACTCCGTGACCGCACCGACGCCGCGGTGCAGGACGCGGATGTCGACCTCTTCGCCGACGTCCAGCTGAAGCAGGGAGGACTCCAGAGCCTCGACCGATCCGGACGCGTCGCCCTTGATGATCAGGTTCAGCTGCTGGACCTCGCCGGCCTTCAGCACCTTGTCCAGGTCCTCCAGCGAGACACGGCGCGTGCGCTTGGCGAACGCGGCGTTCCGCTCGCGGGCGGCGCGCTTCTCCGCGATCTGGCGGGCCGTACGGTCCTCCTCGACCACGATGAAGTTGTCGCCGGCACCCGGGACGTTGGTCAGACCCAGGACCTGCACCGGCGTCGACGGGCCGGCCTCGGCCACGTTGTTGCCGTTGTCGTCGAGCATCGCCCGGACGCGGCCGTACGCGTCGCCGACCACCATCGTGTCGCCGACCCGCAGCGTGCCTCGCTGGACGAGGACCGTCGCCACGGCGCCACGGCCGCGGTCGAGACGGGACTCGATCGAGATGCCCTGCGCGTCCTGGTTCGGGTTGGCCCGAAGGTCCAGGGCGGCGTCGGCCGTGAGGATCACGGCCTCGAGCAGGCTGTCGATGTGCAGGCCCTGCTTGGCGGAGATGTCGACGAACATCGTGTCGCCGCCGTACTCCTCGGCCACCAGGCCGTACTCGGTCAGCTGACCGCGCACCTTGGTCGGGTCCGCGCCCTCGACGTCGATCTTGTTGACCGCGACCACGATCGGCACCTCGGCCGCCTTGGCGTGGTTCAGGGCCTCGACCGTCTGCGGCATCACACCGTCGTTGGCCGCGACCACGAGGATCGCGATGTCCGTCGACTTGGCACCACGGGCACGCATGGCGGTGAACGCCTCGTGACCCGGGGTGTCGATGAAGGTGATCGCCCGGTCGTCGCCGTTGACCTGGGTCGCGACCTGGTAGGCACCGATGTGCTGGGTGATGCCACCGGCCTCGCCCGCGATGACGTTCGTCTTGCGGATGGCGTCGAGCAGACGGGTCTTACCGTGGTCGACGTGACCCATGACGGTCACCACCGGCGGACGGACGACCAGGTCCTCCTCGGAGCCCTCGTCCTCACCGAACTCCAGGTCGAAGGACTCGAGCAGCTCGCGGTCCTCCTCCTCGGGGCTGACGATCTGAACCGTGTAGTTCATCTCGCCGGCGAGGAGCAGCAGGGTCTCGTCGGAGACGGACTGCGTGGCCGTGACCATCTCGCCGAGGTTCATCATGACCGCGACGAGGGACGCCGGGTTGGCGTTGATCTTCTCCGCGAAGTCGGTGAGCGACGCACCGCGCGACAGGCGAATGGTCTCGCCGTTGCCGCGAGGCAGCATCACACCGCCGACCGACGGGGCCTGCATGGCCTCGTACTCCTGACGGCGCTGCCGCTTCGACTTGCGGCCACGACGCGCCGGACCGCCGGGACGGCCGAACGCACCCTGCGTGCCACCGCGACCACCCGGACCACCGGGACGGCCGCCGAAGCCGGGACGGCCACCGCCGCCACCGAAGCCGCCGCCACCACCGGGAGCACCGCCACCGGGACGGCCGGCGAAGCCGCCGCCACCGCCGGGACGACCGGCACCGCCGCCGCCGGGACGACCGGCGAAGCCGCCGCCGCCCGGACGACCGCCGCCGCCGGGACGACCGGCACCGGCCGGACCACGGCCGCCGGGGCCGCCGCCGGGACGCGGGCCGGCAGCGGGACGCTGCGGCATCATGCCGGGGTTCGGACGCGGGCCCGCGGGACCGCCGCCGGGACGCGGACCGCCCTGCGGACGGGGCATCGAGCCCGGGGTCGGACGCGGACCGCCCGGAGCCTGCGGACGAGGACCGCCGCCCGCACCCTGCGGACGGGGACCGCCCTGGCCCGAGGCCTGCGGACGCGGAGCGCCGGGGCCACCGGGACCACCCGGGCGGGGGCCCTGCGGACGGGGCGCCTGCGGGCGCGCCATACCGGTGGAGCCACCGGAGGTGAAGGGGTTGTTGCCCGGACGGGGACCGGCCGGACGGGCACCGGAACGCGGTCCCGGACCGCCCGGACGCGAGGCGCCGGGACGAGCGGCCTGACCGCCGCCCTGGCCCTGCCCCTGACCGGGCGCGGCCGGACGTGCGCCGGGCTTCGGGGCGCCGGGACGGGCTCCCGGACGCGGGCTCGGGGCGGCCGGAGCCGACGGCGGCGCCGTGAACTCGGGTGCGCTCGGGGCGGGGGCCGCCGGGGCGGGCCGCGGCGCGGGCTTCGGGCCGGGCGTCGGCCGCGGACCCTGGCTCGGGGCCGCGGGACGCTCGGCCGCGGGACGCTCGGCCGCCGGGGGCTTGGGCGCCGGCGGGCGCGGGGCAGCCGGACGTGCGGCCTGCGCCGGGGACGGCGCGGCCGGCTTCGCCGGTGCAGCCTTGCGGGAGGCGGCGGACTTCGCGCCACCGCCGCTGCCCTGCTGCAAGGCGTCGGTCAGCTTACGTACTACGGGCGCCTCGATCGTCGAGGACGCCGAACGGACGAATTCACCGAGTTCCTGGAGCTTGGCCATGACGACCTTGCTCTCCACACCGAACTCCTTGGCGAGTTCGTAGACCCGGACCTTAGCCACTTCGCTCCTTTGAGGTCCGGGTTGCGGCCGGACCGTCGCTAGTTCATGGGCGTACTCATCGCGTACTCATCGAGTGCTCATCGCAATCTCGACCTGCTTTCGACTCGCGAGGTACCAGTCCGCACGGCGTTCCGCGCGGCGCTTCTTACGGTGCTGCCTGCTCAGCTAGGCGCTGTCGGCAACCTTCGGTCTGCTCGACGTACTGGCGCAACGCCTTTACATCGAGCGGTCCCGGGACGCGGAGCGCCCGCGGGAATGCCCGGCGGCGAACCGCCAGGTCGACACAGGCCGGCACGGGGTGCACATAGGCTCCCCGGCCGGGCAGCGTACCGCGAGGATCGGGGACGCAGGTGTCCTCGATCACCACGGTGCGCAGCAGTTCGATCTTGGCCGCTCGCTCCCGGCACCCCACGCAGGTGCGCTCAGGGCATGCGCGGGCATGCGTCCGGCCAGACACGGTTAAGTCTACCTCCCCGCGCCGACCTCACCCCTTTGGGGCAAGAATCGAACAGTTGCTGCGCAGAAAACTGTCGTGATCTCAGCGACTCCCGGCCGGGATCTATTCCCCGGCCGAGGTCAGCGGCCTTGTTCCTGCCGGTCGGCGGGCTGCTCGGTGTCCGGTCGGATGTCGATCCGCCAGCCGGTGAGCCGGGCGGCGAGGCGGGCGTTCTGCCCCTCCTTGCCGATCGCGAGCGACAGCTGGTAGTCGGGGACCGTCACCCGCGCGGAGCGGGCCGCGAGGTCCACGACCTCCACCTTGGAGACACGAGCGGGCGAGAGGGCGTTCGCCACCATCTCGGCCGGGTCGTCCGACCAGTCGACGATGTCGATCTTCTCGCCGTTCAGCTCGCCCATGACGTTGCGCACACGGCCGCCCATCGGGCCGATGCAGGCGCCCTTGGCGTTCAGACCCGATCGGGTGGACCGGACGGCGATCTTCGTGCGGTGGCCCGCCTCACGGGCGATCGCGGCGATCTCGACGGACCCGTCGGCGATCTCCGGAACCTCGAGCGCGAACAGCTTTTTCACCAGATTGGGGTGGGTGCGCGAGAGGGTGACGGAGGGACCGCGCACACCCTTGGCCACCCGAACGACGTACGAGCGGATCCGCTTGCCGTGCTCGTAGCTCTCGCCGGGCACCTGCTCCTGCACCGGCAGGATGGCCTCGAGCTTGCCGATGTCCACCAGCACGTTCTTCGGGTCGCGGCCCTGCTGGACCACGCCGGTGACGATGTCGCCCTCGCGGCCCGCGTACTCGCCGAGCGTCGCGTCGTCCTCCGCGTCGCGCAGGCGCTGCAGGATGACCTGCTTGGCGGTGGTGGCGGCGATCCGGCCGAAGCCCGACGGGGTGTCGTCGAACTCGCGCGGCTCCTGCCCGTCCTGAAGGTCCTCGGGGTCCTCCTTCGCCCACACGGTCACATGGCCGGTCTCCCGGTTGAGCTCCACGCGCGCGTGGCGGCGGCTTCCCTCGGTGCGGTGGTAGGCGATGAGGAGGGCCGCCTCGATCGCCTCGACCAGCAGGTCGAAGGAGATCTCCTTCTCCCGTACCAAGCCCCGCAGGGCACTCATGTCGATGTCCACGGCTACGCCTCCTCCTCTTCCTTCATGTCCTTCGTGTCCTTGCGGCTGAACTCGACCTGTACGCGCGCCCTGTCGATGTCCGGGAAGGCGAGTCTGCGAGTGGTGGCCTTGCGGCCCTTCACACCTGGTACCTCGAGGTCGACTCCGTCGTCGTCGACCCGCAGAATCCTGGCGACCAGCTCGCCGCCCTCGGCCAGCTGGAACTTCACCAGCCGGCCCGCGGCCCGCACGTAGTGCCGGTGTTCCCTGAGGAGGCGCTCCGCGCCCGGGGTTCCGACCTCGAGGGTGTACTCGCCCTCGCCCATCGCGTCCGTCTCGTCGAGCTTCGCCGAGAGCGCGCGGCTCACATCGGCGATCTGGTCCAGATCGGCCCCGGTGTCGGAGTCGACGACGACGCGCAGCACCCGCTTGCGTCCGACCGAGTCCACGGCGATCTCCTCGAGATCGAGCCCCTGGGAGCTGACGAGCGGTTCCAGCAGTTCTCGCAGCCTCTCGCTCTGGGTGGTGCTCATCCGGGTGACTCCTCGGCCGCGTGTGCTGTTGTGGGGATGGTCGCGTGTCAGGTCAAAGGGTATCCGGTCCCGGGGGGTGTTGCCGTCCACCGGCACCGTCGGCCGCCAGGGCCGAGCCGATGGCGAGTGGTGGGGCAGGGCGCGGGTACGGTGATCACGGGCAGCCGCCCATCCGTTCGTACGAGGTCTTCGAGGACGTCTGCCGTGCCGTTCCCCCCGCATCCGCGCATCCGTCTGCGCAGAAGGAGCCTGTTCGCCTCGGCCGCGGGCGCCGCGCTGGTCGCGGGCTGCTCCGGCGCCTCCGACCCGGCCGGCCCGGGCCGCCGTTTCTCGGCCGCCGACCGGGCACGCGCCCGTGCGGCCCGCGACAGCGAGGAGTTGGCGGAACGGTACGCCGCCGTGATCGCCGCCCATCCGGCGCTGGCCGCCCGGCTGAGGCCGCTGCGGGCCCAGGTCGTCCGGCACGCACAGGCGTTCGGCGGCCACGCGGGGACCTCGGCGTCCCCCTCGGCCTCGGCGTCGGCCCCGGCTTCCGCCCCTGCCTCGCCGGCTGCGCCCGCCGTACCGGCCGACCCCAAGGCGGCCCTCGCCGGTCTGGCGCAGGCCGAGCGCGCCCTGGCCGACCGGCGGACCGACGCGCTGCTGGGGGTGCCGGGCGAGCTGGCGCGGCTGATGGCGTCCGTGGCGGCGGCCGGGGCCGCGCATGTGTATCTGCTGACGGAGGGCGGACATTGAGCACCAGTGACAGCGCGCCGAGGGCCGGCAGCGGCGAGCTGACGGCCCTCCAGGCCGCCCTGCGGGCCGAGCACGCCGCGGTCTACGGCTACGGGGTGGTCGGCGGGCGCATCCAGCAGGCCCGGCGGGCGGAGGCACACGCCGCCTACGATGCCCACCGCGCCCGGCGGGACGAACTGGCACGGGCCGTGCGGGACCTGGGGGGCACACCGGAGGCCGCCGCGGCCGCGTACGCGCTGCCCTTCTCCGTTGCCGACCCGGCCGCCGCCGTGCGGCTGGCCGCCGAGTTGGAGGAGCGGGTGGCCGGGGTGTACTCGGACCTGGTCCGGGCCTCGACGGGCGAGCGGCGGCGGTCCGCCGCGCAGGCGCTGCGGGAGGCGGCGGTGCGGGCGGTGCGCTGGAGCGGCGAGAGCGTAGCCTTCCCTGGTCTCGCCGAGCGGGCGGCCGGGGCCACCCCCGCCGCGCCGGTGACACCGCGGGCCTGAGCGGCGCCGCGGGACCCTTGGCGTACGCGCACACCGCACGCGTGCGAAGCCGACCTGGAAAGGAACACCTCGCGCATGGCTTTCGAACCGCCGCAGCGTCTTGTGCGGGCGCTCGGCGAGACGCTGCCGGACGGTGGCGCCGAGTGGCTGGGCCGGCTCCCCGAGCTGATCCGGCAGGCCGTCGATCTACGCGGGTTGGCCGTGGAGCGGGTGCAGGCGCCGGGCGGGCGCAGCAGCGTGGTGCTGCTGGTGCGGCAGGCGGACGGCACGCCAGCCGTGCTGAAGCTGGCGCCGCCCCGGGCGCGGCCGGAGAGCGAGCGGGCGGCTCTGGCGCACTGGAACGGCTCCGGGGCGGTACGGCTCCTGGACGCGGACACCGAGCGGGGGGTGCTGCTGCTGGAGCGTCTCCATCCGGAGATGTCGGTGCGCTCGCTGCCGGAGGCGAAGGCCCTGCTGGAGGCGGCGGGCACACTGCGCCGGCTGTGGGTGGCGCCGCCTGCCGGGCACTGTTTCGAGACGGTGGCGGGGCGCACCGGGCGGCAGGCCGAGGCGATGCGGGAGGGGGCCCGGACGGACCCCGAGGCGGCGCCGCTGATCGAGGCGGCGCTCGTGGCCCGCGAGCAGCTGCTGGCCGCCCCGCCCGAGGACCGGCTGCTGCACGGCACCTTCCGGCAGAGCAAGATCCTCGCCGGGGAGCGGATGCCGTGGCTGGCCGTGGGCCCGGACCCGGTGGTCGGCGAGTGCGCCTTCGATCTGGCGCGTCTGGTGCGGGACCGGGTGGAGGACCTGATCGCGGCGCCCTCCGGGGCGGCGATCACGCGCCGCCGGGTGAAGCGGCTCGCGGAGTCGCTGGACCTGGACCAGGAGCGGCTGCGCGGCTGGACGCTGTTCCGGGCGGTCGAGTCCGGGGTACGGGCACGCCGCGTGGGCCGCACCCAGGACGCGGAGCTCCTGCTGGAGTTCGCGACCTGGCTCTAGGCGACCTGCTCCAGCGGGGCGGGACCTTCCGGAAGGCAGGGGAAGGCAAAGCCGACGGCCGCCGGTCCTCGGGACCGGCGGCCGTCGCCGCGTTCATGGTGCGGGGGCGTCAGACGGTGAGGCGGGCGATGGCCTCGTCCACCGTCAGTTCCTCGCGCTCACCCGTCCGGCGGTCCTTCAGCTCCACGATGCCCTCGGCGGAGCGGCGGCCCGCCACCAGGATCTTCGGCACACCGATCAGCTCGGCGTCCGTGAACTTCACGCCCGGGGAGACACCGGCCCGGTCGTCCACCAGGACGCGGACGCCGGCCTCGGCCAGCTTGCCGGACACCTCCAGAGCCAGCTCGGTCTGGAGCGCCTTGCCGGCCGCCACGACGTGCACGTCCGCCGGGGCGACCTCCGCGGGCCAGCACAGGCCCTGCTCGTCGGCGGTCTGCTCGGCGAGCGCGGCGACCGCGCGGGAGACTCCGATGCCGTAGGAGCCCATGGTCACGCGGACCGGCTTGCCGTTCTGGCCGAGCACGTCGAGCTTGAGGGCGTCGGTGTACTTGCGGCCCAGCTGGAAGATGTGTCCGATCTCGATCGCACGGTCGAGCCTGAGTCCGGTGCCGCAGTTGGGGCACGGGTCGCCCTCCTGCACGACCACCACGTCGACGTACGCGTCGACCTCGAAGTCACGGCCCGCGACCACGTTCTTCGCGTGCATGCCCTCCTTGTTGGCGCCGGTGATCCAGGAGGTGCCGGGGGCCACGCGCGGGTCGGCGATGTACGTGACCTTGTCCAGGCCCTGCGGGCCGACGTAGCCGCGGACCAGGTCGGGACGGGTGATGAAGTCGTCGACGGTGACCAGCTCGACGGCGGCCGGGGCGAAGTGCGCCTCGACCTTGCCCATGTCGACCTCGCGGTCGCCGGGGACACCGACGGCGACGATCTCGCCGTCGACCTTGACGAGGAGGTTCTTCAGGGTGGCGGAGGCCGGGACGCCGAGCGAGGCGGCGAGGGTCTCGATGGTCGGGGTGTCGGGGGTCGGGATCTCCTCGAGCGCGGGCACGTCCGTGGCGTCGACCGGCTTCGCCGTGTAGGTGATCGCCTCGGTGTTGGCCGCGAAGTCGCAGTTCGGGCAGTCCGCGAAGGTGTCCTCGCCGGCGCCGGCCGGGGCGAGGAACTCCTCCGACTTGGATCCGCCCATCGCACCCGCGGTCGCGGCGACGATGCGGTAGTCGAGGCCGAGGCGCTCGAAGACCCGCTGGTAGGCCTGGCGGTGCAGGGCGTAGGACCGGGCGAGGCCCTCGTCCTCGAGGTCGAAGGAGTACGAGTCCTTCATCAGGAACTCGCGGCCGCGCAGGATGCCCGCGCGGGGACGGGCCTCGTCCCGGAACTTCGTCTGGATCTGGTAGAGGATGACCGGCAGGTCCTTGTAGGAGGACGCCTGGTCCTTCACCAGCAGGGTGAAGATCTCCTCGTGGGTCGGGCCGAGCAGGTAGTCGCCGCCCTTGCGGTCCTTGAGGCGGAACAGCTCGGCGCCGTACTCGTCCCAGCGGCCCGTCGCGTCGTACGGCTCGCGCGGCAGCAGCGCGGGGAGCAGCACCTCCTGCGCGCCGATCGCGTCCATCTCCTCGCGGACGATCCGCTCCACGTTGGCGAGGACCTTCTTGCCGAGCGGCAGCCAGGTCCACACGCCGGCGGCGGTGCGGCGGACGTAGCCGGCGCGGACCAGCAGCTTGTGGCTGAGGACCTCGGCGTCCGCCGGGTCGTCGCGCAGCGTCTTCACCATCAACTGGGACATGCGCTGGACCGGTGCGTTCGCCATGGTTTCTCGTACTCCTGCCGATGGGGGTCCCCCCGCCCTGGCGAGGCCGGGATGGGGGAGTCTGATGGCTAGGAGGTTAGCCGGGCTTGCTGTGCCGGTGGAAATCCGTTATCGGCGACGGAGCGGCAGCGGGGCTCCCATCACGGCGTACGGCTTGGGCGCGCTGGGGAAGATCACCTGCCGCGCGAGATCCACATAGCCCAGCGAGTGGTACAGGCCGCGGGCCGGGCTGTCGGTGTCGATCGCCGAGAGGATCGAGCGGGGCTGCGTGGCGCCGTCGGTGATGGTGGTGATCAGGGCGCGCCCGATGCCGCGGTTCTGGTGGTGGGGGTGGACGTGCAGCTCGGTGATCACGAAGGAGTCGTCGAGCCAGTCGGCGTGTCCCTGGGCGCGCAGATACGGCTCGACGACGGTGGACCACCAGTGCGTACGGTCGTTGGGCATGCCGTAGACGAACCCGGCGAGCCGTCCGGCGGCGGTGGTGGCGCCGAGGGCGCGCGCTCCGGGGTAGGTCATGTGCCGCAGCACGATCTGGCGGCGTACGGCGATCTCCTCGGCGCCGAGCCCGAACGCGACGGCCTGCACGGCGAGCGCCTCGTCGACGCGTGCGGACAGGTCCAGGGGGCCGATCACTACGTCGTCGGGGGTACGCGGCATGTCTGGAGCCTACCGGGGTGCCGTGCCCCTCTCAGAACAAGATGCTCATGAAGGCGCCGACCTCCCGGAACCCCACCCTGCGGTACGTCCGCCGGGCGGCCGTGTTGAAGTCGTTGACGTACAGGCTCGCCATCGGCGCCACGTCCGCGAGCGCGTACCGCAGCACCGCCGCCATGCCGGGCGCCGCGAAGCCCTGGCCGCGGTACTCGGGGGCGACCCAGACGCCCTGGATCTGGCAGGCCTGCGGGGTGGCCGCGCCGATCTCCGCCTTGAACACGACCCGGCCCTGGTCGTCGAGCCGGGCGAAGGACCTCCCGGCGCCGACGAGTTCGGCGACCCGCGCCTGGTACAGCAGCCCGCCGTCACCGGCCATGGGGGAGACGCCGACCTCCTCGGTGAACATCGCCACGCACGCCGGCATGATCGTCTCCATCTCGTCCTTGCGGATGCGGCGGACGTAGGGATCCGGGGCGATGTCGGCGGGCATACGGTCGGTGACCATGAGCGGCTGGTGGGCACGGACCTCGCGGGCCGGGCCCCAGCCGGGCTCCAGCAGCCGCCACAGCTGGGCGGTGGGCTCGGCGGGACCGACGATCGAGGAGCAGCGGCGGCCGCCGCGCCGGGCGCGGTCGGCGAAGGCGCGCACCGCGCGCGGGGTCGCACAGATCGGCACGAGGTTGGCGCCCGCGTAGCAGAGCGACGTGAGCATGCCGTCCTCGTACCAGCCCCACATCTCACCGCCGAGACGCCAGGGGTCGAGGCCCGCCACCTGGACCCGGGACGCCACGAAGGCGTTCGCGACCGGCTCGCGGTCGAGGACCGCGAGCGCGGCGTCCAGGTCACTCGGCTCGAGGACCCGAGTGGTGGTCTGCGTCAACACGTGCGGAAGCCTCACCCTGGGGTCTGCTGATCTCCGCACTGTACCTGGCGTGCCACCGGGGCGCCGCCCGGCGGCAGAGCGTAAGCGCACGGTCACCGAGCGGCAAAGCCTATGAACGCCTCCCAGGTCACGGGCCGGAGGGTGAGGGTGGGACCGGTGTCCGGGTCGTGCTTGGAGTCGCGTACGTGGATGGCGGTGGGGCAGGGGGCGACTTCTACGCATTCGCCGCCTTCACCGTCGCTGTAGCTGCTCTTGAACCACATCAGCTCGGACGGTTCTTGGGTGTTCATGTCCCTCCCAGCAACTTCTCTACGTGAGCCAGCGATTCGCGGGGCGTCAGGGCTTGTGCGCGCAGAACGCCGTAACGCTCGTCCAGTTCCCTGACGGTGGACCGGTCGGTGAAGAGACGGCTGCTCTTGAACGCCTCCACGTAGGCGATCCTGCGCCCGTTGGTTGTCTCGATCAAGGTGAAGCGACCTGAGAGTGCCGCATGTTCCTCACGGTTGTCAGGCATGACCTGGATCTCGACGTTGGGTCGCTCACCAATGAGCAGGATCTGTTCCAACTGCCCTCGTGTGACCGCCGGTCCACCTAATTGCTTGCGCAGGACCGCCTCTTCGAGCACAAAGCTGATCACGGGCATCGGCTTACGCACGAAAATCTCCTGCCGGGCCAGACGCGCCGTCACGCGCTGCTCGATCGTCGCCTCGTCCAACGGCGGCCGCCGTATGGCGAACACCGCTCGCGCATACTCCTCCGTCTGCAACAGACCGGGAACCGTTTGAACGGCGAAGAAGTGCAACGCGACCGCCTCCCTCTCCAACTTCACCGCGTCCTGGAAGAACGGCGGATACTGCGCCCTCTCCATCTCCTCGACCAGCTCCAGCAACACCCCATGCGCACCCAGCACTTCATCCGCCCGCACGATGAACTGCCGCGACGGAATCCGTCTCCCCTGCTCGAACGAGGCGATCGTCGACTCCGAATAGCCCGTACGCGCGCCCAGTTCGGCGCGCCCCATCCCCGCCCACGCCCGCAGCCTCTTCAACTGCCGTCCGAAAAGGTGCGGTACGCCCGTCCCCGTGGTCTGCTCCTCGCTCATACACCCCTCACCGTTCTCGCGCAGCACCGGTTACGGCTCACCTCGCGTACAGACGCGCCCCGACCACGTACAACACACGACGGTCCCGGCTCAGTCGCTGTTCAACGCTACGCAGCGTGCGCGAGCGTAAGCCCCGTGAAGTCAGCAACTCCCTCCGACTGGCATATGCAGAAGCGCACCCCGCACGCGCACGCGTTCGAGATGCGCTTCACGTCCAGTCCCCGGGGCGCCCGGCTCGCCCGGCGTCTGGTCTCACACCGTCTCCACGAGTGGGGGCACCCCTACGACAGCCCCCTCAACGAGACGGTCACGCTCATCGCCGCCGAACTGGCCGCCAACGCCGTACGGCACGGGCATGTGCCGGGGCGGGACTTCCATCTCCGGCTGACCGATACGCCGGACGGAGTACGGCTGGAGGTCTCCGACACCCGCACCGAGCGCCTTCCCGAACACCGGCCCGCTGGGGATCCGGGGGACGACCAGTCCGGGCGGGGCCTGTTACTGGTGGAGGCGCTCGCCGACCGGTGGGGTGTGGAGCCGCGCAGTCCGGGGAAACGCGTCTGGGCGGACGTACGACCGAGTCCCGCCACCCAAAGGTGACGGGACTCGGGAAAAGCGCGGGAAGGGAAAGGTCACTCCGCGACGGAGACGGACGGCTCGCCGGAGGCCACGCCGTCCTTCTCCATCTGCTCGGCGAGCTTCATGGCCTCCTCGATCAGGGTCTCCACGATCTTCGACTCCGGCACC
>NZ_JAKEEB010000033.1 GCF_021462825.1 Streptomyces glomeratus | reverse complement strand
GTCCGGAGTGGAGCAGCTCACAAACAGAACAGCGTTTGTGCAGGTCGGAGCGTGATCGGCCGCGACCCCCTGGCGGGTCGCGGCCGATCGTGTTTAGGTGCGTCCTGTGGCTCTCTTATTGACATCAGTTCTCACGGGGGTGTGAAAGGGCATGGCCGCAGGAGGTTTCTGCAAGCTGCCGAGCGGCAGTGTGGTGGTGGCGCTGAACCTGCCCAGCCCGGGCTCGGCGGGCGGTCTCGTCCGCGTGCTGGTGCTCGCCCAGAACCGCGCCCGGGCGCTGACGCGCCTGCGCAATCTGGGCCTGCGCGCGGTGTATCTGCGCGGCAACGCGGCCCCGCCGACCCCCGACGAGATCACCGCGGTCCTGCACCATCCCGACGGCCTGATATGGCGCACGGCCCCCGGCAGCGAGGGCCAGGAACTGCCGCAGGAGCTGTGGCGCCCGATCAGGGCCCTGCTGCGGCAGAAGGCACCGCAGGCGTGAGCCGCGGCTACACCACCGGCTTGCCGGACAGCTCCACCCCGGCCTCCCGGAGCTCCGCGAGCGCCCGCTCCGTGGTCTCCTCGGACACCCCGGCGGTCAGGTCCAGCAGCACCTGGGTGCGGAAGCCGTTGCGGACGGCGTCCAGGGCGGTGGCGCGCACACAGTGGTCCGTGGCGATGCCCACCACGTCCACCTCGTCGATCCCGCGCTCCCGCAGCCAGTCGCCCAGCGGCAGCCCGTTCTCGTCGACCCCCTCGAACCCGCTGTAGGCCGCCGCGTACGCCCCCTTGTCGAAGACGGCGTCGATCGCTCCGGAGGCGACCGCCGGGGCGAAATTGGGGTGGAAGCCCACGCCCTCGGTGCCGGCCACGCAGTGCGCGGGCCACGAGTGCACATAGTCGGGGTTGTCGGCGAAGTGCCCGCCCGGCGCGATGTGGTGGTCCCGGGTGGCCACGACGTGGCGGTACCCGGCGGGAGCCTGCCCGATCAGCTCGGTGATCGCGGCGGCCACGTCGGCACCTCCGGCCACCGCGAGGCTGCCGCCTTCACAGAAGTCGTTCTGCACGTCTACGACGATCAAGGCGCGGCGCATGGTCGGTGTCCTTCGGGTCGGCAGCGGTTCGACAGGGGGAGGGGTACGGGGCCCGGCCGTCTGTACGAACTACCGAGCCTAGAGACTTCCCGGGGCGGGCGGGAGGGGGCGCGAGGTGGTCGGTCCGGTGCGCGGGTGCGCTGGTGTCGTATCCCCCCCAGGCACCCGGTCAGAGGTACTCGGTCGGAAGCACGGGTTCCCCGCGCGAGAGCTGGGTCGCCGACAGCGGCAGATCGGCGCGTGCGGCCATGTGCCGGTCGCGCACGACGTCCAGTGGCTCGCGGGTCACGATCTCTCCGCCCTTGACCAGCTGGACCAGCAGCTGCCGGTCCGCCAGCTCGTCCGGCACCGGCCCGGTGCCCACGACCTCGGCCTCGGGCACCCCGTCCTCGTCGAGCCGCCGAGCCGCCCACTTGCGTCCGCCGATGGACGTCTTGCCGCCGCTCGACTTCTTCGCGACCGGCACCAGCGGGGCCTTGGGATCCGCCGACTCGGCCCGGGCGACCAGCTTGTAGACCATCGAGCAGGTGGGGTGCCCGGAGCCCGTGACCACCTGGGTGCCGACGCCGTACGCGTCCACCGGGGCCGCCCGCAGTGAGGCGATCGCGTACTCGTCCAGGTCCGAGGTCACGGTGATCTTCGTCTGGGTGGCGCCCAGTGCGTCCAGCTGATGCCGGACCCGGTGCGCGACCACCAGCAGATCGCCGGAATCGATGCGGACGGCGCCCAGCTCGGGCCCGGCCACCTCGACGGCCAGCCGCACGGCCTCGGCGACGTCGTAGGTGTCCACCAGCAGCGTGGTGCCCCGGCCCAGCGACTCCATCTGGGCCCGGAAGGCGTCCCGCTCGCTGTCGTGCAGGAGCGTGAAGGCGTGCGCGGACGTCCCGACCGTGGGTATCCCGTACCGGAAGCCGGCCGCCAGGTCCGAGGTGGTGGTGAAGCCGCCGATGTACGCGGCGCGCGAGGCGGCGACCGCGGCCAGTTCGTGGGTGCGGCGGGCGCCCATCTCGATCAGCGGCCGGCCGTCGGCGGCGGAGGACATGCGGGAGGCGGCGGCCGCCACGGCGGAGTCGTGGTTGAGGATCGAAAGGATCACGGTCTCCAGGAGCACACACTCGGCGAAGGAACCCTCGACCCGCATGATCGGCGAGCCCGGGAAGTACACCTCGCCCTCCGGGTAGCCGCAGATGTCGCCGCGGAAGCGGTAGGCGGCGAGCCACCGGAGCGTCTCCTCGTCGACGATCCCGCGCTCCCGCAGGAATCCGAGGACGCCCGCGTCGAAGCGGAAGTTCTCCACGGCGTCCAGGACCCGTCCGGTGCCGGCCACGACGCCGTAGCGGCGGCCCTCCGGCAGCCGGCGGGTGAAGACCTCGAAGACGGAGCGCCGCCCGGCGCTACCCGCGGCGAGAGCGGCCTGCAGCATCGTCAGTTCGTAGTGGTCGGTGAAGAGCGCCGTCGAGGGAACGTCCACCGGCAGCCCAAGGTCCGCAGTGTTCATGGGCGCTGATCGTACTCCCATCTCGTCAATCTGACGATTTATGCCGGTGGTGGGGGTGTCCGTTTGTGCGAGCCCCCCCTCGGGATGGCAGCATGGGCCGTGTGACGGCTCCCGCACCCCTTGAGATCGAGAAGACCGAGTCGGCGGAGGAAGAGTTCGCCGTCCCGGAACCGGACGTCCCCTGGGTGACGATCGTCCACAACGACCCGGTCAACCTGATGAGCTATGTGACGTATGTCTTCCAGGCGTACTTCGGGTACTCCAAGGACAAGGCCACCAAGCTCATGCTCGACGTCCACCACAAGGGCCGGGCGGTCGTCTCCAGCGGGACGCGCGAGGAGATGGAGCGCGACGTGCAGGCCATGCACGGCTACGGTCTGTGGGCCACCCTTCAGCAGGACCGCAAGTAGCGCCAGCCGCAGATCCGTCAAGCAGCGAAAAGACCCATGCCAGGACACTTCGAACCGCTCCCCGGCGGCGGCGCGGCCGTCGCGCTCGACGACGTCGAGATCTCCATCATCCGGTCGCTGGCCGTTCAGCTGCTGGAACTCATCGGGCCCGGCCCGGCCGAGGACGCCCCCGACGACCCGCTCGCCGAGCTGTTCGCGGAGGGCCCGAGCGAACCGCCCTCCGACCCGGTGCTGCGCCGCCTGTTCCCGGACGCCTACGGCGGCCCCGGCGGGGAGCCGGTCTCGCCGGAGGAGGCCGACGAGCGGCGCGTGTACTCCGCGGAGTTCCGCCGCTTCACCGAGAACGACCTGCGCGCGCGCAAGCGGGAGAACGCCCTGGCGGTGATCCGCTCGCTGGACGGCCTGACCTCGGCGAGCGGGGAGGGCGGGGTGCTGAAGCTGACGCGCGGGGACTCCGAGCAGTGGCTGGGCGCCCTCAACGACCTGCGTCTGGCGATCGGTTCCCGGCTGGAGATCCTCGACGAGGACGACACCGATCACCTCTACGAGCTGCCGGACGAGGATCCGCGCAAGCCGATGGTGATGGCGTACCTGTGGCTCGGCGGCCTCCAGGAAACCCTCGTCACGACCCTTCTGCCCTGAGGGCGTCCCGACGTATGCCCTGAAGTACGGACATCGTCCCCCTTCGGGCCGCCCTCCGGTGTTCGCTCAGAGGACGCTCAAATCCGGATAACGATCGCATCACCGTTGCGGCCGTATTTGTCCCTTCCGGTAGTTTTTTGTCCCCTTCTTCCCGTGCGGTGCGTCACATGTCGCGCCGCCGATCAATGTTGCGGCCGTGATAAATCTTCACGACCGCCCGAGGGACACCACCCCTGTCCACTCGGGTGCGCCACCGAGTCGGCGGATCGCCGGCCAGGCACAACTCCATTTCATCCGGGGGGATCGGAACCCGGTCCGAAGCCATGGGACTGGCTCGGGCCGGCGTGGAGAAAGGCGCACCAACATGACCTCATCGCAGGTCGGCAAGCAGTACGACGGCAGTGAGGCCGTGGGCGGCGACGCCCCCGAGGAGGGGTACGAGCGCGGGCTCGGCAGCCGCCAGGTCCAGATGATCGCGATCGGCGGCGCCATCGGCGTCGGCCTCTTCCTGGGTGCCGGGGCGAACATCGCCAAGGCCGGGCCCAGCCTGATCCTCATGTACGCCCTCGCGGGCGTGATCATCTTCTTCATCATGCGGGCACTCGGCGAGCTGCTCCTCTACCGCCCGGTCTCGGGCTCCTTCGCGGAGTACTCCCGCGAGTTCATCGGCCCGTTCTTCGGCTACTTCACCGGCTGGACGTACTGGCTGATGTGGGTGGTGACCGGCATGGCCGAGCTGACGGCCGCCGCGATCTACGTCCACTACTGGTTCCCGCACATCCCGCAGTGGGTGACGGCACTGGTCTTCCTGGTGGTCCTTTTCGTGGCCAACCTGATCTCGGTGAAGCTGTTCGGCGAGATCGAGTTCTGGTTCTCGATGGTCAAGGTCACCGCGCTCGTCGGCATGATCGTGATCGGTCTCGGTGTGCTCACCTTCGGCTTCAGCGCGGCCGGTGACACCGCCTCGGTCTCCAACCTCTGGCAGTTCGACGGCTTCTTCCCCAAGGGCATCGGCTCCTCGCTGATGACCTTGCAGGGCGTCATGTTCGCCTACCTCGCCGTCGAGCTGGTCGGTGTGACGGCCGGTGAGTCGGAGAACCCGGAGAAGACCCTCCCGAAGGCCATCAACACCCTGCCCTGGCGTATCGCCCTGTTCTACGTCGGCGCCCTCACCGTCATCCTGTGCGTGGTGAAGTGGACCGAGTTCGCGCCGGGCGTCAGCCCCTTCGTGAAGGCGTTCGCCATGATCGGCATCCCGGCCGGCGCCGGAATCGTCAACTTCGTGGTGCTCACCGCGGCCCTGTCGTCCTGCAACTCCGGCATGTACTCCACGGGCCGTATGCTGCGCACCCTGGCGGACAACGGCGAGGCGCCCCGGGTCTTCAGCAAGCTGTCGGCGTCCAAGACCCCGGCCCTCGGCATCACCGTCTCGGTCGCCTTCATGGGCATCGGCGTGATCCTCAACTACATCGTCCCGGAGAAGGCCTTCGGCTATGTCACCTCGGTGGCCACCGCGGCCGGCATCTGGACCTGGCTGATGATCCTGGTCAGCCACGTCCTGTACCGCCGCGCGGTCGACGCGGGCCGGCTGCCCGCCTCCTCCTTCCCGGCGCCGGGCGGCGCGGTGTGCAGCTGGATCGCCATCGCGTTCCTGCTCTTCGTCACCTGCCTGATCGCGTACGACGCCGACTCCCGCGTCTGCCTGTACGTGATGGCCGTGTGGGCGGCCGCCCTGGCCATCGGCTGGGCCGTGCTGAAGGCCCGCAACCCGGAGGTCACCCAGCGCCGCGAGTCGGAGCTGGAGAAGGTCGGCTGAGCGCACCGCTCACCATGTGGGCCGTTCCGTACCACCTCTCGGTACGGAACGGCCCTTCTCTTATCCTGACCGTCATGCTGACCATCACCCAGGCCCTGTACGACCGGATCGTCGCCCACGCCCGCCAGGACCACCCCGACGAGGCGTGCGGCGTGGTCGCCGGTCCGGCGGGCTCCGGCCGCCCCGAGCGGTTCATCCCGATGCTGAACGCCGCCCGTTCCCCCACGTTCTACGAGTTCGACTCCGGCGACCTGCTCAAGCTGTACCGGGAGATGGACGACCTCGACGAGGAACCGGTGGTCATCTACCACTCCCACACCGCGACCGAGGCGTACCCCTCCCGCACGGACATCAGCTACGCCAACGAGCCGGGCGCCCACTACGTCCTGGTGTCCACCGCCGACACGGACGGCGCGGGCCCCTTCCAGTTCCGCTCGTTCCGGATCGTGGAGGGCGAGGTGACGGAGGAGGAGGTCACCGTGGTGGAGAGCTACTGATCCCGTGATTCGGTCAGAACTCATCCACCATGCGAGATCACACTCCGGACACCGGTGGGGGAATCGATACGATGAGCCCATGGTTTTCCACGACGTGAGCAAGAAGACGCCGGGCACGCTGCTCGTGGCGCGGCTGCACGTCGACCTGTGCAGGCTGAACAGCGCCATCTGTTGACGCCGCCCTGCCGCCGCACGGCCGTGGGCCGCGGCGTCGCAACCGGCGCAGCCGGTGTTTCCTCGCGCTGACGCGCGCCCACCGACCTGATCTCTCCCGACAGGAGCCCAAAGCCATGGCCATCGAGGTCCGCATCCCCACCATCCTCCGCCAGTACACAGACGGTCAGAAGGCCGTCGAAGGCAACGGGGAGACCCTCGCCGAGCTGTTCGCCGACCTCGAGACCCGCCACGCGGGCATCCAGGCCCGTATCGTCGACGAGGGCGCCGGCGGCGAACTGCGCCGCTTTGTGAACGTCTACCTGAACGACGAGGACGTCCGCTTCCTCGACGGCATCAACACCAAGATCGCCGACGGCGACAATGTCACGATCCTGCCGGCGGTCGCCGGCGGCATGGCCTGACGGTCGCTGATCACCGATGCGCTACGACTCCCCGCTGGCCGCGGTGGGCAACACCCCTCTGGTGTGCCTGCCGCGGCTGTCGCCGTCCCCCGACGTCCGTATCTGGGCCAAGCTGGAGGACCGCAACCCGACCGGATCGGTCAAGGACCGGCCCGCACTCCACATGATCGAGCAGGCGGAGAAGGACGGCCGGCTGACCCCCGGCTGCACGATCCTGGAGCCCACGTCGGGCAACACGGGCATCTCCCTGGCCATGGCGGCCAAGCTCAAGGGCTACCGCATGGTGTGCGTGATGCCGGAGAACACCTCCCAGGAGCGCCGTGACCTGCTGGGCATGTGGGGCGCCGAGATCATCTCCAGTCCGGCCGCGGGCGGTTCCAACACCGCCGTGCGCGTCGCCAAGGAGCTCGCGGCCGAGCATCCGGACTGGGTGATGCTCTACCAGTACGGCAACCCGGACAACGCGGGTGCGCACTACGCGACGACCGGTCCCGAGATCCTCGCCGACCTGCCCTCCGTCAGCCACTTCGTGGCCGGCCTCGGCACCACGGGAACGCTGATGGGCGTGGGCCGCTTTCTGCGCGAGCACAAGCCGGACGTGAAGATCGTCGCGGCGGAGCCCCGCTACGACGACCTGGTGTACGGGCTGCGCAACCTCGACGAGGGCTTCGTACCGGAGCTGTACGACGCGTCCGTGCTGACCACCCGCTTCTCGGTCGGCTCTGCGGACGCGGTGGCCCGTACCCGTGAACTCCTCCAGCAGGAAGGGATCTTCGCGGGCATCTCCACCGGTGCGGCCCTGCACGCCGCCCTCGGTGTCGGAAAGAAGGCCGTCCAGGCGGGCGAGAGCGCCGACATCGTCTTCGTGGTGGCCGACGGTGGCTGGAAGTACCTCTCGACCGGCGTCTACACGGCCGCCACGACGGAAGAGGCGATCGAGACACTCCAGGGCCAGCTCTGGGCCTAGTGACCTGAGTCGGAGAGTCGCCGCCGGCTGCCGACCGACCTCTGACTCCGGTCACCAGCCTCCGGTCGCCTGCCTCTCCTCAACGCGCCAACCTCCTCCTAATGAGGGGGCTAAGCGCTGCTCATGGCGCGGCAAAGATCTCCCTCCGGGTATGCCTCTCCTTCCGTGGTCCGGGTTACGTTCTGCCCGCACCCTGTCATGTCACGCTCACTCGCCATCGCAGGGTGTTCACAGTGATTCAAGTGTCATGCCCATGATCGTGCGTCCACCGCCGCTACGCGTTTCACGGCCTGTCACTCAGCTCGTGAATCCCCACTTCCGGCTGTGGCTCCGCGTACGGCCCCACCCAGGTCTGCGCGGCGCCGGCCTCAAACCGAGAGAGGCAGCACCCCCATGCGTGAGTCACGCCCGAGCAAGCGGCGACGGAGCCTGCGAAGACTTCTGACCGCCGCCGTCCCCGCTCTTGCCCTCACCGTCGCCGGTCTCATGGCGGCACCGGCCGCCGGGGCCCATGGCGTCCCCGGCACCGCGCACTCCTCCCACTCCGGCCCCGTCACCCAGAACGCCAAGGCGCTGACGGACCCCAAGGCACAGACCGTCCACGCCACCGGCAGGGCGGGCCAGAAGGTGCCGACCGAGCACCTGTGCGGCAAGCCGAGCGCGGGCCACGCGTCCTGCTTCGCCCAGCGGCGCACCGACATCAGGCAGCGGCTCGCCGCGGCGGTGGCCGCCGCGCCCTCCGGCCTGAGCCCCGCCAACCTGCACAGCGCCTACAACCTGCCCTCGACGGGCGGCTCCGGCCTCACGGTCGCGGTGGTCGACGCGTACAACGACCCCAACGCCGAGTCCGACCTGGCCACCTACCGCTCGACGTACGGCCTCTCGGCGTGCACGAAGGCCAACGGCTGCTTCAAGCAGGTCGGCCAGACCGGCTCCACCACCTCGCTCCCGGCGAACGACACCGGCTGGGCCGGCGAGGAAGCGCTCGACATCGACATGGTCAGCGCCGTCTGCCCCAACTGCAACATCATCCTCGTCGAGGCCAACTCGGCGACGGACACCGACCTCGGCACCGCGGAGAACGAGGCCGTCGCCCTCGGCGCGAAGTTCGTCTCCAACAGCTGGGGCGGCTCCGAGTCCTCCTCCCAGACCGGTGAGGACACCCAGTACTTCAAGCACCCGGGCGTCGCGATCACCGTCTCCGCGGGTGACGAGGGCTACGGCGCGGAGTACCCGGCGACCTCCCAGTACGTGACCGCCGTCGGCGGCACCGCGCTGACCACCGCCTCCAACTCCCGCGGCTGGAGCGAGTCCGTGTGGAACACCAGTTCCACCGAGGGCACCGGCTCCGGCTGCTCGGCCTACGACCCCAAGCCGAGCTGGCAGACCGACACCGGCTGCGCCAAGCGCATGGAGGCCGACGTCTCCGCGGTCGCCGACCCGGCCACCGGCGTCGCGGTCTACGACACCTACGGCGGCTCCGGCTGGGCGGTCTACGGCGGCACCAGCGCCTCCGCCCCGATCATCGCCGGCGTCTACGCCCTCGCGGGCACCCCGGGCTCCGGCGACTACCCGGCGAAGTACCCGTACTCCCACACCTCGAACCTGTACGACGTCACCAGCGGCAGCAACGGCAGCTGCTCCACCTCGTACTTCTGCACCGCACGCACCGGCTACGACGGCCCGACCGGCTGGGGCACCCCCAACGGCACGGCCGCCTTCTCCTCCGGCAGCAGCAGCGGCAACACCGTGACCGTCACCAACCCGGGCAACCAGTCCACCACGACCGGCAGCTCGGTCAGCCTCCAGATCTCGGCCAACGACAGCGCCGGAGCGGCCCTCACCTACAGTGCCACCGGTCTGCCGACCGGCCTGTCGATCAACAGCTCGACCGGCCTGATCTCCGGCACCGCCTCCACGGCGGGCACCTACAGCGTGACCGTCACCGCCCAGGACCCCACCGGGGCCTCCGGCTCGGCCTCCTTCACCTGGACCGTCGGCTCCTCCGGCGGCACCTGCACGGGCGCCCAGCTGCTCGGCAACCCCGGCTTCGAGTCCGGCAACACCACCTGGACCGCCACCAGCGGCGTCATCACCAACGACAGCGGTGAGGCGGCGCACAGCGGCTCCTACAAGGCCTGGCTCGACGGCTACGGTTCCGGCCACACCGACACCCTGTCCCAGTCGGTGACCATCCCGTCCGGCTGCAAGGCCACCCTCACCTTCTATCTGCACATCGACACGTCCGAGTCCGGCAGCACCGCCTACGACAAGCTGACGGTGACCGCCGGCTCCCGGACCCTGGCGACGTACTCGAACGTCAACGCCGCCTCGGGCTACGCCCAGAAGACCTTCGACCTGTCCTCGCTGGCCGGCTCCACGGTCACCCTGAAGTTCAGCGGGGTCGAGGACTCCTCCCTGCAGACCAGCTTCGTCGTCGACGACACCGCGCTGACGACCGGCTGACCCGTCCCGCGCACCTCGCGGTGCGAAGGGCCCCGGCCGCACCTGCGGCCGGGGCCCGGTGGCGGTTGTGCGGGGAAGCTGATGCGCTGGAGACAGGGATCCCGATGCGCCGGAGAAACGTCACAGCAGCGCAGGGACCACAACACCGGGCACGGGCTTGAGGAAAGGCGGCCGCCCCATGCGCCGTACGACCCCCCACGGGACCATCACCACCACCCTCGTCGCCGCGGCGGCGCTGCTCCTCGCGGGATGCGGCGGCCAGGACGGAGGGGCGGCAGGCACCGGAGGATCCCCGTCGCGGACGGCCGCGCCCTCGGCCTCCCCGTCGGCCTCACCCTCCGTGTCCCCGTCGGCGTCCCCCTCCGTCCCGCCCTCGGCATCCGCCCCGGTTCCGCCGTCCCCCACGGCGACCGGGAAGGGCTGCACGCCCGAGGTCCTGCTCACCGCCGCGGACACGGGCCGCACCGTGTGCCTGACGGTGGGCGGGCGGATCCGACTCACCCTGCACGGCAGCGAGGACCGGCCCTGGAGCCCCGTCACCGCAACGGGCGGCGCGCTGAAGGCCGCCAACGCCGGCTTCGGCAGCCGGCCCGGTGACACCCTCGCCGCCTTCGAGGCGGTCGCTCCCGGAACGGCACGGCTCACGGCGAGCCGCCCCCTGTGCGCCAAGCGCCCCGGTCAGACGTCGTGCCTGGGCATCGAGCAGTGGACGGTCACGGTGAGGGTGACCAAGCCATGAGATCACCGAGCGATGAGACCGCCGAGCGATGAGACCGCCGAGCCATGAATCCCGCACACCATGAGGCCTGCACGTCATGAAGCGCCAAGCCCTGAAGCCGCACGTCATGAAGCGCCAAGCCCTGAAGCCGCACGTCATAAAGCGCCAAGTCCTGGAGCCGCAGGCCCCGAAGCCGCCTGCCCTCTACCGCCGTCGGCTCATCCTGCGAGGTAGCGCACCTGGTCCCACAACGCGGGGTCCACCACGCCCACCCGCCGCCGGAAGTCCCACAGCGGAACATCACGCAGTTCGTCCGTCTCCAGGAAGCTCGGCCGGCCGTGGGCGTCGGCCACCGTGCCCGGCGGCAGCGGGATCACGCCCGCGCGCTCGTCGTGGAACCTGCTGGTGATCTCGGCGACCGTGGCGCTGTCCCCGTGCACCGTCAGCACCAGACACGGCCGCTCCCGGCCGTCGGCCCGGCCCTGGGAGGGCACGTCCGCCCACCAGATCTCGGCAGGCCGCGGATGCGCCCGGGCACGGCCGGCCGGACGCGTGGCCGCACGGCGGCGGCGCCTGCCGCGCCCCCACCCGTCCACCAGCGTCGCGACCAGCGCGAGCAGCACCACCGCCGCCAGCGCCAGCCACCAGGACGTGTCCATATGGATGACGGTACCGGCGCGTGTGCCAGGACGCCCGCCCTCCTCAACTCCCGCGCGCTCTCTGGTAAGCCACATGCGCCCCGGGTCCAGCCGAACCGGTGACACCGCAGGTGAGTTCCCCCACAACGGCCCCTGGCGGAGGAGCGACCCGCCGTTTTGCGCCTTACGCTCGACGGACCGCACGACCCCCGTCACCGTCCCCGTCCCTGCCTTCTGCACTTATCGCCATGCGGAGGTTCCAGCTTTATGAAGCTCACCGTCGTCGGCTGCTCGGGGTCGTTTCCGTCCGCGGACTCGGCCTGCTCGAGCTACCTCGTCGAGGCCGACGGCTTCCGGCTGCTCCTTGACATGGGCAATGGCGCCCTGGGCGAGCTGCAGCGCCACTGCGGTCTCTACGACCTCGACGCGATCTTCCTCAGTCATCTGCACGCCGACCACTGCATCGACATGCTCGGGTACTTCGTCGCGCGCTACTACCGCCATGACGGCGGCCGGGCGGACCCGATCCCGGTCTACGGCCCCGAAGGCACCGAGCAGCGCCTGACCACCGCCTATGCCGACACCCCCTCGGCCTCCTCGATGAGCGAGGTCTTCGACTTCCACACGGTGAAGCCGGGCACGTTCGAGATCGGCCCCTTCACCGTCCACACGGAACGCGTGCGCCACCCCGTGGAGGCGTACGCCATCCGCGTCGAGCACGGCGGCAGGTCGCTCACGTACTCCGGCGACACGGGTCCGAGCGAGGCCCTGGAGAGCCTCGCCCGCGGCACGGACCTCTTTCTGTGCGAGGCCGCCTTCACCCACGGCAAGGAGGACATCCCGGACCTCCACCTCAACGGCCGAGAGGCCGGCGAGGCGGCCGCCCGCGCGGGCGCCCGTCGCCTGATCCTCACGCACATCCCCCCGTGGACCGACCCACAGGTCAACCTGGCGGACGCCCGCGCCGTCTACTCGGGGCCGGTGGAGCTGGCGTCGCCACGGGTCTCGTACGAGATCTAGTCCGCCGCACGGAATCCGCTCCCCGAACGCCCGAAGGCCCCGGAACCTCATCACGGTTCCGGGGCCTTCTGTCGCTCGGGACGTTCTCACGCCTTTGTGAGGTCCTCGACCTCCTCCTCGGGCTCGCGGCCCGGGGTGGGGAGATTGAACTTGGTGATCGCGAAGCGGAAGACGAAGTAGTAGATCGCCGCGAACACCAGGCCGATCGGGATGATCAGCCAGGGCTTCGTCGCCAGGTTCCAGTTGAGCGCGTAGTCGATGAAGCCCGCCGAGAAGTTGAAGCCGGCGTGGACGCCCAGCCCCCAGGTGACGGCCATCGACACCGCGGTCAGCACCGCGTGGAGCGCGTACAGCAGGGGCGCGATGAACATGAACGAGAACTCGATCGGCTCGGTGACACCGGTGACGAACGAGGTCAGCGCCAGGGAGATCATCATGCCCATCACGGCCTTGCGGCGCTCGGGGCGGGCGGTGTGCGCGATGGCGAGGGCCGCGGCCGGCAGACCGAACATCATGATCGGGAAGAAGCCGGACATGAACATTCCGGCGCTCGGGTCGCCGTGCAGGAAGCGGTTGTAGTCACCGGTGAAGACCTGACCCGCGCCGTCCTTGAACGTGCCGAGCTGGAACCACGCCACCGTGTTCACGAACTGGTGCATACCGATCGGGATCAGAGCCCGGTTCACCAGGCCGAAGAGGGCCGAGCCCGCGGCGCCGAGGCCGGTCATCCACTCGCCGAAGCTGGTGATGCCGTTGCCGATCGGCTCCCAGACGAGGCTGAAGAAGACACCCACGAGCGCGCCGACGAAGGCCATCAGGATCGGCACCAGCCGGCGGCCGTTGAAGAAGCCGAGCCAGTCGACGAGCTTGGTGCGGTGGAACCGCCGCCACATCACGGCCGAGAGCAGACCCATGATGATGCCGCCGAGCACACCCGGGTTGTTGTACGTCGCCGCGACGATCGTGCCCTTTTCGATGTGCTCGGGCGTCAGCGGGAACGCCTCGAGCACCTTGCTGTACACAAGGAAGCCGACCAGCGCGGCGAGCGCGGTGGAGCCGTCCGACTTCTTGGCGAAGCCGATCGCGACGCCTATGCAGAACAGCATCGGCAGGCTGCCGGTGATGGCACCGCCGGCCGCGTTGAACACGGCGGCGACCTTGTCCCAGCCGAGACCGTCCTTGCCGAAGATGTCGTCCTGGCCGAGCCGGACCATGATGCCCGCCGCCGGCAGTACGGCGATCGGGAGCTGAAGACTGCGGCCGACCTTCTGCAGGCCCTGGAACAGACCGGATCCCCGCTTCTTTGCGGGGGCCGCCGTGGTTGCGGTGGCGGTGCTCATAGTTCCTCCATGTGGCGGGTGCCGCCGGGGGACGGGAAGGGGGAAGAAAGGGGTGAACGGCACCCGCGTGGTCTACACCACTCACTGGTGTAGACCTGTTGTAGCACGGTCAAGGCGAGATAAGGAACCCATGAATTCTGCGGGCAAGCGCATAAGGGGATCAATGCTCATAGAAGGAGAAATAGGACACATTGCGGGTTCCGTGCGAGCGGAACCGTGCTTGGCGGCCCTTCCTCAAGTGGTGTAGACCAGGGTTACCGCGACACAGCGGCTCGGATCAGGGAGAGAAGACATGGCCAGCAAGGCTGAGAAGATCGTTGCCGGGCTCGGCGGCATCGACAACATCGAAGAGGTCGAGGGCTGCATCACCCGGCTCCGCACCGAGGTCAACGACCCCTCGCTGGTCGACGAGGCCGCCCTCAAGGCCGCGGGCGCCCACGGCGTCGTGAAGATGGGCAGCGCCATCCAGGTCGTCATCGGCACCGACGCCGACCCGATCGCCGCGGAGATCGAAGACATGATGTGACCGCCCGGGACCGAAAAAGGCCCGGCGCTCACCCGCAAGGGGCCCGTTCCACCGGGGGACGGGCCCCTCGCGCGCGTACGGATAGGCTCGGACCCATGTCTCGAATCGACGGCCGCACCCCCGACCAGCTCCGCCCCATCACCATCGAGCGCGGGTGGAGCAAGCATGCCGAGGGCTCCGTCCTCGTCTCCTTCGGCGACACGAAGGTCCTCTGCACCGCCTCCCTCACCGAGGGCGTGCCCCGCTGGCGCAAGGGCAGCGGCGAGGGCTGGGTCACCGCCGAGTACGCCATGCTGCCCCGCGCCACCAACACCCGCGGCGACCGCGAGTCGGTCAAGGGCAAGATCGGCGGCCGTACGCACGAGATCAGCCGCCTCATCGGCCGCTCCCTGCGCGCCGTCGTCGACTACAAGGCGCTCGGCGAGAACACCGTCGTCCTCGACTGCGACGTCCTCCAGGCGGACGGCGGCACCCGCACCGCCGCGATCACCGGCGCCTATGTGGCCCTCGCCGACGCCGTGGCCTTCGCCCAGAGCAAGAAGCTGGTCAAGCCCGGCCGCAAGCCGCTCACCGGCACCGTCTCGGCCGTCTCCGTGGGCATCGTCGGCGGCGTACCCCTCCTCGACCTCTGCTACGAGGAGGACGTCAGGGCCGAGACCGACATGAACGTCGTCTGCACCGGCGACGGCCGCTTCGTCGAGGTCCAGGGCACGGCCGAGGCGGCACCCTTCGACCGCAAGGAACTGGCCGCCCTCCTCGACCTCGCCGTCGCGGGGTGCGACCGACTGGCGGCGCTCCAGCGCACGGCACTCGAGGCAACCGTGTAGCGCCCTCCGGCGTTTTCAGGGGTAGCCGCACAGCCGATGCGGCGGGGGGCCCGGGAGAACCGCGCGCCCCGCCCGCGGCCCCGTACGTCTGACCAGGCGTCGCAGGCACCGGACCGGCCGGTGCCTCCACGGGCGATCGCGGCCCCTTCAACGGGGAGGAACCGTTCCATGGCCGCGCGCCACCGCCGCACCACCACCGCCGCGTTCGCCGTCGTCGCCGTACTCGCCGCCGTGGGCGCCAGCGCCGGCTGCGACGCCGTCGGCAAGGCGATCGACTGTGTGCAGACCGCCGACGCGATAGCCGACAGCGTCACCGACCTCCAGCAGGCCGTCGAGAACGCGGCGAACGACCCGACCCAGGCGGACGCCTCCCTGAACTCCATCGAGAACGACCTGGACAAGATCGGCGACAAGACGGACGACGTCGACGTCAACAAGGCGGTCGACGACCTGCGCAAGGCCGTCGCGAACGTCCGCGACGCCATCAAGAACGGCGACAAGACCCCCGACGTCGGCCCCGTGACGGACGCGGCCGGCGAACTGACGAAGGTCTGCACCTCCTAGGCGCCGCTCCTCGGCACCGGAGCGCGGCGAGGCGACCCCGCGACCCGGGGTACGGCGAAGCGGCACCGGCGACGCACGGATACTGGAGGGCATGACCCGCCTGATCCTCGCCACCCGCAACGCCGGAAAGATCACCGAACTCAGGGCGATCCTCGCCGAAGCGGGCCTCCCGCACGACCTCGTCGGCGCGGACGCCTACCCCGACATCCCCGACGTCAAGGAAACCGGCGTCTCCTTCGCCGAGAACGCCCTGCTCAAGGCCCGCGCCCTGGCCCAGGCGACGGGTCTGCCGGCCGTGGCCGACGACTCCGGGCTCTGTGTGGACGTCCTGGGCGGCGCCCCCGGCATCTTCTCGGCACGCTGGGCGGGCCGGCACGGCGACGACCGGGCGAACCTGGAGCTGCTCCTGGCCCAGCTCGCCGACATCGACGACCCCCATCGGGGCGCCCACTTCGCCTGCGCGGCCGCCCTGGCTCTTCCGGACGGCACGGAACGCGTGGTCGAGGGCCGGCTCAAGGGCACGCTCCGGCACGCCCCGTCCGGCACCAACGGCTTCGGCTACGACCCGATCCTCCAGCCGGAGGCCGAGACGCGCACCTGCGCGGAACTGACCCCCGCGGAGAAGAACGCGATCAGCCACCGGGGGAAGGCGTTCCGGGCACTGGTGCCGGTTGTGCGGGAGCTGCTGGGCTGAGGTCTATACCGAAGGGCGCACCACCCATCAGTGGTGCGCCCTTTGCACGCGGTGAGCCCGGTGGGATTCGAACCCACGACACACCGGACCTAAACCGGCGCCCTCTAGCCAGCTGGGGTACGGGCCCTCAGCGCCGCCTACTCTACTGGGCACTGCGTACCGCTCGCCGACCTCCTCTGCACCAGGTGCTGGTGATCGCGTGACAGTTGGGACAGAGCAGCCGCAGGTTCTCCCTCCGGTTGTCCCTCCAGTCCCCGTTGATGTGGTCGATCTCCAGCGTCATGGGCTTCCCGAGCCACGTGGGACCGACTCCGCATCCGACGCACTGCTCGGGTACGCCGATGTCACTGAGTGCGCGGCGTAAGCGTGCGGTGCTTGTCCGGCGGTGACCGTCGTGCCGGACCAGGATCTCCTCGGGCCGCTTGGCGTTGAGGCTCCGTTTCCCCCGTTGGTGCCCTTGCCCCAGAAAATGGGCGGTCGTCAGGCCTTCTTCGGTGATCCACCGGCTTAACAGTGCCCGTTGCCACCGGTTGTCGGGGCGTTGCAGGCGTCTCAGTACCTCACTGAGGCAAACCGACTCGGCGACCGTTCCACGCAGCTCATCGGGAGTTGGACGGGGGCGCCTGCCGTTGCTCATCCAACGCCTTCCGGAGCACGGCGCTTGCCGCGTCCTCGGTAACTGTCCGTCGTCGAGTGGCAGTTCGGACAGAGGAACCGAAGGTTGTCGATGCGGTTGTCTCGCCAGTTGCCGTCGATATGGTCGACTTCCAGCGGGAGTGGTTCCCCGAGCCAGACCGATCCGATTCCGCAGAGAGCACAGCGCTCCTCCACGCCCAGCTCGCGCATCGCCCTCTTGAGCCGACGACTCGGAATCCGTGGAGCGTGCCCTGACGTGTCCTCGACGAGGATCTCGTCAGCAGTCCGGCGGCGTTGGTTGTACCTCATACGTTCGGTGCGCACCACGGATGTGAAGTGCGAGGTATCGATTCCGTGCGCTTTGATCCGGCGGGCGATGTTGGTCTGATGCCCGCCCACGGAGTCGAGTCCCAGTCGACGCACCACCTCGTTGATGCTGGTGGATGCTGCCACCACGGGTTCGAGCACGTCTCTTGTCCACTTCACCCCCTCTCGCTCGAAGTGTGATGTATTCACCCCGAACTTCCTCATCCGCTCCCTGATGTAGTGCCGCTTTGGACTCCTCGGGTCCACCCCCAGGAGCACCAATGCCTCCGACAATGTCCGCGCCCCTCGAGCGGCCTCCTCCAGCCGCTCCTTGGTGTACGCGCTGGCTCCCATCGGTCCCCCTTCGATCCGGCTTGCTGTTCGCAGTCCGCACTGAGTAACGAACCGTTTATCGGACAGTCACGGCCGTAATGCGGAACGGCTCGTACCGATGTGTTCGGTGCGAGCCGTTCCGGGAGGCGGGAGTGGGGTCTAGAGGCCGAGGTCCTTGATGATCTTCGCCACATGCCCCGTCGCCTTCACGTTGTACAGGGCCCGCTCGACCTTGCCCTCCTCGTCCACGATCACCGTGGAGCGGATCACGCCGACGACCGTCTTGCCGTACAGCTTCTTCTCGCCGAACGCGCCGTACGCCTCCAGCACCTTCTTGTCCGGGTCGGCGACGAGGGCGACCTTCAGGTCCTCCTTCTCACGGAACTTCGCGAGCTTCTCCGGCTTGTCGGGCGAGACGCCGATGACGTCGTAGCCGGCGCCCGCGAGCAGCTCCAGGTTGTCCGTGAAGTCGCACGCCTGCTTGGTGCAGCCGGGGGTGAGGGCGGCGGGGTAGAAGTACACGATGACCTTGCGGCCCCTGTGGTCGGCCAGGGAGACCTCGTTGCCGTCGGCGTCGGGCAGGGTGAAGGCGGGGGCGGTGTCGCCGGGCTGGAGTCGCTCGCTCATCGTCGTTACCTCACAGGCAGGGGGCGGTTACCCGACGAGCCTAATCCGCTTCCCCGGTCCAGAGGGGTGCCGATGGGTGCCTTCGGCGCGAAGCTGACAGACTGTCGACCACAGATGCAGGAATTGCGCGGAACACGTCGCAAACGACCACGGAGGATGCGCGGTGGCGGACACGTCGAGCACACCGGACACCAGGACTCCGGCGCAGATCGAGGCGGACATCAAGCGCCGTCGCGAAACGCTGGCCGAGACGCTCGACGAGATCGGCGTCCGGGTGCACCCGAAGACGATCGTCGGGGACGCCAAGGCCAAGGTCGTCTCCCACGTCGACAACACGCTCGGGAGGGCCTACGTCAGTGCGAACCGGGTCGTCAGCCAGGTGAAGGGGCAGCTGGTCACGGAGGAGGGCGCGCCTCGGCTGGAGCGCATCGTGCCCGTGGCCCTGGTCGTGGTCGGGGTCGTGGGCCTGCTCGCCCTCGGCTCCCGGCGGCGCAAGGACTGACCCGGCCGCGCACGAAGCCGTCGGAGACAGGTAGGTTCGGGGCGTGAGCGAGAAGACCCACCACGACAAGTTGCCCATCCGGATGCTGCACGACCGCGTGCTGGTGCGGCAGGACACCGCCGAGGGCGAGCGCCGCTCCGGCGGCGGCATCCTGATCCCCGCGACCGCGGCCGTCGGCCGGCGCCTCGCCTGGGCCGAGGTCGTCGCGGTCGGACAGAACGTACGCACCGTGGAGCCGGGCGACCGGGTGCTGTTCGATCCCGAGGACCGGGCCGAGGTCGAGGTGCGCGGGGTCCCGTACGTCCTGATGCGCGAACGGGACCTGCACGCCGTGGCGGCGGACCGCTTCGAGGGCTCGCAGGACTCCACGGGGCTGTATCTGTAGACCCTGCCGGCAGGCCGGCGCAGATCGCCGGGCGGAAGGAGCTGGTGACCCTGGTCACCGGCTCCTTTGCCGTTGCGTTGCTATGTTGGACGGGCCCGCGAGGGACCCGACGAGACGCGCCGTACCGGGACCGCAAAGACGACGCACCCCTGTTGATCACCGGACGTCACCGGAACACGGAGGTGCCTCATGGCCTGGGTCCTGCTCGTCCTCGCCGGACTGCTCGAGGTCGGCTGGTCGGTGGGCATGAAGTACACCGACGGGTTCACCCGCCCGTGGCCGAGCCTCGCCACCGGCGCGGGCATCGTCGCCAGCATGCTGTTGCTCTCGTACGCGGCGAGGTCCCTGCCCATCGGTACGGCGTACGGCGTGTGGGTGGGCATCGGCGCGGCCGGTGCGGCGGTGCTGGGCATGACCGTGCTCGGCGAGCCCGCGACCGCCGCGCGGATCTTCTTCGTGGGGCTGCTGCTGGTGGCCGTGGTGGGGTTGAAGGCGACCTCGGGTCACTGACCCCGGGCATCGCGCCACGGCCGCCCGGCCACCGCGCCCGCCGCCCGGCCACCGCGCCCGGCCACCGCGCCCGCCGCCCGGCCACCGCGCCCGGCCGCCCCGCCCAGCCACTCCGCCACCCCGCTCAGAACCCCACTCCGCCCGTGGCGCCGCCCGTCCCGTCCGTCCCGCCGTCGCCGGTGGTGCCGCCGGTCCCGGGAGTGCCCGTGGTTCCCCCTGCGCCGGTGGTGCCTCCGTCGCCGGTGGTGCCGCCCGTGCCCGTCGCCCCACCGGCCCCGGTGGTGGTCCCGGTGCCGGTGGCGCCGCCGGTGTCCGTGGTCCCGCCGGTCCCGGTGGCCCCGCCGGTGCCGGTCGGGCCGCCCGTGCCGGGGGTGCCGCCGTCACTCTGGCCCTGGTTCTGGCCCTGGCCCGGGGTGCTCGGGCCGCCCGTCGTGCCGCCGTTGTCCTGGGTGCCGGTGGTGCCCGGCTGCTGGTCCGTGGGGCCGGTGGAGGGCTCCAGTGTCTGGTCGGCGCCGGGCTGGAGCCGGAGGTCGAAGTCGTTCACCGGCTTGTTCTTCAGCGCGTCCTTGGTGAACTGCGCCCAGATCTGCGCGGGCGCGCCGCCGCCGTTGATGCGGGGCAGGCCCATCGCGCCGTACAGCGGCTTGTGGGCGGCCGTGATCGGGTCCTGGCCCATGACGGAGACCACCGTGGTGAGGTCGGGGGTGTAGCCCGCGAACCAGGCCGCCGTGTCCTCCTCGGCGGTGCCGGTCTTGCCGGCGGCCGGGCGGCCGGCGGCCAGGGCGTTGGTCGCCGTGCCGTTCTCGACCACGCTCTTCAGGACCGAGGTGGTGGTGTCGGCGGCCTCGCGGCTGACGGCCTGGACGGTCTTGCGCTCGGGCAGCCGGACCACGTCCATGCCGTCCTTGGTGATCTTGTGGACCAGCGTGTACGTGCTGTGCTCGCCGTGGTTGGCGAGTGTCGCGTAGGCCTCCGCCATGTCCAGGACGCTGGCGGTGGCCGTGCCGAGCGCGACGGACGGGTAGGGGTTCAGGTCCTTGGTGCCGGACGGGATGCCGAGGCCGACCGCGGTCTGCTTGACCTTCTCCGGGCCGACGTCGACGGCCATCTGCGCGTACACCGAGTTGACCGACTTGTCGGTGGCGGTGCGTACCGTGATGTCGCCGTAGGAGCGGCTGTCCTCGTTCTCGGGGGCGTAGCTGCCGCCGTTCCAGCCCTGGACGGGGCGCTGGTTGGTGCCGTCGTAGACGGTGTTGGGCGTGATGGGGCGGCCGTCCTGGGTCTGGGAGCGGTTCTCCACGGCCGAGGTGAACACGAACGGCTTGAAGGTGGAGCCCACCTGGAAGTCGCCGCGCGTGGCGTTGTTCGTGTACTGCTGCACGTAGTCGACGCCGCCGTACAGGGCGACGACCTCGCCGGTGCGGGGGTCGACGGCGGCGCCGCCGGCGCGGACATAGGTGTCGACCTTGCGGTTCTTCTTGTCGAGCTTGGACATCAGCTGGTCGTCGACCGCGCTGACGAAGGCGTCCTGCCTGTTCTTCTGCAGCGTGGTGGTGATGCGGTAGCCGCCGGCGGCGAGCTGGTCCGAGTCGACGATCTTGTTCTCGAGCAGATAGTCCTTGATCGCGTCGAGGAGGTAGCCCCGCTGGCCGGACAGGCCGGTGGAGAGGGTGGCCTCCCTCGGCATGGGGAACTTCATGCCGGCGCGCTGGGAGGCGCTGATCCAGCCCTTCTTGACCATGCCGTCGAGGACGTAGTTCCAGCGGGCCTCGGCCGCGCCCTTGTTCTCCGGGTGCGCGACGACGTCGTACTCGCTGGGCGCGTTGAGCAACGCGGCGAGGTACGCGCCCTTGGCCGCGTCGAGGTCCACGGCGTCGACGCCGTAGTAGGCGCGGGCGGCGGCCTGGATGCCGTAGGCGTTGCGGCCGAAGAAGCTGGTGTTGAGGTAGCCCTCGAGGATGTCGTTCTTGCTCTTCTCGCGGTCCAGCTTGATCGAGATGAAGAACTCCTTCACCTTGCGGGTGACGGTCTGCTCCTGGCCGAGGTAGTAGTTCTTGACGTACTGCTGGGTGATCGTGGAGCCGGACTGCTTGCCCTTGCCGGTGGCGGTGTTCCAGCCGGCGCGGATCATCGCCTTGGGGTCGACGGCGGACTCGGTGTAGAAGTCGCGGTCCTCGGCGGCCAGTACGGCGTGCTGGGCGTCCTTGGAGATCTGGGCGAGGCCGACGTTCTCCCGGTTGACCTTGCCGTCGCGGGCGATCTCGGTGCCGTCCGCGTACAGGTAGACGTTGCTCTGCTTGGTCGCCAGCGCGTTGGCCGGCGGGATCCTGACCATCGAGTAACCCAGGGCGAACGGCCCGGCGAGCAGCAGGATCCCGACGACGCAGGTGCCGAGCACCGTCCGCCAGGTCGGGATCAGCCGGCGCCATCCGGTGCGCCGCCGCTTCGGCTTTCCGCCGGGCTGCGGGTCCAAGGCCGCGGACTGCGGCGGCTCTGTGGACGCCACGCCCTTGCTGCTCTGCTGCGGCTGCGGCTCGTCGCTCATCGTGGTGCCGGACTCCCGTTTCGCGTCGTACGTTCCCGTACGCCCTCATACGCCATGTGCGCCCCCTGATGAAGACTGTCGCACCAACCGTTCCGTTCCCGGTACGGCGGACCTGCTTTACCGGGAAAACGTGTGGTACGCCACTTCGTCCCCGCGCTAGGCTCCTGCGCTTCGCTCCGGCACGCGTCGAAGGAGGTGTTCCCGTGGGGACAGGGCGGCTGTACGCCGCTGTCGCCGCCGGTGGTTTCCGGCGGTACGCGACCTACCGGACCGCGACCGCGGCGGGGGTGTTCACCAACACGGTCTTCGGATTGATCTTGGCATACACCTATCTCGCCCTGTGGCACGAACGGCCTCATCTCGGGGGGTACGACAAGGGCCAGGCGTTGACGTACGTATGGGTCGGGCAGGCGCTGCTGATGACCGTCTCGGTGATGGGCGGCGGCTTCGAGGACGAGCTGATGGAGCGCATCCGCACCGGCGACATCGCGATCGACCTGTACCGGCCCGCCGATCTCCAGCTGTGGTGGCTGGCCGGGGACCTGGGCAGGGCCCTGTTCCATCTGCTGGCGCGGGGTGTGCTGCCGATGGCGGTCGGCGCGTTCCTCTTCCCGCTCGCCCTGCCCTCCCGCCCGCTGGTCTGGGCTGCCTTCCTGGCCGCCGTCACGCTGGGCGCGGTGGTCAGCTTCGCGATCCGCTTCCTGGTCGCGCTCACCGCGTTCTGGCTGATGGACGGGGCGGGTGTGGCGCAGATCGCCTGGATCACGGCGATGTTCTGCTCGGGGATGCTGCTGCCGCTGAACGTCTTTCCGGGCGTGCTCGGCGAGATCGTGCGCGCCCTGCCCTGGGCGTCGCTGATCCAGGCACCCGCGGACGTCCTGCTGGGCGCGGCGGACCCGGTGGCCGTCTACGCCCGCCAGCTGGCCTGGGCCGCGGTGCTGCTGGCGGCCGGGCGGATGCTCCAGTCGGCGGCGACGCGCAGGGTGGTGGTGCAGGGTGGCTGAGGAGACGTACGGGGGCGTGTACGCGGACGCGGAGCCGGTCCGGGACCGGCGGCGTCCTCCGGCCCACCGGCGGCCTTCTCCGGCCCACCCGGACCGGTCTTCTCCGGGCGAGGGGACGTACGGCCGGGTGCGCGAGGGCCTGCGCGCCTACCGGTTGATCACCGCGATGTGGATCCGCTCCACGATGGCCTACCGGGCCTCGTTCGTGATGACCACGCTGGGCAACCTCGTGGCGACCGCGCTGGACTTCGTCGCGATCCTGCTGATGTTCTCGCGGGTCGACGTCCTCGGCGGATACCGGCTGCCCGAAATCGCCTTCCTGTACGGCCTCTCGGCGACCGCGTTCGGGCTCGCGGACCTTGCGATCGGCTCCATGGACCGGCTGGGACGGCGGGTGCGCGACGGCACCCTGGACACCCTGCTGGTGCGCCCCGCGCCGGTGCTGGCGCAGGTCGCCGCGGACCGCTTCGGGCTGCGCCGGCTCGGCCGGGTGACCCAGGGGGCGTGCGTCCTCGGGTACGCGCTGGCCGCGGTCGATGTCACCTGGACCCCGCTCAAGGTGGCGCTGGTCCCGCTGACGCTGCTCAGCGGCGGACTGATCTTCTGCGCGCTGTTCGTGGCCGGCGCGGCCTTCCAGTTCGTCGCGCAGGACGCCTCCGAGGTGCAGAACTCCTTCACCTACGGCGGTCAGACCCTGCTGCAGTATCCGCCCACCGTCTTCGCGAAGGAACTGGTGCGCGGGGTGACCTTCGTGCTGCCGCTCGCCTTCGTCAACTGGCTGCCCGCACTGTACGTACTGGGGCGGCCCTACCCGCTCCACCTGCCGGCATGGGTCGCCTTCACCCCGCCGCTGGTGGCGGCGGCCTGCTGCGCGGCGTCGGGGCTGGCCTGGCGCGCGGGACTGCGTTCGTACCGGAGCACGGGGAGCTGAGGAACTCATGGACGGTGGTTTCCTGCACGACGGCGGTTCGCCGCAGGAGGACGGCTTCATCGCGGTGGACCGCGTGGAGAAGGTCTTCCATGTGCGTAAGCGGACCGGTTTCCTCAGGAGCGAGCGGCGGCAGGTGCGGGCCGTCGACGCGCTCTCCTTCACCGTGGCGCGGGGCGAGATGGTCGGCTACATCGGGCCGAACGGCGCGGGGAAGTCGACCACCATCAAGATGCTGACGGGGATCCTCACTCCGAGCGGCGGCCGGCTGCGGGTGGCCGGCATCGACCCCTCCCGCGAGCGGACACGGCTCGCCCAGCGCATCGGGGTGGTGTTCGGCCAGCGGACGACCCTGTGGTGGGACCTGCCGCTGATCGACTCCTACCGGCTGATGCACCGGATGTACCGCATCCCGGACGGGCGCTACCGCGAGAACCTGGACCGGCTGGTCGAACTGCTGGAGCTGGGCGCCCTGTTGGACGTGCCGGTGCGGCAGCTGTCGCTGGGGCAGCGGATGCGCGGCGACATCGCGGCGGCGCTGCTGCACGACCCCGAGGTGCTCTACCTCGACGAGCCGACGATCGGGCTCGATGTGGTCTCCAAGGCCAAGGTCCGTGCGTTCCTGCGGGAGTTGAACGCCGAGCGTGGCACGACGGTGCTGCTGACCACGCACGACCTCCAGGACATCGAGCAGCTGTGTTCGCGGGTGATGGTCATCGACCACGGGCGCCTCGTCTACGACGGTGCCCTGGCCGGGCTGCACGAGGCGGGCGACAGCGAGCGGACCCTCGTGGTCGACCTGGAACGGGAGTTGCCGCCGATCGAGGCGCCGCCCGCGCGCGTCGTGCGGGTCGAGGGGCCGCGGCAGTGGCTCGCCTTTCCGGCGTCCCGGTCGGCGGCCCCGCTGGTGGCGCGGATCGCGGCGGAGTATCCGCTGGTGGACCTGTCGGTGCGGGAGCCGGACATCGAGGCGGTGATCGCGCGGATGTACGCCGAGAGGACTTCGGCGTAGTCCGGGGCGCGGGGAACTCGTAGGCTGAAGCCCATGACCGACGCTGTGTCTTCCGGGGGACGTGACGATCAGCGGCTGACGCCGACGGATTCCGCATCCCCCGCCCAGGATCTCCGTGCCTCCGACGCCGACCGTGAGCGGGTCGCCGAGGTCCTGCGGGACGCCCTCGCCGAGGGCCGTCTCGACATGGGGGAGTTCGAGGAGCGCCTGGAGGCGACCTACCAGGCGCGGACCTACGGCGAACTGGCGCCGATCACCAGGGACCTGCCGGCCGCGGGCGTCGGCGCCCCTGCGGTGTCCCTGGTCAAGGAGCCCGAGGTCGCCGGAAGTTGGCGGGAGCGGGTCGTCGGCGGCGAGGGGTCGTCCTCGTGGGCGGTCGCCGTCATGTCCGGGTTCCAGCGCAAGGGGCGCTGGACGGCGCCCCGGCGGTTCAACTGCTTCGCCTTCTGGGGCGGCGGTGAGATCGATCTGCGGGAGGCCTACTTCGCCGACCGGGAGGTCGAGATCAACTGCGTGGCGATCATGGGCGGGATGAACGTGATCGTGCCGCCGGGCGTCGAGGTGGTCGTGCGCGGCATCGGGATCATGGGCGGCTTCGACCACCGCGAGGAGGGTACGCCCGGTGAGCCCGGCGCGCCGCGGGTGATCGTCACCGGCTTCGCCTTCTGGGGCGGGGTCGGCATCGAGCGCAAGCTGACCCGGGCCGAGCGGCAGCGGCTGAAGGAGGAGCGGCGCCGGGAGAAGCTGGACCGCAAGGCCGTGCGCAAGGAGCTGAACGCCTCCCGCCGTGAGGGCCCGGACGGCCTCCAGGGCCTGCTCGACGCCCGCGAGGCACTGGACGAGCACCGCGAGCTGCTGCGCGAACGCCGCGAGGAGCGCCGCGAGCGCCACGAGGAGCGCCGGGAGCTGCACCGGGAGCGCCGGGAATCCCGCCGCGAGGAGCGGGACCGGCGCCGGTACGGGGACCACTGAGGCGGGATTACCGGCGCGGGGATTACCGAGGCGCTACAGCTGTGCCGGTGCCGCACCCTTCAGTGAGGTGAGGTCGAAGAACTCCGCCATCCTGGCGAAGCCCCTGTCGCCGGGGTGGAGGTGGTCGCCCGAGTCGTAGCCGGCGCGCAGCCGGCGCGGATCGTACGGGTCCCGCAGCGCCGCGTCGAAGTCGACGACCGCGTCGTACACCGTGCCCGACCGGATCCGCGCGTTGACTTCCTGCCGCACCTGCTCGCGGTCGGGCCGGTAGCCGCGGTGGCCCCCGAACGGCATGAGCGTCGCCCCGACGACCTTCAGCCCGTGGGCGTGTGCCTCGCGGACGAGGGTGCGCAGGCCCGCCGTGATCCGGTCGGGGTCGGCCCGGCCGGGGTTGCGCAGGATGTCGTTGACGCCGAGGTCGACGACGACGGCCCTGACGTTCGTGCGGCCCAGCACATCGCGGTCGAAGCGGGAGAGGGCGCTCGGGTTGCCGGCGGGCCGGCCGGGGCCACCGGCCAGCACCTGGTTGCCGCTGATCCCTTGGTTGACCACGCTGTAGCGCGGCACGTCACCGGACCCGGCCGCCTGACGCAGCCGCTCGGCGAGGACGTCCGTCCAGCGGCGGTTGGCGCCCACGGTGGAGGTGATGCCGTCGGTGATCGAGTCGCCGAGTGCGACCACTGTCCCGGCCGCCTGGTCGCCGAGCACGTCGAGCGCGGTCAGATAGCGCCAATACGGGCTCTGTTCGGTGTATCCGGCGCCGTTCACGTCCTCCGTGCGGTCGCCCCGCGCGACGTACGAGATCTGGCGGGCTTGCCGGTGGTAGGTGACCGGGCCCGACGGAGTGGGGGAGTACGTGGTCACGAGCACGTCCGAGTCGCCCGGGACGGCGATGCGGACGGCGTCACTGACCACCTGCCGGCCGGCGGGCACGACGACCGAGGGGGTGCCGCCGAAGGTGATCCGGCGCATGGTGCCGGCGGCCGCGGCCGGGCCGCCCGTCGCGGCGACCGCGATCGAGGCGTGCGAGACGGTCAGGGGCTGCCGTCCGTAGAGATTGGACAGCGTGATCCGGGCACTCGTACCGCCGACGTCGGCGTGCACGACGTTGCGCACGGACCGTCCCGCCATCCCGTCCGCGGCGGTGCCGGGCTCGGCGCCGGAGGGCGAGGCCGACCAGGTGCTCACCCAGGCCCCGACCGAGGCGGGGGCGGCGGAGCCCCGCGGGGCGGGCCGGCCGGCGGCGAGGGTGCCGCGGCCATTGCCGTCGTCGGCCGCGGCGGCGAGGTATATGGCGGTGGACAGGGCCACGATCACGGTGACGATCGCGGCCGGCAGGGCATAACCGTGACGCCTGGTCATGCGGCGCGTGTCTCCTCGGGCGACGGGAGCCCGGGGGCTCCGATGCTGATCGGCTTCATGATGCGTCATGAGGCGGGAGGAAAACGGAGGGGCCCCACTGATCCCCGGCAGGAACCCCGACGCGACCCTGAGAAGCCCCCGAGACTCCTCCAAGCGGACAGACGCCGGGAACTCCCGTTCCGTTCCAGGAGTCGGTCAGGAAGGGACAATGTGTAACGAGGGACACGATCGGGTGGAGCGGATGAAACGCATAAAACCTGATGAACCGGCGACCATCGGGCGATCCGCCCGCGCCGGGCGGTCCGTGGGCGGCCCGTCCGCGGGCGCCGGGGGATCCGCCGGCAAGGACACCGCCGCCACGGGCCGAGCGGCCGCCGTGAGCGCGGCCGTTCCGAGCCGCGCGATGACCTCCTTCAGCCCCGCCGACGAGGAGAAGCGCCGGGGCGTGCGCCGTATGAAGACCACGGCCACGGGACTGCTGCTGCTCGTCGCGCTCGTGTACGCCCTCGCCACCTGGGGGCGGCACGCCGGCGCGGGCCCCTGGGCCGGTTATCTGGCGGCGGCCGCCGAGGCCGGCATGGTCGGCGCGCTCGCCGACTGGTTCGCGGTCACGGCGCTCTTCCGCCACCCGCTCGGCCTGCCCATCCCGCACACGGCGATCATCCCGAACAAGAAGGACCAGCTCGGCGTGTCCCTGGGCGAGTTCGTCGGGGAGAACTTCCTCTCCGAGGAGGTCGTACGGCTGCGGCTGCACGCCGTCGGCATCAGCAGCCGCCTGGGTGCCTGGCTCGCCCGGCCGGAGAACGCCGACCGGGTGACGGCCGAGCTGGCGACCGCTCTGCGCGGGGCCCTGACCGTGCTGCGCGACTCCGACGTCCAGGCGGTGGTCGGCGAGGCCATCACCCGCCGCGCCGACGCCCAGGAGATCGCACCCGGGCTCGGCAAGATGCTGGAGAGGGTCGTCGCGGACGGCGGCCACAAACGGATAGTCGACCTGGTCTGCATCCGTGCCCACGACTGGCTCGTCCTGCACGACGACCAGGTCATGGCCGCCGTCCAGGGCGGCGCCCCCGGCTGGACCCCCCGGTTCGTCGACAAGAAGGTCGGCGAGCGCGTCTACAAGGAGTTGCTGCGGTTCGTCACCGAGATGCGCGACTCGCCCTCGCATCCCGCACGCGGCGCCCTCGACCGGTTCCTCGGCGACTTCGCCTCCGATCTGCAGTCCGACACGGACACCCGGGCGCGTGTGGAGCGGCTCAAGGGCGAGGTGCTGGGCCGCGGCGAGGTCCAGGACCTGATCGCCTCCGCCTGGACCGCCGTCCGCTCCATGATCGTCTCCGCCGCGGAGGACGAGCGGAGCGAGCTGCGGGTGCGGGTTCGGGCGTCTCTGCTGTCGCTGGGCAGCCGTATGGCGGACGAACCGAGGACCCAGGCCAAGGTGGACCGCTGGGTGGAGGGCGCGGCGGTGCACGTCGTGACGACGTACCGCAAGGAGATCACCTCCCTGATCACGGACACGGTCGCGAGCTGGGACGCCGGACACACCACGCGGAAGATCGAGGCGCACATCGGCCGGGACCTGCAGTTCATCCGGATCAACGGCACGGTGGTGGGTTCGCTCGCGGGACTGCTGATCTACACGGTGTCGCGGCTCCTCGGGGCGTGAACCGCCGACGGGCGCGGGATCCGGCGCGGGTCCTCCGTCCGGGGACCTGCCGTAGGCCGGTGCGGCAGCCGCAGGGCGTAAGGCGCTGGTGAGCGGGCACTCGGGCCCGTGCGGCGTCACCCGGCGTCCCGAGGAGGAAACCATGCCCATCACCGCGCCACAGCCCGGCACGGTCACCACCGCAATACCCGCTCGACTCGATCGGCTGCCCTGGTCACGCTGGCACTGGACGATCGTGATCGGACTCGGCACGGTATGGATCCTCGACGGCCTGGAGGTCACGGTCGTCGGCAACATCGCCAGCCGGCTCTCGGAGCCCGGCAGCGGGCTGCCGATCAGTTCCGGCCAGGTCACCGGCCTGGCGGCGGCGCTGTATGTCGCGGGCGCCTGCTCCGGCGCCCTTTTCTGGGGCCGCCTCACCGACCGCTACGGCCGCAAGAAGCTGTTCATGATCACCCTCGCGGTCTACCTCGGTGCCACCGCCCTGACCGCGGTCTCCTTCCAGCCGTGGTGGTTCTTCCTCTTCCGCTTCCTCACCGGCTTCGGCATCGGCGGTGAGTACGCGGCCATCAACTCCGCGATCGACGAACTGATCCCGGCGTACTACCGCGGCCGTGTCGACCTGGTCATCAACGGCAGCTTCTGGGTGGGCGCCGTCGGCGGCTCCCTGCTGTCGATCCTCGCGCTGAACACGGGCATCCTGGCGAAGGACGTGGGCTGGCGGCTGACGTTCGCGCTGGGAGTCGTCCTCGGCCTGGTCATCCTCCTGGTGCGGCGGCACGTACCCGAGAGTCCCCGCTGGCTGCTGATCCACGGCAGGGAGCAGGAGGCGGAACAGGTGGTGTCCGCCATCGAACGGCAGGTCGTGGAGGAGAAGGGCGAGCCGCTGCCGCGGCCCCTGGGCGAGATCACCATCCATCAGCGCCAGAGCATCGGCTTCCTCACCATCGCCCGCACGGTCTTCTCCCGGTACCGCAAGCGCGCCGTTCTGGGCTTCGCCCTCTTCATCGGCCAGGCGTTCCTCTACAACGCCATCACCTTCGGCTTCGGCGCGATCCTCACCAAGTTCTACGACATCCCGGCCGACCACACCGGCTACTACTTCGCAGTCATCGCGGTCGGCAACTTCCTCGGCCCGCTGCTGCTCGGCAAGCTCTTCGACACGGTCGGCCGCCGGGTGATGATCTCCTCGACGTATCTGCTGTCCGGGCTGCTCCTGTTCGGCACGGCATGGCTCTTCGGCCGGGGCTCGCTGGACGCGGGCACGCTGACGGCCTGCTGGTGCGCGGTGCTGTTCTTCGCCTCGGCGGGCGCCTCCAGCGCCTATCTGACCGTCTCCGAGGTGTTCCCGATGGAGACCCGGGCCATGTCCATCGCCTTCTTCTACGCCATGGGCACCGCCGCCGGCGGAGTCAGCGGCCCCCTGCTGTTCGCGGATCTCACCGGCACCGGCAAGGTCGGCGACACGGTCCTCGCCTTCCAGATCGGCGCGGCCCTGATGTGCGTGGCCGGACTGGTCGCGGCCCTGCTCGCGGTCCGTGCGGAACGCCGCTCGCTGGAGGACATCGCCCAGCCGCTGACGGCGGTGACGGGCGGCGCCGCGAGCGCGAGCGCGACACCGTAGGCGCCCCCCGTGCGTCCATAAGGCCTCCGGAATTTGCAGGCCATCCGTAGGCCATCCGTACGCCATCCATACGCCGGGCCGAATGAGTACGGGTACTTGAGTACCCGTACTCTCCCGGCTCCGCCGCTCCACCGGGACCCTCGTACGCATGACCGAGAAGCTGCTCCGCCCCATGCGAACGCGGCCCTGGCCCGAGCGCTGGCTGATCCGCCTGCTCGGCGCGGCCCTCTCCGCCACGGCCTACCTGCTGTGCCTGCCCTGGGATCTGCGCAACCGGCCCGCGACCCCGGGAGCCACCGAGGAGACGACCCCCGTGACAGCGGTCGGCGTCGTCCTCCTAGGGCTGGCCCTGCTGCTCCTAGCGGCCTACTTCGGCCACTGGGACCGGCTCGGCTGGCCGCTGCTGCTGGTCGCGGTACCCCCCGTCACGCTGATGCACGTCTCCTTCCGCACCCACCCGGAACCCGACGCCTCGCTGTGGCCGCTGGCCTGGGGCTTCTTCACCCTGCTGATCGCGGCCGGGGTGCTGGTGGCGGCCGCCGTGGCGCACGCGCTCCGGGGGGAGTGGGCCCGAGAGGACCTGTCCCTGACGAACCCGCTCTGACCCCCGAGACAACGTGCTGGTCCCGGCGAAACGTGCTGATCCCGATGACGGAGTTCTGCTCCAGGCGGCGTTCTGCACCAGACGGCGTTCTGCTCCCGGAGACAACGTCAGACCCCGGCCCTCGTGCGGCTAGGCCCCCGTGGTGGACCCGGGACGCACGATCATCAGCACGGTGACGGCTGCCCACAGAAGGTTGAAGACCCCGGTCACCATGGCGAGCCGCACGGTGGCCCGCGCGCCGGCCGTCCCCCCGTCTCCCTCGTCGACGCCCGCGAGGATCCTGCCCTGCCAGGGCAGCACCAGCGCGGCGAGGACGACCGCGGCGAGGGCGGTCAGCACGATCGACACGATCAGCCAGGTGTCACCGAGTACCCCCATGGTGTTCGCCGTGGCCAGCCCGAACACCGGGACGACGACCCCGGCGACGGCGTACACCCGGCAGATGCGGTGCAGGAGCGCCAGGTGGTGCCGGCTCTCCCCCGGCGCGGCCAGCGCCTTGCGGGCGGTGGGCGGGAACAGGCTCGTGGCGACGGTGACGGGCCCCACGGCGACGATGGCGGCGAGGACATGGACGGTGAGAAGGAACTTGGTCACGGACCGACGCTAGAGGGCGGACGGATCTTGAGACAGTGGCGAAAACGCCACGGTCCAACGGATTCTCGCCAGGGCCCTACAGCGGCTCGTACGATGGCTCGCACGGCGGCTTGTACGGCTTCGACCTGCGCGTTTCCCACCCCTGACTCACCTGCCCGGCTTGGCGCGGGTCCGGCGCACCCCTACCCTCTCGCCATGCACACCGTCGCGGTCCTGGCTCTCGACCAGGTGATCCCGTTCGACCTCTCGTCCCCGATCGAGGTCTTCTCCCGCACCCGGCTGCCCGACGGACGCCCGGCGTACCGGGTGCGGATCTGCGCGCCCCAGGAGGAGGTGGACGCGGGAGTGTTCCGGATCCGGGCGCCGTACGGGCTGGAGGCGCTGGCGGAGGCCGACACGATCATCCTGCCCGGCACGGCGGACCCGACCCTGCCGCTGCCGGAAGGCGTGAAGGAGGCCCTGTGCGCGGCCGCGGCCAACGGCACCCGCATCGCCTCCGTGTGCGCGGGCGCGTTCGTGCTCGCGGCGACGGGCCTGCTGGACGGGCGGCGGGCCACGACGCACTGGGTCGCGGCGCCGCTGCTGGCCGAGCGCCACCCGGAGGTGACGGTCGACCCGGACGTGCTCTATGTCGACGAGGGCCAGTTCCTCACGTCCGCGGGCGCGGCGGCGGCGCTCGACCTGTGCCTGCACATGATCCGCAAGGACCATGGCTCGGCGGTCGCCGCGGACGCGGCCCGGCTGTCGGTGATGCCGCTCGAACGCGAGGGCGGCCAGGCCCAGTTCATCGTGCACCCCCGGCCGCCGGCTCCCGCCGGGACCCCCCTGGAGCCGCTGCTGCGCTGGCTGGAGGAGAACGCCGACCGGGACCTCACCCTGGACGACATCGCGGCCCACGCGGGCATGAGCGCCCGCACCCTCAACCGCCGCTTTCGCGAACAGGCCGGTACGACGCCTCTGCAGTGGCTGCACCGGGCGCGCGTCCGGCGCGCCCAGTACCTCCTGGAGACCACGTCGTACCCTGTCGAACGCATCGCGACCCAGGCGGGCTTCGGCTCCCCGACGGCCTTCCGGGACCGTTTCAAACGAGTGGTGGGCACGAGCCCGTACGCGTACCGGAGGGCCTTTCAGGGAGCACGGGCGTCGAGCGGCGCCGCGGCCCGACGGCCCGCCGGCGCCAAGCCCTAGCGGCCGCTAGCCCCGCCGGTCCGCCACGGCCCAGGAGGCGAGGGCGACGGCACCGGCCACCCCGAACACGGCCGGCCACGCGCCCACCTTCTTGGCCAGCGGATGCGACCCGGCGAACGCGGCGACGTACGCCGCCGTCAGCGCCCCGGCCGCCGCGCCCCCGGCCTGCCGCTGCCACTGCCGCGCCGCCGCGGCCCCCGCGACAGCCAGTACGGCCCCGCCGAGCTGCCGCTTCTTGCTCCAGCGGGCGACGCCGTACCCGCCGACGAGCCCACTCGCGGCCACCAGAGCCGTAGGAACCTTCGCCATCGCTGTCTGCCGCCTTCCACCGATACGTCCTTGGACCGGACTCGGCGGCCATGTTCGCGACCGCACGCCCCGGCGTAACGAGGCTATCTCCGCAGGCGGACACCACGGGCACCCGGTCTGGGCCCCTACTTGAGTCGAGGCTTGTCAACTTTATGCCTGAGCGCTATATAAGAAGCCGTAGGGCATCGCACCCAGTGCCTCAGGAAGGGAGTGACCCGTGATGCTCATGCGTACTGACCCGTTCCGTGAACTCGACCGACTCACGCAGCAGGTCCTCGGTTCCGCGAGCCGCCCCGCGGCGATGCAGATGGACGCCTACCGTGTCGGTGACGAGTTCGTCGTCCACTTCGACCTCCCCGGCGTCGACCCCGAGACGATCGAGCTGGACGTCGAACGTCACGTCCTCAACGTGCGCGCCGAGCGCCGCCCCCCGGCCCCCGAAGGCGCCGAGATGGTCGTGGCCGAGCGCCCCGCCGGAACCTTCACCCGCCAGCTGTTCCTGGGCGACACCCTGGACACGGAGCGCATCGACGCCTCGTACGACGCCGGCGTCCTGACCCTCCGCATCCCCGTGGCCGAGGAGGCCAAGCCGCGCCGCATCCAGATCACGGGCGGCGACCGGCCCCAGCAGATCACCGGCTGACAGCCGCCGAGACCGCCCCCGTCCCACACGTACGAAATCGCGTGGGACGGGCACGGCGATCGGGGTACCCGGGAGAGGACCGGGTGGGGAATGGAAAACGGAGGAGTACCCGCACGATGAGCACGACCACGACGAGCGCGGCGGCGACGAGCACGATCGACGGGACGGTGGCGACCGACGACGTGGCCACGCGCAGGGAACCGGCCGCGCACGACGAACTCGAGGCGGCGGCAGAAGAACCGGTGACGGCGGTGCACGACCTGCCGCCCGCCGGTAAGCCGGCCACGACCTCGCCTGGCGTGGACTGGCCCCGGCTGGTCGAGGCGGTCAAGGAGTCCGGCCAGTACACGACCACGAACGAAGCCGAGCGCACCACGCGCCTCGTGCTCTCCGCCCTGGGCGCCCATGTGGTCGGCGACGAGCGGGTGGAACTGGCCCGCCGACTGCCCGAGGAGGCGGCGCGCCTGATCGCGTCGCAGATCCCGGTGACGTGCCCGCTGACCGCCCCGGAGTTCGTGGACGCGGTCGCGGCCCGTATCGAGGGGGCCACGCGCGCGACGGCACGCTGGGACGTGAGCGCGGTTCTCTCCACTCTGCCCGCACTGGTCGGCGACGACCTGACGTCCCGTATCCTCGCTCAACTCCCCACCGGTTACGCCCTGCTGTTCGGCAAGGCGGACCTTCTGACACGAGCGGCCTGATCCCGATCCATGTCGGCGGAGACAGGGGCCGGACCCGGATGGTCCGGCCCCTTCGCGCGTACCGGAGGGCGAGCGAACCGGCATGAGACGCACGTCACACGCCTCTCGCTGCCCGGACCGTCACATCCCCTCGAACCGCTCCGTCAGTGCTGTGTAACGGACAACACGGCAAGGATCGAGGAGATCACCATGGAAGCCCGTCTCAACTTCTTCACCAACCCGGTCGCGGCCAAGTTCGCCAGGTACATCAACTCGGCCGGGAAGGTCATCAGCGACTCGACCCTGCCGGCGGCGACCCAGGAGCTTGTGAAGATCCGCGCCAGCCAGATCAACGGTTGTGGCTTCTGCACCGACATGCACACCAAGGACGCCGTGGCCGCCGGGGAGACCCACCAGCGCCTCCACCTCGTCGCCGCCTGGCGAGAGGCCACGGTCTTCACGGACGCCGAGCGCGCCGCCCTGGAACTGGTCGAACAGGGCACCCGGATCGCCGACGCGGCAGGCGGCGTCCCCGACGAGGTCTGGGCGAACGCAGCGAAGTACTACGACGAGGACCAGCTCGCCGCGCTGGTCTCCCTCATCGCCCTGATCAACGCGTACAACCGCATGAACGTCATCGTCCAGCAGCCGGCGGGCGACTACCAGCCGGGCCAGTTCGGCTGAGGCCGAGAGTGCGCGAGGGCCCGGAGACCGCACAGGTGTTGTCCACGAGCGGCACCGCTCTCCGGGCCCCCGTCACCTGCTGGCGATGGCCGAGTACGTCCACACATCGGCCGGGAGCTCGTGCTGGAGCTCCCAGGTGATCGCCATCGGCTTGCTGCCGGTGTGCGCCTTGTACGTGGCCGGCCCCAGGAGCATCCACGGTTCCGACTTGCCGATGCTGTTGTTCTTGTAGCGGCGCAGGAAGAGCAGAACATGGCTGCCTTCCTTGGCATGCCGCTGATAGCGCAAGCCAGTCGGGGAGTTTTCGGGCGTGGTGCCCTGCGACTCCCAGTGGAAACGGGTTGGGCTGAGCGCGTAGTCCTTGTAGCGGACACTGGGTGAGAAGTCCCGCTCGTTCTTCTCCTGGGTGATGAGAAGGGCGTCGGTCTTGATCTCCTCGACCCAGGCCACTCCTTGGCTGAAGACGCCGGGCATCTGACCGCCCAGCCGGGCCACTCCGAGGGAGGCGAGGATCTCGGAGCGGTTGTATGCGCTGTGGATCTTCAGCGGGAGGTGGTTGAGCGGCCCATCCAGCGGAATCGGGTAGTGGTCGGACCGGTCGAGGACGTGGGAAAGGACCTGCTGCAATTCGCTGCGGAACACGTGGTGGGAGCGCAGCGACTCGAGGCCTTCGCGGTAGCTGGAGAACCCGCCCGCCTTGTCCCACAGATTGAAGAACAGCATGCGGGCGTATATCTGATCGGTGGGCGAGAGCGAGTCGTAGTCGGGGGCGTCATCTGCGAGAAGGCGTAGATATGCGTGGGCTCGCTCGGGGTCGTCCACATGGAGGAAGGCGTGGACACGCTTGAGGAGTTCCTCTTCGCCGGGTACTTCGGCTTCCTTGACAAGCCCCGCTCTGCGGAGGACCGCTGTCCAGGAGTTCTTGCTCTTGTAGAGCTCCTTGATCTCCCGTCTGCTCTCGCGCAGGTAGTCGGCGAGCTTGGGTGTGCTGTAGTCCCTGACTTCCTTCGCCAGCGTGTTGATCGTGGCATTGAGCTGCGTGCGGATGTTGTCGAGGACCAGGTCCTTGGACTTGCCTTCCAGGAGGATCTGGCAGCCGGAGGGCAGTTGGGGGAAGCCGCGCTCGATGGCGTCGACCAGGCGGTTGCGGGAGAGGTTGGTCAGGGCGCGGAACTGCTCCTCGAAGCGGAACTCCGCCCGGTGCTGGCCGATGAAGTCCAGCACCGTCAGGACCGGCTTGTTCTGCGTGCGGCGTAGCCCCCGTCCCAGCTGCTGGAGGAAGACGGTCGCGCTGTTCGTGGGGCGCAGGAGGAGCAGGGTGTCAACGTCCGGGATGTCCAGGCCCTCGTTGAACAGGTCCACGGAGAAGATCACCTGGATCCGGCCGGCCTTGAGGTCGTTCAGCGTGCGGTCGCGCTCGGCGGGAGTCGAGTCGCTGTCGAGCGCGGCGGCCTTGAATCCCGCCTCGCGGAAGCGGTCCGCCATGAAGTGCGCGTGCCTCTTGGTCACACAGAAACCCAGGGCGCGCATGGCGGCCGGGTTGGCGATCTTGTCCCTGACCTGCTTGATGACGATCAGAGCTCGAGCGTGGCTGGCCGTGTAGAGGTTGCCGAGCTCGTCTTGATCGTAGGACCCCGCTCGCCAATTGAGCTGAGACAGGTCGGTGCCGTCCGGGATTCCGAAGTAGTGGAAAGGGCAGAGCAGGTCGTTCTCCAGGGCTTCCCAGAGCCGCATCTCGGCAGCGATCCGGCCGCCGAAGAACTCGTCCTGCACATTGTGCCCGTCCATCCTCTCCGGCGTCGCGGTGAGGCCGAGCAACTCGGTCGGTGTGAAGTGCTCAAGGACGCGGCGGTACGTGTTCGCCGTGGCGTGGTGGAACTCGTCGATGACGATGACGTCGAAATGGCCCGGATCGAACTGTTCCAGCCGCTGGAGATTGAGGGATTGGACACTGGCGAAGACATGCGCCCACTCGCGGGGTTCGTGCCCGTTGAAGAGAAGCTCGCCAAAGGAGGCGTTGCCGAGTACCTCCTGATACGTACGCAAGGACTGCCGCAGGATTTCCTTGCGGTGTGCCACGAACAGCAGCCGAGGAAGCTCTCCACCGCGCTGGTCACGCAGTGCGCGATAGTCCAGAGCCGCCATGACGGTCTTGCCGGTGCCGGTCGCAGCGACGAGGAGGTTCTCGTGATGGCCGCGGATCTCACGCTCGACTCGCAGACGCTCCAGCATGTCCCGCTGGTGCGGGAACGGCTGGACTTCGAGCCCAGAGAGATTGATCTTGAGCTCGTTCCCCGGCCCCTTGCCACCTGCCTGGGCCAACGCGTCGGCCAACCGGTCCCCGTCGGTGTCGGGGTCGTATGACTCGAAGGCGGCGTCGTCCCAGTACGCGTCGAACGTCGCCTCGAACTTGTCGATCACCCTGGGGGTGGCGATGGACGACAGCCGTACGTTCCACTCCAGACCATCGAGCAGCGCGGCCTTCGACAGGTTGGAGCTGCCTACGTAGGCCGTGTCGAAGCCGGTTTTGCGGCGGAACAGCCAAGCCTTCGCGTGCAGTCGCGTCGATCGGATCTCGTAGTTGATCTTCACCTCGGCGCCGAACTCCCGGACCAGGCGGTCCAACGCGTAGCGGTCGGTGGCGCCGATGTACGTCGTGGTGATGACCCGGATGTGTACGCCTCGCCTCTTCGCCGCGCGCAGAGCGTCTTCGAGCACCCGTATGCCATGCCACTTCACAAAGGCGCACAGCAGATCGATGCTGTCGGCCGTGGCCAGCTCGGCACGCAACTCGGCACCCAGATTGGGGTCGTCCGGCGCGTTGGTGATCAACGCCGTTTCCGAGAGAGGCGTCAGAGGACGGATCGCGTAGGCACCGGGTGCTTCTTGTTCCGCGAGAGCCAGCAGTTGCCGTGGGCCATCGACGATGGAGCCGAGGGTGCCGTCCGTCTGCGGGTCCGGAGCGCTGGCCGACAGCGACCGCATGATCTGGTTAGCGGCGGCCACCTGCTCCCTGTGCGGCAATTGACTCAGCCGGCGCCCCACCACCTCGCCGATGTACCGGGCCAGCACATGAGGAGTCGACTCCTTGCTGACCTCCTCGTCGATGGCCTTCCAGCCCGCGGCTTCGAGCCTTTGTATCCGATGGCGCAGACTTTCCGTGAGGAGTTGCTCGTAGACGCCCGCGACCGGCTGAGCCCCGTCCCCCGATTCCGTCACGACTGCTCCCTCGATCCCCTGTGGGCCCTCGCATACGATCTCTCGAGCCGATGGGAATCTGTTCTAACAGCAGTCACTGACAAGCGACTGTCCGATGACGAAAGTTGATTACTTGCGGACAGTCATCGGCTTGAGAGGTGAAGCCGTCGCGCGGTCGTGGCTCACACCCCTACGCCATGGCACCCGTCATAAACCCGCTCTGAGCCGCACCAGCACACACGGCCCTGCTCCGGCGGCCAAGCCACGGCCCGTCCTCGCGCCGCCAGGGTCGTCGCGTACTGGGGAAGCAGGGACGTGTCCTCCGGGTGCGTGCCCTCCGACGCCGCGAAGGCCTCGTACGACGGGACCGTGCCCGTCACGATGCCCAGGTTCGGGGTGCCGGAGGCGGCCAGTTCCCTCAGGGAGGCCTCTATCGTCGACAGGTGCTCCTCGTGGGAGGAGTACTCGGTGGCCAGCGACGGGTACGCCGACACCAGCTCGTGCAGTTCGGGCGCCGGCCAGTGCAGGATCGCGACCGGGAACGGGCGGGACAGGGCCTCCCGGTACGCGCCCAGCTCCGCCCGCAGGCGGCCGATCTCGGCCTGGAGCTCCGCCGGGTTGTCCGAGCCCAGGGACCAGATCCGCTTCGGGTCGTGGAGTTCGTCCAGGGACACCGAGGAGGAGTGGAGGGTGTCGGCCAGGGTGTCCCACTGGTCATGGGCCGCGCCCAGCATGCGGCGGACCCGGTGGCGGCCGTAGAGCAGCGGGTGGGTGGACTGCGGGGGCTCCGCGGTCTCGCCGACGAGGAGCCGCAGCCCCTCGGTGAACGTCGCCTCCGCCGCCTCGAGCTCGTCGTGCGACTCCAGCGACTCCGCGACGATCAGCCAGGGCGCCGGGTGGCGGGGGGCGGACGCACGGACTCCGTCGATGATCGCCCGGGCTTCCGCCTCGTGGTCGTACTCCCACAGGTTCGATGCCTTCAGGGCCCGTACGAGGTGGGGGTTCTCCAGAGGGTCGGAGGACGACAGCAGGCGGTCGTACAGCGCGGTGGCGCCGGGGCGGTCACCGGCCAGTTCCCGGTGGGCCGCGGCCTGGAGCAGCAGGTGTTCCGCGTCCTGGGGGTACAGGCCGGCAGTCCGCTCCAGGCGTGCTGCTTCGGCGTTGTGGTCGACGTTCTCGGCAGGCGTGTCGGGGCGCATGGGGGACACCGTACTGCCGCCGACCGACAAACGAGAGAGATTCGCAGGCCAGGGGCAGGGGGCGGCGGAGGCCCCGGTCGGGGACCTCACGTCTTGCTCAGAAGATCCGGGAGCGAAGCAGACAGGTGGCAGAGAGCCACTACGGTGCCTGAGAACACCGGGAGACGGTGCCGGGAGAGCGCCGGGAGACGGTGCCGGGAGAGCGCCGGGAGACGTGTGCCCGGAGAACACGGGGAGACGGTGCCGGGAGAGCGCCGGGAGACGTGTGCCCGGAGAACACGGGGAGACGGTGCTGGGAAAACACCCGGACCGGGTACGGCTGGAAGACGGGGGAGACCGGTCATGACCTCTGCGCGTACGGGCGCCGCCGCGCGCCCGCGGGTCTGGATCGCCGGTGGTGTGGTGCCGGCGGCGGTGCTGCTGCTCGCCGCGTGCACTGCGTCCGGACGGCACGAGACCCCGGCGGGTGCCTCGCCCCCGCCGAGTTCCCGGACGGCGGCCCGCCTCTCCGGGCAGACGCTGACCGAGCAGGCTGAGGCGGCCCTTTCCGCCGTCGGCAGCGGGTCGTTGGTGGAGGCGGGTACGGAGCGCGTCGCCGACGGCATCCACACCGAGCACTTGTTGCGCGTGGGCGGGAGATACCTGCTCGACCTGGTGTGCGTCGGCCGGGGCGGTATCCGGGTGGGGTTCACGCCGTCGGGCGCCGGTACGAAGGCCACCGTGCCGTGCGACCGGTCGGTGGTGTCGCAGCGGATCACCCCGCACGGGCACAGCCGGAACAGCTCCGTCCATATCGATGTCGACGGCGCCGAGGGGTCGACCGGTGTGGTCTCCTGGGCCGTTCGGGAGGTGTGAGGTGTCCTCGAGAACGCTTGCGGGATGGGGCACCGCCGCCTGTGCCGTGCTGCTGCTTCCGCTCGCCGCCTGCACGACGGGCCACTCCGGCGCCGGGCCGTCACGCGCGGTACCCGAGCGGTCCAGCGGCTCCGCCACGCCAGGCGAGGTCACGGTGACCGCCACCGCCGCCCCCGAACGGCCCGTGTTCCGGGCGCCGGAGCTCGATGACGGCGAGACCCTCGCCGGCCGCCGGCAGCCGACCAGCGGCAACGCGAGCTTCGAGTTGGGCAAGGGCAGGAGGGGTGACGCTCTGGTCGTCCATGTGCGGTGCGAGGGCCGGGGGAGCATGTACGTCGTGGTGCGGTCGGTGGGTGTCTCCTTCCCCGTGGACTGCCTCGCCGGCCAGATCAGCTCCTACGAGAACCAGTTGGCGCTGACAGGCGCGGACCGCGGCGGCACCGTGTCCGTCTCGGCGCCGCCGGCCGTGCGATGGTCCGTGACGGTCGGCCGGGGCGCACCGGCACCGAAGGGCACGGACGGGGGCGGGTGACCGGCCGATGCCTCAGGCGCCCCGCTCCCGCAGTGCCAGAACACCGGCCGCACCCACCAGGGCCAGACCCGCCGAGACGATCAGGGCGATGTTCGCGCCGTGGGCCGGCGCGCCGCCGCCCGAGGTCACCAGGGCGATGGTGAGGGCCACGCCCGCGCAGGAGCCGATGTAGCGGAACGTCTGCTGGGCGCCCGAGCCCATCGCCGCCCGTGCCATGGGAACCGACTCCACGGCGACCAGCGGTAGCGCGGCGTTCAGCAGACCGCTGCCCACGCCGCCGATCACCAGGCCGGGCAGCATCCGCCCCCATGAGTGGGCGCCTATCGCGCCGAGCATGGTCAGGACGGCGACGGCGTGCAGCCCGAAGCCGAGGGCCAGTTGGTGGCGGGGCGAGACGCGGCCCGCGAGCCGCTTCGCCTGGAGGGCGACCGCGAAGGACAGGCCGGACCAGACCAGGAACAGCCATGCCGTGTCCATGGCAGAGAGGCCCAGCGTCCGCTGGAGCAGGGCCGGCAGGAAGCTGAACAGGCCGATCACCCCGAGGCCCGTGAACAGTCCGGCCGCCGAGGAGCCGAGGAAGCGCGGGCGGCGCAGCAGGGTGAGGTCGATCATCGGGGTGCGGGTGCGGTGCTCGACCAGCGCGAAGACCAGGATCAGGAGCACGGCAGCGGCGAACAGCAGAAGAACCGGTGCTCTCAGCCAGCCGTCCCGGCCCAGGGTGAGCGCGGCCACCAGGGAGACGAGGGCCAGGCTGAAGACGGTTGCCCCCACGAGGTCGGGCCGGCCGGCGCGGGGTGCGCGGGACTCCGCCAGAGTGCGCACCGACAGGACCGCGATCACGAGCGCAGCGGCGCCGAGAACGCCGTAGGCGGCCCGCCAGGTGGGCATCGCCCCGGCGATCAGGGGGCCCGCCGCGATACCGCCGCTGACGAACGCGCCCCACACGCCGGTCGCGTGCAGCCGGCCGCGCGGGCTCGGGTAGGCGTGCACCAGCAGGCCGAGGCTGCTGGCGAGGATGGCCGCGCTCGCTGCGCCCTGGGTGATGCGGGCGAGCGTGAACAGCCAGGTCGAGGTGGTGAAGGCGCCGAGCGCGGCGGTGAGTCCGAGGGCGACCGTGCCGGCCACGAAGATCCGGCGGCGGCCGTAGTCGTCGGCGAGGCTGCCGGCCACCAGGAGCAGCGCGGCCAGGCCCAGCGGGGTGCCGTTGAGGAGCCAGGCCTGAGCGGAGACCGGGGTGTGCAGGGCGGCGACGGTGTCGGGGAGCGTGACCACCGGGGCGGTGTAGTTCATCAGGGCCACGGCCGTGGCCGCGCTGGTCAGGGCGAGGGTGGGGGTGGCCCGTGGGGCCTTTGGGGGCGCGGGTGCGGTGACGGTGGCTGCGGTGGTTTCCAACTGGGACATGGCCTGCGCTTCCGGAGCGGATGGGAGGGGCGGGAGCGGTAGGTTCGTTCTTTGAACTTGCTCGCGCCCCGAACGTAACACGTCGGTTCGCTCATTGAACCAATAAGAGGCAAAGTCGATTCGTTCAATGAACCCGTGGGCTGAAAAGTGGTTACAGTGGGGTCATGGCTCTCGGTAAGGACTACGCGACACAGGAGTGCTCGATCGCCCGGGCGCTGGAGGTCGTGGGCGAGCGCTGGACGCTGCTCGTCGTGCGTGACGCGTTCTACGGCGTACGGCGCTACAACGACTTCCTCGTCCACCTCGGCATCCCGCGCGCCGTTCTCGCGGCCCGTCTCCAGACCCTCACCGCCGAGGGCGTCCTCGAGAAGCGCCGCTACCAGGACTCGCCGCCCAGGGACGAGTACGTGCTCACCGACCGCGGCATCGCCCTGTGGCCCGTCCTGCGCGCGCTGAGCCTGTGGGGACGTGACCACTTCACCGAGAACCGGCTGCGTATCTTCCGGCACGCGTCCTGCGGGACGGAACTGGGCTCGTACGGCGAATGTCCCGCCTGCGGAACCGTCGTGCCCGCTCCGGACGTCGAAGTAGTGCCGGGACCCGGGCTCGACCCGAACCCGGCCGATCCGGTCAGCCGAGCGATCCTCAAGCCGAGGAGGCTGTTGCAGCCGATCGAGATCGAGCATGGGTGACGGCTCTGTGTGACGGGCCTGTATGACGGGACCGAGCCTGTAGGAGGGTGAGACGTGTGAGGGGAGGGCAGTCCATGATCCGTAGCCGGGTGAACCTGTGCCCCGCCGCCGTTCTGCTCGTCCTGCTCCTCGAGGTCGCCGTCCTCGGCACCGGCAGCCTGCCCGCCGCCGTCGCCTTCGCCGCGACCGCCGCGGCCGGCTCCGCACTCGCCGTCTGTGCGCTGATCGCCGCCCGCAGCGTGCCCGCCGTGCCACCGACGCGGGTGCGCACGGCCCTGCGCGACCGCGAGCACCGCACCGCCTTCCTGCCGCAGCGGGACCCCGACGCTCCGGGCCGCAGCCGGCCCCGCGCACCGGGGCGGGCTCTCCCGGCGACCACCGCGTAGGGCCCACACCTCTTCTCTTCGTTTCCAAGCGCTCGCCGCACGCGTGCGCAGACGTGTGACCCCGCGCGGGTCGTCATGCCGACACCTTTTTTCTCCTCCCGGCACGACGAGACCCCCGGAGGGCTCATCCATGTCCACGTTCATGTCCGTGTTCGCCGACCTGGTCGAGTGGCTCGCAGACCTGCTTCAGCCGCTCTTCCACACCTCCGCGACGGCCGCCGCGATCGTCCTGTTCACCGCGCTCGTACGACTTCTCGTCCACCCCCTGTCCCGGGCCGCGGCGCGCGGACAGCAGGCCCGCGCCAGGCTGCAACCCGAGATCGCCGAACTGCGCAGGAAGCACGCGAAGAACCCCGAGAGGCTCCAGCGGGCGGTTCTGGAACTGCACGCCCGCGAACGCGTCACTCCGTTCGCGGGCCTGCTGCCGAGCCTGCTCCAGGTGCCCGCCTTCTTCCTCCTCTACCACCTGTTCTCGAGCACCACGATCGGCGGCGAGGGCAACGATCTGCTCACCCACACGCTGTTTGCCGCGCCGCTCGGTGACCGCTGGGCGGACGCGCTCGGCCACGGCGGACTCCTCGGATCGGCCGGACTCGTCTACCTCGGGCTGTTCGCGTTCGTCGCGGCAGTCGCCGCCTTCACCTTCCGGCGTGCGCGGCGGACGACGGCCGAGAGCGTGGCTCGGGCGGGGGAGGGGGAGCAGGTGCCCGGGCTCGGCGCGGTCGCCAAGGTGATGCCGTTCCTGTCCTTCCTCACCCTGGTCACCGTGGCGGTGGTGCCGCTGGCCGCCGCGCTGTACATGGTCACCAGTACGACGTGGAGCGCGGTCGAGCGGGCGGTGCTCCACCGCTGAGTGTGGTGGCGCTCGGGTCGGGGCCGGTCCGCCGGGCGGTCCGTCGGCCTGGTCGCCGGGCCGGTCGCCAGCCGGTTGCCGGGCGGGTCGCCGGGCCGGTTCGGGCGGTCCAGTCCGTGAACGGGGTGTTGCGGGCCGGACCTTGGCCTTGGAGGATCGACCGGTCCTCCGATGGCTGCGACCCGGCCGCACTCCTGCCGTATCCGTCGGTCGGGCCGCCGCGATCGAGGGAGATTGTGATCATGAAGCTGCTGCGCGTCGGTACCGCGGGAGAGGAGCGGCCCGCGCTGCTCGACGCCGAGGGGACCCTGCGCGATCTGTCGGGTCTCGTCGCGGACATCGACGGGCCGCTGCTCGCCGACGACGCGGCGCTCGACCGGATCCGCACCGCCGCCGCGTCGGGCGAACTCCCGGAGCTGGACGCGGAGGGACTGCGCGTCGGACCGCCGCTCGCCCGCATCGGCAAGATCGTCTGCATCGGCCTCAATTACCACGACCACGCCCGCGAGACCGGTGCCGAACCGCCCGCCGAGCCGGTGATCTTCTTCAAGGCGGCGGACACGGTGGTCGGGCCCCATGACACCGTGCTCGTGCCGCGCGGGTCCGCCAAGACCGACTGGGAGGTCGAACTCGCGGTCGTCATCGGGCGAACGGCCCGCTATCTGGAATCGCGCGAGGAGGCGCCGGCGTACATCGCCGGGTACGCGGTGGCGCACGACGTCTCCGAGCGCGAGTTCCAGATCGAGCGCGGCGGAACGTGGGACAAGGGCAAGAACTGCGAGACGTTCAATCCGCTGGGACCGTGGCTGGTGACCGCGGACGAGGTACCCGATCCCCAGAACCTCGGTCTGAGGCTCTGGGTCAACGGGGAGCTGAAGCAGAACGGGACCACCGCGGAACAGATCTTCCCCGTCGCCGAAGTGGTGCGGTACGTCAGCCGGTTCATGACGCTGTACCCCGGTGACGTCATCAACACCGGGACGCCGGCGGGGGTGGCCATGGGGCGGCCCGAGCCCAAGCCGTATCTCCGGGCCGGGGACGTGGTGGAGTTGGAGATCGAGGGGCTCGGCCGGCAGCGGCAGGAGTTCCGCGACGCGTAGGCGTTCCGCCGGGACAACCGGGGAACTACGGGAGTTCGGCGGCCGCGGGCCGTCCCTGGCCGCTCGCGCAGTTCCCCGTGCGCCCCTGACGGGCCTCTGTGAACCGTTCCAGAGCCTCGACCACCAACGCGTGGTCCTCCAGCTGCGGCAGACCCGACACCACCACCGTGCCGATCACGCCCGCGCCCTCCACCGCGATGGGGAACGCGCCGCCGTGGGCCGCGTACACGTCGGGGTCCAGACGGGAGGACTCCTCGAACGTCGTCCCCTTGGCGCGGAAGCGGGTGCCGACCAGCAGGGAGGAGCAGCCGTAGCGCTCGACCACGCGGCGCTTGCGGTCGATCCAGGCGTCGTTGTCCGGCGTGGAGCCCGGCAGCGCCGCATGGAAGAGCTGCTGGCCACCGCGCCGGATGTCGATCGCCACGGGCGCGCTGCGGGCCCGCGCCAGCTCCACCAGCAGGGTGCCGAGGGCCCATGCGTCGTCGTAGGAGAAGTGGGGGAGCGTCAAGCGGCGCTCCTGGGCTTCGAGTTCGGGGATTCCCGGAGCGGTCGTCGTCACAGTGCCACCGCCACACCCTCGCGGGCCGAGCGCCGGGCCGCCTCGAGGACATCGAGGGCCGCGGCGGCTTCGTGTGCGGTGACCGGGTTCGGACCGCCCTCGCGCAGGGCCCTGGCGACGGCCGCGTAGTACGCCGGGTAGTCGCCGGGCAGGGTCGGTACGGGGCGGCCGCCGCCGCTCAGCGGGGACTCCCCGGCACCGATGCGGCCCCACAGGGACTCGGGCTCCCGGCCCCACTCCGGGCCGGGACGCAGGCCCTCGCGCAGGGCCGCCTCCTGTGGGTCCAGGCCGTACTTCACATAGCCCGCCTCGGAGCCCAGGGCGCGGAAACGGGGGCCGAGTTGGGCCGCCGTCGCGGAGACGTACAGGTGGGAGCGGACGCCGCTGGTGTGCGTGACGGCGATGAACGTGTCGTCGTCCGTCTGCGCACCCGGGCGGCGGACGTCCGCCTCGGCGTACACGGAGGCGGCGGGGCCGAAGAGGACGAGCGCCTGATCGACGACATGGCTGCCCAGGTCGTACAGCAGACCTCCGATCTCCGCGGGGTCGCCGGACTCGCGCCAGCCGCCCTTGGGCTGCGGACGCCAGCGCTCGAAGCGGGACTCGAAGCGCCACACGTCGCCCAGCTCGCCTTCGGCCATCAGCTTGCGGAGGGTCAGGAAGTCGTTGTCCCAGCGGCGGTTCTGGAAGACGGAGAGCAGGAGGCCGCGTTCCTCGGCGAGGGCCGCCAGCCCGCGTGCCTCGGCCGCCGTCCCCGCGATCGGCTTGTCGACCACGACCGGCAGGCCCGCCTCCAGGGCGGCCGTCGCGATCGGGACGTGCGTCCTGTTCGGGGACGCGATGACGATCAGGTCCAGTTCCCCGGCCCGGGGCCACAGCTCGTCCGTGGTGGCGGCGATGCGCACGTCCGGGTACTCGGCGCGCGCCTCCTTCTGCCGCTCGGGGCTCGAGGTGACCACCGTGTCGAGGACCATGTTCTCGGTTGCGGCGATCAGCGGGGCGTGGAAGACGGAGCCCGCGAGGCCGAAGCCGACGAGGCCGACGCGCAGGGGGGTGTCAGTACCAGGGGCTGTGGCAGTCATGGCTCTACTTTCGCAACGCTGTTGCCAAAGTGCAAGCGCGGGGGAGAATGGGGGTGTGGACAGGACGAATGCGGGACCGGGTACAGGCAGGCGTGGGGTCGGGGGAACCGTGGCGGGGGGAGTGAACCTGCTGGGGCTGCGCAGCCACAACGCCGCGCTCGTGCTGGACCTGCTGCGCACGGCGGGGGAGGCCGGGATCAGCCGGCTGGAACTGGCGGAGCGGACCGGACTGACCCCGCAGGCCGTCAGCAAGATCACCGCCCGGCTGCGCGCGGACGGCCTCGCGGTGGAGGCGGGCCGCCGCGCCTCCACCGGCGGCAAACCGCGGACGGTGCTGCGGCTGGTGCCGGAGGCGGGGTATGCGGTGGGACTCCACCTCGACCGGGACGAACTGCGGGCCGTGCTCTGCGACTTGACGGGTGCGGTGGTCGCGGATCGGCGAGCGCCGCTGGACCTGGGCGCCGGCGCGGAGGCCGTGCTGGAGGGAGCCGCCCGGGAAGTGGAGGCCCTGCGCGCCGGGGCGGCGGGAGCGGCGGGAGCGGCGGGAGCGCCGGGGTTGAACGGGGGGAGCCCGGGGCCGGTGGCGAGCGGGAGGAACGTGGGGGCGGAGGTCACCGGGAGGACCACCGGCACCCCCGCCCCCACCCCCCTGCCCATCCTCGGCGTCGGCGTGGCGCTCCCCGGCCCCCTGGACCATCTGCACGGTGTGCTGCACCGGGTCACCGGGTTCCCCGAGTGGGACGGGTTCCCGCTGCGGGACGCGCTCGCACGGCGGCTCGGGATGCCCGTGGTCGTCGACAAGGACACGAACGCCGCGGCGCTCGGGCTCGCCCTGGACGGGGCGGTCGGGGGCGCGTACGCGTCGTTCGCCTATCTGCACCTCGGGACCGGACTCGGTGCCGGACTGGTCATCGGCGGGGCCGTGCACCGGGGCGCGCGGACCGGAGCCGGGGAGTTCGGGCATCAGGTGATCCAGCTGGACGGGCCGCCCTGCGACTGCGGTGACCGGGGCTGCATCGAGGCGCTGTGCCTGGCCGCCGTCGCACGCGGTGACGTGGCCGAGGCGGCGCGGGTCCTCGGCGCGGGCGCCGCGAACCTGGCCGGGCTGCTCGACATCGACCTGGTGCTCCTCGGAGGCCGTACCGTCGCCGCGCACCCCGAGTCGTTCCTGCACGGAGTGGGCGCCGTCCTCGACGCGCGGGCCCGGCGGGAGGGCTCGACCGCGGGTGTCCCGGTGGGCGTCGCCCCCGGAGGGGCGCGCGGGGTGGCGGAGGGTGCGGCCCAACTCCTGCTCGCGCCGCTGTTCGGGCGGGCGGAGGGCTGACACCCGCAAGGTGCGGGTCCGGAGTGACGCCCGGGGAGGGTACGGAGTGGCGCCTGGACAGGGTGCGGAGCGACACCCGGGGAGGGCGCAGGGTGGCACCCGGGGAGGCGGGGTGGCACCCGGGCAGGGGGCAGAGGTGGCGCCCGGGCAGGGCGTGGAGTGGCACCTGGACAGGGCGTGGAGTGGCGCCCGGCAGGGTGGGGAGCGGCACCCGGGCAAGGCGCGGACCGACACCCGGGCAGAGCCCGAAGTGGCACCCGGGCGGGGCGCACGTCGACACCCTCCACAAGGGTGGGCCCACTGCGCTGATCGGGGGGACTTGCCCCTGCCGAGTGCCGCTCTCCAGGCGTGGCGCGCCCCGGAGGGCGCCCCCTATGGAAGCTCATATGTTCATGCGACTGTCTCGACCTTCTCGACTGTCTCTGTTCCTGCCCTGTGCGCTCGCCGCCGTCCTCCTCCTCAGGCAGGCGCCCGCCGCGGCGCTCGTCGCCGACGCGCGGCCCAGCTGCTCCGGTACGTCCGGCCACGACTTCCCCCTCACCACCCGCATCCACGGCGGCCCCGGCAGCTACAAGCCCGGCGGCGCCGACCAAACCTGGTACATCGACCTCCACAACGCGACCGAACAGTCCTGCGAGAACATCCACCCGGTGGTCGTCCTGGCCGACCAGCAGCGCAAGCTGAGGGACGCCGAGGCCAAGCTGGAATTCTTCGGGGACGGCCGCTGGCACCCGGTGACGTTCACCCATACCGACCGGCAGGAGCTGGTCGGCCCCTTCGACGACGGTTTCCCCGGCTTCACGGTGGCCCCCCACGGGCAGCTCACCGTGAAGGTGCGCCTGGCGCTCAGCACGAAGGCCCGGCCGAACGACGTCTTGGTGAGGGCCGCGATCGTGCGGAAGGACGGCAACGACGGCGACTGGGTAGGCGAGTCGAACAACTACTGGTTCCAGATCGAGTCGGCCCCCGCCCCCGCCGCCCGACACACGGACAAGGCGGCCGAACCGGGCAAGGTGGCCGAGGAGTCGGGCAAGGGCCAGTCCGCCCGGCCTGCGGGCGAGGACGAGTCGGCCAAGCCTGCGGGCAAGGACGAGTCGGCCAAGCCCGCGAGCAAGGACCGGCCGGCCAAGCCCGCGAGCAAGGACCGGTCGGCCGAACCGGCGCACAAGAGTGCGGCGGCCAAGCCCCCCGCCCCGGAGCTGACCCCCACCGCCCAGACGCTGGCCGTCACCACGCCGCAACCGCCGCGCGACCTCATCAAGTTCGTCAGCGGACTGATGATGGCCGCGGCAGGCCTGCTCGTCGCGGGCGGGTCCCTCGTGATGGCCCGCAGACGCCACTGACACCGGCCGCCCGCCCCCGGGTGCCGTACGGCCGGTCTGCGACGATCACCCCGTGGACTACCCGAACGACCAGGACCCCGGCGCCCCCGTCCGCTCCGGCATCCCCGAGCACGGCCGCATTCCCAAGTACTACGCGGTGAAGGCGCAGATCGCCGCACTTGTGAAGGAGTTGGGCGAGGGCGGGCTGCTGCCCACCGAACGCGACCTCTCCGAGCGGTACGACGTGGCTCGTGAGACCGTGCGGCAGGCACTGCGCGACCTGCTTCTCGAGGGCAGGCTGCGGCGGCAGGGGCGGGGCACGGTGGTCGCCGGCCCCAAGCTGGAGCAGCCGCTGTCCCTGGCCAGCTACACCGAAGGTGTGCGCAGGCAGGGCCGCACCCCTGGCCGCAGCCTGATCACCCTGGACCGCTTCCCCTGCAACGACGCCCTGGCCGCCGAGACCGGTCTCACCCGCGGTGAACCGGTCTGGCACATGGAGCGCGTGCTCCTCGCCGACGACGAGCGGGTCGGCCTGGAGAGCACCTATGTGGCGGTGGCAAGGGTCCCGCGGCTCGGCACCGACTTCGACCCCGACTCCTCCTTCTACGGCTATCTCCACGAGCAGGGCATCGCCTTCGGCGAGGCCGACGAGCGCATCGAGACCGTGCTCGCCGCACCGCGGGAGGCGTTGCTCATCGGTACGCCGCCGGCCCTGCCGATGCTGCTGATCCACCGCGTCTCCCGGGACACGCAGGGGCGGCCGCTGGAGCGGGTGCGGACGCTGTACCGGGGAGACCGGTTCTCCTTCACCGCCCGTCTGGGCGATTGATCGGCGCGATGGGCGGGTCCTCTTGGACCCGCCCGCTTTTATTACGGATGGATAACAGGTCTAGCCCAAACTTGAAGGGCGGTTCACCATCTGGATGCCGACCGGATCCTTCCGGTTTTCCCGTCCCGAGGAGCGTGGCCGTTGTGAGAGTGACAGTCGTCGGAGCCGGCGTGGTGGGCACCATGCACGCCTGGCAAGCAGTGGAGCGCGGCCACCAGGTCGTGCAGATCGAGCGGGAGGCCGAAGCCCGGGGCGCCTCGCTGCGCAACTTCGGACAGATCTGGGTGAGCGGCCGCGCGGGCGGCGACGAGCTGGAAACCGCCCTGCGGGCACGGGAGCTCTGGGAGCGGATCGGTGCCGTCGCGCCGGCGCTCGGCTTCCGCGCCAACGGATCGCTGACTCCCGTCCGCACCGACCTCGAACGGGCCGTCGCCGAGGCCGCCCTGTCCCGCCCGGACGCGGCCGCGCGCGGCTACAAGCTGCTCACCGCGGCCGAGGCGCGCGCGGTGAACCCCGCCCTGCGCGGCAGCTACCAGGCGGCCCTGTACTGCGAACGCGACGCCGCCGTCGAACCCCGCACCGCCCAGCTCGCCCTGCGCGCCGAGCTGCTGAAGTCCCCGAACTACACCTTCCTGCCGGGCCGCGAGGTCCGCGAGGTCACCGGGCCCGGCACGGTCCGCGACGACCACGGCGACGTACACCGTGCGGATGCGGTCGTGCTGTGCACGGGCGCCTGGCTCGGCGGGCTGGTGAAGGAGCTGGCGCCCGATCTGCCCGTGCGCCGTGTGCGGTTGCAGATGATGCAGACCGACCCGCTCGGCGAACCCCTGCCCACCTCGGTCGCCGACGCCGACAGCTTCCGCTACTACCCCGCCTACCGCGGGGAGGCCCTCGACCGCCTCGAAGCCGCGCAGCCGCAGACCGCGGTCGCCGCCGGCCACCGGATGCAGCTGCTGATGGTGCAGCGCGCGGACGGCGGCCTGACCATCGGCGACACCCACGAGTACGAGCACCCGTTCGCCTTCGACACGCTCGAGGATCCGTACGAGCACCTGGCGGAGGTCGTCGAGGGATTCCTCGGCCGGCCGCTGCCGAGGATCCGCCGCCGCTGGGCCGGGGTGTACGCGCAGTGCACCGACCCGGGGCGGGTCGTGCACCGGCAGCGGGTGGTCGACGGGGTGTGGCTGGTCACCGGGCCCGGGGGGCGCGGCATGACCTGCGCACCCGCGATAGCCGAGAAGACCGCGAACGAACTGGGCTGGTGAACCACCTCATGACCGACATACGTCTCATCGTGCTCGACATGGCCGGGACCACCGTCGCCGACGGCGGACTCGTCGAACGGGCCTTCGCCGCGGCCGCCGCCGAACTGGGCGTGGAGCCCGGCTCCGCCGAGCACGCGGAGAAGCTCGCCTACGTCCGCGCCACCATGGGCGAGTCCAAGATCTCCGTCTTCCGGCACCTGTTCGGCGCGGAGCACCTCGCCCGGCGCGCCAACTCCGCGTTCGAAAAGGCGTACGCCGAACTGGTCGACGGGGGACACGTCACCGAGATACCCGGAGCCCGCGCGGCCGTCGAGGAACTCCGGGCCGGCGGACGGACGGTCGTGCTCACCACCGGGTTCGCCCGCGTCACCCAGGACGCGATCCTCGACGCCCTCGGCTGGCGGGACCTGGTCCCGCTGACCCTGTGCCCGGCGGACGCCGGAGGCCGGGGGCGCCCCTACCCGGACATGGTGCTGACGGCCTTCCTGCGCACCGGGGCCGCCGACGACGTACGACGGGTCGCGGTCGTGGGCGACACCTCCTACGACATGCTCAGCGGGGTGCGCGCCGGGGCCGGCCTGGTGGGCGGGGTGCTCACCGGTGCCCACGAGGAGGCGGCGCTGCGCACCGCCGGGGCCACCCATGTGCTCGGCTCGGTGGCCGGACTCCCCGCGCTCCTGAGCGAGGTCGACCCGGCATGACCGGCATTCGCTTCGACCGGGTCTCGGTCGCGTACGGCGGGACCACCGTCCTGGACGCGCTCGATCTCACCGTCGAACCCGGCGAGGTGATGGCGCTGCTCGGGCCGTCCGGTTCCGGGAAGACGACCGCGCTGCGCGCCGTCGCCGGGTTCGTACGCCCGGCCTCGGGGCGGGTGTACGTCGGCGAGCGCGACGTCACCGGGCTGGCGCCGCACCAGCGCGGCATCGGGATGGTCGTCCAGCAGTACGCGCTCTTTCCGCATATGCGGGTCGCGGACAACGTGGCCTTCGGGCTCAGGGCCCGGAAGGTGCCCCGGCGGGAGATCCCCGCGCGGGTCGCCGAGGCGCTGGAGATGACCGGAATGGGGGAGTACGGGCGCCGGTATCCGCGCGAGCTGTCCGGCGGGCAGCAGCAGCGGGTGGCGATCGCGCGGGCGCTCGCCGTACGCCCCGGGGTGCTCCTGCTGGACGAGCCGCTGTCCGCGCTGGACGCCCGGCTGCGCTCCGGAATGCTGGCCGAACTCGCCCGGCTGCACCGCGAACTGCCGGACGTGACGATCCTGTACGTCACCCACGACCAGGTCGAGGCGCTGACGCTGGCGGACCGGATCGCGGTCATGGACCGGGCGCGGCTGCAGGACGTCGGAACGCCACGGGAGCTGTACCGGGCGCCGCGCACCGGGTTCACGGCGTCCTTCGTGGGCAACGCCAACCTGCTCCCGGTGACCGTGGGAGCGAAGGGCGTGGCCTTCGGCGGGGTCGAGCTGGAGGTGGACACGCGGGGAGCGGCGAAGGGAGCCGCGGCGACCCTGTGCGTACGGCCGCACGTCGTGGGCCTCGGCCCCGGGCCCAACCGGCTGGCCGGAGTCGTCGGCGAGATCCAGTGGCGGGGCGCCACCCACCGGCTGTACGTCGACGTGGCGGGCCACCGGGTCATGGCCGACGTACGGGAGCTGAGGCGCCCGCCGGCGCCCGGGGACGCGGTGGAGGTGCACTTCGCCCCCGAGGACGCGGTGCTGCTGGAGGCGGGGGTGTCCGGTGGTTAGGCGGCTGGCCTGGTCCCTTCCGCCGGCGGTCCTGCTCGCGGCCGCCTTCCTCTACCCTCTGGCGCTGGTCGTCCGGCAGTCCTTCCAGTCCGACACCGGGGGCACCTCCCTCAAGCCGTACACCGCTGTCTTCGCCTCGGCCGCGTTCCGCCAGGCCCTGTGGACCACCGTCTGGCTGGCGCTCGCCGCCACCGCCTGCTGTCTGGTCCTCGGGTTCTTCCTCGCCCTCGTCATCGCCTTCGTACCGTTCCCCGGGGCGAAGGCCGTCGCCCGGTTCGTCGACGTCTTCCTGTCCTTCCCCTCCTTCCTCATCACCCTCGCCCTGCTCTTCCTCTACGGCAGCGTGGGGATGGCCAACGGGCTGTGGACCGAGGCGACCGGCGAGGCCTCCGGGCCCTTCCACTTCCTCACCACGCCCTGGGGTGTCCTCCTCGCGGAGGTCACCTACTTCACGCCCTTCGTGATGCGTCCCCTCCTCGCCGCGTTCTCGCAGCTCGACACCGCGCAACTGGAGGTCGCCGCGTCGCTCGGCGCGCGGCCCGCGCGGATCGTGCGCCGGGTGATCCTGCCCGAGGCGCTGCCCGCGCTCGCGGCCGGCGGCGGACTCGTCCTCGTCCTCGCCCTCAACGAGTTCGGCATCGTGCTGTTCACCGGCGCCAAGGGCGTCAGCACCCTGCCGACGCTCGTCTACTCCAAGGCGATCCTGGAGTCCGACTATCCGGGCGCCTGTGTCGTCGCCGTCGTCAACGTCCTCGTCTCCGTGGGCCTGTACGGCCTCTACCGGGTGGTGAGCCGCCGTGCTGGTGCATAACCGCGCGGGGAAGTGGGCCGTGTGGGGTCTCTTCCTCGTCCTCTTCCTTCCCCTCTTCGCCCTGCCCCTGCTCGTGATACTCGCCGCGTCGTTCGCCGGCCACTGGTCCGGCGCGCTTCCCTCCGGCTTCACGACCGCCCACTACACGGCGGCCACCCGCGGCGACTCCCTCCAGGCACTCACCACCAGCCTGGTCACCGCGGTCACCGCGAGCCTGCTGGCCCTCGCCGTCGGCACCTGGGGCGCGCTCGGCGCGCACGCCCTGCCCAGGCCGCTGCGGCGCGTGCTCGACGCGCTCTTCGTGCTGCCCGTCGCCGTGCCCTCGGTCGTGGTCGGGCTCGCGGTCCTGGTGGCCTTCTCCCAGCCGCCCGTGCTGCTCAACGGCACCCGGTGGATCGTGATCCTGGCCCACACCGTGCTCGTCACGGCCTTCGCGTACCAGTCCGTCTCCGCGGCCGTCCTCCGGCTCGACCCCGCGTACGAGCAGGCCGCGGCCTCCCTCGGCGCCCGGCCCGCCTACGTGCTGTGGCGGATCCGGCTGCCGCTGCTGCTGCCCTCGCTGACGGCCGCCGCCGGCCTCTGCTTCACCCTGTCCATGGGCGAGTTGAGCGCCACGATGATGCTCTACCCGCCCGACTGGACCCCGCTTCCGGTCCAGATCTACGCCGCCACCGACCGAGGCCGGCTGTTCACCGGCTCCGCTCTCGCGGTGGTCCTCATGACGGCCACCCTGCTCGTCCTGTTCGCCGTGGCCCGGATCCGTACCCGGGCCGCATACCGCTGACCTCCCGACCGGCCCTTTTCCTCACCGTCCCTCACCACGCAAGGAGTTCGTCTCGCCATGCACAGAATCCCCGCCAAGCCGCTCGCCGCCGTCCTCGGCAGCCTCGTTCTCGCCGGATCGCTCACCGCCTGCGGCGGCGACTCAGGCGCCGCCGAAGCCAAGACCGTCACCGTCTACAGCGCGGACGGCCTCAAGGGCGAGAACGGAGACGGCTGGTACGACCGCGTCTTCAAGGACTTCGAGAAGCAGACCGGCATCAAGGTCGACTACGTGGAGGGCGGCTCCGGCGAGATGGTCCAGCGCGCCCTGCGCGAGCGGAGCAACCCGCAGGCCGACGTGCTCGTCACCCTGCCCCCGTTCATCCAGCAGGCGGACAGCAAGGGCCTGCTCGTGAAGTACGCGCCGCAGGGCTCCGGCGAGGTCGCCGCCGCCGACAAGGCCGCCGACGGCACCTGGACCTCCGTCGTCAACAACTACTTCGGGTTCGTCTACAACAAGAAGGAGCTGAAGAAGGCGCCCACCACCTGGGAGGAGCTGCTGGACGCGAAGTACCGCGAAAAGCTCCAGTACTCCACCCCTGGTGTCGCCGGTGACGGAACCGCCGTGCTGGTCAAGGCGATGAACGACTTCGGCGGCAAGGACGCGGCGCTCGCGTATCTGAAGAAGCTTCAGGCCAACAACGTCGGCCCGTCCGCCTCCACCGGCAAGCTCGCGCCCAAGGTCGACAAGGGAGAACTGCTCGTCGCCAATGGTGACGTCCAGATGAACTTCGCCCAGTCCAAGACCATGCCGAACCTGGGCATCTGGTTCCCGGCACGGCAGGGCGGCAGGCCGACCACCTTCGCCCTGCCGTACGCCGCCGGGCTCGTCACCAAGGCCCCGCACTCCGAGAACGGCCGGAAGCTGCTGGACTACCTGCTCGGCCGCACCGCCCAGCAGCAGGTCAGCGAGATCGGCGGCGGATTCGCGGCCCGCAAGGACATCGGGGCCACCGACGCCAACGCCACCGCGCTGACTCACCTCATGGACGGCGTCCAGGTCTTCGAGCCGGACTGGAACGACATCGACAAGAACCTTCAGACGTACGTCGATGACTGGAAAACCGCTACGAACAACTGATCGCTAGGCTGGGACTCACGCAGCACGACGCACGGCAGGAGATCGCACATGGCAGAGCGCAGGCCCATCGAGTCGTGGCTCACCGACATGGACGGTGTACTCATCCACGAGGGCGTTCCGATCCCGGGTGCCGATTCCTTCCTGAAGAGGCTGCGTGAGTCCGGCAAGCCCTTCCTCGTGCTCACCAACAACTCCATCTACACCCCGCGCGATCTGCACGCCCGGCTGAGCCGCATGGGTCTGGATGTCCCGGTGGAGAACATCTGGACCTCGGCGCTCGCGACCGCCCAGTTCCTGGACGACCAGCGGCCCGGCGGCTCGGCGTACGTCCTGGGAGAGGCGGGGCTGACCACGGCGCTCCACGACATCGGCTACATCCTGACCGACCAGGAGCCCGACTATGTCGTCCTCGGCGAGACCCGTACGTATTCCTTCGAGGCCATGACCAAGGCGGTCCGGCTGATCCAGGGCGGTGCCCGCTTCATCTGCACCAACCCCGACGAGACCGGCCCGTCCCCCGAGGGGCCGCTGCCCGCCACGGGCGCGGTCGCCGCTCTGATCACCAAGGCCACCGGGAAGAAGCCGTACTTCGCGGGCAAGCCGAACCCGCTGATGATGCGGACCGGACTGAACACACTGGGGGCGCACTCCGAGACCAGCGCCATGATCGGCGACCGGATGGACACCGACGTGCTGGCCGGCATGGAGGCCGGGATGCAGACGTTCCTGGTGCTCACCGGGCTGACCACGCCGCAGGACATCGACCGGTACCCCTACCGGCCCTCCCACGTGGTGAACTCCATCGCGGACCTCGTCGACCTCGTCTGACGCCCCGGCCCGCGCCCGGCGGCCGGGCGCGGCGGGTCCGGTGCCCGGACGGTCCTGGACCCCCCATACGGAGTAGCGGAGGTCCCGTCCGGATGCGCCGGAGTGTCCGGGATGTGAGCCTCCTGGTATCGGGAGGTTCACGATGGGTTCACTACGTCTCACTCTGTGTGCGGGTGCCGTCGTCGCGGCCGTCCTCGCGCCCACGGCATCCGCGGCGGACGCGCAGGGCGTCTTCCTGACCCCTGCGTTCCCCACGCCCGGCACCGACATCCGGCTGTCCGTGCGGGGCTGTGCCGGTGCGACCGGCAGCGCGGCGTCCGACGCGTTCGTCGCCGATGCGCGGCTCGTGGGCAGGGACGGCATGCTGACCGGCGACACCCGGGTCCGCTCCACGGCGCGTCCGGGCCTGTACTCGGTCACCGTCGGCTGTGACGGCCGGGAGGTCAAGGGCGTACTCAACGTCGGCGGAGCGGTGCCGCTCGCGCCGTCCACCTCGCTCGGCCCGGCCTCCCCGACCGCCTCCGCTTCCCCCGCCGCCTCCCGCTCCGGCGGCCCCGCGTCCCCGTCCGCCCGCGTCTCCGCACGTGCTCCCGCCGCGCCCTCCTCGCCGGTCGCGCCCGTGCACGCGGGCGGCGGCGCCATCGCGTACCGCTCGTCCACAGACGCCCGCAACGCCGCACCGGACACCCGGCAGGCGATCGTCGGACTCGTCCTGGTGAGCGTCGCCGCCGTGGTGATCATCGCGCGGAGCATCCGCCGGGGTCGTGGCCGGGAGTGAACCGTGTCCAGTGACGAACATTCCTCCGGTACCGGCCGCCTGCTGATGGGCGTCGCCTGGGTGGTCCTGCTGCTCGGTCTGTGGATGTGGGGGCGCGAGGTCACCGATGTGCACCCGGGGGTCTCCGCACCGGCGACCGGGGACATGGCCGCCGCCGGCCGGCCCCCGGACACCGAACTGCCGCCCGCGGCCCATCCGTTGGGCAAGGCCAAGCCACTGCGCGTGGACATCCCGGCCCTGGGGGTGCAGGCCCCGGTCGTGGCACGCGGTCTGGACCCCGAGGGGGCGATCGATCCGCCGCCCTTCGACCAGCCGGGCGTGGCCGGGTGGTACGGGGGCGGGGTGATGCCGGGTGCCGTCGGGGCGGCGCTGTTCGTCGGACACGTCGACACCGAGACCGGGCCCGCCGTCTTCTACAAGCTGAGCAGCCTGCGGCAGGGCGCGAAGGTGCGGGTGACGCGCGACGACGGCCGGGTCGCCGAGTTCACCGTCGAGGGCGTCCAGGTACTCGCCCGCGACCGGTTCGACGCCCACGAGGCGTACGGGACGCGGCAGTCGGGCCGGGCGGAGCTGCGGCTGATCACCTGCGGGGGCACCTTCGACCGGGCGAGCCGTACCTACACGGCGAACGTGGTGGTGTCGGCGTATCTGACGGGCGTGAAGCGGTGAGGACCACCGGGCTGTTTTCCCGGAAAGAGGTTTGATCCGGAACCATTGAGTGTGCATGCGGAAGGGCCCCTCGCCACGGCGAGGGGCCCTTCCGGTCGTGCGCCGCCAGGGACTCGAACCCCGGACCCGCTGATTAAGAGTCAGCTGCTCTAACCAACTGAGCTAGCGGCGCCTGCTGACCCGGAGAACTCTACCCGATCCCGAGCGGTGCTCCCGGCGGGCCGCCCGTCCGGGCCTCCGTCCGGGCGGCCCGTACCCCCGGGTGATCGTCCGCTATGCATCTTTCTGGGCGTCATTGGGCGATTTGAGTGGACAGTTGGAAAGCTGACACATTTACATAAATAGGACAAATCCGCCAGGGTTCGGCCAGGGAGTGTGAGGGGAATCGCATGAAGACTCCGGTATGCGAGGACATCGAGCCCGCAGGCGACTGCGACTGCCCCCGATGCGCCCGCGGACGAGGTGCCCTCCCCCGTTCCCGCCCCTGCGGGCGGACCCTGCGTCCGGCCGTCGGGGGAGTCCTCGCGCTCGCCGCCGTCGGTGCCGTGCTCGTCGGCCCCGGCGAGGCGGTGCCCGCCGTGGCGGCCACCCGGGGCACTCCCTGGCCGATCGTTCCCACCGGTGAGGAGCCGCCGTCCACGCCGCAGGGCCACACCTCACCGCTGCACGGCACGGGCGTGATGCCGAGCGGGGGGTCGATGCCCACGACGACCAGGGCCGAGATCATCAACCGGGCCAAGAAGTGGGTCGCGGCCAAGGTGCCGTACAGCATGGACGACTACTGGACGGACGGCTACCGGCAGGACTGCTCCGGCTTCGTCTCCATGGCCTGGAACCTCGGCAGCAACGAGTGGACGGGCAGCCTGGATCAGTTCGCGGTCCGCATCTCCAAGGACGAGCTGCAACCCGGCGACATCCTCCTCTTCCACAACGTCGACAATCCGGAGAAGGGCTCCCACGTCGTCATCTTCGGGGGCTGGACCAGCTACACGCACCGCAGCTACACCGCCTACGAGCAGACCCCGCCGCACGCCCGCCGCAAGACCACCCCCTACCCGTACTCGACCAATCCCACCCGCTATGTGCCCTACCGCTACAAGGGCGTCGTGGCCGGGAAGGCCGCCGAGGAGGGCAAGGACACCCCGCTCCCGGCCGGCGGCGCGCACATGCCGACGGTCGGCATTCCGGGGCTCGCCTCCGTCGGCAAGGGTGCCGACGGCACGTATGCCGCCGAGCTCGGTGGCCTGCTCGCCGTGCGCGGCCGGTCCCTTCTCCCGAGGGCCTTTGCGGGAGCCTTCCCGTCAGGGGTGCCCGCCTACCCGGGCCGGGACGCGTTCCGGCCGGGTGTCACCGGTTCCCACATCACCCGGCTGGGACGGCAGTTGGCCGAGAAGGGGTTCGGCGGGCACTACACCGAAGGGCCGGGCCCGCGGTGGAGCGAGGCCGACCGGCGCGGCGTCGAGGCGTTCCAGCGCGCCCAGGGCTGGCGCGGCAGCGAGGCCGACGGCTACCCGGGGCCCGAGACCTGGCGGCGGCTGTTCTCCTGACCCTCCGGTTCGACCCGGAGACCCTGTCCGTAATCTTCCGGCCCGGCCTCCCGGCCCGGCCCCGGTCCGCTGTCCGGCACATCCCGGCACGACACCTCCTGGCGCGGAGGGTGGAGGCAGTTATGAGCACGACGTCATCGCCGGTCCCGGAGCCCGAGGGGGCGCCGCAGGACATCGGCCCCTCGTCCGCCCGGCTCATCCACGGTGAGTCGACCACCGAGATCCCGGTCCATCTGCTGTTCCGGGAAGTCCCCGAACGGGCATCCGTGCCGCCGGCCGCGACCGTGGTGGGGCGTCGGCTCGGCACCGGTGAGCAGCCGTGCGTGCGCGGCAGCGCCGAGCCGCTGCGGCGGTCGCCGGTCTCGGATCCCGAACTGTCCGAGCGGCCGGCCCGGGTGCTGCCCGGGTCGGTGGGCGTGCTGGCCGGGCTCGGCGGCCTGTGCGGCTGCGGGGTCGTCTCGTGGTGGGCGGGCGTCCTGTCGCCGGTGGCGATGCGGGTGCTGGAGCTTCCGGCGAGCGCGGGCACCGGGATCGGGCTGGCGCAGCTGGCCGGATACGCCGGGGCGGGGTCGCTCGGCCTGCTCGGTTTCAGCGGGCTGATGCGGGGGCGCACCGGGTACGCCTGGGTGCTCGGTGTGTTCGGCCGCTACCGGGGCACGGCCCGCCGGACCGGACTGATGTGGGTGAATCCGCTGGTGGTGCGCCACCGGGCCGATGTGCGGCTGCGGCACTGGCGCAGCGAGCCGATCCCCGTGGTCGACGCCAACGGGGTCGCGTTGCGGGTGGTCGTGCTGGTGACCTGGCGGGTCAGGGACACCGCGCGCGCCGTGCTCGGCATCGACGACCACCAGGCCTATCTGCGGGAGTGCGTGGAGTCGGCCCTCGCGCGGCTGGTGCCTCAGGTGCCGGCCGACGCGTCCGCGGCAAAGGACATGGTGAGCCTGCGCAATGTCGAGGCGATCGGTGACGCGCTCACCCGGCTGGTGGCGGCGGACGTGGAGTCGGCCGGGCTGGAGGTGTTCGCGGCGCAGCCGATCCGGCTCGAGTACGCGCCCGAGGTCGCCGAGCGGCTGCAGCGCCGCCGTATCGCGGCGCTCGACGCCGAGCACCGGGACACGGTGCTCAGCACGGTGGTGGACTCGGTCGAGGACACGGTGACCCGGCTGACCATGCGGGGCCTGGTGGAACTCGACGACCTGGAGCGCAAGGCACTGGTGAAGGACCTGACGGTCGCGTTCTACACGGGGCGTCCGGCCGATGGAGGGTGAAGGAGAGGAGGAGGGGCGAAGGCCAGGGCGAAAACGGGTCGCGATTGGTATGGACATGTTCAACTCGCGACCATAGTCTGAGACTTGGTCTAGACCTGAATGTGCGCGCGCACGGCTCGAGGAACTCCCCACATCCTTCAGGAGCGGCAGCATGCGCATCCGTACGACCAGAAAGGCCAAGTGGTACGCGGCCGTGGTCGGCCTCGCCACCGCGGGCACGTTCGTGCTCTCCACCGGTGGCGCCAGCGCCCACGGCTACACCGACCAGCCGCTCAGCCGGCAGAAGATGTGCGCCGCGAACGGCGGCATCGTCACCGGCTGCGGCGACATCCAGTGGGAGCCGCAGAGCGTCGAGGGTCCGAAGGGCTTCCCGGCGGCGGGGCCCGCTGACGGCCGGATCTGTTCGGCGAACCACACCAACTTCGGCGCGCTCGACCAGCCCAGGACCCCCTCGGGCACGGCGTGGCCGACGACCAGGGTCAGCGGCGGGCAGAGCTACACCTTCCGCTGGCAGTTCACCGCCGCACACGCGACGACCGACTTCAAGTACTACGTCACCAAACCGGGCTGGAATCAGAACCACGCCCTGACCAGGGCGGACCTGAACACCACCCCGTTCCTGACGGTCCCGTACAACGGTCAGCGCCCGCCGTCCACGCTCACCCACACCGGCACCCTGCCGAGCGGGCTGAGCGGGCACCACCTCATCCTCGGGGTGTGGACGATCGCGGACACGGGCAACGCGTTCTACTCGTGCGCGGACGTCACCTTCTGAGCACCACCCTGTCCCGAATCCGTCCCGGGCCGGTTTCTGAGCTTCGCTTGAGGGGCCACGGCGACCCGGCCGGGTACGTTCCACGCACGTCGGCATGACCAGGTCGGCGTGCGTGGAGTCGTACCGGACTCGGGGGAATCATGGACTTCTTCTTCTATGCGATGCCGGGCCTGATCATGGCCGGGGCGCTGGCCATGGCGGCGAAGGTGGTCCGCCGCTCGCTCCAGTTGCGGAGCAACTGGACCAGCGGGCTGACCGCCGAGGCGCGCTGTCTGCGGACGTACTCGACGACCAGCGGCGGCGGCGACACGTCCGTCACCACCACGCTGCACCATGTCTACGAGTTCTCGACCCGCGAGGGCCGCACCGTCCGCTTCGAGGAGGCGAACGGTCCCTCGACGACGGTGGAGGGCGACATCGTGCCCGTCCACTACACGCAGGCCCACCCCGAACGCGCCACCGCACACTCCCCGGCTCCGGGGAAGGCCCTCGCGGGCACGGTCGGCATCCTCGTCTTCCTGTCGGTGATCGTCGCCTTCTGTGTCGGATTCATGGTGACGTACCACGCCTTCACGACGGACGGCTTGTTCGCGAACATGCCGTAGGCAGGAGCTCGTGACCCCGATCAGCACAGCGCGCGGCCAAGCCGCGCGTCATGCGGCGATGGCGAACGACGCCCGGCAGGACAGGACGCACATACGACGATGGCGGGTTCGGTCGCGCTCTCGCGCGAACGAACCCGCCATCATCATGGTGCGCCGCCAGGGACTCGAACCCCGGACCCGCTGATTAAGAGTCAGCTGCTCTAACCAACTGAGCTAGCGGCGCAGACTCCGTCGCTTCGCGCTCTCGCGCCCGGCGACATAAGAAATACTACCTGGTCCCGAGGGGTGCTTGTGACCACCTCAGATCGCGAGGGAGAGCAGCACCGGGGCGGCGCCCTTGTTCAGCCGGTCCGCCGCCTGCCGCAGCCGGTGTGCGTGCTCCACCGGCAGGGACAGCGCCAGGCAGCCGACCGAGGAGCCCGCGGTGATCGGGACGGCCGCGCACACCGTGCCCACCGCGTACTCCTGGAGGTCGAGCACCGGAACCGTCGGCGGATGGGCGTCGAGCCGGGACAGCAGCACCTTCTCGTTGGTGATCGTCCGCGAGGTGAGCCGCGCCATCTTGTGCCGGGAGAGATGGTCCCGCCGGCCGTTGACGTCGAGCTGCCCGAGCAGGCTCTTGCCGACCGCGCTCGCATGCGCTGAGGAGCGGAAGTCCACCCACTCGTGCACCGCGGGCGTCGCCGGTCCCTCCGCGCACTGGGTGACCTGCACCTCTCCGTCGATGTACCGGCTGATGTAGACCGCCGCGCCCACCGAGTCCCGCAGCAGGTCGAGGGTCTGCTGGAGCTTCTGCCGCAGCGCCTCCTCGTGGCCCTGCGCGGAGCCCAGCCGGCTGAGGGCGGCACCGGTGACATACGCGCCGTCGGCGGTCTGTTCCACGTAGCCCTCCCGGCGGAGCATCCGCAGGAGGGAGGTCAGCCGCTCGGAGCCGAGGCCGGTGCTGCGGGCCAGGACGGCGTCGGTGACGCCGGCGGAGTGTCGCGCCACCGTCTCGAGGACGCGCAGCGCGTCCTGGGCCGAGTGGTACGGGGCGGTCGGCTCATGGGTCAGCGCCACGATCTCCCCCTGCGCTTTTCGGGCCATTCTCGGGACAGCTCTCGGGACAGCTTGGCTGCCTCCACGATACGGCTCAAGGGCACGCCGGGGAGCGGGTGTTGACGAACTTTGTGCCGCTCAGCAGGAACGGGCCACCTCCGCATATGCCAAGGTCATGCCCCCTCGCGCTGGGCGCGGCCGGATCAGCGCATTCACCGTCCGTAGTCACAGCACTGCGCTGAGGAACTCCCGCGTGCGTGTGTGCTCGGGATCGTTGAAGATCTTCTCCGGCGCGCCCGCCTCGACCACGTGGCCGGAATCAAACATCAGGACACGGTCCGAGATGTCGCGCGCGAAGCTCATCTCGTGGGTCACGCACAGCATGGTGATGTCCGTGCTGCGGGCGATGTCACGGAGGACGTCGAGGACACCGGCGACCAGTTCCGGGTCGAGCGCCGACGTCACCTCGTCGAGCAGCAGCACCTGCGGGCGCATGGCCAGCGCCCGGGCGATCGCCACGCGCTGCTGCTGGCCGCCGGAGAGCTGGCTCGGGTACTTGTCGAGATGGTCGCCGAGCCCCACCAGGTCCAGCAGCTCACGCGCCCGCTGCTCCGCCTCGTCCCTCGACAGGCGAAGGACGGTGACCGGCGCCTCGGTGACGTTCCGCAGCACCTTCATGTTCGGGAACAGGTTGAACTGCTGGAAGACCATCCCGATGTTCTTGCGGATCTCCCCGACCTGCTTCTCACCGGCCGGGAACAGCCGCTGTCCGCCGACCGTGATCGTGCCCTCGTCGGGCTGGTCCAGGGTCATCAGCAGCCGCAGGATCGTGGTCTTCCCGGAGCCGGAGGGACCGATCAGCGTGACGTGCCGGCCCGCCTCGACCGAGAAGTCGAGCTCGTCGAGAACCGTGTGGTCGCCGAAGCGCTTGGTGACCTTCTCGAAGCGGATCAGCTCGCCGGTGGCCGCCGGCGGACGGGCGTGGGCGTCGGGTTCCTTCATCAGCGGAATGTCAGCGGGCAAGACGTCGCTCCAGGGCTCGCAGGAGGAGAGAGGCGGGATAGGAGATCAGGACGAAGGCCACACCGATGACGGTGAGCGGCTCGGTGAACTGGAAGTGCTGCTGGGAGAAGAGCCGTGCCTCGCCGAGCATGTCGAGGACGGTGATCGTCATCAGCATGGGCGTGTCCTTGAGCATCGCGATCACGTAGTTGCCGAGCGCCGGCACGACCCGGCGGATCGCCTGCGGCAGGATCACGGCCGTCCAGGTGCGCCGCGGCGGCAGGCTCAGCGCGGTGGCGGCCTCCCACTGGCCGGGGGGCACGGCGTCGATGCCGGCCCGGTAGACCTGCATCGTGTACGTCGAGTAGTGCAGGCCGATCGCGACGACCCCGGTGGTCAGCGCGGAGAAGGCGAGCCCCCACTCGGGCAGCACGTAGAACAGGAAGAACAGCTGCACCAGCAGCGGCGTGTCCCGGATGAACTCGGTCACGACCCCCACCGGCCAGCGCACCCACCGGGTGGGAGTGCGCATCAGCAGCGCCCACACCAGCCCCAGCGCGAAAGAGATCAGCGATCCGAGGGCCAGCGCCTGCAGGGTGACGAGCAGGCCGTCGAAGAAGTGCGGCATGAAGGCGCGTACGGCGCCCCAGTCCCAGGTCACGAGACACCACCTCCGACGGGCAGCGGGGCGGAGACACCCGGCCGCGGCGCCTTCCCCACCCTGGCCTTGAGCCGGCGCTCCAGGCTCCGCATGAGCCGGGTGAGCAGGAAGGCGATGAGGAAGTAGATGATCAGGACGTACGCGTAGATCTGGGCGCTCTCCTGGAGCGCGAGCCGTACCAGGTTGCCGCTGAACGCCAGGTCTCCCATGCCCATCACGGAGACCAGCGCGGTGCCTTTGAGCAGCTCCACCAGCAGATTGCAGAACGACGGGATCGTCTCCGGCACCGCCTGCGGCAGCAGGATCTTGCGCATCCGCTGCCACGGGGTGAAGCTCAGCGCGATCCCGCCCTCGCGCTGCGCCGGGTCCACGGAGTTCAGGGCGCCGCGCACGATCTCGGCGCCGTAGGCCCCGTAGGTCAGGCCCAGGGCGAGAGTGCCCGCCCACATCGGCACCAGCTGCCAGCCGAAGGCCAGCGGCAGCACGAAGAACACCCAGAAGATCATGATCAGGGCGGAGGTGCCGCGGAACACCTCGGTGTAGAAGCCGGCGAGGAAGCGGACGATCCACCGGCGATGGGTGCGTGCGATGCCGACGGCGAAGGAGACGGCCGTCGCGAGCAGCGCGCCGAACACGAGGAGCTGGAGCGTGGTCCAGACGCCTTTGAGTACGAGTTCCCACAGGCCCGTGGTCATCCGCGGCACAGCTCCTTCGCGGTCATGTCCGTCATCTCGGCCCGCGTGAAGCCGAACGGCCGCAGGACGCGGAAGAGTTCGCCGTTCGCCCGCATCTTCTTCAGCTCGGCGTTGAAGGCGTCCCGCAGCGCGGTCTCGGTGCGCCGGAAGGCGAACGCGCCTCCGTCGACGTGTGGTTTGCCCTTCACCAGAGGCGCGAAGGGCTTCGTGGCCTCGGCCGTACGGGACTTCTCGACGACCGCGCGCGTGGTCAGGGCGGTGCCGGCGAACACGTCGACACGGCCGGCCTCCACCGCGTTCAGACCCGCGACCTGGTCCGGGACGATGAGGAGGTCGCTCTCCTTGTAACCGGCCTCGACGGCGTACTGGATCTCGGCGTATCCCGTCCCGGTGGCGAGTTTCGCCTTCTTCTCGACGACGTCCCGGTAGTCGTGCAAACCCTTCGGGTTGCCTTTGCGCACGATGAAGGAGTCGAGCATCTGGTAGTCGGGATCGGCGAAGACGACCTGCTGACAGCGGTCCGGAGTGACGTACATCCCGGCGGAGACGACGTCGAACTGCTGCGAGTTGAGCCCGGGTATGAGCGAGCCGAACTCGGTCGGCACGGGCTGGACCCGGTCGACCCCGAGACGTCGGAAGACGACTTTCGCCAGCTCAGGGGCCTCGCCGGTGAGCTTGCCGTCCTTGTCGATGTAGCCGAAGGGGATCTCACCGGCGATGCCGAGGCGGACGACGCCCTGGGCCCTGAGACGGCCGAGCAGATCCCCGCCGCGGGCGCTCGACGCCTCGGCCACGCGGCTGCAGCCGACGGCGCCCAGCGCGCCGGACGCGGCGATGCCGGCGAGCAGCGACCGTCTGGTGAATGCGGGTTTCCCTGTGTGATGCGTCCGTGGTGCGGCCATGGGCGCGCGGCTACCCGGGACCAGGCGAGGTATGCGGACGAATTCTCTCGCCGCGGCCTGTGCCGCACCGGACCCGTCGGCCCGGCGCCGCGTCCCGAGGCGCGGGCGTGCGGTGCGGGCTCAGTAGCCGGGGACGTAGCCGCGTTGCTTGTCGACCACGTTCGGCAGGGACTTGCCGGCCTCCCAGCGGTCGTACAACTCGACGAACTGGCGGCCGAGTTCGTCGGACCGGCCGACCGTGTTGCCGGCCATGCACGGGGACAGCAGCAGCCCCGGGACCTGCCACAACGGGCTGTCGGGGGCGAGAGGTTCACGTCGGAGCACGTCCAGTGCCGCCCCGGCGATCCACCGCTTCGACAGCGCCCCGACGAGCGCCTCCTCGTCCACCAGCGCGCCATGGGCGACGTTGATGAAACGGGCCGAGGGCTGCATCATCCCGAAGCGGCGGGTGTCGAACATGCCGTACGTCCGCTCGGTGAGCGGTGCCGCCGCGATCACCCAGTCGGCGCGGGCGATCAGCCGGTCGAGATCCGCCGGACCGTGTATGCCGGTGCGCGGGACGCGTCCCACGACCGACGCCGTGACGCCGAGCGTCTTGAGCGTACGGGCTATCGCGCGCCCGATCGGCCCGGAACCCACCACGCACGCGCGTGTGCCCCCGACCCGTGTCACCTCACGCGGCCGCCACTCCCTTACCCGTTGCAGGTCCCAGGTGCGCGGCAGGTCCTTGGCCATCGACAGGACGAGCCCGGCCACGTACTCGGCCACGGGCCGGTCGAAGACTCCCCGCGCGTTCGTCACCACGGTGTCGGAGGCGGTGAGTTCGGGGCACATCAGATGGTCCACGCCCGTGCTCGCCGTGTGCACCCAGCGCGGCCGCGGGCCGTCACCCGGCCAGGCCTCGCGCACCGCGTCCGTGGGGAAGTCCCACACCAGCAGAACGTCGGCATACGGCAGCCGGCCGGCCAGCGCGGAGGCGTCCACGTGCTCGATCCGCGCCCGCCCCGTGAGCCGGCCGAGCCGGGGCAGCGGTTCGGCGTCGAGGACGAGCAGCGTGGGGCCCGGTGGGGGAGCGGTCATGCGGGAACCGTTTCTCCCTTCGGCGACGGCCGCCCGAGCGGCCGACCGGGCGTCTGACATGCACCGATTGACCACACTCGCACCCGATGCCGGCGCCGTCAACACGGTCGGTACGCGCCGTCCGGCACCCCCGTGCCCAGGTTCGTCCGGCACCGCCGCCCGGTGCGCGGCCCGGCGCCTGGGCCGACCGGGTTCGGCCAACCGGGTGAGGAGGGGAAGGCCCCCGCGCTACCTGGGTACCCGGGCCGTGGGTCCGCTCCGGACCCTGCCGAAGGAGGCGGCACACCGGGACCCGTACCGCCGGAAGAACAGGAAGGTTGGGCATGACCGCACTCGGATTCCTCTACCCGGGCCACCACGCCGAGGACGACTATCCGCGCATGGAGCAGTTGCTGGGCAGCGACATCCGGGTGGACGTCGTGCACACCGACGATGCCGAGGAAGCACGCCTGGCGCAGGCGCTGACGAGGGGCGCCCTCCTGGGCGGGGGCGAGCGCCCGGAGGACGGCGTACCGCGGCTGCTCGCGGCGGGCGTCGAGGAACTGCGGCTCGCGGGGGCGGAGACGGTGGTGTGGGCATCCACCGGCGGCAGCTTCGTCCACGGCTGGGAGGGCGCCCACGAACAGGTGCGCGCCCTCGCGCTCGCTGCCGGAATGCCGGCCTCCGCCACCTCCTTCGCCTTTGTGCACGCGGTGCGCGAGATCGGGGCGCGTCGGGTGGCGGTCGCGGCGACGTACCCGGACGACGTGGCGGAACTGTTCGCCGGGTTCCTGCGGGCGGCGGGCGTGGAGGTGGTGTCGGTGCACGGCGCGGGCGCCACCCGGGACGAGGTGAGCACATGGGGCGCGCGGGAGGTGCTGGCGCTGGCCCGCGAGGGCGACCACCCCGACGCCCATGCGGTGCTGCTCCCCGACACGGCCCTGCACACCGCCGCGTGCCTCACGGAGCTGGAGAAGGTGCTGATCAAGCCGGTTCTCACGGCGAACCAGGTCACGATGTGGGAGGCCCTGCGCCTGGTGGACCGCCGGGTGAACGCACCGACCCTGGGGTCGCTGTTCACCAAGGAGCCGGTGATCCAGGTCTGACGGGCGTCCCGAGGCCGGCCCGGGAACCGCCGCGCCGCCCGGGAATAACCGGGGACTGCCTCCTGTTCTGCACCGGAAGATGCGCCGCACAACTCAGGAGGCAACCCGGTGGACGAGATCCGAGGCACGGCACAGGGCACCGCTCCCGTCCCCCTCTCGGTACTGGACCTGGTCACGGTCGGAGCGGGCCACACCGCCTCCGACGCCCTGCGCACCAGCGTCACCCTCTCGCGCCTCACGGAGTCCCGCGGCTTCCACCGCTACTGGGTCGCCGAACACCACTCCATGCCGGGCGTGGCCTCCTCCTCGCCCGCCGTGATCCTCGCCCATCTCGCCGCCCACACCGACCGCATCCGCCTCGGCTCCGGCGGCGTGATGCTGCCCAACCACGCCCCGCTGGCCATCGCCGAGCAGTTCGGCACGCTGGAGGCCATGGCCCCCGGCCGTGTCGACCTCGGTCTCGGCCGCGCCCCGGGCACCGACGGCGCCACCGCCGCCGCGCTGCGCCGCACGGACCGGCTGAACGAGGGCGCCGACGATTTCCCCCAGCAGCTCGCCGAACTGACCCGCTTTCTCGACGACGACTTCCCGGACGGCCACCCCTACGCCCGCATCCACGCGGTCCCGGGCCCGGTGCAGGCCACCTCCCCGGGCGGCGTCCAGTCCCCGCACCGACCCCCGATCTGGCTGCTGGGCTCCTCGGGGTTCAGCGCCCGCCTGTCCGGCATGCTCGGCCTGCCCTTCGCCTTCGCCCACCACTTCTCGGCGCAGAACACCATCCCGGCGCTCGATCTGTACCGCGAGTCCTTCCGTCCCTCCGAAGTTCTGGACGCCCCCTACGCCCTCATCGGCGTCAGCGCGCTCGCCACCGAAGAGGAGAAGGAGGCCCGCCGCCAGGTGCGGGCGGGTGCGCTGAGCATGCTGCGGCTGCGCAGCGGCCGGCCCGGTCTCTTCCCCGCCCCGGAGGAGGCCGAGGGGGAGCAGCTCGGGCCGCTGGAGGAGGAGTTCATCCGGTCCTGGTCCGCCAACGTCGTCCACGGCACCCCGGACGAGGTGCGCGCCGGCCTGGACGACCTCCAGAAGCGCACGGGCGCGGACGAGTTGATGATCACCTCCCACGCCCACCGGGGTGAGCTGCGCGTGCGCTCGTACGAACTGATCGCGGACGCCTACGGGCTGCCGGTTTCCTGAGCGCGGCGGGATGTCGTCGCTCGGGCGACGGCATCCCGCCGGTCAGGGTGTCCGCAGGCCTCCGCCTCCACCAGCTCCGAGATGCGGTCCGGCGGCACGGGCCGCGAGTACAGCCAGCCCTGACCGGTGTCGCAGCCGATCCGGCGCAGCCGGCTGGCCTGCGCGGAGGTCTCCACGCACTCCGCGGTGACCGTCAGACCCAGCCGGTGGGCGAGACGGATCATGGCCTCGACGACGACCTCGTCGGCGGGGTTGGGATGGGCGTCCGTGCCCTCGTACTGGAAACCGCGGACGAACGAGCCGTCCAGCTTGAGCACGGACACCGGCAGCCGGCTGAGGTAGGCCAGGTTCGAATAGCCGGTGCCGAAGTCGTCGATGGCGATGCGCACCCCCATGTCGCTGAGTGCCTGGAGCGCCTGGAGCGGCCGGCCGGCCGAGCCCATGACGGCGGACTCGGTCAGCTCCAACTGGAGCAGGTGCGGGGCGAGTCCGGTCTCCGCGAGGGTTCCGGCCACGTCCGTCACCAGGTCGGAATCCCATACCTGACGCACCGCCACGTTCACACTGACGAAGATCGGCGGTTCGTCCGGGCGTTCCAGCTGCCAGCGGCGGGCCTGGCGGCAGGCGGTCTTCAGCACCCAGCGCCCGAGCTGCACGATCGAGCCGTCCTCCTCCGCCAGTCCGATGAACCGATTCGGCGTCAGCGTGCCGAACTGGGGGTGATGCCAGCGCACCAGCGCCTCGACCCCGCGCACCCGTCCGTCCTCCATGCCCACGAGCGGCTGGTACTCCAGGGCGAACTCGCCCCGCTCGATGGCCGGACGCAGACCGGAGGAGAGGGCCTGGCGGGTCATGCGATGGGCGTTGCGCTCGGGGTCGAAGAGGGTCCAGCGGGACTTTCCGTCGGCCTTCGCCCAGTACAGCGTCGTATCGGCCGCCTGCATCAGACCGGTTGCCGTGGTCCCGGTCGCATGCCGCTCCACCACCCCGATGGACGCGGAGACCGACAGCCGCTGCCCGGCCAGATCGAAGGGCGCCTGCAGCGCCTTGAGCACCGACTCGGCCAGCTCGGCGAGTTGGTCGGTACCCGTCGAGTCCTCGACGAGCAGGGCGAATTCGTCGCCGCCGAGCCGGGCCACCAGGGGAGTGGTGGTCCGGGCGCGTCCCGCCTCGTCCGCGCACTGCGTCAGACGGTCCGCCACGGCCGCGAGCAGCCGGTCGCCGACGCGGTGGCCGAGGGTGTCGTTGACCGCCTTGAAGCCGTCGAGGTCCAGGTAGCACAGCCCGATCCGGCCGGTGCCGCTCTCCTCGTAGGACTCCGCCTCCAGCGCGGCCGACAGACGTTCGAAGAACAGGGTGCGGTTGGGCAGCCGGGTCACCGGGTCGTGCATCTGCAAATGGCGCAGCCGGGACTGGAGTTCACGCCGGGCGCTGACATCGGTGACCGAGAGCAGGACGGCCTTCTCGGCCTCGGGCAGTGGGGTGACGGTCACCTGCACCCACAGCGAGTGCCCGTCGGGATGCTTGATGCGGCGCGTGCAGCGCAGCCGGGCCTGGCGTCCGCGGAGCACCTCGCGGTACGCGTGCCAGGTGCGGGCGTCGGAGGACAGGTCGACCAGGTCGGCGGCGACCTTGCCGGGCAGCCCGTCCGTGCCGGTGCCGAGCAGCTCGCCCAGCGCCTGGTTGGCGGTGACCACCTGGCCGTCCCGGGCGACGACCGCCATCGCGAGCGGCGCGGCGGCGAACACGGCGTCGAAGGAGGTGGATCGGGGATCCGGGGAGAGGGAGAGGGGTGGCGGCGCGTCCGCGGGAGGCGAAAGCGGATACCCCCCGAGGAGGGGCGGTGGTGCGGGCGTACCGGATGACGTGCTGTCGTGACCCTCTGTGACGACCGGGCCGACGAGGTCTGCCGCGGGCGTCGGCCCTTCGGACATTCCGCTCACCGCTCGCTCCCGCAGTGCACTCGTTCTTCGTACGGATCTCGTGGGTCTCGTCGGGGTCGACGGCCGCGTGGTGAGCGGCCGTACAAGCCGTGTTCGTGCAGGAAAGTGTGCCGATCATAGAGGCTGACCCAGGGGCCTTCCAGCCGCTGTCCAGTCTTCCGGAACGAGCACATGTTCTGACAGATCGTTTCTGCTCGCACCTCACGCGGGTCCATCAGGCCGCCTACGACTGTGACGTTCCGTGAGTATTCGGGGCGTCGGCCCACGTCGGCCGCCCCCTCCGTGCTCGTGCGCCCTTGCGTGCTCCCGCCCCGCACTGCGCCTCCCCCCGCCGTCACGGTTCCCTTCTGGGCTTTCCCCCGACTGACGGCCTCTCACCCTTCTGGGGCAGGCAAACAGGACGTAGTAATACAAGTAGGACAAGGCTGGGTGCGGAGTTGCCCAAAACGCACCCGGAGGTCGACGTGCCGTGTCCGCTCCCCAGCAGGGGCCTCAGTCACGAGGCCCCGCGGCGACGTGTCCGGAGCCGGGCGCCCCTTCTGCGCAAGACGGTGGCCGCGGCCACCTCGATGACGGCGCTGGCCGCGACCTCGCTCGTCACGGGTCCCGCGGTGTTCGGCTCCCTCGGGGCGGCCTGCCAGCTCACCCGCAGCCAGGCGCACCACTCGGAGGGTGTCGACACCTGGAACGCCGCCTACACACGCCCCACCCGGCCGCTGGACGCGGTCCTGGTGTTCCTGTCCTTCCCGGACTCCACGCCGACGACCACGCCGGCCGAACTGACCTCCGACTACTTCCCGGCGACCAGCCGCTTCTTCGACCGCGCCTCCTACGGCCGGTTCACGGTGCATCCGCATCCGCTGGACCACTGGATCCGGATGCCCCGCCCGTCGCCCTCGTACGCCGTACGACGTGACTGGGACCCCGAGCACCGGAGCGCGTACCTGCGCGACGCACTCGCGGTTTCCGACAGGGAGGTCGACTTCTCGCGGTACGACGTCGTGTACTTCGTAGCGGATCCGGACGCGCCCGGCATCGACTCCGACGCCACGAAGGTGGTCAATCTGGAGACGCCGCTGCACGCCGACGGCGCGGACGTCCGCCGGGTGGTCACGGTCTTCGAGAAACATCCGCCCGACCATCTGGTGCTCGCCCACGAGACGGGGCACGTCTTCGACCTGCCCGACCTCTACCACCGGCCCGTGGACGGCAAGGGCGACTGGGACACCTATGTCGGCGACTGGGACCTCATGGGCAGCCAGTTCGGACTGGCTCCGGATCTTTTCGCCTGGCACAAGTGGAAGCTGGGCTGGCTCGACGACCGGCAGGTGGTGTGCGTACGGGGCAGGGGCAGCAAGCGGCTGACCCTGGAGCCGCTGGCGGCGGGGGAGCAGGGGGTGCCGGAGGTGGCGGTGAACGCGGGTGCGCCCCCGGCCTCCGGGACTACGGGGGCTGCGGGGGCGCCGCCCCTGGGGCCCGGCGTGCAGGCGTTCGGGTCAGGGCACGGCACCAAGCTGGCGGTCGTCCGCACCGGGGTCGACAGTGTGCTCGCCCTCGAGGCCCGCGATGCCATGGGGAACGACAGCGCGACCTGCACCCAGGGCGTCCTCGTCTACCGCGTCCACGGGGACACGGCCTCGGGCGGCGGCCCGATCGAGGTCCTCGACGCCCATCCGCACTCGGCGGCCTGCTGGAACACCTCGGTGTACCCGTCCCTCGCGGACGCCCCCCTGGACGTGGGGGAGAGCTTCACCGTGCCCGACGACAGGGTGCGGGTGGATGTGGAGGACCGAACGCCCACGGGCGCGTGGACGGTACGGGTCACCAGGGAGTGAGCGGCGGAGCGGGGTATGGGCGGAGTCGCCATGGCGGGCGACGGGGCACGGGGCACGGGCCACGGGTGGCGGATGGCGGGGGAGTGGGCGGTTCCTGCGCCGTTTGGGGGGTGTGGGTGGCGGAGCCCCCACTGCGCGCGGCGGAGCCGCGCAAAAACGACGATGGCGAGCCGGTTCGCGCTTTCCGCGAACACGACTCGCCATCGCCATCGTGCGCCGCCAGGGACTCGAACCCCGGACCCGCTGATTAAGAGTCAGCTGCTCTAACCAACTGAGCTAGCGGCGCCTGCTGACGTCGTAGACATTAGCACCCTGGTCGGCGGGAGGAAAAATCGATATCCGTACGGCGGTGGAGGCCGCGGCGCGGGCCGCCCGGACCGCGGCCCACAGGACGACCTCGGGCCCGGGAAGCCACGGGTGACGGGTGTCGGGCGCGACGAGCCAGCGGGACTCGGCGCGGCTTCCGGAGCCACCGCGCACAGGGGCCGGGAGGCTGATCGCGGGGACGGTGACGGCGTCCCCGGGGCCATGGCACAGCAGCGGCGGTACCGCATGGGCGCGGCCGCCCCACTCCTCCCAGTCCAGTAGTGCGGGCAGTCGCCGGGCCGCGCCGGGCGCCGCGAACAGCAGGATGCGCCCCCGGTGCTCGGCCACCGGCCCGGAGCCCGGCCCCTCGCCCCAGAGCCGGTCGAGCATGCGCCGCCCGAAGATCGCGGGGGCGCTGACGACGTCGAACGCGGTACCGCAGGGCAGTACGACCCGGCCGGTGGGCCGTTCCCCCCAGTACACCGACGCACTACGCGGATACGTTCCTGCGGAGGCGAGCCAGGCGGCGCCCTCCGAGGTCGGGAGGGAGGGTTCGGTGAACGGCGTGCGACTGCTCATGAAAGCCAGATGTACCCGGAGTGAGCGGTGGGTTCCGTAGGGTTGCGGAAAACCGGGACGGCCGGGGGCGGAGCGGCGTATCGTGCCACCGCATATGCCAGAAGATCATTCTTTCGAGCCGCGTGGCGGACGTTCAGCCCAGGCTCTCCGGCCCGCTCGTCTCCTTGCCCCGCAGCAGGTCCTGTCCGAACTCCACCATCTTCTTCGCGTAGTCCTCGGTCCACTCCGCCTGCTCGGCGATCGCCGCCGGTGTCAGCCGGTCGAAGCGGCGCGGATCGGCGAGCTGGGCGGCGGCGATCGCCTGGTACTCCACGGCACGGTCCGTGGCCGCGCGGAACGCCTGCGTCAGCTCGGTCGCCCGCGCGAGCAGCGCCCGCGGGTCGTCGATCGACTCCAGGTCGAAGAAGTGCTCAGGGTCGGAGGCCGCCTCCGCGGGCTCGAAGAGCAGGGGCGCGGGGCGTAGCCGCGGCTCGTTCCGACGCGGCGTGGGCTCCGCCATGTCTTCTCCTCCTCATACGGTTCGGATGGCGCCCCCTTCGGGTGGGCCACCGTCCATTGTCTCGCGGCGGCGCAAGGGCGCGGGAACGAGCGGGACGCGCCCGCTCGCGCCCCGCGCGCCGCACCGCTTCCCATGTCTCAAGGCCGCCGGGCCGGGCGATGTTCCCCCCTGGTCACCGGGCCGCCGTCGCCCGACCGGTCAGGGCCGCCACGTCACCCGTTGCTCGGACAGATGTACAGCACCGCGTGATCGGCCTCCCGGCCCTGGGGAGACATGCGGGTCCCGGACGTGCGGCGTATCAGCCGTGACACCGAGGACGGCTCCTCCCCCGGCGCAGCAGGGCGGAGCCGGGACGTGCGCGCCCTCGTGGTCGAAGAGGTGTGGACGGAAGCACTCCGCAGGGTGAGGCGGGGCGGGACCTGTCCGATGCCTACGGCGGGGCGACGGTCCGGCCGCGTGTGATCACGCTTGCGGAGGACGCCCCGCCGCCGTGGCGGATCGTGCGCCGATACGCCCGCGGGTTGCGGCCGGCCCGGCAGCGCCCGAGTGCCCGGAGACGGTGGATGCCGTCCGCCGCCTCAGGTACTCCGTACGTGGGCGCGACGGCCGCCGAGGTCAGGGAACTGCTCTGATCAACCGAACGAGACCCGGCCTTTGTGGCCGGGGCTTCTTTGTTGCTTCGGCTAGGTGACTGGGCAGGGCAGTTCAGCGTTCGCCCGATTCGGGGAACAGGTCACCACTGCCAGGGACAGATACGACGGACGTTCCAGGTAGAAGCCGTACGACACATCAGCACCTGAGTGCAGTTGTTCGGCAGCAGCGTTCACCAGCCGAGCCAGCCGCGTAGTGTCACCGTCCCTCTCTGACGCGAACCGAGGCGCGTACTCGGCCAGCCGCTCACCGAGCCATGACGCGGCCTCCTTCGCCTCACCCCATGTGCCACGAACCAAGGAACGCGGCTTGATCAGCCAGTACGCCGTTTCGATGGGCGGTAGGTCAGATGTCGGAAACTCCGCCACCACTTCCCGATAGCGCTTGAGCAACTGCTCTGCCTTCACGTCCTCATCGGACACTGGAGCCGGTGGGGGCTCGGGGTGTGGGGGCCGTCGTAGCGCTTCCTGGTCGAAGCGCTCTTTCGGGCCGGTCCATAGATAGCCGTGATGGTGCACGAGTCGTTCCCGTTCGACGGGTGCCAGCCGGGCCGGACCCAGGGACGGGGGATGGACCCGGCCCGGCTGGGGAGGGGGGAGGATCAGACGTTCAGGCCGAAGCGCGCCAGGTCGATCCCGGCCGCGTCCAGCTCCTCCGTGGTGAACCGCAGCGGCTGTGCGTCCGGCCGCTTGCTGTCACCGAGGGCCCACGCGTCGTCGCCGATGCGGGCCAGGGTCACGCACCCTTCGGTGCAGGGGCCACCGCACGCCTTCACGAACGAGGCCCCGTCGATGTCGAGTGCGTACAGGTCGGTTCCGTTCAGCATCACTGCACCTTCCTGCTCAACTGATCGCGGCCATGGCTGACCGCCGCCGCCCATGTCAGACGGGAGTTTCAAGGGGGAGAGGCAGGCGCGAGATACGCCGGGAACTACGACCGGGTTCCGCTGGACGCGGCTGCCAGGCTCGGAGCCTCAGCCGCGATGCGCAGCGCTTCCGCTATCCGCTCGACGTGCTCGGCAGAGAGCATCCTCACATGCACGAACGGCGCGCCCTGATGGGTGAGCATCGGCTGGAGGTGCCGCCGCACACGTTCAGGAAGGCCGAGAGCGGCCAGTGCTTCGCGGAGTGGGTTGGTGGCGTTGTCCGCCCGGCTGCGGCTGTCTCGCCACGTCTGCATTTCCATCAGTGCGCCTCCGCCTGGTGCTCGCGCAGCCTGACGTTGCTGTCGGACACTGCGCTGTAGTCACCTGTGGAACGGGCGTTCTCCCTGGCGACCGAATGGGAAAGGCAAGTCGGGCACCCGGGAACGGCAGACGGCTCGCGCGGCAACTCGGTCAGGCATGACCATTCAGCAGTAATGCCCCTGCGCTCCGAGTTTTTCGGTTTACTCTCCATAACGCCATCATTGCCCTTCAATGGGCCTGTGTGGAGCGCTAGTTACGTTGACGCATAAAGTGGCCGGCTGTCTGTTCCAGGAAGGAAGAAGCGTCGTCACCGGTCAGTGCGTGCGACCAGAAGAGTTCGAACAAGCCAAGGTGCTGGGTTATGTCCCGAGGGTCGCGCAATACGACTTCACCGGAGAATAGTTCGACGGTCACCAGGCGGTCGTCGTAGACCACGAAGATGTTCATGGGGGTACCGGGAACTTGCACCCCCTGCGGAAATATCCCGATCTCGACGTTGGGTTTCCTGTTGACCTCGGCCATGTGTGAGCACTGAGCCGCCATGGCCTTGATACTCGCCCGTTGCCACTTGACGGCTTGTTCTGTCATGAGGAACCGAAACGAGCGCGATGTGTCGTCCAGGATGGCCTGACGGTCCATGCGAGCCTGCACGGCCCGTGTAACGTCCCTGGCCGGGTCACTGGCCACCGTGGGGGAAAGTGTCTCGACGGCGTACTCACGCACGTGCAGCAGACCGGTGGGGATGGCGGGGAGGAAGTGCCGCATCACCCGGGAGGAAGACTCAAGGGCTCGTAGCTCGGCCTGCTTGTGATACAGACCAACGCGCGCATAAGCGCGCCAGGATGCATAGTCGACGTTGGCTCGGCGTGCCAGTCGAAGAAGTTCGTCAGCCACCTCGTCAGGCACTGCGAGCGCTTTGAGGATGCGCTCAACGTCGATGACCGTCGGGAGAGCGCGGCCGGTTTCAATGCGACTGATCTTCGTTTGGCTCATGTTGCAGCGCAGCGCCAGGCGTTCGCCGCTGAGACCGGAAGCACGACGGAGACCCCGAAGGGCCTCCGCCAAATCCTTCCGTTCCCGTGCTTGTGTCTCAGGTTCGATAGGCACTGAACGGTACGGCACTTTCTAGCGCGAGATCCCGCCACGCGAGATACTTGTCGATGTCCGGGTTCTGGATCAGTTCCCGATTGATCTGCGTTCCGTCGGGACGGTAGTTGAGATGCACCACGGTCGATTCATCGAACAGCCAGAAATCCTGCTCAGGCAGTCCGGGGTTCGGTCGCTCGGTCAAATCAACTATTTGGTAGTTCTCCCCGGCGGCGACGTTTCCGGGGATGCACCACTCGAACAGATAGCGGCTGTACGGCGTGAGCGGTCGGCGCACGACCTTGGCGCGGGTCATCGTCCGACCGGCTGCCGCATGGCCGCGAATCGTCTGGTGCCATGGCGCATTGAAGCCATCGGGCATCGAAGCACCGGCGAGGAAGTCACGGACCGTCTCAGCCTCTGCGGGCATGGTGTAGGTCTGGTGGACTTCCAGCCGGAACGCGGAGCGCTTGAAGTCGCGGAAGTACGCTTTCCACTCGTCGCCGTCCAGCAGCACGGGGCTAGAGCCATCCACGGGCACGCGCAGCCTCCTTGAGGATGTTTTCCGGGATCAGTACGACCGACTCACCTTCCGGCGTCGGGTGGGCCACGTCGTAGCCCTGGATGGCCAACATGTCCGGCTCGGGAGTGGCGTACACGGTCGGGCAGTCGCCGTTCCCGCACTTGTCGTCGCCGCCGCTCCTGCACGGCCCGCCGGCAATCATCCGCAGTTCGTCCACTGAGACCCCTCCGGTCTGTGTGGTCAGCAAGCTACGAACCGTGATACCCGACGGGCAAGGGTGACCCCTCGGCTAGTCACGAAGTCGCATAGACCCGTGGGTGTGAGTCACCCGCCGACACGCCTTGAGCAGGGGAGACGGCGCCCGGTCACACGCCTTGTGCATGGCCGGCCACGGCAAGCCCAACGTTGCGTAGAGCGTCAGGGCCGCCACGTCACCCGGTGCTCGGACAGATGTGCAAGCACCGCGTGGTTCGCCTCCCAGCCGTCCGGGAACCTCACCGTCACCCCCAACTGCACCGGCTCCGTCGAGGGGTGGTCGTCCAGCAGTTCCGTCACTCCCGCCCGGCACACCACGATGCACGCGTGCCGGTGCCGAGAGGCCAGCACGCACAGCCGCCCGGTCTCGAGGTGGAACGCCGTCGCGTCGGGGCGCCCCGACAGCGGATGCAGCACCACCGTCACATCGAACTCCCGGCCCTGCAGCCGGTTCGCCGTGTCCACCGTCACATCCGTCACCCCGAGGTCCGCCAGCGCGGAGCGCACCGCCGCGGCCTGGTCGCGGTGCGCCGTGCCGACCGCGATCCGGTCCGCGGTCAGCGGCACCGGATCCGCGGCGCGCTCGGAGACCGCCGCCCCGCCCCGGTCCAGCAGCCGCCGTACGACCGCCGCTACCGCCCGCACCGCCTCCGGGTCCGTGCGCGGGGTGTGCCGAGCGGGCAGCTCGAGCAGTCCCCAGCCCGTCTCCGCCGCCTCGTCGATCACCCGGTCGGGACCCGAGCCGTCCGAGGGCACGCCGAAAGACAGCCTTCGATCCCCGTGCCCGGTGCCACTGCGGAACGGCGTGTACGGATAGAACGCGTCCGACACCAGCGGCGCCGCCGACGCCGGCAACCGCCATGACACCGGCAGCCGGTGCTGCGGCAACTCGGGATTGTGAGCCAGAAGTGTGGTCACGGCCGACGCCGACGGGTCGTACGACAGGCCGGCCCACTGCTCCGCGCCGACGATCGCGAACGGGTCCAGCTGGCCCGGATCACCGACGAACAGCGCCCGTTCGAACAGGCCCGCCACCGCCAGCAGCGCGTCCGAGCGCATCTGGTACGCCTCGTCGACGATCGCGTGCCGCCATGGTTCGACGTCCTTGACGTGCGCCCACTTGGCGGCGGTCGAGATGACGACGTCCAGGCCGGCCAGATCTTTCGCCTTCGCCGACTTGCGGACGTTCGGCAGGTCGTCGAGGGCCTTGTCGTAGGGGTCGGGATCGCTGCTGTGCAGCCGGCCGACCGGGAGGCCGGGCTCCTTCTCCGCCAGCCGCAGCACCAGGTCGTCCACCTGTGCGTTGGTCTGCGCGATGACCATCAGCGGGCGCCCGGCGGACGCGAGTTCGAGTGCGGCCCGGACGACGAGCGTCGACTTCCCGGCGCCCGGCGGCGAGTCGACGACGACGCCCCGGTGTGCGCGGTGCAGCGTGTCGTTCAGGATCGCCTCGGTGGCCCGTGCGGCCGCGGCCCCGGGATCGAAGGCACTGCCCGGCCGGGCGAACACGGTCACAGCACGTCCTCCTCGGTCACCGGGTCCGGCTGGGGCGGCGCATCGGCCTCGCCCGGCGGCCCGCCATGGGTCCAGGGTGTCTCCTCCGGCTCGGGCAGCTTCGCCCCGCCGCGCTGCTCGTGCTCGAACAGCGTGAAGCAGACGCGGTCGCCCTTCTCCGGCACCGATCCGGCCTCCGGCTCCCTGCCGCGGCCCATCTTGTCGACGATCCGCAGCACCACGAGATCGGCCCCCGCGCCGCCCGGGTCGCGCCCCGCGCCGTTCCCGCCGTGTCCGCCCGGTCCCTCGCCGATCCACCCCTCGTATCCGACGAACTCGGCCGCCTGCGGCTTTCCGCCCAGCGACCGGTACACCTTCGCGCGCTCCCCGAGATGCGGCCGGTCCTCGGTCCGTACGGTCACCAGCGGGCGCGGGCTCGGACGCTTGCCCTCGCTGTACGCCATCACCACATCCGTGACCTCGCCCGCGAACGCCTCCCCGGCCAGTCTCCGCCCGGCCATCACGAGCGGGTCGTCGAGCGCCTCCTGGGCGTCCAGCCGGGACTGCTCACGCTCGCGCGTGGCGAGCTTGTTCGCCGCGGTGACCGCGTCGTCGCGGCGCGGCTGGGGCGGCTCCCCGGCGGCCACCCGGTCCCGGTGGCCGGTGAACGACCAGCGGTCGCGGGTCCACCGTTCCGCGACATGGGCTCCCTCCGGCAGCGCACGCAGCAGATCGAGCCCGCGCCACACGGCATCCCACGTCGGACGCATACGGCTCTCCACCAGCGCCCGGATCTGCCCTTCGGCGGCGGAGAGTTCACCGAACCGGTCGTCCGCCTCGACGCCGTCCTCCGCGGCGGCGAGGCGGGCCCGCGCGCGGTCGTAGCGCTCGATGGCGGGGGCGAGCAGCTTGTTGTCGAAGGCCGGGTCGGTGGCGGGTCCGGCCGGCGGGCACAGCAACTGGCCGTCCGCGTCCCGCGCCAGTTCCGCCCGCAGCGCCGCTCCCGCGCCCGAGATGCCCTCCGGCGGGTCGATCCAGGCGAGCAGCGCACCCAGGTGCTGGTCCTCCAGGCTCGACTGCCCGGTCGTCCAGTGACGCGCCAGCACCTCGGTGACGGCGAGCAGCAGCGAGGAGCCGGGCACCCGGGCGCGCTCCCCGAAGTGGGTGAGCCAGCGCCCGAGGAGTGGCACCCGTGGGGGCGCCGGATACGGGGCCTCGGGGTCCTGCTCGGCGGTGCGGCGGAACCGCATGGAGCGCCCCAGGAGCCGTACGAAGTCGATGCCGGCCCGGCTCGGCACGATCAGCTGCGGGGCGTCCGCGCACAGCTCGACCTCCACCTTGACCCGTTTGCCGGTCTCGGGATCGGTCTCGGTGCGCTCGGCGGCCTCGACCGCTTCGGCGTACCCGTCGACGTAGGGCAGGACGATGTCGGCGAGGGCGGCGAGGAACGCGAACCTGAGGTCGCGGTCGCGTGGCTGGGGTACGACGAGCAGCCGGGGCGTGTCCCGGTCGGTGCCGACGAGTGCGCCGAGCGGCGCCCCGGCCTCGCCGGCGGTGGTGAGCGGCACGAGGACGAGGGGGCGCTCGGACAGATGCCGGTGCCGGACGGTGGCGGCGGGCTGGGCACGCCCGGACCGCACGGCCTCCAGACGGGCGAGGGTGCCGATCAGTGACATGCGGCGTCCTCCCGGGTGGCGAGCGCCTCGGCACGCAAGCGCGCCGCCCGGCGCAGGGCCGCCACCGCCGGGTCGTCCGGGTCTCCGGCCGTCCCGTGGGCGGCGGCCAGGACGTCGTCCACCGTCCCGAGGCCGCCCAGCTCGGCGCGCAGCGAGCGCCCGTAGGACGTCACCGCGCCCTCGTCGCGGGCACGGGCGCGGCAGTGGAAGGCCATTTCGCAGGCGGCCAGGCACTCGGGCGCATAGGTCGCGGGAACCGAGTCGACGGCGGCGGCCAGCTCCTCCCGGGGAAGGTCGGGCGCGAAGCACGTGCCCTCGGGGAGGCCGTCCGCGATCTCCTCGATTCGCGTGAGGCGCGCCAGCTGGCGCCGGGTGACCGCACGCTGCTTGCGGATGTCCACGGGGGAGGCGGCAGGCAGATTGGAGAAGCCCTTGGGGCAGACCAACAGGATCCGGTGGCGCACCACGGGCCCGGGGGTGCCGTCGCTCCGCTCCGGCTCCGTTCCGCCTTGGGACCTCCGGGGCGCCTCAGCCGGCGTCGAGGGGGCGACCGTGCTCGACCCTCCGGGCCTCCGCGCGCTCACCCCCTCGACACCGTCGCGCCCCTGCGGCTCCGCGCCGCCTTCTGCGCTCCGCCTCCGGAGCGCCTCAGCCGGCGTCGAGGGG
>NZ_JAKEEB010000032.1 GCF_021462825.1 Streptomyces glomeratus | reverse complement strand
AACACTTCCTCGCCTTCGCCGGCATCGCCGCAGCCCTCATCAGCTACCGCCGACTCACCAACTGAAACGACGTCTAATGCCCTGTGCGCCGCCGACGGAGTGGTGTGCCTCGGCACCCGGAGCCTCGCCCGCGAACTGCGCGACGAACAGGCCAAGCGCGTCACGTCCCAGACGGCGACCACGAAAATGAGTTTCCTCGACGACGACAACGTGGAGATGAACTTCGTCAAGGGGAAATGGCAGAAGCTCCGGTTCCACACCCCCGAGACTCTGGAACCCCTGCTCCGTCGCTACTTCAAGGACGTACAGGTCACCGACCTCAGCGGGTCCAACCTCAAGGCGACTTGCCGCCGCCCCATCGCCCTTCCCAAGGAGGAATACGAGAAGGCATTCGAAGAGGAATTCAACATGCCGTACCCGAATGGCTTCCGCCATGACAGACATCTGGAATTGGTGGGAAATTTGATAAAATTGGTAGTAGAGAGGAATGAATCTCTCGCCAATTAATAAACGCCATTGGGGAGCGTATGTCGGAGCGAATGCAGATACAAATTGAATCGCGAAGTCGGTACCGCATCATGTGGCTGGCAGGCGTGCGGCACGTAGCCCTCGACCAGCACTGCCTGCGCAGCTTCGGCCAGCCCGACCGCCCCCGGTGGACCCCCGCCGCCGGCACCAGACCCTCGAACTCCCGCGCCACAATCCGCCGCTGGCCTGGTACCTGTGTGCCCTACCCAACCCATGGAACTGGAGCCATAACGCCCACCTGGCCTTCGAGAGCGCCCCGGGAGAGCAGTGGGACGGCCCCGCCCTGGTGCCGGGACTGCACGTACACCTCAACAACGCTCGCCCGATCACCGGATGGGGCGAGCACAGCATTCCCGCCGACGAGCCGCGCCGAAGTTCCGTGCGTTTCCGGACCTGCCGCAATTACCAGTTCGCCTGGTGGCTGCGGACCCAGCGTGACGCGCCGGACGCGCCCCCGGAATACGTCCCGCCCAAGAAGCCCGGTGACGGCGAGCAGATGTCGTTGCTATGAGTGAGGGGGGTGAGGTCAGGCCTCACCCCCCTTTCAGCATCGTCGACTACCGCTTGTCCTACTGTTCCTCGCGGCGACCGAAGTAGGCCTTCCACCATTCCAGGCGGTGCTGCGAATCGGTAGGGAAGACCGCCTTGGTGATTCTGATCAACGTCTTAGCCAGAAGCGCCAAGATGGTGATCAGCAACCACGCCCACCAAGGCGCAGCGAGGTGAAAAGGAAACTGCGGCACGGCATCCTCCAAGAAGCTGAGGCGCAGCCGTTACGCAGGACTAGATGCCTCCCTCAGGGCAGTGCGCAACGAGGCGCCCCTTCCGTCAAGATGGAACGGGAAGCGGCGTCCGTCCGGAGCCCGTGGGACTAGCGGCGAGCTATGTCGTGCCAAACCGCAGGGAATCTGGAAAGCCTGTACAGGTGGGCGGGGGGAGTGCCGCCGAGGGCTGCTGAGGCCTAGAGTCCTCAGCGAGCCAAGCAGGAAGACGAAAAGCCAAGCGCCGAAAAACAGTCGAGCGAAGAAGCGGAAGAGGGCGCTGACTTGGAGGCGATGCAAGGTCACCTTCTGCGAAGCGGCAGCCCTGGACTCAAACCCGAGAAGGTCAGGTTCCAGGCCATACCGCTTCAGCTCCGACCAGCCGGCGGCCATCAGGGAAGTTCCGAGGCCAGGCCGCGCGTGGTTGAGTGCGAACCAGAAACCTGCGAAGCGCGAGTAGCCGGGTTGCGGACACGGGTACGCCATGGGCGACAGCACCATGGACAGCCGCAGCTCCTCATCCGCCGTGTCGCAGGCGAAAGGGCAACGCCGCGGCCACGGCCAAAAGGTGAACAGCGAGTCGCGCGACGTATGGGCAGGCGGCCTGAGACTCCTCCACCAGGAAACTTGGGCGGCCCACGTGCCCCCGGAAAGTTGGGCAGCCCAACTGCCCCCGCAGAGGGTGACGTTGAGGCTGATGACCGACATGCCTCCGAAAGTAGCCTGGACGCGCGAAGGGGCGAGGGCATTTGCCCCCTGTGTGAGCGCCATCACTGCGTGACCTACCGGCGCGTCCCATGTAACTGATGAGCGATCATGGACGTGGGGCGCGGGGGTGCACCCGAGCTTGTGGAGGACCCCGCCGTGGGACGCCCCGACAAAGCCGCGCGTGCGGCCATCGCGCGCCGCCGCTCGGACGCCATCGATCTACGCCTCGCCGGCGTGGACTGGCTAACCATCGCCCGCAAGCTCGCCGCCGACCCGGCCGCCAACTCAGACGGCATCGCCTACCCCCAGGGGTACGGGATCGAGCGGTACCGCAAGAACCAGGACCCGCCGAGCGACGAGGCCCTGATCCACGCCGCCTGCCGGGACGTCCGCACCGCCCTGGCCGACCGCCGCGCCGAGCTGAACGATGACGTCGACGAGCTGCGCGCCCTGGAAGCGGATCGACTGGACCGGCTGTTCTTCGTCGCCTACAAGAAGGCCGTCCGCGACCAGGACCTCGCCGCGATCGACCGGACCCTTCGCATCATGGAGCGCCGTGCGCGCCTCCTCGGCCTCGACATGCCCGTACGCACCGAGCTGTCAGGCCCTGACGGCGGGGCGGTCCAGATCGAGAACGTGACCGCGGATGAACTTGACGCCCTGATCGCGCTCACGGACCCGGCCGCCGAGTGAGGCCGCGCGATCACGCAAGCGTCATCGCCCGCTACAAGACGCTCCCCACCGCGCAGCGCCGAGCCATCGCACAGGCCGCTTCCCCCACGCTGCGCGCCGAGCTCGCGCAAGCCGAACGTCAGCTCGCCATGGACCGCTCCCCGGGCGCGCTGGCGGCCGTACTCACCGGGGGACGAGAGATGCAGGCACCTCACCTGGACCTCATCGACCAGGCGTTCATCGACATGGCGGAAGGCCGCTGTGACCGCGTCATGCTCACTATGCCCCCGCGGCACGGCAAGAGCCGACGCGCCTCCCGCTGGGCCCCGCTGTGGTACCTCCGGCGCAACCCCGGCCACCGCATGATGATCGCCAGCTACTCCGCCGACCTGGCTGACGATCACGGGCGGTGGATCAGGGACGCCATCTACACCTGGGGCGACGAACTCGGTATCCAGCTCAAGACCGGCAGCCAGGCCGCCAACCGATTCGACATCGTCGGCGGCGAAGGAGGGCTCCTCGCCGCAGGCATCGGCGGCGGCCTCACCGGACGACGCGCCCACATCGCCATCGTGGACGACCCGGTCAAGGACATGGCCGACGCTGACTCCCCAACCATGCGCAAGCGGGCCTGGGACTGGTGGACTTCCGTACTGCAGACCCGACTCGAACCCACCGGTGCGATCTGCCTGATCCAGACTCGCTGGCACGAAGACGACCTTGCCGGGCGCATCCTCGCCACCGAGCGTGAAGCCTGGCGCGTCATCGACCTGCCAGCCCTGGCCGACAGCCCCGATGACCCGCTCGGCCGGGCACCCGGCGAGCCACTGTGGCCACAGCGATTCGACGCCGCCCACCACGCCCGGACCCGCAAGCGCGTCGGCGAACGAGTCTGGGGTGCCCTCTACATGCAGAAGCCCCGCCCGCCCGAGGGAGGCGTGTGGAAGCGCGAGTGGATCGACACCGCCCGTATCAACGCCGTCCAGTTCTCCGGCATCGACATGGCGCGCATCGTCGTGGCTGTCGACCCCGCCGGCGGAGAGTCCACCGTCGGCGACGAGACCGGAGTCATCGGCGTCGGCCGAGACTTCGACAGGCAGCTGTACGTCCTCGCCGACCGGTCCGGCTCCATGGGAGCGAACGACTGGGGCCTGGCCGCCTGCCGCCTCGCGCTCGAACTCAAGGCCGACGCCATCGTGGTCGAGAAGAACTATGGCGGGGACATGGCCCGCCAGATCGTCACGCAGGCATGGGAGCAGCTACGCCGCGAAGGCGTCACCAAGGGCCTGCTCATGCCGATGATCCTGGAAGTCACCGCCAAGGTCGGAAAGCGCCTGCGCGCCGCACCGGTAGCCCAGCTCTACGAGCAGCAGCTCGTCCACCACGTCGGCGATTACACCGAGCTGGAAGACCAGATGGTCACCTGGGTCGAAGGAATGGACAGCCCGGACCGTATGGACGCAGCCGTGCACGGGCTGACGGAGCTGGCTGACCCGGATCAACTTGACACGCTGCCAACGGACATCGACGACGACCGCTTCGACGGCCGCCGCTGATCCCCGCCCGGTGCAGGGAACCGGAAACAGCCCCAAGAGGAAAGGCCAAGCCCACCCGGAACAACGAACCGCTGCTAGCCTCCCGATCATGGGGACCAGGGGGAGTTGGGCCACAGTCCTGTGCATCGCAGCCATCACCGCTGCGTGCCTCACGGGCTGTTCGTCGAAGACTGAGAAGCCGCGCCACGAGGAGCAGCGCGCCGCCCACCTTGACCGCGTACGCGAGACGTACCGGCTCGGACGAAGCGAAGGGCTGGCCTTGCAGCGGCAGAAGATCGCCAACGGTGCAGCGCCCGCCTATTCCAGCCCGAGCGAGAAGGAGTGCGCCGACCGATGGGACCAGCTCGGCGAACACGAGCAGAGCGCGGGCGATCGTGGCGGCTTCCTGGCCGCGTGCTCCTCGTTCCCCGCGCCGGGACTGCCGGGGTACGACGAGGCAGTGGCCGAAGCCACCGGGAGCACGTTGAGGCCGTAACGCGGCCAGCCGGACTACGGCCCTAGTTGCCGATCATCAGATGCGCGGGGAAGTAGCAGTCGCCTGTGTCGTTTGCGTGCCTCTTCTTGCGCATGAGCAGCTCGTCAAGCCGTACTCGGTCGTCGAGGACGTAGAACAGGTCGGTGCCGTCGAGCGTGAGGAAGGCGGTCCCCTCGCTGAAGGCGGACCGGGCGCCCGAGCTGAAGCCGTTGACGCTGATGAACAGACCCAGTGCGTTCTTCCCCTTCCGACGCACCTTCTCGTTGAACAGCAGCAACGGCCCGGCCTCGACAGCACCCTTCAACCATTTCGCTTCCAGGATGTAGTCGTCTGTGTCGAAGGTGATTGACCCGTCGATCTGCTGGAATTCAAGGTCAAACCCGAGGCGGGGTTGCATGTCGAAGAGTTCGAACAGCGAGAACAGGAACGACTCGAAGGCGCGACCGGCACTCTGCCGGTTGGTGTCCGACTGCAATCGCAGGAACTCCTCCTTCAGCTCGCCAAGGCGCTGCGAGAAGCCACGGCGATGCTTCTCGCGCTCCGCTTGTTGGGCTTGTTGTTCGTCGACTGCTGCCCGTTCTTCAAGAAGGCCACGGAAGCGTTCAGTCCAGGTCCTGAGGTCGGCCACAGCGTCCCTGGCTTGAGCCAGCAGCTTCTCGGCCTCGGGCTGTCGCTTGAGGGTGGGGAACGATTCCATCTGTGAGATCTCAAGCATGAGAGAGAGCGTGAGGTCCTGGTATCGGTCCTCCCCGACCCTGAGCCGTTCCACGAACTGCCCTGCGAAGACCACCTTGTAGTTCGTGAAGTCCAGTCCGCTGACCAGCTCGGGGTGATCCGACGCGCGGACTTGGAGGAACCGGGCAAGATCCGGCTTGTACCAGTAGATCCGGGCCAACGCCTCAGTCAGGGCTTCGTACGCCGCCGGCTCGATCTTCCGCGCTCGCCTAGACGTCAAGGTGCCCCCGCCCTGGACAACGGAGGCCAGCGCCGCTGCCACCCTCCCGGGAAGGTGATGTTACCCAGCCGGAGTGACAGATTTGTCAGGTTGAGGACAGCTCGCTTCGTCTACGCCGTAACCTGATCTTGCGGCGCGGGGCCGACTGCCTGGAGGGCACCGTGGGCCTGCGCGAGCTGATCACCGACGTCTGGAGCTGGCTGGACTACAAGCCAGTCATGGCCGACCCGCGCCGACCGGGGCGCAACGCCTGGGCGGAGCTGACCTCATCCTGGGTGCCCGACGAGGACCTGCGCCGACTCGCTGCCTATCGCCTACTGGCCGCGTACGACTCGAACCAAGCCGGGCAGGTCGCCGCGATCACCGGGGATGACGAGGCCGGAACCGAACGACGTGAATTGGGCGACGCTTCGAAGCTGGTCGATACTGCCCTCGGCTACCTCCTCGGCTCCGAGCAGACCATCACGGTCGCGGGTGCCGAGCACGCCGACGACGAACCGACCGACGAGGCCGCCATGGCGCTGGCCGTTCAGGAGAAGCTGAGGGAGTGGGCGGAGAAGGAGCTGCTGCCCCTGCGCATCCAGCAAGCGGAGCGGACCGCGATCCTGCTGGGCGATGCGGTCTACAGCCTCGCCTGGGAGCCTGCGAAGGGCCGTGTCCTTCTGCGCACGTGGGATCCGGGCTTGTACTTCCCGGAGTGGCCGGAGGACGGCGAGCAGGACGTCGCCGAGTTCCCCACGCGTGTCCACCTGGCGTGGGAGCTGCCGGAGGACAAGCGGCGCGGCCTGAAAGCCCGGCTGCGCCGAGTTACGTACGAACTGGGCCCGATCGCCCCGGCCAGCCGACGCGGTATGGCGAAGAACGGAAACGCCGTGCGCGAGTACGTCTACGCCGACGATAGGGAGCCAGTCCTGACTCCTGGCGACTCCTTCGACAGGGAGACCGGGGTGATCACCCGCGCCTACCCGTGGGCGCAGAACCGGCCGATTCCGTGGACGTGCTACCTCACTGACGCCGAATGGGAGCTGGACGATCTCAAGTACGCCGACTTCCTCTACGACCTGCCCATGCACAAGGCCACGTACCGGGCCCGATCGGATGGTGAAGTCCTCGACCGGCTCGACCTGATGGTTGACTTCATCCCCCTCGTCCACGTCACCAACAGCATCCCCGCCAGCGGCGAGCACTGGGGGAAACCCACCATCGCCACCGTCCTCCAGGCGCTCGATGAGCTGTCCGCCACGGACACCGACAGCTCCGGCGCTTCGGCTACCACCGGTTCGCCGATCATCGGCCTGGCCGGTGCCAGGCTGCCCATCGACCGTGCCACCGGTCAGCCCCTCCCGGTCAAGGTCCGGGCTGGGACGGTATGGCAGCTCAACGACAACGGCCGCATGGACGTCCTGGACACCTCTGCCCAGCTCGCCGAGCTACGAGCCCGCATCGACCACATCCTCGACCGCGTCGCCGCGAACAGCCGCCTCACCGCAGCCGGCCTGGGCACGCTCGACCCGACCGCTCTGCCGTCCGGCTACGCGCTGCAACTCGCCCTGGGCCCACTGGACTCCCTGGTGGCCGCCATGCGCTTGGCCCGAACCCACAAGTACGCCGTCCTACTGCGCATGGTGCAACGCCTCCACCAAGCTGGGCAGGCCGAAGGATGGCCCGCGGGGGAGTCCCTCCCAGCCCGCCTGGCGTGGGGCCCGCACACTCCCACCGACCGGGCTGCGGTCCTCGACGAGGTGGTCAAGGGCGTGGGCGCCGGTGTGCTGTCTGTGGAGACCGGCGTCCGCATGCTGATGGACGCTGGCTACCCCATCGATGACGCTCAGGAGGAGATCGAGCGAATTCAGAAGCGGGCGTTCGACGCAGCCGCTCGGCTCGCTGATGCGACAGGTGACCACACGGCTGTGCGTGCATACCTCGGACTGCCCCAGAGTTCGCCGGAGATTCCAGCTGTTCCACTGATGGAGTAGTCGTGAGGCGCGATTATAGGAAGGTGCGTGCAGGGCCGCCACCTGGGCCGTGAGCATTCACCCGTTCGGCCTAAAGATCGGGCGCCAAGACCCCTGTACACGCAACCTGGATTTACCGCAGGCGCCAGTCAGGTGATCTGAGGGAGGTGTCATGTGCGCGGATACGGTGTACGTCTGGGAGGATGATCCAGGAGCGCCTCCGTCGTCGCGGTCCCCAGTTGCTCGGCCAGCGCCTAAGCTTGATCAACCCCCCTTGCCGGTTGTAATCGAAGGCTCGGTTCCAGGGGCATTTCACAGTAGCGACTACAAGCTTCGTTACTGGTCCGCCGCAGATGCCGCACGTCGAACAATTGACTGGGTTAAGGAGGCCGTGCCGGGTGAGCTCAAGTGGCATAAGGACGTAGGCAGGAAGCTCACGGTCCACTTGGACGATGGAGAGCGATTCAACGCCTGGTATAACCGGACTGGGGTTTACTTCTTCCACGGCACGGCTAATAACCAAACGATCTACTCGGCTGAAAGTCCCGATATCGTGTCTCATGAAATGGGGCATGCGGTGCTTGATGCCATAAACCCTAGACTGTTCGGGGTCAATGACCCCCAGGTCTACGCGTTCCATGAGGCATTTGGTGATATCTCGTCAATGCTCTCGTCTCTCACGGTGGATGGTTTCTGTTCAGCAGTTATATTTGACACCGGTGGCGATCTGAAGAAGTCATCTCGGCTTTCGCGTACGGGTGAACAAATGGCTTGGGCTTTGCGGCGATCCAGGCCGCATAAGGTAGAGCAGACGTGTTTGCGTGATGCCGCGAATGAGTTCTACTATATGGACCCGATGACTCTCCCCTTGCGTGCGCCAGCTGTGCAGCTGTGTGCAGAGGAGCACTCTTTCTCGCGAGTGTTCTCCGCCGCGTTTCTAGATGCCTTGGCGGAGACCTTTTATGGAAACACGGTCGAGAGGCTTCAAGATTCAGCCAAGGAGATGGCGAAGATTCTCGTTGCGGCTGTTGCTGCGACTCCAATGTCCACTCGTCATTTTGCTGACGTTGCGGCCCATATGTTGGCTGTCGATAGGGTCATGTATAGCGGCAGTCATAGTGTCGAATTGCGGGCGGCGTTTGTCGATCGCGGCATCCTCTCTCTTTCCGAGTCATCTGAATTGACGCAAGCCGTCTTGGATTCTGGAACTGAGGCTATAGAGCGCGTAATCGGAGCTGAGACTCTCGAGTGGCCGGAGCTGTCCGCAATGCCAATGCCAGGAGCGAGATACGGGCTTAGAGAAAATTTCCTGGTTATTGCCCCATCCGAACCTCCTCGGTTTGTGAACCCTGTGCCCCCCAATGGTGACGACGAGAATCGACCCCAGAGGGCCGCTACGTTCTTTGTTGACTCGCTGTTCAGTCAAGGGGAGATAAGGGTCCCTGACGAGCTCATCACGGAAAAGTCTCCCATGTATCGACAAATAGAGTCGTACACACACGAGATCGTTAGGGCTGCCTCTGGACTGTACGAGCTGAGGCGTGTAGGATTCGACGATTCGAACGAGGGTAAGGGCCACCCATGAACAGCGAACACGAGCAGAGCCCTGTAGTCGGGGCAGGGCAACGGGAGGCCCGGCAGCCGTCTGAGCGCGGCCAAGATCTTCTTCGGCGCGTCCGTCAACGTTTCATCGAGACTCTCTTGGTTCACGGCGAGGCTGTGCCCGAGGGGCAAGAGGTTCCAGAGGATGCGACTCACGAGTTGCGCCGAGATGAGGATGGGAACCTGATCGCGCGGCGTCGCCACTTCTCCGCGTTTTGATCTTCGTGCATCGCACGCATCCGGGTCGGATGCATCAACATTGTTTTTTGCGGTGAACGCCACCACGACTGTGGGGACGTAGCGAGCTGTTCCAGCCGCCCGCCGTGGACCACGACCCCTCCGAACCTACGCCCGGCCGGGCGGCTCGTCGAGCCCAGGATGCTCATGCCAGGTCCAGGCCCAGCCTGGTATCCGGCCGGCAGAACTGGCACGACTCGATGTTCGGATCGGTGAGCGCCGCCCGCGCCTCGTCCGGCCTGATCCGATGCGGTGTCCCCTCGATCATTGTGCAGTCGGCGAGGTGGATGAAGGTGGGCTCGGGTCCGTGAGGAGTGCGCTTCTGCTGCACGACGTAACCGGTCCGAGTGGGCGGCAGAGCGAAATCTGGCAGCGAGCCGCCGACCTTCACGCGGCCCCTCTGCCGCTGTCGCTGGGGCGGATGCTCGACTTCGGTGAGGGCTTTCTGGACTGCGTCGCGCTGGAGTCGCAGGTAGATGCCGATCGTGTCGTTGTCTGTGATCTGCCGGTCGAGGTGCGCCAGGATCGCCCGAAGGCGGGGCGGGTCAGGGGGCAGGTCGGACATGGCGTGCACCGTGCAGCGCCGCCCAGGCCGCCGACCGCTGGCCCTGCCAGTACGAGTGGAACAGCACCTCTGACGACAGGTGGATCAGTCGCGTCCGGAGCGCGGTGCGCGGGCGCGCGGTGAGCTGCCTGTAGGTGGCGTGCCAGTCCTCCTGTGCTCGGGCCAGGTCCTCGGGAATCTGTCGCATGACCAGATTCAATCATGTGTTCGATTTTTACCACCAGTGAGGCTTGGGGTTGTCACCTCGGGAAATGGCAGGCAGGGCCTGTCCCCGTCGTCACCGGCCTCGACGCCAGCGCCGGGGATGCTGGTGTTGGCCAGGCGCCGGCTCGGTGACGACGTAGCTCCGCACGTGGTCGACCTGAGACCGCCTGCCGTTCGCCGACGGTGCGTTCGACGATGTGGTCGCATCGCCGGTGCTGCAGTGCCTGGACCGCGCTGATGCTGAGGGAGGACTACGCCTGGCTGCTGCAGAAACCAGGCTGCGTATTCGACGCTCTGCAGCGACTGCGCGCCCACGCCGAGCCTTCCAAAGTCGTTAGCGGAAGTCGTAGTCCTCATCCATGCCGCTGGAGAGCCAAATTTCCTCGGCTCCAGCGAAGGAGTAGCCCCCAGGCTCCTCCTCATGGTCAACCGAGTCCGGACCCTCGATGTGATCCTCGCCGATCATGCACCGGCAGCGGAAGATCTCCTGGGTTAGTTCACTGTTGACGATGCTGTTGACGGCGCGGTCGTGCAAAGGTCCCGTGGGCATACCCCGATGCTACCGAGTTGGACCAACGCTCCCCTTAGGGCTGTTGATCTCCCAGTCGTAAGCGTCGCCGCCGCACGGAAGAGGAGAGGAAGCGGGGTACGGATGGGAACCGGGCCGTGGCTTTTCGGAGCCATGGAAGGTGTAACTCCCGCACAGTGAGTGAGTAGGGACGCCTTCGGTTCGAAACGCCGGCTAGTGCTCCTGATGCGCCTCCTGATGGTTGATCACAAAGGCGAAAGGGCGGTGGTGCACCATTACCGATGCACCAACCGCCCTTCGTCTCAGTCGGAACCCTCAACTACCTCTTCCGCACTGACAAGTTCATCCGGGTCCACACCGAGTGCTTCGGCGATGGCCTCGAACTCGGTGAGTACGGCCTTCAGGTCTTCGACGATCTCTTGGGCGATCACTCCGGGCGGTAGCTGGCTGTCCGCGTCGGCCAGCGCCGGATCCTTCATCCAGGTGATGTCGAGGTTGACCTTGTCGCGGGCCATCAGCTCGTCGTACGTGAAGGGCTTGAAGCGTCCCGACTCAAGCTCTGTGCGCTCGGCGCGAGGCTTGCCCGGCAGGTATGCGTCCACGAACTCTTGGAGGTCAGCCTTGCGCAGGGGGCGGGTCTTGAGGGTGAAGTGCTTTGCTGTGCGCAGGTCATAGACCCAGGTCGTCGTGGTGTGGGGCTTGCCGTCGGTCCGCGGGGCCTTCTTGTCGAAGAACAGGACGTTCGCCTTCACACCTCCGGCGTAGAAGATGCCGGTGGGTAGCCGCAGGATGGTGTGCAGGTCGAAGTCCTGCAGCAGACGGCGGCGGATCTTCTCGCCTGCGCCACCTTCGAAGAGGACGTTGTCGGGCAGGACGACGGCAGCTCGGCCGTTGATGGCCATCAACGACATGATGTGCTGCAAAAAGTTGAGCTGTTTGTTGGTAGTGCTGGCGCGGAAGTCGTCGCGGTCGTACGAGATGTCCTCACGTTCGGACTTCCCGTCGGTGCCGATTACGGTGATCGCGGATTTCTTCCCGAAGGGAGGGTTCGCCAGGACGAGCGATGCGTGTCGGGATGGCTTCTTGGCGAGGGCGTCCTCGACCTTGATCAAGGTTGGGCCGTCGCTGTGACCAATACCGTGGAGCAGCATGTTCATCGCGGCGAGGCGGGCGGTACCGGGCACCAGCTCGGTGCCGAAGATGTTCCCCTCCAGGGCAAGCCGCTGCTCGCGGGACATGCTGCTGCCGTAGTGCTTGCGAATGTACTGACGAGCAGCAATGAGAAACCCGCCCGTGCCGCAAGCCGGATCGGTGATCGTGTCCTCGAGCGTGGGCTGAGTCACCTCGACCATCGCGTCGATCAGCACACGAGGCGTGAAGTACTGGCCGGCACCGGTCTTGGTGTCCTCGGCACCCTTGGCTAGGAGACCCTCGTACGCATCGCCCTTGAGGTCGGTGCCGGTGCCTGTCCAGTCCTGGGCGCCGATCAGATCGACGGCGAGCTTCTGCAGCAGCGCGGGCTCGGTGATCCGGTTCTGTGCCTTGGCGAAGATCGTGCCGAGGGTCGTGCCGGGATGCTTGGCAAGCTCGGTGAGGGTATTGCGGTACTGCTCCTCCAGTGCCGTGCCGGTCTTGGAGACGAGCGCCTGCCAGTCGTAGTCAGTGGGGACGATGCGTGCTGCAGAGGGGTCGTCAGCGAATGGGTCGTTGGCGATCTCGTCAGCCATCTTGAGGAAGAGCAGATACGAGAGCTGCTCGACGTACTCGATGGTGGACAACCCATTGTCGCGCAGGACGTTGCAGTAGTTCCAGAGCTTGGCTACCAGTGCGCCGGTCTGGGGGGAAGCGGCGGTGGTCATACGTCAAACTCCTGTTGGGCGGGGGCGGTGCGAGGACGCCGCGAAGCGCGGCGGCGGGCAGGCTTGGCGGTGTCGGCACGCTCTGCCGCAACGCGGGCGAGCAGGGCGGAGGAGGGCTCGTCGTTGGGGTCTTGAGGGACGAGCCGTCCTTCGAACGCCCGGCGGAGAAGTGCAGCGCGAAGGTGCCGTGAACGGATGCTGATTTTTGTGAGTTGTTCCAGCGACCGGGCGATCTGACGCTCGTAGGACGCCGCTTCCTCGACAGCCTGAAGTTGCACGTCAGGGGTGGGGACAGGCAATTTGGTCCGGAGGATCACACCTTGATCGATCTTAGGCATCGATCCAGCCAGTCCCTTTGCCGACGAGCGGTAGTAGGCCCGGATCTTTGGGCTAGCTAGCCCGAGTGCGGCAAACTCTGGACTCACTCGTTCGTTGGTTCGAACTCGGATCAGTAGGTCAGGGAAGATGGCCCAATTGGGTTCGCCGACGTAGAGGGCTGAGCTTCCCACGAGCTCAGGAGTGTTTGATCGTTGGACAAAGATGTCCCCTGGTTCCAGCCACAATTTCGACACTCGCGCCGGGTCGGCAGAGGTGATCTTGGTATTGGCGTCGGTAAAATTCTTCGTTGTTACAGCCGTCAACGTAAGAGTGCGGATGCCGTCTTGGGCCTCGGTGGCAGGAGCTGAGTGTCCGTTTCGAAGAGGCTCTCGAAGGAGTTGCTCCAGGTGCTCCTCATGACAGGGGGCAAGCCCGTCCATGATGCGCTGTACGGCAGAGTCCCTAAGTCGTCGAAGGCGTAGGCCGCATGTGTCGAGGGTGCTATCCGCGTTGTCGAGCCGTGAGACGTGGTCTTCGAGGGCCTCGACAATGCGGTGCTGTTCTGCAAGCGGTGGGAGGGGGATACGAACTCGCTTCACCTTTGCGGTGCTGAGGGTATACAGCCCACTCGTGGACTGTGCGACTTCCCAGAGCTGAGCGGAAACGGCCGGCGCATTCCACACGGCCTCCAGATAGCTGGCTGAGATCGCAGGACCTGGGCGCACGCGGATGAGATGGTTCTGGTGAACTGCATCCTTGATTGCGTCGCGCCATCTGGCTGCTCGACCGATCTGGTCCGGACTCCCGTTGCCTTCCACCACGAGCAGATCGCCCGGTTCGAGTCGATATCGATCGATCTCGCCGTCGAACAGCTCAATCTCGTGGACTTCAGCGAGGTTCAGCGAACCTCGACCCACATTAGCGACTCGGAGGAACGGAAACTTGTTCTTGACGGGCCTACGCTTTTGCTGTTTCTGGATGCCTCCGCTGACCTCAGCAACATCACCAATCGATGTCCATGCCCACCCCTGCGGTAGCTGGTTCCGTTCTTCGTTCTCACTCACGCCAGTTCCTGGTTCAGTTCCGTCAGGAGTTTCCGTGCCGCCCCCGCGTCCCCGCCGAAGGCGGCGATGAAGCCGCGGCTGCCACCGCGCTCGGTGAAGGGCTCGTGTCGGAGAGCCTCTACCTCGACACCAACGTCGCTGGCTACCCGGTCACGGATCCGCTTCAGCCACCACAGCTGCTCCTCGCTGTACTGCGCGCCCGCTTGTTGCTGGCGCAGCAGCCAGCCAGCAAAGCGTTCCGTGACCGAAGTCCGGTAGGGCCGTAGCTCTGTCTCCGCGCCGAGCTCGTACCTGATCAGCGAGATCAGGTCCGGGATGCCCGCGATAGTACCGCCGTGAGAGACGGCACGCCCCAGATCCTCGTACGCCTGCCACAGTATCTGCGGGGTCCAGTCGTACTGCGGACGCTTAATGTACGCGGCGAGTTCCCGGAGGGCTGCATAGGCAGCATCCGGGGAGACGCGCTTTTGCCCGAGAGCGATTTCTATCGCTGTCAGCTCGTCACGCTTGTTGTCCAAGAGGGTGTGCCAGTCGGCGACGTACTTCTGCGCCCGTTCTTCACGGGGTACTTCACGGAGGGTGGTGATGGTGGCGACGGTGACCTCGTCGATCGTCAGGTCTTCCTGGCGCCGCATTCCCATGATGACCTTGCGGAGCTCGGCGCTTGCCAGCGGTGCGACCGCCGCGCGGATAAGGCCGCGCGCCGCCGCCGGCCCCTGGTCCTGTGTGACCTCGTCCTGGCGGTCGGGATCGCAGGCATCCGTCAGCCATCTGGTGATGGTCACCAGGGTGACGCCGCCCGCAGCGTGGGCAATCGTCTCGTGCTGCTCGTTCGTGAGCTGCTTGCTCAGCCGGCCGAGCCGCCGCGCCAGCACGTCTGTCTCCTCGGCGGTGATGGCCCCTGCCCCCGCCCTGTCGAGCAGCTTCTGCATCGACATCCCCGGAGCAGTGGGAAGCGGCTTCGCCTCTACCAGCTGCGACCGAGTCACACCTGCCGCGTCGATGAGCAGGAACCGGTCCTTCGTCACGGGCGGGACGGACTCGTCCGCGCCCGGTGTGACCTCGCGCAGCTCGGTCGAGTCGATCGACCGCGCTCCGCGCCCCTTCATCTGCTCGAACAACACTGCGCTCTTGACCGACCGCAGGAAGATGACGCACTCGAGCGCGCGCACATCGGTCCCCGTGGCGATCATGTCCACGGTGACAGCGATTCGAAGACGCGGCGAGTTGCGCAGGTCGTTGATCAGTTCGTCCGGGTTCTGGCCGTTCTCCCGGCTCTTGTAGGTGATCTTCGCGGCGAAGTCATCCCCGCGCCCGAAGACCTCCTTCGCCTGCTTGAGCACCTCTTCCGCGTGCGCCTCGCTGACTGCGAAGATCAGCGTCTTGGGGATCTCCTGCCGCCCGGGGAACCAACGCTGCCAGTTGTCCCGGTAGGTCTGCAGGACCGTGCGGATGTCGTCCTCGGCGAGGACGGTGCGGCCGAGCTGCTGACCCGAGTAGGAGAAGTCGTCCTCGAGCTCCTCCAGCCGCCGTCGCCGCGAAGCCCGTTCGAGAACGGGCACCGTGGTCCCCGCCTCGATCGTGGAGCCCTCCTCATGGACGTCCGTCAGTAGCTCGACCACGTCGAAGTCGACGTTAACGCCGTCGGCGACTGCCTTAGCGAAGGAGTAGCTGGAGACCAGGTTCTGGCCGAAGAAGCCCAGGGTCTGCGGCGTGGGCGTGGCTGTGAGTCCGACCAGGTGAGCGTCGAAGTACTCCAGCACGCCTCGCCACAGCCCGTATATCGAGCGGTGACACTCGTCGACGACGATCAGGTCGAACGACTCGATCGGTACGGCGGGGTTGTAGGCGACCTCGATCGGCCGCTCACTCTCGTAGGCGTCGCTGGCCTCGTCCTCGCGGTCGTCCGCTGCATCGTCGTCGACCAGCGGCTGACCGCGCAGCAGCGAGTACATCTTCTGGATGGTGCAGACGACCACCGAAGAGGTTTCCTGCAGGCCTGCCGCGCCCAGGCGGTCCACCCCGTACAGCTCCGAGAACTTCCGGCCGTCGTCCGGGGTGGTGTAGTTGCGGAACTCAGCGAGTGCCTGCTTGCCGAGGTTGTTCCGGTCTACCAAGAAGAGCACCCGCTTGGCTTGCGAGTACTTCAGCAGCCGGTACGTCTCCGTCACCGCAGTGAACGTCTTACCAGCACCGGTGGCCATCTGGATCAGTGCTCGCGGGCGGTCCGCAGCGAGTGAGCTTTCGAGACCGCTGATCGCCTCGATCTGGGCTGGCCGAAGGCCGCCGGTCTCGAGCTCAGGCATGGAGCGAAACCCGGCCCTGAGGGTCGGCGCCTGCGGCAGTTCGTCTGCGCGACGCATCCATGCGGCGATCGTCTCGGGCCGATGGAAGCTGAAGACCTGACGGGACCGGGCGTCCGGATCGATCCGGTTGATGAAGTAGGTCTCCGCGCCGGTCGTCGCGTAGCGGAACGCGAACGGCTCGCTTTCACGCCACACTGCAAGCCGGAACTCTTTGAGGACGCCGCGCGCGTAGCGATCATTTTGGGCCAGGGCTCGGCTTAGTACCTCGCCCTCTCGCTTGGCCTCGACCACACCGACGATCGAGCCGTCGACGTACAGGACGTAGTCGGCACGTCCGGTGGCCACGGTGAACTCACGGACGGCCACACCGCGGCCCGCAGTCGGATTGAGGTCCTCTCGATCTTGGATCAGCCAGCCAGCTTCGATGAGCATCCGATCGATGACCTCACGAGCCTGGACCTCACTCAGGGGCTTGGGGCGCTGTGCCCGCTCCACGATCGCTTCGCGCGCCGCGCGGGCAACCGGAGCCGGCCGCCTCCGAGCCTGCTCGTAGTCCTGTTGCTGAGCGTTGCGCAGCGCGGCGATCTCGGCTTCCAGCTGCTCGATCCGCGAGGCCAGCTCGGCACGCCCTGCCGCCGCACTCTCGACCAGCTTTGCGGCCTCTTCATGCGCACGCCGTTCTGCCTCGGCCTGTTGCTGTCGGGTCTCCGCCAGCTTCGTCCGGGACAGCGCCAGGGCCTGCCGGTAGCTCTCCAGTTCCGCGTGGACCTTCGCGATCTCCGCCGGGTCTGTGACGCCCTGGTCGGCCGTGGGAGGAGCCGGCGGGACGAAGGCGGAGACTGTCCGCTTGCCGGAGATTGCGAGGTGAAACCAGTTGCCCAGTTCATGAGCGGTCTCGACGGCCTTCAGCGCACGGACCGAGTCGAACACGTGCTGGTGCGCCGCGCGATTCCTGCCCCGGCGCAGCTCGTCGAAGGCATTGCGTACCTGCGGAGTGAGGGCGCCGATGCGGGTGAGAGCGTTCAACCGATCGGTCTGCCCGTCCCCGTCGACCCGCAGACCAACCCTGGTGACGAGCTCCTTGGCCAGCACCTCACCGAATTGTCCGGCCTGGACCAGGGCGGCGTTGGGATTGGCGAAGACCGTAGCCTCCGCCAGGGCGCCATAGAGCGCGAGCAGAGGCTGATACTGGAAGAGGACACCGAAGTTCGGGGACCGCCTGGCAAGGTCCCGAAGCCGCTCGTCCATATACGCCGTCCGTCCCCCGCACGCGAGCGTGCCCATCCGCTGATCCAGGTGCAGCAAGCCAGACTACGCAAAAAGAGTGCCGCCCGTGCACGATCGAAAGACCGGTGGGCCCAGAGTAGAGCCCCCTCTCCTCCAGGCCTCTCTCCGAAATCGATCACATGTGCTACCCGTCGGGAGTCACGCTAGAACGCGCCGTACCGCGCCTGCGCCGAACTCGGCCACGTAGAGATCACCCGACTCCGCGACCGCGAGCTGACTAGGGTTCTTAAGCCCTGCAGCCAGTTTTCTAACTCTTCCGTTCTCGAGGCGGAGCAGCTTGCCTGTCTCGAAGTCGCTGAGCGTGATCCCTTCGCTGGTCCAGACCACCCCGCTCAAGCCGACCAGAGCCTGGCCGTCCAGCAGGTCCACAGGTGCGGTGTCCGGCGCCTCCAGTGAAAAGCTCCACAGCCGGTTCCGGCGTTGCTGGGGCGGGTCTCCTGCGTCCGGAGAGCACAACACATAGAGCGTCTTGTCCGTACTCGACATGGCGATGGGCTGGCCCTGAACGGAACTGAGCGGGGTGGACGTACCGTCCATGCTCACCCGCTGAAGCGCGCCCGTGTACATGGCCACGATCAGGTCCTCGCCGTCCCATGCGAAGGCCATTGGCGTGCCTCCGGGCCCTCCCAAGAACCTGATCAGTTTGCTGCTGCGGTAGTCGCTGCTGTGGTGGAGTACCAGAATCCCGGGGTGGTCAAGGAGCCGGACGGCAAGTTCGCCGTCACCGCGGGCGGCCATCGAATCCGTCCCGAGGTTCTGTAGGAGGCGGGAGGGCGCCATGGCGACCAGGCGATAGACGCCGTCCGCTCCGACTCGCCATAGCTCCTGGCCTCGCGTGCTCACGACAAGCCCCTTGGGCGTCCAGGCGACGCCGGCCACCGGAGGCAGGCCAGACAGGTAGGTGGTAATGGTGCCGCTCGGGTGGGCCGCGATCTCCAGACTTGCCTCGGCCGTGCAGCCCTCGTGAAGGCACCGGAGCACGCTGCTACCGGGTTCCTTGGCGAAGATCGCACCGCCTCGGAAGGTTGCGACCTTTGCGTTGCTGGACTCGACCTGGGGATCATCGACCGGTGCGGTCCACGTCGCGGTGCCGTCGGTGAAGTGCCCCATAACGCGCAGGGGAGCCTTGCTCTGACCGCGCAGCAAGAGGTGCGACGGCTCGATGCTGATCTTCATGAGGCGTTCGGGATGGGCGGGGGCAACCGGCTGGCCATCGAAGACACCGCTGTCCTCCCAAATCTTGCGCAGTGGGTCACCCGGTCGGTTTCGTACCCAGGCTGCCCCTATGCCGCGGTCGGAGACATCCCAATGCCAGGCGACATAGTGGCCAACCTGGTAGGTCTCCCGCGTTGCCACGATTCGCTCGCCTGGTATCCCCGCTTCGAGGGTCGCGAGCCGCATACCCGCCAGATCCAGTTGACGCTGCCCGGCCGCATCCGCGAATAGCGGTATGTTCACCTCCACCACCCGGTACCAATTGGTCTGGCCTGGGGCCATGGTGATCCAAACCACATGTGCCGGTCCCTGGCGAGTCCCATCCACCAGGTGGATGCGATGCTCCCCGGCAGGGACACCGGCCACGTCGACGGTCAGGGTGCCGGCCTGGTAGCTGATCTTCTCGAGCTTGTGCTTCTCATCCAGCCACACCTCCACCTGGCTGCTGGCCCGCTCGACCCACAAGGTGAGCGTCGTCCCTTGATCGTGGCGGTACCCGCGGACGGCGGGTGCTCGATCGACATCTCGGTCCAACAAGTCCAGCAATGAGCTGGCGTGGGCCAGGAGCCGCAGGCACTCGCGGCGTGATCGGCAGGGGAGCAGAGGGCGATCCTTGTGCGAACGGTCGCCTTTAAAGAGGCCGATCGCCCCGGCGAACAGTTCGACGAGTCGGTCGGCATCCCGCGTGCGGTCTGAGATACGGATCGGATCCTTCATCTCCCGGAACGCGGCGGTGATGAGCTCGTTGCCGATAGCAGGGCTGCCAATGCGCTGCTGTACCTCGTGTTCGAGTCTCCGGAAAGCAGCGAAGATGGCGTCATCGAACCGGTCCGCCTTCACCAGGTCAGCGCACGATTCGACGACCTCCGGACGTAGAAGGGTCAGATGGACGGCCAACTCCCCATCCCCTGTGCCCGGCAGCGCATACTCATCAGCTCCTGCCAGGGAGGCGGTGCTTGCCGTCGGCAGTTCGGGCAGCTGACTCGCGCTGACGCTATCTTTGTCCACGAAGTCGAGTAGCTCCTCAACTCCATGGATCCTGCGATACGGCCGAGTCCCTCGCCTGTCCACACTGAACTGCCACTGCCAGGAACTGGCCAGCTGCCTGTTGCTCCCCCTCCATAGCTGTGGGAGTTGGTCGGCCAGCACGAACAAGCGACCCATCAGCTCTCGCGCCTGGGTGACCCGGCTATCCGGGGGTACAGAGTCTCCACCAGGGGAGTTCAGCGGCAACGCCAGATGCGCGGCAAAGTCCAAGCTGGATGCTACGAGTTCCTTCTCAGGATCGGCGGAGCCCTTCTGTTCCAGCTCCACAGTCCACTTAACGAACTCGCTCAAGCGCGCCAGATCGTCTATGCCGCCCTCGCATGCTGCCACTCCTCGGAGGGTGAGCCGCACTTCATCGTTGTCCGAGTACCCGTGGGCATGCCATGGCCGGACGATGTAGCGAGAGTCGATTGCAACCAAGGCGGCTTGGGCGTCCTCGATGCCGAGTTCACGGTCGGCCTTGAGGTCAACAGCCGTAAACGTGGGCCAGGAGCCCCGCTGGCCCATCAACTCGTAGACATTCTGAAGCAGAAGCTGGTCCTGAGAATCCAACGCGTCATCACTCACGGGCATGATTCTCCTGTGTGGACCGGCATAGGCGCATGAAGATCGTGCTGAACGCCAGGTACGCCGGGAGATGGCGACGGCGAGCGGTGCCAACGAGCACGCACATCAGCCGAACCGGCTCGCTGCCTGATCGGGACTAGGCCGTCAGCTGGGCTGCTGGGCGGCGAGCGATTCGATGATGGACTTCTGACGGCGAATGTCGGCGGCTTGATCCGGAGTGGCCTCGTAGCCGGACAGGCTGCCGATTTCGGCACGGGCGGCGGCGATGTCTCCGAGCCACGCGAGGACGACCGCACGCTGGGACCGCAGGCCGACCATCATCTCCTGCAGGTTGAACTCCTGGGCCATCACAAGTAGGCGGTTGAGGATGCTCAGAGCCTGCTGCATGTCGCCGGCGTTCATCAGGATGTCGACCACTTCTTGTCCAGAGTCGACGGCCTGACGCCAGCAGCCAGTGAGCTGGTACAGATGCATCGCAGGGATGGCCGAAAGCGTCTGGGGGCCACTGGCGATGCCCTGACTGCGGCGGGCTCTGACGGACAACGAGAGGCAGTCGGCGAGCCGCTTGTAGTCGTCCGGGTCCTGGCTGTCGCCGACCCGTGCCTCCAGAACAGTGATCGGCCCGGTGAGTTCGCTGAGGCTGAGACCGAGATAAGCGCAGTAGTCTGCGGTCAACTTGGTCGCCACCACGTCAGCACGGTCGAACTCCCCCGCTTGGAACAAGCCGTTGGCGAAGTTGTAGCGCAAAGCACGCTCCTCCCGCGATCCGTTCACCACTTGAGTCAGACCAGCGGTGAACGCCGCCGTCAGGCGATGAACGTCCTGGGCGCGGCCGCAGAGGATGAACTGGCGAATGGCCAGGAGGACTCTCTCCCGCGGGCCGATGCTGCTGTCACTGCTCTGGGCGGCCAGCCGTTCCATGACGTTCACGTGACTGGCGTACGCCTCCTGGTCGCCTTCGGAGTAGGCCAATGTGGCCAGGGCGTTGTGGGCTTCGAACCGGATGCCGTTGTCCTGGGCCGGATCCTGGGCGGTCTGCGCGATCGTGGCGTGGATTTCGCGGGGGTACCCACCCTCGTAGAACGCCTCCATCGTGGTGAGGTCGAGCAGTTGCTCGATCCGGCCCGTCTCGGCCAGCAAACGCATCCAGCGCCCGACCTGCGGAAACCCGCGCTGTCCTTCCAGAAGGTCCAGGAGCGCCACGCGCACCCGCTGGGCGCCCTCATCGGGCAGGTCCTCCGATGCGGACAAAGCCACGGGACGCACCGCATCGTGCAGCGTCACCCTGCCATCAGCGAAGTCCTGCGTGAAGCCCCAACCGGACAGGTCACGCACAGCCTGCGCGGCATGAGTAGGGCGCATGGAAACCGCTTCCGCGAGCCGCTGGAGCTCGGTCCCGGTGAGAGGCACCTCCGCGACCGCGAGGAGTCCGGCAACGGCGCGTGAACGCGGCGCGAGGTGGTCGAGTACCTGTTTCAGGATCAGTTCCTGGGCCGTGGCCTTGATGTGCGTCTCGGCCTGCACGGAGTCGCAGAAGGCGGCACCGTCTCCGGCGTATGCAGTGCGGGTCAAGTGTGCGGAGTTGAGCACGTACAGGGGGAGGCCTGCCGTGAGGGAGAGGACACGTTGAGCGGTGCCATAGTCCAGGGTGCAGCCTTCGCTGTCGAAGACCGCGGCGATGGTGTCGGTGCCCCAGCCGTCCAGCGACTCCGGGGATATGCCGAGGTGTGCGGCGAGGGCAATCTGTTCCGGTCGGGGGTGCCCCAACATGATCAGCCGGGCCGTCGGCAAGGCATCGACCAGCAGTCGCATGTCCTCGATTTCGAGCAGGTGGACGTTGTCTACGACGACAGCGACGTCAATTTCTGCCTGGACGAGCAGGCTATGCACAGCGCGCAGCACCTCGATGCCCGCAGCGGTCGGCAGGGAACCGGCCTCGGGCCTGAAATGCCGGGCGGCTAGCTCCCGCGCCAGCGCGCCCGGCACGGAGGCGGCCTGGTAACCGGCGACGTCGAAGTAGGTCACCGGCTGCGGGCAGTGTGCGGCGGCGTTCGCCGCCCACGTGGTCTTGCCGGCTCCCGAGAAACCGACCACCAGCCTCACGGGTTCGTCGTTCGCGAGCTCCGGCTCACCGCTACGGGGTCGGTAGATAGCGGGCAGCTGGGGAAACGCCTGTAGTTCCTCTACGAATTGCTCGTACAACTGCGGCAAGTCTGAGGCAGCGAACTCATGGCCGTGTGCACCGGTGCACGCGTACTGAACACGTGCGGCAAGCTTCCACACCAGGGTCTCGGCGCTCAGCGACCCGAAGGGGATCTGCTCAGCCTGGTCAGTGCAGTTCTGCAGCATGGCAGCTAGGTCGCGCCCTGGGTCCGGCAGCCACGTCTCTGTAGGGTGAGGCCTGCCGGGCCCCACGATCGCCACGTCCACAGGCCAAGACGCCTTTCGCGTCCTGGTGAGCAGGTCCGGCCCCAAGCCCGCGTTGGTCACCACGACCAGGTACGGGGTGCCAGAGCGGCGGCCCGCCGTGTGCTCGTCCCGAATGCTGCGGAACTGGTCGACCGCACCTTCCACGTCGCCCCAGGTCAGGTTCCCGCGACGAGTCTTGACCTGCAGGTAGAGGCAGCGGTCATCGAATTCGACTTCCACGTCTTCGTCGCGTTCCACGCGCAGCCGCCGGACCTCAGCCGCCTGTAGCCGCAGTAGGCAGCCGGCGGCGTACAGATGCTGGTAGGTGAACCCGCGATGCAACGATGTGATTCGCCCCAGTTGTTCGGCGCTGAGGACATCACTCTGCGGTTCGGCGCCCGTGGTTGCCCCATGCGATCGATCTTCCGGCACCTCCCCAGAGTAGTGCCCGCGCACCGGCACAGCCTCCCGTTCTCGCTCCGACAAGCGAGCCCACCACTGCCAAGCCGGGGCACTCGCTCCCTCAGGCTAGGTGTCCCACGACTGTACGGACACACCTTTAGTTGGTGAGCGGATGGGCGCCGTTGAGCCCATGTTGAGGAACTCCGTCGGCTCTACCTTCTTGATCGGATTGATCGGGGACGCAGTACGGGACGCTCATCGACATCGAGACCTCCCGGCCGGTCGACGTGCTGCCTGATCGGGATACTGCAACCATCGCCGCCTATACACGAGCGCCTCGGAGCGGAGATCATCTAACGGGTCCTGAAGACGGTTCACGAGCCTCTTGTTAGGCGGGGCTCATGCCGCGCTGGTACAGGGCCGAGTCATTGAGATCATCGGGTCCGCGCCGTGTGGTTCACCAAGGCCATCCACCGCCGCACTGCATGCCCGGGAAGTGGCCGACGGCTGGCAACTCCTGGAAAACCTGTCGGGCCGTCGTGGGTTAGAGGAGTCCATTTTGGCGCGCCAGCGTTCCGTCAGTTGCAGGGTAGTGGAGCCTAACAAGTTCAGGAGTGTCCTGAAGTGCCCGGACGGAACTCGTAGAAGTATGTCCCCCGTTCACCGACCACAGCAATTCCGCGACTGTCAGGAGTCCACGCACAGGAAGTCAGGCGGCCATCGGTCCTTATCATGGTCACAACTAGTCCGGAGGTGCAGTCCCAGATTCGCAGAGTTCCGTCGTTACTGGCGGTGGCGAGCCACATTCCGTTCCGTGAGATCGCCACCGCGCTCACGCCCCCTGCGTGTCTAAGGGACTTCGTCGGGATTCCGGTAGACCGGTCCCAGATCCGTACCTCTCGATCGGGTCCGAAATATCCTGGCGGGCGAGTAGCGGTGGCAAGCCAAGATCCATCCGGCGAAATTGCCATCGCACCCGCAGCGTCTACGTGGCTGAATGAGGCGATGGTAGTCCCGGTGGTCCGGTCCCAGAACTCCACTCTGGAACCACTGGCGGTGGCGAGCCAGGATCCATCCGGTGAGATCGCCACCGAAAGCACAGTGCCGGTGTGCTTGAGGATGCTGATGCCGGTGGTTGCATCCCAGATCTGCAACGCAGGGTCTCTGCCAGCGGTTGCCATCCAGGTCCCGTCCGGTGAGAGTGCCACCGCACGGACGCCGCCCTTGTGACCGGACGCGATGGTAGAGCCACCCCCACTACGGTTCCAACACCACAGTGTCCCGTCGTCATCACCTGTAACGACCTCTGTGCCGTTGGCCGAGATAGCCACCGCCCTGACCGGCGCTCGGTGACCTGCGAGAACTGTGGAGTTGGCCGTGTCCCTGTCCCAGAGCCGGACCGTGTGGTCTGAGCAGGCGGTGGCGAACCACGCTCCGTCTGATGAGATCGCCACCGCATTGGCTGCCCCAGTGCTACCGGATGGGGTGATGGGGTGGGCTGCGTTAAGGTCCCAGATACGGACGGTGGAACCTTCGGCGGTTGCGAACCATATGGCATCTGGTGCGATCGCGGCTGCACTGACCGAATCGTCGCGCCTGAAAGTGGCGATAAGGGTGCCGGTACTCCGGTCCCAGATCTGCACAGTGCGGCTGGCACTAACGGTGGCGAGTCGGGTTCCATCCGGTGAGATCGCCACTGCGGTCACCGGGGCGTCAGCTACCGAAAGCGTATCGGTGCTGCCTGTGTTTCGTTCCCAGATACGCACAGTCCCATCTTCGCCGACGAGGGCGAGCCAGGTCCCGTCTGGCGCGATCGCCATTGCATGCATCCAGCCGCTCTGTCCAGGGATCACGACACTGGTGACGGTGCCTGTTACCCGGTCCCAAATCCGCAGTTTTTCGCCTAGGCCGGCGGCGGCGAGCCACGTTCCGTCCGGTGAGAACGCCACCTTGCGTGCTCCAAAGATTCTAAGGGTGGTTGTGAGAGTGCCGGTGGCCGTGTCCCAGACCCTCACCTTTCGACCTTCGGCTGCGGTGGCGAGCCAGGTGCCGTCCGGTGAGAACGCCACCCCGCGGTGACAGTGCCGGTGGCCGGCTCCCAGATCCATACCGCTCGCCTGTAATGCTCAAAGCGGCCAAAAGCGGCAAGCCAGCCTCCGTCAGGAGCGATCGCCAGTTGATCCACGCGGCCGCGGTCGACTCCAGTCAGGGTCCGCAGATGTACGGGGCTTGGGAGATCCGGGGGCGCCCATTGGTTGAGCAAGCACGGAAGAGTTGATTGGTTCTGGCGTGCTGTGACCTGGTCATGCCAGCCAGGGAGCGGCTCAAGTCGGCTGTGGAGGATCGAAATTAGGGCGTAGGTAGGTTGCGTCGGGCCCAGGAGGTGGGCAGCGCGGGCCAGGTCGTTGGCCCGTTCCGCCGCTGCCGGGGTTCCGACTTTGACCAAATCTCGCCATGGGGCAGTGGGCCCTCGGCGGTGCAGCCGTGCCTCGACCCAGCGCAGGTCGCCGGCAACATTTTCTGCCTCTTCTGCGCTGCCTGCTGCGAGCAAGTGGTCAATTAGATGATCAAGCAGGTAACCGTCGGTGAGTTCCCACCATGCGGCTCGCGGTTGTGGTGCTGAGGGCGCAAGCTGGGTTGCTGGAGCCAGTTTCGCTGTGGCGATATCCACGAGGGTGGTGTTGAGCTCGAGCAGGCGTTGAGAGCCGAGGTCGCCGCGCAGGTAGTCCCTGATTACATCGTGCAGAGTGAGCTGGCCGCCTCCTGCGGTGTTCAAGTTGAGGAGAGAGAGGCCATCCAGCGTCCGGCACATGTCCCGCGATTGTTCCTGGCTGAGCCCGCCAGTGACTTGCCATTGCTGAGCCGCCAGTGCGACTGGGATTGCCTCGTGCGCAGCGAAGACCCCGAGTTCAGCGAACCGTTCCCTGCCGCCCGTGGGAAGCAGCCTCGTTGCTGCTTCAACCGTTGCTCGTACTGCCTTCTTCCGCTGCTTGGGGTCATCGACGTTCAGTGCCGTTGACGTGCTGTCTACTACGGTCGGTCCTCGCTCCAGTAGCCGCCGCAGGCTACCTTCCGCCGCGGCAGCAGGACCGGCTCCGGTGCCCACTTCTGCCGCGATTAGCCGGTTGGTCATTCGTAATAGCAAGGGCCACCGCCCGGTCGCCTCCAGCAGTCCTTGCGTCAGTTCCTCCGGCAAGGGTGGCAAGTCCCAAGTCAGCACCTGCCGGGCTTGTGCCGGCGACATCTCGTCGACTTGGACTCGCTCGGTTCCCGCCGGGAGGACAGCAGGGATACGGGTGGTTACCAGACGCACGCACCGTGTGCCGCCAGCGAGGAAGGGTTCGAGTTGCTCCTGTTCCCAGACGTCGTCGAGGACCAGCAGAGTCCGGCGCCGTTGGTCCAGCAGCCGTCCCAAGTGCGCGCCAGCAAGAGCCGGATCATCGAAGGTCACAGTGTCGCCGGTGATGAACCGGGTCACTTCGCTCACCTTCGCCGAGATAGCGGCGCGGCCTCGCACTTCCCGGCCTACCGTGACGATATACACACGCCCTCGGAAGCGTCGCCGGACCCGGCGACTGGCGCATACGACTTCGGCCAACGTCGTCTTACCGAAGCCGCCGGCGCCCTCCAGCGCCGTGGTGATCCCCACTGCGCGGCGCCGCCGCGAGCAAACAGCAACGATAGCGCGGTCGGCTTCTGCGCGATCGATCACCCAGCCAGGTACGTTCGGTGGCGGCGGTGGCGGCGGATCATTCGCAGATACAGCAGCATGCTTCTGCAACCGCTCCATGAGCCGGGATAGCACTAGGCCTAGCAGGGCGATAACGCCGAGCGACGGCCAGGGATGCTGTCGCAGCACGTCTAGGGCACCCGGCCAGCGACGGCTGGCCGACGCCTCGTTAGTGGCCAGCCCGGCCAAGATGGCTACGGCGCTTGCCGTAGCCATCAACGTGATGTTTCCTGCGCCGTGCAGTCTGCCCGCCCTCACGTCGATCCCTGTCGAATTTGCGAGCCATACTGCATCGAAGAGTGCACTTCTCTTTCAGCACGAAAACACGTGCGCCGCAATCTAGACGCCCTGCTGAAGCACCGACTCATACATATCACCAGGAGGCACTGGTCCTGTATGACCTTGATGTCGTTCGGCGCGTCCTGGCCCTCGTGGTGTTGCGGGCGATCTCTCAGTACCCCCGACGGCCACAGTCGCTCTGCCAGGAATGGCCCCATAAGGAAACGGCCCGGTCCAGCTGATCGTTACACTGATCATTGGCGCGGGGGCGCTGGAGACCTGTGGATGGTTCACGCATGACGCGCCCCTCGCTTCCCAGTCCGCTTGCGCCGGTTGGCCGCCGCCGTGATGGACGGCCGATCTACCCGATTCTCGGCGCCTCCTCTGAGGACGACTCCAACAAGCCCGAAGGCGACGACAGCGCCGCCAATGGTTCCGTCACGCAGGAGGACCTGTCGCGGCTGCTGGCCCGTGAGAAGACGCAGGGCGGACGCGCGGCCGTCAAGAAGCTGCTCGGCGAACTCGGCTTCGACAACTCCGAGGCTCTGACCGAGTTCATCACCACCAAGCGCGACGCTGAACAGGCTGCTCTGACGGAACTCCAACGACGGGAGCAGGCCGCCGACGAGAAGCTGAGGGCAGCAGAGGCGCGCGAGGCGCAGGCCGCAGCCAAGGAACGCGCCGCCATCCGACGGGCCGTTCTGGCGGGACTCGGCGCTGCTGGTGACGACCTGGCAGACGCGGTCCTCCTCATCGACAGGGCCCTGGACGATCAGCCGGACGCCGACGAAGAAGCCGTCGCCGCGGCTGCGGAGCAGTTGAAGGAGCGGCGACCGGAGCTGTTCGGCCAGGCCCGCGAGACCACCACGCCGCCCGCCCCGGGCGGGTCTCCCGCCGGCGGGCCGCCGTCACGAGGCGGCGTACCGCCCAAGCCGGGCGCGGCGGGGCTGGAAATGGCTCGGCGCCGGGGATTCATCACCGACTGACCAAGCTCAACACCGTCATGGCTCAGCCATGACCCCACCGGCGGGAAGGCCGGACATGGGGACCACGCCTCTCACCCCTCCCGTGGACGGCGCCACCACCAGGTGAGCGCGCGAATCCGATTCGCTCCACGTCCACGGGAGGACGGCTGTGACACTCCAGCCCATCACCACGTCGACGTCGTACACCGCCGACCGGGCCTGGCTCGGCGCGCTGCACGGCACCGACTCCGTCGAGACCATCACGCTCGACATCTCGAAGCTGACCGCTGGCACGCACACTGCGGCGTCGGCCGACACCGCCCAGCCCTACAGCCGAGTCCTGTCCGGCGTACCCGTCGGCAAGATCACCGCGAGCGGTCTGTACGGCGCCTTCGACCCGGCGGCGACCGATGGCCGCCAGGCGCTCGCCGGGTTCGTGTTCGCCGAGGTGCTGTTCGCGCCGACCGCGACGAAGGCTCCCGCCGCGCTGCTGTGGCACGGCGTGGTCGTCGCCGCCAAGGTCCCCGGCGGCATCGACACCACCAAGGTCACCCCGTCGGTGACCGGCCCCCAGATCCGGTTCGTGTGAGAGGCGGCCGAAGATGACCATTCAGGACCTGATCAAGAACGTCGCCGCCCGCGACCTCACCACATTCGCCCGTGCCATCCCCTCGCAGAAGGACCACCTGCTCACCCGGGAAGGCGGGATCATCCCGACGCTGGAGCAGGACGAGGTGAAGTGGCGGGTCAAGGACAACGGCCGGTACGTCAACGTCGCCAAGTACCGCGCGTTCGACGCCAGCGTGCCGTTCGCGTCCCGCGAGGCGTGGCAGACCACGCGCGAGGGCATGCTGCCGCCGCTCGGACAGAAGCTGCTCGTCGGCGAGCAGGAGCAGATCCTGCTGGAGGCGTCCCGCGGCGCGGACGAGGACCGACTGATCGAGCTGCTGTACGACGACACCGAGCGGCATGTCGAGGCGATCCGCTCCCGCGTCGAACTGGCCTGGGGCGACGTGCTGGTAGACGGCAAGTTCTCGCTCAACGCGGAGAACGGCCTGACGATCGAGGTCGACTGGGGCGTGCCGGCGGGCAACCTGCCGACGGCGCCCAAGCTGTGGTCGGACCCCACCTCCGACCCGATCAAGGACGAGCTGGCGTGGATCCAGTACCTCGATGACCGGGGAGCCCCCTTCCCCGACATGGTGGTCACCAGCCGTAAGGCCTTCTCGTTCCTGGCCGCCAACAACAGCTACAGGGCGGCCTACTACGGCTCGGTGAACCCCTCGAACACCCCGACTGCCACGCTCACCCCGCAGCAGATCAACGTGGTCCGAGACAACTACGGCCTGCCGCCGATCACCTTCTACAAGGGGCAGGTGCGCGTCGATGGGGTGCAGACCAAGGTGCTCCCGGAGGACCGGTGGATCATGCTTCCCCCGGACCGGACGAAGTGGGGGCAGACGATCTTCGGGGTAACCGCAGAGGGCCTGGCTCTGTCGCGGGGCACGAATCCGGAGATCACCAAGGAGGACCGTCCGGGCATCATCATCACACGCGGTGCGCAGGATGACCCGGTTCAGATCTGGACCAAGGGCGCGGCGGTCGGGATGCCGGTGCTGCACACGCCGGACGCTCACATCGTGGCGAAGGTGATCTGATGGGACGCCGTCTGGCAACCGCCGTGCACGTCCAGCACCCGACCTCGCGTGAGTGGATCGTGCTGGAGCCCGGCGACGAGCCCGACGAGGAGCTGGCTGTCGAGATCACCAACCCGGACGCGTGGGAGGACGGCGAGCCGGAGTCCGACACCGAGGAGCCGGAGACGGAGGAGGCGACGCAGTTCGGCTTCACCGTGCCGCCCCAACCCGAGCCCGGCCCCGAGGCCGAACCCACGTCGCCGGCCCCGAGTCGGCGCAAGAAGACCACCGACGCCGCCGAGTAACCACACGAGAGGTCTCAGCCCGCCCATTCGGGAGGGGGCGGGCGACGACCATCCAGGAGCACTGATGGAACCCATCCTCCTCGCCTGGCTGCGGGCACAGCTCGGCACCGCCACCGAAGAACAAGACCTCGCTGCTCGTTACGCCCGCCTCGGCCGCGCCGGAGCAGTTGCCGCAGAAGTCCTTGCGGAACGCCGCGCCAAGCTCCTCGCCGAGCCACTGCGCATGACGGTCGACGGCGTGGTCACCATCGACCAGAGCAACAACCTCGCCGGACTGGAGCGCCAGATCGCGGGCCTCGCCGAACTCGTGGCCCCAGATGACCCGGCGGCGGGGGAGGCGAGCGTCGACCTGGTCACCGCGCCGCTCCTGCCGTCCCGGCGCACGAGGTAGAGCGGCAGTGCCGTACGAGTGGCCGCCACTGGTACCGGGAGACCCTGACGAGATCGCGCGCCGCGTTGCGGCCGTACTCGAGGAAGCCTGGCAGCGCCTGGCGAGCAAACAGCAGGAAGTGCTCGCCAGGTTCGCCGACAACCCACGTACGCCGTACACGCTCGCCACGCTGGAGGAGTTCAAGCAGGCCATCCGCGAATTCCGTCAGCGCGTGGACCAGGAGGCCCAGCAGTTCGTACAGCGGCAGCTCCCTCACCTGTACGAAGAGGGCGGAAGGACGGCCGCCGAAGCCCTGGGCGTGACCTTCACCTGGACCACGTTCCACCGTGACGCACTGCAATCGCTCGCAGCAGACTCCTACGCCGACTTTCTACGCCGTTCTGAGGAAGCCGAGCGCATGGCCAGCCAGTTCTACCGCGCCGCGCGGGAAGCTGCGCGCCGCGAAGTGCCGCTGTTGGCGGCAGGCAACATGACCGCGAAGCAGGCCGCGAAGAACCTCGCGGATCGGCTGGCCGCCAAGCACAAGCTGACGTACGTCATCTACCGCAACGGGGCGCGGGTTCCGGTGCGCGCGTGGGCCGAGGCCGCCACGCTCGCGAAGTCTGCCGTCGCCTACAACGCAGGCACTCTCAACCGAACCCGCCAAGCCGGAGTGACCACGGTCGAGGTCTTCGACGGAGCGGACTGCGGCTGGAGCACCCACCAAGACCCCGACAAGGCCAACCGCACCGTGCGTACCATCGACGACGCGGCAAACTGGCCGATCTCCCACCCACGTTGCCGGCGTGCCTTCGGGCCGCGCCCGGATCTCACAGGATCGACGAGCACGGCTTCCGGGGTCACGTGATCGTAACCGTTACGACTCGGCCCAGTAGTCGCTGAGCATCTCGCCGGGCCAGGCCGGCTCGTGGATCTCGCCCTGAGGCCCCATCTCCCGGAAGTAGGGCCCAAGGTCGTAGATGGGTGTCCCGTCGACCGCGTCCAAATCGGTGACATGGAGGTCCAGGCCATCGACCTTGAGTAGCCGGGGAAAGCTGGTGGCGAGTTGGTTGGGGCGTCGGTGGTTGCGATGCGCGAACGTGCCGGATGGCTCCCAGCGAGGGTTGTTACGGGGGCTGCGCGCGTGCAGAGCAACGTCACTCGGGGACGCCTGGCTGAAGTGCCAGGTGACCATCAGGTGGGAGAACTCCTCCAGTCCCTTTACGACTTCGAGTGGGAACTTCGGATCGAGGCGGATGATGCACTCGACGCCGCCCCAGTTGTCGTCCGCGACTTCCGTTCGGCCACCGACAACGGTGCCGATGGGCTCGATCTGTAGAGTCATGGTGCCCTCCTCATCCCTCTGCCGAACGTGATCAATCTACGGTGCGCAGGTAGGCGGCTGCCCTGGTTTCCAGTTCCGCAGCGGCTGGGATGCCGCGTCGTCGATACGGCGAGAGGAGGGAGCGCATCTCCACGACGCGCTGCCGAGCTCGACCGGAATAGATGCCTTCCTCCATAGCGTCGAGGGCCTTGGACCAGGTGGCACACGCCTCTTCCACATTGCCCGTAGCAATCTGCGTTGCCCCGAGGTATCCGAGGGTCACGGCGTGTGTCCTCTTGAATGCAGGTCCGCGAGTGCGGACGCTGCGGTCAAACTGGCTGATCGCCCCCTTGTGGTCCTTGAGATCGCGCAAGGTGCACGCCGTCTCATGGGCCAGTGACGCCTCGCCGAAGAAGAAGGTTCTGGCCGGCTCTTCGATGCCGTCATGGGCACCGCGGAGGTCGTCTTCGGCCTGAAGCAGCACCTTCGTCGCCTTCTTGTCCTGCCCAGTTGCAGCGAGACAACGGGAATGGACAACGCCGAGCAGTGCCCGTTCTCGTGGCGTCGCGGACTGATATCGCTGGCCGGCGACTGAGGCCGTCGAGAGTTCCAGGGCCTTGCCAAACAGGCCGAGGTCCAGGGCTTGATGCGCCATGGCACGGAGGATGTGGCCCGAGAGCGGAGCGTCGGCGGCTCGGGCAGCCAGCTTCAGTCCAAGAGCGAAATACGGCTCGGCGATGTCATGCTCGCCGTTGTCGAAGGCCATCCATCCGCTGAGGTAGGAGGCTTCTGCAGCGGCGGAGAACATCTCGCGGCGAACGTGGTCATCGGGGAACGTTCCCACGAGATACCGGGCGACATCCGAGCGCAGGTACTCGACGAGAGCGGTCCGGCCGTGTCCGCCGCCCCGGCGCTGGTCCATACGTGAGAAGGCCAACGTCATCTCGCGCACGTTCTCTACATCGCCTCGGCCGACGCGCTGGGAACCTTTCTGTTCCGAGTTCGCTGGCTCCCTCGCCATCTCCGTCCACCAGGCATCTGAGGGAACAACAAGGGCGGCGGCCGAGTACACGCCTCCGCGAAGCAGGCTCCGCCGGTCCGGATCCAAGTCAGTGCTCCCCAAGTCCGTCAGCGCGGTCAGCGGATCGACGCGCCAGTCCAGCGCCCCCTGCGCTGGCGAGTCAGGCGCTGTGAACCCGGCTTCGGCTGGAGTGATGACGCGCTTCAGGCGACGGGACAGTGCCTCGCACATGATTATGGGGGCCTGGCCAGATGGGGCGTGTCCGGCCACCCAGTGCTGGACGTGCTGCCGAGCGATGTGCGTGTAGTCGATCAGGTGGTTCTCGTGTGCGATTCGCACGAAGGCGTTCGCCGCCTGAGCCCGTGACCAGCTTGCATCCTTCAGTAACGCCTCGAACTTTTCGTTCCGCTCGCGCGCCATGATGCGGCCCCCGGCTGCTAATGATCTTGAGACAGGTTTGTCAACTGCGCTCGCCTCGCGTCGACATGAGGTGGCAACCCCAACCTATTGCGGGATCCCAGAAGACATCCACTGAACTGACCGAAAGCCGTTGCCGTGAGATCAGTAAACGATCTTGTGTCACGTTTGGCAGCGGCGCTCCCTCGCGCTGGTACCCGGGTCGAGCCTGGAGCGGTTTGCTGTTCGTAACCGCCACGCGACTCGTGAATGGGGCGCCGTTGTCCAGCCCTCTCGCGCCGGAGCCCCAGCCATGAAACAGGGAGTCCCCCGTGAACCCGTCCCCGCACTACCTCACACCCACCGCCGCGGTGACGGCCGCGTTCAGCACGAGACCCGCGCCGCCCACCCCTGTGCCCACACGGCGTCCCGACAACGTCAAGGAGGAGTCCGAGCCCAAGCTGTTACGGCTCCCCTTCAAGGTGCCTGACGAACCAGTGTTCGTGTGGGACGGCAGCGTTACTGCGACCGCCGCAGCCGGCAGGAACGCCCGTCTTCTCGTTCGGACTCGCCTTACGGTGGCCCGGTGGCCGGGTGATGTCGAGGACGCAGCCCGGATCGTGGAGAAGCTCGTGGACAACGCGGTCAAGCACACTCCTGTAGGCGAGACCGACAAGATCCCGGTGCATCTGTACGTCGACTCCGACAGCCAGCTGCTGGTCGAGGTCGATGACCCGATGCCAGAGTTCCCCGGCTTCGCCGCCGCGGTGGCCTGGCACCCGGCCAAGGAGAACGAGAAACCTCGCGGCCTGTGGCGGGCACGGGAGTGCGGGGCCGGACTTGCGTTTCGCCGTCGGCGGGACGCGAACGGCCTGGTGATGGGTAAGGCCGTTCAGGCTCTGCTGACCGGGGCGGTTCCGGAGGTCTCGGCATGACGACGACACAACTGCCCCGTCGTGATTCCAAGGTCGACCAGCGCCGCCCTGCCCCAGAGGTCCACTTCAACGAACCGATGTTGAGGGGCGTGCCCCGGGAGCCGGCTGAGGACATGGGCACTTTGGCCGACCGCATCCGGCGCCTGATGACCCTGTCGACCGGACAGCAGCTCACGCTTCCGCTGGGCGGACAGTACTTCGACATTGTCGTCACCGCGAGCGGTACCGCCGCATACGGGGTGGTGAGACTCATGGACGAGATCCAGCGGTCCCCGGGTGACGCCCCGGACGCCTGCGGCCCCGTCATCGAGGATCCCCAGCGTGGCTGGCTGATTTGGCTCGTTCCGCCTGGGACAAGTGACCGATGGGCGCCCCACCGCTTCGCGATGTGCCTCGGCAGGCCGCATCAGCTTGCGCTCCCTCCGCTGGACCGGACCGAGCCGCCTGGCCCGTACTGGCTGAGGCGTTGCCGCAGCGACCGCCTCGTGCCTTCCGGGCCGCTGCGGGATCACCTCAACCAGTTCCAGCCCGGCCCAGTGCCGCACGAAACGCTACTCAGCTCGGTACTGAGTGACATCTCGTGATCTCCGCGTATGGCGAGGCGCCCCGTCCTCTCCGCACGCGGCACTAGCTCCCTGCTGCCGGGGCTTCCATTTCCCCCGGTCTCGGCGGCAGGGCCTCGACCGTAAAGGACTCAGGGAGCGGGCGTCACGGCTCCACGACCCAGACCTCCCTGTCGATGAGGAACCCCATGTGCCAGCACCAACCACCATGTCCGCCAGCAGATGCTACGGATCGTGAAGCCGCTCGTGCCGCAGCTCACCAACCGGCACAGGGCTGGACCCTGCTCTGCAACGGTGTCCTCCTCTTCGAGGACACCGGAGAGCTGCTGCCGGACGGCCGGATCGTCGAGCCGCATCGTCCCCTCTCGAATGTGATGAGGGCTGCGGCATGACCACCCTTCCCATGCCCTGGTCTGCCGTCGTCCCGTACATCACCGCGCGGCGTGGCGAGGATCCCGACTCAGCCGCGATGCTCGGTCTTCGCCCTGGTGGGGGAGGACTCTGCTACCTGGACGAGGGCCCTAGAGATCGGGACGACCAAGGGGTCCTCTGGGCCCGGTGTTCCCAGAGTCGCGAAGACGGTTGGCCCGTCGGCCCTCCGCGATGGGGGGAGGTACACCCGTCTCGGCAGCGCGAGACGATGAGCGGGCTTCGGTGCCAGGTGTGCGTTGTCCAGCCGGCCAGCCGCACCGCCAGCGGTTACCTGTTCCTGGCACCGAGGCCGAGTGATTCGGTAGGGGCTGACTGGGCAGAGGGCTCCCGTACCTGGCAGCCACCTCTCTGCCTTGAATGCGCTGTGCTTGCGGTCAAGCAGTGCGGCTATCTGGCAAGAGCCGGAGCTGTGGCGCTTCGGGTGCGTGTGCCACGCCTGTACGGGGTGATCGGCACTCCTCTACACCACCGGCCCCGGCATGCGGCCCGTTCCCGTGAGGGTCAGCGACGAGGCCAGGGATAGGCCCTTGTCCTACAAGGAGCATCTGCTCAGGCCCTGGTTCCTGGCCTCTCAACTCGTACGCGAGCTGCGCGGTGTCACCGTCGTCGATCTCGAACAAGAGGTTGCGACAACCACCGAATAGACGGCCGCCCCGGTGGACCGGTTGCTTCGAGCCCGGTTCATCGAGGCGGCGCAAGAACTCCGATCCGAGGGCACGCGGCGGCCCCGCACTATCCACGCGCGGGGCATCGCCCCTTGGGCCGGTGGCCGGTAAACGCCTCTGTGGCGTAGCTGTCTTCATACGCTCATGCAGGTCTCCGGCAGCACAACCATCCCGTAAAACCGCTTCGAGCAAAGGGAGTTGTAATGAGCCCCCAGATCACGCACGCCACGCAGATGCAGCCGCAGGGCGCGGGTAGCACGGACGGCTTCGACCTGGACGTCACGCTCGTCGAGGTCTCCGACCCCGCCGGTCTGGTCAGCCTGACGGACGACGGCTGCGGCGAGACCTGCGGCGCGTGCACCACCAACGTGGCCTGACCATAGGGCACACGTCCACCCAGGCCGGTGCCTTTGCCCGTCGGGTGAAGGCACCGGCCGCCCTTGGACCACGGAGGTCGTGATGGCGTTGAACAGCGCGTTCCGAGTCGGGAAGACCGCTCTCTTTCGCGCGGTCGCGTGGCCGACGCTTCCGGTCGGACCGTGCCCCGACCTTGGCGACTCGTCGCCCAGCAGCGCGACTGCTCAGCTCGCCTGGTTGCGGGAGGTTTGGTCTAAGGAGGAGATTGTCGAGTCCCTGGAGCACGCTAGTCCTGCCCTCGCTTCTCAGGTACGGGCCTTGTGTTCATCCAGCACCCCGTCTCCGCGGGATGTGCGCCGAGCTGCTACTTCCGTGAACCGCTACCTGCTGCGTGCCGAACACCGGGCGACTCCTTACGGCCTCTTCGCCGGCGTGGCCGCAGCCGAGATCGGGCCGCGAGCGGGCGCAGCATGGGGTTCTGATCACGTGGTTGTGAGTCGGGCGAGCGCGGAGTGGCTGGCGGCTGTTGTCGAGCGGCTGGAGTCATGCCCTGAGCTGATGGATCGCCTTCTGGTGACCTGCAACAACACGGCCATGGAGCGCGGTGGTCGTCTCATCCTTCCGTACCAGTCCGACACGCGGCGGCGCGCTGTCGAGGCGTCCCTTGCCCTGACGGATCCGGTGCGGGCCGTTCTGGACGCCAGCCGACAGCCGGTGCGCGCCGGTGTCCTCGCCGACAAGCTCGCCGCAGACTTCCCGGCGGCCGGACCCGAGAAAGCACGTCGGCTCGTGCGGGACCTAGTCCGGCACCAGGCGCTGATCTCCTGCTTGCACGCACCGAGCACCGAAACCGACGCCTTGCACTACCTGCTAGTCCAGCTCGACTCCGTGGACGCCGACACCGTGCCCAGTGTCTCGGATCTGGTCAGCGCGCTGCGCGCTGTGCAGGCAGACCTTCACGGTTGCGGTGTGCGCAGCGGCCGGGCCCGTGCCACTTCGAGGATGAGGGCTCTGGTCCCGGGCCTGCAGCGCCACCCTCTGGCTCTCGACCTTCGCCTCGACGCGCGTATTGACCTGCCTGAGGAGGTTGCCCGCGAGATCCAGCGGGCGGCCAGCGTCCTGACCAGAGTCAGCGCCCTCCCGTACGGGACTGCCGCGTGGAAGGCGTACCAGCGTCGGTTCTACGAGCGGTACGGCATCGGCACGATGGTGCCGCTCCGCGAAGTCGTCGCCGACAGTGGCACCGGATTCCCCGATGGGTATCCGGGCGCGCCGGCCGACGATCGCAGACGCCGACTCTCCGAACGGGACGACACGTTGGTACGCCTGGCTCAGGCCGCCGTACTCGACGGGCACGACGAGGTGGTCCTAACTGATGACTTGATCGCGGCCATGGACATCGGGCCCGAGCGCCCGCGGGTGCCCCCGCACGTCGAGGTGGGCGTCCGGGTGCATTCCGCCAGCACGGGGGATCTTCAACGCGGGCGCTTCCGGCTAGAGGTCATGAGCGTGTCCCGTGGGGTCGGCGTCACCACGGGCAGGTTCCTCAGCGTGCTGGCTGCGGAGGACCGCGAGCGTCTGTTCGCCGAGCTGTCTGACCTGCCGACGGCAGACGCCGACACCATTCCCGCCCAGCTGTCCTTCCCGCCGCTGCTGTCTACCAGCGCCCATGTCACTCGAACCCCGCAGGTACTGCCCACCGTGATCGGTGTGCAGGAACATCGCGCGGCGAGCGGGGACGTGCTCACGCCCGACGACCTGGCCGTGGCCTGCGATGGCCGCCGCATGTACCTGGCCGCGCCCGAGCGTGGCCGCCGCGTAGAGGCCGTTGGCATGCACGCACTGAACCTCAGGGAGCACACCCCGCCGCTGGTGCGGTTCCTCACCGAACTGTCCCGGGCTCAGTGCGCGCAGGTCACCCTGTTCGACTGGGGTGCTGCGAACGCGATGCCGTTCCTACCCAGAGTGCGGTACGGGCGCACCGTGCTCGCCCCCGCGCGGTGGCGACTAGAAGCGGCCGAGCTGCCCGGACGCAACTCCCCCCACTACGACTGGGACGCGGCTCTCGATCAGTGGCGGAGCCGGAGGCGGACACCGCAGCGGGTCTACCTCGCCGAAGGGGACCGGCGCCTGCTCCTCGACCTCGACCAGGCAGGGCCTCGGACGCTGCTGCGCCAGCATCTGGCCCGCGTGCGCTCCGCCGTCCTCGTTGAAGCACCGGACCCTGCCGCCTACGGGTGGTGCGGCGGACGAGCACACGAGGTGATCGTGCCGCTCAAGGCGACGAGACCTCCAGGGTGGCCAGCCTTGCCGCCCCCTACGTCGGCCCGTACCTTCTCCCGAGCGCAGATCCAGACCCCCGGCGCCGCGTCCTTACTGCTGGCCACGCTCTATGGCGACCTGAGGCGCCAAGACGTACTACTCGGTCAGCACCTCCCGAGGCTGCTGGACCGGCTGGGCGGCCCACCGTGGTGGTTCATCCGCTTCCGGGATCCTGAACATCACCTACGAGTGCGCATCGCCCTGCCCGAACCCGCCGCCTTCGCTGAAACCGCCCAGGTAGTCAGTGCCTGGGCCGACGAACTACGCGCTGCCGGACTGCTGGCAGACCTGAGATTTCCCACCTCTTACCGCGAGATGGGGCGCTGGGGCTCCGGTGCGGCCTGGGACGCTGCCGAAGCAGTGTTCCGTGAGGACTCCCGCACCATCGTGAACCAGCTCGCCCTGCCCCAGCGTCCGCACCAACGGGCCCTGGTGGCCGCGCACACCATCGCCATCGCCACCACCTTCCTCGGCAGCCAAGAGGCCGCGATGGAATGGCTGATCGACCACATCCCGTCCGCAGCCCCCGCGCCGGTACCGCGCCCGGAGTTCACTGAGACCGTACGGCTGGCCGATCCGTCCGGCGGCTGGGCCGCGCTGCGCGGTGCCCCCGGCGGGTCGGCCATCGTGGATGCTTGGGCCGATCGGGACGCGGCGCTCGATACCTACCGACTCCACTTCCCCGGCCCGGACACCCAGGGCATCCAGGTGGACGACGTCTTGTCCTCGTTGCTGCACGTCCACTTCGTCCGGCACGTCGCGGTCGATTTTCCCGAGGAAGCCGTCTGCCTGTACCTCACGCGCGCCGTCGCCCTGGCCTGGATGTCCCGGAGGGCACAGTGACCAGCCATGCCGCGTTCCAGATGGCGGAAGAGATCGCGAACCTACTGGCTGACCCTGCCACCGCCCCGGTCGGCTCGGACACAACAACGACTCACCGGCAGCAACTTGCCTACGGGCCGACGGGGATCGCGCTGCTGCACATCGAGCGGGCCGCCCGCGGCCTCGGCCCGTGGCAGCATGCCCACGCCTGGGTGACTGCTGCTGCTCGGCAACCGTTGACCAGCGGGTCTGACAGCCACCCCTTCTACGGGGCTCCTGCCCTCGCGCACGCCGTGGCCTGTATGGCGGAGCACCATGACGGTCCGTACCAGCGCGCTCTGGACACCCTTGACGCGCAGCTCACTGCCGACGTCCACCGACGGGTCGACGCTGCGCATCGACGCATGGATGCGGGCATGCTGCCGAAGCTGTCGGAGTTCGATGCGATCCGTGGGCTCGCCGGCTACGGCGCCTACATCATCCGGCGCTACCCCGACAGCGACGCCGCGCATGCCGTCCTGGGGTACTGCGTGCGCCTGACCGAGCCCATCACCGACAGCGGAGACGTGTTGCCGGGATGGTGGGTGACGAGTGGACCTTCCGGAAGGCGAGACGAGCGGTTCCCCGGCGGCCATGCCAACACCGGACTCGCGCACGGCGTCGGAAGCGTACTCGCGCTCCTGGCCCTGGCAGTTCGTCGTGGCGCTCTGGTCGAAGGCCACCACGACGCTATGCGAAGCATCCTGTCCTGGCTGGACCGCTGGCAAGAGCGGACAGGGCGGGGCTCTGTGTGGCCGTACTGGGTCACCCGCGCTGAACTCCGAGAAGGGCGGCTCGCTCCGTCCGCGGCGCGGCGGCCGTCCTGGTGCTACGGCACGGCGGGCGTCTCGCGTGCTCAGCAACTCGCTGCCTTGGCCCTCGGCGACACCGCTCGGCAGATCGAGGCGGAGGAAGCGATGGTGTCCTCCCTCACCGACCCTGCTCAGCTGAAGACCACGACAGACAAGGGCCTGTGCCACGGCACTGCGGGACTCGCCCATATCGCCGCCCGCATGGCGGCAGACGCTCACCCCGCGACCGCCGTCCAACTCCGTGCCACGACCACGGCACTCCTGACCACCGTTTGCCCAGCAGGCATCGACCCGACGGATGCCGCAGTGGCAGAGGTTCAGGGAGATGCCGGTCCTGGGTTCCTCGACGGCGCCGCCGGCATGGCCCTGGCGATCCAAGCCCCGGCCACCGGTGTACCACCCCACTCCGCGTGGGACGCATGCCTGCTCATCGACTGACCGCTGCCGACCCAAGGACCCGCCATGTCTTCCGCCTGGCACCAGTACAACGTCACCTTCGCCGACCGCGAGACCGGCAAGCGTGTCATCAGCGAACGCCTCGGCCCCGCGCTGCTCGCCGCTGAGGATGCCGGACAGATCGACGGCTGGTGGTTCATGAACAAGCAGCCCTGGCCCCTGCGCTACCGTGCGGGCGAGCCGTCCCGTCAACTTGAGTGGCTCCTGTCCGACTTGGTGAGCGCCGGCACAGTGGTGTCCTGGGTGCCCGGGATCTACGAGCCCGAGACCACCGCCTTCGGCGGCGTAAGCGCCATGGATTTCGCTCACGACCTCTTCCAAGCGGACAGCCGTCATCTGCTCGCCTACCGGCCCGGACCGGGACGCCTCGGGCGGCGGGAGACGGCCGTCCTCCTGATAAGCGCCATGATGCGTGCCGCGGCGCTGGACTGGTTCGAGCAGGGTGACGTGTGGGCAAAGGTCGCGGAGCTCCGCCCGGCAGCGGCCCAGCCGCTCGCCCCGGAGAAGACCGCCGCCCTGGCGCCCGCCATGCGCAAGCTGATGACCGCGGACGCCCACAGCCTGTGCAGCCCTGGACGGCCGCTCGAAGGGCACGCGGACTGGGTCGCCGCCTTCGAACGAGCCGGTAGCGCACTACACGACCTCGCAAACAGCAACGGCCTCACCAGGGGTCTTCGGGCCGTCATCACCCATCACGTGATCTTCCACGCCAACCGTGCAGGGCTTCTCCGAGATGACCAGCACGCCATGTCCCACATCGCACGAGAGGTAGTAATGGGATCGAGTGACAACAACGCGTCGACCACGGACGCCAGGGTCTCCGCCGCTAGCGTCAGGGCGGTGAACACCGACACGCTCAGCACCGTCGAGCCCGAAGCCGCACGACTCCGCAACGCCCTGGTCGACAAGATCCGCGAGGCGGGCTACGCCCGAACACCCGCCGTCGAGACGGCGCTGCGCACCGTACCGCGCCACAAGTTCGTGCCCGACGCGGCGCTCGAAGACGCCTACGCGAACGCGCCCGTCAACATCAAATACGACACCGACGGCACGTCGATCTCCTGCGCCTCACAGCCCGGAATCGTGGCCCTCATGCTGGATCAACTGGAGGTCCAGCCCGGTGAACGCATCCTCGAACTCGGCGCCGGCACCGGGTACAACGCCGCCCTGCTCGCCTACCTGGTCGGTGAGAGCGGACACGTCACGACCATCGACGTCGACGACGATCTCGTGGAAGGTGCCCGGACCCACCTCGCTGCCGCCGGATTCACCAACGTGGAGTGCCTGACCCGGGACGGGGCTGTCGGCCACGCCTCGGGCGCCCCGTATGACCGGATCATCGCCACCGTCGGCGCGCATGGCGTCCCCCACGCCTGGATGCAGCAGCTCGCGCCCGGCGGACGGCTCTTGGTCCCTCAGCGTCTCAAGGGGAGCGTCTCTCGTTCCATCGCCTACGAGCAGAAGGACGGGCGATGGACGAGTGTCAGCAGCAAGATGAACACATTCATGCCGCTGCGACGGGGCATCGCTGATGACGACCGCCGCGTCATCTCGCTCAGCTCGGACGGCACCGTACGGCTCCAGGCGCCTGCCGGGCAGCCCATCGACGCCCAGGCCCTGGCCGGAGTCCTGGATCAGCCGCGCACTGAGGAATGGACCGGCATGATGGTCCGCGCCATGGAATCGCCCGAGTGGATGGAGCTGTTCGTCTCCTGCTCGCTGCCTTCCGGCCTGATCCGCATGCTCTTCCCGAAGGACGCCAAGGGCACCATCCTCACCGACGACCCCTACCCGTCGTCGACTGCGGCGATCGATAAGGGCGCCGTGACGTACCTCGCCCGACGTCTCTCGGACCAGAAGACCGCCGAGGGCGGCAAGCTGTGGGAGTTCGGCGTCATCGGCCATGGGCCCGGCAGTGATGAGCTGGCCGCACAGGTCGCGGACGCCATTCGCACCTGGGACCGCGAGTACCGCGGTCGCGAGCCCAAGTTCGAGATCCGGCCTCTCGACGCCCCGGCGGTCGAGCATGCCCCCGGGCTCTTCGCGATCGACACCCCGCTGAACCGCATCGTCATCGACTGGCGCTGACGCAGACCGAGGGTGAGGAAGGCGGTGCCTGTCCTGTAGCTGACGGGCACCGCCGGTCGCCCTCGCTCATCCCGATCACCGTTGCCTCAGGGGGAGGACACATGGACCCGCACGGCCCGATAGCCCGGCGATTCCCGCTCGTTGCCCGATTCCGGCCCGCCTGCCTGCCCCTGCCCGCCCGTGTGCGGTCGCTGGCTGAACTGGCCGACAGAGCGTCGAAACAGAGTGAGCCAGGACTGGCCTCCACCGTCTTCAACCAGGCCGCGCTCCTCGCCTCCGACCTTGAGCTGCCCGACATGGCCCGATCGATGTGCCATCGGCACGCGGACGCGTACCTCCGGGCCTGTCCGCTGCCAGCCATGAGCGCCATCCGTGGGCTGGAGCCCTTGGTTAACCTCGCCCGCCTGCAGATTCGCGCCGGCCAAACCGACGACGGACGCCAGCGGCTCCTGGGCCTGTACGAAGCTGTTGGTGCAGGCCGCGCCGCCGTGTTCGAAGGCATCACCGTTCCGGATGACCTCACCCGAACTTCCGAGGACCGACGGGAAGTGCACGCCTGGCTCTGGCGCGTGGTGCTCGCCGACGGCACGCGCACCCTCACGACCACGGGCCGCTGGCCGGAAGCCTTGGCCCATATCGAGCAGCATCGAGGCGTGGGCACACGGATGCTCGACGGACGGCAGGTCGCCATAGTGGCCGCCCTCACGGCAGGCGACACGGAACGCGCCGCAGAACTTCTCAACGGCACGACTGCTGGCGATCCGTGGGAGCAGGCCGTCAGCCACTGTCTGACGGTGCTATGTCGCCGCTACGCGAACCAGCCGTTCGACGACTGCTTGGCCGATCTCGTGAACGTTTTCCTCCGCCACGAAGGCAAGCCAGGCTTGACCGTATTTGACACCCGCCTCGGCCTCACCGTGCTGGACGCGGTTGAATTCGCCCAGCACCCTGGCGCTCGCCCAGTCGCAGAAGACCTGGTCCGGCGGGCGACGGAAGCGCAGAACGGCTATGCAGCTCGTGAACTCCTCGCGCACTACCTGTTCACCACGGTTGCGACAGGGCGCCAGATTCAGGATTGCACTGACTTGGTCCGATCTTGCGGCCTCGGAGGAAGGGTTCTCCCGGAGGCACTGCACCACACGATCTCAGCCGCGCTGGACTCCAGTGAAGTGGTGATCTCTCGTTCGCTGGGCGCCACGAAAACGGGCAGCGCCGCACAGTAAGAACGACTCGGAGAATCTGAACCGTCTGCGGGCGCGGCTACGCTCGAACGCATGAGCGTGCCTACTGAAGGGCTGACTCTGGGGGCCGTCAGCACGATCGTCGAGAAGAAGATTCTCACCAACAAGATCCGGATCTATCGGCCTGGCGAGCCGGTGTTCAACCCGGACACGGGCCAGTACGAACCCGGCCCGCCCGTCACCGTCTACGAAGGCCCGGGGGCGATCTTCCCCGCGAGCGGGCCATCCGTCGTGCTGCACCTCGCCGGACAGGCGTACGTAGACGACACCCCGTCCCGGTACCGTCTCCTGACTCCGCTGTCGGCGCCCGTGGCTTCCCGCGAGGACACCGTGACTGTCGTGGAGGCTGACGACGCATCGGCCGTCGGGCGAACGTGGCGGGTGATCGACATCGGTGAGACCTCCACCCTGAGCGTCGTTCGCACGACGTGGGTCGACCAGAACACCCAGAAGACGGGAACGGCGACGTGACCACTGCCATCGATCCGGAGGAAGTTCGCAAGTAACCGGTGACCACCACACTCCAGCCCAGGTGGGTGTAGGGGTCGATGGCGTCGGCCTCATAGGCGACGACGACGCCGGATCCGTCGGCCTCCTGGGCACGTGAGGTGAGGGCCGCGCCCTCGTGGGTGCGGATGACGATGTCGCCGTCGTTCAGGAGGTGGTTCACCGGGCGCACGGTCGGCAGCGCGTGCCGGGTGAAGACGATCCGGCCGAAGGAGACACTGCCCAGAAGCCGCAGCGCCTCATCGCGGTCCAGCTCGACGCTCTTGCGTGGCCCGGAGGGAGGTGTCCGGGTGGGGCCGATGGTCATGGTGGGCTTCCGTGGGGGCTCGTTGCTCACTGCCGTGTGTCTCTGCTCGACGTGCGGGATGTGAACGGGCGCCCGTCCGCGGCGGAACGCCAAGCGCACGCCGTGGACAGACGCGATCAGGTCATTGGAACCGGGCCGGGACTCCTCACACCAGGGCCGTTCGGCCCTGGTCCGCGTCCGGTCGGCCCTTCAGGCGGTCCGTCGTAGTCGGCCGGCGCCTTGAGTCCGCTGGTGACCAGCCGGTCCACGGCGACGGCGGTGTCGGAGGGCGCGCCGTGGCTGGTCGCCGCCTCGGTTCCGGCGTCGTGACGGGTCATGGGGTGGGCCTCCCTCTGTCGGAGCCGCCGGGCGTGGTCAGCGGTGGACGGGTGCGAGCGGCACCGCGCAGTTCGGTGCAGCTTCCCCTCGACCTTCGTGCGGTCCGCCCTTCGTCCCCAGGTGCCGACGGTCTCTGCCGGGGGCCTGACCGGCACGGCTCCAAGCGGGACGGGCGGCCGGCCGGTTGGCATCCCCGACCGGCCGCAGCCGAAGACCCTGACCGCGTCGGCCGCCGTCCGGGCCGCCGCGCCACGGAGGCGGAGTAGCCGGCCTGCGGGCCGCCTCCCGGCGGTCCAGCACCCTGGTCATCCGACTGCGCAGCGGGTCGGCCAGTTGGTGCGCCGTCGCCTTCCGTGCGTGCACGACCAGGCGGGCATCCCCCCCAGCGCTCCGCCCCGTGCCCAGGGCTGTCGGGTCCCCGCGGACGGGCCGGAAGTCCCCGGCCCCTCTTCCACCGGGCCGGTCTCGACTACGTCTCCTGCTCGCCGTTCCGCATCCCGGCCGCCCGTCTGGAGGCCGGACGCGCGGCTCTCGCCGGCACCGATACGAGCGACAGCAGGTGAAAGACGAGGCCAGGGCAGCCGCCGTGCACGGCGCCGGCCTTTGCCCATCCCTACGCGGCCCGCGCCGCGATCGCCCCGGAATCGGGCCGATGGGGCACATCCCGGGCCTCATCGGCCCTCATCACCCGTGGTGATCAGCACCTACGGTGAAAATGACAGCGCCCAAAGCGACCGGAGAAGACCAAGTGGAGATCATTGCGTACGGCGTCCTCACGGACGAGGAGCCGCTGCTGCGGGAAGCGTTCGACAAGGCGTTCTCGGGCCATCACGAGCTGCGCTGCCTCGGACTCTTCCTGGACCGGGACACCGCGCCGACCGCGCTCGGGCACGAAGTGGTGCTCAGCTGCGTCAACGACACCCTCGACGCCGACGTGCTGCGTGCGCTGGCCGAGGGCGGCACCCGGATGATCGCCCAGCGGTCCACCGGCTACAACAACATCGACCTCGGCGCCGCCAAGGAACTCGGTCTGTCGGTGGCCCGCGTCTCGTACTACTCGCCGTACTCGGTGGCCGAGTTCGCCTGGACCCTCGCGCTCGCGGTCAACCGCCGTATCGTCCGGGCCGCGCACCGCACCCGGGAGTTCGACTTCCGGCTCGACGGGCTGATGGGCAGGGACCTTCGTGGCCGGACGGCCGGGGTGGTGGGCACCGGAAAGATCGGGACCGCGTTCGCGCGGATCGCCGACGGCTTCGGGATGCGGCTGCTCGGCTGGGATGTAGCTGAGAGTGCCGACTGCCTCGCCCTCGGCATGGAGTACGTTCCGCGCGAGCGGCTGTTCGCCGAGGCGGACCTGGTCAGCCTGCATGTGCCGCTGCTGCCGGACACCCACCACCTGGTCGATGCCGGGGCGCTGGCGCTGATGAAGAACGACGCCATTCTGGTCAATTCCAGCCGCGGTGGCCTGGTGGACACCGACGCGCTGCTGGCGACGCTGCGCGCCGGGCGGCTGAGCGGCGTCGGGCTCGACGTGTACGAGGAGGAAGCCGGCGTGTTCTTCCTGGACAAGTCACTGGAGGTCATGACCGACGAACGCCTCGCGCGGCTGATGACCTTCAGCAACGTCCTGGTCACCTCCCACCAGGCGTACTTCACCAGGGACGCCGTAGGCCAGATCGCCCAGACCACGGTGACCAACATCGAGGACTACCTCGCGGGCCGCACCGGCGACAACACGCTGGTCAGGCCGCAGACGGCCTGAAGTGCGGCGCGTGCGGCGGCGCAGCCGCCGGTGGTCCGCCGCCTGGTACTCATAGCCGATGGGCGAGACAGCCGGCGCGGGAAGGAGAGCACCGATGGACACACGGCAGTCGGACGCGAAGACGGTGGCAGGCCTGGTCGCCGGGGCCGTGGCCGCTCCCTCCATGCACAACGCGCAGCCCTGGCGCTTCCGTTTCGTGGTGAGTGAGCGGGTCCTGCTGCTGTTCGCCGACCTCGAGCGCGCCGTGCCCCGCTTCGACGCCGGGAACCGGGCCCTGCACATCGGCTGCGGGGCGGCGCTGTTCAACCTGCGCGTCGCCGCCGCGCAGGCCGGTTTCGCCCCCGTGGTCGACCTGCTGCCGGACCCCGCCGAACCGCTGCGGCTCGCCGCTGTCCGGCTGGGCGAGGCAGGCGCCGCCGTGCCGGCCGAGGACGACCTGGCGCGCCTGCACCCCGCCATCTGCCGTCGGCACACCAGCCGGCATCCCTTCGAAGAGGAGGACATCCCGGAGGGCATCCAGAGGGCGCCGACCGCACCCGGGCCGACCACGCCCTGCGCGCCGACACCCGGCGCCTGGTCGAGCAACCGACCGGGGCGAGGGCGGAGTACTGGTACGAACAGGACGCGACCGAGGAACCCGGCTCCCGCACGGGCCTGATGAACCTCGGCGGCCCGGACCTCCCCGCCGACGTCTACCTGTGCGGCTCGCTTCCCTTCCTGCGCGCCGTCCGGACCCAGCTGCTCCAGGCCGGCATCCCCGCACGCAGCATCCGGTACGAGGTCTTCGGCCCCGACCTGTGGCTGGCACACGCCGAAGGCTGAGAAACCGCGCGGCAAGCGATCCGGAGCCCGAGCCGGGCCGGATGTCCGCGACTCGGCCCGCCGGGGGTGGCCCGAACGGCCCTGTCGGGTACCCGGCCCGTCGGTGGAAGGTGGGTCGTACCGGGCCCGGCACACACGACATCCCGAACGCTGCCCAGAAACGGAAAGGAACGCCGATGTCCGTCGACACCCAGCAGGGACCCGCCCCATTGGAGGAGGAAGAGCTGAGGTCGCTGGACGCCCACTGGCGCGCCGCGAACTACCTGTCGGTCGGTCAGATCTACCTCATGGCCAACCCCCTGCTGACCGAGCCGCTGCGCCCCGAGCACGTCAAGCCGCGCCTGCTGGGCCACTGGGGCACGTCACCCGGGCTGAACCTGGTGCACACCCACCTCAACCGCGTCATCAAGGCCCGCGGACTGGACGCCCTGTGCATCTGGGGCCCAGGCCACGGTGGCCCGGCCGTACTGGCGAACTCGTGGCTGGAGGGGTCGTACACCGAAACCTATCCGGACATCACCAGGGACGCGGCCGGCATGGCCCGGCTCTTCAAGCAGTTCTCCTTCCCAGGAGGAGTGCCCAGTCATGTGGCCCCCGAGACGCCGGGCTCGATCCACGAAGGGGGAGAACTCGGCTACTCCCTGTCTCACGCTTACGGCGCCGCCTTCGACAACCCGGGCCTGCTGGTCGCCTGTGTGATCGGCGACGGTGAGGCGGAGACCGGGCCGCTGGCCGCCTCCTGGCACTCGAACAAGTTCCTCGATCCGGTGCGCGACGGCGCCGTGCTGCCGATCCTGCACCTGAACGGCTACAAGATCGCCAATCCGACCGTGCTGTCCCGGGTCCCGGAGGCGGAACTCGACGACCTGCTGGCCGGCTACGGCCACGACCCGATCCACGTCACCGGCAACGACCCGGCCGCCGTCCATCGCGCGATGGCCGCGGCGATGGACACCGCCATCGACCGTATCGCCGCGTTCCAGCGCGCCGCCCGCGAGGACGGGGTCACCGAGCGGCCCCGCTGGCCGGTGATCGTGTTGCGCACACCCAAGGGCTGGACCGGCCCGGCCGAGGTCGACGGCCTGCCGGTCGAGGGCACCTGGCGCGCCCACCAGGTCCCGCTGGCCGCCGTACGCGACAACCCCGAGCATCTGCGCCGGCTGGAGCAGTGGATGCGTTCCTACCGGCCGGAAGAGCTGTTCGACGAGAACGGCGCCCCGCGCACGGACGTGCTGGCCTGCATCCCGGAAGGAGCCCGCCGGCTCGGTGCCACCCCGCACGCCAACGGTGGTCTCCTGGTGCGCGAGCTGCCCCTGCCCCCGCTGGAGAAGTACGCCGTCGCCGTCGACAAGCACGGCGCCACCCTGCACGAACCCACTCGCGTCCTCGGCGACATGCTCGAGGACGTCATGCGGGCCACGACCGATCGCAGGGACTTCCGGCTCGTCGGCCCCGACGAGACCGCGTCCAACCGGCTCCAGGCGGTCTACTCCGCGAGCGGAAAGGCATGGCAGGCCGCAACCCTCCCGGTCGACGAACACCTCGACCCGCACGGCCGCGTGATGGAGATCCTGTCCGAACACACCTGTCAGGGCTGGCTGGAGGGTTACCTCCTCACCGGACGGCACGGTCTGTTCTCCTGCTACGAGGCGTTCGTGCACATCGTCGACTCGATGGTCAACCAGCACATCAAGTGGCTGCGCACCACCCGCCGCCTGCCGTGGCGCGCCCCCATCGCCTCCCTCAACTACTTGCTCACCTCCCACGTGTGGCGGCAGGACCACAACGGCTTCTCCCACCAGGACCCCGGCTTCGTCGACCACATCCTCAACAAGAGCCCCGAGGCGGTGCGGGTCTACTTCCCTCCGGACGCCAACACCCTGCTCTCGGTGGCCGACCACGCCCTGCGCAGCCGCGACTACGTCAACGTCGTCGTCGCCGGCAAGCAGCCCTGCTTCGACTGGCTGTCGATGGAGGAGGCCAAGGTCCACTGCGCGCGTGGCGCCGGCATCTGGGAGTGGGCCGGTACCGAGGACGGCACGCGGGAGCCCGACGTGGTGCTGGCATGCGCCGGGGACGTCCCCACCCAGGAAGTGCTGGCTGCGGCCCAGTTGCTGCGCCGGCATCTGCCCGGGCTGGCGGTGCGGGTGGTCAACGTCGTCGACATCGCCCGGCTGCTGCCGAGCGAGGAACACCCGCACGGCATGAGCGACTTCGAGTACGACGGCCTGTTCACCGCCGACAAGCCGGTCCTCTTCGCCTACCACGGCTACCCGTGGCTGATCCACCGCCTCGCCTACCGCCGGACCGGTCACCGCAACCTGCACGTGCGCGGCTACAAGGAGATCGGCACCACGACCACCCCGTTCGACATGGTCGTCCGCAACGACCTCGACCGCTACCGCCTGGTCATGGACGTCATCGACCGCGTCCCCGGCCTCGCGGTCCGCGCGGCGGCCGTGCGCCAGCACATGGAAGACACCCGGCAGCGCCACCACCTGTGGATCCGTGAGCACGGCATGGACCTGCCCGAGGTCGCCGACTGGACGTGGGACGGCTGAGCGGCCACCTCCCGGCTCCCAAGCGCCCCAGCCGGCCCAGCAGGCCCGTCGGGGCGCTTCCTTTCTCTCCTGTGCAGAAGAAGCCGAGCTTCTTCGGCGAGTACGACACCAGGAGGTTCTTCGTCTCCTTGTGGTACACGACCTCCCTCGGTTCTGACCTGCGGCAACGGGTGGAGTCGCTTGTTGCGAGCCGAGTCCGGTCCGCACCTGGTCCGGCTCTTGGTGTGGTGCCGGCGGAGGAGCTTCCCGCGGTACTTCATGGCACAGGTCGTAAGGCCCAGCGGCGAGCAGTCAGTTGCCGTGAACGTTCAGCTCGTCAGGATGCCGTGCAGGAGCAGGTCGATGAGCGGCGCCGCGAGGTCGGGGACCGGCACCGTGGACACCGAGCTGAGCACCCATCTCCGCGATGGCGTGCGGCAGGCCATCGAGCGTCAGATCCAGGGCATGGAACTGCTGCGCCCCGAGGACATCGCCGACACCGTGTCCTACATCGTCACCCGGGACCGCCGGGTCGCCGTCGACGAGGTCCTCGTACGAGCCGGCGAGCAGACCTGGTAGCAGTCGACGGACGGCCTGCATGACCGCCGGCTCCTGCATTACCGCTTCACGGGCTCCCGGGCCGACGGTCGCCGACCCCGGGATCCGCTTACACCCGAGGATGCCCTGAGGAGCAAGAGGTCGGAAGCCTCCACCATCAGCTTCACGAGGTCGAATTCTGGTACCGACACACCACGTACGACCGTCACTTCATGGAACGCTCAGCAGTCCCCATAGGGCCATGCGCCTCGACACACGCTGGCGAGGCCTCGCGGTCGCCGCACGAAGCGTCATGTCAGAGGCCGTCCCCGTCCTTCGCGCAATGCTGCAAGCCGGGCCATTTGCTCACCCATGCCGCGTGCTCCGGCCAACGGCGTGTGGACGTGCGGCCAGACGGAGCGCACGAGGGTGATGTGTCGTGCACCGCCGAGGGCCACCACCGGGTCAAGGCCCACGATGTCACGCACGGTTGCCTGTTCCAGAAGGACCTGGCTCGTTACCGCGTCGGCTGCGCCATGCGGTGTGTCGTACGGCTCGATGACGTCGTCGAGGTCGAGGAGCCCGTGGCGTGCGGAGAGAATGAGCAGCAGGTCAGGTTGCAGTGCGTCGGCCGCCTTGCGGCATGCCCGGTGGTAGGAGCCTACGTACATGTCTGCGGAGCGCGCGGGCGAGCCCAGTTTGCGGCTGCCGCACGGGATGACGACGAGTCGTGGCTTGAAGTAGTCGAGATGGTCGTTTGTGGTCATGTCTGTTGTCCTGCCTGTGCGTGTGATGTGAGCACTACTGGTCATGTGCGCGCCCGGCGCGTTCTGGTGGAGATCCGCCTCCGAGCGGTCGAGTCGGGGGGGCGATGGCGGAGTGGAATTTCGAGAAGCACAAGGTCATGCCGGATGACGGGCCTGAGGCGTCCACGGGAGGGAGCAGGGGCGGCAGCCGATGGAAGCTCAGACCCGGCAATGCCGCCCTCGCGCGAACAGCTGGCGCACACTCGGCCGCTTCGAGCGGGGCCCACTATGTCCCCTGACACGCAGCGGCAGCACCATTCCGCCAGGCCCGCCGCGGCCGCAGACTCTCGCTTTCGCCGCCGGCGGCACGTCAGACCACGCGCTCCTTGGCGCTGGTCCTGACCGTCGGAGTCTCGGCCGGTGTCGGGTGGATTCCGGCGAAGCCGAGGAACGCACCGAAGGCCGTCAGGCCGGCGGCGATGGCGAAGCTGAAGGCGTAACCGTGCGCGGCGGCGGTCACCGGGTCGGTGCCCGCACGCTGTAGCACGGCGGCGTGGCCGGTGCCCAGTGAGACCAGGGCAGCCAGGCCGATGGCGCTGCCGATCTGCATGGACGCATTGTTCATGCTGGTGGCGATGCCCGCGTCCTCACCGGTGGCGCCGTCCACTCCGGCGACAGTGGATCCGACGAGGACGAGGCCGCCTCCCAGCGGCACGAGGATCAGTCCGGGCAGTACGTCGGCCGCATAGGTGCCGTGGCTGCTCAGCCCGGCAAGGAGGATGTAGCCGACGGTGGTGACCGCAAGCCCTCCCCCGTTCAGGGCCCGCAGACCGAACCGGGGAAGGAGGCGTGGTGCCATCACGGTGGCGCTGAAGAGAATGACCAACCCGAACGGTACAAAGGCGAATCCGGTCTTCAGCGGGGAAAAGTGCAGTATGCGCTGGACATACAGGCTCAGCGAGAAGAAGAGGGTGGCGAAGCCGACGTAGTAGCAGATGCGAACGACGTTGGCGATGCTCCGGTTACGTGAGCGCAGGAATGCGAGAGGCACCAGGGGCTGGGCCACGTGGGCCTCCACCAGCACGAAAACGATCAAGCAGAGCACACCGATCCCGACGCAGCCCAGGACAGGGAACGAGAACCATGCGTGGCCGTCCTTCTCCAGGAGACCGAACACGACCAGGAGCAGACCGATGGTGATCGTCACGGCGCCGAGGACGTCAGGTCGACCGCGCTTGGTGGCCCGGCTTTCGGAGACGAGCTTGAAGGTGGCGAAAAACGCCACCGCGGCGATGGGCAGATTGATGAAGAATATCCAGCGCCAGGAGGCGATGGTGGTCATGACGCCCGAGAGCACGACGCCCAGGGCCACACCGACTCCGGCCAGGCCGCTCCAGATGGCCATGGCCCGTGCCCTTTCCTGCCGCTGTGTGAACAGCAGCGTCACCAGGGACAGTGCCGCTGGGCTGACGAGTGCCGCACCGACGCCCTGTACGAAGCGGCTGGCGATCAGTACACCGGCTTGCTGGGCCGCTCCGGCGCTTGCCGACGACAGCGCGAAGATCGCCAAGCCGGTCAGGAAGAGGCGTCTGCGGCCGAGCAGATCGCCCAGGCGCCCGCCGAGCATCAGCAGCCCACCGTAGGTGACGGTGTAGCCGTTGACGACCCATGCCAGGCCAGTGGTCGTGAAGCCGAGATCGTGCTGGATGGGGGGCAGCGCCACATTGACCACGGTCACATCGAGGAGCAGCATCACCTGCACCAGGCAGATGACCCCGAGCGCGCGCCACCTGCGCGGATCCGGTTCGGGAGTAGGACTGATCGCAGTCATCACTGATCGCCTTCTGTTTGGTCGGGCCGCCGCCGTGCCCCCGGACGCCGTCTTAGGAGGCGAGGGCGCGAGCCGGCCCGGCCCACGGGATTTCCTTAGGTGTTCAACTCGCAGGCGCCGGGTGCGCGTGGCCGCGGATAAGGACACCGAAGGCGCACATTCGGTCTTCGCTGCAGGATCGGTACCGGAGCGAGCCTGAAACGCCTTCGGGTGCCGCCGCCTCGTGGGAACGGCGTCGGCACCTGCGGTGTCCCGGGAGGGACGGAGGGGTCAGCCCTGCGCCCTCATCCCTCGGCGGTACCCCGGGTGCGCCCGATAGGGGCTGACACTCCACTCGCCCAGCATCCAGAAGCGCCCCAGGGGTACAAAGCAGTAGGACCTTCCCGCCGGTCATCCGTTCGACAGGGGGGAACAGTCATGCCGGGCCCGGAGGCCAGCGGTCCTCTTGCAGGACCGCGGAAAACATAACGGGGGGGGCATCCGGCCGACCGGCACTTCACCGTCCTGCGCATCGCGGGCCAGGCGCATGTATGGGTGAGCGAATGCGTCATCACCTACGACGGTGCGCCTTCGTACTCGGTGAGCGTCATGGAATTCGCCGACCAGCAGGTCGTCCACGAGACGCAGTACTTCGCCGCTCCTCTCGGCACGCCCGCGTGGCGGGCCGCGCTCGCGGAGCCGATGCCGGGGCGAACCATTGAGGATGTCTGATCGGCCTCGTCCGGCACGGCCGACGTGCCGGATCTCGGCGATTGCCCATGCGCGCCGGACACCTCCAGGGGATCAGGCAGGTTTGCCGTCGCCTGCGGTGTGCGTGGTGCGGAAGCGTGCTCGGTAGGCCCCCGGCGTGATGCCCAGGTTGCGCGTGAAGGCGCGGCGCAGCGACTCCGGTGACCCGAAGCCGGTGCGCCGGGCCACCGTGGCCATGGGGTCGTCGCTGTCCTCCAGCATCGCCTGGGCGGCTTCCATGCGGACCTGCTCGACGTAGCGGGCCGGGGTCGTGGTCATCTCGTCGTGGAACAGGCGTGTCATGTGGCGGGTGCTCACACCCGCCCGGCGTGCCATGGCGGCAAGGGTGTGTGGGGCAGACGGGTCCTCGGCGACCGCGTCCAGGACCCGGCGCAGCATCTCCTGTCTCGCGCGCGGGGTGTGGGTGCGGACACTGAACTGGGACTGGCCGCCCGGCCGCTGCATGAACACGACCATGTCCTTGGCCACAGCGCGGGCGACATCGGCGCCGAGGTGCTCCTCGACCAGGGCGAGCGAGAGATCGATGCCCGAGGTGACGCCTGCGGAGGTCATGATGTGGCCGTCGCGTACGAACAGGGCGTCCGCTTCCACGATCACCTGTGGGTAGCGCAGGGCGAGCTGGTCGGCGAAGCGCCAGTGCGTGGTCGCCTTGCGTCCGTCGAGCAGTCCGGCCGCGGCGAGGAGGAAGGCTCCGGTGCAGATGGACGCGGTGCGGCAGCTGCCTGCGTCGAGCGCCCTTATGGCGTCCAGCAGGGCGTCGTCCTTGATGAGGGAGGGCCACTCAGGACCCCCGGGGATGACGACCACATCGCTGGCCGCCTGTACCTGCGCGGCAGCGAGGTCGACGCGCAGACCGGTGCCGGCTGCGGTGACCACGTCGGCGCCGTCAGGGGAGACCGTGTGTACGCGGTAGCGGCCGCCGAATTCGTTGGCTGTCGTGAACACCTCGATCGGGCCGGTGACGTCGAGCAGCCGTACGCCGGGGAAGACCAGCACGCTCACCAGGAGCGGCTTCCTGCCTGACGGCCTGTCCTTCATCGTGCGCCTCCCGGACGGACTGGGGCCCACATCGGAGGACACCATCATCCGCCCGGCGATGCTCTGCCGCGCCCTTGCCGATTGTCGTCCGCGTCCCTGCGGCATGCTGCTGCCTTCCGTGGTGTGGAACGAGGCATCGGGCTTCGGCGCCTCGCCCGTGTTCAGCGGGCGTTTGCCGTCTCGTCATGGCCACAGGTGTGGCCACATCACGCTCGGACAAGGACATCGGGGCATCCGGCAACGGGCCTACGCGGTGCTCGATGTCCTGGTGTGAGGGCGTCATGGCGCGTGCTGTCCTGTGGCGGGAGCCGCGCTTCGCCATAGCGTCGAGGGCGCCAACGGGCCGACGGTCTCGGCCGCGTCCCTGAGCTGCTGGGTGTGGCCCGGCCAGTCGGCCGGCCCGTCACCGTGCCTGGTCGTGGACGGTGACGAATCCGACACCCCAAGAGAAGGCACTCCGCGCCGTGACACCCCACCCCAGTACCAGCCGAGCGGTCCCGTCCCAGGTCGGCCCGGCCCCGAGAGCGTCCGCGGTCCGCTCGGCCCCGAGATCATCCGTGCATGTGCGTGACCAGCCGGACGAGGGGGACGGCAGGGAGCGGGGCCGGCTCGGTCCCGGCTGGTTCGCGGCCGTCATGGGCAGCGGGATCGTGTCTGTCGCTGCGGCCACGCTGCCGCGTGGATTCCCCGGGCTCGGCGAGGCCGCCACGGTGGTCTGGGCGGGGACCGCGCTGCTGCTGATCGTGCTCGCCGTCAGCTATACAGGGCAGCGGACGCTGCGGGTGCATGCCGGTGATCCGGTACTGGCCCAGTTCTTCGGGGCGCCGCCGATGGCTCTGCTCACCGTCGGGGCCGGGACGCTGCTGCTCGGCCGGCGGCTGATCGGGGAGCGTGCGGCGGTCGATGCGGACTGGGTGCTGTGGTCGGCCGGTACCGTGCTGGGTCTTGCCACCGCCTGCATGGTGCCGTATCTGATGGTCACCCGGCACCGTTTCACGCCGGACGCGGCGTTCGGCGGCTGGCTGCTACCGGTGGTGCCGCCGCTGGTCTCCGCCGCGACAGGCGCGCTGCTCATCCCGCGGGCGCCGGCCGGGCAGGTGCGGCTGGCCCTGCTGCTGGGCTGCTACTCGATGCTCGGGCTCGGGCTGGTCGCGGTTCTGCTGGTGCTGGCCATGGTCTACACCCGCCTGGTGCATCATGACGCGCCCGGCGGTGCGGTGGTGCCCACGATGTGGATCGGCGTGGGGGCGCTGGATCAGGCGGTGACGGCGCTGGGGACGCTGGCCACGGCGGCGCCGAGCGCGCTCCCCGCCCCGTACGCGCGCGGGAGTGGTGTCGTAGCGCTCCTGGGTGGGCTCGGGATCTGGGGGTTCGCCCTGCTGTGGCTGGTACTGGCCACGGCGCTGACCGTACGGGAAATCCGCAGAGGGCTGCCCTTCGCAGCCACCTGGTGGTCCTTCATCTTCCCCCTTGGTGCCTGCGTCACCGGCACCAGCGCGCTCGCCGCCCGTACCGGCTCGCACCTGTTCGTCTGGATCGCCGTCGTCCTGTACGCCCTGCTCGTCGCCGCCTGGGCGGTCGTCGCCTGGCACTCCCTGCGCCATGCTGTCCGGCAGCGTGAGCGCGCCCGCCGCTGACAGGGCCCGTGCAACGCTCCGCATAACACGGACGCGTCGCGCGAACCCGGCTGTCTGCCGACGGGCAGCCGGGTTCGCGCCGCATCGCAACACGTGCCTATGGCAGCGCCCCGGGTGCCGTCGAAGCCGTGCTCTCCGGGCGGGCCGTCCGCCCCGCACCGGCGGATCCGTGCGCGGTCGTGGGGCGGGCCCGGAGTCTGGCGGTCACCATGGCGGCGTACACGACAGCCCAGAACACCACGGCGATCCAGACCTCCCAGCGGCCCACGCTCGTCATCCACGAGGTTGCGGTCGCGCGTCCCAGCTCATGCGTGGTGACCGCATACATGCCGACCGGGAAGACGAGGTTCCACCAGCCGAGCTCGTAGCGCAGCGGGATACGGGGCAGCGCGTGCCGCCAAACGCCCAGAGCCACCAGGAGCGGAATCAGCCAGCTTGAGAACGCCCACAGGACAACGGACGTCCCGATGACGAGCGGGCGCGACAACATCGTGGTGCCTGGATGGAGTGCGATCAGCCGGACTCCGGCGAGCGCGGCGATCGCCGCCGCCCCCATGAAGATCCATACGGACGTCATGAGGCCTTCCGGCTGCACCGGCCGGGCCAGCAGCCGGGCCAGGACCAGCGCGGCGGTCAGCAGGTACTGCGTCAGGCCGACGGCCCAGCACACCACCGCCAGGACGGCCAGTGCGTGTCCCGGGGTCACCCGGGCCGGCGATGCCGCCGCGACCGCCACCGACTCCGATCCCACCGACCACAGGAACCAGGTGCCGGCGGCGCCCGCATGCCGCCCTTCCCGAGCACCGACGTACCGCACCCGGTTCCCGGCCGCCCGGACACCGCGCGGCCGTCTCCGCCGCGGTGGCCAATCCGGGCCGCCAGGTGCCGGGCGAGTCCGCCCACGGTCGGTGCGTACGAGCGTCCGTCGTTGACGACGATCACCACCGGCCGGTCCGGTGCCGCCGCGATGTTGTTGAGGGCCTCCCAGGCCAGCCCGCCGGTGAGTGCTCCGTCGCCGACGACGGCGACGATGTGCCGGTCCGACTCTCCTGCGAGCTGTGCGGCCTTGGCCATGCCGTCGGCGTACGACAGGGCCACCGATGCGTGGGAGTGCTCGATGTGGTCGTGCGCGGACTCCTCCCGGCTCGGGTATCCGGAAAGCCCGCCACGCTGTCGCAGGCCGGAGAAGTCACCGGCCCGCCCCGTCACGATCTTGTGGACGTACGCCCGGTGCCCGACGTCCCACAGCAGCCGGTCGCGCGGGGAGTCGAAGACCCGGTGCAGCGCCAGGGTCAGTTGCACGACACCGGGGTTGGGCCCCAGATGGCCTCCCGTGGCCGCGACGTGGCGGACCAGGAAGTCGCGGATCTCCCCGGCCAGCCGGACCAGCTCTGGATGGCTCAGCCCCCTCAAGTCCGCGGGCTGGTTGATGCGCGCCAGCAGGCTCATGCCGCTGCTCCTCCTCGATGCTGCCGTGGTGCCGACGGATACGCGCGGTGGGCAGCCGATGCGCACCGCGCGAGCCGCTGATCACTGGAAGGCCGATGTCACGAGAGCCTTCTGCTCGACGCCGTGCCGGCGGGCCGAGCCGACCGCGGGCGCGGGCGCCTCGGGCCGGCTCACGCACTCCACAGCGCGCCGGGTCAGCCGGTGCAGACGCGGCGCGAGGAACGACCACGCACCCTGGTTCTCCGGCTCCTCCTGCACCCACCGCACGTCCGCGGCCGCGGGGAAGCGGGCGAGTTCCGCCGCGAGTTCCTCGTGGGGGAACGGGTAGAGGCGCTCCACGCGGACGATCGCCGTGTCGGTCGTGCCCGCGGCGTGCCGGTGGGCGTCGAGGTCGTAGAAGACCTTGCCCGAGCACAGCAGGACGCGCGAGACACGGGCCGGGTCCGTCGTGTCGTCCGGCAGGACCGGGCGAAAGCCGCCCTGGGTGAACTCGGCCAGGGCGGAGACGGCCGCCTTCGACCGCAGCATCGACTTCGGGGTGAAGACCACCAGTGGCCTGCGGCCGTCCAGCGCCTGCTGCCTGAGCAGATGGAAGTAGTTGCCCGGCAGGGAGGGCATGGCCACGGTCATGTTGTCCTGCGCGCACAGTTGCAGGAAGCGTTCGATCCGGGCGGAGGAGTGGTCCGGACCCTGGCCCTCCAGGCCGTGGGGCAGCAGCATGGTCACTGCGGAGCGCTGGCCCCACTTCTGCTCGGACGAGGCGATGTACTCGTCGACGACCGTCTGCGCGCCGTTGGCGAAGTCACCGAACTGGGCCTCCCACAGCACCAGGGCTTCCGGACGGGCCTGCGCATAGCCGTACTCGAAGGCCAGCGCCGCCAGTTCGGACAGCATCGAGTCGTACGGTGCGAAGCTCGCGGCCTGCGGGCTGAGGGAGTTCAGCGGCGTGTGCTCCGCGCCGGTGCGCCGGTCGGTCAGTACGGCGTGGCGCTGGCCGAAGGTGCCGCGCCGGGAGTCCTGTCCGGCCAGCCGTACCGGGACGCCCTCCAGCAGCAGCGAACCGATCGCCAGTGTCTCCGCGGTGGCCCAGTCGACGGTGCCGGTGTCGAGCGTCGCCGTACGCCGGTGGAGCTGCGGCAGGACACGCGGGTGCACGGTGAAGCCCTGCGGCAGGTCGGTCTGCGATGCGATGACCTGACGGGCTGTCGCCTCGTCGATCGCGGTCGCCGTGCGCTGGGTGGCCGCCTGTCCGGCGTCGGCGCAAGGAAGGTCTTCGGCCGGTGCGGGAGCGGGCAGCGCCCGGGTCTCGGCGAAGGCCCGTTCGAGGTGATCCTGGTAGTTGCGGCGGGCACTGTCCACCTGCCGCTCGCCGATGTCCCCGCGGCGTATGAGGGCCGCGGCGTACAGCGTGCGCACCGAAGCCTTGGCGGCGATGCGTTCGTACATCATCGGCTGCGTGATGGACGGGTCGTCGACCTCGCTGTGCCCGTGGCGCCGGTAGCAGACCAGATCGACTACGACGTCCTTGTGGAACGTCTGGCGGTAGTCGAAGGCCATCCGTGCGACGCGGTCGACGGCTTCCGGGTCGTCGCCGTTGACGTGGAAGATCGGGGCCTCCACCATCCGTGCCACATGGGTGGCGTACGTGCTCGAACGGCCGTTGGCGGGCAGGGTGGTGAAGCCGACCTGGTTGTTGACGACCACGTGGACCGTCCCGCCCGTGCGGTAGCCCGGCAGCTGCGACATGTTCAGGGTCTCGGCGACCACGCCCTGGCCGGCGAAGGCCGCGTCGCCGTGGAGGACGACCGGCAGTACGGGGAAGGGCTCGCCCTGGTCCCCGGCCAGGTCCTGCTTGGCGCGCACCACGCCCTGGGCCACCGGCCCCACGATCTCCAGGTGCGAGGGGTTCGCCACGACCGAGACGGCGATGGTGCCGCCGTCCAGGGCACGGTAGGTGCCCCCCGCGCCGAGGTGGTACTTCACGTCTCCCGAGCCCTGGACCGACCGGATGTCCACCGCGTCCTCGAACTCGCCGAATATCTGGCCGTAGGACTTGCCGATGATGTTGGCCAGGACGTTGAGCCGACCGCGGTGCGCCATCCCGATGACGGCTTCTTGGACACCGTCTTCGATGGCGCGGAGCAACAGGGCGTCGAGCAACACGATGGCCGACTCGCCGCCTTCGAGCGAGTACCGCTTCTGGCCCACGTACTTGGTCTGCAGGAACGTCTCGAAGGCCTCCGCGGCCCCCAACCGGTAGAGGATCCGCAGCTGTCCGGCACGGTCCGGGCGGCGCTGCGGGCCCTCGACGCGCTGCTGGATCCAGCGGCGTTCCCGGGCGTCCTGGATGTGCATGTACTCGAACCCGGCGGTGCGGCAGTAGAACTCCCGCAACGCGCCGATCACTTCGTCGAGTGTCATCGTGGCGCGCCCGGCGAACCCGTCCACGGCGAAGTCCTCCGCCCGGTCCGCGTCGTCAAGTCCGAACGCGGCGATGTCGAGCTCCGGATGTGCTGCGGCGGGCCGCGCCATGAGCGGGTCCGTTCCGGCCATCAGATGCCCGCGCACGCGATACGCGTGGATGAGCGCCGCGACCCGTACCGCCCTGAGCGCCGCCTCGTCGGTGCCCTTGTGGTGTTGGGCTGAGGCGGTCAGGGCGGCCGGGGACACCAGAGCGGCGAAGAAGTTCCTCCACGTCTGGTCGACCGAGCCGGGGTCGTGGAGGTAACGCCGTCGCTGCTCGTCCACGACCCATTCGTTGAGCCCGAAGTCCAGCCCGTGAGACGCTGCTCGAGCGGTGTCTGATTGCGACGCCATGGCGCGAACGCCTTCTTTCCTCTGTGAAGCCTTGGGATGGCGGACGCGGCTACGGCGGTCGTCCGCCTGCGTGCCAGGTGCTCGAGGACTTCGCAACCGTTGCGGAGGCCGACCCGTTCGACCGCGTCGCACTGACGACGCTAGGACGCCGGGAGTGCGGAGACGGATGGCCGGGCGCGCCACGACGGCCTCACATCAGGACATCGGACGGGTGACGGCCTGCTGCCTGCCGTCGTCGCATATTCGGAGTGCGGGCGGGTGACGCCGTCCTGATCCGAGGGCTTCGTGTCCGTCCGGTCCGGGATCGACGTCGTAGGGAATCTGGTTGTGATGGTGCGGCCGCGGGCTTGCGGCCGGAGAACCGACCCCTGGGAAGGAACATGAGCGACTACGATTTGTCGGACACCACGCGGTGGCAGTTTCCAGGGGTCCTGCGGACCTTGGGTCTGGTGCACGCTGAGTTGCGGGTGCGGCACGGTCTGTCGCTCCATGACTACCTCATTCTCGGCGCGCTCGCCGAGGCCGCGAGCGGATCTGTGCACGTTGCCAAGCTGGCGGCGTTCCTCCAGGAATCCGGGGATCGGATGTCCTACCTCCTCAGGGGTCTGCAGGCGGCCGGACTGATTGATCGTCATCGTCGTGCCGGAGACCGCAGGACGGTCGAGGCCACCTTGACCGACGCAGGACGCTCCAGGTTCGCCGCCGCCGAGACGTCCGCGCAGGCGCTGATGCGCCAGTACCTCGGTCCGGGACTGGACACCCAGGAGTCGTCCGGCCGATCGTGTGACGTCACTTGATCTGCTCCTTTTCCACGCCAACGGCTGTGGCCGGCGGACGGCACCTGGGCGCGGCTTGTGCGGCGAATCCAGCCCGTGGCCTACAGCGGGCCGCCCGACCGCCGCATCCCTCACGGCCATGGGCATCCCCGCCGAGGCCAACGCCTACCTGTGCGGCCCACCCGCCTTCATGGACGACCTCGCCGGCTTCCTGCGTGATCTGGGTCTGCGCCCCCGGCAGATCCATACGGAACAGTTCACCGCTCTCCCCGCCATCAACCCAGGCGTGACCGCCACCGCCGTGATCCGGCCCCACCGGCCACCCGGTCCCACCGCAACCGGGCCCCTCATCACCCTCGCCCGTAGCGGCATCTCCACCCCATGGTCACCCGCTCACGCGACCCTCCTCGATCTTGCCGAAGCGTGCGACATCCCCACCCGCTGGTCCTGCCGCACTGGCGTGTGTCACACCTGCATTCACCTCGTCGCAGGCGACATCACCTACACCACCCCACCCCTCGAACTCCCCGAGCCCGGGACCGTCCTGGTCTGCTGCAGCAAGCCGACCACCGAGGTCGTCCTCGATCTGTGATCGGCCGACAAAGCGGGTGAGGAGCCGGCTGACCAGCCACGTGGCCGTGGTGGATCGGAGGCGGACGCATTCGGAGTTGTCGGTGCGGGACGCGGTCGGACCGTCATCCGACTACGAGTTGAGCGACCACATCCCTTGTGGAGCGACGCCTTCGACCACGTCGCACCGACAACGCCAAGGCGCCGGGAGAGCTCCGATGGATAGGATCACGTGCCATAACTGCCGATAGGCGCCGCCGACGTCGTTCCACAGGTCCTGATGCCTAGGCTGTGGTGGCCGCAGTGTGGTAGAACTCGGCCGCGGTGACGCAGGCGGGAACGCCGAGTTCGGCGGCGACCGCGGTGATCGCCTTGTCGCCGACAGCGAGGTCGGCCTGGCCGTCCGTGGTGAAGTACGGCGCGATGAACGTGTCGTAGTGGGCTCGGGCTTCTTCCGCGGTCTGTCCGCCGAGGAACGTCTGCATGTGGCGCACCGTGGTGTCGGGGTCGTCGTGGATCACCTGAAGGGCGCGCCGATGGGCTCGTACGACCGCCTGGACCGCGGGGTCGTCCGGTGAGATGAAGGTCGGGTCGACTGCCACGCCCACGGTGGGAATCTGGAAGTGGTCGCCGACCCAGGCCAGCACCTGCCAGCCGTGCTCGGCGGCCACCGCCTCCGGTGCCATGGTGCTGCCGACGTAGGCGGCGTCGATACTGCCGTCGTTGAGCCGGCGCAGGTCCATACCGTAGTCGCCGGGAGAGCGGACGATGGTCTTCACGTCGCGGTCCGGGTCGAGGCCGGCCTTTCGCAGCACGATCCGGGCGAATGCGCCGGGCGGGGTGTGCGGGGCGTGGACCGCCAGCCGTCGCCCGGCCAGGTCGGCCAGGGAGGTCAGGCCGGGGCGGGCGAGGAACCAGAACAGCGGGCGTTGGGTGTTGACACTGAGTGCGACCCACGGGGTGCCGTCGGTCAGTCGTGACAGCAGTGCTCGGCCGAGCCCGATGGTGGCGCAGCGGCGCAGCCGTTCCACGTCCCAGGTGCAGCCGTCGCGCAGCGCGACGTGGACACCCTCCTCGGCGTAGTAGTCCTGCTGGTCGGCGATGTAGGCGGCGAGTTCTTCGTGTAGGCCCCGTCCGACGTAGGCCAGGTCGATCGTGTGCATGAACGTCTTTCCTTGATTGTTTAAGGGTTCGGCCGCGTGTGCGGAGGCCAGCGGTATGTCAGTACATGGCCATGCCGCCGTTGACCGCGGCCGTGGTGCCGGTCATGAAGGAGTTGTCCTCGGCGGCGTAGAAGGCGACCGCTTGGGCGACGTCGGCCGGGTGGGCCAGGCGGCCCAAGGGGGTGGCGGCCACCTGCCGCTGCCTCGTTGCGTCGTCGAGCACGGCATCGGCGGTGCGGGACTCCACCGGGCCGGGCGAGACGACGTTGACCGTGATGCCCTGCGGGCCGAGTTCCTGGGCGAGATACCGGGCGAACTGCTCGAGTGCGGCCTTGGAAACGCCCAGCGCGATCATGCCCGCCCGAGGCAGGCGGCTGAGTCCGGTGCCGATGTAGATGAGGCGTCCCCACCCTCGTTCGGTCATCGTGGGCAGTACGGCTTTGGTGACCGCGAACGCCGCATGCATCTCGGCGTCGATCTTGCCGCCCAGTTCTTCCCACGTCATGTCCTGGAACGGCTTGACCGCATACGGGATGAGCGCGTTGTGCACGAGCACGTCGATGCCGCCCCAAGCCGCCTGGACCTGTCCGACCATGCTCTCGACGGCCGCCTCCTCGCGCACGTCGGCCTGCACGGCCATGGCCTGGCCGCCTGCGGCCTCGATGTCGGCCACGACCTCCTCGGCCGCCTTGGTGTTGCGGAGGTAGTTGACCACCACGCGCATTCCTCGCGCGGCCAGAAGTCGCGCCGTGGCCGCGCCGATTCCGCTGCTGGCCCCCGTCACCAATGCCACCCTGCCGGTTGTCCCGGTCATGGGCCCACCTCCTGCTCGTCGTCGAGGGCCGTCGGGACGACCGCCCGGGGTTGTTCGTCGTCGATGCCCTGGCCTGTCGGGCGGATCGCCCCGTACAGCACGGTGTCGACGGTCGCCCGCAGCAGATCGGCCGCGGTCCAGTCCAGATCGCGCGGCAACTCCGACATGAGCAGCCGCTCCAACGCGCCGCGGGTGATCTCACTCAGCAGCTCGGGCGGCGCCGGCAGCAAGCCCTGCTGGTGTCCCTCCCGGAACAGCTCGTCGAGCCGCTGGTAGACCACCGCGTCCACACGCTGCTCCACGTACTGGCGCAGCATCGCGTCGCCCCGCCCGGTCGCGAGCTGAGGCGCGCCGATCCGTCCGAGCTCACTGCCCGCCGCGATCAGGAACCGCTGCACCCGCACAGCGAACGGCTGCCCTGCTGCGTCCTCGGTCGCCGCCACCAGCGTGCGCTCCACCGTGGCGAACTGGCGGTCCAGCACCGCGGCCAGCAGGCTGCGCTTGTCCGGGAAATGACGGTAGATCGTCTTCTTGCTCATCCCGAGCTCACGAGCGAGATCGTCCATGCTCACCCGCGCGAAACCCGACCCGAAGAACAGCCGGCCGGCCGCCTCCACGATCACGTCCGCACGCCGCTCGTCGCTGGGGGAAACTGAAGAAACTGGATTAGTTTCCATGGTTCCCATCGTTGCCCTCGGTCCCTGCGCTGTCAAGGCATGCCGTGCGGCCGCAGTGCCTGCCGTGCAAGCCCGGCCGGGGGCGCGCGCTATCCGGTGGTGGCAAGCCCGATGAGCAGCAGGGCGATGTCGTCCGTCCGGGGCGCGGTCTGCCGTGCATGGTCGATCAGGGTCGTGGCGAGCCGGTCCATGGGCTGGGCCGAGGCCCGGGCGAGCTGGGTGGCGAGCCCTGACATGGCGTCGTCCATGTCGACCCCGGGAGTCTCGACGAGGCCGTCGGTGTACAGGGCGAGGACGGTGCCGGGGGTCAGCGGGATCTCGGTGGCGGGATAGTCCGCGTCGGGGTCGATGCCCAGCAGCACGCCGGGTGGGAGCCGAAGGATCTCGGCGTGGCCGTCCGGGCGACGCAGAACGGGCGGGGGATGGCCGGCGGTGGCGAGGACGGCTCGGCGGTGTGCAAGGTCGAGATGGGCGTAGAGGCAACTGACGAAGCGGCCCGGGTCCATGGCGACCAGCTGGCGGTTGGCCTGGGCGAGGGCCTGTGACGGCGTGGCCCCCGAGGCGGCGTGCGAGCGGATGGCGGGGCGCACCCGGCCCATGAGCGCGGCGGCGTTGACGTTGTGGCCCTGGACGTCTCCGATGACCGCGGCGGCGGTGCTGTCGTCGACCCGGACCAGGTCGTAGAAGTCGCCGCCGATGTCCACGCCGCGGACGCTGGGCAGATAGCGGGCCGCCACATCCAGTCCGGGAAGGTCGGGCAGCGAGTCGGGGAGCAGGGCTGCCTGCAGGGTCTTGGCGAGTTCGTTGCTGGTGTCGTACAGGCGGGCCCGTTCCAGCGCCTGCGCGATCAGTCCCGCGAGCGCGATGAAGACGACCCGCTGCTGGTCGGGAAAGGGGTGGGGCCGGTCGAAGGCGAACACGCACGAGCCCACCGGACGCCCGGAGGCGATCAGCGGCAGAAACGCCCAGGCATGCAGACCCTTCTGGTGCGGGGCGGGCGGGTAGGCCCGGGACAGCTCGTCGAAGGAGGCGTAGAAGCTGGGCACGCCGGTGGCGAGGACCTGGACCGCGGGTGCCGGGTGGGTCAGCGGCACGCCGTCGAAGTGTTCGAGCAGCGAGGGGTTGTAGCCGCTGCGGCCGATGACCCGCATTCTGCCGTCCTCGGCTGCGAGCAGGGCGACGGTCCGGGCTCCGAACGCCGGCAGCATCTCCTCGGTGACCAGATCGACCACGTCCGAGACGCCCACGGTTTCGGAGAGGGCGGCGGCCAGGTGCAGTACCCGGTAGACCTCGCCCAGGCGGATCGGCTCGCCCTGGAACGTTTCCGTCCTGGTGGGCGCCGGCTGCGAATCTCCGCCCGGACCGGTCGGCGATATGCGGACGCTCACCCCCGAGTCGTCGGGGTAGAGCTCGAACGCGAGCCACTGGTCCGGTGGGTGCATGGCGGTGAAGTAACCGGGCTTCCGGCTGACCACGGTGGCGCGGAAGTGGTCCTCGAAGGCCGGGTCGGTGTGCCCGGGCAAGGACTGCCAGGGACTCGTGCCGATCAGATCGTCGGGGCTGCTCGCGCCCAGCAGGGCGGCGGCGGTGGCGCTGACGTAGGTGAACCTGCCCTCGAGGTCGAGGGAGCAACTGCCCCAGGGCAGCCGCTCGACGAGGTCGGCCGCGGCGAGCGCCTGGGCCGGCCCCCGCTTGCGGGCGGGCGGCTGCACCAGGGTGCGGGGTGTGGGTCCCGGACCGACGGCATGGCCGGTGCCGGCGGCGTCGCGCAGGAACCGTCCCAGACGCCGACCGGCGGCACGGACCCGTTCAGGGCTCGGGCCGTCGGCACGGGTGGAGCCGGCGCCGGGCCAGAACAGCAGCAGTGCGCCCCAGACCGTGGCGCCGGTGAGGAGCGGTGCCGCGGCCACCGCATGGTGGTAGGGCAGGGCGATCGCCGTGCGCGGGTAGCGACGCGCGAGCTCCTCCGGGTCGCCGAGCCAGACGAGCCGCCGCTCGCGCACCGCATCGGTCACGGGAAAGCGGCTCGACAGCGGGACCCCGAACCAGGGCGCGAGATACTCGGCCGGCATCCCTGCGGTCACCTCCAGCCGCAGGGTCTGCCCGTCGGACGCCAGCAGGAAGACCGCTCCCGCGTGTACGCCCGTGTCGCGCACGGCGAGCTCCAGCAGCCGGTCCAGCTCGGCACGACGCAGCGACCCGGCGGTGGGCGAAGGGGGGCGGGGCCCATCGGGCTGCGCCGTGCCGCCTTCCCGCATGGCGCACATACCAGTACCGTACGTCCGCACCTGCCGACCCCGCGCGGAAGCCGCTGCCGATCCCGGTCACGGACGCTGTTCCCCACGACGGTCTGCTCGTCCCGTGCGTGTCAGCGTTCGAGGACGAGGGCGAGTCCCTGGCCCACGCCGATGCAGAGGGTGGCTACGCCGGTCCCGGTGCCGCGGCGGGCGAGCTGGTGGGCGACGGTGCCGGCGAGGCGGGCGCCGGAGGCGCCGAGGGGGTGGCCGAGCGCGATCGCGCCGCCCTGCGGGTTGAGGATCGCCGTGTCGAACTCGGGCCACTCGGCGAGGCAGCCGAGGACCTGGGCGGCGAAGGCCTCGTTCAGTTCCAGAACGTCGAGGTCGGCGAAGGCCCGGCCGGCTTTGGCCAGGGCCCGGTTGACGGCTTCGACGGGGGCGAGGCCGAAGTAGTCGGGGTCTATCGCGGAGACTCCGGTCGCACAGACGCGCGCCAGCGGCTCGCGGCCGATGGCCTTCACGCCCTCCTCGTCGGCCAGCAGCAGGGCGGCGGCTCCGTCGTTGAGCGGGGAGGCGTTACCAGCCGTCACTGTGCCGTCTTTGGTACGGAAGGCCGGCTTCAGCTTCGCCATCGCGGCGAGGGAGGCGTCGGGGCGTACGCACTCGTCGGCCGCGAACAGCTGAAGGTCGCCCTTGCGCTGCGGGACGGGGACGGGCGCCAACTCGGCTTCGAACAGGCCCTCTTCCTGGGCGGCGGCGGCCTTCTGGTGGCTGTGCAGGGCGAAACCGTCCTGCTGCTCACGGCTGATCCCGTGCTTTTCGGCGATCAGCTCAGCCGACTCCCCCAGAGGGATGGTCCATTGCGGGTTCATTGCCGGGTTCACCATCCGCCAGCCCAGCGTGGTGGAGTACAGCTCGGCATGGGCCGCCGGGAACGGCCTGTCGTTCTTGGGCAGCACGTAGGGGGCGCGGGTCATGGACTCGACGCCGCCGGCGATGGCGAAGGAGGCGTCGCCGACGGCGATGGCGCGGGCGGCCTGGATCACGGCTTCGAGTCCGGAGGCGCACAGCCGGTTGACCGTCGCCCCGGGCACGCTGGTGGGCAGGCCGGCGAGCAGCGCCGCCATGCGGGCGACGTTGCGGTTCTCCTCGCCGGCGCCGTTGGCGTTGCCGAAGTACACGTCCTCGATACGCTTGGGATCCAACTGGGGTATGCGGGCCAGAAGTCCGCGGACGACTTGGGCGGCCAGGTCGTCGGGGCGTACGGAGGCCAGGCCGCCGTTGTAGCGTCCGATCGGCGTGCGCACGGCGTCGACGATGTAGACGGGGTTCATAGCAGGCCCTCCGTGACGGTCAGCTTGGCGTCGGTCCTGGTGATGATCTCCTCGACGTCGACGGCCGGTGCGCACTCGACCAGCACAAGCCCCTCGTCGGTGACGTCGAGGACACCGAGGTCGGTGATGATCCGGTTCACGCAGCGCCTCCCGGTCAGCGGCAGCGCGCACTCGGTGAGGATCTTCGGCGAGCCGTCCTTGGCGGTGTGCGTCATGACGACGATGACCGAGCGGGCACCGTGGACCAGGTCCATGGCGCCGCCGATCCCCGTGATCATCTTTCCGGGGATCGCCCAGTTCGCCAGGTCTCCTTGCTCGGAGACCTGCATGGCACCCAGCACCGCGACGTCGATGTGGCCGCCGCGGATCATCGAGAATGACAGCGCCGAGTCGAAGAAGGAAGCACCTGGCAGGACCGTGACGGTCTCCTTCCCGGCGTTGATGAGATCCGGGTCGACCTCGTCCTCACCCGGGTAGGGGCCGGTGCCCAGGATGCCGTTCTCCGACTCCAGGATCACCTCCACCCCTGGCGGCAGGTAGTTGGGGATCAGCGTGGGCAGGCCGATGCCGAGATTGACGTACTGGCCGTCGCACAGCTCACGCGCGGCGCGGGCAGCCATCTCCTCACGAGTCCAGGCCATCAGCTGCTCACCGTCCGCCGCTCGATCTTCTTGTCCGCCGCCTGCTCCGGGGTAAGGACCAGCACCCGCTGGACGAAGATGCCGGGCAGATGCACCGCGTCCGGCTCGATCTCGCCGGGCTCGACCAGTTCCTCCACCTCCGCGATCGTGACCTTGCCGGCCATGGCCGCGAGGGGGTTGAAGTTGCGGGCGGACTTGCGGAACACCAGGTTCCCGTGCCGGTCGCCCTTCGCGGCCCGCACCAGTGCGAAATCGGTGCGGATGCCGTGCTCAAGCACGTACTCGGTGCCGTCGAAGTCCCGCACCTCCTTGGCCGGCGAGGCCAGCGCGACCCCGCCGGAGCCGTCGTAGCGCCAGGGCAGCCCGCCCTCGGCGACCTGCGTGCCCACGCCGGCCGGGGTGTAGAACGCGGGAATGCCGGCACCCCCGGCGCGCAGCCGTTCGGCGAGCGTGCCCTGCGGGATCAGCTCCACCTCCAGCTCCCCGGCCAGGTACTGTCGCGCGAATTCCTTGTTCGCCCCGACATACGATCCCGTCACCCGTCCGATCCGGCCCGCCGAGAGCAGTACAGCCAGACCCGAATCCATTGCCCCGCAGTTGTTCGAGACGACCGACAACCCGCCGACGCCCCGCTCGTACAGTGCCTGGATCAGCACGTTCGGCACGCCACTCAACCCGAACCCACCCACGGCCAACGACGCGTCATCCGGCACATCCGCCACGGCCTCCAGGGCCGTATTGACCAATTTGTCCATATGCTTCGGATCCTCACATGCTCGCGTGAATTCTGGAGACCTGATTCCACGGTCCGAGGCCACGGTGCACTTGGCCATCCCGCAGATCGGCGATATTGGCGGCGATCCCAGGATTGTGCTGCCGGCCTTTGTTGTACCGAACCGGTATTTCACGTCCTTGCGGGAATGAGATGCTGACGTGACAGGCGGGTCACCCCATACGCCACCAGCGCGAGCCCGAATACCTGCAGGGTCAGCCACCAGCCACCACGGAGCCTTTCCCCGTAGAGCGTGACACCGAGAGCCAGGCTCACCAGTGTGTCGCCGAGGGTCAGGGCCGGCTGGGAGGCGACCAGTGGTCCGGACTGCATGGCGTTCTCCAGCAGGAACAGGGCGCACACGCCGAGAGCGGCGAACGCATAGGTCTGCCATGCGGCGAAGAAGGCACTCATACCCTGGCGGCTGAGGACGACGGTCGAGGACTTCATGAGCGCGGCAGTGAGGGAGTAGGAGACGGCGGCGGCCGACCCCAGGCATGCGGCGCGGCCAGGGCCGTTGGGCAGCTTGACCGCGACGCTGCACAGCACCGCCACGGCGAGCAGGCAGCAGGTTCCCACCGCCGTCCACCGGGCCGCAGGGGCCCGGAGAGTGCCACCGGTCGGCGCTGCCGCGAACAGCGCCAGGCCAAGGCCGACGGCGATACTGCCTACGGGCAGCCAGCCGGCCCTGGGCAACGGGCGCCCGAAGACGACGCTCGCGAGCAGCAGCACGAACGGCAACTCCAGCATGAAGAGCGGCTGCACGATCGCCAGCGCACCGGTGGCCAGCGCGGCGCCCTGGAACATCGCCGAGAGGACGACCCCGCCTATGCCGAGCAGCCAGACCGGGGTGCGCAGCAGGTCCCACATGAGGCCGATGCGCAGAGCGTTGGACTGCGGGACGAGGGTGGCGGCCCGGCGCTGCATCACCGTTCCCAGAGCGTTGGTTGCAGCTGCGAGGAGAGCGAAGATCGGCGACAGCACGGTCAGCATCGTTGTCTCCTGTCGGCGAGTGCATTGATCGATGATCGATCGCTCTGGGTCGTTCAGGGCCCTGCGAGAAGATCTCGCGCCCTCCGGCCCGGGGCTGTCCCGGACGCCGGGTCGGAGGGCTGTCAATGGGTGTGCAATGCGCTCCTGGAACACCGATGGCCCCTGCGTGCATCCCGTCCGCCGCCGTCGTCCGGGGTGACCTCGATCACCAGCCGTGGTGAGGACTCGCGCAGTACTGTGCCGACGGCTGTCTGCGCGATGTCGGCGATCTCTCGAGTGGCGGCTTCCCGGGGTGGTGGCGACGGCCGGGCCTCAGCCGTGGATCAGGTGCGTGCCGGACTGCCGGCACCTGGCCTGGGAAACGCACGAAAAGCGCCCGGATTCCTGGGTTTGCACGCTCCCTTGCGTGAACCCTCGCCGCCCGTCAATGCGGACCCATCGGACGTCGTTCGGTGATTTCGACAGGCATATGCCGCCTGACAGACTTCCGGAACCACCATCCCAGTTCCTGGGCACCCCCGGCATCCCGCAGATGGGTGATATCCGTCGAGAGCCGGAGGCCCGCGCGCGGCGCCTGTCCCACGAACAAGGTATTTCACCGCCGGCGCTCGTTATCCCTCGCGGATTCCGTTGACCCCCGTCATTCAGGCATCGAGAGTCTTGTTTCCAAGCAGACGGCGGGACTGGGGAAATACTCATGAAGACATTCGTGCATCGGGGACAGATCACCAAGGTGGTCTTCGGCAGCGGTACGCGCAGCCGTATCCCTGAAGAGGCTGATGCCCTCGGATGCCGTCGGGTGCTCATCCTGTGCACACCCGGTCAAGCGGGCCAGGCAATGGAGGTACACGACCTACTGGGTACGGCGGCGGTGGGAACCTTCACGGAAGCTGCTCCGCACACCCCCGTCGAGGTCACGCAGAAGGCGGTCGCATATGCCAGGACCGTGAGAGCGGATTCGGTCCTCGCCATCGGTGGTGGCTCGACGATCGGCCTCGGCAAAGCGATCGCCCTGCGGACCGGGGTGCCACAGCTGGCGCTGCCCACCACGTACGCCGGCTCGGAGATGACGCCGATCCTCGGAGAGACCGAAGGGCGCCGGAAGACGACCCGCCGACTGCCGGAAGTGCTGCCGAAGACCGTGGTGTACGACGTCGACCTGACGTTCACGTTTCCCGCGGCGGCATCGGTGGTCAGCGGCATCAACGCGATGGCGCACGCCGTGGAGGCCCTCTACGCACAGGACCGGGACCCGCTCGCCTTCCTGATGGCCGGTGAAGCGCTCGAATCCCTCATCCGCTCCCTCCCGGTCGTCGCACAACGTCCGGACGACCGCGAGGCGCGGGCCGACGCCCTGCACGGGGCGTGGCTGGCCGGCACGTGCCTGGGCACGGTGGGCATGGCCCTGCATCACAAGGTGTGCCATGTGCTGGGCGGCACGTTCGGGCTTCCGCACGCCGAAACCCACGCTGTCGTCCTGCCGCACGTGGTCGCCTACAACGCACCGGCGGCGCCCGAGGCCATGGCACGCATCGCCGAGGCGCTGTCGGCGGTTGATGCCGCCAGCGGTCTCTTCGACTTCGCGGGAAGGCTCGGCGTCCCCCGGGCACTGCGGGACCTCGGCATGCCGGAATCGGGCATCGAGCAGGCGGCCGAACTCATCGTGCGGGACGGCTACTGGAACCCGCTACCGGTCCAACGGACGGCGGTACGCGCCCTCCTGGCCCGCGCCTGGGCAGGGCAGCAGCCGTGCACATCACCCGGCGACGGACATCCCCGGACCATGTCCGCGACCCACCAGCCAACCACCACGGGAGCGCGTCATGCGTGATCTGACCAGCGACACCATCACCGAGGCCGTGATCTCGACCATGCGGAACACCAAGGACTCCCGCGTCGCCGAGATCCTGGAATCACTGGTGCGGCACCTGCACGCCTTCGTCCGCGACGTCGAACTGACGCAGGACGAATGGGCCCGGGGAGTCGACTTCCTGACGCGCACCGGGCAGACGTGCACCCCGACGCGTCAGGAGTTCATCCTGCTGTCCGACGTGCTCGGCGTCACCATGCTGGTCGACGCCCTGACCAACCGACGCCCCAGCCAGGCCACGCAGAACAGCGTGCTGGGCCCGTACTTCAGAGAGGACCGGCCGCAGCAGGCCGACGCCGCCGACATCTCCGGAGGTCTGCCCGGTACCCCGCTGTTCTTCGAGGGACGGGTCGTGGACCACGAGGGAGCGCCGGTCGCAGACGCGGCGGTGGACGTCTGGCACAGCGACTCGGACGGCCACTACGACATGGAGGTACCCGGCCTGGACGAGCCGGCCATGCGCGCGCTGTTCCGTACCGACGGGACAGGGCACTTCGGTTTCCGTTCCATTCGCCCGTCCAGCTACCCGATCCCCGGTGACGGCCCGGTCGGCGAACTCATGAGCGCGACCAGCAGGTCGCTCATGCGTCCCGCCCATGTGCACCTGTTGATCGAGGCTTCGGGATTCCAGCGCGTGACCACCATGCTCTTCCCCTCGGACGACCCGTACCTGGACACCGATCCGGTGTTCGGCGTCAGGCAGTCGCTGATCGAGCGCTACGACACGTACGCGGCCGACGCCGGGCCCTACCGGGGAACGACCGAGGTGCCGTACACCCGGCTGCGCCACACCTTCGTCCTCGAACCCCTCGTCACGGACTGATCCCCACGGCGTCACCACGACGAGAGCCGGTCATCCATGAGGACGGCCGACGTCGAACACTCCATCACACCGCGGGGTTCGGCCCCGCATTCACGGAGGTCCTCAGATGAGTGAAACCCTCGACAAGGTCTTCGGCTTCCGCGCCACGATGAGCCGACTCGCCACCGGCGTCAGCGTGATCACCACACGCTCGGGCAGCACGGCCATCGGCATGACGGCGAGCGCCGTCTCCGCGCTGTCCCTCGAGCCGCTCCAACTGATCGTGTGTATCGGCAACCAGCTGTACACGCGAACCGCGATCGCGGAGCACGGTCGCTTCGCCGTCAACGTCCTCGGCGAGGACAGCGAGCACCTCGCGCGGAACTTCGCCGTTTCCAAGCCGGACAAGTTCGCGGGTGTGGAGATCATCGACGACCACGGCGTGCCGGTGCTGAAGGACGCCATCGCGGCTGTCGTGTGCGATGTCGCCGCGGCACTGCCCGGCGGCGATCACACCATCTTCGTGGGCGACGTCCGCCACTTCGAACACCGGGTGGAAGGCCGGCCGCTGCTCCACTTCGGCGGAGACTTCGGCACGCTCAGGCCCCCCTGCTAGCGCTGGTGACAGCGGCCCGACGGAGGCTGCCGTACCCCTGACCCGGACCACTACGGCCCCCGGCGTCCGCCTCCTGCAGGCGAGCCACGGACGCCGGGGGCTCAGCTCGTCCCGACGACTCCACCGAAGGTGCCATGACCAGCTCCGTGCCGACCTTCAAGCTGCGTCCTGCGGACCAGCCCCCGCACCTGCTGACCCGCCCCCGGCTGCTGCGCCGGCTGGACGCGTCGGCCGAGCCCGTGGTGGTGGTCTCCGCGCCCGCCGGTGCCGGAAAGACGGTGCTCCTGACCGAGTGGGCGCGAAGTCTCGCAACTCGTGGCGCGTGCGCCTGGCTCAGCCTGGACGCGTACGACAACGCCCCGGGCCGGCTCTGGGCCGGCATCCTGCGGGCATTGCAGCACGTACGACCGGAACTGCCCGACCACCCCCACAGCGGCGAGTGGACACTCGACGCGTGGCTCGAGGAGATCCTGCCGAGCCTCGTGACCGGACTGGACGGACAGGGACCGCTCGCGCTGATCCTCGACGGAGTGGAATCGATCACGGACGTCGACGCGGTCCGCAGCCTTTCGGACTTCCTGACAAGGCTTCCGCAGGGCTTTCGCGTCGTTCTGTCGACCCGTCACGTACCGGGCGGACCCGTACCGACCCTGCGCGTTCGGGGTGCGGTCGCGGAACTCGACCAGCACGACCTGGCCTTCACCCCCGAGGAGGCGCACGCCGTGCTCACCGATCTGCTCGGGTCCGCTCCGGCCCCGGACACGTCGAGCGCGCTGTACGAGGCCACCGAGGGGTGGGCGGCGGGAGTGTGCATCATGGGCCGTACCCTCGCCCGCTCGTCGGACGACGCCGATACGAAGGCCGGCCTGGCCCGTGGCAGGCGAGCGGTCACCGAGTACCTGGCCGCCGAAGTGCTCCACCGGCTCACCACCGAACAGCGCCGGTTCCTGCTCCGCACCAGTGTGCTCGACGAGCTGAGCGCCGGGCCGTGCCGGGCCCTCGCCGGGGACCGGGCGGGCGTACTGCTGCGTGAGCTCGCACGGACCGTCCAACTGCTCGTACCCGTCGCCGCAGATCCCTCGGCATACCGGCGTCATCGCGCACTGTCCGCGCTGCTCTGCGACCTCCTCGGATCCGAAGGGCCGGAGGCCGCCGTACCGTTGCACCGATCGGCGGCTCGGTGGTACTCACGGCATGGCGAGACGACCGCGGCCGTACGGCACTGGGTGCGGGGCGGTGACGAGGCCGCCGCCGTCGCGTCGATACTCCAGGACTGGGAACAGGCGATCTCGGCAGGCCGCAGCCGGGAGGTCGCGGGGTGGCTTGAGCTCTTGCCGCCCCGCACGGTCGCCGCCGACGCAAGACTGTGCGTGGTGGCGGCGATGGCGGCCCTCTCGAGGGGCGCTCCGGAAACGGCCCGGCGCTGGCTGGACGTGGTCCGGCTCAGGGAGCCGGGAGCGGAGACGGTCGGCGAGGGCAGCACGGTGTCCGATGCGGCAGCCGTCGCCCAGGCCGTGGCCTGCTGGCTCCAGGGGGAGATCCTGACCGGCGACCGCCTCGCCGAAACCGTCTTCGCCGGCACCGTCCCGTTGACTTCCTGGCGTGCCCTGGCCTGCACGGCCCGCGGTACCGCTCTGCTGTGGACCTCGCGGTACGAGGAGGCCGAGGCGCTGCTCGGCGAGGCGACCCGTGACGCGCATGCCGCCGGGCACGGCCTGACGCTCGTCCGCGCGCTGGGCCTGCGGGCGCTGTGCGCCCTGCTGGCCGGACGCCATGGGCCGGCGCGCATGCTGAGCGACGAAGCCCTGGACGCGGCCGGGGCGGCCGGCCTGCAGCGGCACTTCGTCGTGGCGCCCGCCTACATCGGCAGGGCCGGCCTGCTCCTCGATGAGGGACGGGCCGACGAGGCCGAACGGACCCTGGCCGACGCGGAAGCGGCGCTGGCGGACTCGTCCGGGACCGGCAGCGAACCCCAGATGCACGCCTGGTACCACGTCACACGGGCACGACTTGCCACTGCTCGGCACAACACGGCCGCCGCAGGGGAGGCCCGTGCGGCGGCCGAGCGGGCAGCGGCCCGGTGCGAGTCACCAGGAGCACTGACGAAACTGCTCGGGCGAGTCGGCGAGGACACCGTCGTGCCGCTGGTCGTGTCCGGCCCCCAGGAGCTGTCGCTCGGGGAGCGCCGGGTGCTCCGCGCCCTGTGCGGTCCGCTGACACTGCGTGAGATCGCCGCCGAGTTCTATGTGTCCCACAACACCGTCAAGACACAGGTACGGGCGATCTTCCGCAAACTCGGCGCACACGACCGGAGCGCAGCGGTCGCCAGGGCCCGGGAGTGCGGCATGCTCTGACCCGGGCCCCGGCATCCTGCTACGAGGCGTTCTGACGAGAGGCGTCTTGGCGTCGGGCGTAGTCCGCCTGGGCCAGGTACGCGGTCTCCTGCTCCCCGTCGCTGCTCACGCTCTCGATGCCGCAGACCTTGCGCGCGAGGTCCGCCATGCTGCCGGTGGGGGACATCTCGGCACGTTTCATCGTGAGGCTTCGAATGGCCAGCAGGGGCGTGCCGTTGAAGTTCTCGAAGGTGCTGATGCGGTCGCCCCAGTCGGACAGGAACATGTCGCGGATCACTCGGCTGATCTTCAGCCGGTCGTGCGGCCTGCCCACCGGTCCGGTCTGCAGCGCCGCCAGCCACGGCCGCAGTTCGGGCCGCTCCCACTGCCCCTCGGTGGGATAGATGAGCGCGGCACGACCGGACAGGTCGATGAGCTCGTGGGTCAGGTCGGTGATGTGCTCGATGTAGTACGCCCGCCCGAAGTCGAACATCAGGACGTTCGGCTTGTAGATGCCGCCGGGAGTGAAGAACCCTTCGTCCTCCGAGGCGATCACATGCGCCTTGAGCGTCTGGAGGAAGCCGGCGAACCGGGCGATCCGGGCCTGGACGGGGGGCAGTTGGTAGGTGCCGATGTGCTCGGTGATCAGCAGGGCCAGACCGAGCATCAGCTCGGCCTTCACCATGGCACGCACCAGCGAGTGGTAGTGCAGCCAGTCGAAGACGCGCTGCGGGTACAGCGAGGCGTGCTCGGGGTTGCCGATGTGGAAGACACGGTTCCAGGGGATGAGTACGTCCTCGAACACGATGATGCTGTCCAGCTCGTCACCCTGCGAGGCGAGCGGGTGCTCCACCTCCTCGCCGTCGCGGACGTTGCTCTCGCGGCAGATGATGGTGACCCCGGGGGTGTTGGGCTTCACCGCCCCGTAGATGATCTGCTCCGACACGATACCGGGGCGGTAGAAGACGCCGATGTGGATCCAGTCCCCGAAGGCCGCGCCGGTGCTGATCGCCTTCACACCCCGCACGGTGATGCCCTCGTCCGAGGTGGCGACCACCCGCAGCGCGGGGGACTGGGCCTGTGCGGAATCGCGCGAGCGGTCCGCCTGCGGGTCGACGAAGGCCGGCGTCGCGTTGAGGTCGCCGTCCCGCATCACGTTCCAGAAGTCGAGGATCCCCCCGGTGAGGTCCCGCCCGTCGGTCCCGACGGACTGACTGCTCCAGGGCTCGGGGTCGTCGACGTAGGTCAGCAGGACGTAGTTGTTGACGTCCGGTGTGCGCGGGATCGCACCGCCGCCCAGTTCCCGCTGCACCGTCTCCATGTAGCGCCGCTTGCGCAGCAGATCCTCCTTGGAGCGGTGCTGGAACCATGTCATGGACCGCCGGACACCGTCCTCGTCCACGAACGTCATGACGTCCTCAAGGTCCGGGCGGTGGTGCAGATCGTAGAAGTCGGCGATGCTCCGGGCGTACGCCCTCGTCCTGGGGTGCGTGGCCACGTTGTCGACGAGCTCGTCACCCACCCACACCGTGCGGCCGTCGTTCAGCGCCGCCAGGTATTCCTTGCCTGTACGCACGTCATGTTCCTCTCGGGGGCAACAGATCTGGACGCCCCGAACCATGCGTCGCGACGGGGTGAGCGGACGGCGCGGAACCGACAATCACCCGGGTGAAAGCGCCGGGCACACGGGAACCGGCGTTGAGGGGGATGTGGCCGTGCGGCATGCTGGGCCCCATGCGCAGCACAGACCCCGCGGGCGACCGGCCCGGTGGGCGTGGGAACCAGGCCATGAAGGGGCTGCGCCTCAGGGGACGGGGCCGCGAGATGGCCGCTGTCCGTGAGGCCCTGGACGCGGTGCGTGGCGGACGGGGCGCCTGCGTCGTCGTGGAAGGCGCACCCGGCGTCGGCAAGAGCCGGCTGCTCGCGGAGCTGGACGACCTGGCACGGCGGTCCGGGTTCGACGTGGTGTCCGTACGGGCCGACGAACTCGACCAGTACGCCGCCGGAGCCGCCCTGCAGTCCGCCCTGCAGTTCTCCGACGGTTCCGAACGAGCGGCCGCGGCCACCGACGACCAGCGGCTGTGGCTGCTGGACAGCATCACGGACGCTCTGGAGGACCGTGCCCAGCGCGCCCCGGTGGCCGTGCTGGTGGACGATGCGCAGTGGGCGGATCCGGCCACGCTCCTGGTACTGCGCACCCTGCCCCGGCGACTGGCGGCCTCGCGGATCCTGTGGGTCCTGGCGGTACGGTCGGAGACCGAGCGGCCGACCGTTGCCAGGGTGCGGGAGGACCTCGAACGCCTCGGGGCCCGGTGGCTGACCCTCGGCCCCCTGCCGCAGCAGGAGCTGCATCACATCGCGGCCGAGGTCCTCGGGGCCAAACCGTCGCCCGGGCTGGCCCGGCTTCTGGGGGGCGTCGCGGGCAATCCGTTCCTGGCGATCGAACTGGTGCGCGCCTTCGCCGACACGGACGCCGTCAAAGTGGAGGCGGGCGTGGCTAGCCTGCTGCACGACGGCATTCCCGTCGGCTTCCGGCGGAGCGTCGCCGCGCGTCTGGACCGGCTCCCGGAGGATGCCGTGCGCCTGCTCCAGATCGGGTCCGTCCTGGGCCGGGAGTTCGATCTCGGTACGGCCGCCCGCATGCTCGGCAGGCAGACGGGCAGCCTGCTGTCGGGCGTCGAGGCGGCGCTGAACGCCGGTCTGCTCTCGGGCGACGGGCCGCGACTGGCGTTCCGCCACGACCTCATGCGGCAGGCCGTCCACGAGAATCTGGCGCCGGCCGTACGGACCGCTCTGCACCGGGAGGCCGCCGACATTCTGCGTGGCATCGGGGCACGTTCGGCCGAGGTGGCCTGGCACGTCGTCCTGTCGGGCGGCCCGGTCGACGACGACGCCGTGACCACGTTGACCACCGCGGTACGGGAACTGTCCGCGTCGGCCCCTGACGCGGCCGCGGACCTGGCCCAGCAGATCGCCGGACTGCTGCCCCTGCACGACCGGCGGCGCATCGCCCTGCTGACCGACGCCGCCGAGTACCTCGGCCGGACCCGCCGGGTGCACCAGGCGCTCGAGCTGGTCGACGCCACCCTGTCGGACCGGCTGGAGCCGCTCCAGGAGGCGCGTCTGCGCCTGGTGGCCGCCGAGATCCACCAGGCCGCGGGGGACGACGCCGCCGCGATGACGCATCTCCAGCAGGCTCTGGCCCTTCCGGGGTTGCCGGCCGACCTGCGGGTCCGGCTGCTCAAGACCAAGGCGACGGGTCACGTGTACCTCGGGGACATCACCGCTGCCGAGCAGACCGACGTCGGACTGGTCGAGGCCTCCTACCGCAGCGAGGACCCGGCCGTCGTCGTCAGCGCCATGGTGTTCCAGTCGCAGACGTTCTTCTACCGTGGGCGTCTCGCCCGCGCCCTCGAGCTCGCCGAGGAGGCCACGGCACGCGCCGGCACGGAGTCCGGCGTACTCCACCTGCGGCCGCCGCGGATTCCCGCGCTGTGGCTGGCCACGGTGCTGTCCGCCACCGACCGGCTCGCGGACACCGAGCGGGTGCTGCGGGAGGGGCAGCGCGAAGCGGAGGCGCTGGGCCTGGGCTGGTCACTTCCCCACTGGCATGCGAGCCGTGCCTGCGCGCTGTACGAACAGGGGGCGCTGGACGACGCGGCGGTGGAGGCCGAGTCCAGTCTGATGGTGGCCGACGAACTCGAGATCACCCAGCTGAATCTTCAGGCCCTCTCTGTGCTGGTGTTGGTGGAGATCAGACGCGGTGACCTCGCGAAAGCCAGGGACCAGCTCCGTGCCGCCGAAGCCGGTTCCGGCACGAGTACGCAGAGGTTCGGCCTGTGGGTGTCGCTCGCGCGCGCCTGCCTGGCCGACTCGGAGGGCCGGGACGCCGCAGCGGCAGCGGCGCTGGGCGGCAGCTTCGCGGACGCCGAGCCGACACAGCTGCTTGCGGTGCCTCCGTCCCACTGGCCCGGGATCGCGCGCATGGCGCTCCGCGGCGAGGACCTGTCGCTCGCGCAGGCCGTCTCCGGCGCGTTGCGCACCCTCGCCGAACAGGACGGCAGCCAGCAGATCATCGGGACCGTCCGTGCCCATGTGGACGGCCTGCTCCACAACGACCGGGGTGCACTTGCGTCCGCCGTCACCGGTTACCGGAGCACCGGCAGGCGGCTGGCCCTGGCCGCGGTCTGCGAGGACCTCGGGGATCTCGTGGCCGCGTCGGGCGACACCACGTCGGCGATCCCGTACTTCGAAGAGGCGGGTGAGCTGGCGTCGGCTTCCGGAGCCCTGCGCGATCACGAACGGATCATGCGGCGTCTCAGACAGTTCGGCGTGCGCACAGCTGCCCCACGGCACCACACGACCGGCGCACCGGGATGGGAGAGCCTGACCGAGTCCGAGCGGAAGCTCGTCCCGCTCGTCGTGGAAGGCCTCACCAACCGGGCCATCGCCGACCGGCTCTACGTGTCCGTGCACACCGTCAACACCCATATGAAGCACATCTTCACCAAGCTCGGCATCAACACACGCGTCGAGCTGACCCGGCTGGCGATCGAACGGGGCGGCATCTCCGACGGGGCGCACTGAGCGACGCCTGCGGCGGCGGGGCGCGGCGGCGAGGATCCCGTGAATGGGCGATGGCGGCGCCTGACGTACCGGTGATGCTGGTCGCGACGGCGCCACAGGCACGGCGCCGTCAGCGATCCGATCACAAGCGGACGGCTAAGCCCGGAGAGCGACCGGGCCGCGTACCAGGCGCTCGAGAAGGAGTACCGGCGTGGCAGGACTTTCCCCCGTGCCGCGGACGGATGGTCAACCGCGGCCCGCGTCATTCGGCACCGGCACGTGGATATGGGCCGCCTTCCGCCCATGGCGGCTCTAGCTGCGCCGGCCAGCCTGTTGCTCGCGCGGTGCTGTTCCGGTCCCCTCCTGTGGGGCTCGTCGGGGCGACCACGACGGCTGTCTATCTGCTCGCTGCGAGTGCCCAGTTCCTCTGCTTCGCAGTTCGCCGAATCACCTAGATGCCAAAGCCGTACAACCGTAAGAGGTTCACCATGTCACTCGCACTCGACCCCGTAGCCCAGGACCTTCTGTTCCGGGAGGCTCGAACCGCCAACACCTTCACCGACGACCCGGTGACGGACGAGCAGACGAAGGCCATCTATGAACTGATCAAGTACGGCCCCACCAGCATGAACCAGCAGCCGCTGCGAATCCTGCTGGTTCGTTCCGCCGAGGCGCGTGAACGCTTGATCGGACACCTGTCCGAGGGGAACCGCAAGAAGACCGCGGCCGCCCCTCTCGTCGCCATCCTCGCCGCAGACAACGAGTTCCACGAGGAACTGCCCAGCCAGTTCCCCCACTTCCCGCAGGCAATGGATCTCTTCGCCGAGCGTGCGGTGCGTGAGCGTTCCGCAAGGCTCAATGCGCTCCTCCAGGTCGGCTACTTCATCATCGGCGTCCGCGCGGCCGGCCTGGCCGCGGGACCGATGACCGGCTTCGACGCCGAGGGCATCGACAAGGGGTTCTTCAGCGATGGCGAGCATTCTGTTCTCGCCGTCGTCAACATCGGCAGGCCGGGCGAGAATGCCTGGTTCCCGCGCTCCCCACGCCTGACATACGCCCAAGTGGTCACGACCGTCTGATCCACTGCCAGGCATCTGCGCTCCGGAACCCCTCCGGTCATCCACGCGTCCGCAGGCCCGGGGGGAGGGTCTCCCCCTCCGGGACCGGTTCCGTCGAGCTCCCGGCGGTGTCGCCGATGGCGGTGTGCGCGGGCGGCCATGGCAGCAGGGCGATCAGGGAGTGTGCCCGATGGATGAGGAAGGCGGCGAGCGGCAGTTCGGTGGCCAGGGCAAGGCCCCCCGCCATCCAGACCTCCTCAGTTCCGAGGTCGAGCGAGATGTCGAACCAGGTGTCGCAGATCAGCAGCACCGCTGTGGCGTGCGCGTACAGAATGACCGAACGGCTGCGGCGCCAGGCCAGGAACGCCGTGGACGCCAACGCCATGATGAGCAGCACGTCGAATCCGACCCAGGTCAGGCGCCACTCGTGCACGTGGTGGGACGGCGGCAGCGTCATACCCAGCATCACGGTCCACGGTATGAGACAGGCGGCACACGTGGCGAGCAGCTCAGCGGTGTGCCTCCTGCGGCGGTCCGGCGTGAGGCCGCGGCGGCCGGTGTGTTCCTTGGTCACTTGCGGTCCGTCCTCACGCACTTCCTCCTGCACCGGCCGGTTTCCCGGATTCCACATGGGCACAGCCGTATACGTCGTTCCGGGTATTCCCGCGGTGTGCCACCGAACCTCTCGGGCCGCGGGCGATGCCGGTGTCACCCAGTGGCTGCGGCGATCCGGGTGACCGCTTCGTCGAGAGTCAGGGCCTCGGGCCCGGTGATCTCCAGGGTCGCGCCGTCGTGCTCGGAGCGGGGACCGTCCTCGAGGGCGACGGCCGTGATCACGTCGGCGATGTCCTCGTGGGTGACGAAGGCGGCCGGGCCTGTCGTCGCAGGGCCGCTCACGACAAGTTTCTCGTTGACGAGGGCGGCAGGCGTCGCCGTGTAGAAGCCCGCCCGGAGCACTGTGTGGCGGATCCCGGTCCCTGCCAGGAACTGTTCGGTCAGCCACTGGTCGCGGGCGTTGAGGTAGGTGGCGGTGGGCGCCGCGCCGACGAGGGACACATACAGGACCCGGCCCACGCCGACCGCGATCGCGGCCTCGACCGCGGTGGCGTGTTCTTCCAGCCGGCGACCCGTACGGTGTCCGGAGACCAGGATGAGGTCGACGCGCCCTCGAGCGCCCTGCGCATGTCTGCGGCGTCGGCGTAGGCGGCCGGACCGTGTCGCTGGGCGCCTGGCAGTTCGGCCATGCGGTCGGGACTACGTCCGACGAGGAGTTGCGGGACGCCGTGGCCGGCGAGTCGGGCCGCGATCCGGGTGCCGAGCGCACCGGTCACCCCGGTGCCCGCCACCGTGGCGTGATTCTTGTCAGACATGTGTTTCCCTCCAGCCCGGGCCGCTGCCGATCCCGGCATTCTTGTTTTCCGCATACGTCCAGCAAAGAGAGCGATGGTTTCGGCCGCATCCTCCGGCCGTGCGATGGCGCCGGGGGCCACCGCCACGCGGGGGCGGCGGCTTCCCGGGAAACCAAGATCGTCGCGGTGTGCATCGAGCAGGGCGCGTCAACCGCGTCGGCCCCGGCTGGCGCCATCCGTGTGGTCTCAAGATCCGTGTCTCGCGTGTCCGAGGTCGAAGCGTTGAGTGCCCGCGCGGACTGATGTCCCGTTGCGCCGGTCATGCAGGGTGAAGTCGGCCCGGACGGCCACCCCGGACTGCAGCAGCTTCTGGTGGACGAGGGGGTCTCGGGCTGGGTGCGAGACGACGACGCTGATGTATCCCTCGGGCAGACCGGTCACGGCGTACTCGCCCCGTGCGTTCGTCGTGGTCCGCACCAACTGCCGGCCGCCGGTGTCCATGACGGTCACCGCGGCATGGCGGACGGGCTGCTGTTCGCCGTCGCGGACGGTGCCCTCCAGCATCGGCAACGGCTCGCCGAAGTGGTGCGGGTGGACCGGCAGCGGGGTCGGTGTGGGCGCCTCCAGGGACGGGTCCTCCACCGGCGGTTCGGGAATGTCCTCCGGCTCGTCCTCCGTTCCCCGTCGTACGGCCATGCGGTGGTGGTGCCAGGCGTCGAAGCCCAGCAGCGCGGAACCCGCGGTGATCCACCCGCACAGGACGAGGACCGGTTTCAGCACCCCGGCGCCGTCGAAGTACAGCACTCCTCGCAGGGCGTCGACCGCGTTGCCCAGCGGCATGACGGCGTGCAGGCCCTGGAAGAACCTCGGCAGCAGCTGGACGGGGACCAGGCCGCTGGAGGGAACGCTCAGCACGACGTACAGACCCAGACCCGCCAGCGGGAAGAAGTGCTTGACGAAGGGCGCCATGCCGAGGGAGAAGGTGGCCACCGCCGTGGTGAGCAGGAAGGCGATCGCCAGCGCCACGGGGTTGTTGGGGAAGAAGCCCAGGCCCACGCCGACGAAGAAGCCCACCACGCTGAAGAGGGCGGCCACGCCCGCGATCGACACCAGTTTGCGTCGCCGGTTGAAGGTCACCGCCCGCAGCAGGGTCGTCGCGAGTATGTAGCCGGGCACGTTCCAGGCGATCCCGAAGTACACCAGGGTCGTGCCGAGTTCGTCCTTGCTCACCGTGGGCGCCACGTCGGTGACCGTGAGCCTCTGGTGGTCGTGCGCCGCAAGCTGGGTGAACCCCTTGGTCAGCGCCTCCTCCAGAGATGCCCCGTCGGCCTTGGCCACGTACAGCACAGCGTGTCTGCCCTCGGCGGCGAAGCCTGCCACGGCGTTCCGGTCCCGCACCGCCCGGCGGGCGTCCCCGGCGTCTGCCACGGCGGTGACGTCGAACCCGCCGGGATGCTTTCGCTGCAGAGCGGTGTCGATCTTGCGTTCCACCGCTGGATCGGCGACCACGAGCTCGGCATGGTGGGGCTGCGGCTGGTGGAAGGCCATGGGGAAGCAGAAGAGCAGGCCGAGGAAGAGCAGCGCCGGGATCGTGAGGGTCTCGACGAGGACTCTGGCCACGGATATGCCCCGGGGCCGCTCGATCCGGTGTTTCACAGGACCACCCCTTGGCCGCCACGGCCGGCCGTGCTGCAGAGCCCGCGGGCCATACGGCCGACCGGATGCCCGGTAGGCCCGGGGCCGCCCCTCCGGTGCCGGTGGTCCTGCACTCTTCGCGGTCCAATCAGTTTCACGGCGCCCCTCTCGGCTGTGCCGCGCCCGGCCGTCGCCATGGCGCCACGCGATTAACGTACCGATCGGCACAGCTACGTCTGCTGGACCATACGCGTACCGGTCGGTACAGTCAAAGCGTGCCTCG
>NZ_JAKEEB010000031.1 GCF_021462825.1 Streptomyces glomeratus | reverse complement strand
GCGATTCCGGGCTGGTAGCCGAGGGTGGAGAAGTAGTCGACGCCGGTCAGGCACATCACCCGCCACCAGCGCTGGCCCTCGTGGGGGGTTTCGGGGGGATGGGCGTGTGGGCCTTGCGAGGTGCCCTTGCCCATGTCGGACAGCCCCTCAAGCATCCACGATCGCAACCGGCTCGGGTGGGCGTGCTCCGTAGCGGCCATCGGCGTGCTCTCCTGGCGTACGGCTCTGCGAACGGTTCCGGCCATCGAGGGACCGCGCTTCCAGCCTAGGCAGAGAGTGTTCGGGGGGCCTCCGCACCGGGACGGCTTGTGACGACATGAAGTGAAGGTAAGAAGTCGGACTCTCACAATTACTGAAATGACCTGGCTCTTTCACGGAGAGTAACAGCCATCCGGGCTTTCTGGTTACTGCATTCCGGTGACGGCCGGGTCGCCGCCCGGTCGGCTCCATGGAAGCCTCGAAAGTGCGCGCAGTTGGGGGATCCGTCAGGGGGGATCTGTCACAGCACAGGAGAGAAACGTGAAATCCTCGCTTCGTACTCGCTCCGCCCGTGTCCTTCCCGCCGGTCTGCTCGCCGTCGCGATGCTGACGGCTGGGGCGCCTGGCGCCTTCGCCGCCTCGCCCTCCGTGGCGACGAACACGAACGTGATCGCGGCTTCGATCACCGTGCAGCCCTCCAAGACCGAGCTGAAGCTGGGCGAGTCCGTGACGTTCGCGGGCCGCACCCAGGGCCTGAAGACAGGCGACGTGCTCAGCCTCCAGCGTTACAGCGGTGGTAAGTGGGTCGTCGTGAAGACCGTCAGGGTCGTGAACGGTGACGCCTACTCGATCTCTGCCACCCGGCTCGCCAGCAGGGGCACGGAGCGGTTCCGTGTCATCCACGGCAACACCATGTCGCCGACGGTGACCGTCGTCGTGAGGTGACGTGACGCCACGAGGCATCGCGCGCAACTGACGCCGAGAGGCATCATGGCGAAGTGACGCCAACAGGCCGAGGGGTGCCCCGGAAACGGGGCGCCCCTTTCTTGCTGTCGCGGGGCGTCACGGCGCCGGATCCCCCAACGCCTCGGCTGCACCGACGTGACGCCGGCCGGGGAACTGTCCGGCGGGGCTCCGTCCTGATTGACGCCACGTCAATTGCATTGCCGGGCGGCCCGATTGCGGAACGCACCCGTCCCGCCTGTCGGCGCCTTCCCGCCTTCCGGCCTCCTGCCCTCCGCCTTCCTGCCTTCCGCCTTCCTGCCTTCCGGCGTTGCGGCCTTGCGGCCTCGTGCCCAGGGAGATCCATCTGCGGGTGCGCCTCGCCGACACGTCGACCGACGAGGTGCGGGTGGAGATCGACTCCCTGTGGGGCGGCGGTGCGCCGGCCTCGTCGGAACAGCGCAGAGGACTTGGCCGTCGCCGTGCTGGACGAACTCGGGACCCCCGGCCGTGAACGCCGCACCACGGTCGTCCACGAAGATGAACGCCGGTCGGCATGACCCTTGGTCACGCAGCAAGGGCGCGCCATCCTGGGGGCGTGGAGATCCAGGTCCTGGTGGTCCCCGGCTGCCCCAATCACCGGCTCGCCGCGGAGCGGTTGCGGCGTGCGTTGGACGACGCCGGGCTGATGAGCACGTCGTTCGCGACCCGGATGATCGCGGACCGGCCCGAGGCCGAGCTGTCCGGTTTCACCGGCTCCCCGACGATCCTGATCGACGGCCGCGATCCGTTCGCCGAGCCCGACGCCGAACCGTCGCTCTCCTGTCGGCTCTACCGCACTTCCGACGGCCTGGCAGGCGCGCCCTCGCTGGAACAGCTCCGGCATGCCCTGGAGGCAGCCACCGACACCGGTGGAGCGCATGAGGCCGATGCTCCGCAGGCTGCTCCGGGCCCCGGTTGTACGACCCCGGCTCAGGCCCCGGCGGCCGTGACGACGGCGTCGGTGGCGAAGCCGAGCAGGAGGCCGAGGAGGATGCACCAGGTGGTGAGGGTCTTGAGGGCGGTCCTGCGGGCGACGGCCAGCAGCTCGATGACGACGTAGAGGATCGAGCCGGCGGCGAGGCCGAGGAAGGCGATCGACAGGGTGTCGTCGACCAGGTGCCGGCCGACGAGGGTGCCGAGGAAGGTGGGGCCGCCGCCGATCAGGCCGAGCCACAGGAGGGTGGGCCAGGACGGGCGTTCGCCCTCGGCGGCCAGGGGGGCGACGATGCCGAAGCCCTCGGTGGCGTTGTGCAGGCCGAAGCCGATGATCAGCAGCAGGGCCAGGGACAGTTCGCCCTGGGCGGCGGAGTTGCCGATGGCGAGGCCCTCGGCGAAGTTGTGCAGGCCGATGCCGGTGGCGATCATCAGCGCGAGCGAGCCCGCCTGGCTGCGGGTCTTCGGCGCCAGTTCGGCCGTGGCGGCGGCGCCGGGGCCCGTGGTCCGGGCGGCGGCTTCGCGGCGGCGGGCGATCCAGCCGTCGTAGTGGACGAGCCCGGCGAGTCCGATGGTCAGGCCGGCGACCAGGGTGAAGCCCCCGGATGCCACGGTTCCCCAGGCGTGCTTGCCCAGTGCCTCGTCGATGGGCTCCCAGGCGTGGGTCAGCACGTCCCAGACGAGGAAGATCAGGATGCCGATGGCAACGGCGTTGAGGCCGGCTTTGAGCCGGGGTGTGGGTGTGCGGAGGCGGCCGAGGGGGAGGCCGAGGTAGATGGTGAAGCCTGCGATGGCTCCGAGCAGGGCGATGTTGCCGCTGGACATGGGGACTCCGGTCTGACGTGCACAGGAAGCGCAGAGAACGTAAGGCAGGTAAGGCTTGCCTAACAAGTGGCGGAAGCCAGGATTCGGCGAAGCTTGGGAAAGTCATTACGCGTCCAGCCCGTTGCGCATACCAGTCCGTACGGCGCCATCAAGGACCGGTGTCCGGTTGAGCACGGACGGGCAGCTCATGGGCGAGGTGCCGGATGGCATGGGGTTTCTCGTCGGGGCTGCAGCGGTCAGGCAGCCTTGGCGGGGCGCGGCTCGCCGTGGAAGACCTGGCGGGTGTGCCAGTCGCGGTGGGCTGCAGCAACACGGCGCGCGCCGGGCTGCGGGCCGACCAGCGGGCGGCCCGTGAGGGCTATTTGTTGCCCGCTCCACGGTGACCTGGCCGTATCACGGCCCCTGTCGGTACATGACGAGGGGCGGAGCCCGAAGACCCCGCCCGGAACAACGAAACCCCAGCTCAGGGCCACACCAAGCAATAAGGCTGATGCCCCGCCTCGTGCAGGCGGTGGCTGAAGTCCTGCCACTCGTGCAGCAGCTGGTACACGTTGAACGCGTCCCGGGGGCCGCCGCGGTCAGGGACCGTCGACCAGATGAACGCCGCCGCGCCCACCGCCTCCTCGCCGATGCCGCGCAGCGGGTCCACGACCGTCATGGGGAGTTTGACCACCGCGTAGTCGGGGTGCAGGACCACCAGTTCCAGCGGCGGGACCTTGTGCAGCGGGACGCCCTCGATGCCCGTGAGGACCATCGCCGCCATCGTCTCCGGCTTGATCTTGGTGAACATGCCGCCCATGCCGAGCTCGTCGCCGCCGAGCTCCTCGGGACGCATCGAGATCGGGACGCGTGCTGCCGTGGCGCCGTCCGGCGCCCCGAAGTATTTGTACGTCACCCCCACCCGACCACCATTCCCGCTCCCTACCCTGAGTCGGTCGACCGCGCGGCCTCTGCGGTCCATACGCGCCGCACGCCCGATTCGCTCAGGGTCAGCCGGCGAAGCCTGCGAACCCTGGGCACTCTGTGCACTGCCCGAACCCTGCGAACCCTGTGAATTCTGTCGCTCTGCCGAGCTCTGGGGCACTTGTTGGCCACGCGACCCCTGCGGCTCGTGTGCCTCTTGAGGCCCCTGCGCCCGACGTGTTTCCGTCGTCTCCTCCGCGTCGCGTCGGTGCCTTCCCCGCCGGGCACGCCGAGGACCCAGATCATCGGTCCCCTCGCCCAGTCCGCCACCGCGATGCATATCTCCACCCGACTGCTGTTCTAGGACGCGCGGCCCCCGCCGCGCAACCCGATCATCGTGTCAGTGACCTCCCCCACGGCCGCCCGCCGAAACGTGCGGTGAAACACCTGTCCGCGGGATCTTCGCAGCCTCTGACACCATGGCTAGTGTGAGCTATCCGTACGAAGCCCCAGTTTCGCAGACTCTTTTCGAGCGCGCGGCGGCCGTCACGCCCGGCGGCGTGAACTCTCCGGTGCGCGCCTTCCGCGCCGTGGGCGGTACGCCCCGGTTCATGGTGTCCGGTAACGGTCCCTATCTGACCGATGCCGATGGACGTGAATACGTCGATCTCGTTTGTTCGTGGGGGCCGATGATCCTCGGGCACTCCCACCCCGAGGTGATCGCCGCCGTCCAGGAGGCCGTCTCGCGCGGTACCTCCTTCGGTACGCCCGGTGAGGGCGAGGTCGCGCTCGCCGAGGAGATCGTCGACCGGGTCGAGCCGGTCGAGCAGGTGCGCCTGGTCTCCAGCGGGACCGAGGCCACCATGTCGGCGATCCGGCTCGCCCGCGGGTTCACCCGGCGGTCCAAGGTGATCAAGTTCGCCGGGTGCTATCACGGGCATGTCGACTCGCTGCTCGCCGCCGCCGGGAGTGGCGTGGCCACCCTGGCCCTGCCCGACACCCCCGGTGTCACCGGCGCCCAGGCCGGTGACACGGTCGTTCTGCCGTACAACGACCTGGACGCCGTGCGTACCGCCTTCGCCGCCCACCCCGGCGACATCGCCTGCGTGATCACCGAGGCGTCGCCCGGGAACATGGGCGTCGTGCCGCCGCTGCCCGGCTTCAACCAGGGGCTCAGGGATCTCTGCCACGAAAACGGCGCCCTGTACATCTCCGACGAGGTCATGACCGGATTCCGTACCAGCCGAGCGGGCTGGTACGGCATCGACGGCGTCAAGCCCGACCTCATGACCTTCGGCAAGGTCATGGGCGGCGGTTTCCCCGCCGCCGCCTTCGGTGGCCGCGCCGATGTCATGGCGCACCTCGCCCCGGCCGGGCCGGTCTACCAGGCCGGCACCCTCTCCGGGAACCCCGTCGCCACCGCCGCCGGCCTCGCCCAGCTGCGGCTCCTGGACGACGCCGCGTACGGCAAGGTCGACGCGGTGTCGGCCGAGATCCGCACGCTCGTCACGGACGCGCTCACCAAGGAAGGCGTGGCGCACCGGTTGCAGAGCGCCTCCAACATGTTCTCCGTGTTCTTCACCGACCGGCCGGTGACCAACTATGAGGACGCGAAGGCGCAGGAGTCCTTCCGGTTCAACGCCTTCTTCCACTCCCTTCTCTCGCAGGGCGTCTATCTGCCGCCCTCGTCGTTCGAGTCCTGGTTCGTCTCCACCGCCCACGACGAGCGGGCGATCCAGCGGATCGCCGACGCGCTTCCGGCGGCGGCCCGGGCAGCAGCGGAGGCCACGGCAGCATGAGTGACATCACCGTCGTCCACCTGATGCGGCACGGCGAGGTCGCCAACCCGGACGGGGTTCTGTACGGGCGGCTGCCCGGCTACCACCTCTCCGAGCTCGGCCGGCAGATGGCCGAGCGGGTCGCCGATCACCTCTCCTCCCGGGACATCACCCATGTCGTCGCCTCCCCGCTGGAGCGGGCCCAGGAGACGGCCACCCCGATCGCCAAGGCGCACGGGCTCGACCTCGCGGTCGACGAGCGGCTCATCGAGGCCAAGAACGTGTTCCAGGGCAAGACCTTCGGGGTGGGGGACGGCGCGCTGCGGCGGCCGGAGAACTGGAAGCACCTCGTCAACCCGTTCAAGCCGTCGTGGGGCGAGCCCTACGTGGAGCAGGTCGTCCGGATGATGGCGGCGCTCGACGCCGCCAAGGACGCCGCGCGCGGTCATGAGGCCGTGTGCGTGAGCCACCAGCTGCCGATCTGGATCGTGCGCAGCTTCGTGGAGAAGCGGCGGCTGTGGCACGACCCGCGCAGGCGGCAGTGCACGCTCGCCTCTCTTACCACGTTCACGTACGAGGGCGACAAAATCGTGTCCGTGGGATACACCGAGCCGGCCCGGGACCTGGTGCCCGCTCATCTGCTCGCGGGCGCAAAGCCGGTGAAGGGGGCGGGCAAGGCGTTCGGCGCCTGAGCGGTCGCGACGAGGCGTACGCCTTACGGTTGGGCGTACGCCTCTTAACAAAGCGTATTCAGCCCTTGCATTCGCGTATATCTTCGTAAAATCCGCGATAGGTAAGCGGGTTCGGCGGAACCGCCGTCTCGGTCGTGCCCTCTCATTGTGTGACCGCTGAGAGGGCGCTATGAGATGGGGACGGGATGCGGGACATCAGCCGACGGGGACTGATAGGACTCGGGGCGGGCACTGCGGCCGCCATGGGACTGGCCGCGTGCGGCTCCCAGGGGGGTAAGGACACCCAGTCCGGCGGCGGTTCCGGCAAGGGCGGCTCCGGCGCCTCCGAGAGCCCCACGGCCACCGCGCGTCCGATCGGTGACGGCTCCACCGCCTACACCGGCAAGCAGCCGCACCAGCCGGGCAAGCCGGTGCCCCTGGAGCCCGGACAGACCCCGCCGCAGTTCGTGATCTTCTCCTGGGACGGCGCCGGCGAGGTCGGCAACGGTCTCTTCCCGCGCTTCCTGGACCTCGCCAAGGCGCACGGCGCGCATATGACCTTCTTCCTCTCCGGGCTCTATCTGCTGCCCGAGTCGAAGAAGCGCAAGTATCTTCCGCCGAACAACCGGCCGGGCGCCTCCGACATCGGCTATCTGACCGACGCGCACATCCGCTCCACGCTGGAGAACGTCCGGCGGGCCTGGCTCGAGGGCCATGAGATAGGCACCCACTTCAACGGCCACTTCTGCGGCGAGAGCCACGGCTCGGTGAAGTGGTGGACGCCCAAGCAGTGGCACAGCGAGATCCAGCAGGCCAAGGCCTTCGTCAAGGAGTGGAAGACCAACACCGGGTTCAGCGATCTGCCGCCGCTGCCCTTCGACTACGACAAGGAGCTGGTCGGCGCACGTACGCCCTGCCTGCTCGGGCAGGACAACCTGCTGCCCACCGCCCGCGAACTCGGCTGGCGCTACGACGCCTCCTCGCCCGGCGGCCGGCAGATGTGGCCGGTCAAGCGGCATGGTGTGTGGGACTACCCGCTCCAGGCGATACCGTTCCCGGGACACACCTTCGAGGTGCTGTCCATGGACTACAACATCCTCGCCAACCAGTCGATCGCGACCACGAAGGCTCCCCCGTCCAACTACCCGGGCTGGCGCAACCAGGCGACACAGGCTTATATAGCCGGTTTTGAGCGGGCATACCGGACAAACCGTGCACCCTTCTTCATAGGGAACCACTTCGAGCACTGGAACGGCGGCATCTACATGGACGCCGTCGAGGCGGCGTTCAAGCACATCGCGCGCGAGAAGGAGAAGGGCGCCGACGTACGGCTCGTCTCCTTCCGGCAGTTCACGGACTGGCTCGACGTGCAGCGGCCCGAGACCGTCCGCAAGCTGCAGAGCCTCGGCGTGGGCCAGCAGCCGACCGGCGGCTGGAAGGCGTTCCTCTCGGACACCGCCGGTGGCAAGGGCGCCTCGAGCGACCCCTCAAAGGCCGCCTGAAAAGGCGGTTTTCCACCCGCAAGGGGGGTGCGCAAGATCCCCGGATCGGACATGCGAAACTTTTCACATGAGTGCCGCCTGCCGCGCCCCCCAGCGCCTGAACCGCACCCGTAGCCGCAGTCGCCGCCGCGCCGCCCTCGCCACCGCCGGGGCCGCCGTGGTGGCGCTCGTGCTGTCCGCCTGCTCCTCGGGCGGTACCTCCGGGGGTTCCGGCAACACCAACTTCATCACCGGCAAGGACGGCATCGCGACCGTCGAGAAGGGCGAGCGGGCCGCCGCCCCCGACCTGTCCGGCACGACGATCGACGGCAAGAAGCTCGACGTCGCCGACTACAAGGGCAAGGTCGTCGTCATCAACGTGTGGGGCTCCTGGTGCCCCCCGTGCCGCGCCGAGGCCGCGAACTTCGTCAAGGTCGCCAAGGACTCCGCGGACAAGGGCGTCCAGTTCGTAGGCATCAACACCCGCGACACCAGCACCGAGCCGGCCCGCGCCTTCGAGAAGCAGTACGGGGTCACGTATCCCAGCCTGTACGACCCGACCGGCAAGCTGATGCTCCGTTTCAAGAAGGGCACCCTGAACCCGCAGGCCATCCCCTCCACGCTGGTCCTCGACCGGGACGGAAAGATCGCCGCGCGGACGCTGCAGCCCCTCAGCGAGGAGAAGCTGCACGAGATCCTCGACCCGGTCCTCGCGGAGAAGTGACGTGACCGGAGTCTCCCTGCTCGCCGCGGCCGGCGACCCGAACCAGACGGTCCTCAACGGGGCGCTGCTGGTCGCCCTGCCGGTCGCCCTCCTCGGCGGCCTCATCTCCTTCTTCTCGCCGTGCGTGCTGCCGCTCGTCCCCGGCTACCTCTCGTATGTGACCGGCGTCACCGGCACAGACCTCGCGGAAGCCAGGCGAGGCCGGATGGCCGCCGGTGCCTCGTTGTTCGTGCTCGGCTTCACGGCGGTCTTCGTCTCCGGCGGGGCGCTGTTCGGTTTCTTCGGCCAGACGCTCCAGGAGAACAAGGAAGTCCTGACCAAGGTGCTCGGCGTGCTCATGATCCTCATGGGCGTGTTCTTCATGGGCCTGATGCCCTGGCTGACGCAACGCGAGTTCCGTTTCCACAACAGGCCCGCCACCGGTCTGGCGGGCGCACCCGTTCTCGGGGCGCTGTTCGGGATCGGCTGGACGCCCTGCATCGGCCCGACCCTCTCCTCCGTGCTGGCGCTCTCCTCCGAGCAGGCGAGCGCGGGCCGCGGGGCCATACTGACCGTCGCCTACTGCCTCGGCCTCGGTCTGCCCTTCGTCCTCGCCGCGGTCGCCTTCCGCAAGGCGCTGGGCGCGTTCGGCTGGGTCAAGCGCCACTATGTCTGGGTCATGCGCCTCGGCGGCACCATGATGATCGTGACCGGCGTGCTGCTGCTGACCGGCGTCTGGGACGGGATCGTGCAGCAGATGCAGAGCTGGTCCGGCGGCTTCACGGTGGGGATCTGATCCATGAGTGACACACGGAGCGGCGACGTGCACGGCGAGACGACGGACACCACCCCCGACGGCGACCTCGGTGCCGCCGGCTCACAGCTGTCCACCGCCCCCGTCGAGGTCGCCATGCCCGGCTCCTTCGGCGGCTCCCGGACGCCCGGCGCCCTGGGCTGGATCACCTGGGCCGCGCGCGAGGTCATCGGCTGGGTCCGCTGGTTCTGGCGGCAGCTGACCTCCATGCGGGTCGCGCTGATCCTGCTGTTCCTGCTGTCGCTGGGTGCCATCCCCGGCTCGCTGATCCCGCAGTCCGGCACCGACGCGCTGAAGGTGCGGGACTTCATGGACGCCCACAAGACGCTGGGCCCCGTCTACGAGAAGCTCGGGCTGTTCCACGTCTACAGCTCGGTGTGGTTCTCGGCGATCTACATCCTGCTGTTCGTTTCGCTGATCGGCTGTATCGTCCCGCGCACCTGGCAGTTCGTCGGCCAGCTCAGGGGCCGTCCGCCGGCCGCGCCCAAACGCCTGACCCGGCTGCCCGCGTACGCGACCTGGCGCACCGACACAGGCCCCGAGCAGGTTCGCGAGGCCGCCCTGAAGGTGCTGGGGCAGCGCCGCTTCCGGGCCCATGTCGCGGGGGACGCGGTCGCCGCCGAGAAGGGCTATCTGCGCGAACTGGGCAACCTGGCCTTCCACATCGCCCTGGTCGTGATGCTGATCGCCTTCGCCTGGGGCCAGCTCTACAAGTCCGAGGGCAACAAGCTGATCATCGAGGGCGACGGCTTCGCCAACACCCTCACCCAGTACGACGACTTCAAGTCCGGCAACCTCTTCACCGACGACGACCTGGTGCCGTTCAGCTTCGACCTGAAGAAGTTCACCGGCACCTACGAGCGCACCGGCCCCAACAAGGGCACCCCGCGGACGTACCAGGCGGACATCAGCTACAGCGCGGGCGCCTACGGCAAGGAGAAGAAGACCACCATCAAGGTCAACGAGCCCTTGGAGATCGGCGACGCCAAGGTCTACCTCGTCAGCCACGGCTACGCGCCCGTCGTCACCGTCCGCGACGGCAGGGGAGGCGTCGTCTTCCGCGGTCCGGTGCCGCTGCTGCCGATCGACTCCAACGTCACCTCCCAGGGCGCCGTCAAGGTCTACGACGGCTACCGCGACGCCCAGGGCCGGACCGACCAGCTGGGCTTCGCCGCGTTCTTCGTGCCGACCTTCGCCGGCGCGGGCAAGGGCACGATGTTCTCCCAGTTCCCCGCGCTGGACTACCCGGTGCTCGCGGTGTCCGCGTACCACGGAGACCTGGGCGTCAACGCGGGCATCCCGCAGAACGTGTACCAGCTGAACACCAAGAACCTGAAGCCGTTCAAGGACTCCAAGGGCGATCTCGTCAAGGCCCGCCTGCTGCCCGGCGAGACCATGCGGCTGCCCGGCGGCAACGGCTCGATCACCTTCGACAAGCAGGTCAAGGAGTGGGCCGGCTTCCAGATCGTGCAGCAGCCCGGCACCGGCTGGGCGCTCGGCGGCGCCGTCGTCGCCATCTTCGGCCTGGCCGGCTCCCTGTTCATCCAGCGCCGCCGCGTCTGGGTGCGGGCCACGACCGGCGCCGACGGCGTCACCGTCGTGGAGATGGCGGGCCTCGGCCGCAGCGAGTCCGCCAAGCTGCCCGAGGAACTCGGCGACCTGGCCGCCCTCGTCCACGAACAGGCACCCACGAAGACCGACGAGCAAGACGCCGACCCCGACCGGGAGCCGGGCGCCGCGACCCCCGTACCTGCCGCTGAAGGGGCTCAGAAGAAGTGACCCTCGCCACCGCCACCAACGAACACCTCGCGCACATCAGCAACACGCTGATCTACTCCGCGATGGCCGTCTACACCCTGGCCTTCTTCGCGTACATCGCCGAATGGCTCTTCGGCAGCCGCAGCAAGGTCGCCCGCACCGCCCACGCCCTCACCGCCGACGCGGCGCAGAAGGCACAGGCGCCCGCCGTCACGGTCAAGAAGGCGGGCGGCACCGCGGTGCTGGAGCGTCCGAAGGTCGTCACCCGTGCCGTGGCCGGCGCCCGTGACGTGCCGGACGGGCCCGGCGCCCACGGCGGTGACGCCCAGGGCGACCTCTACGGCCGGATCGCGGTGTCCCTCACCGTGCTCGCCTTCCTGGTGGAGCTGGGCGGCGTCGTCGCCCGCGCGGCGTCCGTGCAGCGGGCGCCGTGGGGCAACATGTACGAGTTCAACATCACGTTCTCCACGGTCGCCGTCGGCGTGTACCTCGCGCTGCTCGCCCTGAGGAAGAACGTGCGGTGGCTCGGCCTGTTCCTCACCACCACGGTTCTGCTCGACCTCGGCCTCGCCGTCACCGTCCTGTACACCGCCAGCGACCAGCTCGTCCCCGCGCTGCACTCGTACTGGCTGTACATCCACGTCTCCACCGCGATCTTCTGCGGCGCGGTCCTCTACGTGGGCGCGGTCGGCACGCTGCTCTACCTCTTCAAGGACTCCTACGAGAACAAGCTCGCGAGCGGCGGCAAACCCGGCACCTTCGCCACCTCCGTCCTGGAACGGCTGCCCGCCGCGGCGACCCTGGACAAGTTCGCCTACCGCGTGAACGCCGCCGTCTTCCCGCTCTGGACGTTCACGATCATCGCGGGCGCCATCTGGGCCGAGTCGGCCTGGGGCCGCTACTGGGGCTGGGACCCCAAGGAGACGTGGGCCTTCATCACCTGGGTCGCCTACGCCTGCTACCTCCACGCCCGCTCCACGGCCGGCTGGAAGGGCCGCAAGGCCGCGTACATCGCGCTCATCGCCTTCGGCTGCTGGCTGTTCAACTACTACGGCGTGAACATCTTCGTCGGCGGCAAGCACTCGTACGCGGGCGTGTGACTCCCGCGCGACGACGGGCCTGACCACGGCCCTCACCGGGCCGTGGCCGACCGGCCCGGTGCGCGCCCCCACACATGCACAACCCCGGCCGGCGGGCCACGCTGGTGTCATGACCAACCCCATCGAAGAAGGCACCGCCGAGCGCCGGGGGGACCTGCTCGTACGGCACTACCTGCTGCGCCTCGCCCGGCCCGTGGAGGAGGTCTGGCCTGCCCTCGCCACCTCCACGGGGCTGGGGGAGTGGCTGGCCTCCGCCGAGCCGTTCGAGCCACGGCTGGGCGGTGCGGTGGCGCTGCGGCTGCCGGAGGGCATCGCGCGGGGCCGGATCACGGCATGGGACGTGGAACGGGTCGCCGAGTACACCGTGGAGGGCCGTGGCCGTATCCGCTTCCACCTGGAGCCGGGCCGCCCGGCGGGCACCACCGTGCGCTTCACCCACGAGAGCGAGCAGAGCGGCGACCCGGGCTGGCGGGAGCGGTTCGAGCGCCTGCTCGCCGTCGTGGAGGCCGGCGACCTCTGACGGGACTCACGCCGGCGGCAGTGACGGGACTCACGCCGGCGGCAGGCACTCCTTCGCGGGCGGCTTGCCCTCCGGCCAGGCGATCCGCACGAACCGCGACCCGCCCGACGGTGTCAGTTCCACCACCGGTACGGCCTTGTCGTAGGGGTTCCCGTGCCCGTCGAGGCAGATCCAGCCACTCGCCCCGTTCACCCGGTGCGACCCCTTGACGAACGACCACTCGTTGACGACCTCGGCGAGCGGCGGCACCGCCCGCCCGTTCGGCGTCGCCTCCCGCAACCCCTGCACCGCGAGCCGCATCGCGTCATACGAGATGATCAGCTGCCCGTCCTGCAGGGCGACCTGCCCGATCGGCCCGACCGGCTCCCCCTTGCTCCGGGTGATCAGGTCGTCCAGCGTCTTCGCGTCCGCCGCGCCGCCGCCCGTCGCCGCGGTCTCCTTCCGCCAGGCGTCCGGATGCGCCAGCGCGGTGTAGCGGACGGAGAGGTTGCGGGTGAGGGCCCGCGGTTCGAGCTTCGTGTCGCCGGTGAGGTACGACCCCTCGTCCCCCGTGAGCACGGTGAGCCTGCGGTCCGTGCAGCCCCGGTCCCCCAACGCGTTGACGAGCTGCCGCAATTGGGTGTGCCGCCCGGCGAACAGGATCGTGTTCACGGTCTTCGGGGTGTCGCACACGACGGACGCGATCTGCCGGAACTGGTTCCCGGTCGTGCCGTCCAGCGTGCGGTCGGCTGGCGGCGTGAACGACTGCGGCGCGATCCGCGAGCCGGACAGCAGCTTCTCGAAGGAGTCCTGGAGCGTCCGGGTGTAGGGGTCGCCCGGCTTGTCGTACACCAGGAGCGCCTGGCCGCCCGACACCTGGGCGAACGAGGCGAGGGCGCGGGCCTCGTCCGTGTTGGTGGGGGAGACACGGGCCAGCCCGGGATAGGGGTCCTTGCCGCCCTGCCCGTTGGCCAGGTCGTCGGCGGTGATCGAGGTGCCGATCACGGGAATGCCGAGCCGGGTCAGCGCCCTGAGCGCCTTCTTGTTGCTGTCGGTGCTCTGCCCTATGCCGGTCACCGCCCGCAGCGTGTCCGGGCCCTTGGCCATCGCGTCCAGCCGGTCGACCACGGTCTGCCAATGGGCCCCGTCCGCACCGGGGTTGGCGAGGACGAGCCGGATCGCCGGGGACTGGTCGTTGGTGTCGTGATTGGCCTGGTACTGGGCCAGATACGCGCCCTGCAACTGGTGCTGTATGTCGTTCAGGGTGGCCGGGGCGGACGCGGTGAACGGCAGGAACAGCGCGACCGTCACATAGCTGCCGGGCTTGAGCCGGTGGTTCTCACGGTCGATCGCCCGCACGGTCGCGGTGAACCGGGAACGGCCGAAGTCATACGCCGTCGCCGAGACGCCCACGCAGTCGTCGCTGCCCTCGGGATGGGACACTCCCGGCGCGCAGGAATGGTCCACCCTGGTCATCACCAGGCCGGTCCACACGGCGGCGGCCACCACGACGGCGGCCAGCAGCAGCGCCATGTACCGGCGGAAGCGAATCTCCCAGACGTCCTCGCGCAGCCATCTCCACAGCCGTGCCATCACCGACCCCCGTCCTCGTACGAACCCGTCCTCCGCGCCCACCGCCGTACGGCCCCGGCCCCGTAGGCCCCGGTGAGTCCCCTCACCCCTGGCTCCCGTCCCCGTCCCCGTCGTCCCCCGGGATACGCAGAGGACGGCCCGCCAGCGCGTCCGAGGGCCAGTCCCGCGAGGCGCGCCACAGCAGGGCCGTGCCCCCGGGCCGCAGGTTCGACAACTGCTCCAGCTCGAAGCGCAGCCGCTCGGCCACCTCCGGGTCGGGCAGCACCAGCGGATCGGTCAGCTGCCACACGGCGTGCAGCAGCCGCCGTACGCGCAGGTGCAGCGCGGCGTCCACGCCCTCGGGCGGCCGCTGCGCAGGATCCGTACGGCCGAGCGCCACCGCGGCCCGGTGGTCGTGGCCGTCGGAGTCGTCGTGACCCTCGGGGTCGTGCGCGTGGTAGTAGGGCGCGGACGCGATGAAGACCAGGGAACGCAGCCAGGCGCCGACCTCCGTGCCCGGGAAGGTGTCCCGCAGATGCTCCACCGCCAAGTCCGCATTTCCCAAGGCGAGTTCATGGTGCAGGCGATAGCGTGCCGCGTCCGTGGTGTCCCGCCCGCCGTAGTGGTCGATGACCGCGCGGTGGACCGCCTTCCACTGCGCGTGGTCCGCGTCGAGGTGGTGCAGCCGCAGCAGGAGCAGCGCCCGCAGAAACGGGTCGCCGACGAACTGCCCGTCCGCCGTCGGCCACCCTTCCTCCGTGAGCCGCTCCTGGAGGCCGAGCACCCCGGCCGCGCCGAAGTCGTCCGGAAGCCGGTCCTCGGCGAGCGCCAGCGCCGAGTCCCGGTCGTGCGCGGCGGCGAGCACGGTCAGTTCGTCGAGTCGGCCATCCGGCACCAGGCGGTCGAGCAGTTCCCGGTAGGCGGGGCGGCCGTCGTGGTCCGCGTGGAGGGCGACGTCCCCGGTGAGCAGCGCGCCGAGGGACTCGGCTCCGCCCGGCAGGTTCTGCCGGGCCGACTCGCCGAGCAGGGTGATGCCGAGCGGGCTGCCGCCGGTCAGCCGGTGGGTGGCGTGCGGAAGCTGGGGCGGCACGTCCAGACCCCGGCACAGGGCGCCCACGATGTGCAGGGTGTCGTCGGGCGTCAGCGGCGGCAGCGAGACGAGCAGCGCCCGTGAGGACGGGGAGCTGCCCGGTTCCCAGCCGGTGGTGCGGGCCACCTCGGCGAGCGTGCGGCGGACGGCGTGCCTGAGTGCGGGGAGGGCGTACCCGCGCAGAGCCGAGAAGAAGACGACCTGGTCGCCGAGGCCGTCCGCCCGGTCGCGCAGCACGGCCTCCATCAGGCCTCGTCCGGCGGGAGCCTGCACGTTGTCGATCAGCACGACCGGGCGGCCCAGCCGGTGGGAGCGCTGCATGACGCCGGCGTAGGCGTCGTCGAGGTCGGCGAGCAGCGCCCGGACGAGAAAGCGCTCGGCGTGGGTGCGGGAGTCGCCGCCCGCCCGGAAGTGCCCCGACAGCAGGATGAGCCCCAGCTTGGGGTTGCCGCCCGCGTTCGGGTAGTCGCGGAACCATGTGGCGGCCCTGCGCAGCCGCCGGTGGGTGGGCGAGACGCCTTCGCTGAACGCCTCCAGGGTCGCCTCGATGATCGGCTCGACGACGGGCCCGGCGTTCGACAGGGAGGCCACGAGCTTGGCGATCACTTTGCTCACCCAGCGGCCCGCCAACCCGTCCAGAAAGGACCGGGAGTCGTTGAGCAGCAGGATGCGCTCGGCCTCCTGCCGGATCCGCGCCACGTTCCGGTCGCTCCAGCCGCCCGCCGCGACGGCCAGCAGCCCCGAGGCGAGCCGCGGGAAACTGATCCGCCCCGCGCCCTTCACGGGCTCGGCGAGCTGCTCGGCGACGGTCGTGAGGGCGTGCGCCACCGGCGACCAGGCCGCGCGGGGCCGGTTCGCGGGCGGCCCGGCGAACTGCGCCTCCTCGCCGTCGATCAGCGCAACGGGCGTATGCCCCTGGTAGGCGGTGCGTATCTCCGCGAGCAGCGCACTCTTGCCGAGTCCGCGCCCGCCCGCGAACACCACGAACGGCAGGTCGTCCTGGTGTTCGTACGGTGAGGAGCGGAGCTGGTACGGGCGCGCACCGACAAGCCGCGCAGCGAGGCCGGGCGGGTCGGTGTCGAACAGCGGTCCCCGGCCGTGCAGCGATCTGTGCACCGCATCTCCCCCCGGAGCGGTCCGATCCGATGTGCTGCTGTGAGGTCTACCAACGCCAGTGTAAAAAAGGGGGAGTTGATTCGGACTAGGGCGCGCGATGTCCGTTGGGTTACGAAAGTCTTCCGCTGCCGGCCGCGAATGATCGTCCTGCTTCGGGCGGTCGTCAGACTTGGCAGGCGACATGCGACATGCGACATGCGGCACGTCGGTGCCGGTGAAGGTGGGATGCGGGGGACGGGCGCGGGTATCGGCGGGGCCGATGGGCCCATCGGCAGGACGCCCCACCAGCCCTTGGACCGGGTGCCCCGCCCGCCCGTAGCGTCCTGGACATGACCCCGGAGAACAAGGGCACTGCCCAGCTGACGACCGCCATGGTGCTCTCCGGCACCCTCGGTGTCTTCGTCGTCGAGTCGGGCGCCTCGCCCTTCGATGTCGTCTTCTTCCGCGTGCTGTTCGGCGCCCTCGCCCTCGGCACCTACGTCGTCGCCCGCGGCTGGCTGCGCGGCCACGGCTTCACCCCGCGCACCCTGGGCCTGGCCGCCCTCGGTGGCGTGTTCATCGTCTTCAACTGGGTTCTGCTCTTCCAGGCGTACGGGAACACGTCGATCTCCGTGGCGACGGTCGTGTACCACACGCAGCCGTTCCACGTGGTGCTGCTGGGCGCCCTGCTGTTCCGCGAGCGGCTCACCGCCGCCAAGGTCGGCTGGGTGGCCGTCGCCTTCGCCGGACTGATCCTCGTCTCGGGCGTCACGCCCGGCGACTTCACAGGCGGCGGTTCCTACCTCCTGGGCGTGGGCCAGGCCCTCCTCGCCGCGCTCCTGTACGGGCTGTCGACCCTGGTCACCAAGCGCGTCACCGGCGTGCGGCCGCACCTCGTCGCCCTCGTCCAGGTTCTCGTCGGCATCCCGCTGCTGCTGCCGTTCGCCGACTTCGGGGCGATGCGGGGCGAAGGAGCCGGCTGGGGCTGGCTGGTGGGGCTGGGCTTCCTCCACACCGGGGTGATGTACGTCCTCATGTACGCCGCCTACGCCAAGCTCCCGACCTCGAAGATCGCGGTGCTCGCCTTCGTCTATCCGGCCGTCGCCCTGCTGATGGACTGGGCGGTGTACGGCCACCACATCGGAGTTGTGCAGGCCCTGGGCGTCCCGCTGATCGTCACGGCCGGTCTGAAGGTCACACTTGCTCGGAGACCAGCCGCCGTGTCTGCTCGACGAACAGCCGGGCATGCGCCGGAAGCCGCTTCCCGGCCCGCCACGCCAGCTGCGTGCGAAGCGTGAACGGCGGTTCCCACGGCAGACGAACCAGAGAGCCATCCGCGAGTTCGGCGGCGACCGTCACCTCGGGCAGCAGCGAGATCCCGAGACCGGCCGCCGCCGCGCGCTTGGTGGCCTCGATGGTGCCGAACTCCCTGAACTCCACGGGCGCGAGAGAGGCGAGCTCCCGCTCGAACAGGTCACGGTAGGCACAGCCGGGTTCGGTGGCCAGCAGGGACTGTTCCACCAGATGGGCCGTCGTGACCGGCTTCGAGGCCAGGGTGTGTCCGGGCGCCGCCACCAGCGCCAGCGGCTCCTCGGCCAGCACTGCGGTCTCCAGCCCGGCGTGCCCGGTCTCCTCCTCCATCAGGAATCCCAGGTCGTACGTCCCCTGCCGCAGCGCCTGCCGGGTCTCGTCCCCGATGGTGGTCCGCAGCGACAGCCGCACCTTCGGATAGCGGTGGTGGAACAGCTCCAGCAGCGGCGGCAGACGGTACGAGGTCAGCGACTCCATGGTGCCGACGGTGAGGGTTCCCGCGGGTTCCTCCGCGCCGGCCACCGCCGCCCGCGCCTCTTCGCTCAGTTCGATGATCTGCCGGGCGTAGGGCAGAAGCCGTTCGCCGGCCTCCGTCAGCCGGATACGGCTGCCGAGCCGGTCGAAGAGTTCCGTGCCGAGCGTGGACTCCAGCGCGCGGACCTGGCCGGTCACGCTGGACTGCGCATACGACAGTTCCGCCGCGGCGCGGGTGAAGCTGAGCACCGTGGCCACCTTCTCGAAGGTGACGAGCAGCCGGAGTTCCACCGGTCGGTCCCGGTTCCCTCAGTCCTTGGGTTCCTCGCCCCGCTCCCGGCGGCGCAACTCCTCCTCGCGGCGGCGCAGATCGGCCTCCCAGTCCTTCAGAAGGGCCTCGTCCTTCTTGTTCTCTTCCTTCAGCGACCTGAGGAACTCGGGATTGTCGTCGGGCGCCACCCAGCTCGCGCGGTGGTTGCGGTGCCACTCGGAGGGCGTCGAGCCGTTCACCGGCATCTGACGCACCTTGCCCGCGACAAGCCAGGCGATCGGACCGATCAGCACCTCGCCGAAGAGCAGGATGATGATGGCCCAGACCACTTTGGGCAGTGCCCGGACCTGCTCCTCGGGCGTGTTCAGGCAGTCGATGAAGGCGTATATCCACAGCGCGAGGACCAGCAGGTAGGGCAGATACCGAAACATGGTCGTGCGATCCCCCAGGAGACGGTGACGGAGCGTGGGACGGCCCCGGTGACGGGGTCAGGTTAGCCGGTACCGGATACTGGAACGCATGGCTTACGACGATCTTCGCTCCCTGCTCCGGGCGCTGGAACGCGAGGGAGACCTCAAGCGCATCAAGGCCGAGGTCGACCCCTATCTGGAGGTCGGGGAGATCGTCGACCGGGTACAGAAGTCGGGCGGGCCCGCGCTGCTCTTCGAGAACGTGCGCGGGTCGCGCATGCCGCTCGCCATGAACGTGTTCGGCACCGACCGCCGCCTGCTGAAGGCGCTCGGCCTGAAGTCGTACGGCGAGATCTCCGACAAGATCGGCGGCCTGCTTCGGCCGGAGCTGCCGCACGGGTTCGTCGGGATCCGCGAGGCCTTCGGGAAGCTCGGCGCGATGACCCATGTGCCCCCCAAGAAGGTCAAACCGGACAGCGCTCCGGTGCAGGAGGTCGTCCTGCACGGCGACGACGTCGACCTCGACGCGCTGCCCGCCCTGTTCACCTGGCCCAAGGACGGCGGCTCCTTCTTCAATCTCGGGCTCACACACACCAAGGACCCCGAGACCGGGATCCGCAACCTCGGGCTGTACCGCCTCCAGCGCCACGACAAGCGCACGATCGGCATGCACTGGCAGATCCACAAGGACAGCCGCAACCACTACCAGGTGGCGGCCCGGCGCGGCGAGAGACTGCCCGTCGCCATCGCCTTCGGGTGCCCGCCCGCCGTGACGTACGCCTCGACCGCACCGCTGCCCGGCGACATCGACGAGTACCTCTTCGCCGGGTTCATCGCGGGCCGGCGGATCGAGATGGTCGACTGCAAGACGGTCCCGCTCCAGGTCCCCGCCCAGGCCGAGGTCGTTCTGGAGGGCTGGCTCGAGCCGGGCGAGATGCTCCCCGAGGGGCCCTTCGGCGACCACACCGGCTTCTACACGCCGCAGGAGCCCTTCCCGGCCCTGAAGATCGACTGCGTCACCATGCGGAAGCGGCCGCTGCTCCAGTCGATCGTCGTGGGCCGCCCCCCGACGGAGGACGGGCCGCTGGGCCGCGCCACCGAGCGCTTCTTCCTGCCCCTCCTCAAGATCATCGTGCCGGACATCGTGGACTACCACCTCCCCGAGGCGGGCGGCTTCCACAACTGCGCGATCGTCTCGATCGACAAGAAGTACCCCAAGCACGCCCAGAAGGTGATGCACGCCATCTGGGGCGCGCACATGATGTCGCTGACGAAGCTGATCGTGGTCGTGGACTCCGACTGCGATGTGCACGATCTGCACGAGGTCGCCTGGCGTGCCCTCGGCAACACGGACTACGCCCGCGACCTCACCGTGGTCGAAGGCCCCGTCGACCACCTCGATCACGCCTCCTACCAGCAGTTCTGGGGCGGCAAGGCGGGCATCGACGCGACGGGGAAGTGGCCCGAGGAGGGCTACACGAGGGACGGCGGCTGGCCCGACATGGTCCTGTCCGACCCGGAGACGGCGGCGAAGGTGACCCGCCGCTGGAAGGAGTACGGCCTGTGAGCAGCGCCTCCGCCGCGATCCCGCAGCCAGGACGCACCAAGGCGTTCCTGCGCCTGGTGATGATCGAGCACTCCGTCTTCGCCCTGCCCTTCGCGTACATCGCCTCGCTGACCGCGATGTACCAGTGGGATCGGAACATCCACTGGGGACGGCTGCTGATGGTCACCGTCTGCATGGTGGGTCTGCGGACGTTCGCCATGGCGGTCAACCGGATCATCGACCGGGAGATCGACGCCCGGAACCCGCGCACGGCGCACCGGGAGCTGGTCACCGGGGCGATGTCGGTCCGCCACGCCTGGACCGGCGCCCTGATCGCCCTGGCGGTGTTCCTGGGCGCGGCGGCCCTGCTGAACCCGCTCTGCCTTGCCCTGGCCCCCATCGCGGTCATCCCGATGGTCGTCTACCCCTACGGCAAACGCTTCACGAACTTCCCGCAGGCCATCCTGGGTCTGGCCCAGGCGATGGGCCCGGTCGGCGGCTGGCTGGCGATCAGCGGCAGGTGGGACTGGGACGCGGTGGTCCTCGGCCTCGCGGTCGGCATCTGGATCGGCGGTTTCGACCTGATCTACGCCTGCCAGGACGTGGAGACGGACCGCGAGATCGGGGTCATGTCGGTGCCGGCCCGCTTCGGCATCCCGGTGGCGATCCGGGCCGCCCGGGTCTGCCACGCCATCGTGACGGCGCTGTTCGTGTGGTACGCGGTCGTGACCGGCGCGGGCTTCTTCTTCTGGCTCGGCCTGGTGATCGTGGCGGGCGCCTTCGTCTACGAGCACTCGATCGTGCGGCCCCACGACCTGAGCCGCCTCAATCGCGCGTTCTTCAGCGTCAACGGGTTCATCGGGATTGCCCTGTTCGTGTGTGCGCTGCTCGATCTTCTGGTTCGGGGTCTGACCGTCTGAATACGGTGCGGCCTACCATCGAGGGCAGGACCCCAGGGAGGCCACCGTGACCGTCTCGGGCATCGACCGCCTGCACTCGCAGCTCGGCAAGCTGGAGGACATGTTCCCCGGCTATGTGACGGAAATCGTCGAGGGCAGCATCGTGGTGAACCCGGTCAGGCCTTTCCACGGGAAGACGATCCAGCGGGTGTGGGCACTCCTCGAGACGCAGCTGCCGCCGGCGTGGGCCCTGGTGAGCGGTGTGGCGTTCCCGTTCGACGACGCCAATGAGTTCTGCCCGGACATCGCGGTCATCCCGGCCGAGGCGGAGGCCGAGAATCGCAGTGCGTACCCGGCCGACCTGATCGAGCTCGTCGCCGAGGTGGTCTCCCCGGAAAGCGTCCGCCGCGACTACGAGGTCAAACCCCGCTGGTACGCCTCCCGGGGCATCGCCGACTACCTGGTACTCGACCCGCTCAAGAGCCATGTCGTCACGATGTGGAACCCCGCGTCCGACGGCTACCGCGGCCGCGACGTCATCCCGTACGGCCCCGACCTGACCGTCGACTCCCCGCTCGGCAAGCTGACGCTGACGACCGGCCGCCTGCCGGTGGATCCGAAGGCGCGCGCCGTGTCCTGACCCCGGCCCCGGCCACACCGCCCGCTCAGCGGGACCTTGGCCGGTCGCCCGTGCACGACGCCGGATAGGCTCGGGGGCGTGAACCCAGTCAAGCCAGGAGAGACGCCGCGCACGCCTTGGATCGTGGGGGTTTCGGGTGCGTCGGGCACCCCCTATGCCGCCGCCGTGCTGCGCGGGCTCCTCGACGCCGGCGAGAGCGTCGATCTCGTGGTCAGCCGGGCCTCGCGGCTCACGCTGCTGGACGAGACGGGCCTGCCGTTCCGTGACGCCCACTGGCAGGACGACCTGCGGGCCTGGCTGTCCCGCGGCGCCGACGGGAAGCCCGGGACCTTCGACGTGGACATCACGGGGGTACGGCACTGGAGCTCCGGTGACCTGGCCGCCGGGCCGTCCTCGGGGTCGTATCCGGCCAAGGGGATGCTGATCGTGCCGGCCTCGACGGCGTGCGTGGCGGGGGTCGCGCTCGGGCTGTCGAAGGACCTGCTGCAACGGGCGGCGAGCGTGACGCTGAAGGAGGGCCGTCCGCTGGTCGTCGCCGTACGGGAGGCCCCGCTGAACGGTCAGACCCTGCGGCACCTGGTGACGCTGGACGACGCGGGCGCGGTCGTGGTGCCCGCCTCGCCCGCCTTCTACGCCGGGGCCACGCACATCCAGGACCTGGTGGACTTCGTGGCCGGGCGGGTGCTCGATGCGGTGGGCGTCGAACACCGGCTCTACCGGCGCTGGAAGGGCGAGCTGGGCGGCGGAAGCCGTACGACCTGAGGCCCGGCCGCACGTCGGCCGACAGCGGTACCCCCTGACTTTCGGGTCTCTTTCAGACCTGATCAGACCTCTCAAGACCTCTCAAGACCTCTTCAGTGGAAGGCATCGATCGCATGGACGCGGTGGACAGGCAGCTCATCCAGGCCCTGAGGGAGAACGGGCGGGCCTCCTACGCCGAGCTGGGGCGCCTCGTCGGCCTGTCCGGGCCCAGCGTCACCGACCGCATCAACCGCCTCGAGGCGGCCGGTGTCATCACCGGTTACCGTGCGACCGTCAACGCCGCCTCCCTCGGCCTCGGGGTCACCGCCCTCATCGGCATCTCGCTCTCCGACGCCGCCGACCACGAGGACGTGGCGCACCGGCTGAAGGACCTTCAGGAGATCGAGGACTGCTGGTTCATCGCCGGCGACGACTCGTTCATGCTCAAGGTGCGCGCGACCGACGTCGACGGCCTGGAGAAGACGATCCGCCGGCTGTCCGGCACCAAGGGCGTCTCCCGTACGCGGACCACGATCGTGCTGTCCACCAAGTGGGAGAACCGGGTGGGGGAGCTCCCCGAGACCCGCTGAGAGGCAGCGCCCGGACGAGAAGCGCCGGGTGGGGGGCGCCGGGTGGGGGGCGCCGTCCGCCCGGAGGGCGAGGGGTACGGTGGGGTGGGTTTGTCCGGAGGGAGAGGCGGAAGCATGGATGTCGGGCTCAAGCGCGAGCTGGAGGACAAGGTCCGGGCCGGTGAGCGGCTGACCCGCGAGGACGGCATCGCGCTGTACGAGTCGGACGATCTGGCCTGGCTCGGCGGTCTCGCGCACGAGGTACGGACCCGCAAGAACGGTGACGTGGTCCACTTCAACGTCAACCGTCACCTCAACATGACGAACGTGTGCACCGCGTCCTGCGCGTACTGCTCGTTCCAGCGCAAGCCGGGCGAGAAGGACGCGTACACGATGCGCATCGAGGAGGCGGTCAAGCTCGCCAAGGCGATGGAGTCGGAGAACCTCACCGAACTGCACATCGTCAACGGCCTGCACCCGAACCTGCCGTGGCGTTACTACCCGCGGTCGCTGCGCGAGCTGAAGGCCGCCCTGCCGAACGTCTCGCTGAAGGCGTTCACGGCGACGGAGATCCACCACTTCGAGACGATCTCCGGTCTTTCGGCCTCCGAGATCCTCGACGAACTCATCGACGCCGGTCTGGAGTCGCTCACCGGTGGCGGTGCCGAGATCTTCGACTGGGAGGTCCGGCAGCACATCGTCGACCACAGGACCCACTGGGAGGACTGGTCGCGCATCCACCGCCTGGCGCACGAGAAGGGTCTGAAGACTCCGTGCACCATGCTGTACGGCCATATCGAGGAGCCGCGCCACCGCGTGGACCACGTGCTGCGACTGCGTGAGCTGCAGGACGAGACGGGCGGTTTCCAGGTCTTCATCCCGCTGCGCTACCAGCACGACTTCGTGGACATGAAGGACGGCAAGGTCCGCAACCGCCTCCAGGCGCGCACCCAGATGGCGACGGGCGCCGAGGCGCTGAAGACCTTCGCGGTCTCCCGTCTGCTCTTCGACAACGTCCAGCACGTCAAGGTCTTCTGGGTGATGCACGGCGTGCAGACCGCGCAGCTGGCCCTTCAGCACGGTGCGGACGACATGGACGGCTCGGTCGTCGAGTACAAGATCACGCACGATGCGGACAACTACGGCACGCCTAACAAGCTGACCCGTGAGGACCTGCTGGACCTGATCCGTGACGCCGGTTTCCGTCCGGTGGAGCGGAACACGCGGTACGAGATCATCCGGGAGTACGAGGGCCCGGACCCGGCGCGCCGCGACGAGCCCCAGCCGATGCGGATCTGATCCCTCCCATGAGTGGGGTGAGGGGCGACACACCTTCTTGAACGCCAAACGAGGTAATAGATAGCCTCGCCCCATGCCCCTTACCTTCGTTCTGGATCCCGCCATGACCCCCGTCGTGCGCGACGGCGTGCTCGATCTGTGGACGGACGTGTCCAACGCCGACGGGGCCGTCGGGTTCGTACCGCCGGTCACCCGGGAGGTGGTACGGCCGGAGCTCGTCCGGCATCTGGCGGCGATGAGCGAGGGGCGCACCCGGCTGCTCCTCGGGTACGACACGGAGGGGCGGGTGGCCGCGAGCGCGTTCCTCAGCATGAACACGCACCGGCTGATGACGCACTGGCTGTGGCTCTACACGGTGATGGTGCACCCCCGGCACCAGGGCAAGGGTTACGGCCGCGACCTGCTGGCCGCCGCCGCGGACGCGGCCCGCGGCTTCGAGGGCATCGAGGCGATACGGCTCACCTGCCGCGGCGGCCTGGGTCTGGAGCACTTCTACGGCTCCTGCGGCTACAAGGAGGTCGGCCGGGTGCCCGGGGCGATCCGGGTGGCGCCCGGGGACGACCGCGACGACATCACGATGATGCTGCCCCTTGGATGACCGGCCGTTGGCCCGGGCGACCGGGCTGTCCCGCACCCCCCTGCAAGATCGGGCGCCGCGCGTGCTTCACTGGACGGTGACCAACAGGGGGATTCCCACGGAACGGAAGAGTGGATAGAGATGCTCCGCTACACGCTGATGCGCCTCGGTATCCTCGCGGGCTGCCTCGTCGTCGTCTGGGCCCTCGTCTACTCCGGTCTCGCCCCGCGCGGCCTCGGCGCCTCCAACGGCCTGTGGATCGTCCTGCTCGCCCTGGTGATCTCGGCCCCGATCAGCTTCGTGGTGCTGCGTGGAGAGCGCGACCGGGCCTCCGTGGAGATCGCGCAGAAGGTCGACCGTATGAAGGCCGGCCTCGAGGCGAACCGCGCCCAGGAGGACGTGGACGACGACGCGGCGCGCGCACAGGGCCAGACTTCGTGAGCTGAAGCCCCCGTGGCGGGCTGATCGTGCTCTTGCCCGTATGGGTTCCGCGAAGACCCTCGGCCGACGCGGCCACACGGCCGCGTCCATGGACGAGATCGCCGAACTGGCGGGCGCGTCCAAGCCGTTGGTGTATCTGTACCTGAACTCCAAGGAAGACCTCTTCACGGCCTGTATCCGCCGCGAGACCGCCGCGCTCACGGCGGCCGTGCGCTCCGGCGTGCGGACGGGGCTGCGCACGGCGAACCCTTCGCGCCGAGGTCGCCCCGGTGCGCCGGGGGATCGTCGCGTCCGTGACCCGTCTGATCGCCGTCGCGGCGCATGAGGCGTTCCCGGTCGCCCCCGGACCACGACTAGGTGCCCCCCGGCGGGTGCCCCTCCCGGCCGTCGCCGTCGCCGTCGCCCTCGGCGGGCGGGTGCCCCTCCCCGCCGTCGCCGTCCGCCGGCTGGTGCGGGGGCCGGTCGAAATGGACCGTGATCTTCTCGAAGCCCTTGAAGGACTGCGTCGCCGCGTACGACCGGTAGGCGCGCAGATCGCCCGAGCTGAGGTGGACACGGTCGGTGAACGGGCTCAGCAGGCTGCGGGGCCACAGCCGCAGGCACCGCACCGCACAGATCTCCGCCGTGCCGAGGTACACCAGCGCGCCGAGGTAGAGCCAGGCGATCAGGCCGAGCACGATCCCGAAGAACCCGTACGTCGCCGTGGCGCCCCTCAGGACGTGGCCGACGTAGTACGAGCCGCCCCACTGGAGCACCTGCCAGGCGCAGGCACCGGCCAGGGCCGGGGCGTACATCAGGCGTACCGGCAGCCGGCGGCGCGCCAGGATGCGGTAGCTGAGCATCAGCAGACAGGCGTTGAGCACGACCGCCGTGGCCGCGGCGGCGACGCGCACGCCGACCGCCAGCCGGGCGCCGAACACACTGGCCGCGGACTCACCGGCGGACAGGGCCGTGGTGACACAGAGCCCGAGCGCGAGCAGCGACAGGAACTTCAGCCCCTTCAGCCGCGAGCGCAGCGGGTCGGGACGGGCGTGGCGGGGCACCGCGAAGATCTTGTTCAGGGCGAGCTGGGCGGCCTGCGCGATGCCCAGGGCGCCGTAGAGACTGGCCGCGATACCCACACCGATGGCGATACCACTCCCGTGGAAGGAGTGGATGTTGTGACCGAGCTGGTCGCCGATCACCGGGAACTCGCTCAGTGCCGAGTCCAGCAGCGCCTGCTGGAGGTGCGGGTTGCCGCTGAGCATGGAACCGAGCAGGGCCACGAGGAAGAGCAGCAGCGGGAACAGGGACAGAAAACCGTAGTACGTCAAAAGTGCGGTGAGATATGCGGCCTGGTCGTCGAAGAACTTGTAGGCCACGGCCAGAGAAAAGCCCGCCCAGCGATGCCGTCGCTGGTAACCGTCGATACGGGCCAGCACACCCATGTCCCTTCCCGTACCCCTGTGAGCTGGACCCATGCGGATTCCGGGTCGTGCCGGCTATGGGTCTCCGCCGGGGTTTCCGGCCGGGTCCGGCCGGGTTCGTGCGGAGTTCCGGCCGTGGTTCCTGCGAAGTTCCGGCCGCGCTTCCCGAGGAGTTCCGGCCGGTGTTCCAGGGGCTCTTCCGGCAGTGATTCCGCCGTTCCCAGGGGTTTCCGCCGTTCCCGGCCGGCGATTCCCGCTTTCTGGGGAGGTGTCCCACCGGTTTTCCGCTCCGGCCCTGAGGGTTTCCGCCCGGAATTTCCGACTTCCCGGTGGCGCGCGGGGCTCACTCCCGCAGGTTCCGCAGCTCTCCGCGAAGGTGGAGCCTGTTCCCGCCGCGCAGTTCGAATCGTCCCCCGTCGGCCGCGTACGTCACGGTGCCCGGCAGCAGGACGGGTGCCCTGAACTCGGCACGCAGGTGCACGGCGGAGCCGGCGGCCGACTGCTCGGCGAGGCATCGGGCGACGGCCCACATGCCGTGCGCGATCGCCCTCTGGAAGCCGAACGGACGGGCGGTGAGGGGGTGCAGATGGATGGGGTTGCGGTCCCCGGAGACCGCCGCATAGCGCCGCCCGACGTCGTCGGCGAGGCGCCACTCGGCGAGGGCGGGAAGGACGGACCGGCCGGACGGCGGTGCCCCGGCCGGGGCGGTGGTGCGGTGCCGGGCGAGATAGGTACTGGCCGACTCCCACACCAGCCGCTCCCCGGCGTGGACCTCGGTGACGACGACGGCCTCCGTGCCGCGCCGGTGGGGCAGGAGTTCCCGCACCCGCACGCCGATGTCGTACTCCTCGTCCGGGGCGAGCGGCGCGCGCTGGGTGATCTCGACGGACGTGTGCACAAGACCGACGAGGGGAAGCGGGAACCGCCGGCTCGCCATGATCCGCAGGGCGAGCGGAAAGCCGAGGACATGGGGGTAGGTGGCAGGCAGCGCCTCCGCCCCGGTCGGGAACCCGCAGACGCGCTCATAGGCGGCGAGCCGGCCCGAGTCGATCCGCACGCCGGGCAGGAGGAGCCGGACCCTGGGGAAGGGTGCGTCGGGCTGGGGGCGCTTGAAAGGGGAGAGAAGAGCGCCACGGGCCAGCAGCGGACCCGGCGCCGGGGAGCCGGTGAGGACGGTCATGGCCTACGCCCCCCGAACTCTCTGGCCGCATGGCGGTCGGTCATCGTCCGGCTCCGAGCTCGTTCGACGGTTTACTGCCGAGTAAGGTTACCGCGGGTAAGGCTATGTCGGTCCCGGATCGGGTGCGCAGGCGGTTCCCGCGCCCTCGGACCGCACCCCGCCGCAGGTGAACGCGGAGGCTGCACACGCCCGTCCCCGGACCGTCCCCGAACCCGCACAGACTCCCCACGCGGGCCCCGTACCATCCGGGTCCGAACCGGCGGTAACAGCGAGCCGCGCCGCCGATGAACGTCTCCGTGCGCCCAGCGCGTACCTCATGCAGCGAAGCAGTGCACCGCTGCAGGCCCCAGGAGCTGCCCATGCCCATCTCGTACTCGTCCGCTCCCGTCCCCACGGCCCCGGCCGATCTCGACCACGACGGCGGCCCGGTGCTCGTGGAGCCGGAGATCCGGCGGCTGAACGGTGAGGTGCGGGAGGCCTATGTGCCCCCACTCGTGCCGCAGGTGACCCATGGCTCGCTCGCCGACCTGCCGTTCGAGAACGCGGCCGAGGTGCCAGGCCACCGCGTCCTCAGCCGCCGTGACGCGGACGGCGGCTGGACGGACGTGACGGCTGCTCAATTCGCCGGCCAGATCCTCGCCCTGGCGAAGGGACTGATCTCCGAGGGCCTGATGCCGGGCGACCGGATCGCGGTCATGGCGCGCACGGCGTACGAGTGGACGCTGCTGGACTTCGCGGCCTGGGCGGCGGGCCTGGTGACGGTCCCCGTCTACCCCACCTCCTCCGTCTTCCAGACCCGCTGGATCCTCCAGGACGCGGGCGTCGTGGCACTGGTGACGGAGACCGTGGGCCAGGCGGCGGCCCTCGGCCCGGAGCGCCCCCACATGCCCGACCTGCGCCATGTGTGGGTGATGGAGAAGGGGCATGTCGACCGCCTGGCGGAACTGGGGCAGCCGCTCCCGGACCAGGAGGTCTCCGTCCGCAGGGGCGTTCTGGGCCCGGACACCCTGGCCACCCTCGTCTACACCTCCGGCACGACGGGCCGCCCCAAGGGCTGCGCGCTGACGCACGGCAACTTCCTCGCCGAGGTCGACAACGCCACCGAACTCCTCCACCCCATCTTCAGCGCGAAGAGCAGCGACGAGCCGTCCACACTGCTCTTCCTGCCCCTGTCGCACGTCTTCGGCCGGATGGTGGCGGTCGCGTGCATCCGCGCCCGGGTACGGCTCGGCCACGCGCCGAGTCTCAAGGCGCAGGACCTGCTGGCCGACCTGGCGAGTTTCCGGCCGACCTTCCTGCTGGCCATCCCGTACATGCTGGAGAAGATCTACAACAACGCGCGGGCCGCCGCCGAACGCGGCGGCCGGGCGACGCTGTTCGACCGTGCGGCGGACGTGGCCCGCCGCTACGGCGAGGCGACGGAGGCCCGGCAGCACGGCACCGGCCCCGGCCCCGGCCGCGCCCTGAAGACGGCGCGCGCCTTCTACGACCCCCTGGTCTACCGCCGCATCCGCAACGCCCTGGGCGGCAGGGTCCGCCATGTCATCTGCGGCGGCTCCCCGCTGGGCCACCGCCTCGCCGCCTTCTACGCGGGCGCCGGCATAGGCATCTACGAGGGGTACGGCCTGACGGAGACGACCGGCGCCGCCACCGTGACCCCACCGCTCAGACCCCGGCTCGGCACGGTGGGCTGGCCGCTGCCCGGCACAAGGGTGCGCATCGCCGCGGACGGTGAGGTGCTGCTCTCCGGCGGCCAGGTCTTCCGCGGCTACTGGGACCCCCGCGCCGGCGGGGTGGTCCCGGCCGGCGCCGACGGCTGGTTCCCCACGGGTGACATCGGCCGCCTGGACGACGAGGGGTACCTCACGATCACGGGCAGGAAGAAGGAGATCCTGATCACCGCGGGCGGCAAGAACGTGGCCCCGGCGCCCCTGGAGAACTGGCTCCGCTCCCACCCCCTGATCTCCCAGTGCCTCGTCCTCGGCGACGGCCGCCCCTATGTCACCGCACTGATCACCCTGGACCCCGACGGGATCGCGCACTGGCGCCAGATGATCGGCAAGCACCCGGTGCCGCCGGAACTCCTCTGCCATGACGAGGAGTTGCACCGCGTCCTGCAACGCGCGGTGGACGAGGCGAACAAGCTGGTCTCCCGCCCCGAGTCCATCCGCCGCTTCGCGGTCCTTCCCGTGGACTTCACGGAGGAGGCGGGCCACCTGACCCCGTCGATGAAGCTCCGCCGGGAGACGATCCTGCGGGAATTCGCCCGGGAGGTGGAAGGGCTGTACGTGCCGTAGGAGCCCCTCACCCGATCCACCGACGACCGCTTAGCCCAGCTGGCCCCGGGCGGCGGCGCCGCTCGCCGGTCTGCTGGGGACTGCGTGCTTCCATCCCGTCAGGAGGCGCGCATGATGGCTGAGCACCGACCCGAAGAGTCCCACGCGGGCACAGGTACGTCACGGCGACGGATCGTGGCCGCGACCACCCTGGCGCCGCTGCTGGCCGGAGCGACCGCCGCCGCCTGCGCCAAGGCCACCGAGACGGCGAAGGGCCGGCTGCGGGAGCCGATTCGTCCCGTGCGCACCGTCCTGTCGGACTGGAAGGGCGTTGCCGGCACGCTCGGCCGGGCGGGCGACATGAAGCGGAACCTGATGTACCACACGGGTTTCCCCCGCCGGGATCTCACCGTCGTCTCCCGCGGCGTCCGCGTCGAACCCGCGCTCGCCCTGGCGTCGCACATGGCCTTCGTCCGCTATTCCGACGGCGGCACGATGGTGATGGGCGACATGGTGGTCACCGAGGGGGAGGTCCAGGGGTTCGCCGACGTCCTGCATCGGCAGGGCATCGAGCAGACCGCGCTCCACAAGCACCTGCTCTCCCAGAGCCCCGACGTCTGGTGGGTGCACGTCCACGGGCACGGCCGTGACCCGGTGGCCCTCGCCCGGGGCCTGCGCGCGGCGCTCGACCGCACCGGCACCCCGCCCCCGGGGCACGCCCCGCCTCCCGCCCGGCCGCGCCCGGTCGACCTGGACACCGCAGGCATCGACGCCGCCCTGGGCGTCAAGGGCAGCGTCGACGACGGGGTCTACAAAAGTCTCTTCGTCCGCCGGGAGACCGTCGTCGACGGCGATCTGGTGCTGCCCCCCGGCCTGGGCTCCACGACCGCGATCAACTGGCAGCCGCTGGGCGGCGGCCGGGCCGCCGTCAGCGGCGACTGCTGCCTGATCGCCGGGGAGGTCCAGGACGCCCTCGTCGCCCTGCGGCGGGCCGGGGCCGAACTCGTCGAACTCCACCACCACGGACTGCGGGACGAACCCCGCCTGTTCTTCGTCCACTTCTGGGCCGTCGGCGACGCCCTGAAACTCGCCCGGGGCCTGCGCGCCGCGGTGGCCGCCACCAACGTCAGGCCGCTGACCGAGGGCTGACGGCACACCACGGCACACCGAAGGCCGCTCGAAACGGAGACCGCACGATGACCCGAGGCAACGAACCCCTCCTGTGCCCGTTCGACTTCAGCGAGGGCCTGGAGTTCGATCCCTCGCTGGCGAAGCTCATGGCCCGCGACTCCCTCACCCGTATCCGGCTGCCGTACGGCGACGGTGACGCCTGGCTGGTCACCGGGTTCGAGGGGGTGCGGCAGGTGACCAGCGACCAGCGGTTCAGCCGGGCGGCGATCATCGGCACCGACTACCCCCGGCTGACGCCCGAGCCGATCGTCTCCCCGGAGTCGATCAATGTGATGGACCCACCGCACAGCAGCCGGCTGCGCCACCTCGCCTCCCAGGCGTTCTCCCAGCGGCAGGTGGAGCGGATGCGGCAGCGCATCACCCGGCTCGCGGACACCCTGCTCGACGAGATGGAGGCGCAGGGGCCGCCGGCGGACCTGGTCGAGCATCTGTCGAACCCGCTGCCCCGGCGCACCATCTTCGACGTCCTCGGCATCCCCGAGGAGGACTGGGAGCGGATGCAGGAGCACGTCCACCAGCTGCTCGCCACCGGTCCGGACAGCCGTGAGAGGGCCGCGGCCGCCAAGGCCGAGCTGCGGGCCTACTTCGGCGAACAGGTCGAACAGCGCCGGCGTGCCCCCGGCCCCGACCTGATCAGCGCGCTCGCCGCGGCGAGAGAGGGACAGGACGCGCTCGACGACCAGGAGCTCGCGGTCATGGCGCTGACGCTGGTGCTCAGCGGGCAGGACACGGCCACCTGCCAGATCAGCGACATCGCCTATCTGCTGCTGACCCGCCCCGCCCTGATGAAGCGTCTGCGCAGCCGGCCGGACACCCTTCCGGCCGTGCTGCACGAAGTCCTGCGCTACATCCCCTTCCGCAAGGGGGTCGGCATTCCCCGGGTGGCGCTGGAGGACGTGGAGATCGACGGCGTACGGATCCGGGCGGGCGACTACGTCCATGTGTCGTATCTGACGGCGAACCGCGACCCGGAGCGCTACCCCGACCCGGACGCCATCGACCCGGACCGCCCTGCCCTGCCCCATATGACCTTCGGCTGGGGCGGCCATCGGTGCATCGCCGTACCGATGGCCATGGCGGAACTGGAAGTGGCCGTCGGACGGCTCCTGGAACGCTTCCCGGAACTGCGGCTCGCGGTACCGCCGGGGGAGATCCGCTGGGACACGGAGACGATCCGCCGCTTCCCGCTGGAGCTGCCGGTGGAGTGGTAGCGGCGACCGCCCACCGCCGGGACGGCTCAGTCGAGCAGGCCGGAGGCCGTCAGCAGGCGGGTCAGATCGGTACGGGAGCGGACCTGCAACTTGCGGTAGATACGGGTGAGGTGCGCCTCCACCGTCTTGCGGGACACGAACAGCGACGCCGCCGCCTCCACGTTGTTCAGTCCCCGGGCCACCGCCCGCGACACCTGGAACTCCTGCGGTGTCAGCAGGGAGAGCGCGTCGCCCGCCGGCTGACGGCCGGCCGTCACCGTGCCGCCCGTGGCGGCCAGTTCGCTCGCCGCCCGCCGCGCCCAGGGCTCCGCTCCCAGCCGCTGGAAGCAGGCCAGGGCGGCCGTCAGGGGGGCGCGGGCGGCGGCCGGGCGGCGGTGGCGGCGCAGTACCTCCGCCTCGCACAGCTGGGTGCGGGCGAGGTCGAAGGGTCCCGTGGTGCGTCCGTGGGCGTCCAGCGCGTGGGCGAAGTGCGCCTCCGCCTCCTCGGCCGTGGCCGCCAGCAGGCCCCGGCAGCGGGCGGCGGCCGCCTCCGCCGATGCCAGGCCCGTCTCCCGGGCCCGCTCCTCCAGCCAGGCCGTCACCTCGTCGGCCCGGTCCGGGCGGCCGGCCCGCAGCTGTGCCTCCGCCAGGTCGGCCGCGAACGGGACGACCTCCGGATTGCCGATGCCCTGTTCCCGTGCCAGTGCGAGGGTCTGTTCCAGTTGGCCGGCGGCCGTCTCGTGGTCACCGTGGGTCAGGGCCGCCAGCCCGAGGACCGCCGTCAGATGGAACTCCTGGCAGCCGATGCCGTGTGTCCCGCACTCCCGGCGCGCGTGCGCCACATGTTCCTCCACGGCCACCCGGTCGCCGCGCAGCGCCTCCAGCCGGGCCAGGCCGTACAGGGTGTAGCTGACGCACGTGAGCTGGCCCAGCTCCTCCGCCCAGCGCAGGGACTCGGTCAGGTCACCGCGCGCCGAGGCCCACTGGCCGATGCGGGTCTCCAGCTCGCCGCGCACCGCCAGGGTGAAGGCCAGCACGCCCACCGCGCTGTGGCGGCGCGCCGACTCCACCGCCGTGTTGAGCAGCCGGCGCCCCCCGGTGAACTCCTCCGCCCTGCTCCACGCCTGCCCGGCGATGGCGTACACCGGCTGGTCGCGTACGGGGTCCCCGGCGCCGTCCCGGTCCGCGGCCCGAAGCATCGCCGTGCCCCGTGCCACCTGCCCGGCCATGACGAGCGCCGCGCCGAGCATGGTCTGGCTCAGCCAGCGGTCCCGCCCCCTCGGCGCGGCGAGCGCCACGGACTGCTCGGCGACCCTGATCGCCGCCGGGACATGCCCGTCCAGGCGGGCGGGGGCGGTCGCCTCGGCCAGCAGTACGCAGGCGCGCGCGGGATCGGTCGCGCGTACGGCGTCCGCGGCGTCCAGCAGCAGGCCGTACGCCCGGGCCGGCTCACCCTTCCAGGTGTACATGCGGCCCAGCAGGGCCTGGATGTCCGCGCGCACCGCCGCGTCGGGCGTGATCCGCAGGGCTTCCTCGCACCACGGCGGGCCGTACGGCGATCCGCTCAGCAGGGCGTCGGAGGCGGCGCGGTGCAGCCGCTCGGCGCGCACCGCGGGCTCGGGGGTCAGCTCGGCGGCACGGCGCCAGGCCAGCGCGGACTCCCCGTACGCGCTGCGGCGGCGCGCCTCCAGGGCCGCCTCGGCCAGCGCCGCCGCGGCCTCCTCGTCGGGGCCCGCGCTGGCCGCCGCCCGGTACCAGGCGTGCAACGCACCCGTGCTCACCGCCGCGAGGGCGTGGAAGGCGGCGAAGCGGTGGGCGAGCGGGGCCCGGGTGAGGACCAGCGGGCGCAGCACGGGGTGGTGGAAGTCCAGGCCGTCGAGGGTGGCCCGGACCAGGCCCGCCTGTTCCGCGGGGGACAGCGCCTCCAGGGACAGGCCCGCCGCCTCCAGGGCCTTGCGCAGGGTGCCGGCGGCCGTGGAGCGGCTCGCGGCGAGCACCGCCAGGGCCCGGCGCGCGCTGTCGGGAAGATCGTCCATCCGGGCCGCCCAGGCCCGTTCGAGATGGCGGCCCAGCGAGGGCGGGGCGGGCAGCGGCTGCTCCCCGCGCACCTGCTCCGGCGTGAGGCCGGACGCCATCTCGCGCAGGGCCAGGGGGTTGCCCCCGCTGATCCGTACGAGCTCGTCGAGGACCGCGGGGGCGACCCGACGGCCCGCCTCCGCCAGCAGCGCCGCGCACTCGGCCGCCGCGAGCCCGCCCACCTGCACGGCGGGGATGCTCCGGCGTTCGCCCGACTCGCCGTGGTCCTCCCGCGAGGTGAGGGAGAGCGCGACCCGTTCGCAGGACAGGCGGCGGGCGACGAACAGCAGGACTCGCTGGGAGGACGGGTCCACCCAGTGCAGGTCGTCGACCAGGACCACCACCGGGCGTCGGTCGCCCAGGGCGGCGAGCACGTTGAGGGCGCCCATGCAGGCCGCGTACGGATTGCCCGGGGACTGGCCGGACAGCGCGAGGGACCCCTCCAGGGCGGAGCGCTGGGCCTCCGGGAGATCCCTGAAAAGGGACGAATGCGGCATGAGCAGATCGCCCAGGACGGCGAACGGCAGAACGGTCTCGGTCTCGATGCCCCGGGCCCGCAGGACGGTCGCCCGCCGGCTCGCCTGTTCGGCCGCGTAGTCCAGCAGGGCCGTCTTGCCGATGCCGGGCTCACCCCACAGCAGCAGGGCCGCCCCACCGTCCGCACCCGCCACGAGCAGGTCGTCCATCAGTCCGCGCTCGCGCTCACGCCCGACGAAACCGGCCGGTGTCCGCTGCGCCGCCGTGCCCTCGACCCGCTGCGGAGATCCCCCTCGCATATGCCACCCCCTGGCGCCCGCCCGCCTCCATCATGAGGCACGACGGGTGGGTCAAGAAGGGTGAACGCGGACACAGGTGCAGGGACTTCCCCGAAGCGGGCGGAGCGGCGTGGGGCTTGAATGGTGCTCGCACCACACCGGAATGAGGCAGGCAGAGACGGATCGCGGAGCAGGGGGAAGGGCCGATGCCGACGGCATCAGCGGGAGCCGGACCGAGGCTCGACTCGATCGAGATCAAGGTGACGTTCTCGGATGCCGGCGCGGCCGCCGCGATCGGGACGCTGGCGCCGGACCACGGGGGAGCCCGGCGCCGCGTCTACTTCTGTGAGGCCCTCGCCCGCTCCCGGGTACCCGGTGAACTGCCGCTGTGGAATGCGGGGGTGATCCTGCGGCTGCGGGACGGGGGCGGGCGAGGCGGTGACGTCACGGCCAGGCTGCGGCCGTGCCGGCGGTCCCGGATCGGCGAACGGTGGCTGGATTTCCGGGCGCAGGGGCCGGATTCCTTCGGCCTGACGGGCGACTGGTCGGGGGAGCACCGGACGCTGTCGGCGTCCTTCACGACCGACTGCGGCAGTGACGCGGTCGAGGCCGTGGCGTCCGGTGCGCAGCCGCCGTCCTGGGCCCTGTCGGAGCGGCAGCGGGCGTTCCTGGCCGACTGCGCGGACGTGCCCCTTGGCTGCGAGCCGCTGAACGTGCTGGGGCCGGTGCACTCCGTGCGCTGGGACGGTGTACGCCTGGACCACCATGAGGTGACCGTGGAGAGCTGGACCCTGGACGGTCCGCGGCCCCTGCGCTGGCTGGAGGTCTCCGAGCGGGTGCCGCCCGAGGGGGCGGAGGTCGTCCAGGCGTCCCTGGGGGCCCTCCTGCGCAGACAGGGCCTGGATCCCGATCCGGGGGAGGGGCCGAAGACCCGGCGGGTCCTGGAGGCCCTGTCACTCGGAGCCCGCCCCGCGCGGCGGATCCTCTAGTCACCGAGCGGAGACGTGGGTGATCCCGCAGAGGCCACTGGGGCCGGTGGGGCCTGTGGGGTCGTCGGCGGGGTCACTGGGGCCGTGGGGCCGCCGAGGAACTTGCGGGGGCTGCGGGGGCCGGGTGGAAAGGGACCGCCGCAAAAAAGCAGGAGCCCCCTGCGCCGGTCGGCGCGCGGGGCTCCTTGGGTACTGCTTCCGTTCCGGATCAAGCATCGGACTCAATGGGCCGCAAGGCCGTGAGCCGGGCCTGGAACCGAAGGCCGAAACTCCGGGTCAGCGACTCAGATGGCCGTGACGTTCTCCGCCTGCGGGCCCTTCGGGCCCTGGGTCACGTCGAAGCTCACCTGCTGGTTCTCCTCAAGCGAGCGGAAGCCGTTCGCGTTGATCGCGGAGTAGTGGACGAAGACGTCGGGGCCGCCGCCTTCCTGGGCGATGAATCCAAAGCCCTTTTCGGCGTTGAACCACTTCACGGTTCCGGTAGCCATAAGCCCTCCTTGGGCCCAAAGGGTTGCCCTGCTCCAGAACCTGCAAGTGTGAAAACTGAAGCGCCGCACAACTGCATGTCTCTGAAAACGACGAGAGCCCGCGGTCACATGCTCCGCAGGCTCTGTACTGCAAGGAAACCAAACTGCAACTTGCGGGCGAGCCTAGCACGCGGGCAGCCGGAAGCAATAGAGGTCAAGATCACTTCACCCAAATGTTTGAACGGGTGTGAGCTGAACTGACGACACGGTGTCGCACGCTGGAAACGGGGGTTGACTCCAGCGGTCCGGGAGGTGTCCGAGCCGCCCGGGGACCCTGAAGCAAGCACCGTACCGCACGGGGTCTAGTCTCGCGATGTGGACAATTCCCGCACCCGGCCGCGCGTCGGCCACATTCAGTTCCTGAACTGCCTGCCCCTGTACTGGGGGCTCGCGAGAACCGGAACGCTCCTGGACCTGGAGCTGACCAAGGACACTCCCGAGAAGCTCAGCGAGCAGCTGGTGCGGGGCGATCTCGACATCGGCCCGATCACCCTGGTCGAGTTCCTCAGGAATGCCGACGACCTGGTCGCCTTCCCCGATATCGCGGTCGGCTGCGACGGCCCCGTGATGTCCTGCGTGATCGTCTCCCAGGTCCCGCTGGACCGGCTCGACGGCGCCCGCGTCGCCCTCGGCTCCACCTCGCGGACCTCCGTGCGCCTCGCCCAGCTGCTGCTCGCCGAGCGGTACGGGGTGACGCCGGACTACTACACGTGCCCGCCCGACCTCAGCCTGATGATGCAGGAGGCGGAGGCCGCGGTCCTGATCGGCGACGCCGCCCTGCGCGCCAACCTCCACGACGCCCCGCACTACGGCCTCGCCGTGCACGACCTCGGCACGCTGTGGAAGGAGTGGACGGGCCTGCCGTTCGTCTTCGCGGTGTGGGCCGCCCGCCGCGACTACCTGGAGCGCGAGCCGGACTCCACCCGGCGGGTGCACGAGGCGTTCCTGGCCTCCCGCAACCTGTCCCTGGAAGAGGTCGGCAAGGTCGCCGAACAGGCGGCCCGCTGGGAGGCCTTCGACGCGCAGGTGCTGGAGCGGTACTTCACGACGCTCGACTTCCGCTTCGGGGGCCCGCAGCTGGAGGCGGTCGCCGAGTTCGCCCGGCGGGTCGGGCCGACCACGGGCTTCCCGGCGGACGTGAAGGTCGACCTCCTGCAGCCGTAGCGGGCTCCCCGCGGGCACTACCCTGCTGGGAGGTCGTACGGGGGAGGAGTGGCGCCATGCAGCCGCTGGAGGCCGGAGAACCCACCGCGGTCGGGCCCTACCGACTGCTCGGCAGGCTCGGCTCGGGCGGGATGGGCCGTGTCTACCTCGGGCGCAGCGCGGGCGGGCGCACGGTCGCGGTCAAGGTCGTGCACCCGCACTTCGCGCTGGACGAGGAGTTCCGTGCCAGGTTCCGCCGCGAGGTGGAGGCCGCGCGGCGGGTCGGCGGGGCCTGGACCGCGCCCGTGCTCGACGCGGACCCCGAGGCGCCGGTGCCGTGGGTCGCGACCGGGTACGCGGCGGGGCCGTCCCTGGCCGCCGCGGTGACGGACGGCGGGCCGCTGCCCCCGCATTCGGTACGTGCGCTGGGAGCGGGCCTCGCGGAAGCGCTGACGGCGGTGCACGGTCTCGGCCTGGTGCACCGGGACGTGAAGCCGTCCAACGTCCTGCTGACCCTCGACGGCCCGCTTCTGATCGACTTCGGTATCGCCCGGGCGACGGACGGTACGGCGTCGCTGACCTCCACGGGCGTCTCGGTCGGCTCGCCCGGCTACATGTCGCCCGAGCAGATCCTCGGCAAGGGCGTCACCGGCGCGGCGGACGTCTTCTCGCTGGGCGCGGTGCTGGCGTATGCGGCCACCGGCCGGTCCCCGTTCCCCGGCGACTCCTCGGCCGCGCTGCTGTACAAGGTCGTCCACGAGGAACCGGAACTCGGCGGTCTCGACGGCGGGTTGCGGGAACTCGTGACCGCCTGCCTCGCCAAGGACCCGGCCGCCCGGCCCGCACCGCGGGAGGTGGCCGGCAGGCTCGCACCGCAGGGCGCGGCCCGTCTGGTGACCGGCGGCTGGCTGCCGGGCCCGCTGGTGGAACAGGTGAGCCGCAAGGCCGTACAGCTGCTGAACCTGGAGGCGTCGGAGCCTGGGCCGTCGGGGCCGGTGGACTTCAGCAGGGCCTCGCTGGGCGAGCCGCCCGCGCCGGCCACGGCCCCGGCGGGTTCGTCCTCCCCGGCGCGCGAAGTACCCGTGTCCGAGGGCGGGTTCGGCCCGCCGCCCTCCGGGGCCTTCGGCCCTCCGCCCGCCATGACCGTCCCTCCGGCCCCCGTCACCCCGGTCGCCCCCGTGCCCGAGGCGCGGCCCGAGGACGCCGTACCCGGCACCGCCGACGGTCCCGGAAAGCTCTCCCTGAGCGTCGCCGCGACGTCCGTGCCCGGCACCGCCGGCCGCGGCCGGCGCCTGAGCTGCACGGTCGCCCTCGCGGTCGCCGGAGCGCTGGCCGCGGTGACGGTCGGGTCGCACTTCGTCTTCGGGCTGTTCGACGGCGGCTCCTCCGGCGGGGGCAACGCCGCCGGAGCGGCTCCCAGCCCGCCGGCCCCCAGGGGCAGCGCGTCGCAGCCGGCGGCCGGGAAAGCCGCCGTGCCCCCCTTCTACCTCGGCACCTGGGAGGGTGACGCCCTCGCGCTCGGCGGCACGCTGCCCGCGGGCACGTTCCGTCTCACCATCCGCCAGGCGGCCGCCGGCGGTGAGATCGGCACCTTCCGGTCCACCGACCAGCTCGGCGGCGTCTGCGACGACGTGCTGTTCCTGAAGCGGGCCTCGGCGCGGCAGCTCGTCGCCACGAGCGTCGCCCGCAAGTCCAATCCCTCGACGTGTACGACCGGAAGCCACGAGGTCCGTCTGACCCCCGCCGGCGCGGACCTTCGGTACGAGACGGACAACGCGGATGCCGGGAACCCGACTTCGCGGATGGGGAAGGTCAAGTAGGCCGCGGGCAAGGCCAGTCGGAGTGTCCTTCGGCGCTTACCCTGAGCGCGTGGATCTGGACCTCTGGGTGGCCGCCGGTGCCGCGGCATGGGGTGCGGGCGCCGGTGTGCTGGTGCCCCGGGCCGCGTACCGGCTCTGCGTCGAGCCCGAGCAGCCGTGGCGGGACCGGTGTCCGGACGGGCACCCGATCGACGGGTGGGTGGGACGGGCCCGGTGCACCGACGGGCGGCCCTACGGCCCCAGGACCGCCCTTGTGTGCGCGGCCACCGCCCTGGTCTGCGGCGCCCTCGCCCTCGCCACCGGCGCCCGTCCCGAGCTCGCCGTCTGGCTGCTGCTCGCCCCGGCCGGTGTGCTGCTGACGCTCGTCGACTTCCGGGTCCGGCGGCTGCCGGACGTGCTCACCCTGCCGCTCGCGGCCGCCGCGCTGGTCCTGCTCGCGGTCGCCGCGGCCCTGCCCGGGCATGCGGGGCACTGGCGTACCGCGCTTCTCGGGGCCCTGGCGCTCGGCGGCGCGTACTGCGTGCTCTTCCTCGTCAACCCGAACGGCATGGGCTTCGGCGACGTCAAGCTCGCCCTCGGGCTCGGCGGGATGCTCGGCTGGTACGGCTGGCCGACCGTGGTCCTCGGCACCTTCGCCGGGTTCCTCTTCGGCGGGCTGTACGGGCTCGGGCTCGTCCTCGCGCGGCGGGCCGGGCGGCGCACCGCGATCCCCTTCGGGCCGTTCCTCATCGCCGGCGCCCTGGTGGGACTGCTGACCGGCGCGTACGCGGCCTGACGTCGGCCCGGGGAAACCCCTGGCGTAGGCTGGCTCGGTCTGTCCACAACCCTTACGAAAGGGACGCCCGGTGACCGAGAAGGCCGACCTCACGCCCATTGATGTCACAGCCGTCCTCGAACGTGCCGCAGCCGGTGGGCGGATCACTCCGGAGGAAGCGCTCGTCCTCTACCGGGACGCCCCGCTGCACGCGCTGGGCTCCGCCGCCGACGCCGTACGCCGCCGTAAGTACGCCGGTGTCGAGCACATCGCGACGTACATCATCGAGCGGAACATCAACTACACGAACGTCTGTGTGACGGCGTGCAGGTTCTGCGCCTTCTACGCGGCTCCCAAGGACACCGCCAAGGGCTGGACCCGGGACCTCGACGACATCCTGCGCCGGTGCGCCGAGACCGTCGAACTCGGCGGCACCCAGGTCATGTTCCAGGGCGGACACCACCCGGACTACGGCGTCGAGTACTACGAGAAGCACTTCCGCGCCATCAAGGAAGCCTTCCCGCAGCTGGTCATCCACAGTCTGGGGGCGTCCGAGGTCGAGCACATGGCCCGTATCTCGGGCGTCGGCGTGGAGGAGGCCATCACCCGGATCCACGCGGCCGGACTCGACTCCTTCGCCGGAGCCGGCGCCGAACTCCTGCCCGAGCGGCCCCGCAAGGCGATCGCGCCCCTGAAGGAGAGCGGCGAGCGCTGGCTGGAGATCATGGAGACCGCGCACAACCTGGGCGTCGAGTCCACGTCCACCATGCTCATGGGCACCGGCGAGACCAACGCCGAGCGCATCGAGCATCTGCGGATGATCCGTGACGTCCAGGACCGCACGGGCGGCTTCCGGGCCTTCATCCCGTACACCTACCAGCCCGAGAACAACCATCTGAAGGGCCGCACCCAGGCGACCCTCTTCGAGTACCTGCGGATGATCGCGATCGCCCGCCTCTTCCTGGACAACGTCCGGCACATCCAGGGCTCGTGGCTGACGACCGGCAAGGAGGTCGGCCAGCTGTCCCTGCACTACGGCGCGGACGACCTCGGCTCGATCATGCTGGAGGAGAACGTCGTCTCCTCGGCCGGGGCCAAGCACCGCTCCAACCGCCAGGAGATCATCGACCTGATCCGCAAGGCGGGACGGGTGCCGGCACAGCGCTCGACGACGTACGAGCACCTCGTCGTCCACGACGACCCGGCGAACGACCCCGTCGACGAGCGGGTCGTGTCCCACATCTCGTCGACGGCGATCGAGGGGGGCACGGCCCATCCCGAGCTGAAGCTGCTCGCCTCCAACTAGGGCCCGGATGCTGACGATCCACGTTGACTCCAGGGGCCGTGCGCTCGCCGTCCGGGGCGAGTGGATCGCGGACGCCGGGCCGCTGGAGGAGGTCGCCGCCGCGCATCCGCCGGCGCGCGTGCGGGAGTGGCCCGGCATCCTCACATCGGGGCTCGTCAACCTCCACGGCACCGAGCTGCTCGAGGAGGCGTACCACCCCGATCCGCGGGAGGCCGACCGGCTGGGCACCGAGCCGCTGACCGGGGACGCGCTGGCGGCGCTGGACCTGGACGACGTCCGCTGGGGTGCGAGTGCCCGGCGCGGTGTGCAGCGGATGCTGGCGCACGGCACGGTCGCGGCGGCCTGTGAGCCGCTGCGCAACCGTGCCGTCCAGGACGCCGTCCGGCGCACCGGACTCGGGATCGTGGGCCGGTTGGGGCGCCCCGCCGGTATTCCCTCCCTCGACCCGTGCGCCTGTGGCCTGCCGCTGGAGTTCCCGCCCGCGCGCGAGCGCGGCTCCGCGGCCCGCTTCGCCGTGTTCGACGTCGCGGACGAGGCGGAGCTGGCGGAGCGCGGATCCGGTACGTGCCTGGCGACCGTCGTGGCCGGCCGCCTGGTCTACCGCCGCCGCTGAACGCCCCGCTGCCATGACGCGGTGCCCCCTGCTGCCACAATGGGGACCGTGACCCGCGCATCCCTGGACAAGCAGCCGCACGAAGTCGCCTCGATGTTCGACGACGTGGCGGAACGGTACGACGTGACGAACGACCTGCTGTCGCTGGGCCAGGACCGGGTGTGGCGCAGGGAGGTCGCGAAGGCGGTCGACGCGCGCCCCGCGCAGAAGGTCCTGGACCTGGCGGCGGGCACGGCGACCTCGTCGCTGCCCTTCACCCGTGCCGGGGCCTATGTGGTGCCCTGCGACTTCTCGCTCGGGATGCTCCGGGTCGGCAAGCGGCGGCACCCCTGGATGCCGCTCACGGCGGGCGACGCCACGCGGCTGCCGTTCCGGGACGACGTCTTCGACGCCGTGACGATCTCCTTCGGGCTGCGCAATGTGCAGGACACCGACGCGGCGCTGCGCGAGCTGTACCGGGTGACCAAGCCGGGCGGTCGCGTCGTGATCTGCGAGTTCTCGCATCCCACGTGGGCGCCCTTCCGCACCGTCTACACCGAGTACCTGATGCGCGCGCTGCCGCCGGTGGCCCGCGCGGTGTCGTCCAACCCGGAGGCGTACGTCTACCTCGCCGAGTCCATCCGCGCCTGGCCCGACCAGCCGGCCCTCGCCGAACGGCTGCGCACGGCAGGCTGGTCCAGCGTGGCCTGGCGCAACCTGACCGGTGGCATCGTCGCGCTGCACCGGGGGTTCAAGACCGGCTGACCGGGAATTCCGGGGCGCTCGGGGACGGCTGACCGGACAGGCCGCCGATGCTCAGGGCCGGCCGGGGGCTGGGTTCACCTGAGCACCTCGAACGCGTCTCCCGGCTGGTCGAGTTCGCGGCGCATTCCGCCCGGCGGCTGAATGGGCAGCCGTGGCTCGCGGACCCCGGCTCCTCCGCCGCCCTCGCCCTCACCGAGGTCGAACCACACGGTGACCACGGCGCCGCGCGGCACCTCGGCGCCGGGCGGGGGATATTGGCGTACGACGTAGTCGACGACGGTGCGGTGGAAGTCCGGCCGGTCGGGAGCGGCGAGGGCCACGCCCTGCTTCTCGGCGGTCTCGCGGGCGTCCATCGCCATCAGACCGACCAGCCGCGGCACGCGCACTTCGGGTGTTTTGGGTGTTATAGGCACGGATGTCACCCCCAGCGGTACTGGAAGGGTAACCGGCTCACGGCGACCACCGGAAGCGTCGCGTCTCTTTCCGTGATAATCGACTACGCAGCGTCACCATTCCAGCCGGTAACAGTGCGCCTCCTGCTGCGACACCGGCGTGGTGAAGACCTCGGCGAGACTCATGCCCAGCCGCCGGGTGACCGCTATCGACCGGGCGTTACGGGCATTGACCATGGCCACCACGCCGCTCACCCCCGCCGCGCGCACCCGCTCCAGGGTCATCCGCGCGGCCGCCGTGACGTACCCCTTGCCCCAGTGCTCCCGCCCCAGCCGCCAGCCGATCTCGATCTCGCCCCGAGGCCCCCACTCCTGCGGCCACGGCTGGGCACCCGTGAAACCGATGACCCGACCGGATTCATCGAGCATGGTCCACAGGCAGAAGCCGTGCTCGGCGTCGTGCCGCCGCTGGCGGGCGGTGAGCTCCTCGTAGAAGGACAGCTCCGCGGACCTGCCGCCGTGGAACTCCATCACGTCCGGGTGGTCGAAGACCCGGTGCCAGGCGACGGCGTCCTCGTCGGTGGGAACGCGCAACCGTACTACGGGGAGAGCTCGGTTCACGGGGGGCAGCCCTTCAGCCGGGTGATCAATTCTGCTGCATAGACTGCCCATGTCCAGTGCCCGTCGGCACGTAGATTTCGAACCTGGGGGAGATCCCGCCGTGACCGAGCCCCTCTCCGACAACACCGCCGATGTGATCGTCGTGGGCGCGGGGCCAGCCGGCTCCACGACCGCGTACCACCTGGCCAGGGCCGGGCTCGACGTCCTCCTGCTGGAGAAGACCGAATTCCCCAGGGAGAAGGTCTGCGGCGACGGTCTCACCCCGCGCGCCGTCAAGCAGCTCGTGGCGATGGGCATCGACATCTCCGAGGAGGCCGGCTGGCTGCACAACAAGGGCCTGAGGATCGTCGGAGGCGGCGTGCGCCTCCAGCTGGACTGGCCGGAACTCGCCTCCTACCCGAACTACGGACTTGTCCGCAAACGCGACGACTTCGACGAGCAGCTGGCCCGGCAGGCGCAGAAGGCGGGCGCGCGCCTGTACGAACGCTGCAATGTCAGCGGCCCGGTCGTCGACGACCGCACCGGCCGCATCACCGGCGTCACCGCCAAGCTGGGCGAGGAGAAGCGCGAGGTCACCTTCCACGCGCCGCTCGTCGTCGCGGCGGACGGCAACTCCACCCGGCTCTCCCTGGCGATGGGCCTGCACCGGCGCGAGGACCGTCCGATGGGCGTCGCGGTCCGTACGTACTTCACCTCCCCGCGCCACGAGGACGACTACCTGGAGTCCTGGCTGGAGCTGTGGGACCGGCGCGGCGGCCAGGAGCGGCTGCTGCCGGGCTACGGCTGGATCTTCGGCATGGGCGACGGCACGAGCAATGTCGGCCTGGGCGTCCTCAACACCTCGGACTCCTTCAAGGAGCTGGACTGGCGCGAGGTGCTCAAGGCGTGGTGCGCCTCGATGCCCGAGGACTGGGGCTACACCCCCGAGAACATGACCGGCCCGATCCGCGGCGCCGCTCTCCCCATGGCCTTCAACCGCCAGCCGCACTACACCAAGGGCCTGCTGCTCGTCGGTGACGCGGGCGGACTGGTGAACCCCTTCAACGGTGAAGGCATCGCGTACGCCATGGAGTCGGGCCAGATCGCCGCGGACGTCATCGCCCAGGCCCTGGCCCGTGCCACCCCCGCCCAGCGCGAACTGGCCCTGCACAACTACCCGAAGATCCTCAAGGACACCTACGGCGGCTACTACACGCTGGGCCGCGCCTTCGTGAAGCTGATCGGCAACCCGAAGGTGATGAAGATCGCGGCGCAGCGCGGACTGACACACCCGATGCTGATGAAGTTCACGCTGAAGCTGCTGGCCAACCTGACGGACCCGACGGGCGGCGACGCGATGGACCGGATCATCAACGGCCTGTCGAAGGTGGCCCCGAAGGCGTAGCCGGAGCCGGCGTGCCGCGCCGGTGGGCGGTGGCGTGAGAGTGCTGTGGGTGACCCGTCCGTGACCTTCCGTCGCGCCGTGCCCTTCCGTACTCTTCCGTGCCCATGACAACCGAGCCTCTCGGAACCACCCGCAGACGCTTTCTCGCAGGAGCCGGAACAGCCGGGGCCCTCTCGTTATGGCCGGCCAGAGCCGCTGCCGCCGTCGGCAGGCGCGTCGCCGTCCTCGGCGGCGGTGTCTCCGGGCTCAGCGCCGCCCAGGAGCTCGCCGAACGCGGGTACGCCGTCACCGTCTACGAGTACTACGACGTGCTCGGCGGTAAGGCCCGCTCGATGGACGTCCCGGGAACCGGAACGGGCGGTCGCAAGCCGCTGCCCGGCGAACACGGCTTCCGCTTCTTCCCGGGCTTCTACCGGAACCTGCCGGACACCATGCGCCGCATCCCCTTCCCCGGCAACGCGAACGGCGTCCACGACAACCTCCGCAGCGGCACCGAGGCCCTCTTCGCACGCGAGGCGGGCCGCCCGGACCTGCACTTCCCGCTGCGCCGGCTCACCACCCCGCCGGCTCCCGGCGACATCACCTTGTCCTGGATCCGCGACCAGATCCTGTCCGTTCTGGACCTCGGCACCCGGCTGCCGGCGCACGAGGCCGCGTACTTCGCCGACCGCCTCCTCGTCCACCTCACCAGCTGCGACGCCCGCCGGGAGGACCAGTGGGAGAAGACCTCCTGGTGGGAGTTCGTCCGCGCCGAGGAGATGAGCGAGGAGTACCGCACGCTCCTCGGCATCGGACAGACCCGCAACCTCGTCGCCACCCGCGCGGAGGTCGCCTCCACCCGCACCGTCGGCCGCGTCATCATCGAGGCGCTGCTGCTGTGGGGCCTGCTCGGCCGCGGCATGGACGGCGACGCGGACATCGACCGGGTGCTCAACGCGCCGACGAGTGAGGCGTGGATCGATCCCTGGGCCGCCCACCTGCGCTCCCTCGGCGTGGAGTTCGTGCTCGGCACCGAGGTACGCGAGGTGCTGTACACGGGAGGGCGGGTCACCGGCGTACGGGTCCTCGACCGAGAGGGAGGCGCCGAACGCACCGTCACCGCCGACCACTACGTCCAGGCCATGCCCGTCGAGCACGCCCGCCGCACCTGGGGCGCCGCGCTGCGTGCCGCGGACCCGCAGCTCGCCCGGTGCGACGCGCTGGAGACGGACTGGATGACCGGTGTGCAGTTCTATCTGCGCACGCCCACGCCCGTCGTGCACGGGCACATCAACTGCCTCGACTCACCGTGGTCGGTGACGGGGATCGGGCAGGCGCAGTTCTGGGATGTACGGAACTTTTCAGAGGATTACGGCGACGGACGTGCCCACGACTGCGTCTCCGCGATCGTCTCGGAGTGGGACAAGCCCGGGATCCTGTACGGCAGGAAAGCCCGTGAGTGCACCCGGGAGGAGATCGTGGAGGAGTGCTGGGCGCAGCTGAAGGACGCCCTGAACGACTCCGGCAAGACGACGCTGACGGACGCCGACCGGCTGGGCTGGTTCATGGACCCGGCCGTGACCGGGCTGGGCGGGCCGGATCCGCAGAACCGCGAGCCGCTCCTGATCCACCCCACGGGCACGCTCTACAACCGTCCGTCGGCGAGGACCGCCGTTCGGAACTTCTTCCTCGCGGGTGATTACATCCGCACCGATGTCGACCTGGCGACCATGGAGGGCGCCAACGAGTCCGCGCGCCGGGCCGTCAACGCACTACTGGACGCGGACGGTTCGGGCGCCGAGCGCTGCCGGATCTGGGAGCTGTACCGCCCGCCGGAGCTGGAGCCCCTCAAACGCGTCGACGAGGTGCGCTATCGCCTCGGCCTGCCGAACACCTTCGACCTCGGGTGACGCGCGGGTGGGTGAAGGGGCGGCATGGGCCGGCGGTTACGCCCTTCGGGTGAGCCCGGGGAGGCGTTCGCCGGGGTGCGCCGGAATGTGACGGAATGCGCCGGAAGGGCCGCTGCCCCCGAGCGGCTGCGGCCCTTCTTCGGCGTGACTGCCGACGGATGTGTTCAGAGCACCCGGACCGCGCCGGTCGGCGGGTCGTACGACAGAGGCTTCTCCACGACACCGCTGGAGGGGTTCTGGGCGCCGACGAACATGCCGTCGCCGACGTACACCGCCACGTGGTACGCGCTGCCCGCGCTGCCCCAGTAGAGGATGTCGCCCGGCTGCAGATTGCTCAGCGAGACCTGGGTGCCGGCCGTCGACTGGTCCTGCGAGACGCGCGGCAGGCTGACGCCGATCTGCTTGAACGCGGTCTGCACGAGGCCCGAGCAGTCCCACGAGTTCGGACCGGTGCCCCCGGAGACGTATGCGTCGCCGAGCTGCGCCTTGACGAAGGCGATGACCGCGGCGGCGGAACCGGTGGCCGTGGACGTGCTCGTCGAGGTGCTGCCGGACGAGGACGGGGCGGACAGGACGGTCCGCTCGGCGCTGCGCGAGGCGGCGGCCGCCGTCTTGCGCGCGGCCTCGGCCTTCCGCTCGGCCTCCGCCGCCTTCTTCTTGGCCTGCGCGAGGTCCGCCTTGGCCTGCTTCGCGGCGTTTGCGGCGGCCGCGTCGCGTTCGGCCTGCAACTGGTAGTCGGCGGCGGCCTGCTGGGTAGCCTCCGCGGACTGCGCGACCTGCGTGGCCATGTCGGCCGTCAGGGTGGGCAGTTCGAGGGTCTGCGTCACAGGCTCGGCGGCGTTCGCCGAGGCCGACGCACCGGCTACGGCCAGCGTGCTGAGGACGCCACCCGCAACTCCGGCCCGCATCGCGATCGTCGACGCGCTGCGGTTGCGGGGCTTCCGGTGGCTGCGTATGTGAGCGGTGTGGGACATGAGTACAACGGGTATCAGGGGCTCCTCCATACCTTCAAGAAACGTGTGGTGCGCCACAGTTGTTCAATCGGTGCTCCAAACCCCGGGTGTGCCGCTCTTTATTGACGCCGTAACGGGCATTGCGGACACTGGTGATCAAGCCTGTGATCACGTGTTTTCGTCGTTACGTCCGGATTGCTCTGCGCCTATCACCGGTTACGGCGCATGGCCAAGCCCGCCTTTTGCGACCCCGCGCAGGTGTGGCGCAGGTCACGGAACGGTCACCGCAGGGGCGGCGTCTCGTGCGCGGATGGCGCCGCTCGGCGCTCGTGAACGCGCACACCTTCACGTATGACCACATCCGCCTCCGCTTGTGAACGTGTGCACGCGTCCACAGGCGACCCGCCCTTCCCTCTCAGGTGTGAACGAGTGCCCCTATCAAGAGATCCGGTCCGGCGCGAATTTGCCTTGAGAAGCTGATCTTTGATAGTGCGAGCCGCCTGCGACCAGCGAAGACGAGCGAAAATGTCACCTCTTGGTGATCGCTCGACTGCTTCGCGTACGAAGATCACCGCTCATCCGACTTCATGATCCTTCGCCGGGTGGTGGAGATCACAAAGTACGTGGGGACCCCCGTGTCGCAGATCACATACCCCCGGGCATAAGATGCGGGGCAGTTGGGCTTGTGACCTGCTTCACATGTCCGCGATCTTCGCCGGGGCCGGCGAGGCTCGTGGGGCTCGTGGGGCGATGTGAGCCCAGCGCGCCAGCAGTCAGTGCCGACTGAGAGGAGCGAGGAGCGGTGAACGCGTATGCGCCCATCCTCGTACTGGGAGCCCTCGGGGCAGGCTTTGCGATCTTCTCCGTGGTCATGGCCACGCTGATCGGTCCGAAGCGGTACAACCGCGCCAAGCTCGAGGCCTACGAGTGCGGCATCGAACCGACCCCCACGCCGGCCGGCGGCGGGCGCTTCCCGATCAAGTACTACCTGACGGCGATGCTCTTCATCGTCTTCGACATCGAGATCGTCTTCCTCTATCCGTGGGCCGTCACCTTCGACGCCCTCGGGATTTTCGGGCTCGTGGAGATGCTGCTCTTCGTGCTCACCGTCTTCGTCGCCTACGCGTACGTATGGCGGCGCGGCGGCCTGGAATGGGACTGAGGGGCCTTTAGTCATGGGACTCGAAGAAAAGCTGCCGAGCGGTTTCCTTCTGACCACCGTCGAGCAGGCCGCGGGCTGGGTGCGCAAGGCGTCGGTCTTCCCCGCCACATTCGGCCTCGCCTGCTGTGCCATCGAGATGATGACCACCGGCGCCGGCCGTTACGACCTGGCGCGCTTCGGCATGGAGGTCTTCCGCGGCTCGCCCCGGCAGGCGGACCTGATGATCGTCGCCGGCCGGGTCAGCCAGAAGATGGCGCCGGTCCTGCGGCAGGTGTACGACCAGATGCCGAACCCCAAGTGGGTGATCTCCATGGGGGTCTGTGCCTCCTCGGGCGGCATGTTCAACAACTACGCGATCGTCCAGGGCGTCGACCACATCGTCCCCGTCGACATCTATCTGCCCGGCTGCCCGCCGCGGCCGGAGATGCTGATGGACGCGATCCTCAAGCTGCACCACAAGATCCAGACCTCGAAGCTCGGCGTCAACGCCGAGGAGGCGGCCCGCGAGGCGGAGGAAGCGGCGCTCAAGGCCCTCCCGACGATCGAGATGAAGGGGCTGCTGCGATGAGCGATGCGAAGAGCGACGGCACGAGCACGCCGGGCAACGGACCGGACGGGCAGGGCAACGGCGTGAACGGGGCCGCGGCGAACGGCAACGGCGTCAACCCGGAGAAGGACCTCGGCGCCGCCAACCTGCCGGGCATGCGCGGCGACCACGGGGAGGAGATCCGCGTCCAGCGCGGCATGTTCGGCGCCAACAACGGCGGCGACACCTCCGGATACGGCGGACTGGTCCGCTCCATCCGGCTCCCGGGCGCGGCCACCCGCCCCTACGGCGGCTGGTTCGACGAGGTCGCCGACGAACTGGAGGGCGCCCTGGAGGAACAGGGACTCGTCCCCGAGAACGCCATCGAGAAGACGGTCGTCGACCGCGGCGAGCTGACCTTCCACATCGAGCGCGAGTACCTCGTCGCCGTCGCCCAGACCCTTCGCGACGACCCGGCGCTCCGCTTCGAACTGTGCACCGGCGTGAGCGGAGTGCACTACCTCGGCGACAAGGGCCGCGAACTGCACGCCGTCTACCACCTGCGCTCGATCACCCACAACCGGCTGATCCGCCTGGAGGTCAGCGCCCCCGACGCCGACCCGCACATCCCGTCGCTCGTCTCCGTCTATCCCACCAACGACTGGCACGAGCGCGAGACGTACGACTTCTTCGGCCTGGTCTTCGACGGCCACCCGGCGCTGACGCGGATCATGATGCCCGACGACTGGCAGGGGTTCCCGCAGCGCAAGGACTACCCCCTCGGCGGCATCCCCGTCGAGTACAAGGGCGCCCAGATCCCGGCTCCGGACCAGCGGAGGTCGTACTCATGAGCACGCAGACTCCGTCCTCCGCCTCCTCGCGCGAGACGACCGAGGGCACCGTCTACACGGTCACCGGCGGCGACTGGGACGAGGTCGTCCAGTCCGCGGCCCGCGCCGACGACGAGCGCCTCATCGTCAACATGGGCCCGCAGCACCCGTCCACGCACGGCGTGCTCAGGCTCATCCTGGAGATCGAGGGAGAGACCGTCACCGAGGCCCGCTGCGGCATCGGCTACCTCCACACCGGCATCGAGAAGAACCTCGAGTACCGCACGTGGACACAGGGCACCACGTTCGTGACGCGCATGGACTATCTGACGCCGTTCTTCAACGAGACGGCGTACTGCCTCGCGGTCGAGAGGCTTCTCGGCATCGAGGACCAGATCCCCGACCGCGCCACGCTCATCCGCGTGCTCCTGATGGAGCTGAACAGGATGTCGTCCCACCTGGTGTGCATCGCCACCGGCGGCATGGAGCTCGGCGCCACCACCATCATGATCTACGGCTTCCGCGACCGGGAACTGATCCTCGACATCTACGAGCTGATCACCGGCCTGCGGATGAACCACGCCTACATCCGCCCCGGCGGACTCGCCCAGGACCTGCCGCCGGGCGCGGTGGACCAGATCCGCGAGTTCGTGAAGAAGATGAAGAAGAACCTCCCGGAGTACGACAAGCTCGCCACCGGGAACCCCATCTTCAAGGCCCGGATGCAGGACATCGGCTACCTGGACCTGGCCGGCTGCATGGCCCTGGGCGCCACCGGCCCGATCCTGCGCTCCGCGGGCCTGCCGCACGACCTGCGCAAGGCACAGCCCTACTGCGGCTACGAGACCTACGACTTCGACGTCCCGACCGCCGACACCTGCGACGCCTACGGCCGCTTCCTCATCCGCCTGGAGGAGATGCGCCAGTCGCTCAGGATCATCGAGCAGTGCCTGGACCGGCTGGCGCCCGGCCCGGTCATGGTCGCCGACAGGAAGATCGCCTGGCCCGCCCAGCTCGCCCTGGGACCGGACGGGCTCGGCAACTCCCTCGATCACATCAAGAAGATCATGGGCACCTCCATGGAGGCCCTGATCCACCACTTCAAGCTGGTGACCGAGGGCTTCCGCGTCCCGCCGGGACAGGCGTACGCCGCGGTCGAGTCGCCCAAGGGCGAACTCGGCGTGCACGCCGTGTCCGACGGCGGCACGCGCCCCTACCGGGTCCACTTCCGCGACCCGTCCTTCACCAATCTGCAAGCCATGGCGGCGATGTGCGAGGGCGGCCAGGTCGCCGACGTGATCGTCGCCGTAGCGTCCATCGACCCCGTGATGGGAGGCGTCGACCGGTGACCACCAGTTCTTCGGAGCGGGGCGTCAGCCTGGGCATGCCCGAGCTGCCCGCGCCCGCCTACCCGGACGACGTCCGAGCGCGCCTGGAGCGGGACGCGCACGACATCGTCGGCCGCTACCCGGACTCCCGGTCCGCCCTCCTGCCGCTGCTGCACCTCGTGCAGTCGGAGGAGGGCCACGTCACCCGTACCGGGATGCGGTTCTGCGCAGACATCCTGGGCCTGACCACGGCCGAGGTCTCCGCGGTGGCCACCTTCTACACGATGTACCGGCGGGGACCCTCCGGTGACTACCAGGTGGGTGTCTGCACCAACACGCTGTGCGCCGTGATGGGCGGCGACGCGATCTTCGCCGCCCTCCAGGAGCACCTGGGCGTCGGCAACGGCGAGACCACCGAGGACGGCAAGGTCACCCTGGAGCACATCGAGTGCAACGCGGCCTGCGACTTCGCGCCGGTCCTGATGGTCAACTGGGAGTTCTTCGACAACCAGACGCCCGAGAGCGCCAAGCGCCTGGTCGACGACCTTCGGGCGGGACGGCAGGTCGACCCGACCCGCGGTGCCCCCTTGTGCACCTTCAAGGAGACCGCCCGGATGCTGGCCGGCTTCCCCGACGAACGGGAGGGGGCCGTGGAGGCGACCGGCAGCGCGGGCCCGGCCTCCCTGGTGGGGCTGCGGCTGGCCAAGGGAGAGACGGCCGCCGCGCGCGTCGTGCACCCGCGCGACGGCGGGCCGCACGACGAGCACCGGGACGGGGCGCCGGGGGACACGGCGGTGCACGAGCCGTCACCGGCCGAGCACCTCAGCTCGCACGACGCGCCGCAGGACACATCGGCCTCCGACCCCGCCCACCCGTCACCCACCAGCGCCCGTGACGGAGGGGATTCGTCCCACACCACCGATTCCGCTGGGCCCGTCGACGAGGAGGGGTAGTGATGACTTTGGCACCCCAGATCAACGAGACCAGCCCCGAGAAGCTCCTGGCACCCGTGCTGTCGGCCTTCTGGGACGAGGAGAAGTCCTGGACGCTGGACGTCTACCGGAGGCACGAGGGGTACGAGGGGCTCCGCAAGGCGCTCGCCATGTCGCCCGACGACGTGATCGCGTATGTCAAGGAATCCGGGCTGCGCGGCAGGGGCGGCGCGGGATTCCCGACGGGAATGAAGTGGCAGTTCATTCCCCAGGGTGATGGCAAGCCTCACTATCTTGTTGTCAACGCCGACGAGTCGGAGCCCGGAACCTGCAAGGACATTCCGCTCCTCTTCGCGAACCCGCACAGCCTCATCGAGGGCATCGTCATCGCGTGCTACGCCATCAGGTCGTCGCATGCCTTCATCTATCTGCGGGGTGAAGTGATCCCCGTACTGCGGCGGTTGCACTCGGCCGTACGCGAGGCGTACGAGGCGGGCTACCTCGGCGAGAACGTCCTCGGCAGCGGACTCGACCTCGAACTCACCGTGCACGCGGGCGCGGGCGCGTACATCTGCGGTGAGGAGACCGCACTGCTCGACTCGCTCGAAGGCCGCCGTGGCCAACCGCGGCTCCGTCCCCCCTTCCCTGCGGTCGCGGGCCTGTACGCGTGCCCGACTGTTGTGAACAACGTCGAGTCCATCGCCTCGGTTCCCGCGATCCTGCAGCGGGGCAAGGAATGGTTCCGGTCGATGGGGAGCGAGAAGTCCCCCGGCTTCACGCTCTACTCGCTCAGCGGCCATGTCGCCAGCCCCGGCCAGTACGAGGCCCCGCTCGGCATCACGCTCCGCCAGCTCCTCGACATGAGCGGCGGCATGCGGCCCGGCCACCGCCTGAAGTTCTGGACGCCCGGCGGCTCCTCGACGCCGATGTTCACCGACGAGCACCTCGACGTCCCGCTCGACTACGAGGCCGTGGGCGCCGCCGGCTCCATGCTCGGCACCAAGGCTCTTCAGTGCTTCGACGAGACGACCTGCGTGGTGCGGGCCGTCACCCGCTGGACCGAGTTCTACGCCCACGAGTCCTGCGGCAAGTGCACACCCTGCCGTGAAGGAACGTACTGGCTGGTGCAGTTGCTGCGGGACATTGAGGCGGGCAAGGGCACGATGGCCGACCTCGACAAGCTCGCCGACATCGCCGACAACATCAACGGCAAGTCCTTCTGCGCCCTCGGCGACGGCGCCGCCTCGCCGATCTTCTCCTCCCTCAAGTACTTCCGCGAGGAGTACGAGGAGCACATCACGGGCCGGGGCTGCCCCTTCGACCCGGCCAAGTCCACGGCCTGGGCGGACAAGCCCGCGGAGGTGACCGCATGACTGTGACCACCAGCGCTCCCTCGGGAGGGGGCCAGGCGGCGGTCCCGCCGGAGGACCTCGTCACGCTGACGATCGACGGCATCGAGATCAGCGTGCCCAAGGGCACCCTGGTCATCCGCGCCGCCGAACAGCTCGGCATCGAGATCCCCCGCTTCTGCGACCACCCCCTGCTGGACCCGGCCGGCGCCTGCCGCCAGTGCATCGTCGAGGTCGAGGGCCAGCGCAAGCCCATGGCGTCCTGCACGATCACCTGTACGGACGGGATGGTCGTGAAGACTCATCTCACCTCGCCCGTCGCCGAGAAGGCCCAGAAGGGTGTGATGGAGCTCCTGCTCATCAACCACCCGCTGGACTGCCCCGTCTGCGACAAGGGCGGCGAGTGCCCGCTGCAGAACCAGGCCATGTCGCACGGCCACGCCGAGTCCCGCTTCGAGGGCAGGAAGCGGACGTACGAGAAGCCCGTGCCGATCTCCACCCAGGTACTGCTCGACCGGGAGCGGTGCGTGCTGTGCGCCCGCTGCACCCGGTTCTCCAACCAGATCGCGGGCGACCCGATGATCGAGCTGCTCGAGCGGGGCGCGCTCCAGCAGGTCGGCACCGGCGAGGGCGACCCCTTCGAGTCGTACTTCTCCGGGAACACCATCCAGATCTGCCCGGTCGGCGCCCTCACGTCGGCGGCGTACCGCTTCCGCTCCCGCCCCTTCGACCTGGTCTCGTCGCCGTCGGTGTGCGAGCACTGCTCCGGCGGCTGCGCGACGCGCACGGACCACCGGCGCGGCAAGGTCATGCGGCGGCTCGCGGCCGACGACCCCGAGGTCAACGAGGAGTGGATCTGCGACAAGGGACGGTTCGCGTTCCGGTACGCGCAGATGAGGGACCGGCTCGACACCCCGCTGGTGCGGGGCGAGTCCGGGGAACTGGAGCCCGCCTCCTGGCCCCAGGCGCTGCAGGCCGCCGCCGAGGGGCTGCTCGCCGCGCGGGGCCGGGCCGGTGTGCTGACCGGTGGGCGGCTGACCGTCGAGGACGCCTACGCGTACAGCAAGTTCGCGCGCGTGGCGCTCGACACCAACGACATCGACTTCCGCGCGCGTGTGCACAGCGGCGAGGAGGCCGACTTCCTGGCCGCCAGGGTCGCGGGGCGCGGCCGTGACCTCGACGGCACCGGCGTCACCTACACCGCCCTGGAGAAGGCGCCCGCCGTCCTGCTCGTCGGGTTCGAGGCAGAGGAGGAGGCGCCCGGCGTCTTCCTGCGGCTGCGCAAGGCCTGGCGGGGGCACGGCCAGCAGGTGTTCGCCCTCGCCACGCACGCCACCCGGGGCCTGACGAAGGCCGGAGGCACCCTGCTGCCGGCCGCACCCGGCACCGAGACCGAGTGGCTGGACGCTCTGGCCGGCCGGGTCGGCCTGGAGGAGGACGGCGTACGGGCCGCCGAGGCCCTGCGCGCCGAGGGCGCGGTGATCGTCGTCGGTGAGCGCCTCGCCGACGTGGCGGGCGGACTCACCGCCGCCGTACGGACCGCGGCCGCCACCGGTGCGCGGCTGGTGTGGATCCCACGCCGGGCCGGGGAGCGCGGCGCGGTCGAGGCGGGCGCGCTGCCCACGCTGCTGCCCGGCGGGCGCCCGGCCACCGACCCGCGCGCGCGGGACGAGGTCGCCGCCGCCTGGGGCGTCGCCGATCTCCCGCAGCGTTACGGCCGGGACACGGGCCAGATCGTCGAGGCCGCGGTCTCCGGCGAACTGCGGGCCCTGGTGATCGCCGGTGTCGAGGTCGCCGACCTGCCCGATCCGGCACGCGCGCGTGAAGCGCTCTCCTCGGTGGGCTTCCTGGTCTCGCTGGAACTGCGTCCCGGTGAGGTCACCGAACACGCCGACGTGGTCCTGCCGGTCGCGGCGGTCGCAGAGAAGGCCGGCACCTTCCTCAACTGGGAGGGCCGGGCCCGCTTCTTCGAGGCGGCGCTCAAGCCCGACCAGATGACCCGGCCCCCGGCGCCGAGCGACGCGCGCGTGCTCCACATGCTCGCCGACGCCATGGACGTCCACCTGGGGCTGCCCGATCTGCGGACCGTGCGGACGGAGCTGGACCGGCTCGGCCCCTGGGAGGGACTGCGGGCCGCCAACCCCCTGGAGATCGGGGGCCAACTGCCCCGCCCTGCCACCGGGGAGGCGGTGCTCGCCGGTCACCGGCTGCTGCTCGACCAGGGACGTCTCCAGGAGGGCGACGAGGCGCTCGCCGGTACCCGCCACGCGGCACGCGCGCGGTTGTCCGCCGCCACCGCCGCCGAGGCCGGGGTCAAGGACGGCGACCTCCTGGCCGTCAGCGGCCCCTCGGGATCCGTGGAACTCCCGCTGCAGATCACCGAGATGCCGGACCGGGTGGTCTGGCTCCCGCTGAACTCCACCGGCGGGGGCGTCGCCTCCGACACCGGTGCGCTGCCCGGCAACCTCGTCCGCATCGGCCCGGCGACACCCGCCGCCGGGGACCCCAAGGAGGTGGAGGCGTGAGCCCGTACCTCGCCGCTGAAGACCTTTCCATGTTCGGCCGCGACCCCTGGTGGCTGATCGCGATCAAGGCGGTCTTCTGCTTCGCCTTCCTGATGGTGACCGTGCTGTTCTCCATCGTCTGGGAGCGCAAGGTCGTCGCCTGGATGCAGCTGCGCATCGGCCCGAACCGGCACGGCCCCTGGGGCATGCTCCAGTCGCTCGCCGACGGTGTGAAGCTGATGCTGAAGGAAGACCTCATCGTCAAGCGCGCCGACAAGGTGGTCTACCTTCTCGCGCCGATCGTCGCGGCCATCCCGGCCTTCATGGCGATCGCGGTGATCCCCTTCGGGCCCGCCGGCAACGAGATCTCGATCTTCGGCCACCGCACCGCGATGCAGCTCACCGACCTGCCGATCGCGATGCTGTACATCCTCGCGGTCGCCTCGGTCGGCATCTACGGCATCGTCCTCGCCGGCTGGAGCTCCGGGTCCACCTATCCGCTGCTCGGCGGCCTGCGTTCCTGCGCACAGATGATCTCGTACGAGATCGCCATGGGCGCCGCCTTCGCCTCCGTCTTCCTCTACTCCGGGTCGATGTCGACGTCGAGGATCGTCGAGCAGCAGCACGACCGCTGGTACATCCTGCTGCTGCCGGTCTCGTTCATCATCTACATCGTCACGATGGTCGGCGAGACCAACCGCGCCCCCTTCGACATGCCCGAGTCCGAGGGCGACCTGGTGGGCGGCTTCAACACCGAGTACTCGTCGATCAAGTTCGCGATGTTCATGCTCGCCGAGTACGTGAACATGGTGACGGTCTCCGCAGTGTCGACCACGCTCTTCCTCGGCGGCTGGCGGGCGCCCTGGCCGATCAGCGGCTTCTGGGCCGGGGCGAACCACGGCTGGTGGCCGCTGCTCTGGTTCGTCGTCAAGGTGCAGCTGCTGCTGTTCTTCTTCATCTGGCTGCGCGGCACGCTCCCGCGCGTCCGCTACGACCAGCTGATGAAGCTCGGCTGGAAGGTCCTCATCCCGGTCTCCGTGGTCTGGCTGATGCTCGTCGCGACAGTGCGGGCGCTGCGTAACGAGAACTACGGATTCTCCGACATCGCCCTGTATGTCGCCGGTGGCGTCCTCGCGCTGCTGCTGCTGTCGTTCCTCGTCGACCTGTTCCGCGCGAAGGACAAGGAGGCCGAGCGGCCCGCGGCGGCGGAGCCCGCCGTGTTCGACCCGATGGCGGGCGGCTTCCCCGTTCCGCCGCTGCCGGGGCAGACGCTGCCGCCCGTGCCGAGGCGCCGCTCGCGCCGGGAGCGGGAGCTGATTGTCAGTGGTGGGCCGGACACTGTCAGTGACGGATCTTCGGATGGAAAGGAGGCGTCCGATGGCTGAGGATCCCAAGGAGACCAAGCCCGGTTTCCAGAACCCCGTGGCCGGCTTCGGCGTGACCTTCAAGGCCATGTTCAAGAAGCGGCTGACCGAGCAGTACCCGGAGCAGAAGAAGACCACGGCCCCGCGGTTCCACGGACGGCACCAGCTCAACCGCCATCCGGACGGCCTGGAGAAGTGCGTCGGCTGCGAGCTGTGCGCCTGGGCCTGCCCCGCCGACGCGATCTACGTGGAGGGCGCGGACAACACCGACGAGGAGCGCTACTCCCCGGGCGAGCGCTACGGGCGGGTTTACCAGATCAACTACGCCCGCTGCATCCTGTGCGGCCTGTGCATCGAGGCGTGCCCCACGCGCGCGCTCACGATGACGAACGAGTTCGAGCTGGCCGACTCCAGCCGCGCCAACCTGATCTACACCAAGGAGCAGCTGCTCGCCGGCCTCGACGACGGCATGGTCGACACGCCGCACGCCATCTACCCGGGGACGGACGAGCAGGACTACTACCGGGGCCTGGTGACGGAGGCGGCGCCCGGCACGGTGCGTCAGGTCGCCGTCTCCACGGGAGAACGGGATCAATCGGCAGGCCCTTCGGGCGCGGCGGAAGAACAGGGGGCGGACGCATGAGCCCGCAACTCGCCGCTTACACGACCTCCACCGGAGAGGCCTTCCAGTTCTGGGTCCTCGGCACGGTCGCGGTGATCGGCGCCCTGTGCACCGTCTTCATGAAGAAGGCCGTGCACAGCGCGCTCTGCCTGGCCGGCACCATGATCGTCCTGGCGGTGTTCTACCTCGCCAACGGCGCCTACTTCCTCGGCATCGTCCAGATCGTCGTCTACACCGGCGCGATCATGATGCTGTTCCTGTTCGTGGTGATGCTGGTCGGAGTCACCGCGGCGGACTCCCTGAAAGAGACCATCAAGGGCCAGCGCTGGCTGGCCCTTCTGTGCGGGGTCGGCTTCGGCGTCCTGCTGCTCGCGGGCATCGCCAACGCGTCCCTGAAGGACTTCGACGGCCTGGGCAAGGCGAACGCGAACGGCAATGTGGAGGGTCTCGCGGCCCTCATCTTCACCAAGTACGTCTTCGCCTTCGAAATCACCGGCGCCCTGCTCATCACGGCCGCGGTCGGCGCCATGGTGCTCACCCACCGCGAGCGCACCGAGCGGGCCAGGACCCAGCGGGAGCTGTCCGAGCAGCGCGTGCGGGAGGGCAAGCACGTCCCGCCGCTGCCGGCCCCCGGCGTCTACGCCCGGCACAACGCGGTGGACATCGCGGGCCTCCTCCCGGACGGCACCGCGTCCGAGCTGACCGTGAGCAAGACGCTCCGGGACCGCGGTCAGATCCGTGACGTGTCCGACGAGGCCATCAGCGATCTGAAGGCACTGGAGCAGCGCGCAGCCGAGCGCCTGGAGCGGGGCGAGGACGAGCGGCCGGCGCTCAAGAGGAGCGAGGAGGCGTCGAAGTGAACCCGGTCAACTACCTGTACCTCGCCGCGCTGTTGTTCACGATCGGCGCCACCGGTGTGCTGATCCGGCGGAACGCGATCGTGGTGTTCATGTGCATCGAGCTGATGCTGAACGCCTGCAACCTCGCGTTCGTCACCTTCTCCCGGATGCACGGCAATCTCGACGGCCAGATCATCGCCTTCTTCACGATGGTCGTCGCCGCAGCGGAGGTCGTGGTCGGGCTCGCGATCATCGTGTCGCTGTTCCGTACCCGCCATTCGGCCTCGGTCGACGACGCCAGCCTGATGAAGCTGTAAGGGGTCGGAAGAATCGTGGAGAACCTGATTGCGCTGCTGATCGCGGCGCCCCTGCTCGGAGCGGCCGTCCTGCTGTGCGGCGGCAGAAGGCTGGATGCGGTCGGTCACTGGATCGGCACCGTGCTGGCCGCCGCCTCCTTCGTCCTCGGCGTCGTCCTCTTCACCGGCATGCTGGGGAAGGCCGCCGACCACCGGACCCTGACGCAGCACCTGTTCAGCTGGATCCCGGTGGGCGGCTTCCAGGCCGACGTCACCTTCCGGCTCGACCAGCTGTCGATGACGTTCGTCCTGCTGATCACCGGTGTCGGCTCGCTCATCCACCTGTACTCGGTCGGGTACATGGAACACGACGAGCGCCGGCGCCGCTTCTTCGGCTATCTGAACCTGTTCCTCGCGGCGATGCTGCTGCTCGTCCTCGCCGACAACTACCTTCTGCTGTACGTCGGCTGGGAGGGCGTCGGTCTGGCCTCCTATCTGCTGATCGGCTTCTGGCAGCACAAGCCCAGCGCGGCGACGGCGGCGAAGAAGGCATTCCTCGTCAACCGCGTCGGCGACATGGGCCTGTCGATCGCGATCATGCTGATGTTCACGACGTTCGGGACCTTCGCCTTCGGGCCGGTCTTCGCGGACGTGGACAGGACGGGCCAGGGCAAGCTCACCGCCATCGGTCTGATGCTGCTGCTCGCCGCCTGCGGCAAGTCCGCGCAGGTACCGCTGCAGTCCTGGCTCGGCGACGCGATGGAGGGCCCGACCCCGGTCTCGGCCCTCATCCACGCCGCGACCATGGTGACCGCCGGCGTGTACCTGATCGTCCGCTCCGGCGCGATCTTCAACGCCGCGCCCGACGCACAGCTGGCCGTCACCGTGGTCGGCGCGGTCACGCTCCTGTTCGGTGCGATCGTCGGTTGCGCCAAGGACGACATCAAGAAGGCGCTGGCCGGTTCGACCATGTCGCAGATCGGCTACATGGTGCTGGCTGCCGGCCTCGGCCCCATCGGCTATGTCTTCGCGATCATGCACCTGGTGACGCACGGCTTCTTCAAGGCCGGGCTGTTCCTCGGCGCCGGCTCGGTCATGCACGGCATGAACGACGAGGTCGACATGCGCAGATACGGCGGGCTGAGGAAGTACATGCCGGTCACGTTCGTCACCTTCGGCCTCGGCTACCTCGCCATCATCGGCTTCCCGGGCCTGTCCGGCTTCTTCTCCAAGGACAAGATCATCGAGGCGGCGTTCGCCAAGGGCGGCACCGAGGGCTGGATCCTCGGCGGCGCGGCCCTGCTGGGCGCGGCCATCACGGCGTACTACATGACCCGCGTGATGCTGATGACGTTCTTCGGCGAGGAGCGGTGGCGCAACGCCCCGACCCCGTCCCCGGCCGAGCCCAGCGTGGAGCCCGCGGCCGAGACCCGGGGCGAGCACGCGGAACCGCATCCGCACGAGTCGCCGGGGGTCATGACGATCCCGATGATCGTGCTGGCCTTCGGGTCGGTGTTCGCGGGAGGTCTCTTCTCGGTCGGCGACCGCTTCCTGCGCTGGCTGGAGCCCGTCACCGGGCACTCGGAGGGCCACTCGCCGGTCAGCGCACTGACGGTCACCGCCTCCACCCTGGTGCTGCTCGTCGTGGGTGCCGGCATCGCCTACGCCCAGTACGGCCGCCGTCCGGTGCCGGCCGTCGCCCCGCGCGGGTCGCTGCTCACCCGGGCCGCCCGGCGCGACCTTCTGCAGGACGACTTCAACCATGTCGTCCTGGTGCGCGGCGGAGAGCACCTCACCCGGTCCCTGGTGTACGTGGACCACACCTTGGTCGACGGCGTCGTCAACGGCACGGCCGCCTCGGTCGGCGGTCTGTCCGGCCGGCTGCGCCGACTGCAGAACGGCTACGCACGGTCGTACGCCGTCTCGATGTTCGGCGGTGCGGCGGTGCTCGTCGCCCTGACCCTGCTGATGAGGGCGGTCTGATAGCGATGTCCTTTCCTCTTCTGACAGCGACGGCGGTGCTCCCGGCCGTGGGGGCGATCGCCACGGCCGCGGTCCCGGCCGCGCAGCGCACCGCAGCCAAGTGGCTGGCGCTGGTCGTCTCACTCGCCACGCTCGCGCTTGCCGCGGTGGTCGCCTTCCGCTTCGCACCGGGCGGCGCGCGCTACCAGTTCACCGAATCGCATGCCTGGATCAAGGACTTCGGGGTGCGGTACGAGCTGGGGGTGGACGGCATCGCGGTGGCGCTGATCGCGCTGACCGCACTGCTGATCCCGTTCGTGATCCTCGCGGGCTGGCACGACGCCGATCCGATGGAGACCGGAAGCCGCCGCTGGCGCCCGACACAGGGCTTCTTCGCCCTGATCCTCGCCGTCGAGGCGATGGTGATCCTCTCCTTCGAGGCCACCGACGTCTTCCTCTTCTACATCTTCTTCGAAGCCATGCTCATCCCGATGTACTTCCTCATCGGCGGCTTCGGGGACCACGCCCACGAGCACGGCGAGCAGGCGGCGTCCACGCAACGCTCGTACGCCGCCGTGAAGTTCCTCCTCTACAACCTGGTCGGCGGCCTGATCATGCTGGCCGCGGTGATCGGCCTCTATGTGCAGGCGGGGAACTTCTCGCTCCCGGAGATCGTGCAGGCACGGGCGAACGGCTCGCTGCACATGGCGACCGGCACGGAACGCTGGCTCTTCCTCGGCTTCTTCTTCGCCTTCGCGGTGAAGGCGCCGCTGTGGCCGCTGCACACCTGGCTGCCCAACGCCATGGGCGAGGCCACCGCCCCGGTGGCCGTCCTGATCACGGCGGTCGTCGACAAGGTGGGCACGTTCGCGATGCTGCGCTTCTGCCTCCAGCTGTTCCCGGAGGCGAGCAAGTGGGCGACGCCCGTCATCCTCGTCCTGGCGCTCATCAGCATCATCTACGGGGCACTGCTCGCGGTCGGCCAGCGGGACATCAAGCGGCTGGTGGCATACGCCTCGATCTCGCACTTCGGCTTCATCATCCTGGGAATCTTCGCGATGACGACCCAGGGCCAGTCCGGCGCGACGCTGTACATGGTGAACCACGGGATCTCCACCGCCGCCCTGATGCTGGTGGCGGGCTTCCTGATCTCGCGCCGCGGCTCGCGTCTGATCGCCGACTACGGAGGCGTCCAGAAGGTGGCGCCGGTGCTCGCCGGCACCTTCCTGATCGGCGGCCTGGCCACGCTGTCCCTGCCGGGACTCGCGCCCTTCGTCAGTGAGTTCCTGGTCCTGGTCGGCACGTTCACGCGCCATCCGGCGATCGGCATCATCGCCACCTTCGGCATCGTCCTCGCCGCGCTGTACACCCTGGTCCTCTACCAGAGGACGATGACGGGCCCGGTGAAGACGGAGGTCGCCGCCATGCCGGACCTGCGCGTGCGCGAGCTGCTCGTGATCGCCCCGCTGATCGCCCTGCTGATCTTCCTGGGCGTCTATCCGAAGCCCGTCGCCGACATCGTCAACCCGGCGGTCCGGCACACCATGTCCGACGTACACCAGACCGATCCCAAGCCCGAGGTGGAGGCGGCCAAATGAGCGCAGCAGCCGTCCACAGCCTGTGGACAACCGCGGCCGACCCGATCTCGAAGATCCAGGCGCCGAAGATCGAATACGGGCAGTTGTCGCCGACCTTGATCGTCATCGGCGCGGCGCTCGTCGGAGTGCTGATCGAGGCGTTCGTCCCGCGCGCCTCCCGCTACTACGCGCAGGTGTTCGTCTCGGTCGTCGCGCTCGCCGCCGCTTTCGCCGCGGTCGTGGCGCTCGCGGCCGACGGCTACGGCACCACCAAGGCGCACATCGCGGCGATGGGAGCGATCGCGGTCGACGGTCCGTCCCTGTTCCTGCAAGGCACGATCCTGCTGGCCGGCCTGCTCGGCGTGTTCACCTTCGCCGAGCGGCGCCTGGACCCGGCCGCGCACGGCAACCGGGTCGACTCGTTCGCCGCGCAGGCCGCGTCGGTACCGGGCAGCGACAGCGAGAAGGCCGCCGTGAAGGCCGGCTTCACCACCACCGAGGCGTTCCCGCTGCTGCTGTTCGCGGTCGGCGGCATGCTCGTCTTCCCCTCGGCCAACGACCTGCTGACTCTCTTCGTGGCCCTGGAGGTCTTCTCCCTGCCGCTGTACCTGCTGTGCGCCCTGGCCCGCCGTAAGCGGCTCATGTCGCAGGAGGCCGCGGTCAAGTACTTCCTGCTCGGCGCGTTCGCCTCCGCGTTCACCCTGTTCGGCATCGCGCTGCTGTACGGGTACTCCGGCTCGGTGTCGTACGCCACGATCGCCCAGGTCGTCGACGGCACGGTCACGAACGTCGACCCGGCGCTCGCGAACACCATGGGCAACGACGCGCTGCTGCTGGTCGGGACCGCACTGATCGGGATGGGCCTGCTGTTCAAGGTGGCCGCGGTGCCGTTCCACATGTGGACGCCGGACGTGTACCAGGGTGCGCCGACCCCGGTGACCGGCTTCATGGCGGCGGCGACCAAGGTGGCGGCGTTCGGTGCGCTGCTGCGGCTGCTGTACGTCGTCCTGCCGGGCATGCGCTGGGACTGGCGGCCGGTGATGTGGGCGGTCGCGATCGTCACCATGCTGGGCGGCGCGATCGTCGCGATCACACAGACCGACATCAAGCGTCTGCTCGCCTACTCGTCGATCGCGCACGCGGGCTTCATCCTCGCGGGTGTCATCGCGACATCGAAGGACGGCGTGTCGTCCGTCCTGTTCTACCTGGCCGCGTACTCCTTCGTGACGATCGGCGCCTTCGCCGTCGTGACGCTGGTCCGCGACGCGGGCGGCGAGGCGACGCACCTGTCCAAGTGGGCGGGGCTCGGACGCAGGTCGCCGCTGGTTGCGGCCGTGTTCGCGGTGTTCCTGCTGGCCTTCGCGGGTATCCCGCTGACTTCCGGGTTCGCCGGGAAGTTCGCGGTGTTCAAGGCGGCGGCGGAGGGCGGGGCGATCCCGCTGGTCGTGATCGGTGTGATCTCGTCCGCGATCGCCGCGTTCTTCTACATCCGCGTGATCGTCCTGATGTTCTTCAGCGAACCGCGCCCCGAGGGCCCGACGGTCGCGGTGCCCTCGCCGCTGACGATGACGGCGATCGCGGTGGGCGTGGCGGTCACGGTGGTGCTGGGTGTGGCGCCCCAGTACTTCCTGGATCTGGCGAGTCAGGCGGGGGTCTTCGTGCGCTGACGAGCCCTCGCCGCATACGACGGCCCGGTGCCCGCTCGGGGGGTGCCGGGCCGTTCTGCGCGCGGTCCTACGGGTTCGGCGCGCGGCGCGCCTTGATCTGGGTGAGGTCAAGGTCCACGGGGAACGGGACGTCCACCTTCATACGCTCCCGGAAGATACCCACGCTGGTGTACGCGCCGGTCGTGTGCTCCAGCTCGAAGGCGTGCACCGCGGCACGGCCCTTCTCGTTCTCGACCCGCCAGTAGTGGGGGATCTTGGCCCGGGCGTACTTCACGGGCTTGGTCTCGCGGTCGCGGGAGACGGAGTCCTCCGAGACGACCTGGATGGCCAGGACGACGGCAGCCGCCGGGAACCGGGTCTGCTGCAGGTCGTCCACCACGTCCTCACGCACGACGACCACGTCCGGCTCTGGCCTGTTCTGACGGTCGATGTCGATGGTGAACTCGCGAACGACCTCAAGGTCAGCGGGCGCCACGGACTGGAGCTGCCAGTTGAAGAAGTCGACCGCGCGTGCGTGAAAGACGGTCTGCGGACCCACGAAGACCAGGCTCCCGTCGATCAGTTCCGTATGCGGAGGCAGATTCGGAAGCCGGTCCAGGTCGTCGGCGGTCCAGCCGCCCTCCGGCGGGATCGGCCAGTCGGATGCGGACGCCCTCGGTACGACGCTCATCAGTGCTCCCATGGGACGGAGTCTCGCCGGTGCATTCAGACTATCGGCGGGAAACGGGCAGGTCTCCCACGTACGTGTGAGCGACTGCCGTGTCCTTGACCTGGGGTGCACGCCGCGGCCTGTGGATAACTCCGGGCCTGTCGGCGCGGCCCCCTATCGTGGACGTCGTGGTCGAGGGACGACACACGGGGGACGGGCGATGGACGGGACGGCTGTGATGACCGAGGCGGGCGTGATGCCGGCGCCGAACGGCGGGAGCGAGGCGCGAGCCACGCTGCACCGGGTCTTCGGGTACGAGACCTTCCGCGACGAGCAGGAAGAGATCATCGAGCATGTGGTGGCCGGCGGCGACGCGGTCGTCCTCATGCCGACCGGCGGCGGCAAGTCGCTGTGCTACCAGATCCCGGCCCTGGTCAGACCCGGCACCGGCGTGGTGGTCTCGCCGCTGATCGCGCTGATGCAGGACCAGGTGGACGCGCTGCGGGCGCTCGGCGTGCGCGCCGGGTTCGTCAACTCCACGCAGGACTTCGACGAGCGGCGTGTGATGGAGGCGGAGTTCCTGGCCGGTGAGCTCGACCTGCTCTATCTGGCCCCGGAGCGGCTCCGTCTGGAGTCCACCCTCGACCTGCTCTCCCGCGGCAAGATCTCGCTGTTCGCGATCGACGAGGCGCACTGCGTGTCCCAGTGGGGCCACGACTTCCGTCCCGACTACCTGTCCCTGTCCGTGCTCGGTGAGCGCTGGCCGGATGTGCCCCGGATCGCCCTCACCGCGACGGCGACGCACGCCACGCACCAGGAGATCACCCAGCGGCTGAACATGCCGGGGGCCCGTCACTTCGTGGCGAGCTTCGACCGGCCCAACATCCAGTACCGGATCGTCCCGAAGGCCGACCCCAAGAAGCAGCTGCTGTCGTTCCTGCGCGAGGAGTACCCGGGCGAGGCAGGCATCGTCTACTGCCTTTCACGCAATTCGGTGGAGAAGACGGCGGAGTTCCTGACCCGCAACGGCATCGACGCGGTGCCGTACCACGCGGGCCTGGACGCGGGCACGCGAGCGGCGCACCAGTCCCGCTTCCTGCGCGAGGACGGGCTGGTCGTCGTCGCGACCATCGCGTTCGGGATGGGCATCGACAAGCCGGACGTACGGTTCGTCGCGCATCTGGACCTGCCGAAGTCGGTCGAGGGCTACTACCAGGAGACGGGCCGGGCGGGCCGCGACGGACTGCCGTCCACGGCCTGGATGGCGTACGGGCTGAACGACGTCATACAACAGCGCAAGCTGATCCAGTCCGGAGAGGGCGACGAGTCGTTCCGCCGCCGGGCCCAGGCGCACCTGGATGCCATGCTGGCGCTGTGCGAGACCGCGCAGTGCCGCCGTGGCCGGCTGCTCGCCTACTTCGGACAGGACTTCGAGACGGGCGGCTGCGGCAACTGCGACACGTGTCTGGTGCCGCCGGAGACCTGGGACGGCACCATCGCGGCCCAGAAGGTGCTGTCCACGGTGTGGAGACTGGACCGGGAACGCCGGCAGAAGTTCGGGGCGGTGCAGATCGTCGACATTCTGCTGGGGCGGCGCACGGCCAAGGTCATCCAGTTCGACCACGACCAGCTGTCGGTGTTCGGTATCGGCGAGGAGCTGACCGAGGGCGAATGGCGGGGTGTCATCCGCCAGTTGCTGGCACAGGGCCTGCTCGCGGTCGAGGGTGAGTACGGGACGCTGGTGCTGACCGAGGCCAGTGGGACGGTGCTGCGGCGGGAGCGCGAGGTGCCCCTGCGCAAGGAGCCCCCCAAGCCCGTGGTCGCGCGGTCCGCGGCCCCGAAGGGCGAGCGTGCACCGAAGGCAGCGGCCGAGCTACCGCCGGAGCTTCTGCCCGTCTTCGAGGCCCTGCGCTCCTGGCGCGCGGCCCAGGCGAAGGAACAGGGCGTCCCGGCATACGTGATCTTCCACGACGCGACGCTCCGCGAGATCGCTGCGGTTCGCCCGAAGACGGTGGCGGAGCTCGCCACGATCAGCGGAGTGGGAGAGAAGAAACTCGCGACGTACGGGGAGGGCGTGCTCGGAGTGCTGGCCGCTCTGGACGGCGGTCCCGTGGACGGCGGTTCGGTGGACGGCGGTTCGGTGCCGGACGAGGCCCAGGACCCGGAGTGGCCGGAGCCCGAGGACGAGCCCGAGCCGGAGGACTGGATATAGGTACGGCCGGGGAGCGCCGCCGTCTCTCCCCGGCCGGAGGCGGCTACAGCGCCCGCCCCGCATAGGCCCGGACGTCGGCGTCCGAGTCCGTGACCGCGGTGGCCAGCGCCGCGCGGGCCTCCTCGTCGGCCGGTGCGTGCCGGGCCAGCGCCAGTACCGCCGCCTTGCGGACGTCGGCGTTGGCGTCCCCGAGCGTCTTGGCCAGTGCGGGCACCGCCACCTCGGCGTCCGCGGCGGACAGCGCGGTGGCGGCACCGGCCCGCACCTGCCAGGCGGTATCCGCCAGCGCCCGCACGGCCCGGGCCGCCGAAGCGCTCGCGCACCCGGCGGAGGCGAGCGCCTCCGAGGCGGCGGCGCGGACGAGCACATCGGGGTCCTTGATCAGCTCCTCCAGCGTTCCGCCGGCCGAGGCGGCCCCCGCCAGGTTCCCGAGGGCCTTGGCCACGGCGACCCGGACCTCGCGGGAGGGATCGGCCGCCGCCCGGCCCAGCGCCTCGGCCGCGTCGACCGACACGAGGGCGCGGACGGCCTCGATGCGGACGGTGGTGTCGGAGTCGGTGAGGGCGCCGGCGAACAGTTCGGCGTCGCCGAGGCGCAGCGCGCGCAGTACGACGAGGACGGCGGCCCGTACCACCGGCTCGGGTTCGGACAGGGCCTCGACGAGGCCGTGGCGCAAGGGTGGTTCGGGCGGCAGCGTCTCGACCAGTTCGCGCAGCCTGAGCTTCAGGTAGACCGGGCCCCGGTCGGAGGCGACCTCCGCCGCGAAGCGGCCGGCCGTCCTGCTCGGCCGACTGGGCCGCTGGGCACGGGGGCGGGGACGGTGTCCCGCATGCGGGGGGGGAGGGGGGAGTCCGCCGCGGCGTAGGACGTCCGCGGCAGCCAGCGCGTCAGCCGGCGGCCCAGGAGTTCCACCGCCGTGGAGGTCACCCAGCCGAGCACGCCTGGGACTGGTAGCCCACGATGACGGTCACCGTGGAACCTGCGTCCGCCCGCGCACCCGTGCCACAGGCGGCCAGCGGAGTTCGCGCCTCTCAGCGGAGCAGATAGGGCATGTCGACCGTGACCGCTCCGGTGGGACAGCGGGCCGCGCACGGTCCGCAGTACCAGCACTCGTCGACGTGCATGTAGGCCTTGCCGCTGCTCTCGTCGATGGCGAGGGAGTCCAGCGGGCACATGTCGACGCACAGGGTGCAGCCGTCGATGCACTTCGACTCGTCGATGGTCACGGGCACATCGGCCCGCTGGGGCACCAAGGGCATGGCTGTCTCCGGGAAGATCGAGCAGGGGCGTTGTCACAGGGACCGGCGCAGCAGGCCGCTCATCGTGATGCGGTCGCCGCGGAAGCGGATGAACTCCAGATCGACGGGGCGGCCGTCGACCAGGTGGGTGAGGCGTTCCAGCATCAGGAGGGCGGCGCCGCGCGGGGCCTGGAGCACGGCGGCGGAGTGGGCGTCCGCGTTCACCGCCTCCAGGGTGATCTCGGCATGGCCGAGGCTGCGGCCGGTGACGGCTTCCAGCAGGCGGAAGACGTCGGTGTTCTCCAGATCGGCGCCGAGCAGCCGGGTACCGATGTCGAGCGGGATGTAGGTGAGGTCGAGGGAGAGGGGGAGACCGCCCAGACTGCGCAGGCGTTCGATGCAGAGGACGTCGGCGCCGGGCGGCACCTGGAGCCGTTCGGCGACGGGCGCCGGTGCGGGGGCGGGGGCCATCGTGCGGACCTCGTTGGTCACCCGGCCGTGTTCGCGCAGGGTCTCCGCGAGGCCCATCAGCCGGTCGAGCCCGTGGGGGTACTTCCGGGCCACGACGACCGTGCCGACCCCGGGGAGCCGGTCGACCAGGCCCTCGGTGCGCAGCAGGTCCAGAGCCTGGCGAACGGTGTTGCGGGAGGCGCGGTAGTCGGTGCCGAGGATCGTCTCGTGGGGCACCGTGCCGTCCGGGAACCCGCCGGTGAGGATCTGGTGGCGGAGCAGGTCTGCCAGCTGCCGGGCCCGGTCCGCGCGCAGGCGACGCCGTCTGGCGGCGACGGTGGTCGCGCCGTGGCCGGCGTGGTCTCGGATGCGGTCGGGCATGTTCCGGACCTTAGCGACAGGGCGCGGGGAGTGGTGTTGCCGCAGTATTGCGCCATTTCGTGGTGCGTCACACTGGGGCCTGGCCTGCGCTTTTGCCAACAGCGGCGAAAGATCTGCCACTGTCCGGCCGGCGTGCGGCACGTCCCGTACGGCCCCGCCGAGGCGGCGGCGCCGACGTCACCGCCGCCGCCCCGCTCGCGTCCGCACTGCCGGGCGGCGACCGGGCCGGTGAGCGGACCGGCCCGGCGGGGGCCTCAGCTGCCCGGCACCACCCGGCCCGTCACCTCACCGAGACCCACCCGCGTCCCGTTCGGGCCCGGCGCCCACGCGGTCAGCGTCACGACGTCCCCGTCCTCCAGGAAGGTCCGCTTTCCGTCCGGGAGTTCGAGCGGGTCCCGGCCGTTCCAGGTCAGCTCGAGGAGCGAGCCGCGCTCGCGCTCCGCCGGGCCGCTCACCGTGCCCGAGCCGTACAGATCGCCGGTGCGCAGCGAGGCCCCGTTCACCGTCATGTGCGCCAACTGCTGGGCAGCCGTCCAGTACATGGTCGAGAACGGCGGCTCGGAGACCACATGACCGTTGATCGCGACGGAGATGCGCAGGTCGTAGCCCGAGGGCTCCTCGTGTGCGTCCTCCAGATACGGCAGCAGCGGGTGCGTGCGCTCCGGCGGCGTCACCCGCGCCTCCTCCAGGGCGTCCAGCGGAGTGACCCATGCCGAGACGGAGGTGGCGAACGACTTGCCGAGGAACGGTCCGAGCGGCACGTACTCCCAGGCCTGGATGTCCCGCGCCGACCAGTCGTTGAGCAGGCAGAGCCCGAACACATGGTCGCGGAAGGCCGACAGCGGCACGGGCCGGCCCATCTTTGAGGGCACGCCCACCACGAATCCCACCTCCGCCTCGATGTCCAGGCGGACCGAGGGGCCGAAGACCGGTGCCGGGTCCGTGGGCGCCTTGCGCTGCCCCTGGGGACGTACGACGTCCGTGCCGGACACCACCACCGTTCCCGCCCTGCCGTGATAGCCGATCGGCAGATGCTTCCAGTTGGGGGTAAGGGAGTCCGCCGCGTCCGGGCGGAAGATCCGACCGACGTTGCGGGAGTGGTTCTCGGAGGCGTAGAAGTCGACGTAGTCCGCGACCTCGAAGGGCAGGTGCAGGGTCACCTCGGAGAGCGGGAGCAGCAGGGGCTCGATGGTCTCCCGGTGCGCGGGCACCGTCACCCACGCCGTCAGCGCCCGGCGCACGTCCGACCAAGCGGTGCGACCGGCGGCCAGCAGGGGCCCCAGGGAGGGCCGGGCCAGCAGGGAGGTGTACGGGGAGCCGAGCGCCTGTGCGGCCGCGCCCGCGTCGAGCACGTGGTCGCCCAGGCGGACGCCGACCCTCCGCTCGACGGAGCCGATCGGCGAGAACACGCCGTAGGGCAGGTTGTGCGGTCCGAAGGGGTCGCCCTCGGCGACGTCGAAGGGGGGCATGGGATGCTGCCTCGCTTTCGTGCACGTCAGGTGTGCGGTGCATGGGGTTGTGTTCCATGTGGTCGCCGCACACGTTACGGGTGAGTTCCGTGTCTTGGGCAGTGTCTAAAGAGTTCGCAATGTCCGAATAGGCCTTGTCGGAGTACCCAATTCCGGCTTAGCGTCCTTTGGGGACACGGACGGGGTGGGTCCGGTCCATAGGGGGGACACGTGGGGGGACCCGTGGCCAGGAGCACCGGCGCGCCGTTCGACGCGGACCGTGAGGTGCCGGGGCTCATCGTGAAATTCGGCGACTACCCGCTGCACCACGGCGGGGTCGGGGCCATCCGCAGCCTGGGCCGGCTCGGAATACCGATGTACGCGATCACCGAGGACCGTTACACGCCGGCTGCGGTCTCCCGCTATCTGCGGCGCGCCTTCGTGTGGCCGACCACCGGGACGGAGGAACCGGAACGGCTCGTGGAGGGGCTGTTGCGCATCGGACGCCGCATCGGCCGGCCGACGGTGCTCATCCCCACCGACGAGGAGGCCGCCGTCCTGATCGCCGAGCACCAGGACGTCCTCGCCGGCCCCTTCCTGTTCCCGAAGGTGGACGCCAAGCTGCCGCGCCGCCTCGCCAGCAAGCAGGGCCTGCACGAGCTGTGCGTGGAACACGGCATCCCGAGCCCCCAGGCCGCCTTCCCGCAGTCGTACGACGACATCGTGCGCTTCGCCGAGAAGGCCCGCTTCCCGCTCGTGGCCAAGAACCGCGAGGCGTTCGTACGCCGTGAACGGCCCGCCGTGAACGGCACGACCCGGATCACCACCCCCGAGGGGCTGCTCACGCTGGCCCGGGACTGGGGCGAGCGCCCCGGTGTGATTCTCCAGGAGTACCTGCCGCGGGAGGAGGCCGAGGACTGGATCGTGCACGCGTACTTCGCCCAGGACTCCACCCCGCTCGCCCTGTTCACCGGCGTCAAGGTCCGTTCCTGGCCGCCGCACGCCGGTATGACGGCGAACGCGTACGTCGTCGACAACCCGGAACTCGCGGACCTCGCCGCACGTTTCATCAAGCAGATCGGCTTCACCGGCATCGTCGACCTGGACCTGCGCTTCGACCGTCGTGACGGCCGGTACAAACTGCTCGACTTCAACCCGCGCATGGGCGCCCAGTTCCGCCTCTTCGAGAACGAGGCGGGGGTGGACGTCGTCCGCGCCATGCATCTGGACCTGACCGGCCGCACGGTCCCGGAGGGGGAACAGCGCGCGGGTCACCGGTACATCGTGGAGAACATCGACCTGCCCGCCCTGCTCGCCTACCGGCGCAGCGGCTACACGACGCCGCACGCGCCGGCCCGCGCGAGCGGTACGGAGCTGGCCTGGTTCGCGGGTGACGACCCGCGGCCGTTCTTCACGATGATCGCGCGCTTCGTGCGGCCGGGCGCGAAGCACCTCTATCAGCTGTGGCGGACCAACCGCCGCGGCTCCACAACGAGTACGCGCTAGCGCGTACGGCTCCACCACGAAGTAGGCATGTCGCGTCCTGGGGAGGGACTTCGTGATTCAACCGGTAGCAGTCATCGGTGCCGGGCCGTTCGGTCTGTCCACCGCCGCCCATCTGCGGGCGCGTGGTATCGCGGTACGCGTCTTCGGCGAGCCCATGGTGAGCTGGCGCGACCACATGCCCGAGGGCATGCTCCTGAAGTCGACCCCCGTCGCCTCGAACATCGACGCCCCCCAGCGCGGCCACACCCTGGCCGACTACTGCGACGCGGCGGGCATCGCCCGGCTGGTGACCGACGAGGACATCATCCCGGTCGAGACGTTCATCGCCTACGGCGAGTGGTTCCAGCAGCAACTGGTGCCCAAGCTGGAGCGCGTCAAGGTCGTCTCGGTGGACCGTCGGCAGGGCGGCGGCTTCGAACTGAAGCTGGACTCCGGCGAGCAGTTCGCGGCGCGGGCGGTCGTGGTGGCCACCGGGCTGTCGGGCCTGGCCCACCTCCCACCGGAGCTGGCCGCCGCCGCGGCGGACGGCCCCACCCCCACGGGGCCGGTCTCCCACAGCTCCCAGCACCATGACCTGACCCGCTTCTCCGGCAAGGAGCTGCTGGTCATCGGCGCGGGACAGTCCGCCCTGGAGACGGCGGCGCTCGCGGCCGAGGCCGGCGCGCAGGTGCGGGTGATCTCGCGGGGCCAGGGCAAGGTGGCCTTCGGCGCGCCCCCCTGGGATCAGCCGAAGCTCCGGCCCGAATCGCCCTTCGGCCGAGCCTGGTCGCTGTGGGCGCTGAGCTACTACCCGCACCCGTACCGGTTCCTCCCGGCCCGGACCCGTCACTACCTGGTCCGCCGGGTCCTCGGCCCGCTGGGCGCGTGGTGGCTGCGTGACCGCTTCCAGAGCAAGGTGCAGGTGCGCGAGGTCGTTGCCGTGGTCGGCGCGGCCGCGCCGGACGGCAGCCCCGTCCTGACGGTCCGGACGCACACGGGCCACACGGAGGAACTCACCGCGGACCATGTGATCGCCGCCACGGGCTACCGCGTGGACATAGCGGCGATGGACTTCCTGGGCCACGAACTGCGCACGGAACTGGCGGTGAGCCGGGGCACTCCGCGGCTCGGCCCGGGTTATGTGTCCTCCGTCCCGGGCCTGTACTTCACGGGCCTGCCCGCGGCGGCCTCGTACGGGCCGGTGATGCGCTTCGTGTGCGGCACGGAATTCGCCTCACCCCGGCTGGCGAAGCACCTGGCGGCGGCACACGGCTGAGGCGGCCGGGCCGGGGTTTCGGCCGGGGCTACGGATCGGCGACCACGGTTCAGCGATGAGCGATCAGCTCAGCGGCCGGCGATCGGCTCGGCGGTCGGCGATCGGCGATCAAGAGGGGGCGCGGCACCGTCGCGCCCCCGGGCCCCGGCCGGTTCACGCCGGGGCCGGACGCCGTCCGTCGTGTTCCGGACAGTGCGCGGCAACTACGGTGTGACGCTACGGGAGTTCGGTGGACGCGGGACACCGGACGTCCTCCGGTTCGCGCCGAGTCGGCGGGGCGTTCCATCCGTATTCTCTGATCATGGCCGCACCCTTCGCATATTCACTCATCGCCACTGACTTGGACGGAACGCTGTTGCGTGACGACGACACGCTCTCCGACCGGTCCAGGGCCGCCCTGGCGCGGGCCTCGGAGGCAGGCGCACAGCACCTCGTCGTGACGGGGCGTCCGGCGCCAAGGGTGCGGCCGCTGCTCGACGACCTCGGCAGTAAGGGGCTCGCGGTGTGCGGGCAGGGCGCGCAGGTGTACGACGCCGGCGCGAACCGGCTGCTGTTCTCCGTCACCCTGGACCGGGAGTTGGCCGAGACCGCGCTCGGCAAGATCGAGGCAGAGGTGGGGCAGGTGTACGCGGCCGTCGACCAGGACGGGGTGGACGGGCTCACGCTCATCGAACCCGGCTACCGGATGCCGCACCCCACGCTGCCCGCGGTACGGGTCGAGCGGCGCGACGACCTGTGGTGCGAGCCGATCAGCAAGGTGCTGCTGCGCCATCACGCCCTGTCGGACGACGAGTTGGCGACGGCAGCCCGCGCGGCGGTCGGTTCCCTCGCGACGGTCACCATGTCCGGGCCCGGCACCGTGGAACTCCAGCCGTGCGGCATCACCAAGGCGACCGGGCTCGCACTGGCCGCAGACCACCTGGGCCTCGGCCCGTCGGAGACCATCGCCTTCGGGGACATGCCCAATGACATCCCGATGTTCGCGTGGGCCGCGCACGGGGTGGCCATGGCCAACGCCCACCCCGAACTCAAGGCCGTGGCGGACGAGATCACCATGTCGAACGAGGACGACGGCATCGCCGTCGTCCTCGAACGACTCTTCGGCGGCCACCGGACACCGGCCGACATCATCGGCGGCCGGGAGTCCGTCGGCCATGAGGAGGGGTATTAGTACGCGCTGTTGACGTTGTCGATCGAGCCGTAGCGGTGGGCGGCGTAGTTGCACGCGGCCGTGATGTTCGCCACCGGGTCGTACGGGTCGAACGCCGTGCCGGGCACGTGGTACGCGGCGAAGGTCGGGTCGATGATCTGCAGCAGACCCTTCGACGGAATGCCCTTACGGGCGTTGGAGTCCCACAGGTTGATGGCCTTGGGGTTGCCGGACGACTCGCGCATCACGTTGCGGTAGATGCCGTTGTACGTGCCGGGGATGCCGTGCTGGGCCATGACCTCCAGCGACTGGCGGATCCAGCTGTCGAGGGTGGCGCCGCGGGTGGTCAAGGTCTTGGCCGCGGCGACGCGGGCGGCGGTGGCCATCGCCGGGCTACCGGTCGCGGCGGAAGCGCTGGTTGCTCCCATGACCGGCAGGGCGAGAACGGCGGCACCCGACCCCGCGAGTGCGAGGGCACGGGTGAGACGGGCGGCCTTGGAGCCGCGGTCCCGACGGCATGCGGGCAGGGCGAAAGCGGGCATGTCGCATTCCTCTCCAACGCCTGCGAGGTGAGCTGTCGGGTTCGGGCGGGGAGGTGCCCGGCCGTGTCCTCGATGTCGAGGCCACGGCTTCACCCCTAGCCGTTCCGGCGCGGTGTCCGAATCGGCGGCTTACCTGGGTCCCCCGCTCCTGCCGTCGTGGTCGATGGGCGTCCGAGCGGCGGCAGGATTCGGCGTTCCGCTCGGGTCGAGGGGAAGGTATGCGAGAGCACATGTCGGGAACAAGCGGTCAAGTCACAGTCCTTCCGAATTGACCTTGAAGAGGGGGAATAGGGAAACTGATCCGAATTGTTGGGTGGAGTTCAAGTTCCCATGAGCAAAGGGATAGTTGACGGGGGGTGCGCGATGTCTCGCCTGTCGTGGACGTGAGCCATTTCACTCCCGTCCCCCCGGCCGCCATCGATGCTTAATGACATAAGTGGCTTATTCGGGCAAAGAGGGCACCTTTTGCGTGTTGCGGCCACCCGGCGGGGGAGTTCTCTGGGTGCGGGCATGCCGCGCGGGGGGCATGGGCGGCCGTATGGGGGAAGGCTGGGAGTCCAGGGCTCCGGCTTCCATGGCGCATGAGTGACGCCTTGAGGTCGTCGAGTGCGGGGAGGAGTGCCTTCGGGTGCTCTCGGGCCGGAGTGAGGGGGTTGGTTCCGGTCGCGAGGGGTGTTTGTCGGTTATGTCAGGGAATGCATGTTCGTATCAGACGATCAAGAACATGCCGCTCGTGATCCGATACCGCCCGGCCTGGAACAGTGGGCGCTCGTGGTGATCGAAACGTGACCGGATACGCTGACTTGAGGGATGACGGCGACAGATCGACAAACTGTATGAGCCACGTCGACGGGCGACGTCATCGACCAAGTGACCGTCCATGAGACCGACCGTGTGATCGTCAGCAGACATCAGCAGACATCAGCAGACAGGAGACCCCACGTGACCGTCGTCGGGCCGTTCGGGCTGAGCGTGCGGGACCAGGCTCTGGAGGCCGATGTCCAGGCCGGATTGGCCGCTGTCGAGGAGGGGCTGCTCGAGGCCACCAAGAGTGAGGTGCCGTTCATCACGGAGGCCGCGCAGCACCTGGTGCGTGCGGGCGGGAAGCGGTTCCGGCCGCTGCTGGTGATGCTCGCGGCGCAGTTCGGCGACCCGTACGCGCCGGGCATCGTGCCCTCGGCCGTGGTCGTGGAGCTGACCCACCTCGCCACGCTGTACCACGACGACGTGATGGACGAGGCCGAGGTGCGGCGCGGGGTGGACAGCGCGAACACCCGCTGGGGCAACTCGGTCGCGGTCCTCACGGGTGACTTCCTGTTCGCGAGGGCGTCGCACATCCTGGCCGATCTCGGTCCGGAGGCGGTCCGGATCCAGGCCGAGGCGTTCGAGCGGCTGGTCACGGGACAGATCCTGGAGACGGCGGGTCCGCGGGACGGCCGTGACCCGGTGGAGCACTACCTCGACGTCCTCGGCGGCAAGACCGGCTCGCTGGTGGCCGTGGCGTGCCGCTTCGGGGCGATGATGTCGGGGGCCGACGAGACGGTCGTGGACGTGCTCACGCAGTACGGCGAGCGGCTGGGCGTGGCGTTCCAGCTGGCCGACGACGTCCTGGACATCGCGTCGGACTCGCATGAGTCCGGGAAGACGCCGGGGACGGACCTGCGTGAGGGCATTCCCACCCTCCCGGTCCTGCGGCTGCGTGAGCGTGTGGAGCGCATGGGGCTGCCCGAGGACATCGCCCTGTGCGAGCTTCTGGACTCCGACCTCACGGACGACGCCCGGCATGCCGAGGCCCTCGCCCGCCTGCGCGCCCACCCTGCTCTGGAGCTGGCGCGCCGCGACACGGTCCGCTATGTGGAGGACGCCCGCTCGGGCCTGGCCCCGCTGCCGGACTGCGGCGCGAAGGCCGCCCTGATGGAGCTGTGCGACGCGGTGGTGCACCGGGCGGGCTGAGGCGCCGCTCATGCTGTGCCGTCACGGATGGGGCCTCCGGCTGCCGCCTCGCGTTTGTGAATCAGGTCACATGGCCGGGCTCGACTCCATGCCGCGGCGCCGCCGGTCGCCGGGCCGTCGCTCCGGCCGCCGCCCCGGACGGCCGCGCGCACCCCGGCACGGATCATGCCGGGCGTACCGTACCGATCATGCCGGGCGTACCGTACCGATCATGCCGTGCGCGCCGCACCGATCACGCCGTGCGCGCCACGCTGATCACGCCGGGCGCGCCACGCTAGATCACGCCGGGCGCGCCGCACTGACCAGGGGGGCAAGGAGGCGTCTTCTCCCTACGACCCCCGCGCCTCCGCGAACCTCGGGCCCCGGACTCCGGCCTCCTGGACTCGGGGCCCCGGCCTCCTGGACTCCCGGGTCCCGGCCCCGCAGTCGGAGCCCCCACCCTGGCCCCCCGACCCCGGACCCCTACGGGTCGGAGTAGTCGCCGCCCCGCCGTGTCATACCCCAGGATTACGCGGAGTTGAGTCCGCGGGCTGACGTTTCTTCGGGGCCGCTTTGGTCAGATGGGTAAACCACCTCACAGGAGTTCGGGTGAGAATGGCGGCACAGGGGTGGACCAGGGCACGCACGGTAGGCCGCCGCCGATGACGGAGGTAAGGCACACATGGCACCGTACGAATCCGACGGCAGCACGCCCGCCGGCGAGGCCGAGGACGTACGCGACGGGCGGCGCACGGCCGCACGGTACGTCGTCCCGGTCGCGGTGGTGGGGGTGGCGGCCGCGACCATTGGGCTCGTCCCGGCGTTCGCCGGATCCGGCGACCCGGACCTGCCGAAGATCAGCGCCCAGCAGCTCATCGAGAAGATCGCCAAGTCGGACGTCCAGCAGATGTCCGGCACGATGAAGATCAGCACGGACCTGGGCCTGCCCAACCTGGGCGGCCTGGAGAGCAGCCTCGCCTCGGGCGCGCTCTCGCAGGGTGGGGGCGACAAGGGCGGCTCGGCCGCGGACCCGAGCTCCAAGCTGCTGGAGCTGGCCTCCGGCACGCACACCCTGCGCATCGCCGCCGACGGCCAGGACAAGCAGAAGATCTCGCTCATCGAGAAGGCCGCCGAATACAGCGTCATCCGCAGCGGCGACCAGGTGTGGGCCTACGACAGCGCGTCGAACCAGGCGTACCACGCGACCGGCGCGGGCGACGACAAGGGTGCGAAGGCGGCGCCCGAGGACATGCCGACCACGCCGAAGGACTTCGCCGCGGAGGCCCTGAAGGCCGCCGACAAGACGACGTCGGTGACGGTCGACGGCACCGCGCAGGTCGCGGGCCGCGACGCGTACAAGCTGCTCATCAAGCCCCGGCAGTCGGGTACGACGGTCGGCGCCATCAGCATCGCGGTGGACGCCAAGACCGGGCTGCCGCTGAAGTTCACCCTGACCCCGGCGTCGGGCGGCGCGGCCGTCGTCGACGCGGGCTTCACCCAGGTGTCGTTCACCAGGCCGGCCGCGTCGACGTTCGACTTCACGCCGCCCAAGGGCACGAAGGTCACCCAGGGCGACGACCTGAAGGACGGGAGCAAGGCGCGGACCCATGGCGCCGAGAAGCCGGCCTGGGGCGACGGGAAGGCGCCGCACGGCCCCGAGAAGACGGCACCCGGCACCGAGCCCAGGACCATCGGCGAGGGCTGGAACTCGATCGTCGTCCTCGACACCGGCAGCAAGGGGGGCATGCCCTCGGACACCTCGTCCAAGGACGGCGCGGTCGCCGGATTCCTGGGTTCCCTCGGCGACCACGTCAAGGGCAAGTTCGGTTCGGGCACGGTGTTCTCCACGCGCCTGGTCAACGCCCTGATGACGGACGACGGCAAGGTGTACGCGGGCGCGGTCACCAAGGACGCGCTGGTGAAGGCGGCCGACGCGGGCAAGTAGACCCCGCACGGCACGGACGGCTGGAGCAGGAGAGTCCATGGAGGAACTGTCCGCCGCGGAAGCGGAGTCGCAGGACTCCCGGGCGGCGGTGAGCGACCCGCAGGTCCCGGTCATCGCCACCCATGCCCTCACCAAGCGCTACCGCGGCGGGCAGCTTGCCGTGGACGGACTCGACCTGACCGTCCCGGCTGGCAGCGTCTTCGGCTTCCTCGGGCCGAACGGCTCGGGCAAGACCACCACCATCCGCATGCTGATGGGCCTGATCGAGCCCACCTCGGGCACGGCGCGCGTGCTGGGGCGGTCCATGCCCCGCGGCTCCCGCGCCGTGCTCCCGCAGGTCGGTGCCCTCATCGAGGGGCCGGCGCTCTACGGATTCCTCTCCGGCCGCGACAACCTCCTGCGCTACGACGCCGCCGACCCCACCGCCGACCCGCGCACCCGGGGCGCGCGCGTCCAGGCCGCGCTGGACCGCGTGGGTCTGGCGGCGGCGGCCGGCAAGAAGGCGAAGGCCTACTCCCTGGGGATGAAGCAGCGTCTCGGTCTCGCGGCCGCCCTGCTCCAGCCCCGCCGGCTCCTCGTCCTGGACGAGCCGACCAATGGCCTCGACCCCCAGGGCATGCGCGAGATCCGCTCGCTCATCAGAGAACTGGCGTCCGACGGCACCACCGTCTTCCTCTCCTCCCATCTGCTCGACGAGATCGAACAGGTATGTACCCACGCCGCGGTGATGGCGCAGGGACGGCTGATCGCGCAGGGCGCGGTGGCGGACCTGGCGGCCGGGGCGCGCGGACGTCTCGTCGTGACCACCCCGGACGTGACGGAGGCGGCCCGCGTCCTGAAGGAGGGGGGCGTCGCCGACGTGGTCATCGGGGAGGACCGGGTGACGGGCGAACCCCCGGAGGGCGAACCGGCGGACCTGAACGCCGCGCTGGTCACAGCCGGGGTCCGTGTGCGGGGTTTCGGTGTCGAACGGGCCTCCCTGGAGGACGCGTTCGTGGCGCTGACGGGAGAGGGCTTCGATGTCGCAGGCTGAGTGGGCGGGGCCGGGCCGGATCCCGGGCGCGCGGCGTCAGAGCCCGCTGTGGGCCTTCGGGCTGCTGCGCAGCGAGCTGGTGACGACCCTGCGGCGCTGGCGTACGCTCGCGCTGCTGGCCGTGCTGGCGGCCGTGCCGATCCTGGTCGGGATCGCCGTCAAGATGGAGACGGGGGACGGCTCCGGCTCCGGCGGACGGGGCGGGGATGGCGGCCCCGCGTTCATCGCGCAGATCACCAACAACGGCCTGTTCCTGGTCTTCACGGCGCTCGCCGTGACGCTCCCGTTCTTCCTGCCGATGGCGGTCGGTGTCATCGCGGGCGACGCGATCGCGGGCGAGGCAAACTCCGGCACCCTGCGGTACCTCCTGGTCGCCCCCGCGGGCCGGACTCGCCTCCTCCTCGTCAAGTACGCGACCACGATGGCCTTCTGCCTCATCGCCACCCTCGTCGTCGCCGTCTCGGCGCTCGCGATGGGTGCTCTGCTCTTCCCGCTGGGCGGCCTGACGACGATCTCGGGCACCCGCATCAGCCTCGCCGACGGCCTGGGCCGCGCCCTGCTCATCGCGCTGGTCGTCGCCGCGTCCCTGATCGGCCTGGCGGCCCTGGGGCTGTTCGTCTCCACCCTCACCAACAGCGGGATCGCGGCGATGGCGACCACGGTGGGCTTGGTGATCACCGTGCAGATCCTCGACCAGATCCCGCAACTGCACGCGCTCCAGCCGTACGTCTTCCCCCACTACTGGCTGTCCTTCGCGGACCTCATGCGCGACCCGGTCTACTGGGACGACCTGGTGCGCAACCTCGGCCTTCAGGCCCTGTACGCGGCGGTCTTCGGCTCGGCGGCCTGGGCGCGCTTCACGACGAAGGACGTCACCGCCTGAGCGGACGAGGACGTCCCCGCCTGAGCGGACGAGGACCTCACCGCCTGAAGAAGGGCGTCACGGCCCGCGTGCCCGGGCGGTGACGCCCCCGGATCACACCAGCGCCGTCTCGTACGGGAAGCGGGCGAGAGGCGCTTCGCGTCCGAAGAACGTCCTGGCACGGTCCAGGGCCTCCGTGTCCCGCAGTACGTCCCCGGGCTTGCTGCCGTTGCCGAGGAGCACCCCGCCGAAGCGCATGCCCATATACGCGGCCGAGTTGTTGAGCGTGCCGACGAGGGGTTCGGCGACCTCTTGTTCCTGGTGGGCGAGCGCGGTGACGCCCCACAGCGTGCGGCCCGCCATCGCCTTCTTGAAGTCGAGACCGGGAACGCGCAGCCAGCCCGACCAGTGGTCCAGGTAGCGCTTGGTGTGGGCGGACACCGAGTACCAGTACAGCGGTGACGCGATCACGATGTCCGTCGCCGCGAGCGTGGCGTCGAGCAGCAGCGCCACGTTGCCCTCGGCGGGGCGCACATGGTCGCTGTCGTGCCGCAGGTCCGCGAAGTCGGGCAGCGGGTGTTCGGCCAGGCTGATCCACTGTTGCTCGACGTCGCCGGGCAGGTGCTCGGCGGCCCGTCGCGCGAGCAGTTCGGTGTTGCCGTCGCTACGGGCGCTGCCGAGGACGAAGAGGTATCGGCGACTCATGGGGTCCCTCGAGTGGATGGCGTGGCAGGAGAACAGTATGCAGACACATTAAATGCATGTGCAATAAATGGCAAGGACGGCTTGGGACAGGCCTGTGACGGTGTGGTGACGTCGGAAGCGTATGGCGGCTGGAGACTTCGAGGAGGTCGATCCGGTACCGTCGCCGGGCCGACCCGAGTGAGGGGAACGATGTCTCGACTCAGCCGCGCACACGACCGGGGCCGCTCCGCTGCCGGGCCCGCTTCCACGGAGGGAACGGAATCCGCGGTGACGCCGATCGAGGTCCATGTACCGGCGTGCGCGCGGGACGGAGGCGCGGGCGCCGATGCCGCGACCGGGGCGACCGTCGGCGGGATGCCGGTGGTGGCGGCACCGGGGGAGTCGGTCCAGCAGGCCGTCCTGAACCACCTCCACCGTCTCGCTCTCGCCGCGGGCCGCCCTGTCGTCGCGGACGTCCATGACGAGCGGATCGGGTATGTGATGCCGGTCAGGGTGCTGGTGGACGGGTCCAGCGAGTTCACGGGGGAGCCGATGCGGACGGGCAGGCCCAAGGCGCAGGCTCCCGCGCCGGCCCAAGCTCCCGCGCCGGCCCAAGCGCCCCCAGCGGCCGAGAAGTCCGAGCCCGGCTTGCTCTCCTCCGTGGTGGATGCCCCCGTATCTCTCGGAGGTGCCGTCGCGGCCTTCGTGCTGCGGGCGGAGCCCGAACAGGACCCCCTGATCAGTGCCACATCGGGGCCGGCTCAGGTGTGGCCGGGGGCCGATGCCGCTCCGGGTACGGTCCAGGCCCCTACGGGAACCTTCGGCCCCCCACCGGTGACCGCGGAGCCCGCCCCCGTGTGGCCGGCGCCGGCGACCGGGCCGGACGAGCCGCAGACACCGGGACCCGACTTCGAGGTCGGCCCCGACTTCGGCCTTCGCCCCGCCTTCGAGCCCGGTCCCAATCCGTACTCCACACCCGAGTGGAAGCCCGCCCCGGCCCCGCGGACCGTCGCCGTGGCCGAGGCCCGGGAGAAGGCCACGGAGCCGCCGGTACGCGAGTTCGCCATCGCCGAGGCCGTGCTCGCGTCCGACACGGGGTGCGCACCGCCGGGTGCCACGGGCGGCCCCCTGGCCGAAACCCTGGCCCGGATCAGCGAGGCCGTGAAGCAGGGCCGGATCGCGGAGGCCGACGGCATGGCCGAGCGGACCGTCGCGGAGGCCTCCCAGGCCCTGGGCGCCGACCACTCCGATGTACTGCGCCTGCGCGAGCTCACCGCGTACATCGCCTATCTGGCCGACGACCCGCTGCGCTCGTTCCGCCTCTCGCTCGACCTGGCCCGGATCCGCCACCGTCTGTACGAGCCGCGCAGCGCGTACGGCGATGTGCAGAGCGCGGCCGCCGCCTGGCGTGCCGTCCGGGATCCGCTCCAGGGCCTGCACCTCGGCCGGGACCTCATCGACGTGTGGAGCGAACTCGCCGCCGGGCCGGGACCCGCCGCGGACGATCCCGACCGGCTGGAGCGCGCCCGTAGCCGTATGGGCCGCCTCGCCGACCGCGCCCGCGCGACCACTGAGGGACAGCCGTCCCACGCCCGATGACCCGGGGGCCGGCAGCCCCCAGGCCCAGGCGGCAGACGATGTCGCGGACTACGGCCTGGCGTCCACCGGATCGGGACCGGTCGCGGTCGCGACGCCGTCCGGCTTGCGCGGCGGGTTCACCGTCCCGGTGGCCGCGAGGGCGGCGCCCACCGTGACGGACCCGCTCCTGAGCGCGCGTGCCGCCGCGCGGGCCGTGCGCAGGGCGTCGCCGGTCAGCAGCGTCAGCGCGAGCCAGACCAGCGCGAAGCCCGCCCACCGCTCGGGCGGCATCGCCTCATGGAAGTAGAGGATGCCCAGCAGGAACTGGAAGACCGGCGCCAGATACTGCAGCAGACCGAGCGTGGACAGCGGCACCCGTATCGCGGCGGCGCCGAAGCAGACGAGGGGGAGCGCGGTGACCACGCCGGTGGCGGCGAGCAGCGCCCCGTGTCCGGCGCCGTGGGTGGCGAACGTCGCCTCGCCGTTCGCCGACAGCCACACCAGATACCCCAGCGCGGGCACGAACTGCACGGCGGTCTCCGCGGCCAGCGACTCCAGACCGCCCAGGCCGATCTTCTTCTTCACCAGCCCGTATGTGGCGAAGGAGAAGGCGAGGCACAGGGAGATCCACGGCGGCCGGCCGTACCCGATCGTCAGTACGAGCACGGCGGCGAAGCCGACGGCGACCGCCGCCCACTGGACCGGCCGCAGCCGCTCCTTCAGAAGGACCACGCCCATCGCGATGGTGACGAGCGGGTTGATGAAGTAGCCGAGCGAGGCCTCGACCACATGGCCGCTGTTCACGGCCCAGATGTACACGCCCCAGTTGACGGTGATGACCGCCGCGGCGACCGTGATCAGCACCAGCTTGCGGGGCTGCCGCAGCAGCTCGCCCGCCCAGGCCCAGCGCCGCATCACCAGCAGCGCCAGCGCCACCAGGGCCAGGGACCACACCATCCGATGGGCGAGGATCTCCATCGCCCCGGCGGGTTTCAGCAGCGGCCAGAAAAGGGGCACGAGCCCCCACATCCCGTACGCCGCGAAGCCGTTCAGCAGACCTGTCCGCCGTTCACTCTTCGACTTCCCGGCCACGGGACCCTCCCTGTTCTCGCGCGACTGCTCCGGTGCAGCATCCATGAAGGTAACCCGAGCGCCCCCGCCCGTCATACCCGTATCGCCATACGCTCATGACAGGCGCGGCGGGACGTGGTGATCGAGGGCCCGCAGGCCGGTTCAGCCCTCGAGCGCGGCCTTGATCGACTCGGCGACCGGGGTGGTCGGGCGGCCGGCCAGGCGGGAGAGGTCGCCGGTGGTGACGGCCAGCTCGCCCCTCTCGATGGAGACCTCCACGCCGGCCAGGATCTCGGCGAGGGGCCCGGGCAGCCCGGCGCCGGTGAGGATGCCGGCGTAGGTGTCCACGGGGACGGGGTTGTACGCGATCTCCTTGCCGGTCTGCCTGCCCACCTCGGCGGCGTACTCGGCGAAGCTCCACGCGGTGTCGCCGCTCAGCTCGTACGTGGCGTTCTCGTGGCCCTCGCCGGTCAGCACCGCGACGGCGGCGGCCGCGTAGTCGGCGCGGGAGGCGGAGGCGACCCGGCCCTCGCCGGCGGCCTGGACGACCGCGCCGTGCTCCAGGACGGGAGTGAGGTTCTCGGTGTAGTTCTCGTGGTACCAGCCGTTGCGCAGCAGCACGTACGGCACACCCGAGTCCACGATCAGCTGCTCGGTGGCCCGGTGGTCGTCGGCCAGGGCGGCCGTCACGCTGCCGGGGGCGCTGGTGTAGGCGAACAGTGCGACTCGGGCCTCCCTGGCGGCGTCGAGGACCACCTTGTGCTGACCGACCCGGCCCTTGTCGAACTCGTTGCCGGAGATCAGCAGCACCTTGTCGCCGGCCGCGAAGAGGCCGTCGAAGGTCTCCGGAGCGTTGTAGTCGGCGACCGCGATCCGCACACCGCGGTCCGCGAGGTCGGATGCCTTCTCGGCGTTGCGGACGACCGCGGTGATCCGCTCGGCCGGAACCTTCTCCAGCAACTGCTCCACCACATGGCGGCCGAGGTGTCCGGTGGCTCCGGTGACGACGATGCTCATGACGGAATCTCCTTGGGGGTTGGCTTTGACGCTTACCCTAGGAGTGGCGCTAACTGATGGAAAGTACCCACTTTGAAGTAAGGTACTGGCATGTTGGTAAGTGCCTCGAACGCCTCCGCCGCCCCGGCGGCCCGCGGTGGGGACGCCGACGCGGCGATGTGTCCCTACCGCCTTGTCCTGGAGCACGTGACCAGTCGATGGGGCGTCCTCGTCCTGATCGAGCTGCTGGGCGGCCCCCACCGCTTCAGCGAGCTGCGGCGGGCGATCGGGCGGGTCGCCCGCATCAGCGAGAAGATGCTCACCCAGACCCTCCAGACCCTGGAGCGGGACGGCCTTGTGCACCGTGACGCCAAGCCGGTGATCCCGCCGAGGGTGGACTACTCCCTGACCGACCTGGGCCGCGAGGCGGCCGACCAGGTGCGTGCGCTGGCGCTGTGGACACAGGAGCGCATGCCCGACGTCGAACGCGCCCGCCGGACATACGACGAGGCCCGGACGCACAGCGCCCGGGCCTCGTCGAACCGCACATGACCCCGCCGGGGGTCCGGCCTGCTAGCCGACCACCGTCCAGGTGTCGCCGCCGGTGAGGAGGGCGGCGAGGTCGCCCTTGCCGTGTTGTTCGATGGCGGTGTCGAGTT
>NZ_JAKEEB010000030.1 GCF_021462825.1 Streptomyces glomeratus | reverse complement strand
AGGTAGATCGAGACACAACCCGGCCGGAGCGGGGCGAAGTCACGAATCTGCCGGGCGCTGGTGTCGTACAGGCGAATAGTCACGTGCTCCAGGGTAGTGGGCCGCGGGGACTGCCTCGCGCCCCTTGCCGCCGGGGGCCACGCATTCGTGACGAACCTCAAGCGCGCCGGGCGCCCGCGGTCACAGCACCCCGGCCACCTTCCGCGGCACGATCCGTACCACCACCCGCTCCGCGTCCTGGACCGAGGCGGGGTTGAACTCCGCGTACTTCTTGCCGGTGTACTTCAGCGACAGCTCGTCGATGAGTTCACGCGCGCCCTCCGCCGACAGCTCCGCGGCACCCCTGATCTCCGCGTACTCGTACGGTGAGTCGGGGTCCTGGACGACGACGCTCACCCGGGGGTCGCGGTCCAGGTTCTTCTTCTTGCGCCGGTCGACGGTGGTGGAGACGAGGAGGTGATCACCATCCCGCTTGACCCACACCGGTGACAGCTGCGGGCTGCCGTCGGGCTGGATCGTGCCGAGGACGATGAAGACGGGGCGGTCGAGCAGGGACTTGAGCCGGTCGGACAGGACGGCGGCTGGCATGGGGCACCTCCGGGACCTGGGTCACTGGTGACTCCCCGGGTACCCTCGCACGCTCCGGGCTCACCCGCACCACGGGCGCGGTCGCCACCGCCCGCGGCTCGCCCCCGGCACGGGCGGCGCCGCTACCGCCCTCAGCCCACCCGCACCACAAGCGCCGTCGCCACCGCCATCAGCCCTTCTTCGCGCCCCGGGAAGCCGAGGCCGTCCGTCGTCGCTCCCGAGACCGAGACGGGCGCGCCCACCGCCTCGGAGAGGATCTTCTGCGCCTCGTCACGGCGCTTGCCGATCTTCGGGCGGGGCCCGACGACCTGCACCGCGATGTTCCCGATCCGGAACCCCGCCGAGCGGACGATCCGCGCCGCCTCCGTCAGGAGCGTGACGCCCGACGCGCCCGACCACTCGGGGCGGCCCGTACCGAAGTGCTGTCCCAGATCGCCGAGTCCGGCCGCGGAGAACAGCGCGTTGCACGCGGCGTGCGCGACCACGTCCGCATCCGAGTGGCCCGCGAGGCCCGGTCCCTCGCCCTCCCACTTCAGGCCCGCGCACCACAGCTCCCGCCCCTCCTCGAAGGCGTGGATGTCGGTGCCGATGCCCACCTGCGGCAACAGCTGCGCCTCAGAAGCCATCGTTCAGCCTCCTGCGCGCCAGCACCGCCTCCGCGAGCACCAGGTCCAGGGGCCGCGTCACCTTGAAGGCCTCCTCGTGGCCGGGCACCACCACGACCGGCAGCCCCAGCTGCTCCACCAAGCCGGCGTCGTCCGTGACGTTGTCCGTCACCGTCTCGTGCGCCCGCGCCAGCGTGGCGCGGTCGAAGCCCTGGGGGGTCTGCACCGCGCGCAGCCGGGCTCGCTGCGGGGTCGCGACGACCGGTTCCGGCTCGCCGGGCGTGTCGGCGGGTTCGACCTCCTTGACCGTGTCGGCGAGCGGCAGCGCCGGCACCACGGCCGGCGCGCCTTCCCGTACGGCCTCGATCACCGTGTCCACCGTGTCCACCGGAACGAGCGGGCGGGCCGCGTCGTGGACGAGGACGATCTCGTACTCCGGCGGCAGCGCGTCGAGGCCGAGCTTCACGGACTCCTGGCGTGTGTCGCCGCCGGGGACGACCAGGAAGTCCGTCCTCTCGGGCAGCGCGTGCGCGTCCAGCAGCGACTTGACCTCCGCGGCGCCGTCCGGCGGGGCCACGACGATCACCAGGGAGACGGCGCGGGACGCGGCCATCGCGCGCACCGCGTGGACGAGCATGGGGGTGCCGTTCAGTGCGCGCAGTGCCTTGGGGGCACCCGGACCGAGGCGAACTCCCCGGCCGGCGGCCGGAATCACCGCGGCGATGCGGGTCGCACCCGGTCGTTGGGGTCCCCCCGCTCGGGCGGGGCCGAGAGCGGGGGAGGAGCCGAGAGTGGGGGACGAGCCGAGAGCCTGGGAGGGGACTCCGGGGAGTGAAGGGCGCGAATCGTCAGACATCGGTTCCTGTCAGGTTTGTGTGCTCGGCAGGAATGGGTATGGCCACACCGTGCCGGGCGCGACGCCTTGACCGGACCCTTCCGTGACCTCTGGTCGAGCCAGCTGCCCGGGCCCGGCACGCCAAGTATCCGGGTTTCCCCCGGACGTACGACATCCGGGCAGGGCGCCACACCTCGGACAGGCCTTCGGGCACGACGTACCGCCACTGCCTCCGGGCATGAACATGCCGCAGCGCCCGGCGACAGCTACTGCGTCATCGGGCACCGCGGCATGTGAGATGGGGGCGTCAGGACGCGAGGACCTCGTCGAGCAGTGCCTCGGCCTTGTCCTCGTTCGTGTTCTCCGCGAGGGCCAGCTCGCTCACCAGAATCTGCCGGGCCTTGGCGAGCATCCGCTTCTCACCCGCGGACAGTCCGCGCTCGCGCTCGCGGCGCCACAGGTCACGCACGACTTCCGCGACCTTGATGACATCGCCGGAGGCGAGCTTCTCCAGATTTGCCTTGTAGCGACGCGACCAGTTCGTGGGCTCCTCGGCGTACGGCGCGCGCAGCACCTCGAAGACCCGGTCCAGTCCGTCCTGACCGACCACATCACGCACGCCGACGAACTCCGCATTGTCCGCTGGCACACGCACCGTCAGGTCGCCCTGCGCGACCTTCAGCACCAAGTAGGTCTTGTCCACGCCTTTGATCTGGCGAGTTTCGATGGCCTCGATCAGCGCGGCCCCGTGATGGGGATAGACCACGGTGTCGCCAACCTTGAACGTCATGTGACAGGTACCCCTTCCGTGGCTATCCAGGGTAACACGGAAACCGCGTCTTCTGAATGGCGTTTTCGCAGGTCAGGGCATATCTCGGGGCTTGACAACCGCGACACGAACGTGCTTCGAGGGGGGAGCGGAAGGGGGTATTCGCAGGTCGGAGCGGCTCTGCGGGCAGGGGGAAACCCGTACGTTACACGCGCCGGAGCCCTCCGACCAGGGCCTAAACGTCCCTGTTTGTCCGGCTCCAAGCCTTCGAGTTCCGCTACTCCGTTCGGTGCCTGTCGTCGCCTACGAGCCGAATCCGGAATTGATCAAGGCGGGCGCCGATCCCTGGGTGTTGTCCTCTTGATCGATTTTCGGCACCGCCATGCATTCCTCGGGAAATCCCCGAACGGAACCCGGACGGTTATGTGAATGACAGGCCAAGCAGAGGTCAAAGGGGCTGATGGGGCTGATGGAGCTGATGGGAACGGCCTGGCAGGCGGCGGTTCAGGGCGGGCCCGGGAGGCGGCCCCCGGGGCCCTGGCCGTATTCCCCCGGCCCTGGCGTATCCCCGAGGACCGGCGCGCCGCCCTCCGGGGACCGTTCGTACCCGCCTATACCGAACGAAGTCGGGGCCTTGGGGAGGGTCGGGTGAGGCGGCCGGGGAACGGCTCGGTAACCTAAGCCCGCTGACAGACACTTAGGGCGGCTTTATCAGGGAGTCGCCCTGCTCCGCCCACGTTCAAGGAGTTGCCGCCGCCGTGAGCAGCAGCCTTCGACGCGGCGCCCTCGCCGCCGCCGCCATCGCGTTCTCGATCGCCTCGCTCGCCGCATGCGGCGCCGGCAACGACAGCCAGACGCTCGAGATCAAGCCGGACAACGCCGCGACCAGCCTCGGCGACATCAAGGTCCAGAACGCTCTCGTCATCACCCAGCCCGACCCGAAGGCCACGGGCCCCGCGGTGATCTCGGCGACCGTCTTCAACGCCGGCAACACCGACCAGACGCTGGACTCGATCAGCGTGGACGGCGACGGCACCGCCTCCCTCTCCCCCGCCAAGGGCAAGGGCAAGGTGACCGTCCCGGCCCACGGCTCCGTCGTCATCGGCGGCAAGAACCAGGTCTCCGCCGTCCTGGACAACCCGGGCGCCGCCGTCCAGAACGGCAATGCGCAGAAGATCACCTTCAGCTTCAGCAAGACCGGCGATGTGAGCCTGCGGGCGTTCGTCGTGCCGGCCGAGAGCTACTTCAGCAAGTGGGGCCCGAGCAACATCCCGACGCCGAGCGCCTCGCCCGCGCAGAGCACGAGCCCCAAGCCCTCGAAGTCGGCGTCGGGCTCGCCCGCGGCGGGCTCGTCCGGCACCCCGGACAAGGCGTCGTCGAAGGCGACGGCGACCGAGTCCGCCTCCGCCGGCCACTGACGCACGGGCGGGGCCGAGGCCCCGTCCGTCTGCCGGCACCTCCCGACGCGCGAAGGGCGGCACCCCACCAGGGGTGCCGCCCTTCCTCGTGCAGAGGGCCGGCTTACGGCTCGAACTTGTAGCCGAGGCCCCGGACCGTGACCAGGTAGCGCGGGGCGCCCGGGTCCGGCTCGATCTTGGCGCGCAGCCGCTTGACATGGACGTCCAGGGTCTTGGTGTCGCCCACGTAGTCGGCGCCCCAGACGCGGTCGATCAGCTGCATACGGGTCAGGACGCGGCCCGCGTTGCGCAGCAGCATCTCCAGGAGGTCGAACTCCTTCAGCGGCAGGTCGACCTTCGAGCCGGAGACCGTGACCACGTGGCGGTCGACGTCCATGCGCACCGGCCCGGCCTCCAGCGCGGCCGGCGTCACCTCCTCCGGCTCGCCGCGGCGGCGCAGGACGGCCCGGATGCGGGCGACAAGCTCGCGCGAGGAGAACGGCTTGGTGACGTAGTCGTCGGCCCCTATCTCCAGGCCGACCACCTTGTCGATCTCGCTGTCCTTGGCGGTCACCATGATCACCGGGACGTTGGAGCGGCCTCGCAGCTGGCGGCAGACCTCCGTGCCGGGCAGACCGGGCAGCATCAGGTCGAGCAGGACGAGATCGGCGCCGTTGCGCTCGAACTCGTCGAGACCGTCGGGCCCGGTGGTCGCGATGGCGACCTCGAAGCCCTCCTTGCGGAGCATGTAGGACAGGGCGTCGGAGAAGGACTCCTCGTCCTCGACGACGAGCACTCGGGTCACGGAAGGACCTCCGGGGCGGGAAGCGGTTCGTACGGGGATGAGACGGTGGTCGTCCCGTCGGGCCGGCCGTCCTCTTCATCGAGGTCGGACGGATGGTCGGTCGCGCGGTCGCGGGCCGCACCCGCCTCCGGCAGCCGCAGGGTGAACGTGGAGCCCTGTCCCTCCGAGCTCCACACCGTGACCTCCCCGCCGTGCGAGGCGGCCACATGCTTGACGATCGCGAGCCCCAGGCCCGTGCCGCCCGTGGCACGGGAGCGGGCCGGGTCGACGCGGTAGAAGCGCTCGAAGATGCGCTCCTTGTCCCTGTCGGAGATGCCGATGCCCTGGTCGGTCACGGCAAGCTCGATCATGTCCCCGCCGGTCGCGGGCACCCTGCGGGCGGCGATGCCGACGCGGGTACGGGCGGGCGAGTAGTTGACGGCGTTCTCGACGAGATTGCCCAGGGCCGCGGCAAGCTGGCCGCGGTTGCCCCACACATGCAGGTCGGCGGTGCCTCCGGCGGCCATGGTGATCTGCTTGGTGCCGGCCTGGTGGCGGCAGCGGTCGATGGCCTCGGCGACGAGTTCGTCGACGCGCACGGGTTCGGCGTCCTCGAGGGGGTCGTCGTTCTGCACCCGCGACAGGTCGATGAGCTCCTGCACCAGATTGGTCAGCCGGGTGGCCTCGATCTGCATACGGCCCGCGAAGCGCTCCACGGCCTCGGGGTCGTCGGAGGCGTCCATCACGGCCTCGGAGAGCAGCGACAGGGCGCCGACCGGTGTCTTCAGCTCATGGCTGACGTTCGCCACGAAGTCGCGGCGCACCGCCTCTATCCGCCGGGCCTCGGTGAGGTCCTCGACCAGCAGCAGCACCAGCCGGGAGCCGAGCGGTGCCACGCGCGCGGAGACGGCGAGGGCCTCTCCGCGTCCGGTGCCGCGGCGCGGCAGGTCCAGCTCTACCTGGCGTATCTCGCCGTCCCGTCGGGTGTCACGTGCCATCTGGAGCATGGGCTCGACCGCGAGTTTGCCACCGCGCACGAGGCCGAGGGCATAGGCGGCGGAGCTGGCCTTGACGACGGCGTCGGACTCGTCGAGGACGACGGCCGAGGACCGCAGCACGGAGAGCACCGTGTCCACGCCCGGCGGAAGCACGGGGTCGGTGTGCAGGGAGGTGCGGGTCGGGCGCTTCTGGTCGCGCTCGCTCCAGCGAAACGCCAGCATGGCGATGACGCCGGTGAGCACTCCGGCGATCGCTGCCGCTGCGGCGACCGCCGCGTTCACGTCCATGCACCCAGGTTAGGCACGCCGCGAGGCTTGCCCACAGCCATCGGAGTGCGACCTCGACCACTCGTCGCCCAGAGTTCACCTTGGAGCCAGTATTGGTTCATTTGGGATGTCGGAAACGGTCGCGTACGGACCGGAACGTGGGAGCGTGGGAACCGAAGGGCGCCGTGTCCGCCGTGTTCGCCATGGTGACGACGGGCCCCGGCCCCCGGCCCCTGAACAGACGTAAGAGAGGGAACCCTGATGCGGGACGCGTACCACGAGGAACTTGACTCGATCGGCGAGGGTCTGGTCGAGATGGCCCGGCTCGTCGGGTCGGCGATCGGGCGCGCCACGACGGCGATCCTCGACTCCGACCTCAAGCTGGCGGAAGCCGTGATCGAGGGCGACAAGAAGATCGACGATCTTCAGCACGACCTGGAGGCGCGCGCCATAGCCCTCCTCGCCCGCCAGCAGCCGGTGGCGACGGACCTGCGCATCGTCGTCACGTCGCTTCGGATGAGCGCCGACCTCGAACGCTCGGGCGACCTCGCCCAGCACGTCGCGAAGCTGGCCCGGCTGCGCTTCCCGGAGCGCGCCGTCCCGCAGGACCTGCACGCGACGATCCTGGAGATGGGCCAGCTCGCGCAGCGCCTGATGGCGAAGGCCGCCGAGGTCATCGTCACGAAGGACGTCGACCTGGCGCTCCAGCTGGAGCAGGACGACGACGAGATGGACCTCCTGCACCGCACCCTCTTCCAGCACCTGATCGACGACCGCTGGAAGCACGGCATAGAGACGGCCGTCGACGTCACCCTGCTGGGCCGTTACTACGAGCGCTACGCCGACCACGCGGTGGCGGTGGCGAAGCGGGTGGTGTACCTGGTGACGGGTGAGTACGCCGACGACCTCCAGCAGGACATCCAGCCGGTGACGGGCGTGGAAGGCGCCTGACCGCCGGGCGGACCGGCGAGGGCGGAAGCGCCCGGGCCGGGGCCGAAGGAGCCCGCCCGGGCGTGGGCGAGCCTCCGTGCGCCGTTGATGCGCCTGCCGGAACGGGCATGAAATAGGCACACAGGCACAGTCTCGTCTGACTCGTCTGACTCGAGGAGGGACCCATGGCCGAAGCCCCCAGCACGCCCGACCCCACGCAGGAGCGCGAGACCCAGCAGCCCATCGAGATCAAGAGCCTCCCCCTGGTCGGCGCATGCGGCTGCGGCTCCGGCTGCGGGTGCGGGTGCCAGTCCGGTGCACCCTGCCAGTGCGGCTGACGACGCACGGCACGCACGCTCTTACGCCACAACCGCACAGGGAGCACAAGGAGGTGAGGGGCCCGGCAGGACGCGGGCCCCTCACCTCCATGCCTTTCGTGACACCCCGGCCCTGCGGGCGCAGCATGGAGGGGTGACAGGGCGAACGCACCCGGAAGAGGGAGGTGCGAGGCCATGACCCAGTTCATGGACGTCCACCACGGCATGCAGGGCATCACCGACGAGCAGCTGAAGCAGGCGCACCGGGCCGACCTCGCCATAGAGAAGGAAGAGGGCGTGCACTTCGAGCGGGCCTGGGCCGACCCGGAGTCGGGCACGGTGTACTGCCTCTCCGAGGCCCCCTCGGCCGACGCGGTCCGCCGCGTCCACGAACGCGCCGGCCACGCACCCGACGAGGTGTACGCGGTCCCGCTGTCCATCTGGTGAGGCCATCCGCCGGTGAGGCCATCCGCCGACCGGTCACCCGGTGACCGGCCTGGGACCGGCCGCGCGGCCTACACGGCGGGTCGGCCTGGCCGCCCGCGCGTCCTACACGACGTGCATCCCGCCCCCGCCGCCCGGGCCGCTCGTCCCGCCCATGCCCATGCCGCCCATGCCGCCGCCGGTGAGGTCGGGAGCGAGCGCGGGCACCCAGAAGACGGCGACGGCGAGCGCGAGCGAGGCGACGCCCACGACGCGGGCCACCAGGTAACCCCCCGGCATGCGCTTCTCGGCGGCGACGACGGCGGCGAGGCCCACCATGGCCCAGAGGTTCATCACACCGAACGCGGCGAACAGCAGCATCAGGGACCAGCAGCATCCCAGGCAGTACGCGCCGTGATGCGCCCCGGCCCGTAGATGGCGGGTGGGCCCGCGGTACGACGCGTAGCGCAGCATCAGACCGATCGGTGAGCGGCACTTGACCAGGCAGCGGTCCTTGAGATTGCTGAGCTGGTAGACGCCGTTGACCGCGAATAGTGCGGAGGCCACCGCCGTCCCGGTCGTGGCATGCGCGCCCGCGACCCGGTCCGCGCCCACCGCCAGGGCGTACGCGGGCAACCCGGCCGCCGCCCACACCAGCACATAGCCGGTGGTGAACGCGATCACGCGCGGCGCCCTGTGCGCGGTGGCCGTCCGGGCGTACAGCGAGGCGATGGGCGCCGTGCCGGGCAGCATCATCGCGGCCATCATCACCGTCCAGACGCCCACGAAGGCGAGCAGGTCCCCGGCCGTCGTCGGGGACCCCATGCCGCCCCGGTGCAGTACCAGCCAGACCCACGCGGCGGCCGCCGTCACCAGCACCAGCCCGGTATCGCGGCCCGTGCGGCGGACCGTGACCGTCGTCCTGGTCACGCCGCCCACGAGAATGGCGCCGCGTGCCCGTTGCCGCCGGTGAAGTCCCACGAGCGACCGTGCACGCCCCTGCCGATCGCCCTGGTGGACCGGGCGATGGTCAGCGTGCTGCTCGCCGGGTGGAACATTCCGGTCAACCGCATCACCGGCCCGCCCTCGCCGAACTGCGGGGCCACCTGGTCCTCGATCTCTATGTCGATGACGTCCGACACCCGCACGCTGTGACGGCGACCGTCGTCGTGGTAGCCGATGGGGACGCGTTCGACGCCGAGGACCTCTGCGACAAGAGGTGCGAGCGCCGCCATCGGCCCGCCCGCCTGACCGGAGAAGACCTTCCCCAGCGCGTCGGCCTGGCGGTCGTCGGCCGAACCGTCCACGTACAGCGCCACCTGCCAGCCACCGTCGGCCATCAGCCGGGGAGTGTCGGCGAAGACGACGACGTTGCGGTCCGACACGTCCACGCCGTCGACCTCGCCCCGTTCGATGTGAAAGGCGAATGTCACCTGGCAGCGCTCCCGGTCCGCGGGTGCTGTGAGGCCGGAGGTGGTGCACGGACACACCACGTCGCAGTTACAGCTCTCCAGATAAGTGCCGCTCAGATTCCAGGCCATGTCCCGTCACCTGCCTGTCACGCCACTCCCAGGCTAGAACGCCTCCCCGCGGCGCGCGCCTGCGGACCGGGCACGCCACAGGCGCGCCGCCGCGGGGATGAGATGTGTCAGTGGGAGCGGCGTGCCGTTCGGCGGCGCAGCCCGATGACGGTGCCACCACCGGCGAGGACCAGCGCCACGGCCACGCCGGCGATCACCGGGGTGCCGCCGCTCGCCCCGGTCTCGGCGAGGCCGGAGCCACCGCCCGCGGGCGAGGGGGCGCTGCTCGCGCTCGGCGCGGCGGCCGCGGAGGGCGCCTCCACCGGCATGCGCTCCATGTCGGTGCAGAGCTGGACCTGGATGTCGAAGGCGTAGGGCCGCTCCTGCGGCTCGGCCTGCAGGGCCGGTCGGAAGACCTCCGCCGCCGAGGTCGGATCGATGTTGCGCCGGACCACCGCGCGACAGGCGGCCCGATCAGGCAGGCTGATCAGCAACCCGAGGCGTGTCGATCCTAGAACGGCGGCCCGAAAGAGGTGGCGGGGACATCCGAAGCCAGTCGCAGAGCCTTCCGGACGTCCCGCTGGTACGTGTAGGAAGGGTGTGGCCAGGCGTCGTCGGAACGGGCCCAGTAACCGTTGTCCGAACGCGCCGCCACAGCCTTGCGCCACAGCTCGGCGCTCTTTCGAAGCTCCCCGACGTAGGCGGTGACCTTGGGCCTGGCGCCGGGAGACCAGTTGGCGGCATTGAGGCCATCAGCCTCATGGTCCAGCGCGGCCGCCATCTTCGCAGCCCAGACGCGATTGGCGGCCGTGCTGCCCGGGTGCGGATAGCTCTTGAAGACGCGCGCGGAGGCCAGCTCCAGCCTGAGGAAGGCAAGCTGGTCTGCTGCCAGGCCGGTCTCCTGCTCGCGTACGCTGCCAGTGGTCTGACCGTCCGTGTCGGCCGCAAAGCAGGTGGCGGTCCTGTTACCCGACTGCTGGACCTCACGGGTCGGGTAGTAGTAGTTGACGCCCATCGTGTGGGGCAAGGACCAGTCGTCCATGACGTAGTCGGTCAGCCGATCGCTGCACTGGTGGTATGACCGTTTGGCGAGGATGTCGTCGGCGCCGCTGGACCCGGTGAGAGCGACCGTGGCGAACACTTCGCCGTCGTGTGGCCGGGAGCACGGCACGCGTACCGCGGAGTAGACCTCTTTGTGCTGCGAGCTGGTGAAGCAGTCGCCCACCGCGAGGCTTACGGCCGACCGGTCCCCTGCGCCAGACATCCGCTTATCCGGATTTTCGTCGGCGTCACCGGCGATTGCCCTGCTGATGAGGCTCATCGCCAGCACGACCCCACCGAGCGCCAGTACACCCGCGATCGCTAGGTTGCGGCGCTTCTGGTTGCGCTTGGAGCCGGGCTCAGACGGCGCGGGCGGCGGTATGGCGGACATGGGTCTCCGGTCGACCTCGGCAAACACGTATGCGGAGCCGGATCTTCGCACACGACCAGGCATCTCAGTCCCCCCAGAGGTCATTGACGGTCATGGAGACCGCCGGGCCGGTATGGGGCGCTGCCGGTTGCCGGGGTTGCTGTACTTCGCTGCTGTACCGCAACTCCGTTGCTGCCAGGCCATTGTCAGTGCACCCGCCGGCTTGCCTGGCGGAGTGAGGCCGGTCCGACAGTGTGCGCTATCGTCCGGATGCTTGTTCCCGTTTACTTCGCAGGGAGCTTCATGCGCCTCAAGAAGGTCTCGCTCATGGCGGCGATATCCCTCCTCGCCGGGCTGACCACCACCACTGTCGGCCTCAGCAGTAATGCCTGGGCCGATACTGCAGTGCCACTGTCGCTGCCCCGCTACTCGCACATGCTGGTCGACCCGGCTCACCAGCACCTGTTCTTCAGCAGTGGCGTCGGTAACAGCACCATCCTGGTGACCGACTACGACGGCGTCACTGTCCGCACCATCGACAACGAGCCCGGGGCGATCGGCCTCGCTCTGTCCCCCGACGGCAGCACCGTCTATGCAGCGCTCTACAACGGCGACGCCATCTCGGCCATCGACACCACATCGCTGAACGAGGCCCACCGCTACAGCACCGGCGCCGGCAGCGAGCCTCGGAGCGTCGCCTGCACCGGCGGCAAGGTCTGGTTCGGCTACGGCGGAGCAGCCGAGGGGAACATCGGGTCGATCGACACCAGTAGCGACCCGGCGAGCGTCACCCTCAACACCGCCGGCGGGTGGTACAGCGCGCCGACGCTGGCCGCCGACCCGTCGGCGCCGGGGACGCTCCTCGCCGCTGACCAGGACACCAGTCCGCCTTATCTGACGCGCTACGACGTGTCCTCGGGCACTCCGGTCGTCGGCGTGCGCCGTTGGCTGCAGGACTCGTCCGACGTGAGCGACATGCAGATCACGCCGGACGGGCAGGACGTGGTGCTGGCGACCGGAGCGCCGTACTACCACCAGGTCTTGAAGCTCTCCGACCTCTCGGCAGACGGCACCTACCCCAGCACGTCCTACCCGAACTCGGTGGCGATCGGGCCGGACGGCGCTGTCGCCGCAGGCAGCAACGCGTCCTATGACAAGGACGTCTACGTCTACCAGGCCCACCAGTCGTCCCCGATCAACACGTACGACTTCGGATCCAGCGGCACGCTGGCCGGTTCCGGGCTCGCCTGGGCCCCGGACGAAAGTCGGCTCTTCGCCGTCACGGCCGACGTCTACGGCGCCAACCCCACCCTGCACGTCCTGTCCAACCCCGAGGCGGCCGCCTCCGCGCTCACCCTGGCCGGACCGGCCACGACTGTCCCGACCCGGCAGCTCAGCCTGACCGGATCGCTCACCTCGACGAACCCGATTCCCGCTGGGCAGCAGGTCAAGGTGACCCGGGTCGACTCGGCGAACCCGGACGGCATCGCTCTGCCGGACGCCGTCACGGATGCCAACGGCGGGTTCACAGTCACGGACACCCCGACAACCGAAGGGGCAACCACCTACCGGGTCTCGTACGTAGGCGACTCCAAGCACCTGTCCGCGAACGCCTCGTACAGCGTCCAGGTGGCCAAGCTGGCCTCCACGATGACCTTGACCGCCCCGGCCACCTCGACCCGCACGGCGCAGCTCACCCTCACCGGCACGCTGGCCAACGGACCGTACACCGCCGGCGAAACGGTCCAGCTCACCAAGAAGGACCTGGCCCACTCCGCCGGCTACGGCATCGGCACGGCCACGGTGGGTACGGACGGCAGCTTCACCATCCACGACACCCCGGCCATCGGCGGCAACAACACCTACACGGTGAGCTACCCGGGCGACGACATCCACAAGGGATCCACCGCATCGACGACCGTCCAGGTCTCGCGCACGGCCTCGGCCCTGACGGTGACCACCAACGCCTCGACGTACTCCTACGGCGCGACGGCCACGGCCACTGCGCACCTCGGCACCACCTACAACGGCCGTACCGTCTCGATCTACGCGCAGCCCTACGGGGGCACCAAGACTCTGGTCAAGACCGGCACTGTGGACAGCCACGGGAACCTGGTGGCGAGCTACAAGCTCAGCCGGAACACCGTCTTCAGCGCAGTCTTCGCCGGTGACTACCGCTACGCCCCCGCCACTGCCACCCGGACCGTGTATGACCGCGTCAAGGTGGCCGAAACGCTGAGCGGGTACTACACCAGCACCTACTACGGGAGCACCCTTTACCGGGTCTACCACCACACGGCCAAGGAGCAGCTCAACGTCGCGGTCACGCCCAACAAGGCCGGGCAGTGCACGTACTACCGGGTGCAGCAGTACTACAGCGGCGCCTGGCACACGCTGACCACCTCGCCCTGTTTCGCCCTCGACTCCGCAAGCACCGGCGCTGGATGGGTGAGCCTGAGCAATGCGATCAACGGCAAGTTCCGCATGGCCGCTGAGTACGTTCACAGCAGCAAGGACAACACCAATGTCAGCACCTGGGGTGCCTGGCAGTACTTCACCGTCAGGAGCTGAGCCGCAGTCCTGACAGCTCGACCGTGAGATGACGAAGGGCCCGCCCGACCTCGGGCGGGCCCTTCGTGCACCCTTGTTCGCGGAGCGGGGTCACGATTGACCAACGCTCTGACCTGCTGCCTGAGCCGTCGACGGTTGTCAGCGTTGGTCATCGTTGAGCGCCCTTCCACGGCCCAGGGACGGCCCGGAGGGGCGCTCGCACTCGACATCCGCATCCGCCGCTGGCGCCGGCGTACCTGCCGGCCCGATCAGCACCTGACGGCCCTGAGACGGCCCCAGCACAGCAACAGGCCCCGTACCAGCAGGGAAACCGCAGGTAGGGGGCCTGTTCAGGCGTACTTACTTCTTCTTGCCCTGGTTCTTGACCGCCTCGATCGCCGCCGCGGCAGCCTCCGGGTCGAGGTACCTGCCGCCCGGGGTGAGCGGCTTGAAGTCGGCGTCGAGTTCGTAGAAGAGGGGGATGCCCGTCGGGATGTTCAGGCCCGCGATGTCGGCGTCCGAGATGCCGTCGAGGTGCTTGACCAGGGCCCGCAGGCTGTTGCCGTGGGCCGCGACCAGGACCGTGCGGCCGGTCAGCAGGTCCGGGACGATGCCGTCGTACCAGTAGGGGAGCATGCGGAAGACGACGTCCTTCAGGCACTCCGTCTTCGGGCGCAGCTCCGGCGGGAGCACCGCGTAACGCGGGTCGTGCGCCTGCGAGAACTCCGAGTCGTCCTCGAGCGGCGGCGGCGGGACGTCGTAGGAGCGGCGCCACAGCATGAACTGCTCCTCGCCGAACTCCTCGAGCGTCTGCGCCTTGTCCTTGCCCTGGAGGGCGCCGTAGTGGCGCTCGTTCAGGCGCCAGGAGCGGTGGACCGGGATCCAGTGGCGGTCGGCCGCCTCCAGCGCGAGCTGGGCGGTGCGAATCGCGCGCTTCTGGACGGAGGTGTGGACCACGTCGGGGAGCAGGCCGGCGTCCTTCAGCAGCTCACCGCCGCGGACCGCCTCCTTCTCGCCCTTCTCGTTCAGGTTGACGTCCACCCAGCCGGTGAACAGGTTCTTCGCGTTCCACTCGCTCTCGCCGTGGCGGAGGAGGATCAGCTTGTACGGTGCGTCGGCCATGCGTCAGAGCGTAATCCACACATTCGCCACCTCGCGTCGCCGCCCGCAGGGCGGACAGCCGGCTCCTCGTCCGTACGACAGTTGACGGCATCTGTTAATTCGGTGGCCTTTCCGAGTCCCGCCCTCGTAAGTTGTGCTCACTGTTCGAGCCACTTACATCCATGGGGGATCACGTATGTCACTCGCCGGCCTCGGACGCGCCGCCCGGGAGACCGTCTCCGGGCTTCCCCGGGAGTTCTGGTGGCTGTGGACGAGCACGCTCGTCAACCGGCTCGGCGCCTTCGTCGCCACCTTCATGGCGCTCTACCTCACGCTGGACCGCGGCTACTCCGCCTCCTACGCCGGTCTCGTCGCGTCGCTGCACGGGCTCGGCGGAGTCGTCTCCTCCCTCGGCGCGGGAGTGATGGCCGACCGGCTCGGGCGGCGGCCGACCCTGCTCGTCGCCCAGTCCTCCACGGCCGTGTCCGTGGCCCTGCTCGGCTTCATGCGCGATCCGGTCGCCATCGCCGCCGTCGCCTTCGTCGTCGGCATGGCCTCCAACGCCTCCCGCCCGGCCGTGCAGGCGATGATGGCCGACATCGTCCGCCCCGAGGACCGGCTGCGCGCCTTCTCCCTCAACTACTGGGCGATCAACCTCGGCTTCGCCGTCTCCTCCATGGCCGCGGGGCTGATCGCCGAGTACAGCTATCTCGCCGGGTTCCTGATCGAGGCGGGGATGACGATGATCTGCGCGGTCGTCGTCTTCATGAAGCTGCCCGAGTCGAAGCCGGCGCCGCTCCCCGACGGCGCCGAGGACGATGTGCGGCTCGGGACCGTGCTGCGCGACGGCCGCTTCATGAGCGTGGTCGGGCTGTCCTTCCTGGTCGCGCTCGTCTTCCAGCAGGGATCGGTGGGCCTGCCGGTGGCGATGGGCCGGGCGGGCTTCACGCCCGCCGACTACGGCCTTGCCATCGCCGTCAACGGCGTGCTGATCGTCGCGCTCCAGATCCCGGTCACCCGGTTCATCGAGCACCGCGACCCGCGCCTGCTGCTGGTGGCCTCGTCCCTGCTCGCGGGATACGGGTTCGGTCTCACCGCGTTCGCTGGGTCGGTCGGCGTCTTCGCGCTGACGGTGTGCGTATGGACGCTCGCGGAGATCGTCAACGCGCCCACTCAGACGGGCCTCGTCGTGCGCCTCTCCCCGGTGCGCGGACGCGGCCGCTACCAGGGCATGTACACGATGTCGTGGTCCGTGGCCGCCCTGGTCGCCCCGCTGATGTCCGGTCTTGTCATCGACCGGTTCGGCGCACAGTGGCTGTGGGCGCTGTGCGCGGTGGTCGGCACGGCCGCCGCGGCCGGATACGGGGCACTGATGCGCCGCGTCCCGGCACGGGAGACGGCGGCGGGGACGCGGGCGGAGACGGCCGGCGCCGAAGTCGGCGCGGCCTGAGTGCGAGTGGGCGCGGCCTGAGGACGGCGAGTGGGCGCGGCCTGAGGGCGCGGCCCGACGGCGTACAGCGCCCCTCCGGACCGGCTCCACCACCCCCCGGGACCGGCTTCAGCGCCCTTCCCACACCTCGCTGGTGAGGAAGTGGTTGTCGTACAGCTCCTGGACCTCCAGCAGGGACTCCGGCGGCACCTTCCCGAGTCCGACGCGCTCGAGGTGACGGAAGTACTCGAAGCGTTCGACGCCCGGAGTGAGGACGATCAGCAGGTCGGCTTCCTGTCCGGGCGCGGCGGCGAAGGCGTGCGGCAGGCCCGGCGGTACGACGACCAGGTCGCCCTGCTCCGCCGAGACGATCGAGTCGCCGGAGAGCACCTGCGCCGTGCCGTCGAGCACATAGAACATCTCGGCCGAACCGCTGTGGTAGTGGGGCCGGGCACCGTCCGCGCCCGCGCCGAGGGTGACGCGCTGCGCGGACAGCGCCCCGCCGGTCGCACTGCTGTCGGCCAGCAGCCGGACGGTCGTGGGGGCCCGCCCGACGACCTCGGCATCAGCGGAGCGGACGATTACGGACGAGTCGAAGTCCGGTACGAACAGCGACATTTCACAACTCCCCGGGGTGAGCGTCGGCGGGTCAGACGGCGAAGAGCAGCGCGGCGGAGGCCAGAACCACGACCGCCGTGGCGAAGTGGATGCCGAACGCGGCGGCCCGAGTGCCGCCGTGGCGGAGCACGATCAGCGTGTCACCGAGCGGCACCAGGGCGACGGCCAGCATGAACCAGCCCTCGGCGCGCACCCCCGCGAAGGCGAGAAGAGCGAGGCCCAGTATGCCGCTGACGCCGTCCCTGAGGCCCTTGATCTGCAGATAGGCGGCATCGCCGTCGGCCTTGGCGGGCACGCCGTAGCCGGTGGCCGCCGCCCGGGGCTGGAGCAGGAACCGGGCGCCGATCACGAGGACGAGCAGGTCGAGGACGACGGCAAGGCCGTAGGCGATGGTGGTGAGCACGTCTGTCTCCATCTCTCTGCTGGCTAGCAATGCTAGATGTCAGAGCGAAGCTAGCATAGCTGCGACAGAATGACTAGCAGTGCTAGCATCACTGCCATGTCCATCCAGACGCGCCGGGAGCGCGAGCGAGCGGAACGGGAACGCCTCATCGTCACGGCGGCACGGGAGCTGGCGGAGGCCGAGGGCTGGGACGCGGTGACCACGCGCCGGCTCGCCGCCGAGATCGAGTACAGCCAGCCCGTGCTCTACAGCCACTTCAAGGGCAAGGACGCGATCATGGCGGCCGTCGCCGTGCAGGGCTTCGAGGAGCTGTCCGGGCAGCTGCACGCCGCCCGCACCTCCGCGCCCTCCCCGCGCGAGGCCCTCGCCGCGGTGGGCCGAGCCTACGCCGACTTCGGGGAGCGGCGGCCCGCGCTCTACGACGCGATGTTCACGCTCGCCGTGGATCTGCCGTTCGCGCGGCCCGAGACCCCCGCCCCGCTGCGCGCCGCCTTCGACGAGCTGCGCCTGGCCGTCACCCCGCTCGCCACCGGCGACGACGACCCGGGCGTCCTCACCGAGACCGTGTGGAGCGGGCTGCACGGCCTGCTCACGCTGATGCGCAGCGGCCGTCTGCGCCGCGATCAGCACGACCGCCGGCTCGCCCTGCTCATCGACCGCTTCTGCCCGCCGGAGAAGTAACGGCCTACAGCTCCCGCTGGGCCTCGTACAGATTCCGCGGCCGGACCACGTCCGCCGTGCCGTACAGCTCGAGGCGGGAATGCAGGTCGCCGGTGAAGTCGGGCACGTCGATCTGGTCGAACTCGCCGACCTCGTTCAGGCCGACGGTCGCGGACCAGGGGGCCAGCCCGTCGATCTTCACCAGACCGGCGCGGCCGTTGGTGACGCGGACGTTCCAGTGGGTGAAGCGGGCGCCGAAGAGGGGCCCGGCGGAGGCGTCCCCGCCATGGCGGCCGTTGTTGTTCACCGTGATGTCCGTACGGACGTTCGCGAACGGCAGCCCGCGGTGCGAGTCGAAGGTGCCCATCTGCATCTCGCCGCGCGACCAGACGTTGTAGGAGGACAGGCCCTCCACGTTGATGCCGTGCAGCTGGGTGTTCGGCGGGGCAGGGACCGTGCGCTGCTCGACGGTGAAGTCCTCGATCAGGTTGTCGTGCGAGCCCTCCCGGCAGAAGTACGGGTGGTGCGAGCCCCGGCCCGCCACGCGCGTGCGGCGCAGGGTGCAGGAGGAGGCTGCGACCAGGCCGAAGCCGTTGTCCACGTGCCGTACGACGACGTCGTCCGCCCAGCAGTCGTACGCGCACTGGAACACGACCCCGTTGTAGCCCTTGTCGAGCAGATGCGGGCCCTGGGGTGTCTCGACCGCCTGGAGGGTCAGACCCTCCACACCCGCGCCGGTGAGCGCCGGTACGTGGGTCGTCAGACGCGGGTCCCACTCCGGGCGCACATCGAGCGGCAGGGGTCGCTCGAACGTGACTTTCCGGCCCGCCACGCGCGCGATGCGCACGGGCCACTCGTAGGGAACGTACGACGTCAGCTTCGTCTTGTCGTCCCAGAAGTACGCCTCGGCGCCCGGGCCGCCGCCGGCCATGTGTTCCAGCAGGGTGTGGCCGGGATCGTCCGCGAGCCGGAGCAGGACCAACCGCCCCGGCCGCAGCCGGCGCGCGTCGGCGACCGTCACCGTCCGGGAGCCCTGCCGGGCCGGGGCGACCGTGGTCAGCGTCTCCCACTCGTCGCGCCGGTTGCCGGTCCATCCCTCGAACGGCCACGCCTTGGCCCGGACGGCCTCGACCAGGGAGTCCCAACGCTCCGTCGGAGCCAGCCAGACGAGGCCCCCGGCCCAGGACCAGGAGGACTTGTCGCCGCCGTACCGGGAGCCGTAGACGCCGATCAGCTCGGTGAGGTTCTTCGTGGCGTACAGCGTCGTACGGTCGCTGCCCGCGCCCCGCAGGACGACGTTGTCGTACCCGATGCGGACGAGGCCGTCGATGCGGAACGTTCCGGGCGGGACGAGGACGGTGCCGCCGCCGGCCCTTCCCGCGGCGGCGATCGCACGGTTGATCGCGGGGGCGCAGTCGGTGACGCCGTCCGCCACGGCTCCGTACGCGGTGACGTCGGCGACCACGGGGTGGCGGGGGAAGCGCACCGCCCCGCTGCGGTAGCCGGCCCGGCCGACGAACGGGATCTGTGGGTGGGTGAAACGGGTGCGGACGAACTCGCGCCAGAGGGCCGGGACTTCGCCCTTCGGGCCGCTCGGTGCGACGGCCGTCGCCGGTGTTCCGGTCCCGGCGACGGCCGCCACGGCGATGGCACCGCCGATCAGGCCCCGTCTGCTGATGTCCGCGTGCCCGGTGCCCATGTCCGAACCGCCTTCCCAGAACTCTCGGCAACCTCCGGAGAGCTTCCATGGATGTGAACGACGTTCAGCATTGCGTTGGCGGTGAGCATGCCATGAGGTCCCTCAGCGGGGAAAGGGTCGTGCAGCGATTGACGGCAGGGCCCGGAGGGTCAGGCCTCCGGGCGCTGGGTCAGATGGCTGAACGCCTCCAGATTCCGCGTCGACTCGCCGCGCGCCACCCGCCAGGCGTACTCCTTGCGGATCGCGGACGCGAAGCCCAGCTCGAGAAGGGTGTTGAAACTGCCGTCCGCCGCCTCCAGGACCGAGCCGAGCAGCCGGTCCACCTCCTCGGGGGTGACCGCGGCCAGCGGCAGCCTGCCCGTCAGATAGATGTCGCCGAGCGGGTCGACTGCGTAACTCACGCCGTACAGCCTGAGGTTGCGCTCCAGCAGCCAGCGGTGTACCGCGGACTCGTTCTCGTCGGGGTGGCGGATCACGAAGGCGTTGAGGGACAGGGAGTGCTTGCCGACGATGAGTGAGACGGTCGTCGACAGTTTGCGCGTCCCGGGGAGCTTCACGACGAAGGAGCCCGACTGCGGGCTCTCCCACTCCAGTTCGGCGTCCTTGAGGACACCTTCGATGACCTGTGCCGCCCGCTGTTCCTCAGCCATGCGGGCAGCGTACGCGACGGGCATCAGCCGTGGTGCGCGCGCACCCGGCGCCGGTGCGCCCCCATGGCGGCCGTGTACACGGCCGCCGTCGCCGAGGCCGCCGCATCCCAGCCGAACGACTCGGCGTGCCGGGCCGCGGCCCTTCCCAGACGGGTGGACAGCTGCGGGTCGTCCGCGAAGTCGCGCAGTACGCGCGCGTAGCCGGCGGGGTCGTGCCCCTGGACCAGGAATCCGGTCAACCGGTCCCGGACGGCCACGGGCAGTCCGCCGACCGCGGCCGCCAGCACCGGCGTACCGGCCGCCTGCGCCTCGATGGCGACGAGCCCGAAGGACTCGCTGTACGACGGCATGACCAGGACGGAGGCCGCGCGGAACCAGTCGGCGAGCTGGTCCTGGCCCACGGGTGGCCGGAAGCGCACGACATCGGCTATGCCGAGCCGGGCGGCGAGCTTCTGCAGCCCCTCCGGCTTGGCCAGACCGCTGCCGCTGGGGCCGCCCACGACCGGCACGACGATGCGGGAGCGCAGCTCGGGACGGTCGTCGAGGAGGAGGGCGACGGCCCGCAGCAACACGTCGGGCGCCTTCAGAGGCTGTATGCGTCCCGCGAAGAGGGGGATGAGCGCGTCCTGCGGCAGTCCGAGCCGGGCGCGGGCGGCTGCGCGGCCGTCGGCGGGCCGGAAGCGCTCCAGATTGACGCCCGGGTGGACGACGGCGACCTTGCCGGGGTCGGCCGCGTAGTGCCGGACGAGTTCGCCGGCCTCCTCGGAGGTGTTGGCGATGAGCCGGTCGGCCGCGGCCACGATCTGGGTCTCGCCGATCACGCGGGCGGCGGGTTCGGGGGTGTCGCCCTCGGCGAGCGAGGCGTTCTTGACCTTGGCCATGGTGTGCATGGCGTGCACCAGCGGGGCGCCCCAGCGCTGGGCGGCCAGCCATCCGACGTGGCCGGAGAGCCAGTAGTGGGAGTGCACGAGGTCGTAGTAGCCGGGGCGGTGACCGGCCCAGGCCTGCATCACACCGTGGGTGAAGGCGCACAGCTGCGCGGGCAGGTCCTCCTTGGCGAGCCCTTCGTAGGGTCCGGCGTCCACGTGCCGGACGAGGACGCCGGGGGCGAGCTCGACGGCCGGCGGGAGGGCGGCCGTGGTGGCCCGGGTGAAGATCTCGACCTCGATGTTGATCGCGGCCAGCCGCTGGGCCAGCTCCACGATGTAGACGTTCATGCCTCCGGCGTCGCCCGTGCCGGGCTGGTGGAGCGGTGAGGTGTGCACGGAGAGCATGGCCACGCGACGAGGCCTGCGGTGCGGCAGCCGGAGGCGGGGGGCAGCCGCCGAGCGACGCCCGAGCCTGCTGACGTACTGGCTCACGTGGCGTTCCTCCTTGCTGCGGGCATGCCTTGCGCGAGGGCGCGACACACCCCCGTAACCGGTGCGAACGCCAGGAGGGGGCGCTCCATTTCCCCCGCAGGCCGCTTTACCGAATCATTACCATGTGTCGGTCAACCGTTCGACCGCGCGGTCGTCCACAGGCGCGCCGTGCCGTTGTCCACAGGCCGGCCCGCAACCCCGTACGGCCGCTTACTCTCGTACGCATGTCAACCCGCGCCGCGTCCCGCCCCGTGGGTACGGTGACGCGCGGGACGACCAATCCGAACCGGCTGCGCCGGATGGACCGCTGGATCGCCGCCGTCCACGGCGCCGAACTGCGCCGCACGACGGATCCCGTGGCCGTCGACCTCGGGTACGGGGCCGCGCCCTGGACCGCGGTTGAGCTGCTGCACAGACTGCGCACCACCGCGCCCCGCACCCGTGTGGTCGGGGTGGAGATCGAGCCCGCCCGGGTCGCGGCCGCGCGGCCGTACGCCCGCGAGGGCCTGGTCTTCCGGCACGGCGGCTTCGAGGTGCCGGTGCCCGGCCGCCCCTGCCTCATCCGCGCCGCGAACGTCCTGCGGCAGTACGAGGAGGGCGAGGTCGCCGACGTCTGGGTACGGCTGTGCGCCCGCCTCTCCCCCGCCGACCCGGCGACCGGCTCCCGCGGCGGACTGCTCGTCGAAGGCACGTGCGACGAGATCGGCCGCCGTCACGTCTGGGTCGCCCTCGGCCCGGAGGGCCCGCGCACGGTCACCTTCGCCACCCGGCTCGGCTCCCTGGACCGCCCGTCCGACCTGGCCGAGCGGCTGCCGAAGGCGCTGATCCACCGCAATGTCCCGGGCGAGCCCGTGTACGCCTTCCTGCGCGACTTCGACCGCGCCTGGGCCGCCGCCGCGCCCTACGCGTCCTACGGCGCCCGCCAGCGCTGGATACGCACGGTCCGCCGGCTGACGGCGGACTGGCCGGTGACGGACGGCCCGGCGCGCTGGCGCCAGGGGGAAGTCACGGTCGCCTGGGGAGCCTTGGCGCCTCGCGCGTGAAAACCCGTCCGACCTGCGGGGAACGATCTTCCTGCGTCCTTCGTCACATTCGCGGCCGGTCGCCGTTCGAGTGCGACCGGCCGGGCAGGGAGATCGTCGTACCAGGTGCGGCAGGCGAGGGAGTTTTTTGTGCGGATAAGTCCCGCCTCTGTCGCTTTGCCCGCCGACGTGGCACGATCCCCCAGACGTGGCAAGTTACTGACGGTAAACCAGATTTGGGGGCGAAGTATGGGATCCGGGAAGCGGGCCCTGACCACGGCGGCCATCGCCCTGGTCTGCGCGGTCACCGTGCTGGGCGCACCGGGCGCCGCCTATGCGAGCCTGGGCCGGCCGGCCCCGAAGCCCACTCCGCCCGGCCGGTCGGCTCCGTCGGCCGACAAGGACCTCGAAGCGGTCCGGCGAAAGCTGGACAAGCTGTACCACGACGCCGCGGTCGCCACGGACGCGTACAACGCCGCCGCCGAGCAGACCGAGCAGCAGTCGGCGCGGATCGTCGAGCTGGCCCGGGAAATCGTCAAGGGCCGGGAGAAGCTGGCCGAGTTGAAGGACCGGGCGGGCGCCGCGGCCCGGGCCCAGTACCGCGGCGGAGGGCTGCCGCCCGAGGTCAGGCTCTGGCTGAGCCGCGACCCGCAGGAGTTCCTCGACGACGCGGGCAGGGTCCGCCAGGGCGAACACGCGGCCAGGGGGCTGCTCGCCGAGATGACGCGCACGCAGGAGGACTTGAAGCAGTACGCGCGCGACGCCGCCGACCAGTGGAAGAGACTGGACGCCCACCGCAAGGCCAAGGCCGAGGCCAAGAAGAGGATCCAGAAGGAGATCGCGGCCGCCGAGGAACTCCGGTCCCGGCTGAGGAAGCAGGAGCAGGAGCGGCTGCGGGAGCTGGAGGAGCAGGCCGCGAACCAGGCACAGACGGCCTGGCTCGACACCGGCATACTCGACGACCTCAGCGACAAGGCCTCGGCGGAGGGCCGAAAGGCCGTGCAGTTCGCGACCGACCAGATCGGTAAACCGTATGAATGGGGCGCCGAGGGCCCGAAGTCCTTCGACTGCTCGGGGCTGACGTCCCAGGCCTGGTCGGCGGCCGGAACCGCCATCCCGCGCACCTCGCAGGAGCAGTGGAAGCGGCTCAGGCACGTCGAAATCAAGGACATGCGCCCCGGCGATCTGATCATCTACTTCCGGGACGCCAGCCATGTGGCGATGTACGTCGGCGGCGGCGCGATCGTCCACGCACCGCGCCCGGGACGCACGGTGACGATCGCGGGCGCTGGCTCGATGCCGATTCTGGGAGTGGTGCGCCCGGACGCGAACTGAGACGCCCGCGCATCCCACGTGACGGGCCCCACGTGACGCCGCGCACGCCACCCTCCGTTTCAAACCCGCCCCCGACGTGACGTTCGTCATCCCCGGCGATGTCACCCCTGTCCAACTGCGATAGGGGATGCGGCATATGACGGCGGCCCGTTGCCCAACACCACGCCGCCGGGCATTCCGTTGCGGCCTCGGCTACCGCTATGGTCCCCGTCGGTGGGTCGAGGTCCTTCGCCCCGCCCGTGCCCTCGGGGGGAGGGAAGGAACCAGACGATGCCCGTACCCGTACCGCGGCAGAGAGTGATCCCGGCCGTGGAGAGTGGTCAGGCTCAAGCCGCGTCCCTGCCCGGGACCCAGGCCGCACCGGGGCCGGCCCGTGGAAAGGCCGCGGCCGACACGCTCACCCTGCTGGTGATCGAGGACGATCCGACCGGCGCGCCGATCGTGCCCGAGCTGCTCGACTCGGCCGGCCGCCCCATCCGGCTGCGCACCGCCCGCAACCTCACCGAGGCCGAGCGGCTGCTCACCGACGACGTCCACTGCATTCTGCTGGACCTCGCGCTGCCCGGCCCCGGCCGGGCCGCCAAGGAGGAGGACGAGCTGGCCGTGCTGCGGCACGTGCTCCAGCTCGCGCCCCGCCATGCCGTGCTGGCCCTGACCGCGTCCGGCGACGCCGAGCGCGGCGCCGAGGCCGTGCGCGTCGGCGCCCAGGACTACCTGTTCCGCGACGAACTCGACGGGCGCCTGCTGAGCCGCGCGATCCGCTACGCGGTGGAGCGCAAGCGCTCCGACACGGCCGAGCGGCGGCTGACGGAGTCCAAGCTGCGGGCGCAGGAGAACGCCCGCCTGGAGCGCGGACTGCTGCCCACCCCGCTGCTCGACGGCTCCTCGCTGCGTTTCGCCGCCCGCTACCGCCCCGGCCGTTCGCGCGCGCTGCTCGGCGGTGACTTCTACGACACGGTGCGTACGCCGGACGGCACGGTGCACGCGATGATCGGCGACGTCTGCGGCCACGGCCCGGACGAGGCCGCGCTCGGCGTGGAGCTGCGTATCGCCTGGCGAGCGCTGACCCTGGCGGGCCTGTGCGGCGACGAGCTGCTGTCCACGCTTCAGCAGGTCCTGGAGCACGAACGGGACAACGACGAGATCTTCGCGACGCTGTGCACGGTGGACATCGCACCGGACGGCCGCCGCGCCGGGCTGTGCCTGGCCGGTCATCCGTCCCCGCTGATCGCCCGCCCGAACAGGCCCGCCGAGCTGCTGCCGTACGGCAACAACGGCCCGGCGCTCGGTCTGCTGCCGCACGCCCGCTGGCCGCGGATGCAGGTGGAGCTGGGCGCGGCCTGGAGCCTGATGCTCTACACGGACGGCCTCATCGAGGGGCGCGTCGGCGAGGACGGGGAACGCCTCGGGCAGGACGGCATGGTGGAACTCGTCCGCCGTCGGCTGGCCGAGGGCCTGACCGGCGAGGAGCTGCTGCGCGCGACGGTCAGCGAGGTCCGCGATCTGAACGGCGGGGAGCTGACGGACGACGTCGCGGTCGTCCTGCTCGACCGCGCGCCGTAAGACCCCTGGCGGACTACCGTCCGCCGTTGTACGGGCCGTAGGGACCGTCGCTGCTGCTTCCGCGGCGGCGACGGCCCCAGCCGCCGCCCGAGACCTGCCTGAGCGCGGGCCGGACGTCCACGAAGAACACGATGGTGGCGACCAGGCCGGCGAGCTGGAGGAAGAGCATCGGCACCAGCAGGTTCACGGCGACCGCGATACCGAGGATGATCAGCCAGAAGCCCTTGTTCTGCTTGTCGGCGGCGCGGTACGCGTCGTCGCGGTAGAGCGCTGCCATCGCCAGTGCCACCACGGCGAGCACCAGCATGGCGAGATAGAGCAGCGACAAGAAGCCGCCGAAAGCCGTCATCAGCACGATGCCCACCACCCGGGTCGAGTCCTGTGTACGGCCACCGTACCCGTGTCCGGCCGCCGTGTATCCGTACAACGGGCCGGGCACCAGCGAAGTGCCCGGCCCATCACCGCCGGCCCGCGGTACGCGGGCCCGGTCCGAAACTGCTCACTTGGCCGGCGGCGGGGTCTTCTTCGCCACCGGCTTGCGCACCGGCGCCGCCTTCTTCGCCGCGGACTTGTTCTCGGCCTGCGCGGCCTTGGCCTCGGCAGGCTTCTGCTCGTCCTTGACCTCGACGGGCTCCGGCTTGCCCTCGACGGCGACGGCGAGCTCCTCGATCTCCTCGGCGGCCTCACCGCGCCAGGTCTTCACGGCCTGCTCGCCGTGCTCGGCGACCTTCTCGTAGGTCTCGCGTGCCTTGACGGCGTACTCGGCGGCGACGCCGACGCCGCGCAGGGCGAGGTCCTGGGCGGTCTCGCCGAGCTTCTTCAGATCGGCGTCCAGGGTGCTGCCGAACTTCTTGAGGTCCGAGTCGAGCGAGTTGAGGAACTCGCCGACCCTCGCCTGGATGGTCTCCTGCGTCACCTTCACCCGGGCACCGGCCTCCTTGGCGCGGGCGGCGGCCTTCTCCTGGACCACCTTCGGGTCGGTGTTGCGCACGGCCTCGATACGGGCCGGGGCCTCGGTGCGCAGCTGCTCGACCAGGCCGGGGACCTTCTTGGCCTGCTGAATGGCCAGGTCGGCGGTGCCGGCGGCGAAGTAGAGCGGGGTCGGGTCGCTGAGGGTCTTACGCAGGTCGTCGGTGATGGCCATGGGAACGGTCCTCCCGGTTCGGCTTTCGACTGAGGGTTTGGGGCGGTCCGCCGGTCGGCGTCCGGTCGTCCTGGTCGGCCCGGTCATCCCGGCCGGCCCGGTCAGCCGGCGTCGCGCCGCGGACCGGCATCGCTGCCGTCGGCCGTGCGGGGGCCGGGCGTGTCGGTGTGCTGGGCGTCGTCCGTGTCAGGAGCCTCCTGGGCCACCCGGCCGTTCTCTTCCGCCGTGCCCGCCCGGGCGATCTCGAAGCCGTTCTCCTTGCGGAAGGACTCGTAGATCTGGAGCAGCACCTGCTTCTGCCGCTCGGTGAGCGAGGGATCGGCGAGGAGGACGGCGCGCGTCGCGCCTTCCCGCCGGCACTCCTCCTTGTCGCGTTCGGCGTCGAGGATGCCGGCCCGCACGTACAGCGTCTCGGCGGAGATCCGCAGCGCCTTGGCGACCTGCTGGAGCACCTCCGCGCTCGGCTTGCGCAGCCCGCGCTCGATCTGGCTCAGATACGGATTGGACACCCCGGCGGCTTCGGCGAGCTGCCTGAGCGACAGCTGCGCATTGCGCCGCTGTTCACGCAGATACTCACCGAGGTTGCCGACGTTGAGCGATGCCATGACTCCACTGTGCAGCCTGGCGCTAACAATTGCAAGCGCACCGCTTGCAATAGTGCGCCGCACCCCGCACGGCAGGGCCCACCGGGGCGCTCGGTGCCGAGCGCCGGATGTCCGCGGCGCCGCCCCGCATCCGTGTGCCCCCGCGGCCGCCCTGGCCACCGCGGCGCCCGCGCCCCCCGGGCGGCAGCGTCCGCGCGAGGTATGGGTTCGCCGTCGACCGGCCCGGCAGGCCCAGGGCGGCCGTGGCCTCCACCAGGGTCATCGCGTAGGTGTCGAGCGCCCGGCGTACGTTCGGGGCCGCCGGCCCCTCGCCCGTCACCAGGCGGTCGAGGTCCACGTACGCGGAGCGGATGATCTCGATCCACCGGTAGACGCGCCAGTCCTCCTGCCAGCCCTTGGTGCAGTCGTCCGGCAGCCGGCGCGACCAGCGGCTCAGCAGCCGCCTGCGGATGTCGGGACGGGTGGGCGTCAGGTGCATATGGCGGACGAGGTCGTACAGCGGGTCCCCGATCACGGCCATCTCCCAGTCGATGAGGGTCAGGCCCCCGTCCGCACGGCGTACGAGGTTCCACGGGTTGAGGTCGCCGTGCAGGAGCACCGGCCGGCGCGGGGCCAGGATGTGGCGGGTGAGGATCTCCGCCAGCCGGACACTGTCCGGAAGTCCCAGTTCCCGAGCCAGGTCCCGGGTGGCCTTGGGCAGCTCGCCGACCATGCGGACCAGTTCGGCCCGCAGCCAGGAGGAGAAGTCCACAACCGGGAAGAGGGGCTCGATCCGGTCACAGGGGACGGCCGTCAGCTCGGCGAGCTGGTCGACGAGGTCGTCCGCTTCGTTCGGCAGCAGCCCGTACACGGGGTGGGCGGGCGGCCGGATGCCGTCCGGGGGCCCCTCGTAGGTGTGGATGGTGAACGGCTCGTCCAGTCCGCTGGTGCCCAGGGCCAGTACCCGTGGCGCCCGTACGCGGACCCCGGTCCGTTCGATCACGCCCAGCACGACGTGCTCGTTCAGGAAGCGCCGCTCCAGGGGGTTCGGTGATCCCACCTTTCTGCGCACCATGACCGGGAAGCCGACGCCCTCCACCCGCACGGCCGTGTTGAGGTGAGCCGTGCCCTTGAAGACCCGCCCCGGCGACGTTCCCCCTTCCTCGAACAGCGCACGGCTCACCGCCCAGAGGGGGAAATCCGGGCGGACGGCAACCCGCCGGTCACGCTTCCAGGCGACCGGGAACATGGCGCGTTCCCGGCTGGGCCCGGCACCATGGGACTCGTTCCACCGGAAGAGGATGCGTTCGATCTCCCGCTCGCCGGGCACCTTCCTCAGGCGTAGCGGCTCCTCCGCCGCCACCAGCGACCGATGCACCGTCTGCGTCGCCGCGTCCAGGTCCCGCCCGTCGGGGGAGCCGCCCAGCGATTCCGCGGCGCGCATCACGTCCGGATAGACGGACTGGGCGCGCTCGAAGGCCAGATAGTGCTGCAGGTCCCGGTCCAGTCCGTGGACGGCCTCGCTGCGCCGCTCCCCCATGACGGTGCTCCAGGCTTCGACGACCTCGTCCCACTGGTGCCGGGGATACCGCGTCCGCACCAGGTGGGTGGCCAGGTCGTGCAGGGGGTCGCCGTATGTCGCCAGCTCCCAGTCGACGCAGATCAGCGGCGGGCGACCGTGGGAGGACACGATGACGTTGTCCCGGTGCAGATCCGTGTGGAGCAGGCTGAAGGGGCGGCTGATGAGCGCCGGGAGCCGTTCCGCGAAGCGGACCATGGCGTCCTCGGGGATACCCAGCATCGCGAACAGGCCGCCGAACCGGGCCTGGTTGCGCTCCCTGATCTGCTCCTCCGCCGCGTAGGCGAGGGCGCGCAGAAAGGCCCTGCCGTCCCGGTTGGAACGCGGCCAGGACGCGGGCAGCGGCGGCAGGTGCCGTCGCCGTACCCGGGTCAAGTCCGCGAGCAGGCCCGCCAGCGCGGTGATGACGCCGGAGTCCAGCGGGGTGCCGTCGGGGTGGATGCGCGAAAGGGGCACGCCCTCGACGTGGCCGAGGACGACGATGTCCCGGTGCCGGGCCACGCAGCGGGGAACGTACGGCAGGACGCCCTGGATCGCATGGAGGATCTCCGACTCGTCCTGCCAGGTCCTGATGACGACGGGCAGCGCCGTCGGGATCCGCCGGCGGACCGTGACCGGCGCCCGGTGGTCAGGGGCCACCAGAGGACAGTCCCGTTCCGTCAGCGGCCGCACCGTGTAGTTCAGGTGGTGGTGGCCGCGGTCGAAGGAGCCCAGCGCCCGGGCGTAGCGCAGAAACCGCTGGTACTCGTCGTCCGCCGGGCGCTGCCGAGCGCGGTGGTCAGGCACTGGCGGACCGCCCAACGGGGACTCCTGCATGACTGTGCGGCACTCTCGATGTTCATGCGCCGCGAACGAGGTGGGCACACCCTAGGGCATCGCCCGCCCTGCCGAGAGGCGGACTCGGCATTCCACTGCGGATCCGGGCACCCGCGGCACTCGGAAGGATCACCCGCCCGCGCCGCCGCAGGGGACGGTGATCCGGCGGGTCAGGGCCGCTCGCGCAAGATCCGCAGCACCGGCTTCAGCGAGGTCAGCACGCACTCGGCTCCCGCCTCCCGCAGCGCCTTCTCCTGGTGGCTGCTGCCGGCGTAACCCAGGAACGGCACTCCGGCCTGCCGGGCCGCCTGGAGATCGGAGGGGGTGTCCCCGATCATCAGAGCCGTGGGCGGTGAGGCGCCCATCGCGCTGAGGGCACGGTTGAGGCAGTGCGGATCCGGCTTCAGATGGTGCAGATCACGGGTGCGGCCATAGACGTTGCGGGCGAAACAGCCGGTCAGGTCGCGGTCGTCGAGGTAGCTCACGGCGGTCCGGGCGGAGTTGTTCGTCGCGATGGCCAGCCTCGCCCCACGGGCGGTCCACGTCCGTATCAGCGGATCCGCGTAGGCGGTGGGCCAGGCGGAGACCACCGCCTTGAGCTCCTGCCGGGTGAGCCGCTCCTCCAGCTCCGCCACCAGGTCGCTGTGCGGGCGCCGGCGGTTCACCGCGTGCAGGACTGCCATGGGATCCGGGTGGACGCGTTCCTCCTCCGTCAGCAGGCCCTGGAGCCCCTGTCCCTCCAGCCACTCGACCAGATCCTGCGCCACGCCCTCGGCCGAGTGGCCCGCGAACAGACGGCACACGGGACCGTCGAAATCGAAGAGCACGCAGCGCACAGGTCCGATCAGTTCCCGCAACTGCCCGATCTCTTCCGCATTTTGATCAGCCTGTGTCGTATCAGAGGTCACTAGGAGAGTGTCAGGTCCGTGGTGATGGTTTCCCAGAGGGCGTCGAACCACTTCTGGGACTGCTCCACGAACGCGGCGTCCCGTCTGCCCGCCCGCTGCTCGAAGGAGAAGAGGAGCGACTTGGCGCCCAGGGTGTCGTACAGCTCCAGGGTCTCGCTCTCCACCTCCTCCTCCCGCTTGGTGAGCATGTAGTACGCGATCAGGGCCTCCGCCCCGTTGAGGAGGTAGAGCTTCACCGGCGGGGTGAAGGGCAGTGCGCGGAAGGTCACACGGACGTCGATGTGGTGCGAGGCACGCAGGGCCTGGAGGTTGTGGCGCAGGACATGCCCCTGGGCATTGCGCTGCTCGAGCCAGCGTCTGTGCACCGGGTCCTCCTCCCCGGGGCTGTTGACGGAGATCGGGAACGCGAGATTGATCTCCCGGGAGGGCAGGAGGATACGCACGTCGATCGACCGGGGGCGGATACGGCCCTCGTGGATCAGCCGCACCGGTTCACCGAGGGCCAGCATCAGCGTCTCTGCGGTCAGGCAGGCCGCGTCGATGCGGACGTGGGGCGCCGCGAACGCCTGCGTGAGCCTCTGCGCCAGTCCGACCATCGTCGGCTGCGGCTCGTCCCCGACCGGCTGGGCCTCGGCGACCCGGGGCGGGCTGCCCTTGGTGACATTGCTGAGCAGGCCGTCCTCGTGGAGCGCGCGCAGGGCCTGGCGTACCGCGCCCCGCTGCACCCCGAACTCCTTCGCCAGTTCGGCCTGCGTGGGCAGCCGGTCGCCCGCCTTCAGCTCGCCGGTGCGGATGCGAGCCCGCAACGTGTCGGCGAGCTCCTGGGACGAGGACCTTCTGGTGCCGTTGACTGCGGCCTTCTCCTGGGTCACGACCAAACGTTACAACCGGCGTCCATCTATGGGCAGTTGTTTAAGACTTGTTCGACGCCTGTGACCAACTAGGTGCGGTAACGGAAAAGTTGGCGGCGACATCAGCGGAGTTGGTGGAAGGTCCGCCGCTCCTCGCATACCACCCGCGGCCGATCACTCCCGCAGGTCCCGCAGCACCTGCAGCACCGGCTCCAGTGAGCGCACGACCACCTCGGCGCCCGCCTGGCGCAGGCACTGCTCCTTGTCCTCGTTGCGGGCGTACCCGAGGAAGGGCACCCCCGCCAGCTCGGCGGCCTGGAGGTCGGACGGGGTGTCCCCGATCATCAGGGCGTGCCCCGCGGCCGCTCCCATCGCCCGCAGGGCCCGGTTCAGGTGGTACGGGTCCGGCTTGAGCCGGTGGAGGTCGTGCGTGCGGCCGTAGATGTGCGGGGCGAAACAGCCGACGAGCCCTCGGCCGGCCAGGTATGCGGAGGCCGCGCGTGCCGAGTTGTTGCTGATGATCGCGAGCCGTGCGCCGAGCGCGGTCCAGGTCCGGATGAGCGGGTCGGCGTACGGGGTGGGCATGGCGCTGGGCACGGCCCTCAGCTCCTGCCGGGTGAGCAGCTCCTCCAGGTCGGCCACGAGGTCGCTCCCCGGGTGCCGCCGGTCGACGGCGCGCAGCGCCACCTGGGGGTCGGGCCGTCCTCTCTCCTCCTCGGTCAGCAGCGCGGGCAGCCCCTGCCGCTCCAGCCACCTCTCCAGTTCCCGGGCGACGTCCGTGGCTCTGCGGCCCGCGAACAGCCGGCAGATCGGTCCGTCGAAGTCGAAGAGCACGAAGCGTGCGGCCTCGACCAGCTCGCGCAGTCTCTCGGCCTCCGCCGTCACCGGCGTGGTCCGCGTCGTATCAGAGGTCACCAGGAGAGTGTCGGATCCGTGGTGATCGTTTCCCAGAGGGCGTCGGACCACACCTGCGACGGCTCCACGAAAGCCGTGCAATCTGGCCGGTTCTATGCGCCCCGCGTGGATCTCACGCAACGGCTCGCCCATCGCCGGCGTGAGCGATGCCGAAGTCGGGCTCACGCCTCCATGGCCGAGCAGCGCAACTTCACGCCATCTTCGGGCAGTTCAGCGAAAGGTGGTTATGAGGCGACTCCAAGTGGAGATAACTGAGGTGAAGTTGGTCGCCAACTTCATTAGAAGTTGAGCAAGTCTGAGCGTTTTTGAACAACATGGTCACATCTTTGGAAAGGTCGGTCACCGTGACCTCGTGACGCTGCCGACCGGGTTCCCTTCCGGAGGGGAGCCGGGAGCCCGGTCACCCACAACCGCATGGCTACGGATGCGCAGCAGCACGGCACGGCGGTCACCACCCGCACGGAAGGAGCGCCATCCCCGAGCCCGCGACGGCTCAGAAGATGTCCGGGCACCACGGCCGCCTGGACGTACGCAGCAGGGCGTCGGCCACGGAGGCGGCGCCCTTTTGCTGTTCCCGTACCCGCCCGAGCGCCGCGAGCCGCACGGCGGACTCGTCACCCAGCCACAGGGTCGCCAACTCGCCCACCGGCAGGGTCAGCTGGGGCTCCTGGCCGGTCGCCGTGCACTGCGCGCCGTCCGGTCCGGCCTCCAGCCGGTAGCGGCCGGGGGCCAGACCGGCCTCGTCCACGACCTCCAGGACGAGCGTGCCGGAGCTGCCGTACGTCCGTGCCTCCAGGGCCCGTACGACGTCCAGGATCCGCACCCACAGCCAGTCCGCGTGCATGACGAGGTGGGCGGCGCGGGGATCCGGCAGGAAGTGCGGCAGCAGATCGTCCGGGGCGCGGTGGCCCGTCCGTACCGTCGTGATCCAGTCGATCGAGCAGAGATAGCGCCACAGGGCGCGCTCGGCGTCCGGCCCGGTGGCGATCAGCCCTTTGACGGTCACCGTGCCGCCGGGCAGCTTGTCGTCACCCCATCGGTCGTCGCACACATAGGTGACCAGGCCCTCGACCTCGCCGGAGGGCCCGCGGTAGACGGCGTGGAACGGCTCGGTCCAGGGCCGGGCGTCCAGGCGGATCGCGCCCGTGGCGAGCTGCCACCAGCGCTCGGTGCGGTCGACGGCGCCGGCCTGGCCGCGACGCAGTCGCTCGTGCAGTGCGGGGCCCAGCGCGCGGACGTCGGCGCCGCCGACGAGGTCGATACGGCCGCCGTCGTCCGGGACGGGGCGGTGGCGGTCCAGGCCGGTGCGGGGCACGTCGACGGCCCACTGCGCGGTGTGGGTGGCGGGGCCGAAACCGAAACGGCCGTAGATCGGGTACTCGGCGGCGATGAGCGTGGCGACGACGTCGCCGCGCTCCTTCGCGGCGGCGAGGTCGAGGGCCATCATGCGGCTCAGCAGGCCACGGCGGCGGTGGGTGGCCGTGACGGAGACGTTGGTGATCGCGTCGGCGGGGACGGGAGTGCCGCCGACCGCGGTCAGCTCCTGGGGAAAGGACCGGAGGGTCGCGACGATGGGGGTCCCGCCGCCGGAGCGGAGCCCGGAGCGGGGGGCGCCGTCGTCGAAGGCGCCGAGGGTGCGGCCGGGGAGGAAGCGCTTGGCGACATGCGCGACGTCGTGGTCCGACATCTCCGGGGGACGGAGGAAGCCGGTGGTGAGAGCGCGGCTCCACTCCTTGATCTCGGACTCGGAGACGGCACGTACGTCGATGTCCTCAAGGCGCCTCATGCGCACACGCTAGGGTGCGGCGCCCGGCGTGTCGTGTGAATTTGGCCGGTGCGGGGGGACAGGGCCGGTGTCTGGAAGGCCCCCGCACATGCCGTCGCCCGACGGCCATCGGCACGCGGCCGGGCCCGTGCCTGGAAGACCCCCGCACATGCCGTCACCCGGCAGCCATCGGCGCGCCGCCGGGCCCCTGCCTGGAAGACCCCCGCACATGCCGTCACCCGACGGCCATCGGCACGCGGCCGGGCCCGTGCCTGGAAGACCCCCGCACATGCCGTCACCCGGCAGCCATCGGCGCGCGGCCGGGCCCCTGCCTCAAAGACCCCCACGCATGTCGTCGCCCGAGGGCCATCGGGGCGCTAGAAGGCCGCGCGGACCCCGCCGACCTCACGGCCCCCGCCCAGCAGCGGTGCCCGGCCGATCCGGGTCACCACCGGGGCCTCGACGCCCAACAGGGTCAGGGCCCGGGCCAGTACCGGGCCCAGCGTGCGGGTACCGCCGTCGTCCACCTTGAAGGCGAGGGCCCGGCCGTCGGGCAGCGCCACCGCCTGGACCGCCTCCGCGCCCATCTTCGACAGGGCGCCGGGAATCTCCCGCATCAGCCAGGTGTCGGGGCGACGGGTACCGGCCACGTACTCCGGATGCGCCCGCATCGCGTCCGCCACCCGGCGCTCCGCGGTGCCGGGTGCCGCCAGGACGAAGGAGCGGAAGGCGCGGGCCAGCCCGACCAGGCTGATCGCCATGAGCGGGGCCCCGCATCCGTCCGTGCCGACCGCGGCGACCGGCTCGCCGGCCGCCTCCTCCACCACCGAGTGGATCAGCTGCTGCAACGGGTGCCCGGGATCGAGGTAGGAGTCCAGCGGCCAGCCCCGCAGCGCGCACGCCGCCAGCATCGCCGTGTGCTTGCCGGAACAGTTCATGGTGATCCGCTCCCGCACGGCACCCGACGCCAGGTACGCCTCCGCCTCCGCCGGGTCCAGCGGCAGGTCGGGCGGGCACTGGAGCCGATCGGCGCTCAGATCGTGCTCCGACAGCATCCGCCGCACCAGCTCCCGGTGGAACGCCTCGCCCGAATGGCTCGCGGCGGCGAGCGCCAGGCGCTCGCCCGCCAGCTCCAGGCCCGCGCGCAGCACACCGGCCGCCTGCATCGGCTTGTTGGACGAGCGCGGGAAGACCGGCGCCCGCACCTCACCGAGCGCCAGTTCCACGGAACCGTCCGCGGCCAGCAGGACGAGGCTCCCGCGATGCCGCCCCTCGACGAACCCGGAGCGCACCACCTCGGCGAGCACCGGGGGCACGGAAGACGGAGCGGACAGGGCGGGCTGGGCCGGCGTCGGCATGGGGTGGTGGCCTCCGGGACGGGGACCCGCCCGGGCGACACCCGCCCCGGAAGGTCTCCGGACCGGCGCCGTCCACACTCGGGGCCCCGGGTTCGCCGGGACCCTCGCGTCACATGAGCAGGTCGTCTACTTGTGCTTCTCCTTCACGGTACCTGCGTGCGATTTCGGCGCTGCAATCGTCCGCCGTGCGCTGCAACTGCTGCCGCCGCCGGGAGACCTGCCGCTCGTAGCCCACGAGCCGGACCATCCCCGCGCCCAACTCCTCGTCCGTGCGCGCCTTGAGGTCCGACAGCTCGACCCCGCCCAGCATCCGGGACGCCAGCCGCCGGTACTCCTCTCCGTGCGGTGTGCCGAGTGTCACATGGCGGGCGGAGGAGCGATGGCGGGCGGGCTCGTCCTTGAGGATCTCCGCGAGCCGTTCCATGACGTCCTCGGGGGCCGCCCGGCCGCCGCGCCGGGCCAGCTCCGCCCGCAGGATGTCGATACGGCCCTGGAGCAGCCGCCGTACGTAGCTGAGATCGGCCTCGTCCCGCTGGGCGTCCCGGCGCAGCGCACGCAGCTCGGTGAGCCGCAGCGCGGACAGGTCGTGCCCGGGCGGATCGTCGGCCAGGGGGCTGTCCATGCGCTGCACGGGCGGCCGGTGCTGCTTCAGGACCCCCGACAGGGCGGGCCCGACAACCCCGGGCGGCTGCCCGGTACTCGATGTGCTCATGTGCCTCTACCGTCCCCTCGACCGGCGCGGCACCCCCCACGGATGGGCCGCGACAGACGCATCGTGCCACTCCGCACGGCCGTCGCGTGACCGAGTGCCACCGATCTGCCCCGGATGGAGGCGTTAAGGGGCAATAAGAATGCCCTCATAAGAGATCACCGGTCCGGTCGGCCGCGGGATTCGGGGACGCTCGAGCGGGCGCCCGCGAGGGGCGTTCGGGCCGCACGGCATCATGGACCCCATGCGTGCGGTGGTGCAGAGAGTGGACGGCGCGAGTGTCGTCGTGGACGGCGAGACGGTCGGCGAGATCAGCGGCGAGGGGCTGTGCGTGCTCGTCGGGGTCACGCACGAGGACACCAAGGAGAAGGCCGCCCAGCTCGCCCGCAAGCTGTGGTCGATCCGCATGCTGCAGGACGAGAAGTCCTGCTCGGACGTCGACGCGCCGCTGCTGGTGATCAGCCAGTTCACGCTCTACGGCGACGCCCGCAAGGGCCGCCGCCCCACCTGGAACGCGGCCGCCCCGGGCGATGTCGCCGAGCCCCTCGTCGAGGAGGTGGTCGCGCAGCTGCGTGCGCTGGGCGCGACGGTGGCGACGGGCCGGTTCGGTGCGCAGATGCGCGTGTCGCTGACGAACGACGGCCCGTTCACCGTGCTCCTGGAGATCTGAGGCCCCGGGCGGTACGAGCCCTACGGCTCTACGACGACCTCCTGCGCCGCCGCCGTCGAGTCCGCCATGAGGCGGGCGTCGACCGGAACGTTCCGCTTGACCAGGGCGAGGGCGATGGGGCCCAGTTCGTGGTGGCGCACCGACGTCGTCACGAACCCGATCTTGCGACCTTCCGGGCCCTCGTCCGCGAGGCGGAGCTCGGTGCCGTGCGGCGGCAGATGCACCTCGCTGCCGTCCAGGTGCAGAAAGACCAGACGGCGCGGCGGCTTGCCCAGGTTCTGGACGCGGGCGACGGTCTCCTGACCGCGGTAGCAGCCCTTCTGGAGGTGCACGGCGGAGCCGATCCAGCCCAGTTCGTGCGGGATGGTGCGGTGGTCGGTCTCGAAGCCGAGACGGGGGCGGTGCTGCTCCACGCGCAGCGCCTCGTACGCCAGCAGGCCGGCCGCGGGGCCGTTCTTCCCGGCGTAGGACTCCAGGTCCAGGCGCGGCAGGAAGAGGTCCCGGCCGTACGGCGTCTCGCGGACCATGACGCCCTCGGGGGCCTCGGCGATCGAACCGGCGGGCAGGTGCACGACCGCGAACTCGTCCGTACGGTCGGCGACTTCGACGCGGTAGAAGAACTTCATCGACTCCAGGTACGCGATCAGCGCGTCCTGGGTGCCGGGCTCGACATGCGCCCAGACCGTCTCGCCGTCGTCGACCAGGTACAATGCGTGCTCGATGTGCCCGTGCGCGGACAGGACGAGGGCCTCGGTGGCCTGGTGCGGGGGCAGTTCGCTGACGTGCTGGGTGAGCAGCAGATGCAGCCAGCTCAGTCGGTCCTCGCCGCTGACGGTGACCACACCGCGGTGCGAGAGGTCCACGAATCCGGAGCCGTCGGCGAGGGCGCGCTGCTCGCGGAACAGGTCGCCGTAGTGGGCGGCGACACCTTCGTCCACACCCTCGGCGGGGACGGCGCCGGGCAGGGACAGCAGAGGACTCTTCATGGACCCAAGCCTACGACGCGGTATTTGAACTCTTGAGGGAACAGTCCTCGCACCGGCCGAAGATCGCGAAGTGCTTCAGATCCGTGTCGAAGCCGAACGTCTCGCGCAGCTTGGCGGTGAACTCTGCGGCGATGTCGAGGTCGGCCTCGATCACGTTCGTGCAGTCGCGGCAGACCAGGTGGATGTGGTGGTGCCGGTCCGCGAGGTGGTACGTCGGCGCACCGTGCCCCAGATGGGCGTGGCTGACCAGCCCCAGCTCCTCCAGGAGCTCCAGGGTGCGGTAGACGGTGGAAATGTTGACCCCCGACGCCGTCTTCCTCACTTCCACGAGGATGTCGTCGGGGGTCGCGTGCTCCAGGGTGTCCACGGCTTCGAGCACGAGTTGCCGCTGCGGGGTCAGCCGGTAGCCACGCTGCCGCAGATCGCTTTTCCAGTCGGTGCTCACCACAGCACCCAGTGTAGGACCGGCGCCGTGAGCCCGGCCTACTTGAAGAAGGCGATCCCGTCGTCCGGGAGGTCGTCCGGAAGGGCCTTGGCCCAGCGCTCGACGTCCTCGGGAGTGACGACCTTCTTCAGGTGCGCCGACATGTAGGGGCGTAGCGGGACCTCGGGGGTCTGCTTCTCGCCGACCCACATCAGGTCGCTGTTGACGTACCCGTACAGCCGCTTGCCGCCGGTGTAGGGACCCGACGCCGCCGTCCGCGCCACGGCGTCCGTGGCGATGTCGACCTGCGGCTTCTTCTCGGCCAGCTCGCCGTACCAGACCTCGACGACCCCGTCGCTGCGGACCATGGTGATCTCGACCTTGCGGTCCTTGCCGATCCGCCAGAAGCCGGACTCGGACTCCAGCGGCCTGACCTTGTTGCCGTCGCCGTCCAGCACCCAGGTGTGGGAGTGGTACTCCAGGAAGTCCCGGCCGTCGTGGGTGAAGGAGACCTCCTGCCCGAAGTTGCACTTCTCGGAGCCGGGGAAGTCGTGCACGCCCGCGCCCGCCCAGTTGCCGAGCAGGAAGGCGAGCGGGACGAGGTCCTTGTGGAGGTCGGACGGGATCTCGATCATGAGCTGCTTTTCGTCGTGTCCGTCGGGGATGCGGGGATCAGCGCTGGCCCTCGTACAGCTTCTTCACGGCCAGCCCGGCGAAGGCGAGCACGCCGACGCAGACCAGGACCAGCAGGGTTTCGAAGAAGATCTCCACGGGGTGCTCCTTGGTGAGCGAGGGTGGGTACACAGAGCCGGCTCCAAGCTTACGTGGCCGGACCCCGGCCTTCTCGGCGAGGGGGACTCCCCCGGGTTCAGCGCTTGACTTCGTCGATGAAGCGGGACCATGCGGCCGCCTCGAAAAGGAGGGTGCCGCGGGCGGGGTCCTTGCTGTCACGGACGGGGACGACGGAGGGGAGGTTCTGGGCGACCTCTACGCAGGCACCGCCGTCCGGATTGCTGTAGCTGCTCTTGCGCCATGTCGCGGTGCTCAGGTCGATGGCTCGCACGGCACTTCCTCCAACATCCGCAGGATGAACTTCCGCGACTCGGCCGGGCTCAGAGCCAGGTCGCGCATCGCATCGTACGCACGTTGCAGCCGCTCAACTGAGCTGTTTTCTTCGATCAGTTCACCGCGGTGAGCGTTCTCCGTGTACGCCACCGTCTTTCCGTCCAGCAGGCGCAGGAACATCACGTCGGTGCTCACCAGCCCGTGCAGGCCGACGCCCTGCGGCAGCACTTGAAGTGTGATGTTCGGGCGGCCGGACACCTCCATCAGGTACTCCAGCTGCTTCCGCCAAACCGCCTCGTCGCGCAGCGGGGTGCGCAGCACCGCCTCGGCGAGCAGCGCTCGGAGTGGCGGCGCGTCCTCACCCTCCAGGAGTTCACGTCGCCCCGTTCGCGCCTCGACCTGCTGATCCAGCTCCTGCCCCTTCGCACCGCCGAGTGCGAGAACTTCGTACGCGTAGCCCTCCGTTTGAAGCAGACCGTGAACGGTGCTCACCCCGAAGTGCCACAGATTCACCGCCTCCGCCTCCAGGACCATGTACCGCCGGTACTGCTCCTTGAACTGCGTCGGGTCCCCCACCGCCAGTTCCCACAGGGCCAGCAGCAGTCCGGGGGTCCCGTAGTGCTGGTCCAGCGCCTGGACCACCTCCGGGCTCCCCAGGGTCTGACCGCTCTCCATCTTTCCGAACAGGGACCAGTCCCAGCCCAGCACCTCGCCGAGCTTCCGCAGACTCTCGCCCCGCTCGGTGCGCAGTAACCGGAGTTCCTCGGCGAACCGCTTCCTCGGCTCCTGGCTGCGCCCCGTGATCACCCGTCGCGGTGGCATCGCGCTCCTGTCGTGAAGGACGGCTGTGGAAGGTGTGGAAGGAGTGCCGAGCAGCGGCGAAGGAGATCCCGTCCACGGCGTTCCGGCCCTGCTCAGCGGCCATGCTCGTACTGTCCGGAACACGCAGCGTAGTCCAACTGTCACGCCCCGCGCAGGCCTTGGGCGGAAAGGAACGGCACCCCATGAACACGGAGTCCCCCGAGCGCGGAGCGCTCCTCTACGACCCGGCGACGGGCAAGGTCGGCGCGTACCAGGACCGGTCGGGGCCGTATGCGATGCTGCGCCCGGTCGGCGGGGGCCGGGAGTGGCAGGCCGATCCCGCCACGCTCCGCCCGGCCACGGCGCGGGAGCGGCTCAGCGCCGGGGTGACGGCGGCGAACGAGCGCACCCGGTCGGCCGGCGACACGAGCCGCCCGCCGCTTCCGGTCCGTGGCTGCGCCATGTGCACGGAGCTGGACGGACTGCGGGAGGCCGCACGGGCGGAGTGCGACGGCAGCGCGGAAACGGACGCGAACGTTCTGCTGCGGCGCCACCACAGCCGGGAGCACCGCCCATGACCTTGCGGGGCTAGGCTGCGGGCATGGCGAAGAAGCTCGTGATCAAGGTGACGGCCGGAGCGGATGCCCCGGAGCGCTGCTCGCAGGCGTTCACCGTGGCGGCCGTGGCGGTGGCCAGCGGTGTGGACGTGTCGCTCTGGCTGACCGGGGAGTCGTCCTGGTTCGCGCTGCCGGGACGTGCCGCCGAGTTCGAGTTGCCGCACGCCGCGCCGCTGCCGGATCTGATCGATTCCGTCCTGGCGGCCGGGCGGATCACCCTGTGCACGCAGTGTGCGGCCCGCCGCGAGATCACGGAGAAGGACGTCATCGAGGGCGTGAGGATCGCGGGCTCGCAGGTGTTCGTCCAGGAGGCGCTGACGGACGACACGCAGGCGCTCGTGTACTGACACGCAGGCACGCCGGAACAAGGACCGGCAGACCCTGCCCGGCGGATCACGGGTGCGCCGGTGAGGCGCTCTGTGAATGGCTGGGGTTCGGCCATGGGGTCGACGGGGTCGGGCGGGTCGGCGGCCAGACGGAACTCCGCAAGCCGGTTGGGCGCGGTGTGCGGCAGCCTGGTCAAGCGGCCGTGGCTGTCGTTCAGCCGGCTCCTGCTCGCTGCCGGCGTGGTGGGGGCCCGGCACCGGGTGCCGCAGCCGTGGTCGGCGGCCGCCCATCCCATCACGCTGATCCTCGCGCTGTGGGTCTTCACCCGGGCAGCGTCCAGGAACTGAGCCATTCCGGGGGATCCGATCCGCCGGACAGGCCCTCCTAGTGCCGTTTCTTCCCGTCCAGCTCGTCCCACCACTCGTCTGACTTCGGGTCCCCGGACGGGTCGTCCCACCAGCGGTCGTCGGGGCCGCGCCGGTTCGCCACCACCGCCGCCAGCGGCGGTATCACCATGGCGACCACACACATCGCCACGGCCGCCGGGACGGACCACAGACGCACGACTCCCCAGGCCAGAACGAAGAGCACCAGGCAGGTGCCCATCATGGCGAAGTACACGTGACGTCGTCGTGCGTACATACCTTCACTATGCCCCCGGACATGCGGAAGGACCGCACCCGAGGCGTCCAACCCGAGAGTGCGGCCCTTCCGGCTGTGCCGGTCCTGCTCAGACGGCGATCGCGACCTCCGCGAGACCGCCCTGCTGGGCAACGACCGTACGGTCCGCGGTGGCGCCCGGCACCAGGGCGCGTACCGTCCAGGTGCCCTCGGCCGCGTAGAAGCGGAACTGTCCGGTTGCCGAGGTCGGGACCTCGGCGGTGAACTCGCCGGTCGAGTCCAGCAGGCGCACGTAGCCGACGACGGGCTCGCCGTCGCGGGTCACCTGACCCTGGATGGTGGTCTCACCGGGCTTGATCGTCGAGGCGTCGGGGCCGCCGGCCTTCGCTCCACACATGGTTCTTCCTTCGGGGTAGGTCCGGGGTCCGGGATTACTTGGCGGCGCCCAGCTCGATCGGGACACCGACGAGGGAGCCGTACTCGGTCCAGGAGCCGTCGTAGTTCTTGACGTTCGGGACCTCGAGCAGCTCGTGCAGGACGAACCAGGTCAGCGCGGAGCGCTCACCGATGCGGCAGTAGGCGATGGTGTCCTTGGCGAGGTCGACGTTCTCCTCGGCGTACAGCTTCTTGAGCTCCTCGTCCGACTTGAACGTGCCGTCGTCGTTGGCGTTCTTCGACCACGGGATGTTACGGGCGGTCGGGACGTGGCCCGGGCGCTGCGACTGCTCCTGCGGCAGGTGCGCCGGGGCGAGCAGCTTGCCGGAGAACTCGTCGGGCGAGCGGACGTCGACCAGGTTCTCGGCGCCGATCGCGGCCACGACGTCGTCACGGAAGGCGCGGATGGAGGTGTCCTGCGGCTTGGCCTTGTACTCGGTGGCCGGGCGCTCGGGCACCTCGGTGCCGTCGACCAGCTCGCGGGCGTCCAGCTCCCACTTCTTGCGGCCGCCGTCGAGCAGCTTCACGTTCTCGTGGCCGTACAGCTTGAAGTACCAGTAGGCGTACGACGCGAACCAGTTGTTGTTGCCGCCGTAGAGGATCACCGTGTGCTCGTTGGCGATGCCCTTCTCCGACAGGAGCTTCTCGAAGCCGGCCTGGTCGATGAAGTCGCGGCGGACCGGGTCCTGGAGATCCTTCGTCCAGTCGATGCGGATCGCGTTCCTGATGTGGTTCTTCTCGTATGCGGACGTGTCCTCGTCCACCTCGACGATCGCGATGGTGGGGTCGTTGAGGTGGTCCTGAAGCCAGTCGGCGTCGACCAGGACGTCGCTGCGGCTCATGCGCTTTCTCCTCCGGGGCAGTTGCGGCGGTGGTGCGGGTGCGAAGGGGCGCGGGTACGCGGTCGGGCCGGGCGTACACGGCGCAGGATGGCCCCGGGGTCGGGCGCGGGGCCGGTGATTACGGGAAGGGGTTCCCGCTCAGAAGGGGCGACAGAGCATGGCGGCGACGCGGCACAGGTCTACTGCCCGCCGCTTCGTGAGATCCGCCTGTCGCTGCATGGGGTCGATCGTAGGGACGGATCGCCGGGCATGTCACCGGCGTGTCGTATGTTGAGATGCGATCGTCCGGCATGCGAGAAAGGATGTGCGATCCGACGGCCGCCGGACGGCTCCGGGCCGCCCGCGCCCGTCACGTCATCTGCGGTACGGACGAGCCGTCTCGCCCCTCGGACACCTCGGCCCGTGGACACCCGGAACCGGGGCCTCTCCGCCCGGGGGCCCTGGTGCTGGGCTCTTCGTCCTGGCCCCCTTCGTCCCGGGCCCCTCGCCCGTCGGGCCGGAGCCGTCTTCCGTGCTACCCCGCCAGACTGACGTCCGAACCCTTCGCCGTGATCTCCACGCCGTCCTTGGTCGCCCGCACCCGGTCGAGGCGGATACCGCCGGGCAGCCGGGCGATCCCCTGCTGGAAGTCGGCAACGGTACGGAACCGGTTCTCGAGGAACTGGAGCCCCGGGAGCTGGGGCAGCCCGTCCGCGTGCACCTGGACGGTGTTGCCCCGGACCGTGGCCGAGCTGAGCACGGAGACGGGCTTCGACGTCTTGAAGCCGGGGGCCTGGATCGTGAGCGCCACCTTGATCTTGCCGTTACCGCCGTCCGACAGGCCGGTCACCCGGGCCATCACGCCGAGCCCCACGTCGGTGGGCTCCGACTTGGCCTTCCTGAGCAGCTCGTCGTAGGTGATGAGCGCGGTGCCGGTGGCGTCGGCCGCGGTGGCGGAGCTGTAGTCGCCGGAGAACCTGACGCCCTTCATATGCGCGTGGAGGTCGTCTATACGGACGTGCTCGCCGCCGTTGCCGGTGGCCGCCTCGTAGTCCTTGATGCCGATCTCTACGTCGTCCAGCTCCCCGTCGGCGACCTGGGTGAGGAAGGGGAAGCCGTTGATGGACACGTCCGGGGTGGTGGCCAGGTTCTCGGTGGTCTTCAGCTTGTCGGCCACCTTGCCCTCGGCGAAGTGGACCGCCACCCGGTCCACGATCGCGAAGAGCCCTCCCAGGATCACGGCGACGATCAGCAGTATTCGCAGTGCGCGCATGCTCGGTGTTCCCCCACCTCGGCAGTCGTCCACGACAGGTCACTGACGACCGGGTGGCCGCCGAGCGCGACTGTAACCCCGCGCGCTGTGGCGGCCACCGGATTGTGGATCACCTGTGACACGCACCGCAGGCGCCCCTAGCCGAGAGCGCGCCCCAGCACCCAGACCACCGGTGCCGCCGCCGTCAGCGGCAGGGCGACGCCCGCCGTGAAGTGGACGAAGCGGGACGGGTAGTCGTAGGAGGCGACCCGGTGGCCGATCAGGGCACAGACGCCCGCGCCGAGGCCCAGGAAGGCTCCGGATGTGCCAAGGCCCGTCGCCCCGCCCATCGCGATGCCGGCACCCGCCGCCGCCAGCAGAGCCACGACCACCGAGGCCGCGGTCGGCAGCGGCAGCGCACGCGCCAGAACGGCGGCGGCGACCGCGAGGGCGCTCACCGTGACGGCGTGCGGCGAGGCCGCGAGGTGCCCGGCCGCGACGATCGACAGCGCGGCCGAGGCGACCGTCGCCATCAGGCCGTACATCCGAGTGTCCGGATCGGCGTGCGACCGCAGTTGCAGGACGAGGGACAGCAGCACCCAGACGCCGAGGGTGCCCAGGATCGCGGCGGGCGCCTGCTCCCGGCCGGCCACGAGCAGCGCGACATCCGCGGTGACCGCGCCCAGGAACGCCAGCGCGATGCCCTGCCGGGCGGGCCACATGCCGTTCAGCCGGAACCATCCGGCGGCCGTCAGGGCCTGGAGCAGCACGAGCGGTACGACGAGGGCGTAGATCCCGAGGGCCGCGGCACCGGCGAGCAGCACCCCGAGGCCCGCGGTGAGCGCGGCGGGCTGGAGTCCGGGCTCGATGATCGGCGAACGGCCCTCGAGCCGGGCCCGCTGGTTCGCGGGAAGCGCGGAGCGGTCGACGGCGGCGGGGTGCGCGGCGGTCGCCGTGGCGGCGTGACCGCCGGTGGCGGGCATGGCGTGGCCGTGGGGCTCGTACACCGGCGTCTCCTGCGGCAGCGGCTGCCCGTAGGCCGGTCCCTGCCACTGTCCGTCCCACTGCTGCGGTTGCTGCATATGTGGCTGAGGGTGCTGCTGGTGCTGCTGGCTCTGCTGGGGTTGTTGCTGTGGATACGGCTGCTGCTGCGGCTGCTGATGGGGATAGGCGGGCCCGTTCGGGTCGTACCACTCCTGCTGCTGCGCCTGCTGGGGATATCCCTGCTGCTGGTATCCCTGCTGCTCGTATCCCGGCTGCTGCGCCTGCTGCGGGTATCCCGGCTGCTGCGCCTGGTGCGGGTATCCCGGCTGCTGATGCCCGTGCTGCCGGTAGGGGTCGTAGCCCGGGTCGTATCCCTCATGGGGCTGGTTGCTCATCGCTCATCCTCCTGCGAACGGCGGGAGCACCTCGACCGTGCCGCCCTCGGCCAGCCGAACCGTCTCATGCGCGCGGGTCCCGACGGGGTCACCGTCGACGAGGAAGGAGCATCGTCGCAGGACACGGACGAGTTCGCCGGGGTGTCGCTCGCGGGCCGCGTCGAGCGCCTCCGCGAGCGTGATCGCGTCGTACGGCTCCTCGGCGGTCCCGGCCGCGGCCTTGGCGGCGGCCCAGTAGCGCACCGTGCCCTTTGCCATCTGCTTCCTCAACTCGGTCGTGGTGAACACCGTCAGGCTAGCCCGCGCGCGAGACCGCCCACGCCCCGATCCGGGCCATCAGGCCGTCGTCGCTGGCGTGCTCGGCATGGCCCATGCCGGGCTCCAGCCACAGTTCGGCGTGTCCGGGGGCGGCGTTCGCCAGCATCCGCGGGTGGTCGACGGGGAAATAGCCGTCCCGGTCGCCGTGCACGATCAGCAGCGGGACCGGCGCGATCAGCGGTACGGACTGCACCGGGGAAAGGGGAACCGGGTCCCAGTCCCGGTGGTGGATACGGGTACGCAGGCCGTAGCGGCCCACGAGGCGGCCCGCGGGCCGGGTCACCAGCCAGTGCACCCGCCGCATGGGGGCCGTACCGCGGTAGTACCAGCGGGCGGGGGCGCTGACGGCCACCACCGCGTCCGGGCCCGTGCCCTCCTGGGGCTGCGCCGCGTGCCGCAGCACCACCGACCCGCCCATCGAGAAGCCGACGGTCACCACCCGGGAGTGTCCCAGCTCGCGTGCCCAGCGCACAGCGGCCGCCAGGTCGTGCACCTCCCGGTCGCCGACCGTCGAGCGTCCCCCCGAAGTCCCGTGCCCGCGGAAGGAGAAGGTGACCACCGCTCCGTGCCCGGCGAGGACGCCCGCGATCCGGCGCACATGAGGCCGTTCCAGATCGCCGGTGAAGCCGTGCGCGACGACGAATACAAGATCCCGCAGGTGGCCGGCGGATGTACGTCCGGTGTCGTGTACGGAGGAGCCAGGATTGTATGCGGCGTCGATCGAGACCCCGTCGACCGTGCGCAGAAAGGTCCGCGAAGGCGGCCGACGGGCCGTCTCGGACTCCGGACGTACTGCGAATGATGCCGCGTGACCTGCCCGACCAGCGCTCATGTGGGCTATTCTGCTGGGCAGAGGACTCGGGCAGCGTAGCCCCCGGGTCCTTTCGTGCTTTCGGAGGCGTTGTATACGAAGCGGGAAACCGCAGGTGTACGGGTTGTCGAACGCATAGCGGGGCCCAGAGGCCGGGACTCGCACCGTACGAAGCAGTGCCGCATACGTCCTCGAAGGGACCGAGGAGGAACCAGACGTTATGGGCGAGCGAACCGTGCACGGACGTATGACGACCAAAGCGGGAGAGGTGCGATGAGTTCCCTGCTGCTCCTGACCAATGCTCTCCAGCCGTCGACGGAGGTGCTTCCGGCGCTCGGCCTGCTCCTGCACAACGTGCGAGTGGCTCCGGCGGAAGGCCCCGCTCTCGTCGACACCCCGGGCGCCGACGTGATCCTGGTCGACGGGCGACGGGACCTCCCGCAGGTCCGCAGCCTGTGCCAGCTGCTGCGCTCGACCGGCCCCGGCTGTCCCCTGATCCTCGTCGTCACCGAGGGCGGTCTCGCCGCGGTCACCGCCGACTGGGGCATCGACGACGTCCTGCTGGACACCGCGGGGCCGGCCGAGGTGGAGGCGCGGCTGCGGCTGGCCATGGGCCGCCAGCAGATCGTCAACGACGACTCCCCGATGGAGATCCGCAACGGTGACCTGTCCGTGGACGAGGCGACCTACAGCGCCAAGCTCAAGGGCCGGGTCCTCGACCTCACCTTCAAGGAGTTCGAGCTCCTGAAGTACCTCGCGCAGCACCCGGGCCGCGTCTTCACCCGCGCCCAGCTGCTCCAGGAGGTCTGGGGCTACGACTACTTCGGCGGCACGCGCACGGTCGACGTCCATGTACGACGGCTGCGCGCCAAGCTCGGCCCCGAGCACGAGTCGCTGATCGGCACCGTCCGGAACGTCGGCTACCGGTTCGTGACCCCGGAGAAGGCGGACCGCGCGGCCGAGGAGACGAAGCCGAAGGCGGGCCAGCCGAAGGCCACGGAAGCGGACGAGACGGCAGCCGTGTCCGCGGCCGAGGTCACGGCTGAGGCATAGAACCGCGTAAGCCCTGCCCAGAGGCGGTCCATCCGCGTAGACTCCGCGCGTGGCCAAGGTGACTCGGGACGATGTGGCGCGGCTGGCGGGAACTTCCACGGCGGTCGTGAGCTACGTCATCAACAACGGACCCCGGCCGGTCGCCCCGGCCACGCGCGAGCGTGTCCTCGCCGCGATCAAGGAGCTGGGGTACCGGCCCGACCGGGTCGCCCAGGCGATGGCGTCGCGGCGCACGGACCTCATAGGCATGATCGTCCCGGATGCGCGCCAGCCCTTCTTCGGCGAGATGACGCACGCGGTCGAGCAGGCCGCCGCCGAGCGGGGAAAGATGGTGCTGGTCGGCAACACCGACTATGTGGCCGAGCGCGAGGTCCACTATCTGCGGGCCTTCCTCGGTATGCGCGTCTCCGGGCTGATCCTGGTCAGCCACGCGCTCAACGACCACGCCGCCGCCGAGATCGACGCCTGGGACGCCCGGGTGGTGCTGCTGCACGAGCGCCCCGAGGCGATCGACGACGTCGCGGTCGTCACCGATGACCTCGGTGGCGCCCAGCTCGCCGTACGCCACCTGCTGGAGCACGGCTACGAGTACGTCGCCTGCATGGGCGGCACCGCGGAGACCCCGGCGGTCGGCGACCCCGTCTCCGACCACGTCGAGGGCTGGCGGCGAGCGATGGGGGAGGCCGGGCTCCCGACGGAGGGCCGGCTGTTCGAGGCGGCGTACAACCGCTACGACGCGTATCAGGTGGGCCTTGAGCTGCTGTCCGGGCCGAACCGGCCGCCGGCCATCTTCTGCTCCACCGACGACCAGGCGATCGGCGTGCTGCGCGCGGCACGCGAGCTGCGCATCGACGTGCCGGGCGAGCTGGCCGTGGCGGGCTTCGACGACGTCAAGGAGGCGGCGCTCACGGATCCGCCGCTGACGACGGTGGCCTCGGACCGGTCGGCGATGGCCCGGGCGGCCGTGGACCTCGTCCTCGACGACGGCCTGCGCGTGGCCGGCTCACGACGCGAGCGGGTCAGGCAGTTCCCGTCGCGGCTGGTGGTGCGCCGGTCCTGCGGGTGCCAGGACTGAGCCACCCGATCAGGGCAGACGGCCGGTCCTGCCGCCGCCGGACCACACGAGACGGCCCGTCCCGGCGCCATGTGCGGGGAAGGCGACGGCCCGCCGGATCGCCGGCGGGCCGTCGCTGAGGCAGTGGTGCAGAGGCTGCCGGGAACACTCAGAACAGCAGGTTGTACTGGTTGTAACCGGTGCCGAGCTTGATCCGCGAGCCGAACAGGGACGAGGACGCCTTGTTGGTGCCGGGGTACAGCCACAGGGTGCCGCCGGAGTCACGGGTGATGACGTCGGCGATGCCGTCGCCCGTCACATCGCCGTTCGTGACGTTCGAGGTGAAGTTCCAGCCCGTACGCGCCTTGATCCGGGTCGACCACGGGGTGTGCTCCTGCTGGGTGCCCCGGTACAGCCACAGGGTGCCGTCGGTGGAGCGGACCAGCAGGTCGGCCTTGCCGTCGCCGGACAGGTCGCCGTGACCGAAGAGCTTCACACCCTTCCAGGCCCGGTCGACGACCTTGACGCGGCCGTAGAACTGGCCGTTCCCCTTGCCCGGGTACAGGTAGACCGAGCCGTCCGTGTCCGCCGCGACCAGGTCGGGGCGGGCGTCACCGGTCAGGTCACCGGGGATGGCGTACGACTTGTAGCCGCCCCACACCGTGCTGATCTGCATCCAGGTGAACTGCCCGGACGCGTGGTCCATGTAGCTGCGGTACAGCTTGCCGTCGCCCTTGTCGCGGACGATCAGGTCCTGGTAGTAGTCGCGGTCCAGGTCGGCCTGGAGAGCCCAGCCGGCGTTCTGCCAGCCGTTGCTGCCGTAGGAGCGCTGGGTGAGCGAGGTGCCCTTGCTGTCCTGCTCGAACAGGCCTCCGGACGGGGTGCGCTCCAGCAGGTCGGCGCGGCCGTCGTAGGACAGGTCCGTGTCGTCGATGCGGGGCTGCGCGGCCCAGGTGTACGAGGAGACCTTGGTGAAGACCGGGTAGGCGCCCTTGCCCGTGCAGCCCGCGACCCCCCACGAGACCACACCGACGATCTTGCCGCCGACCACGAGCGGGCCGCCGGAGTCGCCGCTGCAGGTGCTCTTGGTGCCCTCGTCGGTGCCGGTGGCCGGAGTGCCGGCGCAGATCATCGAGCCCTCGGCGAAGTAGTCCGCGCCGATGACCGTCTGCATCGCGCTGTTGCAGGTCGCGTCGGCGACCAGCGGCAGGCTCACCTTGCGCAGCGTGGCCGACAGCTGGGCGCCGTCGGCACCCGAGGTGAGGCCCCACCCGTAGACGGTGGCGGGGGTGCCGGGCTGGTAGAGCGCGCTGTCGTTCGACGCGGCCAGCTGCAGCCACTGCTGCTCCAGCGGCTGGTCGAGGGTGAGGACCGCGATGTCGTTCCGGATGGTGTCCGGGTTGTAGCGGGGGTGGCTCCACTGACGCAGCACACCCACCGCGGTTCCGCCGTCGAGGTCGGCGGAGCCGCTCCGCACGACACCGTTCGCGGGCCAGTTCAGGCCCGCGACGCAGTGGGCGGCGGTGAGGACCTTGTTCGGGGCGACCAGGGTGCCGCCGCAGAAGTAGCCCTTGCCGGTGGCAGGGTCGTAGTAACCGAGCTGGACCATCCAGGGCGCCGAGGCGATCGTCGTCTCGGTGCCGCCGATGATGAACGGCGACACCTTGTTCGCATCGGCGGTGGCGGCGGGCGCCTTGGCGGCCGTCTGCTGCTTCTGCCGTTCGTTCTCGGCGGCCTGGCTCCTGGCGGCGTTGAGCAGTCGTTCGTGCAGTTCCTCGGAGGAGGCGGCCGGCTTGGGAACGGCGGTCCGATGCGGGAGGGCTCCGGGGGTGGGGAGTCCTTCGGCGGCGGCCGGCCTGGGAAGTCCGCCGGCGGCCACCGCCGACTGGGCCGCCAGGGCGCCGGCGCCGGTCAGGGCCAGCGCGAGGGCGGCCGCGGGAAGTGCCACGGTGGGGCGTCTCCAGCGGCCGCGCAGGGCACGTATCACTCAGGGCTCCTGGGATGTGTCGTAGGCAAGGGCCCGGGAAGGGCGTACGACGCACCGGCCCGACGCGGCGCGGCGCGAAACCGCGCGGCGCAGTCGGGCAAAACCGCGGAGCCCCCCTCAGGTGGCCGTGATCGTAGCCTCGGGCGCCCTTCCGGCACACCGGCTTCACAGGTCTCAGACAAACGTTCGGCCGCCGCACCCCGTGCTCTCACCTCGGGGACATCCGTGGTTTCCTTTGCCTCACTGGCCCGTGAACCCCTGGGCTCCCGGAGACGCCCTCGTCCGGAGACGCCCTTACAACGGGCATACGCGGTTCTGTCGGGCTTCTCAGCGGCGACTCAGACGGCTCTCATGATCGCGGGACACTCTCTCTTACATGACCGAGAGCTTCCGCCGCAGCGGCGAGGACCAGTACCCCCAGGGTGACGGGCGCCAGTCCGCGCACCCCCGGCAGCAGCACGTCTCTTCCCCCGTGAACCCGGAGTGGCCGCCCCCGCCGGCGTTCGAGCCGGGCCCCTCGGCCCCGTTCGAGCCGGACCCCTCGGCCACGTCGAAGAAGCGTGCGAAGGGGCCGCTCGCCCTCCTCGCCGCCGTGGCGATCGTCGCCGCGGCGATCGGGGGCGGCACGGCGTTCGGCATCCAGGAACTCACCGGCAAGAGCACCGTCCCCTCCAGCTCGACCAGCACCACCGTGGTGCCGTCGAGCAAGAAGGGCACGGTGGCGGGAGTGGCCGCCGCGGTCAGCCCGAGCATCGTGGAGATCAGCGCCACGTCCAACACCGGCGAGTCGACCGGCTCCGGCGTGATCGTCACCGGCGACGGCGAGATCGTCACCAACAACCACGTCGTCTCCGGCGCGTCCTCGATCAAGGTGACCACGAGCAGCGGCAGGTCCTACACCGCCCAGGTCGTCGGCACGGACAGCAAGAAGGACCTCGCGCTCATCAAGGCGGAGGGCGCCTCGAAACTGAAGGCCGCCACGCTGGGCAACTCCGACGGCATCCAGGTCGGCGACCAGGTCGTGGCGATCGGTTCCCCCGAGGGCCTCACCGGCACGGTCACCAGCGGCATCGTCTCGTCCCTCAACCGCGACGTCACCGTCTCGACCGACGAGAACCAGGGCCAGGGCAACGGCCAGTGGCCGTTCGAGTTCGGCGGCCGCCATTTCAACGGCGACACCGGGCCCTCCACCACCACCTACAGGGCGATCCAGACGGACGCGTCCCTCAACCCGGGCAACTCCGGCGGCGCCCTCATCGACATGAACGGCAATGTCATCGGCATCAACTCGGCGATGTACTCGGCCGGTTCGGACTCCACCTCGTCGAGCGCCGGCAGCGTGGGCCTCGGCTTCGCCATCCCGATCAACACCGTCAAGTCCGACCTGAAGACGCTCCGCTCCGGATCCCGGAGCTGAGCGGGCGCCCGGTAGGGCGGCTGGTAAGGAGCACGACATGATCAAGCAGGTACTGCACGAGACGACCACCCCCGTCGGCCCCGCCGGGGTCTCCCTGGCCCTGGCCGTGGCCTACGAACTCCACAGCCCGGCGGCCCCCGCTCCGGAGGCGTACGAACTCCGCACCGTCGTGAGCTTCACGGCGCCTCTGCGGAGGACGTACGAGCTGCGCGCACCGGGCACTCGGGTCCCGGTGGTGCCGGTCCCCCAGATGATGGGCCTGCGGCGAACCGACGCCGTGCGCCCGCACCGCTGCAAGGTGGTGCCGCTGAGCCGGCTCACCCTGGCGCTGAACTGACCCGCACACCGCACGGCCCCGGCCCCGGCCCCGGCACTCGGCCGGTCCGCCCAACCGCACCCGAAACCGCACCGGAAACCGGACCCGGATCCCACAGGCACCCCCCGGCACCCGCCCGCACCACGCACCCGCCAGCATCACGCACCCGCCAGCATCACTCGCACCCGCGAGCACCACCCGCACCCGTCCGCACCATCCGCACCGGTCCGCACCACCGGCACCCGTCCGATCCACCTCCGCACATGCCCCGGCGCCGGCCCTCGCCCCTCCGTACGGCGTACGAACCCGGCGCCGGCACCCGTCCGGCCCTTTCCGTCACCGCCGGGAAACATGCGAGGCTGAAGACGTTCAGCCCCGTCCCGTCGCACCCCTAGGAACTCACCTCCATGAGCCCCGCCGAAGGCGACCGTGAACTCCAGCGCATCCTGATCGTCGACGACGAGCCGGCGGTCCGCGAAGCACTCCAGCGCAGCCTCGCCTTCGAGGGCTATGACACCGAGGTCGCCGTGGACGGCGGGGACGCACTGGAGAAGGCGACGGCGTACCAGCCCGACCTGGTCGTCCTGGACATCCAGATGCCCCGGATGGACGGCCTCACCGCCGCCCGCCGGATGCGCGGGGCGGGCTCCACCACCCCCATCCTCATGCTCACGGCCCGCGACACGGTCGGCGACCGCGTCACCGGTCTCGATGCCGGGGCGGACGACTACCTGGTCAAACCGTTCGAACTCGACGAGCTGTTCGCCCGTATCCGCGCCCTGCTCCGCCGCAGCGGCTACGCGGCCACGGCGGTCGGCAGCCCGGAGGACGAGGCGCTGACCTTCGCCGACCTCCGGATGGACCTGGCGACACGCGAGGTCACACGGGGCGGGCGAGCCGTGGAACTGACCCGCACCGAGTTCACACTGCTGGAGATGTTCATGGCACACCCGCGCCAGGTGCTGACCCGCGAACAGATCCTCAAGGCGGTCTGGGGCTTCGACTTCGAGCCGTCGTCGAACTCCCTCGACGTGTACGTGATGTACCTGCGCCGCAAGACGGAGGCGGGCGGCGAACCCCGCCTGGTGCACACGGTGCGCGGTGTGGGCTATGTCCTGCGACAGGGCGGCGCCGAGTGATCAAGCGTCTCCGCTCTCTGCCGCTGCGCTCCCGGCTCGCCCTGCTGGTGGCGGCGGCGGTGGCGTTCGGGGTGGCGGCGGTGTCGGTGAGCTGCTGGTTCATCGTCCAGGGCAAGCTGTACGCCCAGGTCGACAGCGATCTGAGGTCTTCCAGCGGGCCGATCCGGCCGGGGGGCCTGGCACGTGTCCTGGGCGACTGCTCGACCACGCCCTCCCCGCAGGACGACCGCGGCCCCGATCTCAACACCCACTACACGCAGGTGATCAATGCCAGCGGCCAGGCCTGCATCTTTCCGAACTCGACCGGCCTCGTAAAACCGACCCACGACGACATCGAGATCGCCCGGAATCCGATCCACGGCGTCCTCCACAACAGCGTCGACAGCAAGGGCGAACCGGTACGGGTGCTGACGACGCCCCTGCTCGCCGACACTCCGGGCGACCCGACGGTGTACCAGGGCTATGCCCTGACCTTGGCGTACCCCCTGAAGGACACCAACAAGACGCTCAACGACCTCGCCGTGATCCTCCTCATCGTCTCCGGCCTCGGCGTCGTGGGCGCCGGTGCAGTCGGCCTGGCCGTGGCCCGTGCGGGCCTGCGCCCCGTCGACAAGCTGACGGAGGCCGTCGAACACATCGCGCGCACGGAGGACCTGACCACGCGGATCCCGGTGGACGAGGACAGCGAGGACGAGATCGCCCGTCTGTCCCGCTCCTTCAACTCGATGACCTCGGCCCTCGCCAGCTCCCGGGAGCTACAGCAGCAGCTGATCGCGGACGCGGGTCACGAGCTGCGCACACCGCTCACCTCCCTGCGGACGAACATCGAACTCCTCACCCGCAGCGAGGAGACGGGCCGTCCGCTGCCTGCGGAGGACCGCAGGGCACTGCTCGCCTCGGTGAAGGCACAGATGACGGAACTGGCCTCGCTGATCGGCGACCTGCAGGAGCTGTCCCGTCCCGAGAAGGGCCTGCACGCCGGCAAGACCCAGGTGGTGGAGTTGCAGGACACCGTCGAGAACGCCCTGCGCCGCGCCCGGCTGCGCGGTCCCGAGCTGACGATCATGGCGGGCCTCCAGCCCTGGTACGTACGAGCGGAGCCGTCCGCGCTGGAGCGGGCGGTTGTGAACATCCTCGACAACGCGGTGAAGTTCAGCCCCGAGGGCGGCACGATCGAGGTCGCCCTCACGGACGGCGTACTGACGGTCCGCGACCACGGCCCCGGCATCGCGGCCGAGGAACTCCCGCACGTCTTCGACCGCTTCTGGCGCTCCCCCTCGGCCCGCGCGCTGCCCGGCTCGGGCCTGGGCCTGTCCATCGTGGCCCGCACGGTCCAGCAGGCCGGTGGCGAGGTGTCCCTGCGGCCGGCGGAGGGCGGGGGCACTGTGGCGACGGTACGGCTGCCGGGGGCACCGACACCGCCGCCGCCGAGTCCGGACGAGTAGACGGCCGGCCTGACCCGCCCAGGGGTACCCGGAACCGCCGACCGCCCCGGGCTTGCCCCGCCTCGGCCGTGCAGGACGCCGACGTCATCGCCGAGGCGGCGGTGATCCCGCCTCGGCCGTGCAGGACGCCGACGTCATCGCCGAGGCGGCGGTGATCGGGGTACCGCATTCGACGGATCTCTCCCGCCCTCCTCCATCTCCTCCCCTCCCCCCGGCCCGCCCTTTACCCTCGTATCCATGACCAGCGACGACGACGCCCGCCCGGCACTGACCCGCTCCCTGGAGACGGTCAGCGCACTCTCGCCCGCGCAGGCCGAGGCCGTACTAGAACTGCTCGCCGACGCCGCCCGGATCGACGGACAACAGGCGGTGTCCGAACAGGGACGGTTGCAACTGCGCGGCGGTGAGCGTGAGGGCGTCTCCCATCTGCTGCTGACGGTCGGGGAGACGCTCGTCGGATACGCCCAGCTGGAGGACACCGACCCGGTGGAGGCCCCGGCCGCCGAACTGGTCGTGCACCCCTCGCACCGCGGCCATGGGCACGGCCGGGCGCTGGGCTCCGCGCTTCTGGCAGCCTCCGGCAAGCGGCTGCGGGTATGGGCACACGGCGGTCACTCGGCGGCCCGGCACCTGGCCCAGGTCCTCGGTCTCACCCTCTTCCGTGAACTGCGCCAGCTGCGCCGCCCGTTGGACCAGCTCGAGCTGGTCGAGCCGAAGCTGCCCGACGGTGTCACCGTCCGCACCTTCGTCCCCGGCCAGGACGACGCGGCCTGGCTCGCCGTCAACGCGGCGGCTTTCGCCCACCACCCCGAGCAGGGCTCCGTCACCCAGCGCGATCTCGACGACCGCAAGGCCGAGCCGTGGTTCGACCCCCGGGGCTTCTTCCTCGCGGAACGCGAGGGCGAGCACGGCCTCGAGCTCGTCGGCTTCCACTGGACCAAGGTCCACGCCGAGGAACAGCTCGGCGAGGTGTACGTCCTCGGTGTCCGGCCCGGCGCACAGGGCGGCGGCCTGGGCCGTGCCCTCACCACGATCGGCCTGCGGCACCTGACCGCCCAGGGCTTGCCGACCGCCATGCTCTACGTCGACGCGGACAACGCGGCCGCGCTCACGGTGTACGAGCGGCTGGGCTTCGCCACATACGAGACGGATCTGATGTACCGAACGGAGACCTGAGGGACCCGAGGGGCCGTAGTGCCTGGTGGGGTAGGCCGGGGGGCAGGCCGGTGGGGGTGGGCCGGGTGCGGTGGGTCGGTGCGGTGGGCCGGGGGCTGGGCTCCTGCCGGGGGTGACCGGGTCAGTGAGGGGGCCGGAGTGCCAACGACGGGCCTCTGCGCAGAGGTTCCGGCAGCAGTGCCGTCCCCGCCGCCACGGTGAGTGCCAGCAGTGCGGCCCAGCGCTGATGCGCCACCGCCCAGTCGGGGGAGCCCGCCGCGACGAACAGTGCCCAGCGCTCGGGAAGCAGCAGCGCGAGCGCCGTACCGGCCGCCGACGTCACCGCCACGGCCGCTCCCGGTTGCGGCTCATCGGTGCACCGCACGGCGGCCGCGGCGCCGGTGAGCGCCAGCGCCGCGAGCACCGCCGCCTCGAGCGTGACATCACCCGCCGGGGGCCGTGTACGGCCCGGTATCAGCAGCAGGGCCACCGTCCAGCACACCGCGGCGAGCGGGACGGCTAGTGCCATCCTCAGTCCGGTCCGCACCGCTCGCCGGGTCGGCACGGCCGCGGTGATGTGCCGTGCCGGATCGTCCAGCAGGAACGCCAGGCCCAGCGCGAAGGCGACCGCGGCGCACCGCAGCAGGACCAGGGCGAACGCCGGGTCGGGCCCGCCGGGCACCAGCCGTGCGACCGCGGCGGCAGCCAGGCCCGCCCCGGCCGCGGCACCCAGCGCCCGCCAGGGCAGAGCGCGCCACACCGGCGGGAGAAGGACCGGAACCCGCAGGCACCCGTCGGCTACTGCTGACACCACGCCCCCTCGTCGGCACCCTTGCCGGACCCGTTGCGCGCCCCGTCGGCCGCCCCCGGCACACCCAGCAGTTCCGCCACCCGGGCCTCCGATGTCTTCGGGGACGTCAGCTCCGTCCAGTGGGCCTTCACCCTGGCCGTCACGCTGTAGCGCGGCTGCCTGAGCAGTTCCCGGACGATCCGGGTCTGTTCCGCACTCATGGGGACCGGTTCCGTGGGGGCCAGCGCGAGGGCGGAGCCCGCCGTGCTGTCGTCCAGGCGGACGGCGCGGAACGCGGCCGCCGGATCGTCCTGAGCGGCCAGCGCCAGCCACATGACGGTGATCACGCGGGCGTCGCACACACGGGACACCGCCTGCTCGTCCCCGGCGACAAGGACCGAGGCGACACCGACGGCGAACTCGGGGACGCGGCTTCCGCCCCACCGTGTGCCGACGGTCACCTCACCCGGCGTGCTCAAGGGCGTCAGGGCGGCATCACTGCTCAGGTCGTAGATCAGCGGTATCCGCTGCCGGATGGTCAGCCGTTCCCCGCCGGCGCCCCCGCCCGCGAGACGCTGGACCCGGTCGGCGACCCGCGCCCAGTCGTCCCGCCAGCCGGTCCACTCCGGGAACGAGCAGTACGTCGAGCGGCCGTGCACCACGCACGACTGGAACCGTCCCGGCGTACGGTTCACCTGCGTGCGCGCCGCGGTCAGCCGGGCCTCGTGGCCCGGGGACTGACCGGCGATCCCCGCGGCCGTGGCGCCGAGCGCGACCACCGTGAGCGCCTTCAGCAGGCGGGTGCGTCCCCCGCTCACCAGTGCCGCGGCACACAGCAGCAGCGCGGTCAGCCCCAGCAGGTACAGGGCGTGCCAGGCGGCCGGGCGGCCCAGGAGGTCGGAGGGGATCGGATCGGCGCCGTTCTCGGAGACGACCGGATACAGCCAGTTCAGCCAGTGCTCCTTCTCCCCCGTGACCACGGAGGCGGTCAGGAATGTGGCGAATCCGACGACTATGAACAGCGGACCACCGACGATGCTGGGGCAGAGGCGTGCGATCAGCACCCCCAGCACCCCGGCCAGCAGCACCACCAGTGGTCCCACCGCCAGTTCCGCCGGCGATCCATGACCCGCCGCCCCGGGCTTCAGGGCCGCCCGGCCGAACTGGACGGCGACGACCAGGGCGGTGACCGCCGCGAAGGGCACCACGGACAGCGCGTGCGCCACCGTACGCCGCCAGGGCTCCATGACCAGGACGTCGAAGTGCCCGTCCGTGCCGTGGCGCCGGGACCGCAGAGCGGCCACGTTCACACACATCAGGACCGCGACGGCCAGGAACGGCAGGACGGACTGGGAGCTGCGGTCGACGCTCTGCAGGGCCGGATAGTCGTCCATGCCGTCCCCGGGGAGGAACAGCTTCCACAGGGCGTGCCCGATGTACAGCAAGAAGAACACGAACACGGGGATCTGGAGCAGGAGTTCGCGGGCCTCGAAGCGCGCCAGGGCGAGGACGGCTGCGGCCGAGTGGCGCCCGGTCCGCACCGGCGCGGCGACCGCCGGGGCCTTGTCGATGACCGTGCTCATACGGACGCCACCTCCGCGGGCTCGCCGTCGAGGACCAGCAAGTAGCCGTCCTCCAGGGTCGGTTCGAGGAGCTCGGCACCCTTGGGCGGGTCGCCGACGTTGCGGAACGTGCCCATGCCCGTACGCCAGCCGGCGCGGGCGCCCGGGTCGCGTTCCGTACTGCTCCACACCCGGCCTGCCGCCCGTGCGGTCAGCTCGGCCGGGGTGCCCTCGAAGCGGAGCCGGCCGTGGGCCGTCACGATCACGCGGTGGCACAGCATCGCCACGTCCTCGGTCTGATGGGTGGACAGCAGCACCGTCCGGCCCTCGCCCGCCTCGGCGATCACCTCCCTGAAGCGCATGCGCTGTTCGGGGTCGAGACCGACGGTCGGTTCGTCGAGGAGCAGCAGGCGGGGGTCGCCCACGAGCGCGGCGGCCAGCGCGACGCGCTGGCGCATACCGCCGGACAACCGCTTGATGCGTCTGGCCCGTACATCCGAGAGACCGACGGCCTCGAGCACACGCCGCACCTCGCGGTGGCGTCCGGCCCGGTCCGTGAGCTCCTTGAGGATCGCCACGTAGTCGACGAACGCGAAGGCCGTGAAGTCCGGGTGGAAGCCCGGGGTCTGCGGCAGATAGCCGAGCAGGCGCCGCACCTCCTGACGGCCGGCGGCCGTGCCCGGGTCGTGCCCGAGGACGGTGAACGAGCCCCGGTCGGCGGGCACGGCGGTGGCGAGCACCCGTAGCAGGGTCGTCTTGCCCGCGCCGTTGGGCCCGAGCAGGCCGGTGACACCCTCGTGGAGGCACAGGGAGACGTCGTCCAGAGCGGGCCTGCCGCCGTAGCGCACGGTCAGGCCGGAGGCCGAGACGGTGGGGGCCGTGGTCATGAGGTGCTCCTGTGGGCGAAGTCGGTGGACAAGGGGTGGGCCGGCGAGGCGTCGAAGCGGTCACGCAGGCGGTGCAGCAGGACGGCCGAGACGACCGCGACCGCCGCGGCCACCCCCTGGCCCGGAGCCGTGAACGGCAGGGGCGTCCCGTGTACGGTCGCCTCGGCCACCACCAGCAGGGCGACCCAGACGCCGCTGACCAGGGCCGGGGCGAGGACCGGGCCCAGCCGGGCGGTCAGCGCGAGTCCCGTCGCGGTCAGGGCGAGGCCGGGCAGCAACCAGGACAGGGCATGCAGTCCGTAGAGCGGGAGGGCGAGCGTCGCCAGGCCGTTCAGCCCGAGGCTCGCCACCAGCACCGCGACCGTACGGATCATCAGCAGGCGGAAGCCGTGCAGCGGGGCGACCACCGTCATCTCGTAGGTCGGGTCGAGAGCCGGTCCGTACGACAGGGCGACGCCCGCGAGAGGCAGCAGCGGGGCCAGGGCGAGGAACACCGTCGGCGAGTCCATCGCGTACACACTCGCCACGGTCATGGCCAGGACCAGCATGACCGCGCCGAGCCAGGACGCGCGCAGCACGGGGGTCGCGGCAAGCAGCCGCGCGATGTGGTCGGCCACCCCGAACCGGGTCAGCAGCGCCTCGACGGGACCCGGCCGGGGCGCGTCCAGTTCGGCGTCGAGCCGCTCCCAGCCGAGGTCCACGGCGAGCGGGTCGCCGGCCTCGGCGAGTGCCTGACGGCAGGGTGCGCAGGCGGCCAGGTGTGTGTCCACGGACCACAGCCGGGGTGCCTCCAGCTCTCCGCGCGCATAGGCGCGGAGGTCCTCGGCGTCCGCGTGCCATGCGGCGCCGTCGCTCTTCACATCCCTCATGCCAGCTCCTCCCGCAGCCGCTTGCGCGCCCGCAGCGCCCGTGTCTTGACCGTGCCGGGAGGAATGCCGAGCAGGACGGCCGCCTCCCTGGTCGTGAGTCCGTCGATCACCGTCGCCTGGAGGACGGCCCTCAGCTCGGGCGAGAGCCGTATCAGTGCTCCCGCCAGGTCGCCGTGCTCCACTCCGGCCAGGACGCGCTCCTCCGCGGAGGCCTCGTGCCGGTGCCGCAGCCGCGCCAGTGTCTGGCGCAGCCGGCCGCGTGCGCCGTCGCCGCGCAGCGCGTCCACCAGCCGTCGGGCGCCGATGCGCCAGAGCCAGCCGGACACGTCGCCGTCCTCGCGGTACCGCGCGGTGCCGTGCCAGACCGCCAGGAACGTCTCCTGCACGACGTCGTCCACGACCCCGGGGTCGGCGCAGCGGCCGCGCAGCCGTGCCGTGAGCCACGGCGCATACCGCCGGTACAGCTCCTCGAAGGCGCGACGGTCCCCGTCTGCCGCGGCACGCAGCAGCTCCCCGTCACTTCTCGTTTCCCTCACGCCCCTTCATCGGATGAGCCCTCGCGAACGGTTCACACCCCGGCAGAGATCTTCGGCGAGCCCGGCAGGCTCCTGCCGCCGGGCCGTGCCCGCCTCCGTCCACCGCCCCGGCAGCCTCCCGCCGCCGTCCGCCCCGTCCGCGGCCCTCCCCGTCGCCGTCCGCCTCCCGGCCACCCGCGCCGCCGTCCGCCCCCATCCCCGTCGCCGTCCACCTCCCCGCCACCCGCCTCCCCAGGCGGCCCGCCGCCACCGTCCCTCCGGTCCGCGACGGCGCATAGGCCTCGTCCAGCCCCCTCGTACGCCGCCGCGCTCCCTCTAGACGTCCGCGAGCCTCCCCTCGCTATCCCGCACGTCATGTCGCCGTAACCATTGATTCAGACGAGCTTGCGACGCTCAGCCAATGAACACCGCCCTGCCTGAGCCGCCACCACCGCCTCGCAACGGGGCCGGTGCGGAACGCGGGCGTCCGTCTGCCGCGCCACTGCCCGCCGTCTCCGACGCGCCCGTCACCCGGTTGGCGCGGAAGAATGGATTCATGAGCCAGCAGAACGCCCAGGCACCGGCCCAGTCCTCCCCCGCCACTCCCCGTGAGGGAGAGCCCACGGGTCGCGCGACCGTGCAGAATCAGCAGCCCTCCGTGGGTTCCATCGCCGCGCACCGCCCGCACACCGTGGCCGCGACGGTCTCCGAACTCGAACCCGACATCGACGCCGACCTCGACGCGTACGAGGTGAGCGAGGGCGCCCAGCTCCCGCCGGGCCGCTTCCTCGACCGGGAACGCAGCTGGCTCCAGTTCAACGAGCGCGTACTCGAGCTGGCCGAGGACCCGAACACACCCCTTCTGGAACGCGCGAAGTTCCTGGCGATCTTCGCCAGCAACCTGGACGAGTTCTTCATGGTCCGGGTGGCGGGTCTGAAGCGCCGTATCGCCACCGGTGTCGCCACCCGCTCGGCGTCCGGTCTCCAGCCCCGCGAGGTGCTGGAGATGATCTGGGCCCGCTCGCGCGAGCTCATGGCCCGCCACGCGGCCTGCTTCCACGAGGACGTCGCCCCCGCGCTCGCGGAGGAGGGCATCCACCTGGTCCGCTGGAACGAGCTGACGGACAAGGAGCAGGCGCGCCTGTTCACGCTCTTCCGCCATCAGATCTTCCCGGTGCTCACCCCGCTGGCCGTCGACCCCGCGCACCCCTTCCCGTACATCTCGGGCCTCTCGCTCAACCTCGCGGTCGTCGTGCGCAACCCGGTCTCCGGCCACCGCCACTTCGCGCGCGTCAAGGTGCCGCCGCTGCTCTCCCGCTTCCTGGAGGCATCCCCGCAGCGCTACGTCCCCATCGAGGACGTCATCGCCGCGCACCTGGAGGAGCTGTTCCCGGGCATGGAGGTGCTGGAGCACCACACCTTCCGCATCACCCGCAACGAGGACCTCGAGGTCGAGGAGGACGACGCCGAGAACCTGCTCCAGGCCCTGGAGAAGGAGCTCATGCGGCGCCGCTTCGGGCCGCCGGTGCGCCTGGAAGTCGAGGAGTCCATCGACCGGTACGTGCTCGACCTGCTGATCCGCGAGCTGAAGATCTCCGAGGCAGAGGTGTACCCGCTGCCGGGTCCCCTGGACCTCACAGGCCTCTTCGGCATCGCGAACCTCGACCGGCCCGAACTGAAGTACCCGAAGTCCGTCCCGGTCACCCCCCGTGACCTCGCCGAGGTCGAGTCGGCGTCCGCACCCGACATCTTCGCGGCCATGCGGGACCGGGACATCCTGCTGCACCACCCGTACGACAGCTTCTCCACGTCGGTGCAGGCCTTCCTCGAGCAGGCGGCCGCCGACCCGGACGTGCTCGCCATCAAGCAGACGCTGTACCGGACCTCGGAGACCTCGCCGATCGTCGACGCGCTCATCGACGCGGCCGAGTCCGGCAAGCAGGTCCTCGTACTGGTCGAGATCAAGGCCCGCTTCGACGAGCAGGCCAACATCAAGTGGGCTCGCAAGCTGGAGGAAGCGGGCTGCCATGTCGTCTACGGACTCGTCGGTCTGAAGACGCACTGCAAGCTCTCGCTGGTCGTGCGGCAGGAAGGCGAAACGCTCCGCCGCTACAGCCATGTCGGCACGGGCAACTACCACCCCAAGACCGCCCGTCTGTACGAGGACCTGGGGCTGCTGACCGCCGATCAGCAGGTCGGCGCGGACCTGTCCGACCTGTTCAACAGGCTCTCCGGCTACTCCCGCCGTGAGACCTACCGCCGGCTGCTGGTGGCCCCCAAGTCCCTGCGCGACGGCCTGATCTCCCGGATCAACCAGGAGATCCAGCACCACCGGGCCGGCCGGCCCGCGTGCGTCCGAATCAAGGTCAACTCGATGGTGGACGAGGCGATCATCGACGCGCTCTACCGCGCGTCGCAGGCGGGCGTGCCGGTCGAGGTGTGGGTGCGCGGCATCTGCGCGCTGCGCCCGGGCGTCACCGGCATGTCGGAGAACATACGGGTGCGGTCCATCCTCGGCCGCTTCCTCGAACACTCGCGCGTCTTCGTGTTCGGAAACGGCGGTGAGCCCGAGGTGTGGATCGGCAGCGCCGACATGATGCACCGCAACCTCGACCGCCGCATCGAAGCACTCGTCAGGGTCACCGACCCGTCGCACCGGGCGGCCCTCAACCGGCTCTTCGAGACCGGCATGTCCGACTCCACGGCCTCCTGGCACCTGGGACCGGACGGCGAGTGGACCCGGCACGCGACCGATGGGGACGGCCACCCCCTGCGGAACATCCAGGAGATGCTCATAGACGCCCGGAGGCGCCGGCGTGGCACAGCAACACCTTGATCCCCCCACCGACCCCACGGCCGGGCCCACCGGGGACGCCCTCGCGGGCTATCTGCGGGCCCAGGCCACGGAGTTCCTCCGCTCGCTGCGGCAGCACCGGGAGACCGGTGCCGGTGGGGGCACCCCCGCTCATGCGAGGTCGAGAGTGGGGGTGGAGCCGGGAGTCGGGGGGAACGGCATGGACGCCTCCGGCGACGCGGCGCTCGCCCTGCGCCGCTCGGCTCGCCGCATCAGCGGCACGCTCCACACGTTCCGCCCGCTCCTGGACGCCGACTGGTCGGAGGCGATGCGTCCCGAACTCGCCTGGCTGTCGGGCACCCTCGCCCGCGAGCACGCGTACGCGGCCCGGCTCGAGCGGCTGCTGCTCGCCCTGCACCGGCTGTCGGGATCCTCGGTCTTCCCCGCGCAGCCGGGGGTCGCGGCGGAGTCCGGCACCGGGACGCGCAGCCAGCCCGGCGTCCCGGAGCGGGGCAATCTGACCGTCGGCGCGGCCAAGGCGGGTGCCCTGCTGGAGCGCCAGCTGACCCTGGCCCGGACGCGCGCCCACTCCGCGGCCCTCCAGGCTCTCGGCTCCAGCCGGTTCCACGCGGTGGCGGACAGCGTCGCCGTCCTCGCCAGCGAGGTGCCGCTCACGTCCGCCGCGGCCACCGCCGACCTGCGCCCGCTGGCCGCCGCCGCGGAGGAGCGGCTGTGCGACGCGGTTGCCGCGCTGCCGCTGATCACCGCGGGCCACCCGTACAACGCGGAGGCGCTGATCCACGGCCTCTCCCCCGACCCGGCCCCGCACCCGCAGGACGGTCCCTGGCACCAGGTCCGGCTGCTGCTGCGCCTGCACCGCTACGCCCGGGAGGTGCTGTACGGGGAGAACGCGCCCGTCGACGTACGGCTGCTGACGGCGGGCCAGGCCCTGAACCGGCACCGGGACGCCTCGGAGGCGGCCGCGGCCGCCGCGGCGGCTGCGCGCACCCCGCGCATCGCCCCGGCGACGGCGTACGCCCTGGGTGTGCTGCACGCCGACCAGCGCCACGAGGTGGAGGCGGCCAGGTTCGCGTTCCAGCAGTCATGGCAGAAGCAGACGGTGGGTACTCCGTAGGCGCCTCCGCAGGCGCCCGGCGACGGGCACTCCGCAGGCGCCCGGCGACGGGCACGCGTACGACGGCACGGCACGGCATCGCACGGAACGGCACGGCAGTCACGACCGGCAGCGCCACCCGGCAGGGCGAGAGGTGCCGCGCGGCGCGAGAGAGGAGCCGGAGCACCCGATGACCGACGACGACACCATCCGCGCGGCGGGCTGTGTCCTGTGGCGCCGCTCGCCCGTCGACGGCGCGCTGGAGATCTGTCTGGTCCACCGGCCCAAGTACGACGACTGGTCCCACCCGAAGGGCAAGCTCAAGCGTGGTGAGGACCCGCTCGCGGGTGCGCTGCGCGAGGTGGAGGAGGAGACGGGATACACCGCCGTCCCCGGCGCGCGCCTGCCCACCGCGTGGTACGAGGTGGCCGGCCGCCCCAAGCAGGTCCACTACTGGGCGGCCGAGGCGGCGGGGGGCTCCTTCGCTCCGAACCACGAGGTCGACCGCATCCTGTGGCTTTCGCCTGCCGCGGCCCGGGCCCGTCTGACCCAGCCGCGCGACAGACAACTGGTCGACGCCTTCCTGAACGTACTCAACCTGACATAAGCATCGAGACCCCTGAAAGGGGCATCCGGTACGCGGAGCGACACCTGCGTCCACTCGAGGCATGGGAGCCCGCGTGAGCAGCCGGAGGCAGCCCGCATCGACCGAAAAGCGCAGGCCAGCCGCCCCTTGTTGCGACTCGGCCGCCGGAATGCCCTCGTGTCCGAGACGTAAGCGTTCCGTGACCTAACCACACCGACCGCAGGGGTTCACCTTCCGTTCACTCTCGACCATCGGCAGCTTCACCTGTTCTGCCTAATTTCGGCCGTACACGGTGCGAAGCGCGCATGAGGCGTGCTGTCGCATTTCCAGTCACGGCAGCCCTGACGGGCTACCGCACCCCTCGCACGCCGCCACGGACGGCGGCTCCTGGAAGGAACTTCCGAAAGTGATGCTTCAGCGCAAGAACCGGCTTCGCGCCCTTTCTCTCGGTGCTGTCGCCGTCTCCGGCGCCCTGGCCCTGACGGCGTGCGGCTCCGACGACACCGGCAAGAGCAGCACCGGCGGCAGCTCGACGTCGGCGTCCAGCACCTCCTCCATCAAGTGCGACAACGCCAAGGGCCAGCTCCAGGCCTCCGGCTCTTCCGCGCAGAAGAACGCGATCGACGCGTGGGTCAAGCAGTACACCCAGGCCTGCCACGACGTGCAGATCAACTACAACCCGACCGGTTCGGGCGCCGGCGTCACCGCGTTCCTCGGCGGCCAGACCGCGTTCGCCGGCTCCGACTCGGCGCTGAAGCCCGAGCAGATCGCCGACTCCAAGAAGGTCTGCACCGGCGGCCAGGCCATCGACCTGCCCATGGTCGGCGGCCCGATCGCGGTCGGCTTCAACGTCCCGGGCGTCGACAGCCTGGTCCTCGACCCCTCCACGATCGCCAAGATCTTCAACGGCAAGATCAAGATGTGGAACGACACGGCGATCAGCAAGCTGAACCCGGGCGTCAAGCTGCCGGCCCTCAAGATCCAGGCGTTCCACCGCTCCGACGAGTCCGGCACCACGGACAACTTCACCAAGTACCTGATCGCCACCGCGAAGAGCGACTGGCCGTACTCGGGCGGCAAGGCCTGGCAGGCGAAGGGCGGCCAGTCCGCGCAGGGCTCCTCCGGCCTCGCCCAGCAGGTCAAGCAGACCTCGGGTGCGATCGCGTACTTCGAGCTCTCCTACGCCGCTGACGGCATCAAGGCGGCCGACCTCAAGACCGGCGCCTCCACCCCGGCCAAGGCCACCGTCGAGAACGCCACCAAGGCCATCGCGACCGCCCAGGTCGCCGGCACCGGCAAGGACCTGGCCCTGAAGCTCAACTACCAGCCCACCGAGGCCGGCGCCTACCCGCTGACCCTGGTCACCTACGAGGTCGTCTGCGACAAGGGCAACAAGGCCGACACCCTGGCGGCCGTGAAGTCCTTCCTCACCTACACCGCGTCCGAGGACGGCCAGAACCAGCTGGCCGAGGCCAAGTACGCGCCGATCCCCGCCGAGATCAACTCCAAGGTTCGCGAGACCATCTCGAGCCTGAGCTGACCCGATGTGCGGCCCGCCCCCTCACGGGGCGGGCCGCACCGTCCGGTGCACCGCCGCCTGGAGCCGACACCAGCCACGGCTCCGCAGACCGGAGATCCTGATGGACATCACTATTCAGAACACTGACGCGCCTCCCCCCGCTCACCGGCCCTCCGCGGCCGAGCAGAAGCGTGCGGGCCGCGGCGCCACCCGCCCCGGGGACCGGATCTTCCTGGGCCTGTCCCGCGGGTCCGGAATCTTCCTCCTGGTGATCATGGCCGCGATCGCGGTCTTCCTCACCTACCGTGCGAGCCTCGCGATCAGCAAGGACCACGGCAACTTCCTGACCACCTTCGAGTGGAACACCAACCTGACCCCGCCGGTCTTCGGCATCGCGGTCCTGGCCTTCGGCACGGTCGTCTCCTCGATCATCGCCATGGCCATCGCGGTTCCGGTCGCGGTCGGTATCGCGCTGTTCCTCACGCACTACTCGCCGCGCCGGCTGGCCGGGCCCATCGCCTATGTGATCGACCTGCTCGCCGCCGTGCCCTCCATCGTCTACGGCCTGTGGGGCGCGCTCGTCCTCGTACCGCACATGGACGGCCTGTTCGGCTGGCTGAACGACTACCTCGGCTGGACCGGCATCTTCTCCTGGCAGGGCGGCGCCCCGCGCTCCCTGCTCACCGTCGGCATCCTGCTCGCGATCATGATCCTGCCGATCATCACCAACGTGAGCCGTGAGGTCTTCCGGCAGGTCCCGCAGATGCACGAGGAGGCGGCTCTCGCCCTCGGCGCCACGCGCTGGGAGGTCATCCGCATGGCCGTGCTGCCGTTCGGCCGCTCCGGTGTGATCTCCGCGTCGATGCTCGGCCTCGGCCGTGCGCTCGGCGAGACGATGGCCGTCGCCACCGTCCTCTCCCCGACCTTCGACATCCAGACCAGTCTGCTCGACCCGGGCGGCGGCACCTTCGCCCAGAACATCGCCAGCAAGTTCGGCGAGGCCACCGACCAGGGCCGTGACGCCCTCATCGCCTCCGGTCTGGTCCTCTTCGTCATCACCCTGCTGGTCAACGGTGCGGCCCGCGTGATCATCGCCCGCCGCAAGGAGTACTCGGGGGCCAACGCATGAGCACCGCAGCCGTCACCGGAAAGCGTCGCAGCACCCTGCGCGGTGCCAGCCTGCCGAAGTGGTCGCCGTGGGCGATCGGCGTGGGCTCTATCGCGGTGGGCCTGGGCATCAGCCTGGCCGCCGGCCTCGACAGCAGCATCCAGTGGGCCCTGATGGCCGCGGTCCTGTTCGTCCTCGGCACCTACGTCATCGCCGCGCGTGTCGAAGGACGCCGGCAGGCCAAGGACCGCGTCGCCACCAGCCTCGTCTGGGTCTGCTTCCTCCTCGCCGTCATTCCGCTGGCCTCCCTCGTCTGGGAGACCCTCAAGCGCGGTGTGAAGGTCTTCGACGTCTACTTCCTCACCCACTCGATGGGCGTGGTCGCCGACACCGAGACCGGCGGCGGTATCTACCACGCGATCCTCGGCACCCTCGAGCAGGTCGGTATCGCCACCGTGATCGCCGTGCCGATCGGTGTGATGACCGCCGTCTACCTCGTCGAGTACGGGCGCGGCAAGCTCGCCCGTGCCGTCACCTTCTTCGTCGACGTCATGACGGGTATCCCGTCGATCGTCGCCGGTCTGTTCGTCCTCAGCTTCTGGATCCTCATCCTCAAGATGGGCTACTCCGGCTTCGCCGGTTCCCTGGCCCTGGCGATCCTGATGATGCCCGTGGTGGTCCGCTCCACGGAGGAGATGCTCAAGCTCGTCCCGAACGAGCTGCGCGAGGCCTCCCTCGCGCTGGGTGTCCCGAAGTGGCGCACCATCCTCAAGGTGGTCCTGCCGACCTCGATCGGCGGTATCACGACGGGTGTGATGCTCGCCGTCGCGCGTATCACCGGTGAGACCGCGCCCGTGCTGCTGCTGGTGTGGGGCACCAACTTCATCAACAGCGACCCGTTCAAGGACCCGCAGGCCTCGCTGCCGCTGTACATCTACCAGCAGTACGCGAACAGCGCCGGCTCCGGCGCGGCCTACGACCGGGCCTGGGCGGCGGCACTCGCCCTCATCGCCTTCGTGATGATCCTCAACCTGGTGGCCCGCGGCATCGCCCGCTGGAAGGCCCCGAAGACCGGTCGCTAAGGCGACGATTTCCGGCTCCGCCGGTCGGGGCCCACAGCGACTGATACTGGAAGTGAAGTAGTCATGGCCAAGCGAATCGACGTAAGCGGGCTCACCGCCTACTACGGCTCCCACAAGGCGATCGAGGACATCTCGATGTCGGTCGAGCCGCGATCGGTGACGGCGTTCATCGGCCCCTCGGGCTGCGGCAAGTCGACGTTCCTGCGCACGCTCAACCGTATGCACGAGGTGACGTCGGGCGGACGCGTCGAGGGCAAGGTGCTCCTCGACAACGAGGACCTGTACGGCGCCGGGGTCGACCCGGTCGCCGTCCGCCGTGAGGTGGGCATGGTCTTCCAGCGCCCGAACCCCTTCCCCACGATGTCGATCTTCGACAACGTGGCGGCGGGTCTGCGCCTGAACGGCAACTACAAGAAGTCGGAACTGAACGACGTCGTGGAGAGGTCGCTCAGGGGAGCGAACCTCTGGAACGAGGTCAAGGACCGCCTGAACAAGCCGGGCTCCGGCCTGTCCGGTGGCCAGCAGCAACGTCTGTGCATCGCCCGCGCGATCGCGGTGGAGCCGAAGGTCCTGCTCATGGACGAGCCCTGCTCGGCCCTGGACCCGATCTCCACCCTCGCGATCGAGGACCTGATCGGCGAGCTGAAGGAGCGCTTCACGATCGTCATCGTGACGCACAACATGCAGCAGGCGGCGCGTGTCTCCGACCGTACGGCGTTCTTCAACCTGGCGGCCGTGGGCCAGCCGGGCAGGCTGATCGAGATCGACGAGACGGAGCGGATCTTCTCCAACCCGTCGGTCCAGGCGACGGAGGACTACATCTCGGGTCGCTTCGGCTGATCCGGGACCGGTCCGAGGACCCCTCGCGGTGCTGCATGGCGGTGCCACCGTGAGGTAGAAGAGGGCCCGCCCCTGGCTCCCGGGGGCGGGCCCGTTCGCGTCGTGCGGCGACTCGTCCGCGTCATTCGGCGACTTCCGTGCGTTCCCACCACTGGTAGACGGTGACCTGCCCCTCCTGGCTGTTCTCGTGGCGCGGCGTCATCTTGTAGTGCTCGTATCCGCCGCGATGCGGAATCTTCAGCTCTTTTCCGGGCGGGACGATGGGCACGAGCTTGCCCGCGAGATCGTCCGGCCCGCCTTCGAGGAGTGCCTTCGCAGTCATAGCTCCAGTGTTCTCGCGCCTGAGCGTCCCGCATCTCGAAGCGGTCCGGCGGTGACGGGGGCGGGGCCAGGGACGGGGCGCAAACAGATCACCCCCTCTCGCGCCCGGCGGCTTCGGTGGAGCCTCGCCGGGCGCGAGAGGGGGTGGAGAAACGTTTCGGCAGGCCCCGCAGGGCCCTCGGCCGGTGGGGCTACAGGAACGCCAGGTTGATCAGCCCGTAGGCGCACGCCGCCACGGCGGCCGCCGCCGGCATCGTTATGAACCAGCCCAGAACGATGTTCTTGGCGATCCCCCACCGCACGGCGTTCACGCGCTTCGTCGCGCCCACACCCATGATCGCCGAAGTTATGACGTGCGTCGTCGAGATCGGCGCCTTGAACAGGAACGCCGTCGCGAACATGATCGACGCACCCGTGGTCTCCGCCGCGAAACCCTGCGGCGGGTCCAGCTCGATGATCTTGCGGCCGAGCGTGCGCATGATGCGCCAGCCGCCCGCGTACGTCCCCAGCGACAGCATCGCCGCGGAGACCAGCTTCACCCACACCGGGATCGGGTCGCCGTACTTCTCGACGTCGGCGATGACCAGCGCCATCACCACGACGCCCATCGTCTTCTGCGCGTCCTGGAGGCCGTGCCCGAGCGCCATGCCGGCCGCCGAGACGGTCTGCGCTATGCGGAAACCGCGCTTCGCCTTGTGCGGATTGGCCCGGCGGAAGATCCACATGATCGCCGTCATGACCAGGTAGCCGACGATCAGGCCCACTACCGGGGACAGGAACATGGGCGTGACGACCTTGTCCAGCACCCCGGACCAGTACACCGTCGTACCGCCCGCCATCGCCGCGCCCACCAGTCCGCCGAACAGCGCGTGCGACGAGGACGACGGCAGGCCGAAGTACCAGGTGACCAGGTTCCAGACGATGGCGCCGAGCAGTGCCGCGAAGAGGATGCCCATCCCCCCGCCGCCGGAGGGCGTCTGGATCAGGCCCTCGCTGACCGTCTTCGCCACCCCGCTGCCGAGGAACGCACCGGCGAGGTTCATCACCGCCGCCATCGCCAGCGCCGCGCGCGGCGTCAGCGCACGCGTCGACACCGAGGTGGCGATCGCGTTCGCCGAGTCGTGGAAACCGTTGGTATAAGCGAAGAAGAGGGCGACCAGGATGGTCAGAATCAGAGCGAAGGTGTCCATGGACGCCTCAGGACTCCTTGACCGCGATGGTCTCCACGGTGTTGGCCACGTGTTCGAACGCGTCCGCCGCTTCCTCCAGTACGTCCACGATCTGCTTCAGCTTGAGGACCTCGATCGCGTCGTACTTGCCGTTGAACAGATGGGCGAGCAATTTGCGGTGGATCTGGTCCGCCTGGTTCTCCAGACGGTTCACCTCGATCCAGTACTCGGTGAGGTTCTCCAGCGTGCGCAGGTGCGGCATCGCCTCGGCCGTCAGCTCGGCCGCCCGTGCCAGCACCTCGATCTGCTGCTCGACCCCCTTGGGCAGCTCCTCGACGTTGTAGAGGACGACCAGGTCGACGGCCTCCTCCATGAAGTCCATGATGTCGTCGAGGGAGGACGCCAGGGAGTAGATGTCCTCGCGGTCGAACGGCGTGATGAACGAGGAGTTCAGCTGGTGGAAGATCGCGTGCGTGGCGTCGTCACCGGCGTGTTCCGCGGCCCGCATACGCTCTGCGATCTCGGCCCGAGCGGAGGAGTCCGCCCCGAGCAGTTCCATCAGGAGTTTCGAGCCTGTGACGATGTTGTCCGCGGACGCGGCGAACATGTCGTAGAAGCTCGTCTCCCTGGGGGTCAGACGAAAGCGCACGTGGGATCCTCGGGATGCTTCGGTTTCGGTCAGGGTGATGCTAGGCGCATCATCCGGCCAATGGCTAAGGGGCCGTCCTCCAGTGTCGCCCATCGGACACGGTGGTCAGCACGGGGGCGGTACGGGGGCGGTACGGGGGCGGTACGGGGGCGGCCAAGGCTCTGGCCAAGGGCCCTATACCCAGCAAAGTCCGTTACCATATACCCGCCAGGGGTATATGTCCGCGCCGCCGGAGCGCAGAATCCGCCACAGCGGGTCGCCTGTCCGGTTCCGGATCCCCCGGCGGCTGTCGACAGGAGGACGCGATGACGACCACCGAGGCCGGCGCGGCGGTGCCCTCCGAGGGCGCCGGGGCCGCGGTGACCGACCATGACCGGGGCGTCCACGGCTACCACAAGCAGAAGGACGAGCACCTCAAGCGGCTGCGCCGCATCGAGGGCCAGATCCGGGGTCTGCAGCGCATGGTCGACGAGGACGTGTACTGCATCGACATACTCACCCAGGTCTCCGCCTCGACGAAGGCCCTGCAGTCCTTCGCGCTCCAGCTCCTGGAGGAGCATCTGCGCCACTGCGTCGCGGACGCCGCACTCAAGGGCGGCGCGGAGATCGACGCGAAGGTCGAGGAGGCCACGAAGGCGATCGGCCGACTGCTGCGCACCTGATGCCCCGAGGGAAGGGAGCGTCCGCCGCCGCGCGCGGATCACGGCTCACTCGCCGGTCGCGTCCCGCTCCTCGGCCACCTTCAGCACCTCGTCGATGCTCTCAAGACTGAGCCGGTCCTCGTGTGCGGCCGACGCCGCGATGATCAGGTCACCGCACAGCTCGATCTCGGCGAGGGCCACGTGGTCCTGAACTGCCGTACCGCCGACCGGAGCCACGTGCATCACCTCTTTCTGCCGTCACCGACTTCCTAGGGTAGGCAGCGGCCTACAGGCCGCGCATGGCACGGACGGACCATTTCCGGCCCCTCAGCCGCGCCAGTTCCGGCCTCTCCGCCCCCCCGGCGATCCCCGGGCCCCTCACGGCCCCCTCACTGCTCGGCGATCTTCCCGGCGAAGATGTCCCCGGCCGCCGGCAGCCGTACGTCGACGGGGGCCCCGAAGCCGTACAGCAGCGTCGTGGAGGCCACCGCGACCGTCGTCTTCTGCCGGCCGTTGACGAAACTGAACCGGTGGCGCACCTTCCGCAGCCGCCCCTGGTCGTCGAGGTAGGCGTCGAACGGCACCTCGACCGTGGCGAACCCTTTCGCCGCCGCCCGGAACGGCTCCCTGTCCGCGGCCGGAACGCTTCCTGCCGCGAGCCCGATGTCGGCCACCCCCCGGTAGTGCCGCACGGGGATCCCCGCGACCTCGGCCCTCCCCACGTACCGCGCACTGCGGGCCCCGTGCAGCAACTGGGCCGCGGCGTATGGGTCTGTGGCGCCGCCGGTGACGAGGTTGCCGTCGGAGAGCGTGGCCGTGTCGACCCGCACCCACTTGTCGGCGGGCACCCCCGCGCCCCGGTTCTTCATGAACAGGGCGCCCGGGGCGAGCAGTTCGGTGATCGGGCGGTGCTCCTCGGTGCCCGCGGGGTCCCGGGGCAGCAGGACCGTCAGCCGGCCGAGCCGGGCACGGAAGTCGTAGACGCCCTCTCCGCGGATGGTGACCCGGGTCCCGCCGGTGGCCATCTCCATCGATGTCCGCGTTCGGGAACTGCCCGCCCGCACCAGGGCCGCGGCCGCCCCGTGCATCGCCTTGACCGCGTCCGTGCCGGAGGGCGCGTCGTCGGCGACGGCCCCGCCGCCCGCGCATCCGGTGGCCGAGGTGCCGCAGACCAGCAGTCCCAGCGTCGCGACGACCGCCGCACCGACCCGACCGTGCTGCCGCACCACCATCGTCCGCCTACCCCCAGCCGGTCCCGTCCCGGTGTCCCTCCTGTCGTTTCGGTTAACGACCAGTAGGGAGACCCGTCACGCGCCTTGCCGGGCAGCCCACTTGCCCTGGCCGCCGGCACACGCGACTTGGGTAACCTTGTCGGAGTGGAACAGCAGGATCTACCTACCGGCCCCGCAGAGCACCGCACGACGACGGTCGAACAGGGGCGGTTCTGTGTGGCCCGGTGCATCTGCGGCTGGCGAGGGCCGGCCCGCCGAGCCCGCAGCCTGGCGAGGTCGGACGCCGAGGGGCATGCCACCGGCTGAGAAGGCCGCCCGGTCGCGCCATATGCGGACACATCCACCACATCGAGCCGCAACCGGGCGCAACTGCCCCCCTCTGTAGCGATTCTGTGGCCTTTCCCTGTGCAACCCGCCGCCCTCCCGGCCCGTCTCGTTCCACGGAAGCCAAGGGAGGCCCACATGCAACGGCGTACGTTCATCGGCGGAACCACCGCCGCACTCGCGACGGCGGTCACCACCGCGTGCACCGGCGGCACCAGCGGCTCCGCCGCCGCCGCGAACCCGGCGAGCGCCGCGGACACGTCGATGCGTACGGCCACCACCGGCACCCGCGCCGCCGCCGACTGGACGGCTCTGGCCAAGGACCTGGCGGGCACCCTGGTCCGCCCCGGCGACCACGCCTGGCCGACGGCCCACCAGCTCTACAACACCCGCTTCGACTCCCTGAAGCCCGCGGCGGTGGCGTATGTGGCGCATGCCGACGACATCCGCACCGTCATGGCGTACGCCCGGGCCCATCACGTCAAGGTCTCGATACGCAACGGCGGGCACTCCTACGCCGGCTGGTCCTCGGGCGACGGCCGGCTGATCGTCGACGTGTCGAAGCTCAACAAGATCCGGGCGAGCGGCAACGAGGCCGTGGTCGGCGCGGGCTCCAAGCTGATCGACGTCTACCGGGCGCTCACCGCGAAGGGCGTGACCATACCCGCCGGCTCCTGCCCCACCGTCGGCGTCTCCGGGCTCACCCTGGGCGGCGGCCATGGCGTGGTCTCCCGGGCGTACGGACTGACCTGCGACAGCCTCACCCAGGCGACCCTGATCACGGCGGACGGCAAGCAGCTGGTCGCGAACGCCACCGAGAACAAGGACCTCTTCTGGGCCCTGCGCGGCGCGGGCAACGGCAACTTCGGCGTCGTCACCGAACTGCGGTTCACAACGCACCCGGCGCCCCAGGCGGTGTCGGCGTACCTGAGCTGGCCCTGGGCCAAGGCCGCCGCCGTCCTCAGCGCCTGGCAGGAGTGGGGCCCCGGCCAGCCCGACGAGATCTGGTCCTCCTGCCACCTGGAGAGCGCGGCCGGCGGCACGCCCACCGTCTCGGTCTCGGCGTTCTCGCTGGGCACCTACGGCGAACTGCAGAACGCGGTCGACCGCCTGGCCGCGAAGGTCGGGGCCCCGGCGCGCACCGTCTCGCTGCGGCGGAGGTCGTACGAGGCCGCGATGGAGGTGTACGCGGGCTGCTCCTCCTTCTCCTCCGACGCCCAGTGCCATCTGCCGGGCTCGACCCCGGGCCGGGCCGCGCAGGGCGCCCTCGGCCGTGAGACGTACGCGGCACGCTCGGACTTCTTCGACCGTTCGATCCCGGCGGCCGGCATCCAGACCATCCTTCGGCAGATGACGCAGGTCCGGGGCGGCGCGGGCAGCGTCGCGTTCACCGCCCTCGGCGGTGCGGTCAACCGGGTCTCGCCGACGGCCACGGCGTTCGTCCACCGCCGCTCCCGCATGCTGGCGCAGTACATCGCGAGCTGGCGCGCGGGCACCTCCGGTGCGACGGCCCAGTCCTGGCTGACGTCCGCACACGGGTCGATGCGCGGTTACGCGTCCGGGGCCGCTTACCAGAACTACACGGACCCGACCCTGACGAACTGGCGGAAGGCGTACTACGGGGACGCCGCCACCCGCCTCACGCAGCTGAAGCACCAGTACGACCCGAATGGGTTCTTCACGTTCCCGCAGGCGCTGTAGCGAACGCCCGGCCGCCACGGGGCCGCCCCGCCGAGCGCGGCCCCGTGGCGGCCCCCACAGGCGCGGGACAACCCGCGGCGAACCGGCGTTACGCCGCCAGGTCCCTTTCCTCCGCCGTCTGGTCCGAGCGCGCCTCGGGGACCACGGTCCGCGCGGCGCGCGCGCCGCCGGCCCGGACCAGCCGTCCGGCGCGCGGGGAGCGTTCGATCGCCTTCATGAGCGGGGTGAGCAGCGCCATGGCGAGCGGGGAGAGCAGCAGGGCGACGGCCGTACCGAGGGCGAAGCCCCCGACGACGTCCGTCGGGTAGTGCACCCCCATGTAGACCCGGCAGAAACCTTCGAGCAGCGCGAGTCCCAGGCCGATGAGCCCGAATTTCCGGTTCGCGACGAACAGGGCGACCGCCGCCGCCATCGTGAGCGTGGCGTGGTCGCTGACGAAGGAGTAGCCCGTCTTGCCGGTGACGAGGACCTCGAGTCCCTGGTGATCGACGAACGGCCGGGGACGCTCCACGAAGCCCCGGATCGGCACGTTCACGAGAACCGCGAGACCGGCGGCGAGCGGAGCCCAGACCAGCGCGGCGACGGAGGACGCCGCATCGGCACCTCCCCGCCTGCGCACGTTCCACCAGCACCACAGGACGAGCAGGACCATGGCGAGCAGCAGCCCGTACTCACCGACGAACTCCATGACGCGGTCGAACCAGTGCGGCGCATCCTTGGCCAGGCCATTGATGTCGTACAGCAGATCGACGTCGGGGTTCGACCCGGATTCGGCGAGTGCAGCCATCGTGCGCGGCCCCTTCGTCGTCTGTCGCGTTGCTTGCCCGGACGCGCCGCAGCGCGCGCCGTTCCTCCACCCCCGTGGTCGTAGATCCGCTCCACGTCAAGCCGGCTGCCGTACGTCAACGCTCTACGTCAGAACTAACGCACAGCCCTGCTGTCAGCGTTCCGCACTCCACACAATGATCACGCAGACGTTATCGAAGAGAGACTCGTCTTCGCAGCTCAGGGGGGTGACGGTAACGGAGAGTTCCGGCCGCCGCGTGCCTGCGCACATGCCCTTCACATCCCGGTTCACACCGGCGTGGGCAGCGCTTTCGCGCCATCTTCGGTGACACGCGTCGCCCCGAAGTAGTCAGGGGTGTCGATCGGGTCGAAACGGATCACCGCGCCGGTCCTGGGCGCGTCGATCATATAGCCGCCGCCGACATAGATGCCGACGTGCCGGATGGCGCGGGAATCGGTCAGGTCGTCGGAGAAGAACACCAGGTCCCCCGGGAGGAGTTCGGCCCTCTTCGGGTGAGGCCCGGCGTTGTACTGGTCGTTGGCGACGCGCGGCAGCGTGATGCCCACGCTCTCGTACGCGGCCTTGGTCAGCCCGGAGCAGTCGAAGCGCCCGCCCTGTTCGGCGGTGCCGTCGCCACCCCACAGGTACGGGGTGCCGAGCTTCTTCTGCGCGAAGTAGATGGCGCCGGCGGCCTGCTTGGACGGGTCGACCCGCCGGACGGGCGCGGCGAAGCTCTTCGCCAGGGTGGTGATGGTCTTCACATAGTTCTGGGTCTCCTTGTACGGCGGCACGCCCCCGTACTTGATGACCGCGTACGCCCCCGCGTTGTACGCGGCGAGCATGTTCTCCGTCGGGTTTCCGGGTGCGTCCTTCACATACGAGGCGAGCTTGCAGTCGTACGAGGCGGCCGACGGGATCGCGTCACGCGGGTCCCAGACGTCGGCCCGTCCGTCGCCGTTGCCGTCCATGCCGTGGATGGCCCAGGTACCGGGGATGAACTGGGCGATCCCCTCGGCCTTCGCGGGGCTCTTGGCGTTCGGGCTGAAGCCGCTCTCCTGGTACAGCTGGGCGGCGAGCAGCGCGGGGTTGATCGCGCCGCACATGTTGCCCCACCTCTGCACGAGCGACGCGTACGCGGCGGGCACGGCGTTCTTGGCGAGCCCGACGGGCCCCCGCCCGAGGCCGTTCGCCAGGTTTCCGGCCACCACATAGACCCCGGCGACGAGCAGCATCACGAGGCTCAGCGCGGCACCGACGGCAACGGTCGCCCAGATCCACGCCTTACGCACCGTCAACCGCCCCTCAGCGCCCGGGAGTCCGCCGAGCGTCAGTGTAGGGGCGCCGGGCCGAGGGGGAAGAGGAGAAGAGCTGGTCCGGCCACCACCGGCGCACCAGTTCGGCCAACCGCGGGGGCCGGTGACGGCATGCCGTGCAGCGGGCCCCTACGCCAGCCCGGCCAACGCGCCGGAGGCCCAGGGGCCCGGGTCACTCGCCCGATGCGGTCCGGTACAGGTCCGCGGCCTCATCCTTCAGGACGACGCTGTAGGAGACGTCGGCGGTGGAGCCGCCTTGTTCGTGGCCGCCGAGCACGCCGACGACCTCGCCGTCGCCGTCCACCCAGGGGCTGCCGCTCGTGCCGCTGCTGAAGTCGGGGCAGTCGATGCGCTGCTGGGTGGCACTGTGGGCGGTCGGCTTGTTGACGCAGCGTATGGGGGTTTCCCGGGAGTTGGGGTATCCGGTGACGGTGACGGCGGTGGCGCCGGTCTCCCGCCCCGTGACGAACCGGTTGCCGCCGACGAGGTCCTCGATGTCGGCACCGCCGACCGTCTCGACGGCGGCGAAGGCGACGTCGCTGTCCTCGTCCTCGTCACCGGTCCAGCCGTCGCCCAGGTAGGTCCTGGTGACCTTCCAGACGCCGTACGGAGCCTTGCCGTCCCGGTAGCCGGGGGCGAACCAGACGGTGCCGCCGCCCAGACAGTGCGCGGCGGTCACGATCACGTTGTGGGCCTTGCTGTGCACCACGGAGGCGGTGCAGAAGTGCCCGCCCTCCAGGGCGCCGCCCGGACCGAAGAGCGCGCCGACCCGGGCACTGGCCGTGTCGATCCCGGCCTCCGTGGTCACGCCCAGCGGTCCGGGACCGCCGTCGGCGGCGGCCACGGAAGAGGCCGTGACGGCCAGCAGCACGAGAGCACCGAGGAACGCGTGCCGGCGGTTGCCAGGGGGGCGTGTGATGCGTGTCATCGCCTTCCACTCTGACCCATGAAGGTGAGAAAAGCCCTGTGAGCAGCCCGAAATTAACCTATGAGGATCCATCGCCGCAGGTCAGCGCGCGCATCCGGCCCACAGCGGCGTCGCCCCTTCAGCCGCGCGCCTTCCCCTGGAACCGATACCCGGCAGGCGGGCCGACGAGACCCAGTTCGTCGTTCACATGAACGACGTTTTCCCGTTCGACGACCACGGCAGGCGGACGGGCACGGACCGGCCGTACGCGGCGGGCCGGAGCACACCACCGGCGACGGCTGCTCGCCGAAGGGGGATAGCCTTCCGCTCGTACGGGTGACCCCCGTACAGAACGGACCGGACGAACGCGGCACCCCGGGGCCCGGACCGACTCGGCACGGCACAAGGGGGGTTAACGACGGAACCGCACGTCAGGTTCCGCTTCGACTTGATTGCCCGCCATCACCTGCCGTGATACACACAGTGGCCGTGCGCCCCTTCCGATTTCTTCCCGCGCCTGCGTGGGGGGTCCTTCGGGCCGAAGGCAAGGGACACATACGAAACCCGCCAATCAATGACGCCAAGTCGACATACGAGGGCGTCATTGTCGGCGAGAATGACCGTGACCTCTGCGCGCGTGCCAGAGGCTACGGAACTACCCACCAGGGGCGGTGACTTACATGCAGCTCGCGGCCGCAAAAGGCGACATCAACACGATCATCGGCGGTATCGCCCCGGACTGGGGCCCGTTCGGCAGCCTGGGCAACGAGGCTCGCGTGATGGTCGAGGTGGTGATGGCCATTGCCATCCTGCTCTGCCTGGCGATCGCCATCTGGGGCGCGGCCAAGCAGCGCATCGGCGCGACCGCCCTGCGCGACACGTTCAGTGCCGAGCAGGGCAAGGGCCTGATCATCGCGGGACTGACCGGCGTCTTCATCATCGGCTCGCTCGGCACGCTGTTCACGATCGTCTACGGCATGGCCGTGTAGGGCGGTCCCGGACCGCCACCACCCGCCTGGCGCGCCGCCAGTCCCGCGCCGGACCGCCCGGCTTGCTCCTCCGACCCATCCGTCCGTCGCGCCCACCGGCTGAGGTTGCGTTTCCCTGATGTCGAGTCACCACACCGCGCCCGCGCGGGAACCAGCACGGCTACCGTCGTACTTCAAAGCGTTTCCGCACAAGCGCGGAACGACCACGAGTTCGAGGGGGCGTGCGCGGCGTGAGTCCCGGTGACGGTGCCTCCGGCGGGGGCGAGGGAGAGTACGGCGGCGTCGGGCAGACGCGGACGCGGCTGCCCGACCGGCCCGGTGACGTGTACGGGGGCGCCCGGCGGGGCCGGTCCTCCTCACGCAGTCTGGCCACGGTCGTCGGGGTGGTCGTCCTGCTGATCGCCGCGATCGCCTTCGCGAACCGCGGGGGCGACTCCTCCTCGGACGGCAACAGCAACGACAAGGCGGGCGCGGCCCCCACGGCAGCGACGGGCACCCGCCCGGTCCGCTCGACCCCGGGCACCATCCCCTCGGGCTTCCCCCGCAACGAACAGGGCGCGCAGTCGGCTGCGGCTAATTATGCGGTGGCTTTGGGTTCGACGGGGATGTTCAAGAGGGACAGCCGACACAGCATCGTCGACGCCATCTACACGCCGGCCGCCGCGAGCAAGCTCCAGGGACCGATGGACCAGGCGTATTCGGCGAGTTTCCTCAACAAACTGGGACTGAATGCCGACGGCAACGCACCGGCGGGCAGCACCTTCGTGTCGCGCACGATCCCGGTGGGCACGAAGATCACGCAGTACAGCGCCAACGACGCCAAGGTCTCCGTCTGGTACATGGGGCTCATCGGCATGTCCGGTCAGGGTTCAACCGATCCCGTCAGCTCCACGTGGAAGACCTGGACCTTGGAACTGCAGTGGTCCAACGGCGACTGGAAGATCGTCGCGGACTCCCAGACGGATGGCCCCGCCCCGGTGCCCGGTGATGACCGGGCCGCCGCGTCCGACGAGATCAGCAAGGCCATCGAAGAGTACGGAGGGTTCACATATGCCCGGTAGCCCGCGACGCGTACTCACGTTCACGGCCGCTGCAGCCGGCGTTCAAACCACTGCCGTGCTGCTCGCCACGCGTGCCTTCGCAGCTCCGTCACCCTCGCCGTCGCCCACAAAGTCGAACGACCCGTGCGACCTCCTGATCGGCCCTTCCAAGAAGTACTGCGAAAAAGGCAACTCCTCCGGCTCCAGCGGCCCCTCCAACACCCTCCCCGACAGCCTCGACCCCCTCTCCTCCCTCGCCAAGGGCTGTGCCGACGCCGCCTCCTGGACCGTCGACAAGCTCAGCGAGGCCGTGAAGCAGACCGCCAGCGTCGACTTCACCAACCAGGCGTTCCTCCACCAGTACGAGATCGTCTTCGCGGCCTCGGCCATCCTGACCCTCCTGCTGTGGCTCCTGGCCGTCGCCAAGAGGGCGGTCCGCGGCGTCCCGTTCGCCACCGCCGTGTCCGAAGCCGTCGGCTTCCTCTGGCTCACCGTGCTCGCCTCCGCCTTCACCCCCCTGATCCTCTACACGGTCGTCTCGGCGACCGACGGCGTCAGCGACGTCCTCGCCAAGACCACGGGCGACCAGACCCAGACGTTCTTCGGCGCGTTCTCCGGCGCTCTCAGCAAGGGAACGAACATCGGCGGCGGCCCCATCATGCTGATCCTGGTGTCGCTCGTCTCGATCCTCGCCGCGGGCGTGCTGTATCTGGAGCTGTTCCTGAGGGCGGTCCTGCTGTACGTCGGCGCCCTTCTCGGCGTGGTCGTCTACTCGGGCCTCGTCGACAAGAACCTCTGGGGCCACGTCCGCCGCTGGGCGGGCATCATGATCGCCGTCATCCTGGTGAAACCGGTGATCGTCATCGTGCTCGGCCTCGCCGGCGCCCTCGCCACGGACAAGGGCCCGGACTCCCTCGCCGCCGTCGTCTCCGGACTCGCCATCATCCTGCTCGCCATCTTCGCGAGCGCCATGATCTACCGGTTCGTCCCCGGCTTCGGCGACGAGATCGCCGCCTCCCGCAACAACCGCGTCATGCAGGGCGCCGAACGCAAGGCCGCGGCCGTCATCAGCTCCCCGGCCACCCTCGTCGCCCAGGGCATCAAGACCCACAGCACCCGCGCCGACACCGGCGGCGGCCAGGGCGGCGGCCAGCCGCCCCGCCCCGCCAACCCGGCCACCGGCGGCGTGGCCGCGCACAGCACCCGCACCCCGGGCGGCGGACCCGTCACCTCGTCCGCGCCCCCGCCGCGTAGCAGCCCGGCCGACACCCCGCATGCCAGCAGCACCCGCAACAGCAGTACCAACCGCACAGGAGGTGAAGGGCGTTGACGACCGAGTCCCACGTGTCGCATCCGGTCACGCCCCGCCGGACCTATCTGATCGGCCGCGCCCGGCCGAACGCGATCATCGGCCGCAACCGCGAGTCCGGCGAGATCGTGCTGATCATCGCGGGCGCGTTCCTCGGCATGATGTGCGGGCTTCTCGTCCCGGTCCTGTCCCTGCGCCTCGTGCTCCTGATGGGTTTCCCACTGCTCGCGCTGGCCGCCGTGTACGTCCCGTACAAGCACCGCACGTTCTACAAGTGGTTCGAGGTCAACCGCAGTTACAAGCGGACCCTGCGGCAGGGGACGACGTACCGCAGCGCCGTGATGGAGGCCGGAACCGGGCTCGACGGGCGTGAGATCGAGGTGGGGCCGCCGCCCGGCATCGGGCGGATCACCTGGCTCGCCGCTCCCTTCGGGCCCGACGAGATCGCCGTACTGCTGCATGCCGACCGGCGCACCGTCACCGCCGCCATCGAGATCGAGGGCCCGGGCGTCGGCCTGCGCGACAGCGAGGACCAGGAGGCCCTCGTCGACCGCTTCGGCACGCTCCTGAAGCACGTGGCGAACGGCGACGGCTTCGTCACCCGCCTCCAGATGCTCGCCCGCACCCTGCCCGCCGATCCGGACGCGCACGCCAAGGACGTCGCCCAGCGCGGCGACGAGCGCGCCCCGACCTGGCTGCGCCAGTCCTACGACCAGCTACAGTCCATGGTCTCGACGAGCAGCGAGCAGCACCGCGCCTACCTCGTCGCCTGTATGCACTACACCCGCGAACTCGCCGCCGAGGCCCAGGCCATGGCCCGCGCCGCGCGTCCCCAGGGCGGCAAGAAGGTCGACCGGGACGCGGGCCTCGCGGTCGTCATGGCGCGCGAGCTGACCGACATCTGTTCCCGTCTCCAGGAAGCCGACATCCGCGTACGGCAGCCGCTGGGCCAGGGCCGGCTCGCCTCCCTCATCCACTCCATGTACGACCCGGACCACCCCATCGACCACATCCAGGCGATGACCAAGCGCAACGCGTGGCCCGCCGAACTGGACGCCATGGAGGCCACCTATCTCCAGGCGAAGACCCGGGAGTCGTCGACGCGCGCGCCCTGGTGCCATGCCACCGCCTGGATCAAGGAGTGGCCGATGACCCCGGTCGGCGTGAACTTCCTGGCGCCGCTGCTCGTCCACACCCCGGACGTCATCCGGACCGTCGCCGTCACCATGGACCTCGAGCCCACCGAGGTCGCCATCGAGCGCATGCTGACCGAGAAGACGAACGACGTGGCGGAGGCCAGCCGCGCCGCCAAGATGAACCGCACCGTCGACCCCCGTGACATCGCCGCCCACTCCCGCCTCGACCAGCGTGGCGAGGATCTCGCGAGCGGCGCCGCGGGCGTCAACCTGGTCGGCTACATCACGGTCTCCGCCCGGTCGCCGGAGGCCCTGGCCCGCGACAAGCGGACCATTCGCGCCTCGGCCGGCAAGTCGTATCTGAAGCTGGAGTGGTGCGACCGCGAGCACCACCGGGCCTTCGTCAACACGCTCCCCTTCGCCACCGGCATTCGGAGGTAAGGCCCTGATGCGGGATCCGCTGTCCGTCCTGACCGACGCCTTCACGTCCTTCCTCTTCGGAAAGGTCGAGACGACCCGGCTGCCCGTTCGCACGTCCACGGGCCAGGCCCAGGCCGTCTACCTGCCCACCGCCGCACCCGGCCTGGGCGACTCCGGCGTGATCATCGGCCGCGAGGTCTACTCCGGGAAGGGCTACATCTACGATCCCTTCCAGCTGTACGGCCAGCAGCTCCCGGCGCCGCACTGGCTCGTCCTAGGTGAGTCCGGCAACGGCAAGTCGGCGCTCGAGAAGACGTATGTGCTGCGCCAGCTGCGCTTCCGCGACCGGCAGGTCGTGGTCCTGGACGCGCAGGGCGAGGACGGGGTCGGCGAGTGGAACCTCATCGCCCAGGAACTGGGCATCACCCCCATCCGCCTCGACCCCACGGCGGCCCTGGACCACGGAATCCGCCTCAACCCGCTCGACCCGGCGATCACCACGACCGGCCAGCTGGCACTGCTGCGCACGATCATCGAGGTCGCGATGGGACACGGCCTGGACGAGCGGTCCGGCTTCGCGCTGAAGGTCGCACACGCCTACGTCAACGAGACGATCGTCGAGCGCCAGCCGGTGCTCACCGACATCGTCGAGCAGCTGAGGCACCCGGAACCGGACTCGGCGGAGGCGATGAACGTCGCCCTGGACGACGTACGGGCCTGGGGCCTGGACGTGGCGCTGGTCCTGGACCGCCTGGTCGACGGTGACCTGCGGGGCATGTTCGACGGGCCGACGACGGTCGGCATCGACCTGGACGCCCCGCTGATCGTGTTCGACCTGTCCCACATCGACCGCAACTCGATCGCCATGCCGATCCTGATGGCGATCGTCGGTGTGTGGCTGGAGCACACCTGGATCCGCCCCGACCGCAAGAAGCGCATCTTCCTGGTCGAGGAGGCGTGGCACATCATCAACAGCCCGTTCGTCGCCCAGCTGTTCCAGCGGCTGCTGAAGTTCGGCCGACGGCTCGGTCTGTCCTTCGTGGCGGTGGTGCACCACCTGAGCGACGTGGTGGACGGAGCGGCCGCGAAGGAGGCGGCCGCGATTCTGAAAATGGCGTCGACCAGGACGATTTATGCCCAGAAGGCGGACGAGGCACGGGCCACGGGCCGGGTGCTCGGTCTGCCTAGGTGGGCCGTGGAGATCATCCCGACCCTGACGCCCGGCATCGCGGTCTGGGACGTCAACGGCAATGTGCAGGTGGTCAAACACCTGGTCACGGAGACGGAACGGCCGCTCGTCTTCACCGACCGCGCGATGACGGAGTCGGCGAGCGACCGTCTGGCGGACGACGCGCTGCGCGCCGCGGAGCTGGAGGCGGAGGAGCGGGCGGCGGCATTCGTGGAGCAGCGGATGGGCGACCTGGACGGCTCGTCCGAGTCCACGGTGGCTTGAGACTGGGGCCCCTATGAGACCAGGCAAGGAGCGGCGGGAGCAGCGGGACGGCCAGGGAGGCATCCCCGACGGCCTGTTGGTGGGTGTACTGGCCTTCCTGCTGGGTGTGACGCTGATGGTGTGGACGGCCACGTGCCTCGCGGGCTGGTTCTCGCAGGCCTCCTGGCCGCACGGCGTCCGGTTCAGCCGTACGCCGGTGGCCATGCGCCATCTGATCGCCCAGCCCCACGACCTCCCGGGCGCATGGCCGGACGCACCGCCCGGCCAGCTGTCCGGGTACGGACTGTTCTGGGGCCTGTTCATAGGCGAACTGATGGTGCTGTTCGTGGTGACCGTGTTCGCGATCGGCACGGTGGCGAGGTGGAAGACGGTACGGGCGCAGAAGAAGGCGGTGGCTGCCGCGGGCGGCGCGGACGCCGGTGTTCCGTACCCTGCGTACACCGGCACTGCTCCCCCTCCGGTTCCCGCCCCCCGCCCCGCAGGGGAGCGCCCGGCAGCGGAACACCCGGCAGCGGAACACCCGGCAGCGGAGCACCCCGCCGTGGAACACCTCGTGGCGGGACCGCCGGCGCCCCGGCCGCTCCCGCTCGCGGCCGTGGCGGAGCGAAGACCTCCCGCCCCGCCGATCGGTGCGGGTCCCGAGCAGCCCGGCTCCACCGCTGCGCGCACGGCCCCGGGGGAATCCCCGTCCGTGGTCCTGGGCACCTCGGACATCCGGCACCCCGTAGCCGCCCAGGCCGTGCGCGATGCCGCGGGCCCGGCTCTCGTCATCACCTCCAGCCCCGCCCTCTGGGCCGAGACCAAGGACGCCCGCGCCAAGCTCGGCCCGGTTCTCCTCTACGACCCCTCGCATCTGTGCGACACCCCGGCACGGCTGCACTGGTCCCCGTCCGCCGGCTGCGAGGACAGGACGACCGCCGCGGCCCGTGCCGCCGCGCTGCTCGCGCCCGTACGCCCCACGGCCCGGATCGACCAGGCGGTCGCCGATACGGCGGAGACGCTCCTGCGCAGCTATCTGCACGCCGCCGCCATAGACGGCCGCACCATCCGGCACATCCACCGCTGGGCCCAGGGCAGCCAGGTCCAGGAAGCGGTACGGGCCCTGCGTACGCACCCCAAGGCGTCCTCCGGCGCGGCCGGGGAGCTGGAGGCGGCCCTCACCTCGTATCCCGAACGTCGCGACATGGCCCAGGAGTTGACCGCACGCGCCCTGTCCTCCCTCTTCACGGTCAACATCCGAGAGGCATGTACACCCAACCGAAATGACACCCTCGCCTTGGATTCCTTCGTCAACGAAGGGGGCACGCTTTATGTGGTCGGTGAATCCATCGAGGACCCAAGACAACAGCCCGGCGCGATGCCGCTCCTGACGGCTCTCGCCTCCAGCGTGGTCGAGCGCGGCCGGCGCGTGGCCGAACGGTCATCCTCCGGTCGGCTCGACCCACCACTCACCCTGGTGCTGGACGACGTGGCGGCCGTGGCCCCCCTGCCCCAGCTCCCGGAACTGCTCTCCACCGGAGCGGACCGCGGCCTGCCCACCCTGGCCCTGCTGCGCTCCCGCGAACAGGCCCGGGCGCGCTGGCCGCAGGACGAACTGCCGGTGTAGCAGCCGCTAGACCTGTTCGATCACCATCTCCAGCTCGGAGTCCCCCGAGTCCTCCGACAAAGGGACGGTGAGCCCGGTCGGCACGAAGCCCACCTTGCGGTAGAAGGCCCTGGCCCGGGCGTTGTCCTCGTGCACGATCAGCCGCACCCGCTCGGCGCCGCGCCCCCACGCCCACTTCAGACCGGCCTCGAACAGCGCCTCGGTCAGCCCGCTTCCCCGGTGTTCGGGCCGGACGAACACTCCGACGACGTGCCCCTGCCTCCGCTCGACCGGGAACCCGGCCCAGTCCTTGCTCCCGGCCTCTTCGACCAGAACCGTCAGGGTGCCGGCCCAGTGCCCGTCCGGGCCCTCCGCGATGATCTGCTGCGCGCCGGGAGCCCCCTCGGCGCCGTTCGCCGTCCGCTCCCGCCAGTAGCTGTCCGGCTTGTCCGAGGCCTGCTCGATGGATTCGAGGAACGCGAGATGCGCGACCGGGTCCTGAAGCGCGGCGAGCCGCAGCTCCTTCACCGCGGGCCACTCGTCGGGGCGTATGGACCTGATCAGATAAGGCATACGGCCACGGTAACGACCGGACGCGACAGGTGCGGCCCCATTTTTTTCGAGCGGAGCCGCACCCTGCCCGGCGGGCGGAACCCAGCCGGGCACCCACCCGGTCACCCGGGTTCAGTCGTCGTCCGGTCCCTGCTGCCCGTCGTCCGGCGCGGACCCGTACAGACCGTGCTTCGGCGCCGGCATCACGGACTTCGCACCGCGCACGCTCTTCCAGATCGCCTCGTTGAAGGTCCGCTCGTCGATCTGGTCCTCCTTGGTGAGGTTCTGCCTCGCGGAGACCCCGGCCATCGGGGAGTCGACCGCGTTCACGGCGGTCAGGTCGTAGGACGGTTTGATGGCGTCGTACGCGGCCGCGTCGGGCCGGGCCGTGAAGGAGTTGACCACCGGAGTGGCGTACGCGTCGAACCGCGTCATCGGTGAGAGACCGAGCAGCAGCTCGATCCTGCGGACCATCGACGCGGTGGAGTAGAACGTCGAGTCGATCCGCCCCGTGCGCGTGTACAGGCTGATGACCTGCGAGATCGTCCGGTGTGCGTCCACATGGTCGGGCCCGTTCCGGGCGTCGTCCTCGGTCACGAAGATCGCGGCCGACTTCCAGAACCTCGAGTGCGACACCGCGTCGACGAGCTGCCCGAGCGCCCAGTCGTTGTCGGTGACGTACGCCTGCGGGGTCGGCATGCCGGCCTTGGTACCGGAGGTGGGGTCGTTGGGCAGCCGCACCCTCTCGAACGAGGGCAGCCCCCGTCCTTCTCGTACCGGGCGAACTCCTTCTTCCACTCCACGATCCGCGGGCTGCCGCAGGTCGCGGCACGGGCACGGAAGGTGTTCGCGGAGTGGGGGCAGCTCAGGTTAGGGCCCGAAGGCGTGGCCGGTCCCGGCGTTCAGCACGGGGTCCTCGACCACGGCCTTCCCACTCTTGTCCGCACTCGCGTAGAACCCGTAGTTCCGGAAGCTGACGCCGTGATCCGAGAGCCGCTGCCAGATGTACGCGTGCTCGGGATCCTTGTTGGGCGCGATGGCGGGGTCCCCTGACGTCCGACCGGCGTGGCCATGACCGTCTGGTGAGCATACGAAAAAGCCCCAACTCACGGGTTCAACCCGGAGTTGGGGCTCTTTCTCAAGTATTGTTCGGCGGTGTCCTACTCTCCCACAGGGTCCCCCCTGCAGTACCATCGGCGCTGTAAGGCTTAGCTTCC
>NZ_JAKEEB010000029.1 GCF_021462825.1 Streptomyces glomeratus | reverse complement strand
CGTGACCGCGGGCAAGGCGGTCGCTGCGGCATCGCGCGCCGCGGGGCGCGGCAGCGGATCGGTGATCGGCGGCCGAGTGGCGCTCAAGCTCGACCCCGACCTGCTCGGGCGGCTGGCCCAGAACCTGGATGTCATCCTGGTCTCCGCGACCAACGGCAAGACCACGACCACCCGGCTCATCGCGGAGGCACTGCGCGCCGCGGGCCCCGTCGTCTCCAACGCGCTCGGCGCCAACATGCCCGCCGGCATCACCTCGGCGCTAGCCGGCGGCTCGGACGCCAAGTTCGGTGTCATCGAGGTCGACGAGAAGTACCTCGCCGGAGTCGCCCGCGACACCGACCCCAAGTGCATCGCGCTGCTCAACCTCTCGCGCGACCAGCTCGACCGCGCCGCCGAGACCCGGATGCTGGCCGAGAACTGGCGTGAGGGCCTCTCCGGTTCCAAGGCCGTGATCGTCGCCAACGCCGACGACCCGCTCGTGGTGTGGGCCGCCTCGTCGTCGCCCAATGTGATCTGGGTCGCGGCCGGGCAGATGTGGAAGGACGACGCCTGGTCCTGCCCGTCCTGCGGCGGTGTGATGCAGCGCCCCGGCGACGACTGGTTCTGCGGCGAGTGCGGCTTCCGCCGGCCGACCCCGTCGTGGGTGCTGTCGGGTGACCACGTCCTCGACCCGCACGGCTCCGCCTGGCCGATCCACCTCCAGCTGCCGGGCCGCGCCAACAAGGCCAACGCCGCCAGCTCGGCCGCTGTCGCCGCCGTCTTCGGCGTGCCCCCGCAGGTCGCCCTGGAGCGCATGTACCAGGTGCAGGCGGTGGCCGGACGCTACGACGTCGTCCAGTTCCAAGGCCGCGACCTGCGTCTGCTGCTCGCGAAGAACCCGGCCGGCTGGCTGGAGACGTTCTCCCTGATCGACCCGCCGCCGACCCCGGTGATCCTTTCGGTGAACGCGCGCAGCGCGGACGGCACGGACACCTCCTGGCTGTGGGACGTCGACTACACGCGGCTCACCGGGCACCCGATCTTCGTCATCGGCGACCGCAAGCTGGACCTGGCCGTGCGCCTGGAGGTCGCGAACCAGTCCTTCCAGGTCTGCGAGAACCTCGACCAGGCCGTCCAGCTCGCTCCGCCGGGCCGGATCGAGGTCATCGCGAACTACACCGCGTTCCAGGACCTGCGCCGCCGCGTCGGCAACTGACCACGAAGGACGATCATCGATGAGTGACAACAGCCTGCGTCTGGTGTGGATCTACCCGGACCTGCTGAGCACCTACGGCGACCAGGGCAACGCGCTCGTCGTGGAGCGCCGCGCCCGCCAGCGCGGCCTGGACGTGGCCCGGCTCGACGTGCGAAGCGACCAGCCGATCCCGACGTCCGGCGACATCTACCTGATCGGCGGCGGCGAGGACCGTCCGCAGCGGCTCGCGGCCGAGCGGCTGCGCCGTGACGGCGGTCTGTACCGGGCCGTGGAGAACGGCGCGATCGTCTTCTCCGTCTGCGCCGGGTACCAGATCCTCGGCCACGAGTTCATCAACGACCTCGGGCAGCGGGAGCCGGGTCTCGGCCTGCTGGACGTGGTCTCGGTGCGCGGGGAGGGCGAGCGGTGCGTCGGCGACGTCCTCGGGGACATCGACCCGCAGCTGGGGCTGCCCCAGCTCACCGGCTTCGAGAACCACCAGGGCGTCACGCACGTCGGCCCGAACGCCCGCCCCTTCGCGCAGGTCCGGCTCGGCAAGGGCAACGGCACGGGTGACGGTACGGAGGGCGCGTACAACGGGACGGTGTTCGGCACATACATGCACGGTCCCGTGCTCGCGCGCAACCCGCTGATCGCCGACCTGCTGCTCAAGCTGGCGCTCGATGTCAACGCCCTCCCGCCGGTCGACGACCGCTGGTACGAGGCGCTGCGCGACGAGCGCATCACGGCCGCGCAGCAGCCCGCCTAGGGCCCCTCTCCGAGCGCACCCGAAACGATTCCGCGGAGCCCGCCCGGCGGCCCGTACACCGGGCGGTCCCGCGGGCGTCACCGGCCCGTCTGACGGCCGGTCCGCACAGGTGAGCGGGCACGTCCAGCTGGCGGACGCACGGTGCTGCCCCGCCCCCCGCCGCCGGTAGGGTGGCGGGGATCGAGCCGGACAGCGTGGTCCGGTCCCGGCTCACGTGGAGAAGGTTTTTCGGGCTATGCGCATTGGTGTCCTCACGTCCGGCGGCGACTGCCCCGGCCTGAACGCCGTCATCCGGTCCGTCGTGCACCGCGCCGTCGCCGACCACGGCGACGAGGTCATCGGCTTCCGGGACGGCTGGAAGGGCCTCCTGGAGTGCGACTACCTCAAGCTCGACCTCGACGCGGTAGGCGGCATCCTGGCCCGCGGCGGCACCATCCTCGGTTCCTCCCGGGTCCGCCCCGAGCACCTGCGGGACGGAGTGGCGCGAGCCAGGGGCCATGTCGAGGAACTGGGCATCGACGCGATCATCCCGATCGGCGGTGAGGGCACGCTCAAGGCCGCCCGGCTGCTGTCCGACAACGGGCTGCCGATCGTCGGCGTGCCCAAGACCATCGACAACGACATCGCGGTCACGGACGTCACCTTCGGCTTCGACACGGCCGTGGGCGTGGCGACCGAGGCCCTGGACCGGCTGAAGACCACCGCCGAGTCCCACCAGCGCGTCCTGATCGTGGAGGTCATGGGCCGCCACACCGGCTGGATCGCGCTGCACTCCGGCATGGCCGCCGGCGCCCACGCCATCGTGGTCCCGGAACGCCCCTTCGACATCGAGGAGTTGGCGGCCCGGGTGGGCGAGCGGTTCGACGCCGGCAAGCGGTTCGCGATCGTGGTGGCCGCCGAGGGCGCCAAGCCGAAGCCGGGCACCATGGAGTTCGACGAGGGCGGCAAGGACATCTACGGCCACGAGCGCTTCGCCGGCATCGCCCGCCAGCTCTCGATCGAGCTGGAGCAGCGCCTCGGCAAGGAGGCCCGTCCGGTGATCCTCGGGCACGTCCAGCGCGGCGGCACGCCGACGGCGTACGACCGCGTGCTCGCCACCCGCTTCGGCTGGCACGCCGTGGAGGCCGTGCACCGCGGCGAGTTCGGCAGGATGACCGCGCTGCGCGGCACGGACATCGTGACGGTGCCGCTGGCGGAGGCGGTGGAGACGCTGAAGACGGTGCCGCAGGAGAGGTACGCCGAGGCCGAGTGCGTCCTGTAGCACGGGACCGGTCTCGTACGTAGGGGACCGATCGCGTACGGAGTCCGAGAGTCCGCCCCCGGTCGCAGTCGCGGCCGGGGGCGGTTCTACTCTGGTGCGGACAGACAGCGCACACCCCCACGAAACAGGAGCCGGCGGATGGATCACAGCGGGCACGGCATGACCATGGATCTGCCGCCGTTCACGCTGGGGCGGGGGCTGGAATGGTCCGCCGACCCGTTCTTCCTCGTCGCCTGCCTGGTCGGCCTGGGGCTGTACGGGTGGGGCGTGGCACGGCTCGTACGGCGCGGGGACAAGTGGCCGGCGGGCCGGACGGTGGCGTACGTCATCGGTGTCCTGATGGTGATGCTGGTCATGTGCACCAGGCTGAACGACTACGGCATGGTCATGTTCAGCGTGCACATGGTGCAGCACATGGTGATCAGCATGCTGGCGCCGATCCTGCTCCTGCTCGGCGCCCCGATCACCCTGGCGCTGCGCGCGCTGCCCACCGCGGGCCGCGGCCGCAAGGGGCCCCGCGAGCTGCTGCTGATGCTGCTGCACAGCCGCTATGTGCGGGTCGTCACCCACCCGGCGTTCACCATCCCCCTGTTCATCGCCAGCCTGTACGGGCTCTACTTCACGCCGCTCTTCGACTTCCTGATGGGGTCCAAGGCCGGGCACATCGCGATGATGGTGCACTTCCTCGCCGTCGGCGTGGTGTTCTTCTGGCCGATCATGGGCGTCGACCCGGGTCCGCACCGGCCCGGTTACCTGATGCGGATGCTGGAGCTTTTCGCGGGCATGCCGTTCCACGCGTTCTTCGGCATCGCGCTGATGATGGCGTCCACCCCGATGGTCGAGGCCTACCGGAATCCGCCCGCCTCGCTCGGCATCGACGCCCTGGCGGACCAGACCTCGGCGGGCGGCATCGCCTGGGCGTTCAGCGAGGTGCCGTCCGTGCTGGTGCTCCTGGCGCTGCTGTTCCAGTGGTACAGCTCGGAGCAGCGGCAGGCCAGGCGGAAGGACCGCGCCGCGGACCGCGACGGCGACAAGGAACTCGAGGCGTACAACGCCTATCTGGCCTCACTCAACGCACGCGGCAACTGAGTTCCGCGACAGCGCTGAATTCCCTTTTCTATCAAGTCCTTTCAAGGCACCTGAAACGCTCCCGCATTCGGTAACCTGGTGCCCGGCGCCTGCCTCCGCTCGGCAGGGCGCGGGGGGAACGCCGGGGGGAGCGGTGATGACACGTCGTGCATTCCTTCAAAGGACCGGAAAATCAGCGATCCGGAGGATCGGCTTTCTGCTGGCCGCCGTGCTGCTCCTCAGCGGATGCAGCAGAAACGCACAGGCGTTCGCGGTGAAGGCCGTCGCCGCCGGAGTCCCGTCGCTGGCTCCCTTCTTCGACGAGCGCAGCGGACTCGGCCACGACACCAGGGTGCGGGCCGGCCGGACGCCCGGCGGCCTGCAGGCGGGCAATACGCCGGGGCTCTACGGGGGTTCTCGGCAACCGACGGTCTGTGACGTCACACGACTGAAGAAATTCCTCACGGACCCGGCGAACGACGGAAAGGCCAAGGTCTGGGCACGGGTCGAAGGTATTGCCCAGGCGGAGATCCCGGATTATCTGGACCGGCTCACACCCGTCCTTCTGCGTCACGACACCCTCGTACAGAACCACGACTACAAGAAGGGCGAGGCCACACCTTTCGACTCCTTGCTCCAGGCCGGAATCGCGGTATTGGTGAACGAGCAGGGACAGCCCACGGTGAAGTGCTCGTGTGGAAATCCACTGCGCCCCTTCCAGGGCGACACGACCCGGATTTCCGTCAAGTTCGAGGGCCGGAACGAGAAATGGGCCGGGTACGACCGTTCCTCCGTGGTGGTCATCCGCCCCGCCCCGCAGCCGCTGACCCGGCTGGCGCTCGTCGACGTGGACGACCCGCACCGGGGGCTCGACCGGCCCGTCGGCACGACCGGCCGGCACGACGCCCCCTTCGACACCCGGGTACGGCACAAGGTGCCCGATGTGGCGGGGCTGCGGTTCGCCGAGGCCGGCCGGCGGCTCGCGGCCGAAGGGCTGGCGGTCGCCTACGCCGGCCGGGGGGCGCCACCCGACGAGGCGGCGGTCACGGGCTCGGATCCCGCGCCCGGCACCGAGCTGGCGTTCGGGCAGTACGTGACGTTGTCGGTGGACACGGGCGAGACGGAGGGCCCCGGGGTGCCGGGCGGTTCCGGCGCGTCGAGGACGGGGCCGGTCCCGGGGACCGGCGGCGCCACGGGCCGGGGCCCGGACACCGGCAGGTCCGTTTCCCCCTCGCCGGGCGGCTCGGCGTCCGGGAAGGCGGGTGGCTCCTCCGCCACACCGAGTGACAGCGGGAGGGCCTCCTCCCCGCCGACGCCGGGCGGCTCGTCGTCATCCCCGGCGGCCGGCTCGTCCTCGCGGGCCGGAAGCGGATCGTCTCCGACGGGCGGCAGGAAGTCCTCCACGGCGCCGGGGGGCGGCTCGTCCTCGACAGCCGGAAGCGGATCTCCCTCGGCACCGCGCACCGGCTCGCCCTCCACCACCGCGGGCGGCTCCCCCACGCCCTCACACGCCGGCTCCCCCACCAAAACCACAGGCAGCTCCCCCACACCCCCACACGCCAGTTCCCCCACCAAAACCACAGGCAGCTCCCCCACACCCCCACACGCCGGCTCCCCCACCAAAACCACAGGCAGCTCCCCCACACCCCCACACACCGGTTCCCCCACCAAAACCGCGAGCGGATCGCCGTCAGCACCGCGCGGCGGCTCGCCTTCCGCTTCCAGCGGTCCGACCACCGCCAGACCGGTCACGAGCAGGCCGGCGACCGGTGCCCCTGTCACCAGCGTCCCGGCCACCCGTGAGCCGCCGTTCACGCGCGCCCCAGTGACGGGCTCGCCCACGGCCGGCACGACCTAGGCACCACCTGGACACGACCTGGACACGACCTGGATTCGGGAGCGAGCGATGGCATCAGGATCACCGCAGTCCGGAGTCGGCCGGGTCATCGCCGGCCGCTACCGCCTGCTCAACCAGCTCGGCGGCGGCGCCATGGGCCATGTGTGGCTCGCTCACGACGAGCGGCTGGCCTGCGAGGTCGCCCTCAAGGAGGTAGTGTTCCGCGATTCGGTCGAGGCGACCGAGGAACGGGCGGCCCGGGTCGCCCGTGCCCGCGCCGAGGCCCGGCTCGCGGCGGGGCTGCGCGGCCACCCGCATGTGGTCACCGTGCACGATGTGCTGGAGCACGAGGGCCTGCCGTGGATCGTCATGGAGTACGTGCCCGGCGCGCTGGACCTGCGCGAGCGGGTCCACCGGCACGGCCCCCTCGCCCCCGCCGAATGCGCGCGCATCGGAATGGCCGTGCTGGACGCGCTCACCGCCGGGCACGAGCGGGGCGTCATGCACCGGGACGTGAAACCGGCGAACATCCTGCTGGCGCCGGACCGCTCCGGGACGCCGTACGCCCGCGTCCTGCTCACCGACTACGGCATCGCGGTGCAGCCGGACGCGGGCGAGACCCGGTACACGCTGACGTCGGCGCTGGTCGGGACGCCGGGCTATCTGGCGCCGGAGCGCGCGACGGGCGGACCCCCGACCGCCGCCACGGACCTGTTCTCGCTGGGCTGCACGCTGTACTTCGCGGTGGAGGGGTGCGGGCCCTTCGAACGCGACACACAGATCGCGGAGGTCACCGCGGTGGTCCTGGAGGACCCCCGGCCGCCGGAGCGGGCCGGGGCGCTGGAGCCGCTGCTGTCCGCGATGCTGGTCAAGGATCCGGCCCTGCGGATCACGGCGGGTGACACCGCACCCGCGCTGGCGGCGGTCGTGACCCCGGTGTCACGCACGCGCACCCGGGTCGACCCGCGGTCGCATCCGGCGTGGGAGGGCTCCGCCGCGGCGACCGAGACCTCGCTGCGCCGGCCGCTGCCGGGCACCGTCCCCGCCGCCGGATACGGAGGTTCCGGGCAGGCTCCATCCCTCTCGGGAGCTGCGCCTTCCGGCTGGGCACGGCCCGGCGCTCCGGTCGCGCCCGCCACGTCGTACGGGCCGGACGTGCACGGAGGAGCGGGTTTCGGCCCGCCGTTCGGCCGGAGCGAGCCGCATCCGAGGCGGTCCCACCTCCTGCGGGCCCTCGTCGCCTGTCTCCTCGGGCTCGTCCTCGCCCTGGGCGGGGTCTGGTACGCCGTGCACGGTCCGGCGTCGGGCGGGACGGCGCAGCCCTACGGTGCGGACGTCGCGCTCACCCGTCCCCTCCAGGACGGCGACTGCGTCGTCGCCGCTTGGCCCGGGCGCCCGTTCGACGATGTCCCTCCGCGGCTGACCGTGGATCCGAGCTGTGCCGAGCAGAACCCGGACGGGCAGGTCATGGCCCTGGTCCCCAGTGCGTCCGCCGACGAGGCGGGCCGGCGGGGACCGGCCGCGTGCGAGCAGCGCACCCGGGAGGTTCGCGACAAGCTCCCGGACGTCCGCAGTTACGCCGTGGTCCCCACCCGCGCGGGCTTCGAGGCCGCCGGGCGGCGCACCGCGTGTCTGGTGCTGGGCGCGCACGGGCCGGTGTACGGGCCGCTCGGCGACCACCGCAGGCCGGGGATGAGGTTCGTCGACACGGCGAACATGCAGAAACGGGACTGTCTGGAGGCGTTGTCACCGTCGGCGGCACGACTGGTCTCCTGTGCCGGGTCCCACGACCAGCAGGTGCTCGGCTTCACCCGTCTGGCCCCGGACACCACCCTGGCCCAGGCGAAGAGCCTGTCGGACGCGGCGTGCGCGCGGAACGTCCCGCCGAAGGACTACGGGTACGACCCGTCCCGCTACGAGGCCGCGTCCTGGGCGGGAAACGCCGCATGGACGACCGGAACTCATCTGGTCGTATGCACCGTGCGCAAGCAGAACGGGGGCACCATGGGGAAGGACGAACCATGAGGAGGGTGTTGCGATGCCCGGTTCCACGAAGACGATGGGGGTGCTGACCGTCGGTGGGCTCGTCGTGGTGACGGCCTACACGGTGGCGCTCGGCAGCAGTGGCTGGCTGTGGTTCGGCTGGGTGGTGCTCGGCCTGCTCACCTTCGCCATGGTCCTCACCCGCGACACCTGAGGCTCACTGCCGGGGCGGCCGCCCGGCCGAATGCACTCCCGGCCGGTACTTCGGCAACCGGGCGGTGATCTTCATGCCCGCTCCCGGGGCGGTCTCGATGACGAGCCCGTGGTCGTCGCCGTAGACCTGGCGCAGCCGGTCGTCCACGTTGGACAGGCCGATGCCGCCGGTGGGCCCGGCCTCCCCGGCGAGGATGCGGCGCAGCAGCCCTGGGTCCATTCCGGCACCGTCGTCCTCGATGACGACCAGAGCCTCGGCGCCCGCGTCCTGCGCGGTGATGCCGATATGGCGCTTGTCGGTGGTGCCCTCCAGGCCGTGCTTGACGGCGTTCTCGACGAGCGGCTGGAGGCACAGGAACGGCAGGGCGACCGGCAGCACCTCGGGGGCGATCTGCAGGGTGACGGAGAGCCGGTCGCCGAAGCGGGCCCGGACGAGCGCCAAGTACTGGTCGATGGCGTGGAGTTCCTCGGCGAGCGTGGTGAAGTCGCCGTGCCTGCGGAACGAGTAGCGGGTGAAGTCGGCGAACTCCAGGAGGAGTTCGCGGGCACGCTCGGGGTCGGTGCGCACGAACGAGGCGATCACGGCGAGCGAGTTGAAGACGAAGTGCGGGGAGATCTGGGCGCGCAGCGCCTTGATCTCGGCCTCGATGAGTCGGGTGCGGGACCGGTCGAGGTCCGCCAGCTCCAGTTGCACGGAGACCCAGCGGGCGACCTCGCCGGCGGCCCGGATGAGGACCGCGGACTCCCGGGGCGCGCAGGCCACCAGCGTCCCGTGCACCCGGTCGTCGACGGTGAGGGGGGCGACGACGGCCCAGCGCAGCGGGCAGTCGGGGGCCTCGCACCGGAGACGGAAGGCCTCACCTCGGCCGCTCTCCAGCGGGCCGCCGAGCCGCCGGAGCACCTCGTCCCGGTGGTGCTCCCCCGCGCCGTCCCAGGCCAGCACGGCCTCCCGGTCGGTCAGGCAGAGTGCGTCGGTGCCGAGCAGGGTGCGCAGCCGCCGCGCGGACCTGCGGGCCGTGTCCTCGGTGAGCCCGGCGCGCAGCGGCGGCGCGGCCAGGGAGGCGGTGTGCAGGGTCTGGAAGGTGGCGTGTTCGACGGGCGTGCCGAGCCCCCCGAGCCTCTCGGGGCGCGCGGTGCGCCGGCCGAGCCAGAACCCGGCGGCGAGCAGCGGGAGCACGGCCACGCACAGACCGGCGAGGAAACCGCTCATGCCTCCGCCTCCGCCCGCAGGTCCTCGGGCAGATGGAACCGCGCCAGGATCGCGGCCGTCCCCGGGGGAACCCGGCCCGGCGTCGCCAGGGACACCAGCACCATGGTGAGGAATCCCAGCGGCACCGACCAGAGCGCCGGCCAGGCGAGCAGCGTGTGCGGGGTGCCGCTGCCCGGGTGGCCCGCCATGGTCATCGCGACCGCGGCGAAGGCCGAGCCGCCGCCGATCAGCATCCCGGCGGCCGCGCCCGGCGGGGTCAGCCGGCGCCACCAGATGCCCAGGACGAGCAACGGGCAGAACGACGAAGCGGACACGGCGAACGCCAGACCGACCGCGTCGGCCACGGGCAGTCCGCCCACCAGGACGCTGGCCGCGAGCGGCACCGCCATCGCGAGCAGCGTGCCGAGCCGGAAGTGCCGCACGCCCCGGGACGGCAGGACGTCCTGGGTGAGCACACCGGCCACCGCCATGGTCAGGCCCGACGCGGTGGACAGGAACGCGGCGAAGGCCCCGCCGGCGACCAGGGCGCCCAGCAGGTCCCCGCCGAGCCCGCCGGTCATCCGGCCGGGCAGCAGCAGGACGGCCGCGTCGGCGTTCCCGGTCAGGGTGAGTTCGGGGGCGTACAGCCGGCCCAGTGCGCCGTAGACGGGCGGCAGCAGATAGAAGGCGCCGACCAGGGCGAGCACGGCGACGGTGGTGCGGCGCGCGGCGACCCCGTGCGGGCTGGTGTAGAAGCGGACGACGACATGCGGCAGGCCCATGGTGCCGAGGAAGGTGGCGAGGATCAGTCCGTAGGTGGCGTACAGCGGGCGCTCCTCGCGGCCCGACGCCGCCGGGGCCGTGATGCCGTCGTCGCCACCCCGGCCGGCGACGGCCGCGGGGACCCGGTCGCCCCGCTCGAAGGCCAGCCGGGTGCCCTGCCCGATGCGGTGCACACCGGCGGAGAGGCGCACGCGCCGGCCTGCGTAGCGCCGGCCGTCCACGGTGCCCGTGGCCGTGACGTCGAGGGGGCCGGCCAGCCTCAGGTCGAGGGTGTCGTCGATCCGTACCACCCGCTGGTCGCGGAAGGCCGGGGGTTCGGCGAACGCGGCGCGCGGCGCGCCGTCGCCCTGCCAGGACACCGCAAGGAACAGCGCGGGGACGAGCAGAGCGGTGAGTTTGAGCCAGTACTGGAAGGCCTGGACGAAGGTGACGCTGCGCATGCCGCCGGCGGCAACGGTGGCGACCACCACGACCGCGACGAGGACCCCGCCGAGCGGCTCGGGGGCGCCGGTCAGCACGGCCAGGGTGAGCCCCGCGCCCTGGAGTTGGGGCAGCAGGTACAGCCAGCCGACCCCGACGACGAAGCCCCCGGCGAGCCGGCGCACCTGCCGCGAGGCGAGCCGGGCCTCCGCGAAGTCGGGCAGGGTGTAGGCGCCGGAGCGGCGCAGCGGGGCGGCCACGAACAGGAGCAGGACGAGATAGCCGGCGGTGTAGCCGACCGGGTACCACAGCATGCCGGGGCCCTGGACGAGGACCAGTCCGGCGATGCCCAGGAAGGAGGCGGCGGAGAGGTACTCCCCGCTGATGGCGGCTGCGTTGAGGCGGGGGCCCACGGTGCGGGAGGCGACGTAGAAGTCCGAGGTGGTGCGGGAGACGCGCAGGCCGAAAGCGCCGACGAGGACGGTCGCGAGGACGACCAGGGCGACCGCGGGGACGGCGTAGTTCTGGTTCACGGCCGCGCCTCAGCGGTCCTCGACGAGACGGACGAGGTCCCTCTCGTTGCGCTCGGCGCGGCGCACGTACCAGCGGGCGAGCAGGACCAGCGGCGGGTAGAGGCAGAAGCCGAGGACGGCCCACTCCAGGCTCCTGTTCCGGGTGGCGGCGAAGACCAGGGGCAGTGGGCCCACGAGGAGCACGAGGACCGCGAACACGGCGAGCGCCGCCCGTAGCTGACTTCGCATCAGCGAGCGGACGTAGGTGTGGCCGAGGGTGGTCTGCTCGTCGATCTCGGTCCGTGGGCGGTAGTAGCCGAAGGCCCGGCGGGGGTGCCGGGGCGGCCCGGTGACGACGACACGGCGCTCGGTGGGGTCCTGGGGCACGTCGTCCTCCTCACCGGCCGCTGGTCCGGCGCATCAGCAGGTCCCGCAGCTCGCGGGTGTGCCGGCGGCTGACCTGGAGTTCGACGGAGCCGACGAGGACACTCACCGTGCCCGCGCCGAAGCGGAGCTCGTCGATGTGCCGCAGGGCGACGAGGTGGCTGCGGTGGATACGCAGGAAACCCCTCGCCCGCCAGCGCTCCTCCAGGGTGGACAGCGGGATGCGGACGAGGTGGCTGCCGTGCGCGGTGTGCAGTCGGGCGTAGTCGCCCTGGGCCTCCACATGGGTGATGTCCTCGACGGGCACGAACCGCGTCACCCCGCCGAGCTCGACCGGGATGTGGTCGGGGTCGGGTTCGTGGACCGGTATCGGCTGTGCGGTCCGGCGCAGCTGCGCGGCCCGGCGCACCGCCTCCGCGAGCCGCTCGCGGCGCACGGGCTTGAGGACGTAGTCGACGGCCTTCAGGTCGAAGGCGTGCACGGCGAAGCCCTCGTGCGCGGTGACGAAGACGACGAGCGGTGGCTCGGCGAGGCCGGTCAGCAGCCGGGCCGTCTCCAGGCCGTCGAGTCCGGGCATCTGGATGTCGAGGAAGACGACGTCGATCGCGTCGGGGCCGTCGGGTCCGGACTCCAGGGCGCGGTTGATGCGCCGAAGCGCCTCGGTCGCGTCGCCCGCGCCCTCCGCGCTGCCGATCCGCGGATCCGTGTGCAGCAGGTAGAGCAGCTCCTCGAGTGAGGGGAGTTCGTCGTCGACGGCGAGGGCGCGCAGCATGAACGTGGAGTGTAGGAGCATTCCGTACGCCTGGACATGTGCGGAACATGGACGTCGCCGCTGGATACAGTGCCCGCATGAACAGCAGGCCAGGGCCGTTCGACGAGCTCGACCGAAAGATCATCACCGCTCTGATGGCGAACGCCAGGACCAGTTTCGCCGAGATCGGCTCGGCCATCGGCCTGTCGTCGACGGCGGTCAAGCGCCGGGTGGACCGGCTGCGCGAGTCGGGGGTGATCACCGGGTTCACGGCCACGGTGAAGCCGTCGGCACTGGGCTGGCGCACGGAGGCGTATGTGGAGGTGTACTGCGAGGGCGCCGCGCCGCCGCGGCGCCTGGCGGAGGTCGTGCGCAACCATCCGGAGATCACCGCGGCGATGACGGTGACGGGTGGAGCGGACGCGCTGCTGCATGTGCGGGCCCGGGACGTCGAGCACTTCGAGGAGGTGCTGGAGCGCATCCGCGCGGAGCCGTTCATCCGGAAGACCATCAGTGTGATGGTGCTGTCCCACCTCCTCCCGGAGAGCCCGGAGGCGGGGGCGAGCCAGCCCGCGCCCGACGGCGCAGCAGACGTGCGCTGATCGGCCCGAAGACGCAGTGTTGCTGCGTGAACGCGCAGCCATCGTTTCTTGTCGGTCGTCGCCGCGGCTTCCTACCTTTGTGTCAACCCTCACTCGACACCCCAGGAAGCGGAGGAACCCCTCTGTGACCGACACCCGTGTGCCGCGCCGGCGGCGCTTCCTCGTCTGTGAACCCAGACATTTCGCCGTGCAGTACGCGATCAATCCGTGGATGCATCCCGACACGAAGGTCGACGTGGATCTCGCCCGGGATCAGTGGCAGGGGCTGATCCGCGCCTACCGCGAGCACGGACACGCCGTCGACGCCGTGGACCCGGTCCCCGGCCTCCCGGACATGGTGTTCGCCGCGAACTCGGCGGTCGTCGTCGACGGCCGTGTCTTCGGCTCCCTCTTCCACGCCCTCGAACGCCGCCCCGAATCCGACCACTACGAGACCTGGTTCAAGGCGGCCGGCTATGACGTGCACCGCTCCGAGTCCGTCTGCGAGGGCGAGGGCGACCTGGTCTGGACGGGGCGGTACCTCCTGGCCGGGACCGGATTCCGTACGACACGGGAGGCGCACCGCGAGGTGCAGGAGTTCTTCGGCCACCCGGTCATCAGCCTGACCCTGGTGAACCCGTACTTCTACCACCTGGACACGGCGCTGTTCGTCCTCGACGACGACAACGTCGCCTACTATCCGGAAGCGTTCTCACCCGGCAGCCGCGAGGTGCTCGCCCGGCTGTACCCGGACGCGGTGCTCGCCACCCTCGAGGACGCGATGGCCTTCGGCCTCAACTCCGTCTCCGACGGACGCCACGTCTTCATAGCTCCCCGCGCCGAGGCGCTCGCCGCCCGGCTCGCCGACCACGGCTACGACCCCGTCCCCGTCGACCTCTCCGAGTTCCACAAGGCCGGCGGCGGCATCAAGTGCTGCACTCAGGAGATCCGTTCATGACCGCACCCGCCCGTACGCGCTCGTCCGACGAGTTGATCACCGCCGAGCAGCCGGTCCTCGCGCACAACTACCACCCGCTTCCGGTGGTGGTGGCGCGCGCCGAGGGCACCTGGGTGGAGGACGTCGAGGGCCGTCGCTACCTCGACATGCTCGCCGGCTACTCGGCCCTCAACTTCGGGCACCGCAACCCGGTGCTGATCGAGGCGGCGCACCGCCAGCTGGACCGCCTGACGCTCACCTCCCGCGCGTTCCACAACGACCAGCTCGCCGAGTTCGCGGAGTCCCTGGCGGCGCTGACCGGCCTGGACATGGTGCTGCCGATGAACACGGGCGCCGAGGCGGTGGAGAGCGCCGTGAAGGTGGCCCGCAAGTGGGCGTACGAGGTCAAGGGCGTGCCCGCCGACCGGGCGACGATCGTGGTGGCGGCCGGCAACTTCCACGGGCGTACGACGACGATCGTCAGCTTCTCCACGGACGAGACGGCACGGTCGGGTTTCGGCCCGTTCACCCCGGGCTTCCGGATCGTCCCGTACAACGACCTGGCCGCGCTGGAGGCGGCCGTCGACGAGACGACGGCGGCCGTGCTGATCGAGCCCATCCAGGGCGAGGCGGGTGTGATCATCCCCGACGACGGCTACCTCGCCGGGGTCCGCGACCTCACCCGCCGCGCCGGCTGCCTGTTCATCGCCGACGAGATCCAGTCGGGCCTCGGCCGGACGGGCAGCACCCTGGCCGTGGACCACGAAGGAGTCGTGCCGGACGCGCTGCTGCTCGGCAAGGCGCTCGGCGGAGGCATCGTGCCCGTGTCCGCGGTGGTCGCGCGCCGTGAGGTGCTCGGCGTGCTCAAGCCGGGCGAGCACGGCTCGACGTTCGGTGGCAACCCGCTGGCCGCGGCCGTCGGCTCGGCGGTCGTCGGTCTCCTGGAGACGGGCGAGTTCCAGCGCAGGGCGGCCGAGCTGGGCGTGGTGCTGCGGGACGGTCTCACCGCGCTCCTCGGCAAGGGCGTCGTGGGCTTCCGCTCGCGCGGGCTGTGGGCGGGCGTCGACATCGACCCCGCGATCGGCACCGGCCGTGAGATCAGCGAGCGCCTCATGCGGGAGGGGATCCTCGCCAAGGACACCCACGGTTCGACGATCCGCCTGGCCCCGCCGCTGACGATCACGGGCGAGGAGCTGGGATCGGCGCTGGAGGCGCTGGAGCGGGTCCTGACGGCCTGACCGCCGGCAACGGCACCCGGCAGCCCGCGCACCACGGGCCCCGGGTGCCGTTGTCGTGCCCGTGCCCCGGCCGGGCGCCACCGAACGGGACACCTCGACGCGGGCGCTCACTCCGCGCGGCGCCGCGAGTCCGTCCCGGGCGCGCACACGCACACCGAGGGTGTGGGTACGTCCCGCGCGGACCGTGTCGCGCCCGCCACGTGCTCCTTCCGGTCGTTCGCGTCGGAACGGGGCGGGGAGCGAACCGGTCTTTGCCGGTCGCTGCCCGCCCGCCGAGCCTCCTCCAGGCATGTAGTACGGTATTCAACCGTTGTAGCCGGTTCAGGGAGGGGCGCCCGTGGTGCTGGAGGCCGCCGGAGTCTCGGACGAGGAGGAGTCCGTCTACCGGCTGCTCGTGACCTCCGGCCGGGCCACCGCGGAGGACCTGGCCCGACGAGCCGGACTGACCGGCCCGGAGGCCGGACCGATCCTGGACTCGCTGGTCTCCAAGGGCCTGGCCAGCCACGCGGACGGAACACCCCGTGTGTTCCGCGCGACGCCCCCCGACACGGCCCTCCTGCCCCGTCTCAAGCGCAGCGCCGACGCTCTGGACCTGGCCAGGGTCGAGGCCACCCGGCTTGTCGAGGCCTACCGGGACACGATGCGCAGGCACGACGCGGGGCAGCTTCTCGAGGTCATCACCGGGGCCGAGGCCCTGCGCCAGCACCTCCGGCAGATCCAGACGAGCGCGCAGGAGGAGATGCTCTGGTTCTGCAAGGCCCAGTACGTGGCCATGCCCTCGGGCAGCAACGCCGAGGAGTACCAGGCGCTGACCAGGGGTGTCCGCTACCGGGTGCTCTACGAGAAGGCGTTCTTCGACGAAGAGGGTGCCGTGGACAACGTGGTGGCGGGCGTGCGGGCCGGCGAGGTCGCCCGTGCCGTTCCGCATCTGCCGCTGCGCCTCGCGATCGCGGACCGGTCCGTCGCCGTCTTCCCGCTCGTGGCCGGAGGACCGTACGGCAGTCCGGAGGAGCCCACCACGGCCCTGGTCAGGGACAGCAATCTGCTCGGCGCGCTGGTCGCCCTGTTCGAGTGCTACTGGGACGACGCCGTCCCCCTGCACGTCGACGACACCGGGTCGGTGTCCGGCACGGACGGGACCGCCGCGCCCGCCCCGCTCCCGCCCCTGGACCGCAAGCTGCTGTCCCTGCTCGTGGCGGGCGTCGCCGACAAGGCGATCGCCTCGCAGATGGGGTTGAGCCGACGCACCGTCCAGCGCCGTATCCAGTCCATGATGGAACGCGCCGGCGCGGCGACCCGGATGCAGCTCGCCTGGCAGGCGGCACGCCGCGGATGGCTCTGAGCGGAGGCCCCGGCGACACCGGACCACCCCGCGGCCCCGGCGGCGCCGGCACGGGTGTCAGGCCCACAGCCCCGTGAGGTCGAGCGCCTCGGCGGGCGTCCGTGCGTGCCGCACACCCGGCACCTGGCGTCCGCCGGCGTCGACGAGCCGCCAGCCGTCACCGAGTTGGACCACGGGCACCCCGCCCCGGCGCATGGCCAGGGCCAGCTCGGAGAGCGTTCCCCAGGAGCCCCCCACCACGACGACGGCGTCCCCGCTGTGGACGATCACGCTGTTGCGCGCCTGCCCGAGGCCGGTGGCGACCGCGACGCTCAGATCCGGTCCGGCACCGCTGCGGTCGGGCCCGGGCAGGATCCCGACGACCAGGCCGTCGCGCGACCGGGCGCCTGCCGCGACAGCGGCCATCACGCCACCGTGCCCTCCGCAGATCACCACGGCTCCGCGCTCCGCGAGCAGACGTCCCAGTTCGTGGGCGAGATCCCACTCGCGCTGCCCGCATTTCGCCGGCCCGCACACCGCCACCTGCACCGCCATGGCGCGCCGCCCGGACGGCGCCTCAGCCGACCTTGCGGCCGCGCAGCGGAGTCGTCGCCGCGCCGGCGCCCTCCTGGAGCCCCTGAAGGAACTCCTCCAGCACCTCGGTCGCCGTCTGCCGCGGCCGCCAGCCCAGTTCGGTGTGTGCACGGGTGCAGTCCATGAGCGGCAGCCGCAGTACGGCGTCGAAGAGGTGCGGTGAGGCGGGGAGCAGTCGCAGCCCCCATGCGGCGGCGATCGCCGACCGTGCGGCGGTGCGGGGGAGCCGTACCGGACGGGACCCCAGGAGCTCGCCCAGGACGGCCGCGTCGAGGGGCGGATCGGCGGCCAGGTTGAACGCCCCTCGCACATCACTGTGGATCGCGAGCTGGTAAGCGCGGGCCCCGTCGTCGGTGTGCAGGGCCTGCACCCGCAGACCGGCGACGTCCGGCAGGAACGGCAGCAGTTCGGGCCGGACCAGCGGTCCGGGCAGGAACCGCCCGCCGAAGATCCGCCGCTGTTCGCTCGCCGACTCCCGTTTGAAGAGGAAGGCGGGCCGCATCCTGACGATCCGGGTCCCGGGGCACTCGTGCTCGAAGGCGTCGAGGAACCGCTCGAGGTAGGCCTTCTCCCGGGTGTAGGCGGCGTCCGGCCAGCCGTGCGTCGGCCAGGACTCGTCGACGGCGTCGTGCTTGGGGCCCGGGGAGTATGCGCCGACGGACGAGGCGTGCACCAGGGTGGGCACCGATGCGGCGGCGACGGCCTCGAAGACCCGGATGCTGCCGAGCACATTGGTCTCCCAGGTCGCGACGGGATCGTGCGTCGGCTGGAACGCCCACGCCAGGTGTACGACCGCGTCCGCGCCCTCGAACTCCTTCACCAGGTCGGCCCCCCTCGACGTGAGGTCGACCTCCGCCCACTGCACCCGGTCGGGGCCGAGGTCGGGGACGCGGCGCGCGAGGCCCCGCACACCGTCCACGTCCGGGTCCTCGGCGAGCAGGCGTACGAGGCTGGTGCCCACGTTGCCGGTGGCACCCGTGACCACGATCTTCTTACCCGTTGCGGTGCTCACTGTGTGCTCCTCTCGTGACCGGGACGTGCGAGTACCCGGTCCGCGCGGGAGCTGCACACCCGCGTGGCGTCACTGGTGCCGGTGCTGCTGCCTGCCGGTGTGCTGGGCTTCGTGCCGGGCGAGCAGCCCGAGCAGGTCGGAGACGGTCAGGCTCGCCTCGGCCGGGTGCCTGAGGAGTCTGCCCGGCTGGATGTGGTAGGTGTTGGAGCGCCCCTCGCGGGTGTGCGTGAGGTAGCCGTCCTGCTCGAGATCCGAAATGATCTTCTGGACGGCGCGTTCGGTCAGCCGGCAGCGGGCGGCGATGTCACGGATGCGGCTGGTCCGGTCGTCGGCGATCGCGGCCAGGACACGCGCGTGGTTGGTGAGGAACGTCCACCCGGTGTGCGGCTCAGGCACTCCACCCATAGACCCGAGGGTAGGCGGCCCCGTACATGAATACAAAAGGACGAAACGCATTTCCGGCATGCCTTGACGTACGACTCGGGACTGGCGGAGCCTGGGGCTGCGAGGGTTGGTGCGGGCCGGTTCGGGAGGCTGCCATGGCGGAGCGCACACATCCCGGGCCGGAGAGCCCGGAAGGCACCTCAGGGACGGGCCGGAGCCGCTCCCCCCGGCGCCCGCCGCCGGGGCTGACCGTGGAGACGCATGAGGCGGGGGACCGGGTGGCCGCGGTCGTGTCGGGCCAGGTCGACCTCGACACGGAGCAGACGCTGCACGGTGCCCTGCGGGACGCCCTGCGCCGCTCGGTGAGCGGTGTCGATCTCGACCTGGGCGCGGTGGACTTCTGCGACTGCTCCGGCCTCAACGTCCTGCTCTGCGTGCGGCGCCGGGCCCTGGAGGACGGCAAGGTCCTCGCCCTGGGCGCCACGGCACCGGCCGTGCGGAGGCTGCTGGCGCTGACCGAGACGGGGTCGCTGTTCGGTCCGGCCGAAGCCGCCGCCCGCTCGGCGCCGCGGGGCAGGCGGGATGCGGACGACGGTGTCTAGCGGGCAGGACCGCGGCGCAAAGCGGAGCACAGCATTCAGCACAGACTCGACATTGAGCACAGACTCGACGCGATCGCCCGCGCCCTGCCGAAGGTTCCCTTCGCCCACTCCGGCGCCCTCCACACCCTCCCGCCGGCCGATATGCAGGGCCCTGCGACTCATGTCACGCTGATCGGGGGCGGAGCCACATCCCCCTGTCTCACCTCGTCGAGGAGTGAGCCGCCATGACCGACCGGGAACGCCACCCGTTCGAGGACGAGTCGGGTCACCTTCGGGACATGACCGAGGAGACCCTCGGCGCCCAGGAGCAGGCGCGTCAGGAACGCCAGCACCGGCTGGAAGAGCAGCACGGCCGTCGCGGGAGCGACGAGTCGTCGTCCGTGTACCCGAAGCAGGAGGACGAAGACTATCTGTGACCCTTCACGGCCCGTAAGTATGTGCGCAGGCCGTTCGCTCGGCGGTGTCTTCGGGTGCCGTCATCCCCTCACCCCGGCCCGGGCCCCCGCCCGGGGGCTCGGCGCGAGTCCGGTCCGCCCGGTTCCCGCAGATCGCGCCCGACCGTACACTGACTCCCCATCACATGCCGGTTGAGCTGCTGGAACACGGCGGTCGAGCCGATCCGCCGGAGTGAGGAGCGATGCCCTTGTTCTACTACCTGCTCAAATATGTCTTTCTCGGCCCCCTGCTGAGACTGGTCTTCCGGCCGAGGATCGAGGGCCTCGAACATGTGCCGGCCGACGGGCCGGCCATCGTCGCCGGCAACCATCTCTCCTTCTCCGACCACTTCCTGATGCCCGCGATCCTCAGACGCCGCATCACGTTCCTCGCGAAGGCCGAGTACTTCACGGGGCCCGGCATCAAGGGCCGTCTCACCGCCGCGTTCTTCCGCAGCGCCGGCCAGATCCCGGTGGACCGCTCCGGCAAGGAGGCCGGGCAGGCGGCGATCCGCGAGGGCCTCGGCGTACTGCGCAAGGGCGAGCTGCTCGGCATCTACCCCGAGGGCACCCGCTCCCACGACGGGCGCCTGTACAAGGGCAAGATCGGGGTCGCGGTGATGGCCCTCAAGGCACAGGTCCCCGTGGTTCCCTGCGCGATGATCGGCACGTTCGAAGCCCAGCCGCCGGGCCGGACCATCCCCCGCATCCACCCCGTCACGATCCGCTTCGGCAAGCCCCTGGACTTCTCACGCTATGCCGGCCTGGAGAACGAGAAGGCCGTGCTGCGCGCCGTCACCGACGAGATCATGTACGCCATCCTGTCCCTCTCAGAGCAGGAGTACGTGGACCGGTACGCGGCGGTCGTCAAGGCCGAGGAGAGCGGGAAGGCGGGCGAGAGGGCGTCCAGGTTGCCGCGGATGCCGCTGGGCTGAGCCCGGACACGATCAGGGGGCGGCCGAGATCCGGCCGCCCCCTTCGCACCTGCGTACGACGTGCGCGTGCATCGCGTGTGTACGACGTACGCCTACGACGTACGCGTACGTCGCGTTCGCAGGACTACGCCTACGGCTTCGGCGTGGCGTGCGGCGTGCAGGTCACGTCCGCCTGGTCCGTCTTGCCGGTGAGCAGGTACGTGTCCACCCGGCTGTTGATGCACGGGTTGACGAGACCGGTCACGCCGTGGGAGCCCGCGTCCTTCTCGATGATCAGGCGGGAGCCCTTGAAGCGCTTGTGCAGTTCGACCGCGCCGTCGAACGGCGTGGCGGCGTCACGGGTGGACTGCACGATCAGGACGGTCGGCAGGCCCTTGCCGGTCTTCACGTTCGGCGGGGTCTGCTGCTTGACCGGCCATGTGGCGCACGGCAGGTTCATCCATGCGTTGGCCCACGTCATGAACGGGTAGTCCTTGTTGAGCCGGGTGTTGTCCCGGTCCCACTTCCGCCAGCTCGTGGGCCACTTGGCGTCGGTGCACTCGACGGCCGTGTAGACGGCGTTGCCGTTCTCGGAGGCGATGTTGCCCGCCGTGTTCGACAGGTCGGGTGCGGCCGCGTCGACGAGCGCCTTGGTGTCACCGGCGACGTACTTGCTGAAGACGGTGGCGACCGGCACCCACGAGGAGTCGTAGTACGGAGCGCTCTGGAAGAAGGAGATCAGCTCGGCCGGGCCGACGACGCCGCCGATCGGGTTCTTCTTCGCCGTGGCGCGCAGCTGGAGCCACTTCTCCTGCACCGCGGCGCGCGTGGCGCCCAGGTGGAAGGAGGCGTCGTTCGCCGCGACCCAGTCCTCCCAGTCCTTCCAGCGGCCCTCGAAGGCGACGTCCTGGTCCAGGTTGGCCTGGTACCAGATCTTCTCCCGCGACGGGTTGACCACGCTGTCGACGACCATGCGGCGGACGTGGCCCGGGAAGAGGGTGCCGTAGACGGCGCCGAGGTAGGTGCCGTACGAGACGCCCAGGTAGTTGAGCTTCTTCTCACCCAGGGCGGCCCGGATGACGTCCAGGTCACGCGCGGTGTTGGGCGTGGTCATCTGCTGGAGCATCGCCCGGCCGGTGCGCTCGGCGCAGCCCTCCGCGTACTGACGGGCGAGCTTGCGCTGGGCGAGCTTGTCCGCGTAGGAGTCGGGGACCGGGTCCGCCTTGGGCGCCTTCACGAACTCCTGCGGGTCCGTGCAGGAGATGGGCGCCGAGTGGCCGACACCGCGCGGGTCGAAGCCGACGAAGTCGTACGCCTTGGAGACATTGGCCCACACCGGGTTCTTGGTGGTGATCCGGCGCGGGAAGCGCAGCCCGGAGCCGCCGGGGCCGCCGGGGTTGTAGACGAGTGCGCCCTGGCGCTCCTTCTTGGTGCCCGTGTTCCCGATGCGGTCGACGGCGAGCTTGATCTGCTTGCCGTTCGGGTGGGCGTAGTCGACCGGGACGGTGACCCAGCCGCACTGGATGGGCTTCTCGAGTCCCCAGTCGGCCGGGCAGTCCTGCCAGTCGACCCCTGCCTTGGCGGCACGTGCGGCGGCGATCGCGGCGCCACGGGCCTCCCGGTCCTGGCCGTGACGCGAGTCGGCGGTGGCCGACGGTGCCGCCACGGCACCGGCTATGAGCGTCGCCGTGACGAGCGCCCCCGCTGAGCCGAGCGCGGTCGCTCGCCTCGTCGGTCTGATTCCCCTCAAGTGGGACCTCCCCGTACAAGGTTGTGATTCGTACGGGATCCTTTCTGCTGTGAGTTCCCTGGCAACAGGGGGAGTTGGGCTTCTTTACCAATCCGATAACCGGTACATCGTGCTCCGCCCAGCGGGCGGCACCGGTCAGAGCACGGCGGCCAGCGCCTCGTCCAGCACCCGGCGCAGCCGCAGCGCGTCCGGCGCGACCGCGGTGACGAGCACGGCGGGCCCGGCGAGCGGAGTGAGGGCGGCCCGCTCCCCCAGCATCCGCGCCCCGGCCGGGAACTCCGTGAACTCCGGCCGCACGACGAGGAGTTGTCCCAGTGCCCGATGACCGGCCAGGACGGCGGGCCCGTCCCACCCGCCGGGGGCACCCGGACCGCAGGCCGTCTCCTGGTCGAGCAGCGGGCGCCCGGCCAGCCGTACGGTCAGACGGCTGGTGAGCCGTCCGGGTTCCTCTCCGGCACGGCCGAGGACCTGCTCCTCGCGGTACACCAGGCGGGCGCCCCGCGCGAGGTCGATGCGCGAGGAGACGTACAGCTCGCTGCCGCGCGCCGAGATCAACTGTTCGGGCAGCCAGCGCAGTTCGCCACCGGCGGCCACCTCCAGCCGGACGTCGTAACGTGCCTCACCCTTGGCCTGCCCGGGCAGGGCGAGGGTCGCCGCGGCCGACCCCACATGGAGCAGGGCGCCGCCGCCCACGTCCGCCTCGACCGTGAGGTGGTCCCCGCCCAGCGGCCCGCTCATCGCGCCGACGAGCATGACCCGTGCCTCGTCCCCGGTCGCGCGCGTCCTGCGAAGTGCGAGCGGTCCCTCGCCCGCCAGCACCGGCAGGGACGTGCCGCCCCGGCCGTCGTCCCGGGCCACGATCCGCGCGGTGGCCCGTACTCCCGTCGTCACGCCGTCCACGCGGCTCTTCACGCGGTCCACGCGGCGAGCTGCGCCCGCACCCAGCCGGCCACCTCGCCGACGCCGGCCCGGGTCCGAAGGGACTGGAACACGACGGGCAGTTCGGCCCGCTGCGCCCGCGCGTCGGCGGCCATCCGGGCGAGATCGGACCCGACGTACGGGGCGAGGTCGGTCTTGTTCACGACGAGCAGGTCCGCGGTGGTGACACCGGGGCCGCCCTTGCGCGGAATGTCGTCGCCGCCCGCGACGTCGATGACGAAGATCTGCGCGTCGACGAGCCCCTTGGAGAAGGTCGCGGTGAGGTTGTCCCCGCCGGACTCGACGAGGATCAGGTCGAGCGGCCCGATCTCGTCCTCCAGGTCCTCCACGGCTTCGAGGTTGGCGGAGATGTCGTCCCGGATGGCGGTGTGCGGGCAGGCTCCCGTCTCCACGGCGGTGATCCGCTCGGGCGGCAGCACGGCCTCCCGCAGCAGGAACTCGGCGTCCTCCCGGGTGTAGATGTCGTTGGTCACGACGGCGAGGGACAGTTCGTCCCGCAGGGCCCGGCAGAGACCGGCGACGGTGGCGGTCTTGCCGGAGCCGACGGGCCCGCCGAGCCCGATCCGCAGGGCACGGCGCCTGCCGTCGGGGCGGTGGGCGTCGGCGGAGACGGCGGTGGGTCCGTCGTGGGTGTGGTCGAGGTGCATGGTTGCGGCTCCAGTTCAGCCGGGGCTGGTCGAACCGGCCCGTCCGGCGACAGGGGACGAGGCCGTTCAGGGCGAACGAGGGTCCGGGGGCGTGGCCCCGGGCACGGGCCGGGAGGGCCCTACGACGCGAACAGACGCACGGGCCATGTGGCGTGGTCCTCCGCGGTGATCTCCAGCAGGGGCGCCGAGACCGCGGGCAGTGCCTCGATCCCGTCGGACGGCACACGGCGGGCCGCTTCGCCCGCTCGGTCGGCCACCAGATCCAGCTCGGGCGCCAGCCGCGCGAGCACGGCCGACGCGTCGAAGGGGTCCAGGCTCAGCAGCCGTACGACCGCGGTCGCGGGTCCGCTCACGCTCTCGTACGCGGCGCAGTACGCGGCGTCCTGCGCCCCGAGTCCCGCGGCGCGGGCCACCAGTCCCAGGACCACCGGCTGGTGCGCGCCCTTGGGGAACTCGCGTGCCAGGGAGTCGAGTTCCCCGGAGGGCCAGGTGGCCCGCGCCGCCCGCATCAGCTGCCGACCCAGCCTGCGCGCGACGGCGCGGAGCGCGGACGACGGTGTACGGGCGTCCGCGGCGGCGTCCAGTGTGACCGGGTCCGCACCGAGCGCGGCCGCCGCGGCGAGGGAGGCCGACACCAGCCCGGTGGTGTGCAGCCGTCCGCGGCAGAAGTCCTCCAGGCTCGCGGCCCCGGTGATCCGCCCGGCGCGGACGGCCGCCTCGGCCCCGCCGGAGTGTGCGTGACCTCCGGCGGGGAAGCGGCCGTCGGCCAGGACGAGAAGCGCTGCCCTGGACATCAGAAGAGGAAGTACCGCTGGGCCATGGGCAGTTCGGCGGCCGGTGTGGCCTCGACCAGCTCCCCGTCGATGTGCACGGCGAAGCTGTCGGGGTCGACCCGTACCCGGGGCCGGGCGGCGTTCTCGCGCATGTCCGCCTTGGTGACCCCGCGTGTGGACTCGATGGCCACGAACCTCTTCCCGAGCGAGAGCCGTTCCGGCAGCCCGTCCTCGATGGCCAGGGGCGCCACGAAGTTGACCGAGTTGGAGGCCGGAGCCCGCCCGATCGCCCCGTACATCGGGCGCGGCAGGATCGGCTGCGGGGTGGGGATGGAGGCATTGGCGTCGCCCATCTGCGCGTACGCGATCTGTCCCCCCTTGATCACAAGCTGCGGCTTGACGCCGAAGAACGCGGGCTCCCACAGCACCAGGTCGGCGAGCTTGCCGGTCTCCACGGAGCCGATCTCGTGGGCGAGGCCCTGCGCCAGAGCCGGGTTGATCGTGTACTTGGCGACATAGCGACGTACGCGGTGGTTGTCCGCGCGGCCGTCTCCCGGCAGGGCTCCGCGTCGCCGCTTCATCACATGGGCCGTCTGCCAGGTGCGCATGACGACCTCGCCGACGCGGCCCATGGCCTGGGAGTCGGAGGAGATGATGGAGATCGCGCCCAGGTCGTGCAGTATGTCCTCCGCGCCGATCGTGGAGGGCCGGATCCGTGACTCCGCGAAGGCGAGGTCCTCGGGCACCGCCGCGTTCAGGTGGTGGCACACCATCAGCATGTCGAGGTGCTCCTCGGCGGTGTTGACGGTGAACGGCCGGGTCGGGTTGGTGGAGCTGGGCAGCACATGCGGCTCGGACACCACGGTCATGATGTCCGGCGCGTGCCCGCCGCCCGCACCCTCGGTGTGGTAGGCGTGGATGCCGCGGCCGGCCACGGCGGCGAGTGTGTCGCCCACGAACCCGGCTTCGTTGAGGGTGTCGGTGTGGATCGCGACCTGGATGCCGGTGCGGTCGGCGACGGTCAGCGCGGCGTCGATGACGGCGGGCGTGGAGCCCCAGTCCTCGTGCAGCTTGAGGCCGAGGGCGCCGCCGCGGATCTGGGAGAGCATCGCGTCGTGCGAGACGGTGTTGCCCTTGCCGAGGAGCCCGAGGTTGAGCGGGTACGCCTCCATCGCCTCCATCATCCTGGCCAGGTGCCAGGGTCCGGGGGTGACGGTGGTCGCCTTGGAACCCTCGGCGGGTCCGGTGCCGCCGCCGACCAGGGTGGTGATGCCCGCGGCGAGCGCCTCGTCGGCGATCTGGGGGCAGATGAAGTGGACGTGGGCGTCGATGGCCCCGGCGGTCAGGATCCGGCCGTTGCCCGCGATGATCTCCGTCTCCGGGCCGATCACCAGGTCGGGATGGACGCCGTCCATCGTGTCCGGGTTGCCGGCCTTGCCGAGGGCGCTGATCCGGCCGTCGCGGATGCCGATGTCCGCCTTGACGACGCCCCAGTGGTCGATGACGACGGCACCGGTGATGACGGTGTCGGGAGTGCCCTCGGCACGCGTCGCCCGCGACTGGCCCATGGACTCACGAATGACCTTGCCGCCGCCGAACACCGCCTCGTCGCCGGAGAGACCCGGTCCGCCGGAACGGTCCTCCTCGATCTCGACGAGCAGATCGGTGTCGGCGAGCCGGATGCGGTCGCCGGTCGTCGGCCCGAACAGGTCGGCGTACGCGGCGCGCGAGATCTCAGGCATCGAGAGCACCTCCGGTCTCCCCGCGCAGGCCGGGCACGACACGGGCACCGGTGAGCGGGACGAGTTCCACGTCGACGGGAATGCCGGGTTCGAAGCGCACGGCGGTGCCGGCGGCGATGTTCAGCCGCTTGCCGCGCGCGGCCGCGCGGTCGAAGTCCAGCCCCGGGTTGGCCTCGGCGAAGTGGTAGTGGGAGCCGACCTGGACGGGCCGGTCGGCGATGTTGAGCACGGTCAGCCGGGTGACCTCGCGCCCTTCGTTGCAGACGACGGGCTCCTTGGCGAACAGGATCTCTCCGGGAATCATGGCGGACGCTCCCCGTCAGACGATCGGGTCGTGGACGGTGACGAGCTTGGTGCCGTCCGGAAAGGTGGCCTCGACCTGGACGTCGTGGATCATCTCCGGGATGCCCTCCATGACGTCGTCCCGGGTGAGCAGCTTGCGTCCGGAAGCCATGAGTTCGGCGACCGTACGGCCGTCCCGGGCGCCTTCGAGGATGTGCGACGTGATGAGTGCGACCGCCTCGGGATGGTTCAGCCTGAGTCCACGGGCCCGGCGCTTCTCGGCCACGTCGGCCGCCACGTGGATCAGGAGCCTCTCTTGCTCGTGCGGGGTCAGTTGCACGTTCCACTCACCGTCCTCGCTCCGGACCGTGCGGGGCCCGGTTGCCTCAGCCACAGGGCAAAGTCCCTGGTGGCGTGGATGGGCAGGCTAGTTGGACCGCGTTTCGAGCGCGTTAACCCGGCTGTGATCCACAGGACGGCCGGCAGGGCCCGGCAGCGACGGCCGCCGGCCTCGCCGCCGTCACGCGCCGGGGTCGACTGCTCGGCCGGCATGTCGATCAACGCGCTCGTCGCGTCGGCCCGTCCCGTTGCGGGATCGCTGCCGGACGAGCATCGGCCTCGACGCACCACACCCCCGACCGCCCGCGCCCTCCGGCCGCGCCCTCCGGCCGCGCCGACCGGACCCGTACGAGCCGGGCGGCATCCCGAAGGAGACCGCGTCATGACCGAGATCACCCGCCGCTTCGTGGAGACCAACGGCCTGCGCGTGCACCTCACCGAAGCCGGCACCGGCCCGCTGGTACTGCTGCTGCACGGCTTCCCCGAGACGGCCTACGACTGGCGGCACCAGATGGCGCCGCCGGCCGCGGCCGGCTACCACGTGGTGGCACCCGACCAGCGCGGCTACGGCCGGACCTCACGCCCGGAGGCAACCGAGGAGTACACGATCCTGCACCTCGTCGGCGACGCCGTGGGGCTCGTCGAGGCCCTCGGCGAGCGGCAGGCCGTCGTCGCCGTCCACGACTCGGGCGGCCCCGTCGCCTGGTACACCGCCCTGCTCCGGCCCGACCTGGTCCGCGGCGTGGCCGCACTCGGCTCCCCGATGCTGCCCCGCCCGCACCGGCCGCCGCTGGAGCGGATGCGGGCCGCGATCGGCGAGGGCTTCCAGATGAACCACTTCCAGCAGCCCGGGGTCGCCGACCCCCTGCTGGAGAGGAACCTGACGAAGACCTTCCGGTGGTTCGTGTACGGGCTCTCCGGCGATGCCCCCGGCTTCGTACCCGTGGTGCGGGAGGGCGCCGACCCCCTCGACATGTTCCGCGGGCCGGAGCAACTACCGGGCTGGCTGAGCGAGGACGACATCGCCGCCTACGCCGCCGAGTTCGCCGTAATCGGTTTCACCGGCCCGCTCAACTGGTACCGCGACATGGACCGCAACCGGGCGCTGACCGCGGCGTTCGGCGGCGCCCGGGTCACCGCTCCGGCGCTGTTCATCGGCGGGGACAAGGACCTCGACGTCACCGTCGCCGGTCCGGACGTGGAAGAGCGGATGCGCGCCGTGGTGCCGGACCTCCGGGCCGTGGTGATGCTGCGCGACACCGGGCGGGGCCGCTCGCGTGCTCGGTGGTCAGGAGGCGTTGGGCCCCCGGTGTTCCGCGGTGATGCCGAAGCGGTGTCGCTCACGCGGGACCGTGGGGACCTCGCGGACGCCGGAGACCGAGCTGATCACCTGCTCCTCCGCCGCGTCCAGTGCGGCGAGCCGCTCCAGGTCGGCGGCGGAGACCAGGGCGGCGAGAGGCTTTCCGTGCCGCGTCACGACGACACGCTCGCCGCCGTACACCACGCGGTTGATCAGATCGGCGAGCTCAGCCCTGGCTTGCGTCACCGGAATCTCGTAGGCCATGAGGTCCAGCTTAGACCGAGGCACGTGCAGGCATCCGGGGCGAAGATCACGCGGTCCGGCTGCCCGCCGGTTTCGCTCTCAGCGTGCAACCACGCCCCTCACAATGTACGTCCTGTACATTTTCTACAGGAGATCGATTCCGAGGAGGCCGTGCCATGAACCGACCGTCCGCACGTCATGTGCTGCCCGAGTTCACCGAGCGGACCGGCTACGGGCACCGGACCCTCGACCCCTACGCGAAGCTGCTGGACGAGCGGATCGTGTTCCTGGGGACGCCGGTGGACGACACCTCGGCGAACGACGTGATGGCACAGTTCATGCATCTCGAGTACCTGGATCCGGACCGCGACATCTCGCTGTACATCAACTCCCCGGGCGGCTCGTTCAGCGCGATGACGGCCGTCTACGACACGATGCAGTACGTCGGCTGCGACGTGGAGACGGTCTGCCTGGGCCAGGCGGCGTCCGCGGCCGCCGTGCTGCTGGCGGGGGGCACACCGGGCAAGCGGTACGCACTGCCCGGAGCACGCGTACTGATCCACCAGCCGTCCCTGCCGGAACCCGTTCACGGGCAGGCCGGTGATCTGGCGATCCAGGCCGAGGAACTGATGCGCGTCCGCGGGCGACTGGAGGAGATGCTCGTGCGCCACACGGGGCAGCGCCCGGAGCGGATCGCCGCCGACATGGAGCGGGACACCATCCTCGACGCGCCCGCCGCGGTGGAGTACGGACTGATCGACGGCATCATCCCGAGCCGCAAGGCGTCGCGCGCCGCATCCGACGCGAGGTGAGCCGCCGATGCTGCCGCCCGAACTGCCCCCGCTGCCGGCGCTGACCCGGGCCGAGGCCGAGCTGATCGACCGTTATCTCGATGTCGTCGATCTGCTCGGACGCATCAACCCGGTGCACTCCGGGGACACCTACCGCGGACTGCGCGCCGCCCAGGCCCTGGCGGCCAAGGCGGTGGCCCTGCGCGACGCGCTGACGGTCATGCACCAGCGCGGGGAGCACGAACTGCACGGCACCACTCTGGCCCGGGCCCTGCGCGTTCTCGACGGCGAGCGCCGCACGGCCCGGATCGCGGTGCCCCCGGGACCGGACTGACGGACAGTGACCGGAGCGTCTTCAGTGTGGAGTTGACCACGGTCCGGCCGTCCACCGTGCACGGACCACGCGGTCGTCGGTGCGCCTGGACCCGGGTTGAAACGGACCAAACGGCGTACCCCTGGTCGGCGTAGACACTGCTCCGCCCTGGAGCCCGGAAGAGCCGGTCCAAGCGCTTGTCGGCCACGCGCAGGGAAGCGCTCCGCCGCAGGTCCGAGCCTCGTCGATCCCTCCAACGGCCCACGGGCACAAGGGTGTCCAGCCGAACGGGTGAGTGGTGAGTAATGCCACAAACCCCCGATTCCATTGTGATTTTCCGACACGCCTGAGTGAAGATCCCTTCCTGACGACAAGCCCCCGCCACCGCGGCGGGGCGGTCCGGGCGGACGCCGAATCCTGCCGCCGCCCGGACGACCGGTCGACAGGAGTGGATCGGCAGGAGTGGAGGACCCAGCAAGGCGGGCCGCCGGAGAGATCCGGGCGGTCCTTGGGGTGAAGCCGCGCGAGCGGCCGGGCTACTTCGCCAGCCCGAATCCGACAGGTCATCCTTCACAGGCGGCTGACGAAGGGTTGCGCATGACTGCGCTCAATCGTGTCCCGTCGCTGCTGACCCGGGCCGGCACGGCCTCGGCCCTCACCATCGCCGCCGTCGGCGGCAGCATCGTGGTCCCCGGCGTCGCCTCCGACGCGGCGGCCGCGTCTCCGGCAACGAAGGCGCTCCAGATCGCGGCCTCCAAGAAGGGGGCCCCCTACAAGTGGGGGGCCGCCGGGCCGCGTCGCTTCGACTGCTCCGGGCTCACGCTCTACGCGTACAAGAAGGCGGGCAAGGCCCTGCCCCGTACGGCAGCGGCTCAGTACAACAAGACGCACCACATCTCCGCCTCCCATCGCAAGGCGGGCGACCTGGTGTTCTTCCACTCGGGTCGAAACGTCTACCACGTCGGCATCTACGCCGGGAAGGGAAAGATCTGGCACTCCCCCAAAACCGGCTCCGTCGTGCGGCTCGAGAAGATCTGGACCAAGAGCGTCTGGTACGGCCGGGTGAGCTGACCCGGCGGGCGGGGTGGCGGCACCGGTGCGCCGTCACCCCCCGGGCGCGTGAAGAGCGCATCAGCGGTTACTCGTTCACCATGGCCGACCGACCTCCCCCGCAGGCACGGGACGAGACACCGCTGGAGCGCGCCGACCGCAACTTCGCCGAGCTGTTGCAGGAACTGCGCGTCACCCAGACCGGGGTGCAGATCCTCTTCGCGTTCCTGCTGACCCTTGCGTTCACCCAGCGCTTTCCGTCCCTCGACATGGGCCAGCGCCTCATCTACGTCGTCACCCTGCTGCTTGCCGTGGTGGCCGCGGCCCTGTTCACGGCGCCGGCCGCACTGCACCGGATGCTCTTCCAGCAGAACGCCAAGCCCGTCATCGTGCGGATCTCCTCCCGTCTGGCCGGTACCGGGATGGTGGTGCTGTCGCTGGCGTTCACCGGCGCTGTGCTGCTGGTGGTGGACGTGTCCCTCGGCCGTACCGCCGGCATCACCGCCGCGGTGACGACGCTGCTGGTGTGCGTGGGCCTGTGGCACATCCTGCCGCTGCTGGTGCGGCGCGCGGTCCTCAGTTCACGACGGGCTCGAGAACGAGCAGAAGACCGAGTCCGGTCAGCGCGCCCCCGGTGATCGCCTCCAGGGCCCGCGCGGTCCCCGGGCGGCGCAGCCACCGGCCCAGCCGGTCGACGAGCAGCGCGACCGTGGGGAACCACACCACGGAGACCGCGAGGACGATCAGGGCGAGCACCAAGGTCCGCGGCATCGCCGGGCTGCCCGCGGGCACGAACTGCGGCAGCAGGCTCAGGAAGGTCAGCGACGCCTTCGGATTCAGCGCGTTCGTCACGAAACCCTGCCGCAGCGGCCGCCCCGCGTCCTGTGCCCCGGGGCGATCCCCGTGCCCGGCGGCTTCGACGACGGCGGGGGCTTTTGCCCGGCGCAGTCCCCGCAGCGTCCGTGCACCCAGGTAGAGCACATAGGCACCGCCGAGCAGCTGGAGCCCGCGGAACAGCGCGGGCACCGTCACCAGCACCGTGGCGACTCCGGCGACCGCCAGCGTCGTGTGGATCAGCAGCCCGCCCGCGATCCCCAGCGCACAGGCGACACCGGCGCGCCGGGAGATCAGGGCGTTGCGTACCACGACGGCGAAGTCCGCGCCCGGCATCGCGACCATGCCCGCGGCGACACCGGTGAAGGCGATCAGCTGAGTGTCCATGCCGACCACCCTGCCGGTCCCGAGCCCTCAGCAGGTATGTCGAATATCCTGGGATAGCCTTAAGCATCTCTTTGGGCTGCTGGTTCGGACCGGACAGGCAGGGGGACGTGTGTACGACCCGACGCGGCTGGCGGCGCTGGTGGCGGTCGCCGAGGCCGGTTCGATCACCCGGGCCGCCGAGCGCCTCGGCTACACGCCGCCCGCGCTCTCCCAGCAGCTGGCCAAGCTGGAGCGGGAGGCGGGCACCGCACTGCTGGTGCGCCATCCGCGGGGGACACGGCTGACGGGCGCCGGTGAACTGCTGGTGGTTCGGGCGCGGCGGGTGCTGGACGAGCTGGAGCGGGCCCGGCACGAGCTGGCACGGCTCGCGGGCCTCGCGGGCGGCACCCTGCGGCTCGGCACCTTTCCCACCGCGGGCATCCATCTGCTGCCGCCGGTGCTCAGCGCGTTCCACCGGGCCTACCCGGATGTGGAACTGGCGGTCGCGGACTACGACCCGCCGGCCGGGGCCCACGCCGTTGCGGCGGGCGACATCGATCTGGCGCTCACGCACACGTACGAGCCCGCCGACCCCGTACCGCTGCCGTCGTCCGTGTCCCTGGAACCCGTGCTGGTCGAGGAGCTGGTCCTGGTCACGAGCCCCGGGCACATCCTCACCGCGGACGCGTCGCGGCTGCCGCCGTCCGAGCTCGCCGGGCAGCCGCTGATCAGCATGGCGCCGCGGCACCCGGCACGACGGGGTGTGGAGGCCGCCCTCGCCGCGGCCGGGGCCACCCCGGCGGTGCTGGTCGAGACGCCGGGTTACGCCGTGGTGTGCGCGCTCGTCAGTGCCGGTCTCGGGGTGGCCGTGGTGCCGGAGATGGTGGCCCGGACCACGGCGACCCCGCTCGGGGTACGGCCGCTGGAACCGGGCACGTTGCGCCGCACGATCTCGGTGGCGTACCGCACCGGCGAGGCGGCACCGGCGGCCGACGCCTTCCGTGCCCTGCTGCGCGGCGCCTTCGGACGAGCGGCACGGCACCTCTGAAACCACACCGCCACCCCGCCCGGGAGCAGACCCCACCCGGCCGGCCCGCAAAGACGCTGCCCGGCCGGTTCAAGGCTCCTGCAGGCCCGCCGCCGTGACCGACCGAGCCGGTACGGTCCACGGCAGTTCGATCGCGACCGTCTTGCCCCCCTCACGGGTGGGCCGCACGCTCAGGCTCCCGCCGTACTCGGCGGTCAGCCAGCGGACGATCACCATGCCGCGCCCGTTGTCCTGCTGCACGGCGGCGGGCAACCGCTTCGGGAAGCGCGGATGGCTGTCGGTGACGCCGATGCACAGCAACTCCTCCCGGGCGAGCGCGACGTCGACCGTGAACGTCGGGGACTGCCCGAGGGTGTGCTGTACGGCGTTGGTCGCCAGCTCCGACACGATCAGGCGAACGGTGTCGGCGACTTCTGCGTCGCCCGGCAGACCCCATTCGGTGAGGACGTCCGAGACGTATTTTCGGGCTGCGGCGACCGAGGCGGGATCGCTCGGCAGAGTGACGGATGCTTCCTGATGGTCTGCCATGGCGACGTCGTCCCTTTCCCACGGGACCGGAGTCCGACACGGAGAGGTTTGGTTCGAGAACGGTCCCGGACTTGGTGCTGCGCGCCAGACTGCCATCACCAGGGCTCTCCCGGGTGCGATCCCCCGAGATATGCATATATCTGTCGCCCGAAGCGGTGAACTCTCCGACGACCGACCGTATTCGGGCCGCCTTCCGGGTCATCCTCTACCGTCGCCGTGAAAACCGCGCGCCGTGCGGAGGGAGTCGGCCATGCAGTACGGACCAGCGGTGCGCCGCCGCAAACTCGGCGCCGAATTGCGCGGCCTGCGTGCCGGGGCGGGTCTGACGAGCGGTGAGGCGGCAGCGCTCGTCGGTTGGCACCAGTCGAAGGTGAGCCGGATCGAGACGGGCTCCAGCGGGGTCAAGCCGGGGGACGTAGGGCTGCTGCTGGACGCGTACGGTGTCGACGACCAGGAACTGCGGGAACTGCTGCTGGTACTGGCGGGCTCGGAGGACGGCGGCGGCCGGCAGAACTGGTGGCACGCCTACCGGGGTGTGCTGCCGCCGGCCTACCGCGACTTCATCAGCCTGGAGTCGCAGGCGAGCGGGATGCGCACACTGGAGACCTCGGTGGTGCCGGGGCTGCTGCAGACACCCGAGTACGCCCGGGCGGTGACCCGGGCCGCCGTGGGCACCCTGGAGGACGACAAGCTGGACGCCCTGGTGGAGGTCCGGCTGGCCCGTCAGGAGGTGTTGCGCGCGGATCCGCCGCTGCGGCTGAGTGCCGTCCTGGACGAGGCCGTACTGCGCCGGGAGATCGGCGGCCCGGGGACCATGGCGCGGCAGCTGAACCGGCTTCTGGAAGCCGCCAGGCTGCCCCATGTGCGACTCCAGGTGCTGCCGTTTGCGGCCGGGGCGCACATCGGCATCACCGGGCCTTTCGTTATCTTCTCATTCCCGAGCAGATCTGATCTGGATGTGGTCGTTCTCGACCACTTGACGAGTAGCCTCTACCTCGAACGGAAAGAGGACCTCCAGGCCTACTGCGAGGCCTTCGACTCCCTTCGGATCCACGCCCTTTCGCCCGAGGACTCGTTGGATTACATCGCCGCGTTGGCCGGCGATACGTAAGGAGGCACCATGTCAGCACCGCCTCGGCACATCCCCGCCGGTACGTCCCTGCACGGCGTGCGATGGCTGCGCAGCAGCCGGAGTACGGGAATGAACAACTGCGTCGAGACCGCCCGTCCGGGCAGCGGCCCCTGGCAGGGACTGGTGGCCGTGCGCGACTCCAAGAACGTGACCGGTCCGGCCCTGCTCTTCACCCCCGACGCCTGGAAGGAGTTTCTCGCCGGACTGAGCTGATCATTTCCTCTCGACTCGGACTTCTTTGAGCCAATTTCGAGTCGATTTCCGCATCACATCTGACGGAGCACTTCTCCTCACGGTTGCGGACGCGTCATGTGCGTCCGACGAGCGAGGCACGGCCGTTTCGCCGACTTACGGCCGCGTCGCGCCGATCACCCGCACGGCGTGCTCGATCTGCTCGTCGGTGAGGTCCGCACGGGCGGTCAGCCGCAGCCGTGAGATGCCGTCGGGCACCGACGGCGGACGGAAGCAGCCGACGGCGACTCCCGCCGCCCGGCAGTCCGCCGCCCACTGCACGGCCAGTTCGGGAGACGGTGCCCGCACGGAGACCACGGCGGCGTCCGGGCGCACCGCCTCATGGCCCTCGGCCGTGAGGCGGGCGTGCAGGGCCGTCGCCACCGCGCGGACCCGTAGGGCACGTTCAGGCTCGCGGCGCAGCAGACGCAGCGCCGCGAGCGCCGCGCCCGCCGCCGCCGGGGCGAGCCCGGTGTCGAAGATGAACGTCCGTGCCGCGTTGACCAGATGGTCGATCACACGCGCCGGTCCGAGGACGGCCCCGCCCTGGCTGCCGAGCGACTTCGACAGCGTCACCGTCGCCACCAGGTCCGGGGCGCCCGCGAGACCGGACGCGTGCGGCGCGCCCCGGCCGCCGGACCCGAGCACGCCGAACCCGTGCGCGTCGTCGACGATCAGCCCGGCCCCGAACTGCCTCGCGGCCTCGGCCAGGTCGGCCAGCGGGGCCGCGTCGCCGTCCACCGAGAACACCGTGTCGGAGACCACGACACCGGGCCCGCTGTGGGTGTCGAGCGCCTTGCGGACCGCGTCGGGGTCGGCGTGCGCCACGACCTGGGTGGTGCCGCGGGCGAGCCGGCAGCCGTCGATGAGCGAGGCGTGGTTGCCCGCATCGGAGACGATCAGTGAGCCGTGCGGGGCGAGCGCGGTGACCGCCGCGAGGTTGGCCGCGTACCCGGAGGAGAAGACGAGCGCCGCCTCGAAGCCACAGAAGCCGGCCAGCTCGCGCTCCAGCTCGACGTGGAGTTCGGTCGTTCCGGAGACGAGGCGGGAACCGGTCGAGCCGCCGCCCCACAGCCGGGCCGCCCCTGCCGCGCCCTCGGTGACCTCCGGATGGCGGGACAGGCCCAGATAGTCGTTGCCCGCGAGGTCGAGGAGCGGCGAGTCGGCGGGGCGGGGGCGCAGAGTGCGGACGAGTCCGGCTCGGCGGCGCGTCCGCGCCTGTTCGTCGATCCAGCCGAACGCCATGACTCCTCCGGGGCATTTGTAGGCAGTGCACAGACACTAGCGGGACGACCAGCGGCCCAGGGTGTGGCAATACCCACACGGTGAACGTCGTCTGTTGTGCGATCTCTCCTTGGCCCGGGGCGGTCCCGTAGGACAGGATCGGCTCTCATGGACCTGCTGAACACGCTGGTGGACAAGGGGCTGCGGCGCGAGATGCCGACCCGCGAGGAAGCTCTGGCCGTCCTCGCCACTTCCGACGACGACGTGCTCGATGTGGTGGCCGCGGCCGGCAAGGTGCGCCGCCACTGGTTCGGCCGACGGGTGAAACTCAACTATCTCGTCAACCTGAAGTCCGGTCTGTGCCCGGAGGACTGTTCCTACTGCTCCCAGCGGCTCGGCTCGAAGGCCGACATCCTCAAGTACACCTGGCTCAAGCCGGACCAGGCGTCGCAGGCCGCGGCGGCCGGCGTCGCGGGCGGCGCCAAGCGGGTCTGCCTGGTGGCGAGCGGTCGGGGGCCCACCGACCGGGACGTGGACCGGGTCTCGGACACCATCAGGACCATCAAGGAGCAGAACGAGGGCGTCGAGGTGTGCGCCTGCCTCGGTCTGCTCTCCGACGGCCAGGCCGAACGGCTGCGCGCGGCGGGCGCCGACGCCTACAACCACAACCTCAACACCTCCGAGGCGACCTACGGGGACATCACCACCACCCACACCTACGCCGACCGGGTGGACACGGTGCACAAGGCGCACGCCGCCGGGCTCTCGGCCTGCTCCGGGCTGATCGCGGGCATGGGCGAGAGCGACGAGGACCTGGTGGACGTCGTCTTCTCGCTGCGGGAGCTGGACCCCGACTCGGTCCCCGTCAACTTCCTGATCCCGTTCGAGGGCACGCCGCTGGCCAAGGAGTGGAACCTGACCCCGCAGCGGTGTCTGCGGATCCTCGCCATGGTCCGGTTCGTGTGCCCGGACGTCGAGGTCCGCATCGCGGGCGGCCGCGAGGTGCACCTCCGTTCGATGCAGCCGCTGGCCCTGCACCTGGCCAACTCCATCTTCCTCGGGGACTACCTGACCAGCGAGGGCCAGGCGGGCAAGTCCGACCTGGAGATGATCGCGGACGCCGGGTTCGAGGTGGAGGGCACGGACCGGGTGACGCTGCCCGAGCACCGGGCGGCGGGTGGCTGCGGGTCCCAGGAGGCCGCCGGCTGCGGGCCCCACGAGGGCGGCGCATGCGGGTCCCACGACGGGAGCGGGTGCGGGTCCCACGAGAGCGGCGGTGTGTGCGGTTCGGCTGACCTGCCGCGCGCCGAAGAGCCCCGTACGGATCTGGTCGCGGTGCGCCGCCGGGGCGCCGGAACGGACCTCGCGCCCAATGCCTGAGTTCTCCGTGGACGAGCTGCTGGCGCTCGACCGGCAGCACGTCTGGCATCCCTACGGTCCCATGCCGGGCCGGCAGGAGCCGCTCGTCGTGGAATCGGCGAGCGGGGTGCGGCTGCGTCTGGCCGACGGCTCCGGTGAACTGGTCGACGGCATGTCGTCCTGGTGGTCGGCGATCCACGGCTACAACCACCCGGTGCTCAACGAGGCCGCGCGCGGGCAGCTGGCGCGCATGAGCCATGTGATGTTCGGCGGGCTCACCCACGAGCCCGCCGTCCGGTTGTCAAAGCTCCTTGTCGACATGTCGCCGAATGGTCTCGAGCATGTGTTCCTCGCCGACTCGGGCTCGGTCTCGGTCGAGGTCGCCGTCAAGATGTGCCTGCAGTACTGGCGTTCGCTCGGCCGCCCCGCCAAGCAGCGGCTGCTGACCTGGCGCGGCGGCTATCACGGCGACACCTGGCACCCGATGTCCGTGTGCGATCCCGAGGGCGGCATGCACGAGCTGTGGCGCGGCGTCCTGCCCCGGCAGGTGTTCGCCGAGGCGCCGCCGGCCGCCTACGAGGAGCCGTACGCTGATCTGTTGCGCGAGACGATCGCACGGCACGCGGACGAGCTGGCCGCGGTGATCGTCGAGCCCGTGGTGCAGGGCGCGGGCGGGATGCGGTTCCACTCCCCCGCGTATCTGCGGGTGCTGCGCGAGGCGTGCGACGCCCACGACGTCCTGCTGGTGTTCGACGAGATCGCCACCGGATTCGGGCGTACGGGCACGCTGTTCGCCGCCGACCACGCGGCGGTGACCCCCGATGTGATGTGTGTGGGCAAGGCGCTGACCGGCGGCTACCTGACGATGGCGGCGACGCTGTGCACCCCGCGCGTGGCCGAGGGGATCTCCCGGGGCGAGGTGCCGGTGCTCGCGCACGGACCCACCTTCATGGGCAACCCGCTGGCGGCGGCCGTGGCCTGCGCCTCGCTCGGCCTGCTGCTCGGGCAGGACTGGCAGACGGAGGTCAAGCGGATCGAGACGGGTCTCAAGGAGGGCCTCGCTCCCGCGCGGGACCTGCCCGGCGTGCGCGAGGTGCGGGTGCTCGGCGCCATCGGCGTCGTCCAGCTCGACCACGAGGTGGACATGGCCGCGGCGACCCGGGCCGCGGTGCGCGAGGGCGTGTGGCTGCGGCCGTTCCGCGACCTCGTCTATACGATGCCGCCGTATGTGACGGGGGACGCGGACGTGGCACGGATCGCGCGCGCGGTGTGCGCGGCGGCACAGGAGGGCTGACATGCCGGTACTGATGGTCACGGGGACCGGCACGGAGGTCGGGAAGACGGTCACGACCGCGGCCGTCGCGGCGGTGGCGGTCGCGGCGGGCCGGTCCGTCGCCGTGCTCAAGCCCGCGCAGACGGGTGTGGGACCCGACGAGCGCGGGGACGCCGACGAGGTGGCCCGGCTCTCGGGTGCCTGGACGGTCCGCGAGCTCGCGCGTTATCCCGACCCGTTGGCGCCCGCGACGGCGGCGCGGCGGGCCGGCCTGCCTCCCGTGGGCCCGCGGGAGGTGGCGGAGGCGGCCGCCAAACTGGCGGCCGAGCACGACCTCGTGCTCGTCGAGGGGGCGGGCGGGCTGCTCGTACGGTTCGACGACGAGGGCGGCACGCTGGCGGACGCGGCCCGGCTGCTGGCGGCACCGGTGCTGGTGGTCGCGACGGCCGGCCTCGGCACGCTCAACACCACCGAGCTGACGGCGCGGGAGGTGCGGCGCCGGGGGCTGGAGTTGACCGGTGTGGTCATCGGCAGCTGGCCCGGGACGGCGGATCTCGCGTCGCGGTGCAACCTCGCGGACCTTCCGGTGGTTGCGCAGGCGCCCCTGCTCGGGGCGCTGCCGGCGGGAGCCGGGGCGTACGCGCCCGCCGACTTCCGTGCAGCGGCCCCCGGCTGGCTGGCGGCTCCGCTCGGCGGATCGTGGGACCCGGAGGCGTTCGCCTCGTCGTACACGCCCTGACGCAAGACGGGGATGGGGACGGCGGGCGCGGGGGACAATCCCGGTAAGGCCCGTCCTCCCCCGGAGGTGCTCATGACGCTGCGGTCCGCCCGCCCCCGCAGAGTGTCGCGCGACGCCGTGCATCATCCGCTGTTCGCCCGCTACTACACCCGGATCAGCATCGCTGCCGAGACCCGCCTCGGTATGGGCGCGGTACGGGAGCGCCTGCTGGCCGGACTGTCCGGCCGGGTGATCGAGATCGGCGCGGGCAACGGCCTGAACTTCGCCCACTATCCGCGTACGGTCTCGGAGGTCGTCGCCATCGAACCGGAGCGGCTGTTGCGGCAGCGCGCGGTCGAGGCGGCCCTGCGCGCCGACGTACCCGTGGACGTGGCCCCGGGCGCGGCGGAGGCGCTGCCGGTCAAGAGCGAGGCCTTCGACGCGGCGGTGCTCTCGCTGGTGCTGTGCAGCGTCCGGGATGTGCCGCGGGCGCTCGGGGAGGCGCGGCGGGTGCTGCGGCCCGGCGGCACCCTGAGGTTCTTCGAGCACGGAGTGGGCGGGGGGCCCGCGATGCGGTCCGCGCAGCGCGCGCTGGACCGCACGGTGTGGCCGGCGCTCAACGGCGGCTGTCATCTCGCCCGGGACCCGGTCGCGGCGCTGCGCGCGGCGGGCTTCGAACTGGGCCCCTACCGGCGGATGCTGATGCCCGAGAAGGGGCCGCGCCTGCCGACGTCCTACTGCGTGCTGGGCACCGCCTGGCGGCATGCGCGCGAGGAGTAGTCACAGGCTCCACTGACGCAGCTCCCGGGCGATGTCGTCCACCGAGGCCGCACCGCTCTTGACCAGCCGGGCCAGCTCGCGCACCTGCTCGGGCGAGGTGACGACCTTGACGCCGCTGGCGACGAGGTAGGCGTAGGCGACCGCGGAGGCGAACAGCGCGTTGGAGCGCTCCAGCGCCGGGATGTGCAGCAGGACTTGCAGCAGGGCGGCGGCACGGGCGTACGGGGTGTCGTAGACGGGGACGCCGAATATCTCCGCCTCGTGCCGGCTGACCGCGGCGACGAGCGCTCCCCAGTCGGTGACCTGGGGGTCTCCGGGAGTCTTCTGTTCGGCGACCATCAGCAGCCAGGCGAGGTCGATTCTGAGGTGGCTCAACGGCTCAGCGACTTGCCTTCGCCCCGGCGCTCCCGCGGGCTCTGGGTCCGGCCCTCGCGAGCGGTGCCGAACTCCTCGGCGAAGACGGACTCGTACTGCTTCATGAAGTCGGCGGCGGCCTCGACGAACGTGTGGCCGGCCTCCCCCGTGTCCTGCCTGACCAGCTCTTCGATGTAGCGATTGACGCTCATACCGCGCTCCAGGGCACGTTCACGGGCGGCTCGGGCGGTGTCCTCGTCCACCCTCACGTTCAGCTGGGTCTTCGCCATGCACTCGACGCTAGCGCCGTGGTGCTAGCACCGGCAAGGGGGCGCACGACGCACCGCGGTACGGGGAGAGCCCTCGCACCGCCTGCCGGCGCACGACCTGTGAGGGAGGCGCGCGTGGACCCCGGGGGGATACCGGGTGTGCCGGGCGCCACATTACGCTCGTGCGGGACAGGCCGGGCGAAGGAGCCGGGATGTCCACGACCGAGGAGGCGGGCTTGTCCACTGCTGCTGCGGAGCACTCCCCGGGCCCGGGGGAGGCGGACGGCATCGCCGCCCGCGCCCGGGGGCTGACGAAGGCGTACGGCTCGGGCGAGACGACGGTGCTCGCCCTCGACTCGGTCGACGTGGACATCACCCGGGGCCGTTTCACCGCCGTCATGGGCCCTTCGGGATCAGGGAAATCGACTCTCATGCACTGCCTGGCGGGGCTCGACACCGTATCGGCCGGACAGGTGTGGCTCGGCGACACCGAGATCACGGGTCTGAAGGACCGCGAGCTGACCCGGCTGCGCCGGGACCGGATCGGCTTCATGTTCCAGTCGTTCAATCTCATCCCGACGCTGAACGCGGCCGAGAACATCACACTGCCCATGGACATCGCGGGCCGGCAGCCCGACCGGAAGTGGCTGGACCAGGTGATCGACACCCTCGGACTGCGCGACCGGCTGACGCACCGGCCGTCGCAGCTGTCCGGTGGGCAGCAGCAGCGTGTGGCGTGCGCCCGTGCGCTCGCCTCCCGCCCGGAACTGATCTTCGCGGACGAGCCGACGGGCAACCTCGACTCCCGGGCGGGGCTCGAGGTCCTGGGCTTTCTGCGCCGGGCGGTCGACGAGCTGGGTCAGACGGTCGTCATGGTCACACACGATCCGGGCGCGGCGGCCCACTCCGACCTGGTGCTGTTCCTGGCCGACGGACGGATCGTGGACACGATGGAGCGGCCCACGGCGGAGGCGGTGCTGGAACGCATGCGCCTTTTCGCCGGGGCAAGCCCCCAGGACCCCACGCCCGGCACCGTCCGGTCCGGCGTGGACGACGCGCCCGCGGCGAGGACCGGGGAGGACTGAGGCGACCGTGCTGAAGGCGACGCTGCGCAGCTTCCTGGCGCACAAGGGGCGACTCGCGCTGTCGGCCCTGGCCGTCCTGCTGTCCGTGGCGTTCGTCGCGGGCAGCCTGATCTTCTCGGACACGGTCACCCGCACCTTCGACCGTCTGTTCGCCTCCACGGCGGCCGATGTGACCGTCAGCCCCGAGCAGGACCTGGCCTCGCCGGTCCCGACCGGGGTGACCCCGACCCTCCCCACCTCGCTGGCCGAGCGCGTCGCCCGGGTCGACGGGGTGGCGACCGCCCATGTGGACGTCGCCGTGCAGTACGTCACGGTCGTCGACCACCGGAACGAACCCGTGGGTCCGACGACCGGCGCGCCCACCATCGCCAGGAACTGGTACGTCTCCGACCGCAGCCCGGTGAAGCTCACGTCGGGGCACGCTCCGCAAGGCCCCGCTGAGGTGCTGCTCGACGCGGACACGGCCCGGCACAAGCACGTGCGCATCGGCGACACGCTGCGGGTGATCGCGCAGCCCGGCTCGTTCACGGTGCGGGTGGTCGGGATCGCCACCTTCACGACCACCAATCCGGGCGCCGCCCTGATCTTCCTGGACACCCCGACCGCCCAGACCCGGCTGCTCGGCCGGCCCGACGTGGCCACCGCCATCTCGGTCGACGCGGCACCGGGCGTGACCGACAAGCGGCTCAAGCAGCGGATCGCGACGGCGCTGCACTCCTCGCCCCACGGCTCCTCCCCGTACGACCTGAAGACGGCGGGCGAGCAGGCCAAGTCGGCCACGGAACAGCTCGGCGCGTTTCTCGAAGTGATCAAGTACGTGATGCTGGGCTTCGCCGGCATCGCCGTGCTCGTCGGCGTGTTCCTCATCGTCAACACGTTCTCGATGCTCATCGCCCAGCGCACCCGCGAACTGGGACTGCTGCGCGCTCTGGGCGCCGACCGCCGGCAGGTGCGCCGGTCCGTGCTCACCGAGGCCCTGCTGCTGGGCCTCGTCGCCTCGACGCTCGGACTCGCCGCGGGTATCGGGCTCGCGGCCGGGCTGATCCGGCTGATGAGCGCGTTCGGCATGAACCTGAAGTCCACCGAGATGGTGATCGGCTGGGTGACACCGGTCGCCGCGTACGTCGTCGGCGTCGGCGTCACCTTCGTCGCCGCGTATCTCCCGGCCCGCCGCGCGGCCGCCGTCTCCCCCATGGCCGCTCTCACGGACGCCGAGGTCGCCGGGGTGGGGCGGCCCCTGACGATCCGCGCGGTGGCGGGCTCGATCGTCGGCGTGCTCGGCCTGGCGGCGCTGGCGGGCTGTGTACGAGCGACGGAGACCGGGCCGGCCGCCTCCCTGCTCGGGCTCGGCGTGATCCTCACGCTCGTCGCCACCGTGATCGCGGGGCCGCTGCTGGTGCGTCCCGTGATCCGGGTGCTGGGCGCCGCCTTCCCCGCCCTCTTCGGCTCCATCGGGCGGATGAGCCAGCGCAACGCTCTGCGCAACCCCCGCCGCACGGGTGCCACCGCCTCCGCCCTGATGGTGGGGATCGCCCTGGTCACCGGGATGTCGGTGGCGAGCACGTCCATGTCCAAGTCGTTCGACCGGCAGATCGACAAGACGCTGGGCGCCGACTTCGTGGTGCAGAACACCAACTTCCAGCCCTTCCCGAAGGAGATCACCGACCGGGTCGGGGCGACGGAGGGCGCGGGGCTCGTCGTACGCCAGCGGTTCACACCCGTCGCGGTGCGGCTGCCGGACGGCGGGCGCGTCGAGACCACCGCCGGGGGCTACGACCCGCGGCTCGACGAGGTGGCGCACATCAACTACGTGCGGGGGGACACGCCCGCCGCGCTCGCGGCCGGCGCCATCGCCATGGACGCGACGTTCGCCAGGGACCACGGCATCCACGTCGGCAGCACGCTCCCCCTACGGTTCCCGGCCGGACGCAGCGCCGCCCTCCGGGTCGGCGCGCTCACGGACCAGGGAGCGTCGGACGGCGTCGGCACGGAGGGCGGGCTGTTCCTCGGGATGGACACGTTCCGGAAGTACGTACCGGGCGGGCAGGACTCCGCGCTGTACGTGAACGCCGCGCCGGGCACGTCCAAGGAGCGGCTCCGGTCCCGTCTGGAGAAGACGCTCGACGCGTATCCCCAGGTACAGGTCCGCGACCAGGCCGACTACAAGAAGCTGGTGCACGAGCAGATCGGGGTGCTGCTCTATCTCGTCTACGCACTGCTCGGCCTGGCGATCGTCATCGCCGTACTCGGGGTGGTCAACACCCTGGCCCTCTCGGTCGTCGAGCGCACCCGGGAGATCGGCCTGCTGCGTGCGATCGGGCTCGCCCGGCGGCAGTTGCGCCGGATGATCCGGCTGGAGTCCGTGGTGATCGCCGTGTTCGGGGCCGTCCTCGGGCTGGCACTGGGACTGGTGTGGGGCCTGTGCATCCAGCGGGTGCTCGCGCTGGAGGGCATGAAGGCGCTGGCGATTCCCTGGGGCACCATCGTGGCCGTCGTGGTGGGCTCGGCGGTCGTGGGGGTGGTGGCCGCGCTGCTGCCCGCGTTGCGCGCGTCGCGCATGAACGTGCTGGCGGCGATCGCGCACGAGTGATCACGCCGCGCTCCGAAGCCGCCTTTCGACGGCCGCGCCCCGGAGCGGGCCCTCGCGCCGCCCGTCGCGCCGCGCACCGCCGTCCGGATGCCGGAATGTTCGAAGGCGCCGACTCCGGCATGGTGTGATCCCGGCATGAGTGATCTACGGATACGGGCCGCCGGACCCGAGGACCTCGACGCCGTGCTGGCTTTTTGGAAGGTGGCCGCCGAAGGCACGAGCATCAGCGACGACCGGGACGGTGTGGAGCGGCTCCTCGCCCGCGACCCGGACGCGCTGCTGCTGGCCGAGGAGTCCGGCGAACTCGCCGGGACGGTGATCGCCGGCTTCGACGGCTGGCGCTGCCATCTGTACCGGCTCGCGGTGCACCCGGACCGGCGACGGCACGGTATCGGCTCGGCCCTCCTGGCCGCGGCGGAGGAGCGGTTCGTACGGCTCGGGGGGCGCCGCGGGGACGCGATGGTGCTGCTGCGCAACGAGACGGCCCAGCATGCGTGGCGGGCCGCCGGGTACGCGCCCGAGGAGCAATGGCGCCGCTGGGTGAAACCTCTCACGACCTGAGCGACTTTGCCGATCCTTTACCCTTGAGAGGACACACGGTCCCCTCAAGGGGTCAACCCGTCCCACCATGGAGAGGTGTGAGCGTCCGCCGATGGGCGAGCCCGCCCGTACCCGACCTCGCGCGGTAGCCGCGTCCCTGGCCGATCCTGGGACGGAGGTGACCCGATGACCGAAGTGCTCCTCCTGCTGGTGGCGATCCTGCTCTCGCTCGCCTGCGGTGGATTCGTCGCGGCGGAGTTCTCCCTCACCACGGTCGAGCGCAGCGAGCTGGACCACGCCGTCCGGCGCGGTGAGCGCGGTGCGTCCGGCGCCTTGAAGGCCGTACGGAGCCTGACGTTCCAGCTCTCGGGCGCCCAGCTCGGCATCACGGTCACCAACCTGGTGGTCGGCATGCTCGCCGAGCCGTCGATCGCCAAGCTGATCGCGGGCCCGCTCGGGTCGCTGGGCCTGTCGCGCTCGACGTCCACGTCCGTGGGCCTGGTCATCGGCACGGGCCTGTCGACCGTGTTCCTGATGGTGGTCGGCGAGCTGGTGCCCAAGAACTGGGCGATCTCCTCGCCGCTCGCGGTGGCCAAGCGAGTGGGCACGCCGCTGCGCTGGTTCAGCGCCGCGTTCGGCCCGTTCATCACGCATCTGAACAACACGGCCAACCACGCGGTCCGCCGCCTCGGCCTCGAACCGGCCGAGGAGCTGGCCTCCGCACGCGGCCCCCAGGAACTCGTGGCGCTCGCCCGGCACTCCGCCAAGGAGGGCGCCCTGGAGGCGGACACCGCCGAGTTGTTCGTGCGCACCCTCAACCTGGCCGACCTGACCGCGGAGAACGTGATGACCCCGCGCGTCCAGGTGATCGCCCTGGACGCCCAGGCGACGTGCCAGGACGTGGCGAACGCGACGCGGGCGACGGGTCTGTCCCGGTTCCCCGTCTACCGCGGCGGCCTGGACCAGGTCGTCGGTATCGCGCACGTCAGGGACGTCGTGGCCGTACCGGCCGAGACGCGTCCCTACCGTTCGGTCACGCAGGTGATGCGCGAGCCGCTCTTCGTGCCCGAGACCCTGACCGTCGACCGGCTGCTGGACCGGCTCTCCGGCGGGAACACCATGGCCGTCGTCATCGACGAGTACGGCGGCACCGCCGGGGTCGCGACTTTGGAGGACATCGTCGAGGAGGTCGTCGGCGAGGTGCGGGACGAGCACGACCCGCACGAGGCACCCGACCTGGCCCCGGCCGGCCGGGACGCCGACGGCCGTGCGCTGTACTCGGCCGACGGCTCGGCCCGCATCGACCAGCTCGCAGGTGTCGGGCTGCGGGTGCCCGAAGGCCCGTACGAGACGCTCGCCGGACTCATCGCCACGGAACTCGGGCGCATACCGGTGAAGGGCGACAGCGTGGAGGTCGCCGGATGGCGCCTCGATGTGGTGGACGCGACGGGGCACCGGGCCGCCCGGGTGCTTCTGCACGCGGCGCCCGCCGAGCGGGAGGACGAGCGATGACCCTCGTCCAGCTGCTGATCGGCCTGCTGTCGCTCGTCGCGAACGCCTTCTTCGTGGGTGCGGAGTTCGCGCTGATCTCCGTCCGCCGCAGCCAGATCGAGCCGCACGCCGACGCGGGCGACCGGCGGGCCCGCAGTGTGCTGTGGGGTCTGGAGCATGTCTCGGCGCTGCTCGCGGCCGCGCAGCTCGGCATCACCCTGTGCACCCTGGTCCTCGGTGTCGTCGCCGAGCCCGCGATCGAGCATCTGCTGGAGCCGGCGTTCCACGCGGTCGGCGTCCCGGCGGGCGCGGGCCGGGCGGTGTCGTTCGTGATCGCACTGGCCCTGGCGACGTATCTGCACATGCTGCTGGGCGAGATGGTGCCGAAGAACGTGGCGCTCGCCGAGCCGGTGCGGCTGGCGCTGCTGCTCGGGCCGCCGCTGGTCGGTCTGTCCCGGGCGCTGCGCCCGGTGATCTTCACGGTGAACGCGTTCGCGAACGCGCTGCTCACACTGCTGCGCGTGGAGACGAAGAGCGAGGTCACCGCCACCTTCTCGGACGACGAACTGGCGCGGCTCGTCACGGACTCCGGCGAGGCCGGGCTCATCGACGACCGCGCCCAGGAGCGGCTGCACGACGCCCTGGAACTGGGCCGCCGACCCGTGGGCGACGTGGTGGTGCCGCTGGAACGCGTGGTGTACGCGCGGGTCGGCGTGACTCCGGAGGAGCTGGAGCGGCTGTCGGCCGAGTCCGGGTTCTCGCGGTTCCCGGTGGTGGACGAGGGGCGGCGGATCGTCGGCTATCTGCATGTGAAGGACGCGCTGGACGCGTCGCCGCGGAACGCGCCGTTCCGGGTGAGTGACATGCGGCCCATCGCGCGGGTGCGGGGAAGCACCCCGCTGGACGACGTGCTCACCGCGATGCGCGGCAGCCGTACGCACCTGGCGGCGGTCCTGGGCACGGACGGTCGCCTGGCGGGCCTGGTCACCATGGAGGACGTTCTGCGGGAACTGTTCGGTCACCGGACCTGACACACCCCGCCCGCTCGCCCCGGCATCGGCCGCCTCTGTCGGGCCCAGGGGCTCTCGGGCCCACGGTCGCGTGGCCGGACACGTTCACGCGCGGCCCCTGCGAGCCATTGCACCGGATCCCCCGCGGGCCCTTGCGGGCGGTCGCCTCGGACTCCCTGCAGCCCCCGTGCGGGCGGTCGCCCCGAACTCCCTGCGGCCCCCGTGCGGGCAGTCGCCCCGAACTCCCTGCGGCCCCCGTGCGGGCAGTCGCCCCGAACTCCCTCCAGCCCCCGTGCGGGCAGTCGCCCCGAACTCCCTCCAGCCCCGTGCAGGCAGTCGCCCCGAACTCCCTCCAGCCCCGTGCAGGCAGTCGCCCCGAACTCCCTCCAGCCCCGTGCCGGCCGTCGGCCGGGCGAGCCGGTGGCCGGTCGGTGGAGGGGCGGGCCGACCGACCGGCGGGTATGGACGCGGGATACCATCGTCCGCGCCATGCAGACGAACCCCACCCACACCAGCCTGGTCGCCGTCGGCGACTCCTTCACCGAGGGCATGTCGGATCTGCTTCCCGACGGCTCGTACCGCGGCTGGGCCGATGTTCTCGCGGGCCGGATGGCCGCCCGGACACCCGGATTCCGGTATGCCAACCTGGCCGTGCGCGGCAAGCTCATCCAGCAGATCGTCGAGGAGCAGGTCGACCTCGCCGCCGCGATGCGGCCCGACGTGATCACACTGGTCGGCGGCCTGAACGACACGCTGCGGCCGAAGTGCGACATGGGCCGCGTACGGGATCTGCTCACCCAGGCCGTGGAACGCCTGGCCCCCGCGTGCGACCAGCTCGTCCTGATGCGCAGCCCCGGTCGTCAGGGGCCGGTCCTCGAACGGTTCCGGCCCCGCATGGAGGAGCTGTTCGCCTGCGTCGACGAACTCGCCGAGCGGCACGGCGCACTCGTGGTCGACCTCTACGGCGCACCCTCGCTCGCCGATCCGCGCCTGTGGGACGTGGACCGGCTGCATCTGACGGCCGAGGGACACCGCCGGGTGGCGGAAGCCGTGTGGCAGACGCTCGGGTACGAGGCGGAGGATACGGAGTGGCGTAGCCCGCTGCCGCCGAGCGCCCGGCCCGGCTGGCTCGCCCGTCGAACCGCGGACGTCCGCTTCACCCGGCAGCATCTGCTGCCGTGGATAGCGCGGCGGCTGACGGGCCGCTCGTCGGGCGACGGCCGTCCGGCCAAGCGTCCGGAACTGCTGCCGTACGAAGAGCCGGCCGTCTAGGGGGTGTCGGACACCACCTGGGAGCGCCACACGTGCCGAATGTCGCGGAGGGAGTCGCGTGAGCACCAGGGTGATCAACCTCAAGGGCCGCCTTCAGGACTTCGGTCCCAGGCTGGAACACGCGCCGCGTGATGTCGTCTACATCGGCCGCCGACTGACCAGGGGCGGCTGGGACCTGCCCCAGCACCCGCTGTACAACCCGTTCCAGATCGACACTCCGAAGAAGAAGCACGACGGGACCCGGTCCGAGGTGATGGCCAAGTACCGGGAGTATCTGATGGCGCACCCCGACCTGCTGGCCCAGGTGCCGAAGCTGCGCGGCAGGACGCTCGCCTGCTGGTGCGCGCCCGAGCTGTGCCACGGGGACATCCTGGCCGAGGTCGCGGAACAGACGGAGCGCCCGGGCCGCCGGTCGTGACGGCAAACGCACGGTGCGGGGCGGTGGCGCGGCCGCCACGGGCAGGGGTCCGGGCTCGCGTGACGCCGGTCTCGTAGGTTCCGCCGATCCGCCCGGTGGCGCTGGCCTGCACGATTCGCCAGTAGAATCCGTACACGTGACTGCTGCGCCCGCAAAGCCCCGTATCCCGAACGTCCTCGCCGGACGGTACGCCTCCGCCGAGCTCGCCGTGCTCTGGTCCCCCGAGGAGAAGGTGAGGCTGGAGCGCCGGCTCTGGCTCGCCGTACTGCGGGCCCAGAAGGACCTGGGGGTCGAGGTGCCGGACGCGGCGATCGCCGACTACGAGCGCGTGCTCGACCAGGTCGACCTCGCCTCGATCGCCGAGCGCGAGAAGGTCACCCGGCACGATGTGAAGGCGCGGATCGAGGAGTTCAACGCCCTCGCCGGGCATGAGCACGTGCACAAGGGGATGACCTCCCGCGATCTGACGGAGAACGTCGAGCAGCTGCAGATCCGGCTGTCCCTGGAGCTGATGCGCGGCCGCACGGTGGCCGTGCTGGCGCGTCTGGGCAAGCTCGCGGCCGAGTACGGCGAGCTGGTGATGGCGGGCCGCTCCCACAACGTGGCCGCGCAGGCCACCACCCTCGGCAAGCGCTTCGCCACCGCCGCCGACGAGCTGCTCGTCGCCTACGGCCGGATCGAGGAACTGCTCGGCCGCTACCCGCTGCGCGGCATCAAGGGCCCCGTCGGCACGGCGCAGGACATGCTCGACCTGCTCGGCGGGGACGCGGCGAAGCTAGCGGAGCTGGAGCAGCGGATCGCCGGTCACCTGGGCTTCTCGCAGGCCTTCACCTCGGTCGGCCAGGTCTACCCGCGCTCCCTCGACTACGAGGTCGTCACCGCGCTGGTGCAGCTGGCCGCGGCGCCGTCGTCGCTGGCCAAGACCATCCGGCTGATGGCCGGCCACGAGCTGGTGACCGAGGGCTTCAAGCCCGGCCAGGTCGGCTCGTCCGCGATGCCTCACAAGATGAACACCCGCTCCTGCGAGCGCGTCAACGGCCTGATGGTGATCCTGCGCGGCTACGCCTCGATGACCGGTGAACTGGCGGGCGACCAGTGGAACGAGGGCGACGTGTCCTGCTCGGTGGTACGCCGGGTCGCGCTGCCGGACGCGTTCTTCGCGCTGGACGGCCTGCTGGAGACGTTCCTGACGGTGCTCGACGAGTTCGGCGCCTTCCCCGCCGTCGTCGCGCGGGAGCTGGACCGCTATCTGCCGTTCCTCGCCACGACCAAGGTGCTGATGGCGTCGGTGCGCGCGGGCGTCGGCCGGGAGGTGGCCCACGAGGCCATCAAGGAGAACGCCGTGGCCTGCGCGCTCGCGATGCGCGAGCAGGGCGCCGAGCGCAACGAACTGCTGGACCGGCTGGCCGCCGACGAGCGCATCCCGCTGGACCGCGCGCAGCTCGACGGGCTGATGGCGGACAAGCTGTCCTTCACGGGCGCCGCGGCCGATCAGGTCGCCGCCGTCGTCGGCCGTATCGAGGAGATCGTGAAGCAGCACCCCGAGGCCGCCGGCTACACGCCGGGGGCGATCCTCTGAGCCGGTTCACCCCGGCGGAGCTTCAGGCCGCCCGCGACCGTCTGGTGCCGGACGTGGTCGCGGACGGTCTCAAGGTCCTTTTCTGCGGCATCAACCCGGGTCTCATGACGGCGGCGACGGGCCACCACTTCGCCCGCCCCGGCAACCGCTTCTGGCCGGTGCTGCATCTGTCCGGCTTCACGCCGAGGCTGATGAAACCTTCGGAGCAGCGGGAGTTGCTCGCATACGGGCTCGGCATCACCAATGTGGTGGCGCGGGCGACCGCCCGCGCCGACGAATTGAGCGCCCTGGAGTACCGGGAGGGCGGGCGGATTCTCACGGCCAAGGTGGAGCGGCTGCGGCCGACGTGGCTGGCGGTGGTCGGGGTGACCGCGTACCGGACGGCCTTCGAGGACCGCGGGGCCGCCGTGGGCCCGCAGGAGCGGTCGATCGGCTCGACCCGGGTATGGGTGCTGCCCAACCCGAGCGGCCTGAACGCCCATTGGACGGCGGCGACGATGGCCGAGGAGTTCGCGCGGCTGCGGAAGGCCGCGGAGGGGCAGCGGACGGGGACGGTCACGGGGGATCCGTCTCCGTGACGACCGCGAGGAGCCGGAACGGCAGCTCCACGTCCCACTGGGACACGCCGAGGGCGACCCACCGGCCCGTCTCGGCCGACTTCCACAGCCGGACGTCCGGCACATGCCCGCTGAGCCCGGCCCAGGGCTCCTCGATGTCCTCGCCGTCCACGGCCCGGTCGAGAACGCTGTAGAGACTGAAGTCCTGGGACGGGCCCCAGCGCTCGGTCAACCGCTCCCCGAGGCCGTCCCGGTCGACCTCGTACTGCGTCCGCGCCTCCTCCCGCCCTGTCCGGTCGTCCTCCCAGAACTCATCGCTCGTCTGTAAGGCGGCCACGTGATATCCGGGCCCGCTCTCACCGTGCTCCGTCCTGCCGTGCGCCGCGGGGAATTCCCGGGCGCACAGCAGGTCTATGACGGAGAGGTACCTCGCGATGTCCATGCGATCCAGTAAAGCGGGCACCACTGACAATTGGCATGGCGTCAGAGGTGGTGATCGCGGCGTGCAGGTCGGGGTCGTCACAGCGGGCCGATCCGCTCGGATGCCGGCAGGCCCTCGCGGGTGAGCGCGGTGCCGAGTACGATCCGGCCAACACGCGCACGAGCTGGGAGGACGGACGTTGGGGCGGCTGACCGGCGGGGATCCCTCTCTGCTCCGAAGGATCAACTCCGCGGTGGTGCTGCACGCGCTGCGTGCCACGGACTGCGCGACCCTCACCGAGATCACCCGGGTGACCGGGCTGTCCCGGCCGACCGTCGAGGGCGTGGTCGAAGGGCTGATCGAGGCCGGGCTCGTGGTGGAGCAGGCCGCCGAGGAGGGTGCGGCGCGCCGACAGGGGCGGCCCGCGCGCAGGTTCCGGTTCCGGGCGGAGGCGGGCCATCTGCTCGGCCTGGACGTGGGCGCCCACCGGGTCACCGCCCTTCTCGCCGACCTCGACGGCCGGGAGCTGGGCTCGCTGTCCAAGGAGATCTCCGAGGCGGCCTCGGCGGACGAGCGTCTGGATCGGCTGCGGGGCACGGTCGCCGAGTTGCTGCGCCGCGCGGGCGTGGCTCGTGCTTCGCTGCGCGCGGTGGGCGTGGGCAGCCCCGGGATCGTGGAGGGGGACGGCACCGTGCGTCTGGGCACGGCCCTGCCCGAGTGGACCGGCCTGAACCTCGGCGAACGGCTCAGCCGCTCCTTCAAGTGCCCGGTCCTCGTCGAGAACGACGCCAATGCCGCGGCCGTCGCCGAGCACTGGAAGGGCGCCGCCACGGAGTCCGACGACGTCGTCTTCGTCCTGGCGGGGCTGAGTCCCGGCGCCGGCTCGCTGATCGGCGGGCGGCTGCACCGTGGCTACGGCGGCGCGGCCGGGGAGATCGGCGCCCTGCATCTGCTGGGCCGCGAGGCGGCTCCCGAGAAGCTGCTGTCGACCACGGACGAACCGCTGCAGCCGCTGGACGAGCAGCAGGTCGCCGACGTCTTCGCCCTGGCCCGCGAGGGCGACCAGCGGGCCCGCGCGGCCGTGGACCGCTTCATCCAGCGCCTGGTGCACGACGTGGCCGCCCTCGTACTGGCCCTGGATCCCGAACTGGTCGTCATCGGCGGCTGGGCGGCGGGCCTGGACGGCGTACTGGATCCGCTGCGCCACGAGCTGGCCCGCTACTGCCTGCGCCCGCCGAAGGTGACCCTGTCACGGCTCGGCGAGGCCGCGGTGGCGACGGGGGCGCTGCGACTGGCGCTGGACCATGTGGAGGAGCAGCTGTTCGCGGTGGAGGGCACGGTCACGGCGCGGCGCTGAACCGAACGGGTGCGGCGTCCGGGTCCGGGCGTGTACGTGCAGGGGCGCGCACGGGCGGCAGATGGACCCGGGGCACGGTCGGCCCCGGTGTCCCGCGGGCGGTCAGGAGGCGCGGCGCTCCGGATCGTGGTGGATCTCCACGCGGCCCGAGGCGCCGAAGGTCAGGCGGCAGGTGTCGGCGCGGTATGTGGCGACGGAGACGGCCGCCGTACGGCCCCCGGCGTGGTAGCGGGTGGTGACGACGAGGACGGGCGCGCCGGGCAGCCGGTCGAGCTCCTTGGCGTCCTCGGCACTGGCCGAGCCCAGCTCGACGGCCTGGTCCTGGTCCTCCAGGTCCGCTCGCTGGAGTTCCCGCAGGACGGCACGTGCGCGTGCCGTACCGGAGGGCGCGTCGATCGCGGAGAGATCGGGCACCGAGGAGGCCGGGATGTAGAGCAGTTCGGCGGCGACGGGCTGGCCGTGCGTCACCCGGGAGCGGCGCACCGTGTGCACCCGCTCGTCCCGGGCGGTCTGCAGGAGATCGGCCACGGCGGCGGGCGGGACCGCCGACGTGCAGTCGGCGGGCTGCCAGGCGTCCCCGGCAGCGCCCGGCCACAGATGCCGCTCGGAACCGACGGCGACCCCCACGCGCGGCGGGGCGACGGTCGTCCCGACCCCGCGGCGGCGCTGCAGGCGGCCCTCGAGTTCAAGCTGCTCCAGCGCCTGGCGGAGCGTGGCGCGGGCGACACCGAAGCGGGCCGCGAGGTCGCGTTCGTTGGGCAGGATCTCGCCCACCGAGAACTCCGAGTCGAGTGCTTCGGTGAGCACGGTCTTGAGATGCCAGTACTTGGGCTCCTGCACCGGATCCGCCTGCGTGGTCCCCACCCTGTCCTCCGCAATCGCCGTGGTGCGGCGGCGTTTTAGCGCCCTTGTTTATTAAAGGTTGTTGCACTTCTCTGCGACCATAGGGCGGCCCCCACCCTTGGTCAAGACCAATCCTCGTCCCCTTACGCACCGCGCGGGCGCGGTGCCGCAGGGCGTTCACACGACATTCGCCGGGCGCGGTACCGATGACACATGGGCGAACGCTTTCCGACCGGGGGGCTACCGGCCGGTAGCACTTGCTGACAAAGTGTCTACGAAAAGTCGTCAGCCCGTCCCAGACGAGGAGCAGCAGCATGGCCGCCACGGTCTCCTTCAGCGTTCCCTCTCCGCACGGCCCGCGGACCGTGGCCGTCTCGTACGCGCGCGTGGGCAGCGGCGAACCGCTCCTTCTGCTGCATGGCATCGGCCACCACCGGCAGGCCTGGGACCCGGTCGTGGACATCCTGGCCACCGAACGCGATGTGATCGCGGTCGACCTCCCCGGCTTCGGCGCCTCCCCTGCCCTGCCGGACGGGGTCGGCTATGACCTGGCGAGCGTGGTACCGGCTCTCGGTGCGCTGTGCGAGGCGCTGGGCGTCGACCGTCCGCATGTGGCGGGCAACTCGCTGGGCGGTCTGCTGGCTCTCGAACTGGGCCGCGAGAAGCTCGTACGGTCCGTCACCGCCCTTGCGCCGGCCGGTTTCTGGACGCAGGCCGAGCGGCGGTATGCGTTCACGCTGCTTCTCGCCATGCGTCAGGCGGCGCGCGCCATGCCGCCGCCGTTGGTGGAACGGCTGTCGCGCACGGCGGCCGGGCGGGCGGTGCTGACCAGCACCATCTACGCCCGGCCCGGCCGCCGCTCCCCCGAGGCCGTCGTGGCCGAGACGCTCGCGCTGGCCAGGGCCGAGGGTTTCGCCGCGACCCTCCGTCAGGGCACGACCGTACGGTTCACACAGGACGTGCCCGGGCTGCCGGTCACCGTGGCGTGGGGCACCAGGGACAGGATCCTGGTGCGCCGTCAGGGGGTCCGCGCCAAGCAGCTCATCCCCGGGGCCCGCCTGGTACGGCTGCCCGGCTGCGGCCACGTCCCGATGAACGACGATCCGGCACTGGTCGCCCGGGTGATCCTGGACGGCAGCCGCTGAGCACCCGCGGAGCGATCCCGCTGCCCGTGGCTCCCGTAGTGCCGCGGGCAGTTGTTCACTTGTGGTTTGCGTATGCGCTGCGGCGTCCCAGTAGTTGTGGCAGTGCCCATCGGCCGGAACCGTCCCAGGAGGCACCTTCATGTCACACCGTCCTTTGCCGGGCCGCCGCAGCGTCCTGCGCGGCTCCCTCGCCGCGTCGGCCGCTCTGACCCTGCCCCCCGTGCTCGGCGCGGCACCGGCGTTCGCCCTGTCGGGGCGTCCCAAGGCGGCATGGGGCGTCCAGGCCGGAGACGTGAGCGCCGACTCCGGTCTCGTCTGGGTGCGGTCCGACCGCCCCGCCCGGATGATCGTCGAGACCGCCGCGACGGAGTCGTTCCGCAACCCCCGCAGATGGCACGGCCCGCTGCTGGGCGCCGGCACGGACTTCACGGGCACCACTCGGCTGCACGGGCTGCCGGCGGGCGAGCAGATCCACTACCGGGTGCTGCTGGCGGACCCGGACGACCCGCGGCGCACCGGCGACCCGGTGACGGGCACCTTCCGCACGACACCGCTCGGACGGCGCCGCGGAGTGCGCTTCCTGTGGTCGGGCGACCTGGCCGGCCAGGGCTGGGGCATCAACCCGGACCTCGGTGGCTACCGGATCTACGACGCGATGGCGAAGCTCGACCCGGACTTCTTCCTGTGCAGTGGCGACAACGTCTACGCCGACGGGCCGATCCCGGCGACCCAGGCCCTGCCGGACGGCCGCACCTGGCGCAACATCACCACCGAGGAGAAGTCCAAGGTGGCCGAGACCCTGGCCGAGTACCGCGGCAACTTCCGTTACAACCTGCTGGACGAGAACCTCAGGCGGTTCAACGCCCAGGTGCCGTCGGTCATCCAGTGGGACGACCACGAGGTCCGCAACAACTGGTACCCGGGCGAGGTGATCGCCTCCTCCGACACCCGCTACACCGAGAAGAGCATCGACGTGCTGGCCGCCCGGGCCAGGCGGGCGTTCAGCGAGTACTTCCCCCTCTCCACGCTGCGGCCGGGTGACCGGGACGGCCGGGTGTACCGGGTGATGCGGCACGGCCCGCTGCTGGACGTCTTCGTCCTGGACATGCGCACCTACCGCAACGCCAACTCGCCCGACGACCAGACCGTCGATCCGCAGGGCATCCTCGGCGCCGAGCAACTGGACTGGCTCAAGCGGGAGCTGCAGCGGTCCCGGGCCGTCTGGAAGGTGATCGCCGCGGACATGCCGCTCGGCCTGGTCGTGCCGGACCCCATGGAGAGCAGGCCGAACTTCGAGGCTGTGGCACAGGGCGACCCGGGCGCACCGCTGGGCCGGGAGCTGCAGATCGCGGAACTGCTCCGGTTCATCAAGCACCGCAGGATCACGGGCACGCTGTGGCTGACGGCCGACGTGCACCACACCTCGGCGCAGCACTACCACCCCTCCCGCGCCGCGTTCACCGACTTCGAGCCGTTCTGGGAGTTCGTCTCGGGGCCGCTCAACGCGGGTGCGTTCCCGGCGAGCGCGCTGGACGGCACCTTCGGCCCGGACCGGGTGTTCGTGAAGGCGCCGACCGCCCCGAACGTCTCCCCCGCGGGCGGCTACCAGTTCTTCGGCGAGGTCGACATCGACGGCCACAGCGGGGAGCTGACGGTCCGGCTGCGGGAGCAGGACGGGACCGTGCTGTTCACCCAGGTGCTGCAGCCGGGCCTGGTCGGGCAGTAGGTTTCCCCACGCCGCGCACCGGAGTCATCCCCCGGTGCGCGGCGCGCCACCCACCCACACAGAAGAGCTTCGTCAAAAGAACAATAAAAAGGACAGAAGCACACTTTACTCATCAGACACAGAGCGTTTGTGATCACGCAACACCCTTCCTCCACAGTGGTTGCATGACTCCAGACATGTCTGATGTGAGGCGTGCCAAGCACGGCCGTCCGGTTCACCACTGGCGACGGGACCTGATAGAGCTCGCCGCCCTGTTCACCGCCGTCGCGGTGGCGGACGTGACCGCCAATCTGGTCGGGCACGGCCCCGACGGTCCCGCGCTGCTGGGACTGTCGGCCGCGGCACTCGTCGCGACGGCCGGCTTCCACACCTGGTGGACACGACGCCACGGTCACGCACCGCCCACGAGTGATACCGGCGCCCGGCCGCCCGCCGAGGGGCGGCAGGCCGGGCCGTCCGAGCGCGACGCGGCGGCCGGGACGACCGCGCTGTGGCGGTTGCGGACCACGGTGCAGGACGAGCCGGGGACGCTGGCCGCGCTGTGCACGGCGCTGGCCCGGCTGCGGATCGACATCCTGAGCCTGCAGACGCATCCGCTGGCCCAGGGCACGGTCGACGAGTTCCTGGTGCGGGCCCCGGCCGAGCTGGACGCGAACGCGATCACGCGAGCCGTCTCGTCGGCCGGCGGAACCGAGACCTGGATCGAACGGGCCGACGCGCACGACCTGGTGGACGCCCCGACCCGGATGCTGAGCCTCGCCACGCGCACCGCGCTCGACGCGGCGGAACTGCCGCTCGCGCTGAGGCAGTTGCTCGGCAGGTGCACCATCCGCTCCCTGCCCGCCGTCTCCCCCCGCTCCGGCCACGTTCATCAGGACGCTCCCGTGGAGGGAGCCCTGGAGGACACCGTGATGCGGCTGCGGGCGCCGGAGGGCGGAGTGATCACGGTGGAGCGCCCGTACCTGCCGTTCACGCCGACGGAGTTCGCACGCGCACGCGCGCTGGTCGAGCTGGACACGCGGCTCGGTCCGCGCATCCCGAGCAGCCAGGACGTACTGACCCTGCCGAAGGGCAACGCGATCACCGTGCGGCGGGCCGACACCTCGGACCTCGAGGCGGTGAAGGAGATGCACGCCCGGTGCTCGCGGCGCACCTTGAACATGCGCTACCACGGACCGGTCGGCGACGCGGACCGCTACCTCAACCATCTGCTCAGCCCGCGCTTCGGCCGGACCCTCGCGGTGCGAACGGCGTCGGGACGCACCGTCGGCCTCGGCCATCTGCTGTGGGACGGCGACGAGACGGAGGTAGCGCTGCTCGTCGAGGACGAGTGGCAGCGGCGCGGCATCGGCAGCGAACTCCTCGGTCGCCTGGTGGCGATGGCGGTCGAGGCGGGCTGCGAGAGCGTCTACGCGGTCACACAGGCGTCCAACACCGGCATGGTCGCCGCGATGCGCGGCCTCGGGCTGCCTCTCGACTACCAGATCGAGGAGGGCACGCTCGTCATCACCGCCCGCCTGGACGCCGCTCCGGTGGCCTCACGCCTGCCCTACGATCACGCCTACGAGCAGCAGGCGGCCCAGGCCGACCGGGACTGATCACGCGCGCGTCGCACACCGCGGCCGCGCATGTCGCAAGGAGATACGGAACGGCCCGGCGCGGTGCGCCGGGCCGTTCGGCGCACGGGGCGAACTCCCGGTCCCATGAGCGGTGCGGCACACGGGAACCCAGGCGCATCCCGCCCCGCTACCGCCCTTCGGCCATTTCCTTCCGCCGTGCGCCCTCGGTCCGCTCGCCCCCGAGTGCCCCGTCGAGGTCGGTCCACAGGTCCTCGACGTCCTCCAGGCCGACCGACAGCCGCAGCAGCCGGTCGCTCACCCCGGCGCCGTGGCGGTCGGTCTCGTCGACGATGCGGTGGCTGATGGACGCCGGATGCTGGATGAGCGTGTCCACGCTGCCCAGGCTCACCGCGGGGGTGATCAGCCGGACCCCGGCGATCACCGAGTGAGGGTCGCCGTGCACCTCGAAGGCGACCATCGCACCGCCGATGCGCGGGTAGTGCACCCGGGCGACCCGCGGGTCGACGGCGAGCCGGCGGGCGAGCTCGGCGGCGGTGACGGACGCGGCCCGGACCCGTACCGGCAGCGTCGACAGACCGCGCAGCAGCAGATAACCGGCGAGCGGATGCAGCACCGCGCCCGTCGCGAAGCGCACCTGGCGCAGCCGGCGCGCCATCTCCTCGTCGCACGCCACCACCCCGCCCATCACATCGCCGTGCCCGCCCAGGTACTTGGTGGCGCTGTGCAGCACCAGCCGGGCTCCGTGCCCGGCGGGGCGCTGCAGTACGGGCGTCGCGAAGGTGTTGTCCACGAGCAGCGGAACCGAGCCGCAGGCGTGGGCGACCGCGCGCAGGTCGACCTCGGCGAGCGTCGGGTTGGCCGGGGACTCGACCATGACGAGACCGGTGTCGGGGCGCAGCGCGTCCGCGATGCCCGCCGGGTCGGTCCAGGTCACCTCCGAGCCCAGCAGTCCGGCGTTCAGCAGATGGTCGCTGCATCCGTACAGCGGTCGTACGGCCACGACGTGCCGCAGCCCGAGCGCGTTCCGCGCGAGCAGGACGGCGCTGAGCGCCGCCATCCCGCTGGCGAACGCGACCGCGCTCTCGGTGCCCTCCAGCCGGGCGAGCGCCGTCTCGAAGCGGGCGACGGTCGGGTTGCCCAGCCGCGCGTAGACGGGCGGGCCGGCCAGTTCCGCGCCGTCGGCCGCGAAGGCGTCGAGCCGGGCGGCCTCGCCACGGCTGTCGTGGGAGGGGTAGGTGGTGGAGAGGTCGAGGGGCGGGGCGTGCAGCCCGAGGGCGACCAGGTCCTCACGTCCGGCGTGCACGGCCTCGGTGGCCAGCCCCCGGCGGGCCGGCAGGCCGTCGACGGGGAATCCGTCCTGCGTGTCCTGAGTGGGGAGATTCATGGGCCGCAGCGTGAACAGCGGACGGGGCCTTGGCGGCGGAACCCGTGTTACGTTCGGCGCATGGCCGAATCTGTCGTACTGGACCCGGTGGATCTCCACCTTCTGCGTCTGTTGCAGAACGACGCCCGGACGACGTACCGCGACCTGGCGGCACAGGTCGGGGTGGCGCCCTCGACCTGCCTGGACCGGGTGACCCGGCTCCGCCGTTCGGGGGTGATTCTCGGCCATCAGCTGCGCCTGGACCCGGCGAAGCTGGGGCGCGGCCTCGAAGCGCTGCTGTTGGTGCAGGTCAGGCCGCACCGCCGGGAACTGGTGGGGCCGTTCGTGGAGCGGATCCGGGCGTTGCCGGAGTCCCGTACGGTCTTCCATCTCACCGGCCCCGACGACTATCTCGTGCACGTCGCGGTGGCGGACATGACGGACCTGCAACGGCTGGTGCTGGACGAGTTCACGGCCCGGCGCGAAGTGGCCCGGGTGGAGACCCGGTTGATCTTCCAGCAGTGGGACTGCGGCCCGCTGCTGCCACCCGGACATGGCGTGTCCAAACCCGCTGAGCAGGCCTAAGCCGAGCGCGGAATCCCCGTGACGCGGACCACGTCACCGTATGAGGATGGTCCGCATGTCAGACACCACCAGGAGACCCCTGCCCCGGGAGGTCGCCGACGCCTATGTCGACGACCTCGTCGCCCTCGACCCGGTCACCGGCACGTACCTCGGAGTGAAGGAGAGCGCGAGCAAGCTGCCTGACACCTCGCCCGCGGGCCAGGAGGCACTCGCCGAGCTGGCGCGGGCGACCCTCGCACGGCTGGACGAGGCGGAGCGCCGGCCGGGCGCTGACAGTGACATCGAGCGACGGTGTGCGCGCCTGCTGCGTGAGCGGCTGACCGCCGAGCTCGCCGTGCACGAGGCGGACGAGGGCCTCAGGGCGGTGGGCAACATGCACACCCCGGTGCACTCCGTGCGTGACGTCTTCACGATCACCCCCACCGCGACCGACGAGGACTGGGCCGCGGTGGCCGAGCGGCTGCGGGCCGTGCCGGCCGCCCTGCGCGGCTACCGCGAGTCCCTCACCCTCGGCCTGGAGCGCAAGCTGTACGCGGGCCCCCGCCCGACCGCGACCTTCATCGAGCAGCTCACCGAGTGGTCGGACCTGGACGGCGAGGGCCGCGGCTGGTTCGAGGACTTCGCCTCCCAGGGGCCCGAGTCGCTGCGTGCGGAGCTGGACGAGGCCGCTCGTGCGGCGACCGCGGCCGTCGTCGGACTGCGGGACTGGGTGCGTGACGTGTACGCGCCGACGATCGAGGGCGCGCCGAACACGGTCGGCCGCGAGCGCTACGGCCGCTGGGCACGTCACTTCAACGGCACGGACCTGGACCTCGACGAGGCGTACGCATACGGCTGGTCCGAGTACCACCGCATCCTCGGCGAGATGAAGAAGGAGGCCGAGAAGGTCCTGCCCGGCGCCGAGACGCCGTGGACCGCGCTCGCGCACCTCGACGAGCACGGTGCCCATATCGAGGGGGTGGAGGAGACCCGCGCCTGGCTCCAGGGCCTGATGGACGAGGCGATCGAGGCGCTCGACGGCACGCACTTCGAACTCGCCGAGCGGGTACGGAAGGTGGAGTCGCGCATCGCGCCGCCCGGGAGTGCCGCGGCACCGTACTACACCTCGCCGTCCGCCGACTTCTCCCGCCCGGGCCGGACCTGGCTGCCGACGATGGGGCAGACCCGGTTCCCGGTGTACGACCTGGTCTCGACCTGGTACCACGAGGGCGTCCCCGGCCACCACCTCCAGCTCGCCCAGTGGGCGCACGTGGCGGAGAACCTCTCGCGCTACCAGGCGACGGTGGGCGGTGTCAGCGCCAACGTCGAAGGCTGGGCCCTGTACGCCGAGCGCCTCATGGACGAACTGGGCTTCCTCACCGACCCTGAGCAGCGGCTCGGCTACCTGGACGCGCAGATGATGCGGGCGGTCCGCGTGATCATCGACATCGGTATGCACCTGGAGCTGGAGATCCCGGCCCACTCGCCGTTCCACCCGGGCGAGCGCTGGACGCCGGAGCTGGCCCAGGAGTTCTTCGGCGCGCACAGCAGCCGCCCGGCGGACTACGTGGAGAGCGAACTGGTCCGCTATCTCTCGATGCCCGGCCAGGCGATCGGCTACAAGCTCGGCGAGCGCGCCTGGCTGCTGGGCCGCGAGAACGCCAGGCGCCGCCACGGCGAGGCGTTCGACGCGAAGGCCTGGCACATGGCGGCGCTCTCGCAGGGCTCTCTGGGCCTGGACGATCTGGTGGACGAGCTGTCCCGGCTCTGACCGCGCCCGCGCGGCCGGGCCCGCCGTCGGCGTGGGCCCGGCCGTCAGCGCCGGAAGCCTCCCTCGGAGTCGATGACCTGGCCGGTGATCCAGCCCGCCTCGTCCGTGGCGAGCCAGGCGATGAGGCGGGCGGGGTCGTCGGGCATGCCCCAGCGTCCTGCCGGGAACCTGGCGGCCACCTCGTCGTACCCGGCGCCGGTCAGGTAGCCGGTGTCCACCGGGCCGGGGTTGACCGTGTTGACGGTGACGGCGTGCTCCGCGAGCGTCGTGGCCAGCGAGCGCGTCACGGAGGCGAGGGCTCCCTTCTGGAGTGCGTACGCGATCTCGCCAGGCATGCCGCCCGCGAGGTCCTGCCCGGAGGTCATCATCACGACCCGCCCGCCGGGACCGCCTGGCGGCAACCCCGCCCGCAGCCGGGCGTACGCCTGCACCAGCAGCAGTACCGACCGCGTGTCCACCACCCAGTGGGCGTCGAGCAGGGCGGCGTCCACGGTGTCGAGCGTGCCGTCGCTGCCGCTCAGCGCGTGGTTGGCGACAAGGATGTCGATCCGTCCGCCGAGCGCCTCCGCGGCCCTCGCGACCAGTGCGGCGGGCGCCGCCGGATCCGAGAGGTCCGCGGGTCCGTCCGCCACGGGCGCACCGGGATCCCCGCGCGCCGCGCGCACCCCGGCGACGACGTCCTCCGGGCGGTCGGCGCCCCAGGGCATCTGCGCGTCGTGCGGCACATGGTGGTGCAGATACACGCCCGCGCCGTACGCGGCCAGCCGCCGGGCCACCGCGTATCCGATGCCCGCACGCCGGCTCGCCCCGGTGACCAGGGCGGTCCGGCCGCGCAGCGGCAGGGGGTCACGGCGCAGATCTTCGGGGGCGGGGTCCGGGGGTCGTGGCATGGGCGCCATCATGCACCGGAGAACGGCCCGGGAAACGCGCCGGGAAGCACCGCACCGGGTCAGCAGCCGCAGTCCGCGGCGTCGGCGGGTGCCGTCAGCGGGTCGGCGGCGCGTCGTTCGGTGGTCTGCCGGGTCTCGTAGGGGAAGCCCTCGCGCACCCAGTACTCGAAGCCGCCGAGCATCTCCTTGACCCGGAAGCCCCGTTCGGCGAGGGCGAGGGCCGCCCGGGTGGCGCCGTTGCAGCCCGGGCCCCAGCAGTACGTGACCACCGGCACGGATCTGTGCAGGAGGTGCTCGGCCTGCTCGGGGACGAGCGCGGTGGGCAGATGGACGGCGCCGGGGACATGCCCCTGGTCCCATGCCTGCGCCGAGCGCGAGTCGAGGAGGACGAAACCGGGGTCGCCGCCCGCCGCGAGCGCGGCGGCGACATCGGAGACGTCGGTGTGGAAGGCGAGGCTCGCCCGGAAATGGGCGGCGGCGGTGGCCGGGTGGGCCGGGGCGACGCGCAGGACGGGGTTGACGACGTTCCGGCCGGTGGACATGGGCAGGCCTCTTTCTCGCTGATCTCGACGCCCTCGAAGGTACGGCCGTTGACCGGATGTCTGAAGGTGCGATCCACGGCACACCTCTTGTTCGGCCGGGGATCGCCCTGCTATCTCTCGGTGATGGCCGCGTATTCCCCGGACGCCACCGACTGGCGCCTTCTGGACGTCCTCCAGCGCGAGGGCCGCGCCAGCTATGCCGAGCTGGCCCGTGCCGTCTCCATGTCCGCGAGCGCGGTCACGGAACGAGTGCGCCGGCTCGAGGAGGCGGGCGTCATCAAGGGCTATGCGGCGGTCGTCGACCCCGAGCGCCTGGGCCTGCCGATCCTGGCCTTCGTCCGGTTGCGCTACCCGAACGGCAACTACCGGCCGTTCCACGACCTCGTGGCCGCGACGCCGGAGATCCTGGAGGCGCACCACGTCACCGGCGACGACTGTTTCGTCATCAAGGTCGCGGCGCGCTCGATGCGCCACCTCGAGGAGGTGTCGGGCAGGATCGGCGCACTGGGCTCGGTGACGACGAGCGTCGTCTACTCGTCGCCCCTCCCCCGCCGCCCGCTCGGTCACTGAACCGCCACGGGAAACCCTCCCCCGCCGCGCAAGCCCCCGCCCGGCCGCCGAGCAGGCCGCCCCGGGCCGCCTCAGCCGGCTCCCCGCTGTCGTACCGCCGATCCGGTTCTGCCCTTGACTATCTCCAGCTGGGCGTGGATGCGCCGCCGCAGGTCCGCGACATGGCTGACGATGCCGACGCTGCGGTCCCGCTCCCGCAGGGAGTCCAGTACGTCCAGGACCTCGTCGAGGGTCTGGTCGTCGAGGCTGCCGAACCCCTCGTCGATGAAGAGGGTGTCGAGACGGACCCCGCCGGCCTCGTCGGTGACGACGTCCGCGAGGCCCAGGGCGAGCGCGAGCGAGGCGAAGAACGTCTCCCCGCCGGAGAGCGTCGCCGTGTCCCGCTCGCGCCCCGTCCACGCGTCCACGACGTGCAGACCGAGGCCGCTGCGGCCGCGTCCGGAACGGTCGTCGGAGTGGACGAGGGTGTAGCGGCCGGAGGACATGCGCTGAAGCCGCACGGTCGCGGCGGCCGCCACCTGTTCGAGGCGGGCTGCCAGCACATACGACTCCAGGCGCATTCTGCGTTCGTTGTCGGCGGAGGTACCGGCCGTCAGGGACGCCAGCCGGGCCACCCGGTCGTACTCCTCGCGCAGCGGCGCGAGACGCCGTACCGACGCGGTGGCGCGCGCGGACAGCCGGTCGAGTTCGGCACGGCGGCGGTCCGCCGCGTCCAGTGAGGAGACCGCCTCCTGGAGCCGCCGGGCCGCGGCCTCGGCGGCCCGTTCGGCGGCCGCCGGATCGGCGGGCGGCTGCTGCGCGGCGGCCGCCGTGTCGGCCTCGGCGAGCATCGCGCGCACGGCGGCCTGTTCCTGCTGCCAGGCGTCCAGCCGTCGCTGCAGCTCGCGGTGGGCCACATCGTCCAGGAGCGCGGCGGCCGCGGCCTGCGGGGTGTCGAACCCGGCGCGGTAGGCCGCGTCGGCCAGCCGCGCGTCGGCTTCCTTCAGCCGCTGCGCGGCGTCCTCGGCGGCGCGGGCGGCGTCCGCGGCCTCGGTGAGCAGGGCGGCCCGGCGCTCCAGCTGCGCCGAGCGGGCGGCCACGCTGACGGCGTCGCCCCGGGCGCGGGCCAACTCCTCTTCCAGCATGGCCCGTTCCCGGTCCAGTGTGTCCCTTCGGGAGGTCCGGGCCGCCCCGCGCAGGGCTGCCTCCTGGCGTGCCGCGGCGCGTTGCTCCCGTTCGTGTTCGGCCCGTCTCAGATTCTCCTGCGCCGCGTGCAGCCTGGAGGCGCCGTCCCGGGCGGCGCCGTAGAGCCGCTCCAGCTCCTCCGCTTGCGCGGCGAGCAGGCCGGTCGGCACGTCACCGGCCTCGGCGGTGGCGGCGGCCAGCGCCTCGCGTACGACGCCGAGCCGACGCTCGTCCTCCGTGTGCTCCTGCTCGGCCTGCCGATGGGCGGCGAGGGCGCGTTCCTCCGTGTCCCGGTCGACGTGTCCGGCGACCTTTCGCGCCGGCGCGGGGTGATCGGTGGCTCCGCAGACGGCGCAGGGTTCGCCGTCGACGAGTGCGGCGGCGAGTTCGGCGGCGATGCCCTGGAGGCGTTGTTCCTTCAGGCCGAGCCAGTGCTCGTGGGCCTTGAGCGCGCGTTCCCGCGAGGCGAGGGCGCGGGCCTGGGCGGCGTCGGCGTCCCGGGCCAGCCGGTCCCGCTCGCGGGCCGCCTGGAGCCGTCTGCGCGCGGGCTCGCGCTGCACCGCCAACTGCTCGGCCCGGGTGGCGTCCTCCTGGGCCGCGTCGATACGGGCCTGGAGGCCCGCGCGGGTCTCCTCCCACTCGGCGAGCCAGTCCCCCGCGTCCTGGAGGACCGCCTCGTCGGCGCGCTCCTCGCGGTCCAGGTCCGCCCGTTCCGCGGTGATGCCGTCCAGCCGCCGCTCGGCGCGGCGGGCCGACTCCAGGCCGCCGAGTTCCTCGGCGGCCCGGCGCGCGGCGGCGGCGAGCCCGGCCGCGCCGGCGTCCGCGAAGGTGTCCGGGAGCAGGGCACGCGTGCGTGCCTCTTCGGCGGCGGCCCGCCGGTACTCGGTCTCGGCGGACGCCCGCAGGTCGAGGGCGGGCGCCACCGCCTCGGCCTTCCGGGAGCGCTCCATGCGCGTCTGCGCCTCCCGGTGGTCGTCCGCCCGCTCTTCCAGCTGTGCCGCGCGCTCCCGGGCCTCGGCGAATCTGCGCTGGAGCCGGGCCCGTTCGCGTACGTCCTCGAGGGTGCGCTCGGCGGCGGCCCGCGCCGACTCGGCGGCCGTCCGCGCGGCATCCGCGATCGTGAGCCGCTCGCGGGCCGTGCTGCGGGCGACGGCGGCCCAGCCGAGGACGGCGTCGGCGAGGCCCGGATCGCCCGGCGCGAGGTCCGGCAGGGGCAGCGGCAGGTCGCCCGCGGCCTGCTGCATCCGGTGCGCGTCGGCGAGCAACGCGGCGTCACCGTCGCGCACTTCGGCCTCGGTGGCGCGTCGCCGTTCGGCGAGGCGCCTTTCGACCTCGGCGAAGCGGCGGGTGTCGAAGAGGCGGCCCAGCAGCCTGCCGCGGGCCTCGGCGTCGGCACGCAGGAAGCGGGCGAAGTCGCCCTGGGGCAACAGCACCACCTGGCAGAACTGCTCGCGGCTCATGCCGAGCAGCTGGGTGATCTCCTCGCCGATCTCCTGGTGGGAGCGGCTGAGGTCCTTCCAGGCGCCGGCGGTGGCGTCGTACTCGCGCAGCCAGGTCTGTGCCTTCTCGGTCGTCGTACCGGTGCCGCGCTTCTTCGGGCGCTCCCACGGCGGCTGTCTGGTGATCTCCAGCCGGCGTCCGGCGACGGTGAGGTCGAGCCGGATCTCGGTGCGGGTCCCCGGCGCCGCGTGGTCGCTGCGCAGCGTGAGGCCCTGGCCGCTCTGCCGGGCGCCGGGAACGGCCCCGTACAACGCGTAGCACACGGCGTCCAGGACCGAGGTCTTGCCCGCGCCGGTGGGTCCGTGGAGCAGGAACAGGCCCGCGGCGGACAGCGCGTCGAAGTCGACGCTCTGGGTGCCGCCGAAGGGGCCGAAGGCGGTGATCTGGAGCCGGTGCAGCCTCACAGGGCCCCCTCGGTGTCCCGGACGTGCGAGGTCACCGGGCGACCTCCCGCACGGCCTCGTCGGCGCGCACCGCGTCGAAGGCGTCCTGGAGCACGGCCCGTTCACGCTCGTCGGGTCCGGCTTTGCGGACATGGGCCACGAAGTCCTCCGCGATCTGCCGGTCGGAGCGGCCCGCCAGCCGCCGCGCATACGACGCGGCGGGGTCCTCGGGGGCGCGCTCGGGGTCGAAGACGAGGCTGAGCGTGTGCGGGAAGCGCCCGGCCAGCCGGGCCATCGGTTCGGCGGGGCGCACCGGGTCGGTGAGCGTGGCCTCCACCCACGCCTGCTCGTGGCACTCCAACTCCGGGTCCGCGAGCAGGTCCTCGAGTCGTCCCCGGATCCGGGCGAGGGCGCGCGGCACCGGGCAGTCGACGCGGTCCGCCGCCACGGAGCCGTCGGCCCCGAGGTCGATGAGCCACATGCTCTTGCGGTGATCGGCCTCGGAGAAGGAGTACGGCAGCGGGGAACCGGAGTAGCGCACGCGCTCGGTGATGGTCTGGCTGCCGTGCAGATGCCCGAGAGCCGCGTAGTCCACCCCGGAGAAGACGCCCGCGGGCACCGCGGCGACCCCGCCGACCGTGATGTCCCGCTCGCTGTCGCTGGGTTGGCCCCCGGTGACGAAGGCGTGGGCGAGGACGACGGACCGGGTGCCCGGCGGGCGTGTGGCGAGGTCGGCGCGGACCCGGTCCATGGCGGCCGCGAGCACCGCCTCGTGGCCCGACTGGTGGACGCCGAACTCGTCCTTGACCAGGGCCGGTTCGAGATACGGCAGGCCGTAGAACGCGACGTCCCCGTGGGCGTCCGGCAGCACGACCGGGATGCCGCAGGCGGCGGGATCGGTGCGCAGATGGATGCCCGCGCGGCCGATGAGACCCGCCCCGACGCCGAGGCGGCGCGCCGAGTCGTGGTTCCCGGAGATCATCACCGTGGGCACGCCCAGGCCGGCGAGGCGGTGCAGGGCGTCGTCGAACAGCTCGACCGCGTTCAGCGGGGGAACCGCCCGGTCGTACACGTCTCCCGACACGACCACGGCCTCCACGCCGCGCTCGCGCACGGTCGTGAGGAGATGGTCGATGAACGCGGCCTGGGCGTCGAGCATGTTCACGCGGTGGAACGCCCGGCCCAGATGCCAGTCGGAAGTGTGCAGCAGCCTCATGATCCCCGAGACTATCCGCCGGGTCTGACATCACGGGCGGATAGCCCCGTTTCGGCCGCCCCTGCCCCCTCCAGCGCTCGCATCCCGCCGCCGAGCGGCCGGGGCCGCCCGGACGTCCGCCGACTGGCCCTGCTCGAAATGCGACACGAACGATGCCCGGACGGATCTGTCGCCGTCACCCCGCACTCCCCGCCGTCGTGCGTCGCCGTCGCCCCCGGCTCACCGTCCCGGGTCCGTGTCCCCGTACGCCTCACCGCCCAGTTCGAATCCGGCCGTGCCCGCCGTGACGTCCGCGAGCCATGCCCGGAAGGCCGCGACATCGGCGTCGGGGAGTCCGATCTCGATGGCGACGGCCTCGCCGTAGCGCACATCGCGTACCTCGCGGCCGGTCGCCCTCAGGTCGTTCTGCACCTTGCCCGCGCGCTGGTGGTCCACGGTCACCGTGGCGAGCCGGAATCGACGGCGGGTGAGGGTGCCGAGCGCGTCCAGGGCCTCGCCGACGGCTCCCCCGTACGCCCTGATGAGCCCGCCCGCACCCAGCTTCACTCCGCCGAAGTAGCGGGTGACGACGGCGACGACGTACCGCATGTCGCGGCGCAGCAGCATCTGGAGCATGGGGACGCCCGCGGTGCCGCCCGGCTCGCCGTCGTCGCTCGCCTTCTGGATCGCGGCGTCGGCGCCGATGACGTACGCGTAGCAGTTGTGGGTGGCGTCGGCGTGCTCCTTGCGGATGCGGGCGATGAAGTCCTGCGCCTCCTGCTCGGTGGCAGCCGGGGCGAGGGCGCACAGGAAGCGGGAGCGGTTGACCTCTGTCTCGTGCACGCCCGCGCGGGCGACTGTGCGGTACTCGTCCTGCATCACGCCAGCCTATGCGGCGTCCCCGCGCACGCCGTACCGGGCCACCGGGACGGCAGGGGGACGGCGCCCGCCGGCTGCGCGATCCTTCCGCCCGGGTGTGCCGCACGTCTCACCGGGTGTCTTCTCATCCCGACGCGTTCGCCCCCGGCGCCGGGGCATACGGCCCCATAGGGGATACTCGCTCGTCGTTGTTGTCCCCGTGTTCCGGTGCATCCGGCGCCCGGGCCAGAGCAGCTGCCCGGCGAGGCCGCCCGAGCGACCGCAGGAGAGCGCAGCATGACCGGCACCCAGGTGGAGAGCCCGGACGCCGCCGAACCCGACCAAACGCGGCCCTCCGCCGCCACGGCCCACTGGCGGGCCTGGCTCCTGGAGGGCCTGAGCGAGCGCACGGCCCGGCATCCCGGCCCGCACGCCACCCCGGACGCCGAGCACGAGGGTCACTCCTGGTGGCGCGTCATGTGCCTGACGGGTGTGGACTACTTCTCCACCCTCGGCTACCAACCCGGTATCGCCGCCCTGGCGGCCGGGTTGCTGTCGCCGCTCGCGACGCTCGTGCTGATCGCGCTGACCCTCCTGGGCGCGCTGCCCGTCTACCGGCGGGTGGCCCACGAGAGCCCGCACGGCGAGGGCTCGATCGCCATGCTGGAGCGGCTGTTGCCGTGGTGGGCGGGGAAGATCCTCGTTCTGGTGCTGCTCGGCTTCGCGGCCACCGACTTCATGATCACGATGACTCTGTCGGCCGCGGACGCCGCCGCACACGTCGTGGAGAACCCGTACGCCCCGCACTGGTCGGACGGCGGCAACACCTGGATCACCCTCTTTCTGCTCGCCGCGCTCGGCGCCGTCTTCCTGAAGGGCTTCAAGGAGGCCATCGGCATCGCGGTGGCTCTGGTCGCCACGTATCTCACCCTCAACGTGATCGTGCTGGCGGTCGCCGTCTGGGAGGTGCTGAGCCATCCGGTGAAGATCGGTGACTGGACGGACGCGATGACCGCGGAGCACTCCTCGCCCCTCGCCATGATCGGCGTGGCGCTTCTGGTCTTCCCCAAGCTGGCGCTCGGCATGTCCGGCTTCGAGACCGGTGTGGCGGTGATGCCGCAGGTCAAGGGCGATCCGTCGGACACCTACGCCCGGCCGGCCGGGCGGGTGCGGGACACCCGCAAACTGCTCACCACGGCGGCCGTGATCATGAGTGGCCTGCTGCTGCTGTCCAGCCTGGCGACGACGATCCTGATTCCGCAGGACGCGTTCAAGAGCGGCGGCCCCGCCAACGGCCGCGCGCTCGCCTATCTGGCGCACGAGCACCTGGGCGGGGCCTTCGGCACGGTGTACGACGTCTCGACCATCGCGATCCTGTGGTTCGCGGGGGCCTCCGCGATGGCCGGTCTGCTCAACCTCGTGCCGCGCTATCTGCCGCGCTACGGCATGGCCCCGGAGTGGACCCGTGCCGTCCGCCCGCTGGTCCTGGTCTTCATGGTGGCCGCCGTCCTCATCACCGTCTGGTTCGACGCCGACGTCGACGCCCAGAGCGGCGCGTACGCGACGGGTGTGCTCGTGCTGATGCTCTCCGCGGCGTTCGCCTCTACGGTCGCCGTGCACCGGCGGGGCCACCGGGCCGCCGCGCTCGGCTTCGGAACGATCACCGCCGTCCTGGCCTACACCCTGGTCACGAATGTGATCGAGCGCCCCGACGGCCTCAAGATCGCGCTGATCTTCATCCTCGCGATCCTGGTCACGTCGTTCGCCTCCCGGGTGCACCGTGCCTTCGAACTGCGTGCCGCCACCGTCACCTTCGACGAGGCGGCGACCCGGTTCGTCGAGGAGGCGGCGGAGCGCGGGCCGCTGCGGCTGATCGCCAACGAGCCCCAGGAGCACAGCAGGCGGGAGTACCGCGCCAAGGAGTACAGCCAGCGCGAGCAGACCCATATCCCGGACGGGCGGCCGGTTTTGTTCCTGGAGGTCTTCGTCACCGACTCCTCGGACTTCACCGCCGATCTGACGGTTCACGGCGACGAGAAGCACGGGGTGCGCAGGCTGAGGGTGGCGGGTGCGACCGTTCCGAACACCATCGCGGCCGTCCTGATGGAGCTGCGCGACCGCACCGGCCTGGTGCCGCACGCCTACTTCAACTGGACCGAGGGTGCCCCGTTCAGCCACCTGCTGCGTTTCCTCGTGTTCGGGGACGGCGAGGTCGCCCCGGTCACCCGGGAGGTGCTGCGCCGTGCCGAGCCGGATCCGGAGCGCCGCCCCCGGGTGCACGTCGGATAGCGCCGCTCCCGCATCCCCGTCGCACGGCGCCGCCCGGCCCGGTCCACGGCGGACGGCGCGGCCGCTACGTCTTCTTGCCCCTCGGCACGGTCACCTTCGTCAGGAGTGCCGTGCCGGGGGCGAGGGCGTCCCAGGTGGCGCCGTGGGCGGCGAGGACGGCGATCGCCGCGGTGGGGAACTTGGTGGTGACCCGCTCCAGGGTGTCGTCGAGCCCCTGCCGGGCGAGGGCGAGCACCAGGTCCGTGAGCCCCGGGTTGTGCCCGATCAACAGCAGCGTCCCCACCTCGGCGGGCGCATCGTGCACGGCCTCGAGCAGATCGGGCACGTCGGCGGCGTAGAGCCGCGGGTCGAACCGTACGGGCGGCGGGGTGCCCCACTGGGCCGAGGCCAGCTCCCAGGTCTGGCGGGCGCGCACGGCGGTGGAGCACAGTGTGAGATCGGGCAGGCAGTCGGCCTCGGCGAGGGCGCGCCCGGCGGCCGGTGCGTCCCTGCGGCCGCGCGGGGCGAGCGGCCGTTCGTGGTCGGTGACACCCTCGGGCCAGGCGGACTTGGCGTGCCGCAGGACGACGAGTCTGCGCAGCGGGCCCGTCCCCGAAGAGGCCTTCATGCCCGGGCCCCGATCTCGCGGGCGAGGTCCAGGCCGAGCAGACGGTCGGCGTAGGCGTACGTCTCGAAGCGCGCACCTTCCGGCAGCTCGTCGTCGCCCTCCACGCGCTCCAGCACCTGAAGGACGGCCGGTACGTCGAGGTCGTCCTCCCAGGCGGTGCGCAGCTCGTGCCGCACCTGTTCCGGGATGGGCCGCGAGGGGTGCGTCGCCCAGCCGGCGACGGCCCGGCGCCAGCGTACGAGCATGTCGTGTGCCGCGGTCAGGGCGGCAGGGTCGAGGACGGCGGGCCGGCGGCGGGGGCGGGCGAGCAGGGCGAGGCGCAGGGCCGACGGCGGCGCGGCGGTGCCGGCGGGTCCGGTGGCCGGGGCGACCTCGATGCGCACCCCGTCGGGTGCGGTGTCCTCCACCCCGACGACGTGCAGGGCCCGGCCGAGGCCCGGTGTGTCCGGCTCCGCCGGGCGGATGCCGAGGGCGTCGGCGTGTTCCCGTAGAGCGGCGGACGGGGCGGCGACCGTGACCACGGGGGTGCCGCCGAGTTCCAGGGCCCGGGCCAGCACGTCGGCCACCAGCAGCACCCGCAGGGCCGAGGTGTCGGCTCCGGTGACATGGGCGTGGACGCGGACCAGGCCCGGGCGGACGTCGGTGGGCTCGCCGTTGCGGGCGTCGATGATACGGAGCACGGGGCGAGCGTAGGCGGACGAGGGCCGCGGCGCAGGGAGGTGGGGCCCGTTCCGGTTTTCCGGGGCCGGTTCCGGTCCTCCTCAGCCGGTTCCGGTTTTCCGCAGCCGGTTCCGGTCTTCCGGGGCCGGTTCCGGTTTTCCGGGGCCTGGCTGCCGGGTGCGGGGAATCCCTTTGTTCCACCCGCTGTTGCCCCACAGCAGACGGCGCGGGCCTGCCGCGTCGCGGGACGTCGAAGGAGACCGGCCGTGTACGGCGACTCAGCAACGATCCGCAAGATCCTCACCGAGCTGGGCGACACCTGGGCGATCGTGGGCCTGTCCGGGAACCAGGGCCGAGCCGCCTACGGGGTCGCCACGGTTCTCCAGCGCTTCGGCAAGCGGATCGTGCCGGTCCATCCCAAGGCGGAGACGGTCCACGGCGAGCAGGGCTACCCGTCGCTGGACGCGATCCCGTTCCCGGTCGACGTCGTCGATGTCTTCGTCAACAGCGACCTGGCGGGTCCGGTGGCCGACGAGGCCGCCGCGATCGGCGCCAAGGCCGTCTGGTTCCAGCTGGGCGTGATCGACGAAGGGGCGTACGAACGCGCCCGCGCGGCCGGTCTGGAGATGGTGATGGACCGCTGCCCGGCCATCGAGATTCCTTCCTTGCGGTAGTCCACCGAGACCCAACGGGTGAACGGACGCGCGAGTCATACGTGTTCGAGTCGGCCTCACGGATACGGTTGATACTCAGAAGTAACCGGTCAGGCGGCGACGAGGAATCTGCCCCGCCACCGCCCAGCGTCGACGAGACGGAGCCGTACCAGGCGCCGAACTCGCCGGACTCGATGACGCCGTCCCCGCCGAACTCGCGGAGCAGCACAACACGGTAGTGGCGTCGCCGCTCGACGTACGGGCGCCACACCATGCCGACCAGGCAGCGGAAGGCTCCCCCCGGTTTTGACGCCTTCCCTTCTGGAACCACGGCCGAGGTTCGCAGCCGGCGGGCGCTGCGTGATGGCAGGCGTCCGCCTGCTTCGTGGAGGCCTCGCGCCCTGGCGAAGTCTTCCGGAGGCGGCGGGCGGGACCGTCCGGGAGGCAGTATGTGGGCCGTACTCGAGCAAGTGGCCGGAGCTGCTCCGCAGCTCTTCCTTTACGCCGTCGCCCTCTTCGTCGTCATGATCCTCCTCGCGCTCGTCATCAGTCTGCGTCAGGCGGACGCGTCGGAACGTCCCGAGATCATCAGGGCCCTGGCGGATCTGATGGCGTTCTGGAAGAGGAGATGAGGTGGCCGCCGCCGTCAGCCCTGTCTCCGGTGGGCGCCGGGCGTCCGGCCGTGGTTCAGCGGGCCAGCCGCCCCAGCAGCGACGAGGCCGATGTGACACCCACGGCCGCGGCCGCCGCCAGCACGCCGAAGTCGAGCGGCAGATGGGAGGGCGTGCCGAGCAGGAGGCCGCGCAGGGCGTCGACCTGGTAGCTCAGGGGGTTGACGTTGCTGACGCCCTGGAGCCAACCGGGCATGACGGCCACCGGGTAGAGGGCGTTGGAGCCGAAGAAAAGCGGCATCGTGATCGCCTGGCCGATGCCCATCAGCCGGTCGCGGGTCAGGACGATGCCCGCGATGGTCATGGAGAGGCAGGAGAAGAAGGCCGAACCCAGGACGACGGCCACCGCCACGCCCAGCAGACGCAGGGGGTTCCAGGTCATCGCGACGCCGAGCAGCGCGGCGATCACGACGACCACCAGTGCCTGGATCAGCGCCTTCACGCCGGAGGCGAACGCCTTGCCGGTGATGAGCGCCGCCCGCGGTGTGGGTGTGACCAGGAGCTTGGTGAGGATACCGGCGTCCCGCTCCCAGATGATCATGATGCCGTAGAAGATGGCGATGAACATCGCGGACTGGGCGATGATCCCGGGCGCCAGATAGTCGAGATACGGGATGCCCCCGGTGGGGATGGCCTTGATGCGGGTGAACGTCTCACCGAAGATCAGCAGCCACAGTGCGGGCTGGACCGCGCGGGTGTACAGCTCGGTGCGGTCGTGGCGCAGTTTCTGCAACTCGACCGCGCACATCGCGGCCACCCGCGCCGGCAGTACCCTCCAGCCGGTGCGGGCCCGGGGCGGGGCCAGCAGCAGTCCGAGGTCCGGCTGCGGGGTGGCGTCAGCCGACGCGGGATGCGGTGCGGCGGGTGCTTCGGACATTGCGGAAGTCTCCTGACTGGTCGTCGAGGCCGCTGCCGGCGACGTCACGGAAGACGTCCTCCAGCGTCGGCAGCGGGCCGTCGGTGCCGAGCCGGTCCTTCAGGCCCCTCCTCAGCTCGGCGGGAGTGCCGAGGGCACGGACGCGGCCGCGGTGCATCAGGGCGACCCGGTCGCAGTACTGGTCGGCCTCGTCCATGTAATGGGTGGTGACCAGGACGGTCATGCCGGTGGCGGCGCGGACGGCGTTGATGTGCTCCCACACGTTGGTCCGGGCGATCGGGTCGAGTCCGATGGTCGGCTCGTCGAGGATCAGCAACCGGGGCGCGCTGACCAGCGCCTGGGCGAGTTCCAGCCGGCGGACCATACCGCCGGAGTACGTCTGCGCCAGGCGGTCGGCCGCGGCGGTCAGGCCGACGGCCGCGAGGGCCTGCCCGACGCGCCGGGCCCGCTCGCGACGGGGGACGTCGAAAACCCGGGCGAACAGGGCGACGTTCTCCCGGCCCGTGAGCCCGGCGTCGGCCGAGAGCTGTTGCGGCACGTAGCCCAGCAGCCGGCGCACGGCCATGGGCTCGCGGGCCGCGTCATGGCCGAAGACGTGGACCAGGCTCGCCGGGACCGGCAGAAGCGTGGTCATGCAGCGAATCGCGGTGGTCTTGCCTGCTCCGTTCGGACCGAGCAGTCCGAAACACTCGCCGTCACGGACGGTGAGGTCGAGCCCGTCGACCGCCCTCGTCTCCCCGAAGGAGTACCGGAGTCCGGAACAGCTGACGGCGTCCACCGCGGGCGCCTCGCCGTCCGTCGCGCTGCCCGTCATATCTCCTCGGCCTCCTCGTGCAGGTTCTCCGCCAGCTTGCGCAGGGCCGGAAGGGCCGCCTGAAGCGCCTTGCGGTCCTCGTCGTCCAGAAGGGCCACGTGACGCCGTACGAGTGCGGTGCGCCGCTTGCCCCAGTCACGCAGCCGTGCCTCGGCCGCCTCGGTGGGCAGCAGTCGCGCGGCCCGCCGGTCGGCGGGGTCGGTCTCACGGATCAGATAGCCGTCCCGCGCCAGCTGGTTGACCAGCGTGGACACCGAGTTCCCTGCCAGGTACAGCTCCTTTGCCGCGTCCGACACGCCGATGCCCGGCCGGGAAGCCACCAGGCGCAGCAGTTCGACCTCCGCTCCGCGCAGGCGCGGTGACCCGGCTCCCCTGCGCAGCCGCCGCCGGATCAGCCGCTGCACCACCACCAGAGCGGTGGACAAGTCCTCGGCGAAGTTCTCGGAAGCCACACTTTCGAGATTAGCTCTGTGTCAGAGATATGGATATGGGCGGAAAGAGCGGGTCAAGACACGGGAAGCGGGGCGTTCCGGACGGTCGTTCCGCCTGGAGGTCGCGAACGGTTGTTCCGTCCGGGCGTTCCGTCCAGGCGTTCCGTCCGGGCGTTCCGTCAGTGGTGGTGCGGCTCCTCCCGGTGCACCGGGCCGTGCGGGGCGTCGCAGTGCGCGGGGTCTTCGCCTGTGGTGCGGTCGCCGGGCAGCGCCACCTGGAGGACCCGTTCGGGCGTGTGGTCGACCTGGAGGGTGGTGTGGGTGATGCCGTAGTCGTGGCGCAACACGTCTTCGAGGTCGCGGCGGACCGCGTGGCAGTCGCCGCCGGGCTCCACCAGGATGTGCGCGGACAGCGCGGCCTGGCCGGAGGTGATCTGCCAGACGTGCAGATCGTGCACCTCGACGACGTCCGGCCGGGCGACGAGCCGGTCGCCGAGCGCGTCCGGATCGACATCGGCCGGCGCGGCCTCCAGGAAGATCCGGCCCGAGTCGCGCAGCAGTCCGTACGCGGCCTTCACCATCAGCGCGACGACCACAAGGGTGGCGATGGGGTCGGCGCGCTCGAAGCCGGTCACGAGGACCACCAGGGCTGCGACGGCGGTGCCGATGAAGGCGAACAGGTCGTTCAGGACGTGCTGGTAGGCGCCCTCCACATTGAGGGAGGTGCGGTTGGCCTTGGAGATGCACCAGGCGGCGGCCACGTTCACGACGATTCCGGCCAGCGCGGTGGCCAGCATCGGACCGCCCGCGACCCGCGGCGGATCGATGAGCCGTCGTACGGCCTCATAGGCCAGCCAGGTCCCGAGCAGCAGCAGCGTCAGGCCGTTGACCTGGGCGGAGAGAATCTCCGCGCGCTTGAGGCCATAGGTGAAACCGCCGCGGGCCGGGCGGGCGGCGAGTCGCATGGCGATCAGCGCGAGCACGATGGAGGCGGCGTCGGTGAGCATGTGGGCCGCGTCGGAGAGCAGGGCCAGGGAGCCGGCGAGGATACCGACGACCACCTCGGCCGCCATGAACACGGTGATCAGGGCGAGTGCGGCGCCCAGCCAGCGGCGGTCGGCGTCCGCCGAGACGCCGTGGGAGTGCCCCGAGTGACCTCCCGGGCCGTGGCTATGACCGTGGTCGCTCATCTGATCCGCCTTCCCCCCTCGCATCGGGTGCCTCACCGCAGTGAAACGCATCGCGGCGCCTTGAGGCAAAGGCTGCACCGGTGACCGTTGTCATGTCCGATAATACGCCGCTGACCTGCATAAACAGGCGCGGCGACGCCCACGTCCGGTGTCAGCCCGTACATCGGCTCCATCGGCCCGTGTAGCGATCGACCAGATCGCGCCATCCGGCCTCCACGCGCTCGAGGGACATGGCGCGGTCGGTGAGCAGGTGGTCCACGAGCACGGTTTCCAGATAGCCGAGCAGCAGATGGCCCACCAGTTCGTTGTCGCCGTCCAGCCGCGCTTCGCGCAGCAGCATGCAGACGTGGGCCAGCCGGAAGCGGTAGGCGGGACTCGTGCGGCGGCGGCCCGGCTCCATGTGGGCCGCCAGGTAGAAGTCCCGGTGGGCATGCTCGTGGCGGATGACGGCCGAGCCGAAGGCGTGCAGCCGCTCCGTCGGCGGCGCCCCCGGACCGAGCGGCGGCGGCCCCGAGAGGAAGGCGGCCTGGAGCTGCTGCTCGTGATGGCTGAGCAGTTCCACGAGCAGGCCCGTGCGGTCGCCGAAGCGCCGGAAGACGGTGCCCTTGCCGACGCCCGCCCCGCAGGCGATGTCCTCCATGGTCACGTTGGCGATGCCGCGCTCGGCGGCCAGACGGGCGGCGACCTCCAGCAGCCGAGTGCGGTTGCGTGCGGCGTCCGCGCGCAGCTGAGGCGTCTCACCCGTCGGCAGCAGGGCAAGGTCCGTGAGGCCCCCCAGATCGTCCTGGGGCACGAAGAAAGGCGAGAACGGCTCGGTCATGGCACCAGATTAGCGCTCGGGGAAGACAATCGGACCCTGGTCCGCTTACGGTGATGGCAAGTGGACCGGGGTCCGGTTAGAGTGGTACAACATTCAACGGACTCGGACGGTCCGTTTGTCACCGATCGCATCATCCTGGGAGTTTCGCCATGTCCGTACGCATCCTCGCCCTGGTCGGCAGCCTTCGCGCCGGTTCCCACAACCGCCAGCTCGCCGAGGCGGCCGTGAAGCACGCCCCCGCGGGCGTCGAGGTCGTGCTGCACGAGGGTCTGGGCCAGGTGCCCTTCTACAACGAGGACATCGACGTCGAGGGCAGCGTCCCCGAGGCCGCGAGCGCGCTGCGCACCGCCGCCGCCCAGGCCGACGCCCTGCTGCTCTTCTCCCCCGAGTACAACGGCACCATTCCGGCCGTCCTGAAGAACGCGATCGACTGGCTGTCCCGTCCGTATGGCGCCGGTGCCCTGTCCGGCAAGCCGGTCGCCGTCGTCGGCACCGCCTTCGGCCAGTACGGCGGCGTGTGGGCGCAGGACGAGACCCGCAAGGCCCTGGGCATCGCCGGCGCTGCGGTCGTCGAGGACGCCAAGCTCTCCATCCCCGGCTCGGTGACCCGGTTCGCCGAGACGCACCCGGCGGACGACTCCGAGGTCGTCGAGGGTCTGACCAAGGTCATCGAGCAGCTCTCCCAGGCCGCGCCCGCCGGCGTCTGACCTTCCACCCCGGCTCCCACGCCGCCCCGGCTTCCACGCCGGCCCGGTACATGACGAGACCGTGGGCCAGGACCGAGATGTCCTGGCCCACGGTCGTTGTCGCATCCGGGCACGACGGGCGCGCCGAACGCCACGGGCGCGACTGGAGCGACGGGCCGGGACACGGCGGGCGCGCGACAGCGCGCACGACACGGCTCGCGCCGGTGTCGCGGATGCGCTCAACGTACGTACTTTCGAGGCACGTTCACCCACGCGACGCACGCCTCGCCGTTGCCCGCGCTTCCCCGGATATACGCCTTGGGTTGCTTTCATCGGGGGATGGACCACATCACGTTCCTCGTGGCCGTCGTCATCGTCACGGCGCTGGCCTTCGACTTCACGAACGGATTCCATGACACCGCCAACGCGATGGCCACCTCCATCGCCACAGGCGCTCTCAGGCCGAAGACCGCAGTCCTCATAAGCGGTGCGCTCAACATCGCCGGCGCCTTCCTGTCCACCGAGGTCGCCAGGACCATCTCGGGCGGCATCGTGGACGACACCCTGGTGACCCCAGGGATGATCTTCGCCGGGCTGGTGGGCGCGATCCTGTGGAATCTGCTGACGTGGCTCCTCGGACTGCCGTCGAGTTCCTCGCACGCGCTGTTCGGCGGTCTGATCGGCGCCGTCTGGGTCGGTGCGGGCAGTCATGGCGTGCACTTCGACAAGGTTGTCGAGAAGGTTCTGATCCCGGCGTTCGCCTCGCCGGTCGTGGCCGGTCTCGCGGCGCTGCTGGCCACCTACCTCGCCTACCGGATCACCGCGCGAGCCCGCAAGGAGTCGGTGACCAGGGGGTTCCGGCTCGGCCAGATCGCGTCCGCCTCGCTCGTCTCCCTCGCCCACGGCACCAACGACGCGCAGAAGACGATGGGCGTGATCACGCTGACCCTGATCTCGGCCGGCGCGCTGGGCCACGACGCCGGCCCGCCCGCGTGGGTGATCGCATCGGCCGGTCTTGCCATCGGCCTCGGCACCTGTCTGGGCGGCTGGCGCATCATCCGCACCATGGGCAAGGGCCTGACGGACATTCAGTCACCGCAGGGGTTCGCCGCCGAGGCCGCGTCCACCACCGTCATCCTCACTTCCGCCCATCTCGGCTTCGCGCTCTCCACCACGCAGGTCTGCTCGGGCGGCATCCTCGGCGCCGGCCTCGGCCGGCGGCTCGCCGAGGTGCGCTGGGGCACCGCGGGCCGCATGGTGATCGCCTGGCTGGTCACGCTCCCGGCTGCCGCGCTGGTCGGCGGGGTCTCCGCGGGCGTCGTGAAGCACGGCGGGAACGCCGGCACCGTGGTGATCGCCCTGGTCGCCGCCGCCGTGTCCGCGTTCATCGTGATCACCTCGCGCCGCAACCCGATCCACGCGAACAACGTCAACGAGACCCACGAGGTCACCATCCGCGGCACCGCGCCCACCCGCGTCGGCAGCGCCGCCTGAGCCAGGGAGTGTTCGAGCCATGCACCTTGACTGGACCGCCCTCGGCCAGGTCACCGTGGTCAGCATCGGAGTCACCGTCGCCGTGGTCGTCGTCTTCGCGCTCGGTGTGCTCGGCCTGGCCCAGGCCGAGGCCGCCCGCGAGAGGGACGGCCGGAGCCATCCCCTTGCCGTCGCCCAGGCCGGGCTCTGCTTCCTGGCCTGCGCGGCCGTGGTCGTGTACGGGATCTATCTGATCGTGCCGCAGTTCCACTGAGACACACGGGGAGGAAGAACCGATGGCACCTCTGGTGACGGACGGCCTGCGGGTCGACTACACCGACCACGACGACCCCGTGCTGCTCCGGCCGGACGGCCCAGCGGTGCGTCGCGGGCCGGCCCCGCGCCTTCTTGCCCAGCGCCTCGCCGCCGGGCTCCTTGCCCGGCGCCTCGCCGCCGGGCTCCTCCTTCGACCGCTTCGACGAACGGCACGAGTACGGCGTGACGCGCATCGTGCGGTCGCCCAGCGAGGCTCAGCCGTGGGCCGGCCGGTTGGTCAGCCGGTGGTCGGCGAGGCTCAGCGCCTCGTCCACCACCCGGCGCAGATGACCGTCACGCAGCGCGTAGATCACCCGGCGGCCCTCCTTACGGGTGTCCACCAGGCCCGCGAGCCTGAGCCGCGCCAGATGCTGGCTCACCGCGGGCCGGGCCGCGCCGCACGCCTGGGTGAGGGTGGAGACGTCGGCCTCGCCCTCGGTCAGGGCGTGCAGCAGGGCGAGGCGGGTGCGGTCCCCGAGCAGGGCGAGCAACTCGGCGGCGAGCGCGAACTGCTCCTCACCGGGAGAGCGGGGATGCCCGTCGGCTGCGCGGCCCTCGTGCTGCTGCGCACCCTGCGCAGGTGATAGGTGCATGCGTGCGCTCATACGCACATAATGGCTCCGTGGATGCGATCGCGTCCACTGTCGTGCGGGGAAGGGATCTTCCTATGGGACAGCAGAACGAGCGACACGGGGGCGGCGGGGCACAGGGGCACGGCCACAGCCACAGCCACAGCCACCCGCACCCGCACCCGCACCCACACCCCCACGGGCCGCTCTCCCGCGTCCGTCACCTTCTCAGCCCTCACTCCCACGAGACCGCCGACAAGCTCGACTCCGCCCTGGAGTCCTCCGCCCGGGGCATGCGTGCGCTGTGGGTCTCGCTGGCCGTGCTCGGGGGCACCGCCCTGGCCCAGGCCGTCGTGGTCGTGATCTCCGGGTCGGTCGCACTGCTCGGCGACACCGTGCACAACGCCGCCGACGCCCTGACCGCCGTGCCGCTCGGCATCGCCTTCGTACTGGGCCGGCGCGCGGCCACGCGCCGTTTCACCTACGGGTACGGCCGCGCCGAGGATCTCGCCGGGATCGCCATCCTGCTGACGATCGCCGCGTCGGCCTCCTTCGCCGCCTGGAGCACCGTCGAACGGCTGATGGATCCCCGCCCCGTACAGCACGTCCCCGCCGTCGCCCTCGCGGCCGTCATCGGTTTCGCGGGCAACGAGTGGGTGGCCCGCCACCGCATCCGGGTGGGCCGCGCGATCGGCTCGGCCGCACTGGTCGCCGACGGGCTGCACGCGCGCACGGACGGGTTCACCTCACTCGCGGTCCTGGCCGGGGCGGGCGGCGCGGCGCTCGGATGGCACCGGGCCGACCCGATCGTCGGCCTGGCGATCACGGCCGCGATCGCGCTGGTGCTGCGGGACGCGGCCCGGGAGGTGTTCCGGCGGTTGCTGGACGCCGTCGACCCGGCGCTGGTGGACCGAGCCGAGCGGGCGTTGCGCGGGGTGCCGGGCGTGTACGAGGTCGGCGAGCTGCGGCTGCGCTGGATCGGCCATCGGCTGCGCGCGGAGGTCGCGGTCGTGGTGGACGGCGAGGTGAGCGTGCGCCGGGCGCACGACATCGCGGTCGAGGCCGAACACGCCCTGCTGCACGCGGTTCCGCGGCTGACCGCGGCACTGGTCCACGCCGATCCGGCCCCGGCACCCGGCCGGGCGGATCCGCATCGGGCCTTGGCCCACCACGCCCGCACCGGACCCTGACCGCGAGGTGCCGGCCGGGGCCGGCACCTCAGACGCCCAGTCCCTCCAGAACCACGGCGTTGGCCAGTTCCGCGAACGCCTTTCCCGGCACCAGGAGCTTCCCCCGGCGGCTGCCGCTGCCGACCAGGACGTACGGCAGGTCGACGACCGCCGAGTCGACCAGCACCGGCCAGTCGGCGGGCAGTCCGATCGGTGTGATGCCGCCGTACTCCATCCCGGTCTCCCCCGTCGCCACCTCCATCGGCGCGAACGAGGCCTTGCGGGCACCGAGTTGGCGGCGGACCACGCCGTTGACGTCGACCCGGGTGGCGGACAGGACCACGCAGGCGGCCAGCGTCGTCCCGCCGCCCCGTTTGCCCGCGACCACGACGCAGTTGGCGGACTGGTCGAGCAGTTCCTTGCCGTAGTGCTCCAGGAAGGCCGCGGTGTCGGCCCACTGGGGCTGCGTGTCGACGTAGACGATCTGGTCGGCGGGCACGCTGCCGCGCCAGTGGCGTACGGCGTCGGCCACCGGGCGGATCAGTTCACCGAGGCAGTCGGATGCGGGAGAGGCCCTGTCGAAGTCTCCGATGGGTGCGCGCATGACGGCACGTTAACAGCCGTGGCCCGGCCGCCGGACCGGTGTCTCAGCGGACGGGCGGCACCGAGACCGTCATCACCATCTCCATCGGCACGTCCCCTTCGTTGGCATAGGCGTGCGGGGTGTTGGCCTCGAAGGAGGCGCTCGCGCCGGTCGGGACGTCGTACTCGACGCCGTCCACGGTGAGCGTCAGCCGGCCGGCGGTGACATGGACGAGTTCGACCGTGCCGGCGGGGTGCGGGTCGGAGGGACTGCGGTCCCCCGGCATCAGCCGCCAGTCCCACATCTCCAGCGGGCCTGGGGCCTCGGTGCCCGCGAGCAGGCGGTTGTAGCTGCCGGCGTCGGTGTGCCAGAGGCGTACGGCCTGTTCGGCCGGGACGATGCGGACCCTGGGGCCCTGCTCGTAGTCGAGCAGCGTGGTGACGCTGACGCCGAGCGCGTCGCCGATCTTGACGATCGTGCCGATGCTGGGGTTCGTGCGCGCCTGCTCGATCTGGATGAGCATGCCGCGGCTGACTCCTGCGCGGGCGGCGAGAGCGTCCAGGGTGAAGCCGCGCTCCGCACGCCAGCGCTTCACGTTGCGCGCCAGGGACTGGGTCAGCAGGTCGAGGTCCGACACATTGAGTCCAATATTATGTATGACAGAGTTCAGTCGAGTGAACTATGGTGTGATGTACCCGATCGTTCACCGAACTGTACTGCGAGGCGGCCCGTGACAGCACTTTTCGCCTTGGCCACCAGCGTGCTGTGGGGGCTGGCCGACTTCGGCGGCGGGCTGCTGACCCGGCGACTGTCCGCACTGACCGTAGTGGTCGTCTCGCAGATCGCCGCGGCGTCCGTGCTGGGCGTCGTCGTGGTGGTCACCGGCGCCTGGAGCCAGGCGGGGCCCCGGCTGTGGTTCGCGTTCGCCGCGGGCCTGATCGGCCCTGTCGCCCTGCTCTCCTTCTACAAGGCGCTGGCCCTGGGCCCCATGGGCGTCGTCTCCCCGCTCGCCACCCTCAGCGTGGCGGTCCCCGTCGGCGTGGCGCTCGTGCTAGGCGAGCGCCCCGGGCTGCTTCAGGCCGCCGGGATCGCGGTCGCCGTCGCCGGGGTGGTGCTCGCGGGCGGCCCCCAGCTCCGGGGCGCGCCGGTGCAACGGCGGGCGATTCTGCTGACCCTCGTGGCGGCGCTCGGTTTCGGCACGGTGTTCGCGCTGGTCGCGGAGGCGTCGACCACGGTGACGGGGCTGTTCCTGGCGCTCTTCGTGCAGCGCGTGACCAACGTGGCCGCGGGCGGCGCCGCCCTGTACGCCGCCGTGCGGCGCGGGGCCCCGGCCCTGCCACGGGACGGCTTTCCCTGGCGTTCTCTGCCCGCGCTCGCCTTCGTCGGTCTCGCCGACGTCGCCGCCAACGGCACCTACGCCATCGCCGCGCAGCACGGACCGGTCACGGTGGCCGCCGTCCTCGCCTCGCTCTACCCGGTGGTCACGGCGCTCGCCGCGCGCGGATTGCTCAGCGAGCGGCTGCGCGCGGTGCAGGCGGCCGGAGCGGGCCTCTCCCTGCTCGGCGCGGTGCTGCTGGCCACCGGCTGACGTCAGGACTCCGCGTCCAGCTCCGCGAGCCTGGCGACGTCCTCCTCGTCCAGCTCGGAGAGCGCCAGCAGCTGATCCGGTGTGACCCCGTCCGGTATCGGCACCGGGGCCGGTGTCCTGAGCGGCGGCTGCCAGCCCTCCTCGGGCGTCCAGCGTCGTACGACCCGGGCCGGTGCCCCGGCCACCACGGCGTGGTCCGGCACGGCTCCCCGTACCACCGCGCCTGCCGCCACCACCACATTCCGCCCGATCCGCGCGCCCGGCAGGATCACGGCGCCGGTCCCGATCCAGCACCCGGGGCCGATCTGCACCGGTTCCATCCGTGGCCACTGCCTGCCGATGGGCTCGTGCGGATCGTCGTACGAATGGTTGGTGGAGGTCACATAGACGTACGGCCCGAAGTAGCAGTCGCTGCCGATCGTGACCGAGGTGTCGGCGATCACATGGCTGCCACGACCGAGGACCACACCGTCACCGATCCGCAGAATCGGATCGGGGCCGAGGTCGAGGTCGGGCATCAGCCCCGCCGTCAGGGTGACCTGTTCGCCGATGATGCAGTGGGCGCCGAGGTGGATCCACGGCTCACCGAAGACCGTGCCCAGCGGGAAGGCCAGCCTGGTACCCGTTCCCATCGCACCGAAGCGGAAGCGCCCGGGATGCTCCGCGGTCACGGAGCCCGCGCGCTGTGCCCAGGCCCAGCCCGCGTGGACGGCGCGCTGCGCCAGGCCGCGGCGCCATGACGAGAACGTGTTCCTGCTCCTGAGCACCCGCTCACGGTACTCAGCGCCGGGTGCTCCCATGTGCCCGTACCGCTGTGATCTTCGCCCCACGGATGGCGTACGGTGCCCGTGGACCGACCACGAGGAGACGGCAATGACGCACAAGGCGCTGATCGCGGGCATCGGCGGCAGGGACCCCGAGGTGGACGGGGAGGCGTTCGTGTCCCCCACGTCCGTGGTGATCGGCGGCGTCACGCTGCATGCGGGCGCGAGCGTCTGGTACGGCGCGGTGCTGCGCGGCGACGTCGAACGGATCACTGTGGGCGCGCGCAGCAACGTCCAGGACAACTGCACCCTCCACGCCGACCCGGGCTTCCCGGTCACCGTCGGCGAGCGGGTCTCCATCGGCCACAACGCCGTGGTCCATGGCGCGACCGTCGAGGACGACTGCCTGATCGGCATGGGCGCCACGGTCCTCAACGGAGCGGTGATCGGCGCGGGCTCCCTGGTGGCGGCCCAGGCCCTGGTGCCGCAGGGCATGCGGGTGCCCCCTGGCTCCCTCGTGGCCGGAGTGCCCGCCAAGGTGAAGCGGGGGCTGACCGCCGAGGAGCGCGAGGGCATCACGCTGAACGGCACGATGTACGCGGAGCTGGCGAAGGCCCACCGCGAGGCGCACCGGCAGGACTGAGCCGGGGCGCCGCCGGCGCCTGGGTGCGCCAAGGTCGGTCTAAAAGTCATGGACACGCCGAATTGCTCTTGGATAGCCTCCCGGTGACCATTGCCTGGGCCCGGTTCCGGTGGCCCTGCAGCCTGCCTGGCAGGCAGAACGAAGGGGGAGCATGTCATGAACGGGAAGAAGCTGGCATCGATGGCCATGACGCCGCTGGTGCTGGCCGGCATCGCCGTCGCCGCGCCGATCGCGGGCGCGACCGCCGCCAGCGCCAAGCCGAGCGGGTGTCAGGTGGGCCACCCCGACAGCAACACGGGGACGGCCATCTGCCGGACCGGCACCGGCCAGGTGCGGGTCAAGATCACGTGCCAGGACGGCATCACCGGCAGCAAGCATCTGGCGTACGGCCCGTGGGTCGGCGTCAACAAGGTGTCGAAGGCCGCCTGCGGTGCGCCCCAGCGGATGATCGTAACCCTGGTCGACTACCAGACCCGCTGAGTTCCACGGGTGTTCGGGCGGGGCGGAACGATCACCGCCCCGCCCGAACACCCGGCCCGTCGCGCAGGCCCTAGTCGGCGGCCGGCACGGTCTCCGGCTCGGCCGCCTCGCGCTGTGCGGCCGCCTTCGCGGCCTTGCGCCTGACCACCAGCATCGACGCGAGGCCGACGAGCACGGCCGCCACCAGCCCCAGCCAAGAGAACTTCTTCAGCCACGACTCGGCGACGACACCGACGTAGTAGATGACCGCGGTGGTGCCGCCCGCCCAGACCACGCCGCCCAGGAAATTGGCGGTCAGGAACTTCCAGTACGGCATCCGCAGCACACCGGCGAGCGGTCCGGCGAAGATTCGCAGCAGTGCGACGAAGCGGCCGAAGAAGACCGCCCACATGCCCCACTTCTCGAAGGACCGCTCGGCCGTCGCGACATGACCCTCGCTGAAGTGCCTGGGGAACTTCTTCCCGAGCCAGGCCAGCAGCGGCCGTCCGCCCTTGCGGCCGATCGCGTAGCCGATGGAGTCGCCGACGACGGCACCGATGCTGGCGCAGGCCCCGAGTACCACCGGGTTGATGCCGCTGTGCCGGGAGGACAGCAGCGCCGCCGACACCAGGACGATCTCGCCCGGCAGCGGGATGCCCAGGCTCTCCACACCGATGACGAGGGCCACCACGGCGTAGACGGCGACCGCGGGTACCGTGTCGAGCCATTCCTGGACGTGCAACGCCGCATCCTCCCGATTCGCGTCCCGTCTGCACGGGGCACGCCCGCTCGGACAGGCCCCCCGGGAAGGGTACCTGCTGGCCCCGTCACGGCGGCGTCCCATGGAACGTCCGGGCGCACACGCGGACCGCCGCGTGCGTGCGGGACGAGCCGCGGCAGGCTCGCTTCGGCTCGGTCGGGCGCCGGGCCCCTCGAGCCCGCCGAACGAGAACCGGATCCCGGACGGGACCGGGAACGGCGGTGGCGCCGGCAGGCTTCACCGGGTCCGGTCCGGGTGTCCCGACCGGTCCCCGGAGACGGCGTCCGTCCACCGCCGGAAGGCGGTCACGCCCGCCGGCCGGAAAAACGGTGGCCAGGGACGGCGAACGCCGGGGACCGGCAAGGAGCCGCGTCAGCTGTTCGGACGCAGGGTCCAGGTGACGGTCATCTCACCGGTGACCGCGCCGTCCCCGCGCCGGATGGCGATCGAGACGGGGAATTCGGGGCGCTGCCCCGCGTCCAGCTCGGCGACGACGTCGGCGGCGGGACGGCCGAGGGTGGCGGTCGCGGTGACCGGGCCCATCGCCAGCTTCTTGTACGCGATCTCGGCGCTGACGGCGAGCGGTACGGCCCGCGACAGCTGGTCCCCGAAGGCAGCCAGCACGATGGCGCCGCTGGCCGACTCGCCCAGCGTGAACATCGCGCCCGCGTGCGGCCCGCCGACGTGGTTGTGGTAATCGCTCTGGTCGGGCAGGGCCACCACGGCCTTGTCCGGCGTGGTCTCCAGGAACTCCAGGTTCAGGGTCCTGGCCATCGGCACCGTGGCGGCGAGCATCTCGCCGATCGACATCTGGTCTGCGCTCATGGCGGCATGTTACCCACGAGTAGTGATCTGGGCCAGGGTCGCGCGGCAATCACGCGGCACAAGGCGGCAAGGGAGGCGCAGCGCTGTACGGCCGCCGCGGACCCGGCGGTTTCGGCCGGCCCGCTCAGCCGATGGTGAAGGTCCCCTCGGGCGGTACGGGTGACGGGACGGCGTGCTCGTCATGGACCGGCTGAGCGGCGCCGATGAAGCCCTGCAGCGCGGGACCCTGTTCCACGCGGGCCGGAAACGCGTCCCCGGCCGTGCGGCGGGCGAGGGCGGCCGTGTCCAGGGGCTCGTGGGCAGCGAGGAGTACGGCGTTGCCGAAGCGGCGGCCGCGCAGCACACTCGGCTCGGCGATCAGTGCGAGCTCCTCGAACGCCACGGCCAGTGTGGCCAGTTGAGAGCGGAGGAAGGCGAAGGGCGCGGCGTCCGCGAGGTTCGCCAGATAGACGCCGTCCGTGCGCAGCACCCGCTCGGCGGCGCGTGCGTAGGCCACGGTCGTCAGGTGGGCGGGCACGCGGGAGCCGCCGAAGACGTCCGCGATCACGATGTCCGCGGAGTCCGCCGGTGCGGCTTCCAGCCAGGCGCGCGCGTCGGCCGGATGCAGTCTGACGTCGGCGCCCTCGGGCAGGGGGAGATGTTCCACGACGAGGTCGAGCAGGCCCCGGTCGGCTTCCACCACGTCCTGCCGTGAGCCCGGCCGGGTCGCGGCCACGTAGCGCGGCAGGGTGAGCGCGCCTCCGCCGAGATGCAGCACGTCCAGCGGGCGTCCCGGATCCGCCACCGTGTCCAGGGCATGGCCGAGCCGTCGCGCGTACTCGAACTCCAGATGCGTCGGCGCGTCCAGATCCACGTACGACTGCGGTGCCCCGTCGACCGTCAGCAGCCAGGCGCGGTCACGGTCCACATCGGGCATCAGCTTGGCGGTCCCGTGATCCACGGCTCGTGTCACGGGTATCGGCTCGGTCACGACTCCATTGTGCCGGGCCGCTGGACGCCCCCGGACAGGGCCGCGGGGCCCCCGGGGGGGGGGGGGGGGGGGGGGCGGGGGGGGGGGGGGGGGGTGTGGAAAAACCAGGCCCCCCCCCCCGCCAGGAGAGGGGGTGGGGGGGGGGGGGGGGGGTAAAAAA
>NZ_JAKEEB010000028.1 GCF_021462825.1 Streptomyces glomeratus | reverse complement strand
GGGGGGGGGCCCCCCCCCCCCATTCACCTTGTGCGGCGCCCCCCCGGGCCCGGGGGGGGGGGGGGGGCGGGGCGGCGGCCGGGGGGGGGGGGGGGGGGGGGCGCCGGCCCCCCCGCCCCCCCCCCCTCCCCTGTGCCTGCCGGTCAGCTCGGGTTCGTGTCGATCGTCCCGACGCGCGTCGCCGTGGTCTTGCCGAGAAGGGCCGGCCGCAGTGCGCCGATCACGTCCTCCACGGTGACCGGCGTCTTCTTGCCGGTGCCCCGGCTGATGAGGACACCGTCGAACGCGTGGCCGTACAGCTTCTGCAGGGCCGCCTTGTCGTACGACTCGACGAGCTTGCCGTCGACGGCCTTCACACCGAGGAACTTCCACAGGGAGTTCTGCGGGCTGAACGCGACGCCATGGGTCGCGTCCACCCGCACGATCACGTTGGCGGACATCGCGGGCTCGGCGAACGCCTTCATCATCCGGTCGACCTCGGCGTTCGGGACCGTCGGCTGACGGGTGGTCGTGGGCACCCGCACGGGCGTGCCGGTGTCGGTCTCCACCTCGGTGCGGTAGGCCTGCACGACGGCCTGGATCGAGCCGGCGACGTCGATGCCCTTGCCCGCCTTGCCGTAGACGGCGACGGCCTTGCCGGACCGGAACTCGATCGTGCCCTCGATCATCGAGCCGGAGCCGCCCGCGGCGCGCTCCAGGGCTGCCTGGAGCTTCTCCTCGTCGACCGGCATCACGGGTTCGACGACGCGGTGCTGCCCGAAGAGCGAGCCGATCACCGACACCGGGTTGTAGTCGCTCTCGGCCGCGGCGGCCACGGTGGCCTTGCTGTCGAGCTGGAGGCCCGACTGGTCGGGCTTGAGGGCGACCGTCTTGCCGTCGACCGACAGCTGAAGCGGCTTGTCCGTACGGCTGCCCAGCGCGGATTCCAGCTTCCGGGTCGCCTCGTCGCGGGTGCCGCCGCCGATGTCGACGCCGAGAACGGTGGTGCCCTTGGGCACGTCGGAGTGGTTCATCAGCAGTCCGGCGCCGTAGGCGACACCGGCGACGACGACCAGGCCTCCGGCCAGCAGCACCAGCTTGTTGCGGCCCTTCTTCTTGGCCGGCTTCGCCGCGGCGGTGTTCTGCGCCCTGGGCGGGTCGGGCAGCTTCGGGGGCGTGTGCGGCACCGGTCCGCCGGAGGTGGAGCCCGCGTCGAACGGGCCGCGCTGGGCGCCCGGCGGAACCACCGGGATACCGCTGGTGACGGTGTGTCCGGAGACGTTGTCGCCGGGACCGCCGAAGCCCTGGGGGCCCTGTTCGGGGGCGGGCTTCTGCGGGGTGAGGATCGCGGTGTCGTCGCTGAGCCCGCCGCCGGGGCGGCCCTGGCCCGCGGCGATGCCGGGCACGCCGGGACCGAGCGGTCCGGGGGCGGCGCCGGGGGTGCCCGGCATGCCGGGCGCCGGCAGGCCCGGGCCGCCGGGGCCGGGGGCGTTGAAGCCGGGACCGCCGGGCGGAGGGCCGGAGAGCGTGGGAGGGATGACCGGTCCGTCGCCGGTGACCGGGCCGCCGGTGGGTCCGGTCGGTCCGGAGGGGCCGGAGCGGCCCGGCTCGGTGAAGCCGGAGCGGCCCGGCTCGGTGAAGAACGGCAGGTCGTCGCGACGGGGCTCGCCGCCGTCGTCGGAGCCGAGGTCGGAGCCGATGGCCGGGAACGAGGCGGTGCTGGCCGCCACCGCGTCGGACACGTCGAAGGAGCCGGTGCCGCCGCCGTGTCCCGGCGCGACGGGGCCCGCACCGGTGGCACCCGGGAACCCCTTGCCGTTGGTTCCGCCGGGGCGCACACCGGGCGTACCCGCGCCTGCCGTGCCCCCTCCGATCCGTGCGCCGGGGCCGCCCGGCGCACTCGGAGCGCCTGGGCGCCCGGCACCGACGCCGTTCGCACCGGAAGTGCCGGGCCGCGCACCGCCCGCGCTGTGCGGGCCTTGTATGCCCGAATTGCCGGGCAGGCCGGCGCCGTTGGCCGAACCACCGCCCTGCGGGCCCGCGGCCGGCGCGGGCTTGCGGGGTGCGAACCAGTCGCTCGTCTTCTCCTCCGCCGGGGCGGAGGGCTCCGCCGGGGCCTCCTGCACGCCGAGCGCACTCATGGTGCCGGTGGTCTCGGAGTCGCTGCCCGCGTCGTCGCCGGCGTCGGAGGTGTCGGCGTCCGCGACGGGTGTGCGCACGACGACCGGCGGAATGGGACGCGACCCGGGGATGTTGATCCGGATCCGGGTCGTCAGCGTGGTCTCGGTCTTGCGTTCCTCCGGCTGCGTGGCCGGGCGGCTCCCGTCCGCACCGTCCGAGGAAGCCATGGGGGTCCCGTACGGCGGCGTCCCCGACGGGTACGCGGATCCACCGCGTCCGTTGGGTCCGGCGGACGAACTGTCAGTTTCACGACTCAAGGCAGGTTCTCCCGGTTGGCTCCACCGCCTGTTTCGACCTCAACAGGTGGGGCCTCCCCGCTCGACCGAAGCCGAGAGCGTGCGGGAGGCTCGGCGGCGCGCACCACCATACTGGCCACTCGTGGCCTGCAGACCGCGGCCGTGAGGGAAACCGCACCGGACCCCCACCGGCCCGCCCCGTTTTCCGGGGGGACATCCCGTGATTCGGGTGGCGAAGTGGTGCGTCACTTACCAAGTCGGGCGCCGGAGCCGCCGGGTTGCCGCCCCGGAGCAAGAGTGGCGCAGATCACAGCGATGCCCATTCCGCCGAGCAGGAACAGATACGAGCCGACGCCCGCGCCGAACAGGAAGTCCCCTTCGGGGCGGCTGGCGGTGAGAAGCACCACGGCGACCATCCACCCGGCGGCGGGCGCGAGGGCCCCCGCCCTGGCCCCCGTGGCCCACCCGCCACCGACGAACAGCCCGGCCGCGCCTGCGAGCGCGAGCAGCAGTCCGCCGGGGAACCAGCCGCTCTGGACGAGCCCGCCCGCCACACCGGTCATCGCGCCGAGCACCAGGAGGCCGAGGTAGGCGGCGACCCGCCCGGCCGAGGGCAAAGTGAGCGGCTGTGCAAGTGCATTCGGCTGCTTGCCCGTGGGGGTCATGGGGCCACTCCTTCGAACAGGTCCGTCTCATGGGGGCCGTCGCCTGCCCAGCTTACGGCCGGGGGGACTCCCGACCTGCTTCGCTCGCCGTGCGCCAACTCGTAGTACTCGGTGGTGAACAGCGGCTGAGCCAGTGCGTTGGAGAGCGCGAACCAGGGCACCGCGACCTCGATCTGGGTGGCGTGCGCCCGCATCGCCGCGGCCTTCGCGGCAGCGAAGGCCGTGCCGTCGATCTCGGTGGTGACCACCGGGTCGTCGACCACGCCGGGGACGTCGTCGACGGCCGCCGCCCCGGCGAAGGGCGTCGTGCCGAGCGCCTCGCCGAGCCGGGCGAAAGCGGACTCGGCGACCGAGCGCGGTGTCCGGTTCCAGTAGACCTTGAGGATCTCCCAAGGCGCGCCGAGGTCCGGCCGGAAGCCGGGGTCGGCGGCCAGTTCGGCGGCCCGCACGGCGACGCGGTGCGCCTGGATGTGGTCCGGGTGGCCGTAGCCGCCGTTCGCGTCGTAGGTGACGAGGACCTGGGGACGGACCTCCCGGACGACCGCCACCAGATGGCCGGCCGCCTCGTCGAGGTCGGCGGACCAGAAGGCGCCCGGGCGGTGGTTCTGCGGGGCGCCCGCCATCCCGGAGTCGCGGTAGCGGCCCGGCCCGCCGAGGAAGCGGTGGTCGGTGACACCCAGCTCCTTCATGGCGGCGGCCAGTTCGCCCGCGCGGTACGGCCCCAGGGCGTCGTCACGGTCCGGCGCGAGATGCGCCAGCGCGGGCGGGATGACCTCGCCCTCCTCCCCGAGGGTGCAGGTCACCAGCGTCACCCGGGCGCCCTCGGCCGCGTACTTGGCCATGGTCGCGCCGTTGTTGATGGACTCGTCGTCGGGGTGCGCGTGCACCAGGAGCAGACGCCGGTCGGGCAGATCCGTCATGGATCCCACCCTACGAGGCGACCGGAGCCCCGCACGCCCCACCGGCTGCGCCGGCCCGGCGCGGGTCAGAACTTGATGCTGCCGATCATCCCGGCGATGTTCGTCGTCAGATCGTGGATCGTCGGGGCGACGGTCGAGGAGGCGAGATAGAAACCGAGCAGCATGCAGACGATCGCATGCCCGGCCTTCAGCCCTGACTTCCTGATCAGAAGGAAGACGATGATCGCCAGCAGCACCACCGCCGAAATCGAGAGTGCCACGGCGGCTCACCTCCAAAGATCCACAGGGGCAGGGGGTCGGACTATGGGGGCAACATATCCATGCGGAAAACGCCACGCAGATAAATCCACATAGATGCCAGCGGGTTCATACCCACTATGCGCTAGTGATCATAACTATCCGTACGTGCGCATCGGTCGGCGCACGGCCGCACAAGGGGGCGCATGGCCAATATGGTCGGGGCATGACGACCGAGCCTGCTTCCTTTCCCCGACGGCACGCGCGGACCCAGCGGTTCACGCTCGGCGCGCCGCGCGCGTTCACCGTCGCGCCCGACGGTTCCCGTGTCGCGTTTCTGCGATCCGCCTCGGGCACGGACCGCGCACACCAGTTGTGGATCCTCGATGCGACGGACGGCTCCGAGCGCCTGGCGGCCGATCCCGACGCGCTGCTCGGGGGTGCCGCCGAGGAGTTGGCGCCCGAGGAGCGCGCCCGGCGGGAACGCAGCCGCGAGGGCGGTGCCGGAATCGTCGGCTACGCCACCGACACAGCCCTGGAACTGGCGTCTTTCGCGTTGTCGGGGCGGCTCTTCACGGCGGAGCTGCGGGCGGGCACGGCACGCGAACTCCGGGTACCGGGCCCGGTGATCGACCCACGGCCGGCTCCCGACGGACGGCACATCGCCTACGTCTCCCGCGGCGCCCTGCGGTTGGCGGGAGCCGAGGGCGAGGGCGACCGGGCGCTCGCGGAGCCGGAATCGGAGTCCGTGACATACGGACTGGCCGAGTTCGTCGCGGCCGAGGAGATGAGCCGTACGCGGGGCTTCTGGTGGTCGCCGGCCTCCGACCGGCTGCTCGTGGCACGCGTGGACGACACGCCCGTGCGCCGCTGGTGGATCTCCGATCCGGCGCATCCCGGCCGGGAACCGCAGGCGGTGGCGTATCCGGCGGCGGGCACCGACAACGCGGACGTCCGCCTGTTCGTCATCGGGGTCGACGGGGTGCGCACCGAGGTCGTCTGGGACCGGGCGGGCTACCCGTATCTGGCGCGAGTGCACTGGTCGGCAGCCGGTGCGCCGCTGATCCTCGTCCAGGCGCGTGACCAGCGCGGCCAGCTGTACCTGGCCGTGGACCCGGACTCCGGGGCGACCCGGATGGTGCACGCGGAGGAAGATCCACATTGGCTGGAACTTTTCCCCGGTGTGCCGTGCTGGAGCCCCTCAGGACAGCTGGTGAGGATCGCCGACGAGGGCGGCGCGCGCGTGCTCGCGGTCGGCGAACGCCCGTTGACCGGGCCGCAGTTGCACGTACGGGCGGTGCTGGACGTATCGGACTCCGATGTGCTGGTCGCGGCCTCCGCAGGGGAGGCGGCCGCCGGTCCGGAGATCGGCGAGGTCCATGTGTACCGGGTCAATGAGCTGGGTGTGGAGCGTGTGTCGCAGGAGCCGGGTGTGCACTCGGCGGTACGCGCCGGGGGCGTGACCGTGCTCGTCTCCTCGGTTCCCGACCTCCCGGGTGCCCGGGTTCAGGTGCTGCGGGACGGCAAGCGCATCGCGACGGTGGCGTCCCACGCCGAGCATCCGGGCATGTCCCCGCGCGTCACACTGACGCAGGGGGGCCCACGGCGTATCCCATGCGCGGTACTGCTGCCCAGGGACTACTCCGGTGACACCCCCCTGCCCGTCCTCATGGACCCCTACGGAGGCCCGCACGGGCAGCGGGTGGTTGCCGCGCACAATCCGCATCTGACCTCGCAGTGGTTCGCCGACCAGGGCTTCGCCGTGGTGGTCGCGGACGGCCGGGGCACCCCGGGCCGCTCCCCCGCCTGGGAGAAGGCGGTCAAGGACGAACTGGCTGCCGTGGTGCTCCAGGACCAGGTCGACGCGCTGCACGCCCTGGCCGGCGACTTCCCGCTCGACCTGTCCCGGGTCGCGATCCGAGGCTGGTCCTTCGGGGGCTATCTGGCGGCCCTCGCGGTGTTGCGCCGCCCGGACGTGTTCCACGCGGCGGTGGTCGGCGCCCCGGTGACCGACCTGCGGCTGTACGACACCCACTACCAGGAGCGCTATCTGGGACACCCGGGCGAACAGCCCGAGGTCTACCGCCGCAACTCCCTGATCGACGACGCGGGCCTGGTGGACGCCGCGGAACCGGCTCGCCCGATGATGATCGTCCACGGTCTGGCCGACGACAACGTGGTGGTCGCCCACTCCCTGCGCCTGTCCTCCGCCCTGCTGGCCGCGGGCCGCCCCCACGAGGTGCTGCCGCTGTCCGGGGTGACCCATATGACGCCGCAGGAAACGGTCGCCGAGAACCTGCTGCTGCTCCAGCGGGACTTCCTCAGGCGCGCCCTGCATCAGGGCTGAGCGGCGCGGGAACGGGCAACGGGCCGGGATGCAGAGCGCATCCCGGCCCGTACACGGCACCCGCACGGCCGTACGCTGTTCACTGTCCTGCGTCCGTATATCGGAATCGCGTCGGTCAAGTTGCCTGTGTGTTAACGAACTTCCTCCGCATTTGTATGTTTATGCGGGCTCCTCATGGGGCTCACCCCCCGGCACCGGGGGCTGACCGGGGGGATGTCCCGGCGTCGCCTCCTCAGGCGGCACCACCCGTCTCTCCTCCGCGAAATGGCAGGCCGAGTCGTGCGCGGCCGGTCCCCCCTGGGCTCGGAAGCGTTCGGGGACCGCGAGCGGCGGCACCTCCAGGGCGCACCGCTCCCTGGCCTTCCAGCAGCGGGTGCGGAAGCGGCAGCCGGACGGGATGTGCGCCGGGGAGGGCACATCACCGCTCAGGATGATCCGCTCCCGGCGCTCCCGTGCCTCCGGGTCGGGCACCGGCACGGCGGACAGCAGGGCCTGGGTGTAGGGGTGCGTGGGATGGTCGTAGATCTCCGTGTCGCGGCCGATCTCCACGATCCGTCCGAGGTACATCACGCCGACCCGGTCGGAGATGTGCCGCACGACCGACAGGTCGTGGGCGATGAACACGTACGACAGTCCGAACTCGCCCTGGAGGCGCGCCATCAGATTGACCACCTGCGCCTGGACGGACACGTCCAGCGCGGAGACCGGCTCGTCGGCGACGACGATCTCCGGCCGCAGCGCCAGCGCCCGCGCGATGCCGATGCGCTGGCGCTGGCCGCCGGAGAACTGGTGCGGATAGCGGTTGATGTACTCGGGGTTGAGCCCGACCACGTCGAGCAGCTCCTGCACGCGCCGGCGCCGGTCCCCCCTGAGCGCGACCTCGGGATGGATCTCGTACGGCTCCCCGATGATGTCGCCCACCGTCATACGGGGGTTGAGGGAGGTGTACGGGTCCTGGAAGACCATCTGGATGTTGCGCCGCACCGCCTTCAGGGCGCGTCCGGACAGCCTGGTGATGTCCTCGCCCTTGTACCGGATCGCACCGGAGGTCGGCCGCTCCAGGGTGACCAGCAGCCTGGCGAGCGTCGACTTGCCGCAGCCGGACTCGCCGACGATGCCGAGGGTCTCGCCCCGGACCAGGGTGAAGTCGACGCCGTCGACCGCCCGGACCGCGCCGATCTGCTTCCTGAAGAGGACCCCCCGGGTGAGCGGGTAGTACTTGACCAGCCCGCTGACCTCGAGGATCGGTTCATGACCGGCCATGCAGGCACTCCCTCCAGAAGTGGCAGGCGCTCCCGCGGTCCCCGGAGACCTCGTAGAGCGGCGGCACATCGGTGAGGCACACGTCCCGGGCCATCGGGCAGCGGGGGTGGAAGGCGCAGCCCGGCGGGATGTCCATGAGGTTCGGCGGCAGGCCCTTGATCGCGGACAGCTCCCGGCCCTTGCGGTCGAGCCGGGGGATGGAGTCGAGCAGGCCCCGGGTGTAGGGATGGGCGGGCGCCTTGTAGAGGTCGTGGACGGGGGCGGACTCGACGATCCGGCCCGCGTACATGACCGCGATGCGGTCGGCGACGTCCGCGACGACGCCGAGGTCGTGGGTGATGAGGACGAGTCCCATGCGGTATTCGCGCTGCAGTTCGGCCAGCAGGTCCATGATCTGGGCCTGGACCGTGACGTCGAGGGCGGTGGTGGGCTCGTCGGCGATGATCAGGGCCGGCTGGAGGGCCAGCGCCATGGCGATCATGATGCGCTGGCGCATACCGCCGGAGAACTGGTGCGGATAGTCGCGCACGCGCTGGGCGGCGGCCGGGATCCCCACCCTGACCATCAGTTCGACGGCCCTGGCCCGGGCGTCCTTCTTCGACATCCCGCGGTGCACCACGAACATCTCGCCGAGCTGGTCGCCGACGGTGAGCACGGGGTTGAGCGCGGACAGCGCGTCCTGGAAGATCATGGCCATCTCGGCGCCGCGGACCCTCCTGCGCTCCTCGTCCTTCAGGGTGAGCAGGTCCCGCCCGCGGAAGAGGACCCGGCCGCCGGTGATCCGGCCGGGCGGCACGTCGAGGATCCCCATGACGGCCTGTGCGGTGACGGACTTCCCGGAGCCGGACTCGCCGAGCACCGCGAGGGTCTCCCCCTCGTCCACGGCGTAGCTGACGCCGTTCACGGCCCGGGCGACTCCCTCCCGGGTCCGGAACTCCACGTGCAGGTCCCGTACGTCCAGCAGCATGACGACGGCTCACCTCAGCTTCGGGTCGAGGGCGTCGCGCACCGCGTCGCCGAGCATGATGAACGCGAGCACGGTGATCGCGAGGGCGCCGGAGGGCCACAGCAGCGCGTGCGGGGCGTTGCGGATGTACGGGGAAGCGGCGGAGATGTCGATCCCCCAGGAGACGCTGGGCGGCTTCAGCCCCACCCCGAGGTACGACAGGGTCGCCTCCAGTGCGATGTAGGTGCCGAGCGCGATGGTCGCCACGACGATCACCGGGGCGATGGCGTTGGGCGCGATGTGCCGCAGCAGGATGCGGGAGGGGGAGGCGCCCAGGGCGCGGGCGGCCTGTACGTAGTCGTTCTGCCGGGCGGTGATGACCGCGCCGCGGGCGATCCGGGAGATCTGGGGCCAGCCGAGCAGCACCATGAATCCGACGACCGGCCAGACCGTGTTGCTGGTCACGACCGAGAGCAGGACCAGGCCGCCGAGCACGACCGGGATCGCGAAGAAGATGTCGGTGGTACGGGAGAGGATCGCGTCCCAGGCCCCGCCGAAGAATCCGGCGAGCCCGCCCAGGACCGAGCCGAGGATCGCGACGCCGAGGGTGGCGCAGACGCCGACCGTGACCGAGGTACGGGCGCCGTGGATCGTCCGGGTGTACACATCGCAGCCCTGCCCGTCGAATCCGAACGGATGCCCGGACCGGGGGCCCTCCTGGGCCTTGGACAGGTCGCATGCGAGAGGGTCGCCGGGGGCGATCAGAGACGGCCAGACCGAGATCAGGACGAGGAAGAGGATCACGAGCGCGGAGGCGATGAAGACCGGGTTCCGCCGCAGATCCCGCCAGGCGTCCGACCACAGGCTGCGCGGTCTGCCCGCCGGACCCGTGCCCCGAGGACCGCCGCCGCCGGGCCTCCTCTCCAGGGTGCTCGCCTCACTCGCGGCCAGGTCCATCGCGCCCCCCATACCGGTCCCCGCGATGGCACCCTCGGGCTGCTGCGGCTGCTCAGGCATAGCGGATCCTCGGGTCGAGTACGGCGTACAGGAGATCGACGAGCAGATTGGCCACCAGGAAGACCAGCACCAGCACGGTCACGAAGCCGACGACCGTCTGGGTGTTGTGGCGGAGGATCCCCTGGTAGAGCTGGTAGCCGACGCCGTGGATGTTGAAGATCCGCTCGGTGACGATGGCGCCTCCCATGAGGGCGCCGATGTCGGTGCCGATGAAGGTGACCACGGGGATGAGCGAGTTGCGCAGCAGATGCCGGAGGATCACCCGCCGGCGCGGCAGCCCCTTCGCGACGGCCGTGCGGACGTAGTCGGACCGCCTGTTCTCGGCGATGGAGGTCCGGGTCAGCCGGGTGACGTAGGCGAGCGAGACGGAGGCGAGGACCAGACCGGGCACGATCAGCTCGCCGAGGGCGGCCTGGTAGGAGACCGACGGCCGGACCCAGCCCCACTGCACGCCGAGCAGCAGCTGGAGCAGCAGACCGGTGACGAAGGTCGGCACCGAGATCACGACGAGGGTGAGCAGCAGGACCGAGGTGTCCACGGGCCGCCCGCGGCGCATGCCGGTGATCACACCGAGCGCGATCCCGATGACGACCTCGAAGAGGACCGCGACCACGGTCAGCCGGACGGTCACCGGGAAGGCGGTCCCCATCAGCTCGGTGACCGGCTGTCCGTTGAAGGCGGTGCCGAAGTCGCCGGTGAAGACGTTGCCCATGTAGGTCGCGTATTGCTGCCACAGGGGCTTGTCGAGGCCGAACTCCCGGCGCAGCTGGGCCGCCGTGGCGGGGTCGCACTGCCGTTCGCCGCACAGGCCCGCGATGGGGTCCCCCATCACGTTCACCATCAGGAAGATCAGCAGGGTGGCGCCGAGGAAGACCGGAATCATCTGCAGCAGACGCCGGATGACGTACCGTCCCATGGGGCCTCCTGGGGTTGGGCGTGGCCGTGGCGCTCAGCCGACCCTGATCTCGTTGTAGACGGGAACGCTGAACGGGTTGAGCGCCACATGGGTCAGGCGCTGCGCATAGCCGGCGCTGCCGTTCTGGTACCAGAGCGGGATGGCGGCCATGTTGTCCCGTACGACCTTCTCGGCGTCCTGGAACAGCCTCACGGCCCGTGCCTTGTCCGACTCCGCGTTCGCCCGGTCGACGAGCCGGTCGAAGTCCTTGTCGGACCACTGGCCGTCGTTGGAGGAGGCGCGCGTGTAGTAGAGCGGCTGCAGGAAGTTCTGGATCAGCGGGTAGTCCATCTGCCAGCCGGCCCGGAACGGGCCCGGCATCTTGTGCCGGCCGATCTGGTTGCGGAAGTCGGCGAAGGTCCCGACCGGGTTGCCGACACACGCCTTGTCGTCGCCGAGGGCACGGTTGATGGAGTTGCACAGGGCGTCCACCCACTCCCGGTGGGAGCCCGCGTCCGCGTTGTACGCGATCCTGACCTGGCCGCCGGGCAGTCCGCCGCCTTCCTGGACCAGCTTCCTGGCCCGGACCGGGTCGTAGGTGCAGGCACTGCCGCACAGCCCCTCCTGGAAGCCGCCGTCGACGCCGAGCACCGGGGAGGTCCAGTCGCTCGCCGGGGTGCGGGTGTCATGGAAGATCCTGTGGGTGATCTGCTTCCGGTTGATCGCCATGGACAGACCCGTGCGGACCTTCTCCGCCCCCGGCTTGTTCCACCGCGGGTCGTAGAACGGGAAGGCGAGGGTCTGGATGATCCCGGCCGGGGTGTTGATGTAGCGGCCGCCGAGGTCCGCCTTGACGTTCTTGAGCTGCGCGGCGGGCACATCGTCGACGAGGTCGAGGTTGCCGGCCAGCAGATCGGTGTAGGCGGTGTTGCCGTCGGTGTAGACCTGTAGATCCACTCCGTTGTTCTGCGCCCCGTCCGGGCCGGGATAGCCCTCCCACTTCCTCAGGGACATCATGAAGCCCCTGGTGTAGGACTTGACCAGGTACGGCCCGTTGCCGACGGGCTTCTTCAGCCAGTCGCCGTGGTGGTCGAAGAACGCCCTCGGCAGCGGGGCGAACGCCACATAGCCGAGGGTGTCCGGGAACGTCGAGAACTTCTGGCTGAGCCTGATGGTGAAGGTGCGGGGGCCGGTCACCCTGAGACCGGAGAGGGTGTCGGCGCGCTGGGAGCCGGTCTCGGGATGCACCTTGTCGTAGCCGTCGATGTATCCGAAGAAGTACGCGTTCCTCTGGTTGTTCCTCAGGCCGGCGCCGTAGTTCCAGGCGTCGACGAAGGACTTGGCGGTGACGGGCTCGCCGTCGCTGAACGTCCAGCCGTCCTTGACGGTGACGGTGAAGTTCTGCGAGTCGGTGGTCTCGATCTTCTCGGCGAGCATGTTCTCGGCCGCGCCGGTCCTCGGGTTGTAGCGCTTGAGCCCGCGGAAGAGCATGTCGAGGACCTTGCCGCCCTGGACCTCGTTGGTGTTGGCCGGTTCCAGCGGGTTCGGCGGGTCACTCCAGGACGAGCTGAGCACCCCGGGGGCGGTGCCCCCGCCACCACCACCGCAGGCGGCCGCCGAGAGGGCTGCCGCCATCGCGGCCGCCGCCCATCGGGCGTGCCTCGCTCCACGCATGGGGTGCCTCCTCGTGAACGCTTCCGGCCGGCGCTGCGCCGCCGGCGTCGGAGCACCGATCCACTATCGGTCCATATTGACTCATAACGGACGCGGCACGCAGTCCCTCTACCCGTCCGGACCGCCCGTCCCCCGTCTGGCGGGATCCGCTCGCAGCGCACCGCCCCGACGCCCGGCCCCCGACGGCACCACCGCCTCCGCACCGCTCACGGAGCGAAGCTCAAGCGTCACTCAAATAGCTTCCGCCCCAAAGGAGTTGGCTGGAAGGATCTGTCGTGTCCCGAACAAGGGGCCGGACAGGAACGCCGCGCCGCCCCTCCTTCCACCCGAAAGGCGATCATGAAGCGTGCCATGAGTGCCGTCCTGTCGACCGCGCTGCTCAGCGCCGGAGCCGTGGCGGTGTCCGCTCCGACGGCTTCCGCGGGCGTCAGGTGCGACGACACCCCCATCTACAGCATCGGCGACAAGAAGACGGTGTGGGTGCCGACCAACGTGCACAGCGACTGGGCGAGACCCGGCGTGACCATCAGCTACGCCAAGAACAAGACGGGCAGCTGGACGGCCACGGGTACCGTGCAGCTCGGCACCGAGGCCGGGGTCATCTTCGCCAAGGCCTCGACCTCGTTCAGCGTCTCGGTGGGCAAGACCTGGTCCAAGTCCGACACGTGGACCTACTCGGCCAAGGTCGAGAAGAAGAAGGGCAAGACCAAGGGCCGCCTCATGATGTACCACGAGGCCAAGGGCTTCAGCGTCACCAAGTACCACCTGGAGCCCAACGGCAGGCAGCAGTGCGTGAAGCACAGGGTGTGGAAGAAGACCGGCGTCGTGGCGCCGGCCAAGCGCAACAACAACCTGTGGGGCATCCAGTACGGATGATCCGCGCCGGAAGGACGTGACGTCCGTCCGCCCCCTTGAGGGAACCGCTGCGCACGGAGGGCATCCGTTCCCCGCTCCGCCCCGCTGGACTCGTCCGGCGGGGCGTTGTGCTGCTCCGGGGCCGACGCGGCACGAACCGAGCCTCCGTCAGGTCTCCACCAGGGAGGCTTCACCGGTGTGGACCAATGACTGTACTGGTGTACGTCAAACCGGCTTTTGCGCAGGCCAGATGGGGTGTACGCGCCGTTGACGCGTGCAGACGGCCGCTGATAGACACACCCTCACCCCGCCGAGGCCCCGGTACCGATCAAGCAGTCCAGCAAGCCGTCCTGTACGAGCGATGACGCGAGGTCGATCGATGAGCACGCAAGACCAGCACGGCAGAGGACACCCCCACCCGGCCAGAACACGGCTCCGCGCCCCCCGGCTCCTGGCCGCCGCCCTGACGCTCGCGACGGCTCTCGGGGCCACCCTCGCCCCCGCACCCCAGCGGGCCGCGGCGAAGGAGAAGAGGGTCCTCACCGTGGCGGTCGCCCAGAGCGTCGACTCGCTGAGTCCGTTCCTCGCGACCCGCCTGGTCAGCACGAGCATCCACCGGCTGATGTACGAGTATCTGACCGACTACGACCCGCGGGACGCCCATGTCGTCCCGGGCCTGGCCACCGCTTGGAAGCCGTCGCCGGACAAGCTGACCTGGACGTACACCATCCGCTCCGACGCGAAGTGGTCGGACGGCAGGCAGGTCACCGCCGAGGACGCGGCCTGGACGTTCCGGAAGATGATGACCGACGAGGGGGCCGCCACCGCCAACGGCAGCTTCGTCGGGAACTTCGCGAAAGTCACCGCGCCGAGCCCCACCAAGCTGGTCATCGAACTGAAGAAGCCCCAGGCCACGATGACGGCGCTCGACGTACCGATCGTGCCCAAGCACGTCTGGGACAAGGTGAGGGACTTCTCGAAGTTCAACAACGACAGGAGTTTTCCCGTCGTCGGCGACGGTCCGTTCGTGCTCACCGACTACAAGCCCGACAGCTATGTGCGCCTGCAGCCCAACAAGACCTTCTGGCGCGGCGCTCCGAAGTTCGACGAGCTGGTCTTCAAGTACTACAAAGACGGTGACGCGGCGGTCGCGGCTCTGCAGAAGGGCGAGGTGTCCTTCGTCAGCGGCCTCACGCCCGCGCAGACCGCCGCGCTGCGCGGGCAGAAGAACGTCAAGGTGAACGAGGCGCCGGGCCGGCGCTTCTACGCGCTGGCCACCAACCCCGGGGCACACGCGCGAAACGGCCGGAGGTTCGGCGACGGACACCCCTCACTGCTGGACGAGCGCGTTCGGCACGCCCTGTTCATGGCGGTCGACCGCAGGACGCTCATCGACAGGGTCTTCCAAGGCCACGCGGTCCAGGGCGAGGGGTACATCCCGCCGCGCTTCTCGACGTACTTCTGGAAGCCGTCGGCGGACCAGGAACTCTCCTACGATCCGGCAGGGGCCGCCCGGCTCCTCGACGAGGCGGGCTACCGGAAGAACGGCGACGGCAGGCGCGTGGGCAAGGACGGCAGACCGATCACCTACCGCCTCCTGTGCCACGCCACCGACCCGAACGACAAGGCGGTCGGCCAGTACCTCAAGGAGTGGTGGGGCAAGCTGGGCATCGGGGTGACGCTCGACTGCCTCGACAACGTGACCGACCCCTGGCTCGCCGGCCGATACGACCTCGCCTTCGACGGCTGGTCCGTCAACCCCGACCCGGATTTCGTCCTCTCCATCCACACGTGCGCCGCGCTTCCCGCCACCCCGAAGGACACCGGCGCGACCGACAACTTCATCTGCGACAGGAAGTACGACGAGCTGTACGCACGGCAGCTCGCGGAGTACGAACCCGCCGAACGGGCGGACGTCGTCAAGCAGATGGAGTCGCGGCTGTACGACCTCGGGTACATGAACGTCATGGCGTATCCGAACGCGATGGAGGCCTACCGCACGGACCAGATCGAGTCGATCACCACCATGCCGGAGAAGAGCGGGAACATCTACGGCCAGGACGGCTACTGGAGCTGGTGGTCGGCGGTTCCGGCCGACTCGGGCACGTCGTCCGGCGGCGGCTCGACCGGCATCGTGATAGGGGTCGGTGCGGGGTTCGTGGCGCTCGCCGGCGCCGGGGCGTTCCTCGCGCTGCGCCGCCGAGCCACCGCCGAGGATCGCGAGTAGCCCATGAACCGACCGACCGTACCGGTCCCTGACCGGGCAGGGTCCTCATGACCGCCGACGCGGCGTCCGCGCCGGCCGCGAGGCCGGACGCCCCGCCCGCCGGCCAGCCGCCGGACCGCGGCCCGCGGGCAGGCGGCGGGACCGCCTATCTGCGGTACGCGGCGGGGAAGGCGGGCGGCGCCGTCGTCTCCCTGCTGGCCGTCCTCGTCACCAGCTTCTTCCTGTTCCGGCTGATCCCCGGGGACCCGGTCAAGTTCATGACGGGCGGCCGGCCGGTGTCGGCCGGGCAACTGGCGGCCTATCGCCGGGAGTTCGGTCTCGATCTCCCTCTGTGGCGGCAGTTCACCGACTACTGCGGCAAGGCGCTCACCGGTGACCTCGGCACCTCGTACCAGTTCCGGGCACCCGTCGTCGACAAGATCGCCGATGCGCTGCCGAACACCCTGCTGCTCACCGGCACCGCGTTCGTCCTGTACAGCGCCCTCGGCATCCTCCTCGGTACGCGGTCGGCGTGGCGCCACGGGCGCGTCGGCGACCGGGTGAACACCGGACTGGCGCTCACCCTCTACTCGGTGCCGTCGTTCTGGCTGGGGCTGCTGCTCATCATCGTGTTCTCGGTGGGCGCGGGACCCGTCCCCGGCCTCTTCCCCACGGGAGGCATGGAATCGGGCGGCAAGGAGGGACTCGCGTACGCCGTCGACGTCGCCCATCACCTCGTCCTGCCGGTGATCACACTGGTCGCGGTGGAGTACGGGCAGACGCTGCTGGTCACCCGCTCGGCACTGCTCGATGAGATGGGCGGCGACTACCTGACCACCGCGCGCGCCAAGGGCCTCCGGGACGACCTGGTCAGACGCAGGCACGCCGTGCCCAACGCGCTGCTCCCGACGGTGACGCTGATCTTCGTCAACCTCGGCCGGACCGTGGCGGGCGTGATCCTCGTCGAGACCGTGTTCTCCTGGCCGGGCCTCGGCGGGCTCTTCTACCAAGCGCTGAGCGTGCCCGACCTCCCCCTGGTCCAGGGACTGTTCTTCGTCTTCGCCGCGGCGGTGATCGTGATGAACACACTGGCCGACCTCGTCTATCCACTGCTCGACCCCCGGGTGGGCCGATGACGACCGAAACCGCTCCCCCGACGGCCCAGGCCGGTCCCCGGGCGCTCGCCTGGCAGCGCCGCCGTCACTCCGTCGCACGGTTCTGGAAGCAGTACCGCACCCGCCGCGCCGGTCTCCTCGGCCTGGCCACGCTCGTTCTCTTCGCCCTCGTCGCGGTGACCGCACCGCTGACGGTCGGCTCGGACGTGTCGAGCGTGACGGCCGCACCGGGCCGGCCGCTGCAGGGGCCCAGCGGGGAACTCCCGCTGGGCGCCGACCGATTCGGGCGCGATCTGCTGGGCCTGCTGGTGTGGGGGGCGCGGGTGTCGCTGCTGGTCGGACTGCTGGCGGCGGTGCTGTCCGTGGCCATCGGCACGCTGGTCGGGGTCACGGCCGGGCACTTCCGCGGCATGTACGCCACCGTGATGATGCGCATCACGGACTGGTTCCTGGTGATGCCGACACTGGTCCTCGCCATCGCGCTCGCCACCGTCATGTCCCGCTCCCTCGGCACGGTGATCCTGGCGATCGGTGTGACCTCCTGGCCGACCACGGCCCGGCTGGTGCGAGCGCAGACACTGGCGGTGGAGTCCCGGCCGTACATCGAGCGTGCCAGGGCGCTCGGCGGCGGCCACCGGCACATCATGCTCCGGCATGTGCTGCCGAACGTCATGCCGCTGGTGCTGGCCCAGACGACCCTGATGATCTCCTCGTCGATTCTGGCCGAGGCCACTCTCGCCTTCCTCGGCCTGGGCGATCCCACGGTCGTGTCATGGGGCGGCCTGCTCCAGGACGCACGGGAGGCGGGCGCGGTCAGCTCCGGGGACTGGTGGTACCTGGTGCCACCGGGTGTCGCCATCGCCGTGGTCGCCCTGGCGTTCACGCTGTGCGGCCGTGCGGTGGAGTCCGTTCTCAATCCCAGGCTGGGGGTGGCGCGTTGACCCTGCTGGAGGTCCGGAACCTGGAGGTGACCTACCCGGGCGGCGCGGCCGCGGTGCGCGGCGTGGACCTCTCGCTGGACGCGGGCCGGAAGCTCGGCATCGCGGGCGAGTCGGGCTGCGGCAAGTCCACGGTGGCGCTCGCGCTGCTCAGACTGCTGCCGGCCGGGACCCGGATCGCCGGGGAGGTCCTGCTGAACGGTGAGGACGTGCTGACCATGCGGTGGGGGCGGGTGCGGGCGGTCCGCTGGGCGGGCGCCTCGATCGTCTTCCAGGGCGCGATGCACTCGCTCAACGCCGTGCACCGTATCGGCGACCAGATCGCCGAGCCGATCCTGCTGCACCGCAGGGCGACCGCGGCCGCGGCCAGGAGGCGGGCCGGTGAGCTGCTGGAGCAGGTCGGACTGCCGGCCGCGCGGGCGACGGCGTACCCGCATGAACTGTCGGGCGGTCAGCGCCAACGGGTCATGATCGCCATGGCGCTGGCCTGTGATCCCCGGCTGGTCGTCGCCGATGAACCGACCACGGCCCTGGACGTGATGGTTCAGGCGCAGATCCTGCGGCTGATCGGGGACCTCGTCGCCGATCAGGACCTGGGCCTGATCATGATCAGTCACGATCTGGCCGTGCTCGCCGACACCTGCGACCGGCTCGCGGTGATGTACGCGGGCCGCGTGGTCGAGGAGGGGGCCGCCAGGGCGGTCTACGAGGACGCCCACCACCCCTACGGCAAGGCCCTGTCGGCCGCGTTCCCCCGCATCGGTGACCCGGCCTGCCGGTTCGCCCCGCGCGGACTGGCCGGCGATCCTCCGGACCCGTCCGCCGTGCCCTCCGGCTGCGCCTTCCACCCGCGCTGCCCGGTGGCACTGGACCTGTGCGCCACACAGGACCAGGCGCTGCGGGACCTGGGGCAGGGACGGCGCGCGGCCTGTGTGCACGTGGAGGACGCGGTCTCCGGCGCGGCCGCCGCAGCCGAGGACACGAGGAGCACGGCATGACGACGACACCGCCCCTGCTCAGCGCACGGGGGCTGCACGTGGCCTTTCCCGGGCGGCACGGCGGTGCGCCGAGCCGGGCCGTGGACGGCGTGGAACTCGACATCCGGGCCGGGGAGATCGTGGCCCTCGTCGGCGAGTCGGGCTGCGGCAAGACGACCCTGGCCCGGGCGCTGCTGGGCCTGGTGCGGCCGACCGCGGGGCACGTCGGCTTCGGCGGCACACCCCTGGAGTACACCTCGCGGTTCTTGAAGGCCTACCGCAGACGCGTCCAGCTGGTGCTCCAGGATCCCAGCGGATCGCTCAACCCTCGGCACACGGTGTACGACGCGGTGGCCGAAGGGCTGCGGATCCACGGGTACGCGGGGGACGAGCGGGCGGCGGTCGGCGAGGCCCTGTCCAAGGCGGGCCTTCGACCGCCCGAGCGTTTCCTTCTGCGTTATCCGCACGAGTTGTCGGGAGGCCAGCGCCAGCGCGTGGTGATCGCGGGGGCGCTCGTCCTGGAGCCCGAAATCATCGTCGCGGACGAGCCGGTGGCCTCGCTCGACGCCTCCGTGCGCGGTGAGATTCTGGCGCTGCTCCTTCGCCTGCGGACCGAGTTCGGCCTGGCCGCGCTGGTGGTGACGCACGATCTGGGCCTGGCGTGGAACATCGCCGACCGGGTCGCGGTGATGTACCTGGGCCGGATCGTGGAGACGGGCGCCGTCGAACAGGTGCTGACGGCGCCCCGGCACCCGTACACCCGGGCCCTGCTCTCCGTACTGCCGGAGACGCCGGGCGAACCGGTGGTGCTGACCGGCGAGCCCCCGGACCCGTCCCGCATTCCCGCCGGCTGCCGCTTCCACGCCCGCTGCCAGGTCCTGGCGAGCGGCGAGGCGGAGCGCGCGGGTGTCGCCGACGCGTGCCGCAGCCGGGACCTGGAGATACTCGGCGGCGGCACCGGGGAACAGGTGGCGTGCCACTGGGCCGGAGCCCAGGTGGTCACCTGACCTGCCGCGCGGGCCGTTCGTCATCCGGCGCCGGCCGCCGGGCCGGACAGCCGACCCCGCCCCGGAAAAGCCGGTTCCCGGCACCTCACGAGATGCCGGGAACCGAGCGGGGCGGGGAGCCGTCACGCCGCGTGCACGACGTCCTTCTCCTCGGCGAAGTGGCAGGCCGACTCGTGGGCCGCCGGGGAGTCCGAGCCCTTGAAGCGCTCGGGGACGGCGAGGAGCGGCATCTCCTCGGCGCACCTGTCCTGGGCCTTCCAGCAGCGGGTGCGGAAACGGCAGCCCGAGGGCGGGTTGGCCGGGGACGGCACGTCACCGGTGAGGATGATCCGCTCGCGGTGCTCGCGGGCGTCCGGGTCCGGCACCGGGACCGCCGACAGCAGCGCCTGGGTGTAGGGGTGCGTCGGGTGGTCGTAGATCTGCTCGTCCGTTCCGATCTCGGCCATCTTGCCGAGGTACATCACGCCCACCCGGTCGGAGATGTGACGGACGATCGACAGGTCGTGGGCGATGAAGATGTACGACAGGTTGAACTCGTTCTGCAGCCGCTCCATCAGGTTGATCACCTGCGCCTGGACCGACACGTCCAGCGCGGAGACGGGCTCGTCGCAGATGATGACCTCGGGGTTCAGCGCGAGGCCGCGGGCGATGCCGATGCGCTGGCGCTGACCGCCCGAGAACTGGTGCGGGTAGCGGTTGATGTACTCCGGGTTGAGGCCGACGACGTCCAGCAGCTCCTGCACCTTGCGGCGCCGGTCGCCCTTCGGGGCCGCCTCGGGGTGGATGTCGAAGGGCTCACCGATGATGTCGCCCACCGTCATACGGGGGTTGAGCGACGTGTACGGGTCCTGGAAGATCATCTGGATGTTGCGGCGGACCGCCTTCAGGGCACGTCCGGACAGCCTGGTGATGTCCTGGCCCTTGTAGAAGATCTCGCCGGCCGTGGCCCGCTCCAGGTTCATCAGGAGCTTGGCCACCGTGGACTTGCCGCAGCCGGACTCGCCCACGATGCCCAGGGTCTCCCCCTGGTACAGGTCGAAGGAGATGCCGTCGACGGCCTTCACCGCGCCGATCTGACGCTTGACCACGATGCCCTGCGTCAGCGGGAAGTGCTTGACGAGGTTGCGCACCTGCAGGATCGGCTCGCCCCGGTCGACGTGCGCGTCCAGGGCGGCGACCGCCTCCTCCTCGGAGTGCACGTCGGCGACCTCCACGTCGGAGACGTTCGGCGTCGCGTCCGTCGGCTCGTCCGCCTTGGTCAGCTCAGCCATGGATCGTCTCCTTCCAGAAGTGGCACGCGCTGGCGCGGCCCGGCAGTTCGGTCCCGTCCCGCTCGGTCACGGGGACCAGCGGCGGAAGCTCGGTGCGGCAGATGTCCTGCGCCTTCTCGCAGCGCGGGTTGAAGGCACAGCCGCTCGGCACCTTCAGCAGGTTGGGCGGCAGACCCTTGATCGCGTAGAGGTCCTGGCCCTTCTGGTCCAGGCGCGGGATCGAGTCGAGCAGACCGCGGGTGTAGGGGTGGGCCGGGCGCTTGTACAGCTCGTGCACCGGCGCCGTCTCCACGATGCGGCCCGCGTACATCACCGCGATCTTGTCGGCGACGTCCGCCACGACGCCGAGGTCGTGGGTGATGAGGATCAGGCCCATTTGGTACTCGCGCTGGAGTTCCGCGAGCAGGTCCATCACCTGGGCCTGCACCGTCACGTCGAGAGCCGTGGTGGGCTCGTCGGCGATGATCAGGTCCGGCTCCAGGGCGAGCGCCATGGCGATCATGATGCGCTGGCGCATACCGCCGGAGAACTGGTGCGGGTAGTCGTTCACGCGGGCGGCCGCGGCCGGGATCTTCACCCGGTCCATCAGCTCGATCGCCTTGACCTTGGCCTCCTTGCGGGACAGCCCCTGGTGGACGCGGAACATCTCACCGAGCTGGTAGCCCACACTGAGCACCGGGTTGAGCGAGGACAGCGCGTCCTGGAAGATCATCGCGATCCGCGCGCCGCGCAGCTTGCGCCGCTCCTCGCCGGACATCTTCAGCATGTCCCGGCCGTGGAAGAGGATCTCCCCCTGGGGGATGCGGGCCGGCGGCATGTCGAGGATGCCCATGATCGCCTGCGCGGTCACGGACTTGCCGGAGCCGGACTCGCCGAGCACGGCCAGCGTCTCGCCGGAGTCCACCGAGTAGTTGACGCCGTTGACGGCCTTGACCAGGCCCTCGCGGGTCTGGAACTCGACGTGCAGGTCACGCACTTCGAGCAGCGGGCCGGTCTTCTCGGCGTCGCCGGATCGCGGAGCCGGGATGGCGTCCGTCGGGTCGATGATGGTCACGTACGCCTCCCTTTAGCGCATCTTCGGGTCGAAGGCGTCGCGGACGACGTCGCCGAGCATGATGAACGCCAGCACGGTGAGGCTCAGGGCGCCGGCCGGGAAGAGCAGCGCGTGCGGCGAGGTCAGGAATCGGTCCTGGGCGTCACTGATCATCAGACCCCAGGAGATGTTCGGGTACTGGATACCGATGCCCAGGTAGGACAGGGCGGCCTCGGCGGCGATGTAGACACCGAGGTTCATCGTGGTGATGACGATGACGGGGGCGAGCGTGTTCGGCAGGATGTGCCGGAACGCGATCCGTCCCGAGCCGGCGCCGAGCGCCCGGGCGGCCATCACGTAGTCGTTGTACTTGTTCGAGATGACCTCGCCGCGCATGATCCGGAAGACCTGCGGCCAGCCGAGGATCGCCATGATGAACGACACCGACCAGACGTCACCGGTGCGCCAGATCGACATGATCAGCAGACCGCCGATGATGAGCGGCAGCGCCGAGAAGACCTCGGTGATCCGGGACAGCAGCGCGTCGAGCCAGCCGCCGACCAGACCGGCCAGCATGCCGAGCAGGCCACCGATCAGGGTGGTCGCGATGGTGGTCACCACACCCACGACGATCGAGTTGCGCGTGCCGTACACGGTCCGCGTGTAGATGTCGCAGCCCTGCACGTCGAAGCCGAACAGGTGCCCGGAGGACGGACCGTTCATGGAGTTCTGCAGCTGGCAGAAGCCGTCCGAGAACGGGGAGCGCGACGTGAACAGGCTGGGCGCGATAGCCAGCGCGAGCAGGCAGACGATGACGAAGGCGGTCACCAGGAACATGGGCCGCTTGCGCAGGTCCGCCCAGCCGTCCTTGAGCAGGCTCGCCTGCCGGGCCGCGGCCTTCTCCTCGGCCTCGATCTCCTTGGCGAGGGCGGCCTCGTCGGTGGTGGGCCTCTCTATCGTCTTCTCACTCATAACGGATCCTCGGGTCGAGCACGGCGTACATCAGGTCTACGAGGAGGTTGGCGACCAGGTAGATCAGCACCAGCAGGGTCACCAGACCGACCACGACGGGCCGCTCGCGCAGATAGACCGACTGGGCCAGCTGGCCACCGATACCGGGCATGTTGAACACCCGCTCGGTGATGATCGCGCCACCCATGAGGGCGCCGAGGTCGAAGCCGAGGAAGGTGACGACCGGGATCAGGGAGTTGCGCATGGCGTGCAGGCCGATGACCCGGCGCCGCGGCAGACCCTTGGCGATGGCGGTGCGCACGTAGTCGGCCCGGATCGACTCCGTCAGGCTCGACCGGACGAGCCGCGCGATGTACGCCATGGAGGTCGAGGCGAGCACGACCGCCGGAAGGATGTAGCTCTGCGGCCAGCCCTTCTCGATGCCGGAGATCGGCGTGATCTTCATGTTCATGCCGAATTCCAGCTGGAACACACTACCGAGCACGAAGACCGGGATCGAGATCAGCACGAGGGTGGCGACCAGCACCACGTTGTCGAGGAACTTGCCCCTCTTCAGCGCGGAGAGGATGCCCGCCAGGATGCCGATGACGGCCTCGACGGCGAAGGAGGTCAGGCCGAGCTTCAGCGTGACGGGGAACCGCTGGGACACGATGTCCGAGATGGCACGGCCGTTGTACGTCTCACCGAGGTCACCGGTGAATACGCCGCTGATGTAGTGCCAGTACTGCTGATACAGCGGCTCGTTGAGGTGGTAGTGGTCGCGGAGGATCGCCGCGATGTTCGGGTCGGCGCGCTTGTCGCCGGCCAACGCCTGGATCGGGTCGCCGGGCAGCGCGAAGACCAAGCAGAAGATGATGAACGTGACGCCAATCACCACAGGGATCACCTGCAGAAGGCGGCGCACGACGTATCGGCCCATGGGTACTCCAGAGGGGGGTGCTGGACCCGTCCGCGGCCGGGGCGGCGGCACGGTCGGACGGGAGACGGCAGAAGGGGTGAGCAGGGGAAGGCTGGTCCGTCCTCCCCCTGCTCACCCTGTTCCGCTGAGTGTCGGAACTACTCAGGGCATGCTCAGCTGAGCTTGACCGTTTCCCACAGGATCAGGTGGTTACCGGCGACCTTCATGGACTTGATCTTCTCGCTGTAACCGGAGTTCAGCGTGTAGAAGTACACCGGGATGTACGGCAGGTCCTTGAGCAGAACGTCGTCCGCCTGCTGGTAGGTCTTGACCGCGTCCTCGTGCGTCGGGGCCTTGTCGCCGTCGACGAGCAGCTTCTCGAACTTGTCGTTGACGTAACCGGAGTAGTTCGAGCCGTTGGCGATGGCGTCCTTCGAGAACACCGGGCGGAGGTAGTCCTCCATGTCCGGGTAGTCCATGCTCCAGGCCATCCGGAAGGAGCCCTGGTACTTCTTGGCGTCCAGGTCGTTGAGGATGGTCTGGAACTGCTCGAACGGCTTGGCCGTCACCTTCAGGCCCAGGTTCTGCTGGAGCTGGTTGGCGACCGCCTCGACCCACTCCTTGTGGCCGCCGTCCGCGTTGTAGCCGATCTCCAGCGCGTTGCCGGGCAGCCCGCCGCTCTGCTTGTACAGCTCCTTGGCCTTGGCCACGTTCAGGGTGCAGGCGTCACCGCAGGCGCCCTTGCGGTAGCCGTCGACGATGGGGCTGATGTAGTCGTCCGCCGGCGTACGGGCACCGAGGAAGACCTTCTCGGCGATCGTCTTCCGGTCGATGGCCATGGAGATGGCCTTGCGGAGGTCCGCGTTCTGGAAGGCCTTGTTGTACTTGATCGGGAAGCCGATGTACCCGACGGCCGAGTCGGCCTGGTCGATCGTGCGGCCCGGCAGGTCCTTCTTGTACGTCGGCAGGCCCGAGTTCGGGACGACGAGCTGGATGTCCAGGTTGCCGGCGACGAGGTCCTTGTAGGACGTGTCGAGGTTCGAGTAGATCTTGAAGTCGACGCCCTTGGCCTCGATCTGCGAGGCGTCCGGGTACTTGTCGTACTTCGTGGTGTTGATGGCCTCGTTGTGCTTGAACTTGCCCTGGATCTTGAAGGGGCCGTTGCCGATCGGGGCCTCGCCGAAGCCCTTCGGGTCCTTGAAGAACGCCTTGGGCAGCGGCACGAACGACGTGAAGGACAGCTGCGCCGGGAACGCCGCGAACGGGCCGGTCAGGGTGACCTGGAGGGTGTTGTCGTCGACGGCCTTCAGACCCGACATCTTGTCGGTCTTGGGCTTCTTGCCCTCGCCCGGGTTCAGGTCGCTGTAGCCCTGGATGTGGCTGAACAGCGGGTTGGTCTGCTGGGCGTTGGTCTGGTTCGCGCCGTAGTTCCACGCGTCGATGAAGGACTGGGCCGTGACCTTCTCGCCGTTGTGGAACGTGTAGCCCGACTTCAGCTTGATCGTCCAGACCTTGTTGTCCTTGGTCTCGATCGACTGCGCCATGGCGTTGACGACCTTGTCGTTGGCGTCAAGCTTGGTCAGACCCGTGAAGAGGGCGTTGATGACCTGGCCGCCCTCGGTCTCGTACGTGTTGGTGGGAACCAGGCCGTTCTGCGGTTCACCGATCTCCACCGACACGACGCCGTTGCCCTTGCCACTGCCCGAGCTGCCGTTGTCTCCGCCACCGCCACAGGCCGTCGCGCCCAGCGCCACAACCGCGGCTATCGCAACCCACTTGGCGCTCTTGGCACCACGCATGGGGCTCCTCCTCATGAGTCCAATGGTTCACCGCACAGGAGAGCACAAGACACATCACCGTCACCGGTGCCTGAAAATGTCAGGTACTCCCCGCCGCTCGTGAGTCGGCGCCGCCTGCAGCGCGTGACCCGTTCGTCCGAGCTCTACGCGCCTAACTATCTGCCAAAGGCAGATGTCGAACCACACCCCTAAGGTCTCGGTTCGATCACACCTGTCGCGTACATCTTCCAAAATCCGGACAAAGTGTTTGCTGAAAGATCACTGCGAAACGGACTTGTTACACATCTATCGGCGTGAAGCGTCCGCATTCCGGACACTGACCGGAGAAAATCGCTTGAGATCAAGCCCGTCCTGTGTGACGGGCGCAGTCACGCCACCGACACGGACCGCTCGGCACGCCGCCGGTCTCGCCGAGCGGCGAGCGCGCTGCCGGGCCGTCGCCATTCCGGTGGCCCCTGGCCAGGCAAGAAACCCACGGCGCAGGCGGAAGCACACTAGTGCGGATCTTTCTCTTTGTGTCTCGGCCGGCCGAGGATGCAGGGTTTTCCCTATATCTCTGACGCATTCCGTCGGCGCTGTTGCGCGACACACGTCTGTTTCCGGCCAACCCGCACCAGGATGCGAGCCTCTCGCACACGGCCGACTTCCGCCTGGCCCGTGATCGGCCATCCCGTGATCGGCCATCCCGTGATCAGCCCGATGCGGGCCGCTGCTCCCGAGGCGGGACACCCGGCCGCCTGGAGCACCGCGTCCCACCGTGTCCAGGGGTGACCCTCATCACTGCGCCCGCTGCCCCGGGAAGCCGGAGCGGCTCCGGCGGGCAGCCGCACGGAAGCCTGCCCGGCCGCTCGCGGACCGGCCGGGCACCCGCACCCCCGCTCCCCCGAACGGCCCGTAGCATCCGCCTTCGGCCGGGGCCCCGTACCATGGGGTGAGGCCGTGGCATGTTCAGCCCGGCAGGGCCCGCGTAACACAGATGTACGCGCAGGCCGTCCTCACCACTCCGGGAGTACGCCGCACTATGGCCACGCGCCACGACATCCGCAACGTCGCCATCGTCGCCCACGTCGACCACGGGAAGACGACCATCGTCGACGCCATGCTGAAGCAGGCCGGTGCCTTCGCCGCCCACCAGCTCGACCAGGTCGACGACCGCGTCATGGACTCCAACGACCTGGAGCGTGAGAAGGGCATCACGATCCTCGCCAAGAACACGGCGGTGAAGTACCACCCCAAGGACGGCGGGGACCCCATCACGATCAACATCATCGACACCCCCGGCCACGCCGACTTCGGCGGCGAGGTCGAGCGCGGCCTGTCGATGGTCGACGGTGTGGTGCTGCTCGTCGACGCGTCCGAGGGCCCGCTGCCGCAGACCCGCTTCGTGCTGCGCAAGGCGCTCCAGGCCCGGCTGCCCGTCATCCTGTGCATCAACAAGACGGACCGCCCCGACGCCCGTATCGACGAGGTCGTGAACGAGGCGTACGACCTCTTCCTCGACCTCGACGCCGACGAGGACCAGATCGAGTTCCCGATCGTCTACGCGTGCGGCCGTGACGGCATCGCCTCCCTCACCAAGCCGGAGGACGGCACGGTCCCGGCCGACAGCGACAGCCTGGAGCCGTTCTTCTCCACGATCCTGGAGCACATCCCGGCCCCGATCTACGACGAGGACGCCCCGCTCCAGGCGCACGTCACCAACCTGGACGCCGACAACTTCCTCGGCCGTATCGCGCTGCTCCGCGTCGAGCAGGGCCAGCTGCGCAAGGGCCAGACCGTCGCCTGGATCAAGCGCGACGGGACGATCAGCAACGTCCGTATCAGCGAGCTGATGATGACCGAGGCCCTCACCCGCAAGCCCGCCGAGGTGGCCGGCCCGGGTGACATCTGCGCCGTCGCCGGTATCCCCGAGATCATGATCGGTGAGACGCTGGCCGACCCGGAGAACCCGGTCGCGCTGCCGCTGATCACGGTGGACGAGCCCGCGATCTCCATGGTCATCGGTACCAACACCTCGCCGCTGGTCGGCAGGGGCGGCACCGGCAAGGGCGCCAACGCCAAGGCCGCGGTCAAGGACCGCAAGGTCACCGCCCGCCAGGTCAAGGACCGCCTCGACCGCGAGATGATCGGTAACGTCTCCCTGCGGGTCCTGGACACCGAGCGGCCGGACGCCTGGGAGGTGCAGGGCCGCGGTGAGCTGGCGCTGGCCATCCTGGTGGAGACCATGCGCCGCGAGGGCTACGAGCTGACGGTCGGCAAGCCGCAGGTGGTCACCAAGGAGATCGACGGCAAGGTCCACGAGCCGGTCGAGCGCATGACGATCGACGTGCCCGAGGAGCACATGGGCGCCGTCACCCAGCTCATGGGCGTCCGCAAGGGCCGGATGGACAACATGTCCAACCACGGCTCGGGCTGGGTCCGCATGGAGTTCGTCGTGCCGTCGCGCGGTCTGATCGGCTTCCGTACGGAGTTCCTGACCGGCACCCGCGGCACGGGTATCGCCCACTCCATCCACGAGGGCCACGAGCCCTGGTTCGGTCCGCTGCAGACCCGCAACAACGGCTCCCTGGTGGCCGACCGCTCCGGCAGCGTCACGGCGTTCGCCATGACCAACCTCCAGGAGCGCGGCGTGCTCTTCGTGGAGCCGGGCACCGAGGTGTACGAGGGCATGATCGTCGGCGAGAACTCCCGCTCCGACGACATGGACGTCAACATCACCAAGGAGAAGAAGCTCACCAACATCCGGTCCGCCACGGCCGACATCGCCGAGTCGATCGTGCCGCCGCGCAAGCTGTCGCTCGAGCAGTCCCTGGAGTTCTGCCGCGACGACGAGTGCGTCGAGGTGACGCCGGAGGCCGTCCGCATCCGCAAGCTGGTCCTCGACCAGCGCGAGCGCGCCCGCGCCGCCAGCCGCGCCAAGCACAGCTGACAGCGACGCACCCCGCCGGTGTGCCCCGTTCGAGCGGGGCACACCGGCGGGGTTTTTCCTTGCGGCCGCGGGCGGTCGCGTCCGGCTTCAGCCGGACTTCGACGGGCTCGCGGACGGCTTCGCGCCCTTCTTCAGGAAGCCCATGTCCTCGTAGACCGGGGTCTGGAAGCCGAACGCGCCCGCGTTGGCCAGGTCGGCACGGACCGCCGTGAGCTGGGGGCGCTGATAGAGCGGGATGGAGCCGGCGGCGGCCCAGATGTGGGCGTCGGCCTTGCGCACCAGGTCCCGCTCCTCGTCCTCGTCCAGCGTGGCGATGGCCTGGTCGAACAGCTGGTCCACCTGGTCGGTGCCGACCCGGGTGTAGTTCTGCTCGACGCTCAGCGAGCCGTCCGCCGCCGGAACCGGCTTGGCGTAGATCGGCCGGGCGTCGGTGGCCGGGAACGCGGTGGCCGGCCAGGAGTACAGCGCCAGGTCGTAGTCGCCGGACGCGATGTGGTCCTTGAAGAAGTCGCCGTCGGGGACCTTGGTGATCTCCGTGTGGATCCCGATCGTGTCCAGCATGCGCGCGATGCGCTCCCCGACGGTCCGCAGGGACCGGGAGCCCGGCCCGGACGGCAGCACGAACTTCAGCTCCAGCGGCTTGCCGTCCTTGGCGGCCGGCCCTGCCTTGGCGCCGCCCGGGGCGGCGGTGCCCTTGGGCGCGTACGCCCCCGGCGGAGGCCCGCCCTGCTGGCCGGGCATACGGCCGGACTTGTCGTCCTCGCCGCCGCCGTACGACCCGTCGTCACCCGAGCCGTCGCGCTGCCCGGTCCTCCCGGTCGTCTCGGTCTTCTCCGGGTTCTGCGAGTTCCCGGAGTTGCCGGCGTTCCGGGGGTTCTCGGAGTTCTGGGAGTTCTCCGAGCTACCGGAGTTCCGAGGGTTCCCCGAGTTCCCCGAGTTGCTGGAGGTCCCTGAGTTCTCCGCCTTCCCACCCCCAGGGCCGGCCGCCTTCTTCTTCTGCTCCTTGACCGGGCCGCCGGTCACCCAGCCCGCCTCGGCCAGCAGCGCCTGCGCCTGCTTGGTGTCCTGGCTGCCGACCGCACCGCTGCTGTCGGCGTACGCGTCCTGTCCCGCGAGCGCGAGATGGCTGCCGACCGGCACCGCGGGCAGTCCGAGCGGCTTGAGGACGAGTGCGGCCAGTTCGGTGCGGTCCAGGGCCCGGGCCACGGCCCGGCGCACCCGCTCGTCGGCGAGCGGACCCCGGGCTCCGTTCAGGGCGAGCTGGGTGTAGGCGGGTTCCAGGGACCTGCGGATCACAAAACCGTTCAGCGTCTGCTGCTCACGGATGCCCGGCGCGCCCGGCATGGCGGTCCGGCCCGTCTCCGCCCCGGGGGAGGCGGGCGTGGCGGCCTGGCTCGTCCCCGCCCCGGGGGAGGCGGGCGTGGCAACCTCGCCCGTCTCCGCCCCGGGGGAGCCGCTCTGCAAGGGGGTGCTGCCCTTCTCGCGCGCGGCGAGCGTGAGCCGGTCGGCCTCCTCCGGGTCGATCTCCGCCATGTCGAGCCTCCCCTCGGCGAGCGCGGCGGCCCGCTGGTCGCGCGGGACGGCCACGAGGACGATCTCGGACAGCTTGGCGGGCCGGCCCCACCAGCGGGGGTTGCGGGCGAGGGTCACGGTGCCGTTCTTGTGGTCGACCGACTGGACGCCGAACGGGCCGGCGGTGACCTTCAGACCTTGTCTCGCCCCGTCGTTGAAGCCGCCCGGGCTGCCCATGACGTCCTTCGGGTACAGCGGCGAGAACAGCGACCTCCAGTCGGCGTACGGCTTGCGGAAGGTGACCTTGACCTCGAGGTTGTTCGCGCCGCGCTCGACCTTCGCGATGCGGTCGTAGCCGGCGTTGCGGGCGGTCCAGTACGCGTTGTCCTTCCCGGACAGGGCGTGCCACTGGGCGGCGAAGTCGTCGGCGCCGATCTCCCGGCCGTCGCTCCAGACGGCCTGCTGGTTGAGGCGGTAGACGACGACCTGCTTGGGCTCGGTCGAGACGACCTTGGCGGACTCCAGGTAGGCGGGGTCGGCCTTGGGGCGCCCGTTCGCGTCGAGCCGGAACATCGAGGGCAGCACGGCGCCGGCGATCCGGGTGGTCCCGGCGTCGGCGTCGGACTGGAAGGTGTTCAGGGTCCCCGGCACGGCGTCGACCGCCCAGCGCAGGGTGCCACCGTCGCCGACGAGAGTGCGGGCGGCCGGTGCGATGTCCGCCCCGGCGGCCGGTGTGCTGGGCTTCCTGTCGTCGGAGCAGGCGGCGAGCGCGGTCACCGCGAGGGCTCCCGCGGTGAGGAATGCGACCGAGCGCATCACCGCGCTCCGTCCGACGCCGTCGTGGGACATCACGTCTACCTCCGAGCCGCTTCGCGGATGAGCGGGCGTTATGATCAGGTTTGGCAGTATTTGAACTGATCAGATGTATGGGCCCACTGAAGAGGAAAGGGTTCGGCCCTATGTGGCGACACGACGACGAATCAGGGGAACCCCACCCGTTCGGCGCAACCGCACGCCCCGGCGTGCGTCGGCCAATCACTGCACGTCCCTTCACACCGGCCGCCGCGACGCGCAACACTCGCAGGCGCATGAACGTCGACGCCTTGGGCCACCGGGCCCGTGGAAGTGAGGTCACGTCATGTCAGTGAACGACGAACTGACGTCGGTCCAGCGGTGTCTCGACGACCTGTACCGGTCGGTGGGGCGCCTGGAGCAGCAGATGGGGGCCGGCGGGCTCGAGATACGCCGCGTCCGCACCGACGCCGAACATCTGCGCGAGAGCGTGGCGCTGCTGCGCGCCACGGCCGCCACCACGGGCACCGACCGGCGTGTCGAGCTGGTGACGATCTCCGACACCCCCTACGACAGCAGCCTGTGGACGGACTCGGACGACGAGGGCCTCGGCGCCCGGGGCCGGCACGCACCCTGACCCCCGGCGCGCCCCGGAGGTGACCGAACCCACGAGAGAGGTGCGCTTTCCTTGGCTACTGGAACGGAACCCCCCGACACCGAACCCCGAGCGCCCGGCGGTGGAGCGGGCGCCGGGACGCGCGCCGCGATCGCCGTCCCGCACCTGCGCACCGACCGCTGGTGGCTGGCGCCCGCCGCCACCGCCGCCGGGCTGCTGGCGTTCATCGTGTACTCCACCTGGCGGGCGTTCGCCGACGCGGACTACTACGCGGCGCCGTATGTGTCGCCGTTCTACTCGCCCTGCCTGGCGGAACGCTGCCGGACCATGCACGCGGGCCCCAACGCCGACCTCTTCGGCAGCTGGTGGGCGATCTCCCCGGCGATCATCATCCTGATCTTCCCGCTCGGCTTCCGCCTGACCTGCTACTACTACCGCAAGGCCTACTACCGCGGCTTCTGGCTGTCGCCGCCGGCCTGCGCGGTGGCGGAGCCGCACCGTAAGTACACCGGCGAGACCCGCTTCCCGCTGATCCTGCAGAACCTGCACCGGTACTTCTTCTACGCGGCCCTGCTGGTGGCGGGCGTCCTCACCTACGACACCGTGCTCGCCTTCCGCGACCCGCACTACCACTGGGGCCATATGGGGCTCGGCACCCTGGTGTTCCTGGTGAACATCGTGCTCATCTGGGCGTACACCCTCTCCTGCCACTCCTGCCGGCACATCGTCGGCGGCAGGCTCAAGCACTTCTCCCGGCACCCCGTGCGCTACCGGATGTGGGGCTTCATCAGCCGGCTGAACGCCCGTCACATGCTGCTGGCCTGGACATCGCTGTTCAGCGTGGCGCTCGCCGACTTCTACGTGTACCTGGTGGCGTCCGGTGCCTTCGACGATCCGCGCTTCTTCTAGAGGGAGTAGGGCCCTGTGATGTCCGTGGTCGACCGGCAGGAATGGGACGTGGTCGTGGTCGGGGCCGGCGGTGCCGGCCTCAGGGCCGCCGTCGAGGCCCGTGAGCGCGGCGCCCGTACGGCCGTGATCTGCAAGTCGCTGTTCGGCAAGGCGCACACGGTGATGGCGGAGGGCGGCATCGCGGCGGCCATGGGCAACGCCAACCCGCACGACAACTGGCAGGTGCACTTCCGCGACACCCTGCGCGGCGGGAAGTTCCTCAACCAGTGGCGGATGGCCGAACTGCACGCGCGGGAGGCTCCCGACCGGGTCTGGGAGCTGGAGACCTGGGGCGCCCTCTTCGACCGTACGAAGGACGGGCGCATCTCCCAGCGCAACTTCGGCGGCCACGAGTACCCGCGCCTGGCGCACGTGGGCGACCGCACGGGCCTGGAGCTGATCCGCACGCTCCAGCAGAAGGTCGTCGCGCTGCAGCAGGAGGACGCGAAGGAGACCGGGGACTACGAGTCCCGGCTGAAGGTCTTCCAGGAGTGCACGGTCACCCGGGTCCTCAAGCAGGGGAACCGGGTGTCGGGGGTCTTCGCCTACGAGCGCGAGTCCGGCCGTTTCTTCGTCCTCGAGGCTCCCGCGGTGGTGATCGCGACGGGCGGCATCGGCAAGTCCTTCAAGGTGACGTCGAACTCCTGGGAGTACACGGGCGACGGGCACGCGCTGGCCCTGCTCGCCGGGGCGCCGCTGCTGAACATGGAGTTCGTGCAGTTCCACCCGACGGGCATGGTCTGGCCGCCGTCGGTGAAGGGCATCCTGGTCACCGAGTCGGTGCGCGGCGACGGCGGGGTGCTCCGGAACTCCGACGGCAAACGGTTCATGTTCGACTACATCCCGGATGTCTTCAAGGAGAAGTACGCGCAGTCCGAGGACGAGGCCGACCGCTGGTACGACGACCCGGACAACAACCGGCGCCCGCCGGAGCTGCTCCCCCGTGACGAGGTCGCGCGCGCGATCAACGCCGAGGTGAAGGCGGGCCGCGGCTCCCCGCACGGCGGTGTCTTCCTCGATGTCTCCACGCGTATGCCCGCCGAGGTCATCCGGCGCCGGCTGCCGTCGATGTACCACCAGTTCAAGGAGCTGGCGGACGTCGACATCACCGCCGAGGCCATGGAGGTCGGCCCGACCTGTCACTACGTGATGGGCGGCATCGCGGTCGACTCGGACACGGCGGCGGCCCGTGGGGTCGAGGGCCTGTACGCGGCCGGAGAGGTGGCCGGCGGGATGCACGGCTCCAACCGGCTGGGCGGCAACTCGCTCTCCGACCTGTTGGTCTTCGGACGGCGGGCGGGTCTGCACGCGGCGCGGTACGCGACGGAGACCGCGGAGCGCCCCACGGTGGACGAGGCCGAGGTGGACAGCGCCGCGGCGGAGGCCCTGCGCCCGTTCTCGGCCGAGGGGCCGGCACCCGGCGAGGAGGACGGGCGCCCGCCGGAGAACCCGTACGCCTTGCACCAGGAACTCCAGCAGACCATGAACGACCTGGTCGGGATCATCCGCCGGGAGCCGGAGATGCGGCAGGCGCTGCAGAAGCTGGCGGAGCTGCGGGTGCGGGCGCGCCGGGCGGGTGTCGAGGGGCACCGCCAGTTCAACCCGGGCTGGCATCTCGCCCTGGACCTGCGGAACATGCTGCTGGTCAGCGAGTGCGTGGCACGGGCCGCCCTGGAGCGCACGGAGTCACGCGGCGGGCACACCCGGGAGGACTTCCCGGCGATGGACCGGGCGTGGCGCCGCATCAATCTGCTGTGCCGCCTGACCGACCCGACGGGCGGTCTCGCGGCGACGGACCCGGTCCGCGGCCAGATCACCCTGTCCCGCGAGACCACCGAACCCATCCGCCCCGACCTGCTCGCCCTCTTCGAGAAGGAGGAGCTGGTCAAGTACCTGGCCGAAGAGGAGCTCTACGAGTGAGCAGCTACGAGGCCCGCTTCAAGGTGTGGCGGGGCGATGCACAGGGCGGCGCCCTGGAGGACTTCAAGGTCGAGGTCAACGACGGCGAGGTGGTGCTGGACATCATCCATCGCCTCCAGGCCACCCAGGCCCCGGACCTCGCCGTGCGCTGGAACTGCAAGGCGGGCAAATGCGGTTCGTGCTCGGCGGAGATCAACGGGCGGCCGCGGCTGATGTGCATGACGCGGATGTCGGTCTTCGGCCGGGACGAGACGGTCACCGTGACCCCGCTGCGCGCCTTCCCGGTGGTCCGCGACCTGGTGACGGACGTGGGCTTCAACTACCGCAAGGCGCGCGAGATCCCGTCCTTCGTACCGCCACCGGGCCTCGGCCCCGGGGAGTACCGCATGATGCAGGAGGACGTGGACCGCCCACAGGAGTTCCGCAAGTGCATCGAGTGCTTCCTGTGCCAGGACACCTGTCATGTGGTCCGTGACCACGAGGAGAACAAGCAGGTGTTCGCGGGGCCGCGCTTCCTGATGCGGGTGGCGGAGCTGGACATGCACCCCCTGGACGCGGCCGCGGAGTCGGGCCTGGACCGCAAGCGCACGGCCCAGGACGAGCACGGCCTCGGCTACTGCAACATCACCAAATGCTGCACGGAGGTGTGCCCCGAGGGCATCCGGATCACGGACAACGCGCTGATCCCACTGAAGGAACGGGCCGTCGACCGCAAGTACGATCCGCTGGTCTGGCTCGGGTCGAGGATCAGGAGGCGTCCCACGGCGGGATGAGGGCCCTCCTGCGGTCGTGCCGTACGGGGCTGCGGCCGGCGCGTCAGACCTGGACCCGGCCGACGCGCTGGCCGAGGAACTGCAGCACTGCGCCGGAGCCCATCAGAACAAGCCCGCCGGTGGACAGGATGCCGAAGGCGGTCGCGCCGATCACGGCGGCGGAGAACCTGAGAACCACGAACCCCGCGGCCAGGAGCAGGGCTCCGGAGCCCCACAGCCGTGGCCGCGGCACACGCCCGCGCTGCCACGGCACGATCATCCGCCCGGTGGTGAGGGCCAGGACTCCCAGGAAGGCGTAGAACACCACGACCACCGAGACGGCGATCAGTGATATGACATGCAGCATCGGGGCCTCCGGCCTGTGTTGCCCTGATCATGGCACCACCGCCCCCGGATGGCCAGATCCGTCTCCTGCACCTTGACTCCGCCGGACCAGGCGCACCCCGCTCGCGGCGCCGCGTCATCGGCCATACGCTCCGAAATGTGACGCCGCCCCACCGTCGACGCCGGCCGCGCCGGGCCGCCGCGTACCGAGCCGTGCGGAGGGTCGCCGCCGCGTGCGCGGCGGCGGTGGTCGTGGTGGGGGCGGCCGCGGCCGGACGGGATCCGGGCGCCTCCGGTGACCTGGTGCTGCCGCTGGTCGCCGCGGTCGCCGCCATGGCGGTGGCGGCCTACACGTCGGTGCGGCGCCGGCTGCGGACGAGGACGCGTACGACACCCGGCGGACATGCGCCGACCGTCGTGCGCCTGGACGAACTCGATCTACGGGCGCGGCGGTTGCTCGTCGGGACCGACGACTGCGTACGCACCAGCCGGGAGGAGCTGCGGTGGGCGGCCGCGCAGCTCGGGGACGAGGCGATACGGGGGCACGCCGAGGCGCTGGAGGCCGCCGCGTCGGAACTTGCGGCGGCCTTCGGGATGCGGCAGCGGCTCGACGACGGGGAGGAGGGGGCGCGGGCGCTGCTGGAGGAGATCGTCGCACGGTGCGGGGCGGCCGGGCGGCGGCTGGATGCGGAGGCGCCGGGGTTCGACCGCACCCGGGCGCTGGAACGGACCGCGCCCGGCGCGCTGGAGCACGCCGAGGCTCGGTTCCGCGAACCGGCGGCGCGGGTCGCGGAGGCGGACGGCACGCTCGCGGAACTGCGCGGACGGTACGCGCTGTCCGCGTGTCTGCCGGTCACGGGCCACGACGAACAGGCCAGGGACCGGCTGTTCTTCGCCGCGACCTGCCTGCACCGGGGACGCAGGGCCGTGGACCTGGGGCACACCGGGAGCGCAGTGGTCCATCTGCGCGCGGCCGAGGCCGCCGTCGACCAGGCGACCCTGCTGGTGGCCGGTATCGCCCGGCTGGCGTCGGCCCTGGCGGCGGCGGCGCGTGTCCTGCCCGACGCCCTGACCGCGGCGGAGACCGACCTCAGGGAGGCAGCCGTGGGGTCCGCCCGTACGGACCTGCGGACCCGGATCGCCCACGGGGAGGCGGTGGTGGCCCGACTACGGCGGGAGCTGGGCGAGGAGAAGGGAGGTCCGGGGACGGGGGGCCGGGGAGTGCTCGATCCGGTCGGGGCGCTGCGCCGGGTCGAGGAGGTGGCCGCCGGGCTGGACCGTGCGTCCCGCCGCCGGCCGGAGGGACCGCGGGCCCTGGACCGGCTGGAACGTGCCCTGCTCGTGGCCCGCAGCAGCGTCGGTGCCGCGTCGGACTACGTGACCACGCGCCGTGGGGCCGTCGGCTGTGAGGCGCGGACCAGGCTCGCGGAGGCGGAGCGGCGGCTGCGCGCGGCGGAGCGCACGGGCGCTTCGGCCCCCGTCTCCGCCCCGGCCCCCGCCCCCTCCCCGGGCCCCGCCTCCGCCCTGGCGGCCGCCCTCGCCGACGCCCGTGAGGCGGACACACTCGCCCGGCAGGCCCGGCAGCTCGCGGAGCGGGACGTCCGGGCGTACGGGACGCCGTACGGCGAAGGGATCTGGACGGGCGGCGCCGTACTGGGCGGGATTCTGCTCGGCGCTCCGCACCGCCCGGGCGCCCCCGAGGGTCACCCGGGCGACGGCGGTCCCGCCGGCTACGGCGGACCGGGCACGCGGGCGCGCAGGGACGGCGGGGAGCTGTTCCGGACGGAGCGGCCACGGCGGCCGTCCGCCCGGCGGCGGGACGACGGGCCCGCCGAACCGCCCGCCGCGGGGCCGCCGGACTCCCCCTAGAACAGGCTCAGCAGCGCCTCGGCCGGGTCCGCGATACCGTTCTCGCCGTCGGGCAGCGGGAGTTCGAACCAGACCGTCTTGCCGCGCGGTGTGCGCCGCGAACCCCAGGCCGCGGAGAGCAGGCCGACCAGCTGGAGGCCACGGCCTCCCTCGTCCGTGTCGCGGGCGCGTCGGCGGCGCGGCTGGACCAGGCCAGCGTCCCACACCTCGCACACCAGCGTCCGGTCGAGCAGCAGCCGCAGTCTGATCTCGCCCTCGCCGTACCGCAGGGCGTTCGTCACCAACTCGCTGACCAGCAGCTCCGTGGTGTCCACCAGTGGCTCCAGGTCCCAGGAGAGCAGCTGCCCGCGCGTGTACTCCCGGGCCCGGCCCACGCTGCGCGGCTCCCGCGGCAGCGTCCAGTCTCCGACGGACTCGGCCGGCAGTCCCTGGACACGCGCCATCAGCAACGCGATGTCGTCCTCGCCGTGATGGGTGTCCAGGGTGTTGAGGACGTGGTCGCAGACGTCCTCCAGGGGCCGGGAGGGATCGGTGAGCGCGCCGACGAACGCCTGGAGACCCTCGTCCAGCGGATGGTCCCTGGACTCGACGAGGCCGTCCGTGTAGAGCGCGAGCAGGGCGCCCTCCGGGAGTTCGACCTCCACCTCCTCGAACGGCTCGCCGCCCACACCGAGCGGCATCCCGGGCGGCACGTCCAGCATCAGCGCGGGTTCGCCGGGCTCCACGAGCACCGGCGGGAGGTGGCCCGCGTTGGCGAAGGTGCAGCGGCGGGTGACCGAGTCGTAGACCGCGTAGACGCAGGTCGCGAGGTAGACCTCGGACAGGTCGGCCTCGCGCGGCCGGCGGGCGGCGCGGGTGGCCTGCTGGACGCCTGTCCCGGAGCCGAAAGCCTGGGAGGGGCCCCCGGGGGCGCCTAGGCCCCGGGCGATCTCGTCGAGCTGGGAGAGGACTTCGGCCGGTTCGAGGTCCAGCTGCGCCAAGGTGCGTACGGCTGTGCGCAGTTCGCCCATGGCGACGGCGGCACGCAGGCCTCGTCCCATGACGTCGCCGACGACCAGCGCCGTGCGGTGGCCGGGGAGTTCGATGACGTCGAACCAGTCGCCGCCGACCTCGCTCGGCCGCCCGGTGGCCGCGTTGCCCGGCAGATAGCGGCAGGCGATGTCCAGGCCGGAGGCCTCCGGGTCGCCCGGTGGCAGCAGGGATCGTTGCAGTATCAGCGCGCGTTCGTGCTCGCGGCGGTACAGGCGGGCGTTGTCGATGCAGACCGCGGCGCGCGCGGCCAGTTCGACGGCGAGCGCGCGGTCGCGTTCGCCGAACGGCTCGCTGCCCTTCGTCCGGGAGAACTTGGCGAGTCCGACCACGGTGTCGTGCGCGACCATCGGAACGGCGAGAGTGGACTGGATCAGGCCACCGTCCTCGGCGGGGATGATCCGGGGGCGGGCGGCGCGCAGGGCGTCCGCACAGGGGGAGTTGAAGGCGTAGTGGTGGACGGCGCCGACGGCGACGGGCTCGGGCCCGCCGGCGAAGGGCGCGTCCGCGACGGCGCTGGCGAACGCGACGCGGCGTAGTTCGGCGCTGCCGTCGGCCAGGCCGGGCGGGGTCTCGTCGCCGGCCAGCAGCCCTTGGTAGAGGTCGACGGTGGCGAGGTCGCAGAAGCCGGGCACGACCACGTCGAGGAGTTCCCGGGCGGTGGTCTCCAGGTCGAGGGAGTTGCCTATGCGGGCGCCCGCATCGTTCAGGAGGGCGAGGTTGCGGCGGGCGGCGGCGGCCTCGCGGGCGGCGGCGCGGCGGGCGGTGATGTCGATTCCCAGCCAGGCGATACCGATGGGGCGTCCGCTGCCGCTGTGCACGCGGTAGAGGTTGACGGACCAGTGCCTGCGCTCGTCGGAGCCCGGGACGAAGCCCGTGACATGCATGTCCGTAATCGATTCGCCGGTCTCCAGGACGCGTCGCAGGGTCGCCGCGACACGTTCGGCCTCCGGGGACTGGAGGTAGTCGTGGACGGAGCGGCCGCGGTGCTCGTCGGGGGTGCCGCCGAACGTCGAGGCGAACCGCTTGTTGGCACGCCGTACCCGCAGGTCCGCGTCGATCAGCAGGAAACCGAAGGGAGATTGACCGAAAATCGCCTGTGAGGCGGCGAGATCGGTCTCGATGCTGCGGAGCGTGCGGACATCGACGACGATGCACACGGCGGCCCGGTCGCCGTCCTCCGTCATGGTGGGCATCACGTAGACCTCGGCGAACGCCTCGGTTCTCTGCGCGTCGGGCGCCCGGAAGGGGATGACGCCGGTCCACTCCCGGCCGTCGAGGATCTCGGCCATCTTGCGCTGGCCGCGCTCGCGCAGTTCCGGCGCGACGAACGCCTCGATGGGGTCCATGCCGACGGCCCGTTCGCGGGGGATCCCGAAGAGCTGTTCGGCCCGCAGGCTCCACTGGTCGACATACCCGTCGGGGCCGATGGAGAACGAGGCGACCTTGATGTAGTCGTAGATGGAGCCGGGCGGACTGCTCTGCCACATCGGGCCGCTCGCCGTGTCGCGCGGATCGGCCACGGCGGAATCCGCCGCGGCCCCCTTCCTCGCGCCGCCCGACGGGTCCTCGGACTCCGTGGCCTTCGCTGGTATCTCGCTCACGCGAACCGTCCCCTCCAGCTCACCGCGTCCGGCACCGGTCACCGGGGGCGGCTGCCCGCAGTATCCAGCACTACGGTGCCGCACAACACGGTGTTCACGATCACAGCACGGTCCCGATGTTTTTTGGACCGGCCGGGCCATACTCCCAGTCTTCTAACCAGGTGACGCCCGGTCGAACCCCACAACCGCAGCAGGTCAGCCGTGAACCGGCAGCTCGAACCAGACCGTCTTGCCGGTGTCCGCGGGACGGGTGCCCCAGCGGCGCGAGGAACGGGCGACCAGTTGGAGGCCGCGGCCATCCTCGGCGTCGGGTTCCGCGGCGCGTGCGCGGGGCGGGTCGGGGAGCGTGTCGGAGACCTCGACGAGCAGGTAGGGGGCGGTGCCGTCGGACGGGACGAGGCGGACCCCGATGGGGCCGGTGGCGTGCCGCAGCGCATTGGTCACCAGCTCGCTGACCAGCAACGCGGCGATGTCGCCGATCTCGTCGAGCGCCCAGACGCGCAGCTGGCCTCGGACAGCCGCCCGAGCGGCCCGTGCCGCACCGGGGTCTGCGGGGAACGTCCACTCGGCGCTGTTGCCTTCGATGTCGAGCACGCCGATCACTTCCCGGCCAGATGCTCATCGTGTCCGGTTTCGTGGGCCTAATCAGCACATACCCGGTATCCGGAGCGCTTACCGCGCATGAGAGCGCACAGTGGTGTGGACGGCCCGCCGGGCGCCGCCCTCTGGAGCATCAGGCGCCCCCGTCATCCCGCTTCTCATCGCCCCGCCCCCGGACGGTCCGGGTCCGGGCCCGCGTCTCACCGATTCCACACGGCCAGCACGGCCTTGACCGCCGCCACGTCCTGGTCGAGCCAGTCCACGTCCCAGATCTCATCGGGGGTCAGCCAGCGCAGTGCGTCGTGGTCCTCCAGGGGCTCGGGACTGCCGGCGAGCAGGCGCGCGGTCCAGACCCGCAGGACGTATCCCGGTTTCAGCTGCCACTCCCCCGGTACACGCGCGACCGGCTCCGCCGTGACCCCCAGTTCCTCCCTCAGCTCGCGCACGAGGGCGCGCTCGGGGGTCTCGCCCGGTTCGACCTTGCCGCCGGGCAGTTCCCAGCGTCCGGCGAGCTCCGGGGGCGCACTGCGGCGCGCGGCCAGAAGGCGGTCGTGGCCCAGCAGGGCGGCGCCGACGACCACGATCGGTTGTGTCATGCGCCGGAGCCTACGGGAGCGCACGGCGGTTCACACTCCGGGCCGCTCCGCCCGCCTGCCGCCGCTCTGGCCGATGCGCTCGACCCAGTAGAGCTGTCTGTGGCCGCGGTCGTCGAGGCTGTCCACGATCTTCTGGGCCTCGGCGCGGGTGGCGTACCTGCCCACGCGATAGCGGTTGCCGTTGTCGTCCTGCCGTATGACGAGCCAGGGGAGCGAGACCGTGCTGTCGTTCATTGCGTCCCTCCACTTCCCGTCCCCGGCCCTCGCCGCGCCCCGCCCTCCACGGAAACCGCAGTGCGCATATGCCCGAGCCTACGCCTAACCTTCACGGAGCGAATACGGCTTTTCACAAAGAGGTACGCAACCAGCCATGTCAGAGGGGGCGCACGCCGTCGCGTGCGCCGTCCCACGCGCCCCGCGCGCACGCAGAGCAGCCTGAGCGCTCACACATCGCGACCGGAAGGGCAGGAGGAAACGACCGGATTGCGACCGCACCGGAAGCCGGCCCTTCTCCACCGGGCAACCGGCTCAACTCTCCCTGTGCGACGGCTCGTTGAAAAGACCTGGGGGCAAGTGCCCGCGTCGGGGGCGGACGGCCGGGGCGCGTTGAGCGGGAGCGTGGGGTGTGAGGCGCGGACGGAGCAGGGCGCCGCGGCCCCGGCGAGGGAGCGCTTCGGAGGGGGCCGCGCGCCCGCTTACCTCACCGGCAGGTGGTACGCCACCCGGTAGCGATCCGCCGGCACCACCACATCCGCCGTCTCCACCGGGCGGCCCGAGGCATAGAAGGTCCGCTGGACGACCAGCACGACATGGCCGGGGACGCCACCCAGCGCCAGCAGCTCCTCCGCGAGACCGGGGCGGGCGCCGACCTCCTCCGTGACGTTGTCCACGATCACATCGATGGCCGCCATCCGTTCGACCACACCCATGCCGCCGAGCGGCCCCTCCTCGGGGAGCATCACGGGAGTGCGGCCGGTCAGCGCGAGGGGCTCCCACGACGTGGACAGCATCATCGCCTCGCCCGCCTCGCGGAAGACGTACTTCGTGCGCATCACCCGGTCGCCCGGCTGGATGCCGAGCCGCTCGGCGATGGCGCCGCTCGCCTCTTTCTGCTCGCTGCGCGACTCCCATGTGCCGCGCACCGAGGTGTCCGCCTGCTCCTGGCGGAACGGGGTGGCGCCGCTCTCCGGCCGGAACCCCGAGCGGGCCACCCGGCGTGGCACCGGCCGCTCCCGGACATACGTGCCCGACCCGGAACGGCCCTCGACGAGCCCCTCGGCCATCAGGACCTTGCGCGCCTCCAGCGCGACCGTGTCCGAGACGCCGTACTCCTCGCGGATGCGGGCCTGGGAGGGGAGCCGTGTGTGCGGTGGCAGCAGACCGTCGACGATCTTCTTACGGAGATCACCCGCGACACGCAGATACGCCGGCTGCTCACCGAAAGTCACTGGCCGCTCCCATCAGCTTGTACAGACAGCAACAGCCTGGCAACGGTGGGTTGTGCCACGCAAGTAATGGCCAGGGAATCACTCGATGTGATGACTTGGCTGGCCCAACGGCTTTGCGCAGGCACTTCCTGCCCGGTATCGCCGCCGTCACACCTGCTTTGCGTCGTCCGAGGCCCCTGCGGCGCTTCCGGCGTCGTCCGCGTCGCGTGAGGGGGGAGTCGCGGCAAGGCCCAGAGCCTTGCGCGCGGTGACCGCCGCCCGGCCCTCCAGTAGTGCGCTTGCCCGGTCGTAGTGGACGTAGAAGGTGTCGGCGTCGGCGGCCGCGGCCGCCCTGGCCCACTCCTCGCGGGCCCGGTCCAGGGCCGAGGTCTGGTCGGTGACCGGCCTTCGGGCGGCCCCCGGCCAGGAGTGGGCGCGCAGCTGCCGGGTCTGGCCGGCAAGCGCCGTGGCGACCCGTGCCGCCCAGCGCCGGTGGCCCGGCAGGTCGTCCTCGACGTATGCGGCGTCGGGAGCGGAGTCCAGGGCCCCGTACAGGACCGCGTCCGCGCGCAGATACGCGAGCTGGTCGCCGGTGAGGGTGGTGGCGTCGCGGCGCAGGGAGCCGGTGAGGGTGCCCTTCTCGTCGGTGTTGCCGAACATGCAGATGACCCGGCGGTCGCCGTAGGCCCAGCTCTGCCGGGTGGGGGTGAAGTAGTAGACGTCGACGTCGGCGGGCACCGCCCAGGTGTCCATGGCGTACGCGCTGCGGAGCGCGTAGCACCTGTCGTCGGCGGTCTCGGTGATCGTGTCGTCGCCGGGGAAGCGGCCGCCCGGGAGTGTGAAGTCCGCGAAGACCTCGGCCTGGTGTCTTCCCGAGCAGGGCACCTTGTCGACGTCGTACGCCTCGCCCTCGAGCGAGCCGCCCGGCGCGTCGAAGCACTCGCCCTTGCGCACCGAGAACGTCACGCCGTCCCCGCGCGCCGCGTCCCTGACGCCGTCCCAGAAGTCGTGCGCGCCACCGGTGGCCAACGCGGTCACGAACAGGGCGAGCCCGATCGAGGACATCACGATGCCGCCGATCGCCAGCCCCCGGCCGCGTTCGCCGCGCCGCCTGATCTGCGCCAGCGCGACCAGTCCGAGCACCAGCCCGACGGCCGGCAGGAAGCAGAGGATCCCGAGGACGAGCGCGGTGATCGCGAGTCCGTTTATCGGCGCCGGACGGTTGTACGGGGAGTACCCCTGTCCCCAGGGCCGGTACGGCAGCCCGGGTCCGTAGGGCTGCTGATAGGGACCCTGCGGGTACGGGCCCCCGGGCTGCTGGGGCCCGGGAGGCGGGGGTATGGCCACGGGTGTCGCTCCTCGTCCGCACGCGCAGAACAGATGTACGACGCGCATGGTAGGTGCGGGAGGAACGGGAGTGGCCGGCGGGGCGGGAGCGCGCCCGGAAAGGGGCCGGGCCGGAGGTCAGAACTGCAGGGCCCAGGCGTCGATCTTCCCCGTGTCGTACTTCGCGTAGTCGCCGACCCTCAGCCTCCATGTGCCGTTCGCCGTCCGCGACGAGGCGTTCACGGTGTAGGTGGTGTCGATGTCGTGCGTACTGCCGCCTGCGCCATAGGGCTTGAGGAGGATGGCCGCGCCGTCCGGCGCGATCAGCTGAACCTGGAGGTCACCGATGTAGGTGTGCTGGATGTGCACCTCGACGCCCAGAGCCGAGGGGGCCCTGCCGGGCACCCCGGTGACCGTGATCGGCGACTCGGCGACGGAGTAGTCGCGGATCGGGTAGTCCGTGGTGTTGACGAAGCGGGGCGGGGCCGGGGTGGGGGGCGTTCCCGTTCCCGCGACGGTCTGGAGCAGCCGGTTGGGAGAGCCGGTTCCCGGGCCGGAGACGACACCGGTGGCCGCGGCGCCCGTCAGCTCGGAGGCGACCTGCGCGGGTGTGGCCGTCGGGTGGTCCGCCAGATAGAGGGCCGCCGCCCCCGTCACATGCGGCGTCGCCATCGACGTGCCGGACAGCGTGGACGTGGCCGTGTCGCCGGAGTTCCATGTGGACTTGATCGAGGAGCCCGGTGCGAAGAGGTCCAGCCCCGGTCCGTAGTTGGAGTAACTGGCACGCGCGTCGCCCTGCGTGATGGCACCGACCGTGAGCGCCTCGCTCACCCGGGCCGGTGAGTAGCCGGAGACGTCGTCGTTGCTGTTGCCCGCGGCGACCGCGAAGGTGACGCCCGAGGCGATGGTGTTGCGGACGGCGGTGTCGAGCGCGGGGTCGCCGGGGCCGCCGAGGGACATGTTGGCCACGGACGGACCGCTGTGGTGCTGGGCCACCCAGTCGATGCCCGCGACGACCGTGTCGGTGGTGCCGTAACCCGAGTTGTCGAGGACGCGGACCGCGACGATCCTCGCCTTCTTGGCGACGCCGTACGCGGTGCCGGCCACCGTGCCCGCGACATGGGTGCCGTGGCCGTTGCCGTCCTGGGCGACGTTGTCGTCGTCGACGGCGTCGTAGCCGTAGGAGGCGCGGCCGCCGAAGTCGCTGTGGGTGATGCGGACGCCGGTGTCGATGATGTACGCGGTCACGCCCTGGCCCGCCGAGTCGGGATAGGCGTACTTGCCGTCGAGCGGCAGGTTCCTCTGGTCGACGCGGTCCAGACCCCAGGAGGGCGGATTCGTCTGGGTGGACTCGACGTGGAAGACGCGGCTCTGCACGACGGAGGCGACCGCCGGGTCGGCGGCGAGCCGCTTGGCGGCGGCCGCGGTGGCGTGGATCGCGTAGCCGTTGAGCGCCTTGACATAGGTGTGCCCGATGATGCAGCCGTACTTCCGGGCAAGGGCACGGCCGCCGTCGGAGTCGGCCCGCGCGCCGTCCTTGAGGACGACGATGTAGCTGCCCGGGACGGTGTTCGCCGCGCCCGCGTACCCGACCGTGCCCTCGGGAACGGGCGCCGCGTGCGAGGGAGCGGCGGAGAAGAGCCCGAGAAGCAGGGCCGCCGTGCCGATCCCGGCCAGTCGTCTCCGGGCCTGCCGCATCACTGGCATCCGAGGGTCCTCCTCGTCGGTGGAATGCTGAGGGCGCCTCGGTGGGTGGTGCGGTGCGCGAGGCGTACGGCGGTGCGGGCGCGCCGGACGCGGGCCCAACACGGGTACTGAACCGCGACTATGACATACCGTTATGAACCGGACAACTACCCTGGCCGCATGACACTGTTGCCGGACTCTTTCTGCCCGGCGGACGGCACCCGCGTGACCGCGGAGTCGCTCGCCTGGTGCTGCCCCGTCTGCCGGGGGCCACTGGACCTGGACTTCGCGCCGACCCCCGCGCCGCTCAAGTCCCTGGGAGGGCGGGTGAATTCCCTGTGGCGGTATGCGGAGACCCTGCCGCTGGGCGCCCCCACCGTCAGCCTCGGCGAGGGCCGTACGCCGCTCGTGGAGCTGAGGGACGGCATCTGCGCCAAGCTCGACTTCGTGATGCCGACGCTGTCCTTCAAGGACCGTGGTGCGGTACTGCTCGCCGAACTGGCACTGCGGCTGGGACCGCGCCAGGTGCTCGCCGACAGCAGCGGCAACGCGGGCACGTCGATCGCCGCGTACTGCGCCCGGGCCGGCCTGCCGTGCACGGTGTACGTCCCGGAGGGAACCTCCGCCCAGAAGCTGGAACAGATCGACGCGCACGGGGCGCGCGTTCAGGTGGTCGACGGTGACCGCGAGGCGGCGGCGCAGGCGGCCCGGCAAGCGGCCGACGAGCCCGGCACGTTCTACGCCTCGCACGCCTTCAACCCGTACTTCCTGCACGGCACCAAGACGTGCGTGCACGAGCTGTGGGAGGACCTCGGGGGCCGGCTCCCGGACGTGCTCGTGCTGCCCGTCGGCAACGGCACCCTGCTGCTGGGCGCGGCCCTGGCCGTCGCCGAGCTGTTCGGGGCGGGCCTGATCGACCGCCGGCCGGCGCTGTACGCGGTGCAGGCGGCGGCGGTCGCGCCGCTGGCGCACGCCTGGGAGGAGGGGGCCGAGGACCTGGTGGGCGTCACCCCCATGGCATCCACGTTCGCCGAGGGCATCGCGATCCCGCGCCCTCCGCGGGCCCGCCAGATCCTGCGCGCGGTACGCGACTCGGGCGGCCGCTTCCTGACGGTGACGGAGGACCGGATCCGCCACGCCCAGCTGGACCTGGCGTCCCAGGGCCTGTACGTCGAGACGACGGCGGCGACCGGCTGGGCGGCGGCACGGGAGGGACTGCTGGAGTCGCTCCCCCGGGCCCGGCTCCGCCCGAACGGAGGAATCGCCCCCGTGGTGGTGCCCCTGTGCGGGGCCGGCCTGAAGACGGGACCGGCCCGAACCTAGCCGGCCGACGCGGGCGGGCTACGGGGGACGGCACGGGCGCCTTACATCGGTACGGAGGCCGGGCGGGACGCACGGCAGTGGAGGTGTCCCGGGCCGGTCGGCGGTCCCCCGGCCCCACGCCGGGCACCTGCCGCGGCTCGTAGCGGCCGGTCTCGTACTGCACGAACCGCACGGTCGCGAACCCGGCGGCCTCCATGACGTACCCCACGCGTCCGCCACCCGGCCGCCCGGACCAGGCGAAGGGTACTTCTGTTGTTAATCCTGGGTATGAGGGGCAGGGTGGGTGACAGTGCCCCACACTCGACTTGTCCGGAATGACGGGTGTCAGTCGAACCTGGAGGGATCATGCCACACGCACGCACACGTGGCCCGATCCCGTACGAGACCGGACGGCTTCCCGGCTGCCCGGTGGCGTCCCGGAAGGGCCGGGCCCGGAGCGGGAACCAGGCGTGAGGCTCCTCAGCGGTGATGCGTCCGCCGGCCACCCCGCTCCCGGCTCAGGGGTAGGCCGGAAGGGGCTCAAGAGCGGCGCCCTCGGCATGTTGTCCTCGGTCGTCATCGCGATGGCCTCCGCCGGCCCCGCGTACAGCATCGCCGCCACCCTGGGCCTGATCGTGGCAGGGGTCGGACTCCAGGCCCCGATCATCACCATTCTGGCCTTCGTACCGATGCTGCTGATCGCGTACGCCTACCGGGAACTGAACGCGAGCAACGCCGACTGCGGCACCGCCTTCACCTGGGCGACCCGCGCCTTCGGCCCGCGCGCGGGCTGGATGGCCGGGTGGGGCATCATCGTCGCGGATGTCCTGTTCATGACCAACGTGGCCGAGATCGCCGGTATCTACGGCTTCCGGCTGCTGGGCTTCGAATCGCTGGCGCACGACCGGCTGTGGACGACCGTGGCGGGCATCGTCTGGATCGCCGTGATGACCGCGATCTGCTACGTCGGCATCGAGCTCTCGGCCGCCGTACAGCGCTGGCTGCTGTGCCTGGAGATCGCGGTGCTCATCCTGTTGGCGGTCACCGCCCTGGTCAGGGCCTACACCAGCGCTCCCCCGACGGCCCTCCACGTGTCCGCCTCCTGGTTCAACCCCTTCGAGGTGTCCTCGGGGAAGACGCTGACCGCGGGCATCGTCACGGCGGTCTTCCTCTACTGGGGCTGGGACACCGCCGTCTCCGTCAACGAGGAGACCGTGGACAGCGCGCGCACCCCCGGGCGTGCCGCCATCACCTCCACCGTGCTGCTCCTGGTCACCTATGGGCTGGTGTCCACGTCGGCGCAGTCCTTCGCCGGAGTCGGCACCTCGGGGATCGGACTGGGCAACCGCGACCACGCGGGCGATGTGCTGTCCGGACTGGGCGACGCCGCCTTCGGCAGCCACGGGGCGGGACCGTTCCTGTCCAGGCTGCTCATCCTGATGGTGCTGACCTCGGCGGTGGCCTGCACCCAGACCAGCATCCTGCCGCTGGCCCGGACCGTCTTCTCCATGGCGGCCCACAAGGCCGTCCCCTCCCAGCTCGCCCGGGTCCACCGCAGGTTCCTCACACCGACCTGGTCGACCGTCTGCATGGGAGCGGTCTCGATCGTCGTCCTGGTCCTGCTGACCTTGTTCAGCGGGAACATCCTGGCCGACTCGATCGACGCGGTCGGCCTCGCGATCACGTTCTACTACGGGCTGACCGGCTTCGCCTGCGTCTGGTACTACCGCAGGGTCCTCACGCACAGCGCCCGGGACTTCGTCTTCATGGGCGTGCTGCCGGGGCTGGGCGGGCTGATGATGCTCGTCCTGTTCTTCTACGCCGCCTTCTACGTCTACGCGAACCCCCGGTACAACACGACGTCCGTCGACCTGCCGCTGATCGGACGCACGGGCGGGGCCACGGTCGTGGGCCTGGGCGCTCTGCTGCTCGGCTTCCTGCTGATGCTGGTGGTCACCCGGGAACACTCCGCGACCCTGAAACTCCAGCGGAACCTGCTCCCGCACACCCTGCCCCGGGTGACCGCCCTGGAGGCGCAGAGCCGCTATCTGCCCGCGGACAGCGGGTCGGGCGTGGGCGGTGACTGGTTCGACGTCATCCCGCTGTCGGGCACCCGGGTCGGCCTGATCGTCGGGGATGTTCTCGGCGGGGGCCTGCGGGCCGCCGCCACGATGGGGCGCCTGCGCACGGGTGTCCAGGTCCTGGCCCGGCTGGACCTGACCCCGGACGAGCTGCTCTCCCGCCTCGACGACCTGGTCGAGCAGACCGCGTACGAACCGGGAGTGGGCCACGCCAGGGCGCACGCCGACGAGGCCAGGGGAGTGACCTGCCTGTATGCGGTGTACGACCCCGTCTCCGGACGGTGCAGCCTGGCGTGCGCCGGCCAGTCGCTGCTGATGGTCGTGGAACCGTTCACCGGCGCCGCCGACCGTCCACGGGTGCCGCCGGGGCCACCGCTCGGAATGGCCGGACCGCCCCACGAGAGCATCGAACTCCAGCTGCACCCGGGCACCGTCGTCGCCCTGTTCTCGCGCGGCCTCCTCCAGTCGGCGGACACCCCGGAGGCCGGGATCGCCCAGCTCGCCCGGGTCCTCGCGGATTTCCGACGGCCCCTTCGCGAACTGTGCGACCAGGCGGTGGCCACGCTGCTGCCAGGGCCGGTGGACGAGGACGCGACACTGCTGCTCGCGCGCACCCGGATGCTCGACCAGAAGCAGTTCGCCCAGTGGGAGCTGGCCCCGGACCCGGCGGCGGTCGCCGTCATCCGCACCACCGTCGGCAAACAGCTCGACGACTGGGGGCTGGACGACCTCGCCTTCACCACCGAGCTGGTCCTCAGCGAGCTGGTCACCAACGCCATCCGCTACGTCGGCGGGCCGATCCAGGTACGCCTGATCCGCGACCGCACCCTGATCTGCGAGGTCTCCGACGTCGGGCACAGCGCCCCCAACCTGCACCACGCCGCCAGCGACGACGAGGGCGGCCGGGGCCTGTTCATCATCGCCCAGATGACCCACCGCTGGGGGACCCGCTACACCCCCACCGGCAAGACCATCTGGACCGAGCAGACCCTCCCCCCGGACCGCCTGCCCCCGGACCACTGAGCCCGCGGCAAGGCGGGCGTTCACCCCGCCCGCGATCTCGTGACCCGGGTCTCGCCGAGTCGCTACGGTTGGGTCATGACCGCACTGCCCGACTGGATGCGCCCGCCGCGCGAGGAAGGCTGGTTCGCGGAGGACCTGGACCGCCTCCCCGAGGCACCCCGCCACACCGAGCTGATCGACGGAGCCCTCGTCTTCACGATGGCGCCGCAGAGGTGGTGGCACGGCCACCTCGTCACCATGCTCACCGTCGCCCTCATGGAGCAGGCGCCCGCCGACGTCAGAGTCGGCCGCGAGATGACCGTAAAGCTCGATGAGCGCAATCGTCCCGAGCCGGATCTGCTGGTGACGACGGCCGACTTCGACGGCGACCGCACCTGGTTCGCCCCGGACGAAGTGCAACTCGTGATCGAGGTCGTCTCCCCCGAGTCCGCACATCGGGACCGCACGGTCAAGCTCCGCAAGTACGCAGAGGCCGGCATCCCGCACTACTGGTGCATCGAGGACGAGGACGGTGCCCCCGTCGTCCACGTCTACGAGCTGGACATGCCGACCCATGCCTACGCCCCCGCCGGCATCTTCCGTGGCTCGCTCCGGCGTCCGGTGCCCTTCGAGATCAGCCTCGATCTGGACAAGCTCGCTCCGCCCCGAAGGGACTGACGCTCAGCACCAGGTCGGCACGGAACGCGCAAAGGGCCGGGCTCGCTCACGGTCACGAGGCGTGGACCCGCGTCCCGCACGGTCCGAGGGAGGCGCTCCAGGTTGCAAGCCAGTCGAAGGCGACGTCCGGACGGGTCGAGGCCGTCGCGTCGGGCGATGTGCACGCCGAGGTCGTAGCGGCTGAGAGCCTGGCTGCTTCATCCCAGCACGATCCCGGCGCGGGAAAAAACCAGGGGCCCGACCCCGGAGAGTCGAGCCCCTCGGACCCGCCTGTGTGACGGATCAGCGACGTGTCGATAGAACGCCCGTTACACGTTGAACCGGAACTCCACCACGTCGCCGTCCTGCATCGTGTACTCCTTGCCCTCCATGCGTGCCTTGCCCGCGGCGCGGGCCTCGGCCACCGAACCGGCCGCGACCAGGTCCTCGAAGGAGATGACCTCCGCCTTGATGAAGCCCTTCTGGAAGTCGGTGTGGATGACACCGGCCGCCTCGGGGGCCGTGGCGCCCTTCTTGATGGTCCAGGCGCGGGACTCCTTCGGGCCCGCCGTGAGGTAGGTCTGCAGACCCAGGGTGTCGAAGCCGACGCGCGCCAGGGTCGCGAGGCCCGGCTCGTGCTGGCCGACCGACTCGAGGAGTTCCAGGGCCTCGTCCTCGTCCAGCTCGGCGAGGTCCGCCTCCAGCTTGGCGTTCAGGAAGATCGCCTCGGCCGGGGCGACCAGCGCACGCTGGTCGTCCTTGAAGGCGTCGTCCATCAGCTCGTCCTCGTCGACGTTGAAGACGTAGAGGAACGGCTTGGTGGTGAGCAGGTGCAGGTCGTGGAGGAGCTCCGCGCGCTCGCTGCCCTGGACGATGCCGTGCGCGAAGAGCGTGTCGCCCTTCTCCAGGATCTCCTTCGCCTCCTCGACGGCCTTCACCTTCGGGGCGACGTCCTTCTTGATCCGCGACTCCTTCTGAAGCCGCGGCAGGACCTTCTCGATCGTCTGGAGGTCCGCGAGGATCAGCTCGGTGTTGATGGTCTCGATGTCGTCCTTCGGCGAGACCTTGCCGTCCACATGGACGACGTTCTCGTCCTTGAAGGCGCGGATGACCTGGCAGATCGCATCCGACTCGCGGATGTTCGCGAGGAACTTGTTGCCGAGACCCTCGCCCTCGCTCGCCCCGCGCACGATGCCCGCGATGTCGACGAAGTCGACGGTCGCCGGGAGCACCCGCTCCGACTTGAAGATCCCGGCCAGCTTGGCGAGCCGGGCGTCCGGGACGCCCACGACACCGACGTTCGGCTCGATCGTGGCGAACGGGTAGTTGGCCGCCAGCACGTCGTTCTTGGTCAGGGCGTTGAACAGGGTCGACTTGCCGACGTTGGGCAGACCGACGATTCCGATCGTGAGCGACACGTTGCGACTTCCCGTACGTGAGAGTGGAACTGGACTGGACTGGGCGGTGGGGCCCGGGTCCGTCAGGAGTGTGTGCGGGCCGATCCACCAGTCTACGGCGTGCCGGACCCGACCCCGGCGACCTGTCGAACGCTTGGCCAAGCGCGCGACAACGGCGTGTCTGAGAGGTCATTCCACACATAAACCGACCTAAGTTGGTCCAGTGGAGCAACACAGGACGCGACCCCCGCATCACGGACCGCGAGGCAGCGCACCCCTTCCCCCGCAGGGCAGACGGGGTGGAGCCGCGCCGGTCCGCTCCGGCACGGCTGCCCGCCCCTCCCCTTCCGGCATTCCCGGCCGGCCCGAGACGGCCGACGGGCCCGTCCGGCCGGACGGGCGGCGGGTCACCGGAGCCCGGCCGTCCGGCCGGGGCAACGGTGGTCCCCAACGGCGCCTCGCGGCCGCGCGCCGGAACACGCCCCCGGTCGTCCGGGCGGTACGGCGGCTGCCCGGCCCCCGCCTCACCGGCCTCGGCGGGGGGATGTTCTGCGGGGCCGTGATGTTCGTGCTCGGCTGTCTGGACCAGTTGCTGTTCGGCTCGTCCCCGACGGCGTACGGCGTGCTGTTCCTGCCGGTGTGCGCGCTGACCGCGCTGTGGGTGCGGGGCGGGGACCTGGTGATCGCGCCGGTCGTGGTGCCGATCGCCTTCACCGTCGGCCTGCTGCCCCTGGCGAACGGCAACGGCGGACTCGGCGGGCTCCTGGTGGCCCTGATCACCGGGCTCGCCACCCAGGCGGGCTGGCTCTACGGCGGCACGCTCGTCGCGGGTGTCATCGCCACCGTGCGCCGGCTGCGCATGATGCGCCGACGGGTCGCCCAGCGCCGCCGGCCGGCCTGACCGGCACGGTGCGGGTGCACTACGGCGCCCGGACGGAAACCCCGGGGCGGGCGGGCCGTACGGGCCGCGTGACCGGCGTGCGGCCGGGCGGGCCGTACGGGCCGCGTGACCGGCGTGCGGCCGGGCGGCCCGCGCCCGCACGGCCTTCGCGGCTCGCCCCGCCCCAGCCGCTACCTCGCGTCCGCCGCCCGCATGGCCGCGCCCACGATTCCCGCGTTGTTCTGCAGCTGCGCCGGGACGATCTCCGCCCTGATGCCCTTGATCAGCGGAAGGAACCTGTGGGACTTCCGGCTGACACCGCCGCCGATGACGAACAGCTCCGGGGAGAACAGCATCTCCACATGGGCGAGGTACTTCTGCACGCGGTTCGCCCACTGTTCCCACGACAGTTCGTGGTCGTCCTTGGCCTTGGTGGAGGCACGTTTCTCCGCGTCGTGACCGTTCAGCTCGAGATGGCCCAGCTCGGTGTTCGGGACGAGCACACCGTCGGTGAACAGGGCGCTGCCGATGCCGGTGCCGAGCGTGAGCACGATGACCGTGCCCCGGCGGTCACGGCCGGCGCCGAACCGCATCTCGGCCACACCGGCCGCGTCCGCGTCGTTCAGCACGGTCACGGGCAGGCCGCCCAGCCGCTCACCGAACAGGGCGCGCGCATCGGTGTCGATCCAGCCCTTGTCGACGTTGGCCGCCGTGCGGATGGTGGAGCCCCCGGTGACCACTCCGGGGAACGTGATGCCGACCGGGCCGGTCCAGCCGAAGTGCCCGACGACCTCCTTCACCCCGTCCACCACCGACTCGGGCGTCGCCGGATGCGGAGTGAGCACCTTGAAGCGCTCCTGCACGAGTTCGCCCCGGTCCAGGTCCACGGGAGCGCCCTTGATTCCGGATCCGCCGATGTCCACGCCGAAGATCTGCATGAGCACCACGGTACGTCCTGCGCCCGGCGGTCTCTTCCCGGACCGTACCGGCTCCTCGCCCGCCCTGTGCCGTGCGCCGCGGGGCGCCGTCACTGCTCGCCGGTGCGCTCCTCCACCAGGGTCGCCGCCTCGTCCCGCAGGTCGCGGCGGAGCTCCTTCGGCAGCGAGAAGGTGATGGACTCCTCGGCCGCCTTGACGATCTCGACGTCCTCGAAGCCGCGCTGCGCGAGCCACTCCAGGACCTGCTCCACCAGGACCTCGGGAACGGAGGCGCCCGAGGTCACGCCGACCGTGGAGACGCCCTCCAGCCATGTCTCGTCGATCTCGTCGGCGAAGTCCACGAGGTACGCCTCGCGGGCGCCCGCGATCTTGGCGACCTCGACCAGCCGCTTGGAGTTCGAGGAGTTCCGGGAGCCGACCACGATCACCAGGTCCGCCTCGGCGCCCATCTGCTTCACCGCGAGCTGGCGGTTCTGCGTGGCGTAGCAGATGTCGTCGCTCGGCGGGGAGAGCAGCTGCGGGAACTTCTCCTTCAGGGCGTCGACCGTCTCCATGGTCTCGTCGACGGACAGGGTGGTCTGGGAGAGCCAGACCACCTTGGAGGGGTCGCGCACCTCGACGTTCGCGACATCCTCGGGGCCGTCCACGAGCTGGATGTGGTCCGGGGCCTCACCGGAGGTGCCGATGACCTCTTCGTGGCCTTCGTGCCCGATCAGGAGGATGTCGAAGTCCTCCTGGGCGAAGCGGACCGCCTCCTTGTGGACCTTGGTGACGAGGGGGCAGGTCGCATCGATGGTGGCGAGCCGGCCCCGCTTGGCCTCTTCGTGGACCGTGGGGGCGACGCCGTGCGCGGAGAACATGACGATGTTGCCCGGCGGCACCTCCTCCGTCTGCTCGACGAAGATCGCGCCCTTCTTCTCCAGGGTCTGCACGACGTACTTGTTGTGGACGATCTCGTGGCGGACGTAGATCGGGGCCCCGTACTGCTCCAGGGCCTTCTCGACGGCGATCACGGCGCGGTCGACACCCGCGCAGTAGCCCCGGGGGGCGGCGAGCAGGACACGGCGGCCAGACGAAGCGGTCATGGGCACCATCGTAAGGCCGCACGGAGTGCCGTAGATCGGCTCCCTGAGGAGAGGTTGTGCCGGTCTGCGTTGTCGGACCCTGCCGTTACGCTCGGCGCATGGCTGTGAACACGTCCGCTGAGTCACCGCTGCCGGTCGGCGAGGTCTCGCGGCTCATCGGGGGGTGGATCGACCGGCTCGGGGCCGTCTGGGTGGAGGGGCAGATCACCCAGCTGTCGCGGCGCCCCGGCGCCGGCGTCGTCTTCCTCACGCTGCGCGACCCGTCGTACGACATCTCCGTCGCCGTCACCTGCTACCGCCAGGTGTTCGACGCCGTCGCCGATGTCGTGCGCGAGGGCGCCCGGGTGGTCGTCCACGCCAAACCGGAGTGGTACGCGCCGAGGGGACAGCTGTCGCTGCGTGCCGCCGAGATACGGCCCGTGGGCGTCGGCGAGCTGCTGGCCCGGCTGGAACAGCTGAAGAAGTCCCTGGCCGCGGAGGGCCTCTTCGCGCCGGAGCGCAAGAAACCGCTGCCCTTCCTGCCGCAGCTCATCGGGCTCGTCTGCGGCCGGGCCTCGGCGGCCGAGCGTGATGTGCTGGAGAACGCGCGGCACCGCTGGCCGGCCGTCCGCTTCGAGGTGCGCAACGTGGCCGTGCAGGGCGTGCACGCCGTGCCCCAGGTCGTCCAGGCCGTCAAGGAGCTGGATGCGCTGGAGGACGTCGATGTGATCATCGTGGCGCGCGGTGGCGGCAGTGTGGAGGATCTGCTGCCGTTCTCCGACGAGCAGCTGGTCCGGGCGGTGGCGGGCTGCCGTACGCCCGTGGTGTCGGCCATCGGCCACGAGCCGGACAATCCGCTGCTCGACCATGTCGCGGACCTGCGTGCCTCCACCCCGACCGACGCGGCGAAGAAGGTCGTGCCGGACGTGGGCGAGGAGCTGCAGCGGGTGCGGGAGCTGCGGGACCGGGCGCGGCGGTGTGCCGTGGCGTTGGTCGAGCGCGAGGAGCGGGGGCTCGCGCACGCGCTGGCGCGGCCCTGCATGGAGGACCCGCACCGCATGGTCGACGAGCGGGCCGATCAGGTCGCCTCGCTGGTCGACCGCAGCCGGCGCACGCTGAGGCATCTGCTCGACCGCGCCGACTCGGAGCTGAGGCACACGCACGCTCGCGTGGTGGCCCTGTCACCGGCCGCGACGCTCCGGCGGGGGTACGCGGTGCTGCAGAAGGCCGACGGGCACGTGGTCCGGTCGCCGGACGACGTGGCGGCGGGCGAGGCGCTGCGGGCGCGGGTCGCGGAGGGCGAGTTCACGGTACGGGCCGACAACCAGGGATCTTAGGGTGGGCGCATGACCAGCAAGACGGACGAGGCACTCGGGTACGAGCAGGCGCGGGACGAGTTGATCGAGGTCGTACGGCGTCTGGAGGCCGGGGGCACGACGCTCGAGGAGTCTCTGGCGCTGTGGGAGCGGGGCGAGGAGCTGGCCAAGGTGTGCCGCACCTGGCTGGAGGGCGCCCGCAGGCGGCTGGACGCCGCGCTGGCCGAGGAGCGCAAGGAGGCGGAGGACGGGGGCGCCGAGGCGGCCGAGTGAACCGGTCGCGGCCCCCGGGCGGTCTTACGGCGCCGAGCGGCCTTGACCTGTGAAGCCGGTCACCTCGGGCCCGATTTAATTGAACGTTGAACCTCTCGGGGCCTACTGTCGATGCCGCAAGCCGATCCCACGGGATCCAGCGTCATCGTGAGGAAGTCCCCTTCATGTCCCTCGTTCTCGACTCCGCCGCCCAGGACCTGCTGTTCCGTGAGGCCCGCACGGCCAACACCTTCACCGACGAGCCGGTGACGGACGAGCAGGTCCAGGCGATCTACGACCTGGTCAAGTACGGCCCGACGTCCATGAACCAGTCGCCGCTGCGCATCACCCTGGTCCGCTCCGCCGAGGCCCGCGAGCGTCTCGTCCGGCACATGGCAGAGGGCAACCAGGCCAAGACGGCCGCTGCCCCGCTGGTCGCGATCCTCTCGGCGGACAACGAGTTCCACGACGAGCTGCCCCACCTCTTCCCGCACTTCCCCCAGGCCAAGGACGCCTTCTTCGGCGACCGCTCGGTGCGCGAGAACAGCGCCCTGCTCAACGCCGCCCTCCAGGCCGCGTACTTCATCGTCGGCGTCCGCGCCGCTGGTCTCAGCGCCGGCCCGATGACCGGCCTGGACTTCGAGGGCGTCCGCAAGGAGTTCCTGGACGACGACCACACCCCGCTGATGGTCGTCAACATCGGCAAGCCGGGCGAGGACGCCTGGTACCCGCGCTCCCCGCGTCTGGACTTCGACCAGGTCGTCACCACGATCTGACCCCGTCCGGCACACGGACAAGGGCCCCCGTCAATGGCGCCGGGGGCCCTTGTCCGTGTGCCGGAACGAGAACACGGCCTCCCGCCGAGGCCGGCCCCGGGGGGTCACCCCGTCCTCAGGGCCTCCGCCATCTTCGTCAGCTGCGCGAACGACGCCGTGCCGGTCACCACGGTCGTGGAGCCCTTGTCCCGGAGGACGAGCGCCTCGTAGCGGCCGCCCGTGTAGCGCTGCCAGGTGTGCCCGCCGATGTTCTGCGTGGCCTTGGTCTCGTGCGCGCCCTGGCTGGCGTCGTCGATGAACGCGGCCGCCCGCTGAGTCGACTGCTCGATGGCGACGTACTGCCCCTCGGGGTCCTGGAAGCCGAGGTGCCACGCGTCGTAGGGGTCGTCCTGGAAGCGCACCGAGGTGGCCTTCCAGCTGTCGGCCAGGCCCTCCGGCGCCGCCACCGGGTAGGCGGCCGCGCGGCGGGCCGTGAGCAGCTCGACGCGGTAGTCCACCCGCTTGAGATCGGGAGCGTGGTCGTCATGGGGGATGAAGAGATAGATGACGCCCGCCATCAGCCCGATGAGGGCCAGGGAGAGGACCATGTCCCGGACCGTATGCTGCTTGCCTTTCGTACCTGCCACGCCCCTATCGTCGCAGGTACGTGGTCTGCTCATCCGTGGGGCCCCCTGCTCATTTTGTCTGCCTAACGATAGAGTCGGGGGCATCACCCTCATCCGGCCGTCGTCGTATCAGAAAGGTGCGCTCCGATGACCGAGAATCATCACCTGCCGTCCGAGCTCGAAGTCCCCTCAGAGGCCCCGGACCGCAATCTCGCCCTGGAACTCGTCCGGGTCACCGAGGCCGCCGCCATGGCGGCGGGCCGCTGGGTCGGCCGCGGCGACAAGAACGGCGCCGACGGCGCGGCGGTACGCGCCATGCGGACCCTCGTCTCCACCGTGTCGATGAACGGCGTCGTCGTCATCGGCGAAGGGGAGAAGGACGAGGCCCCGATGCTCTTCAACGGGGAGCGGGTCGGCGACGGGACCGGCCCGGAGTGCGACATCGCCGTGGACCCGATCGACGGCACCACGCTCACGGCGAAGGGCATGCCGAACGCGATCGCGGTGCTGGCCGCTGCCGACCGCGGCACGATGTTCGACCCGTCCGCCGTCTTCTACATGGACAAGCTGGTCACCGGTCCCGAGGCGGCCGACTTCGTCGACATCAACGCCCCGGTCTCGGTCAACATCCGCCGGGTCGCCAAGGCCAAGAACTCCACGCCCGAGGACGTCACCGTCGTCATCCTCGACCGGCCGCGCCACGACGGCCTCATCAAGGAGATCCGGGAGACCGGTGCACGCATCAAGCTGATCTCGGACGGCGACGTCGCCGGCTCCATCCTGGCGCTGCGCGAGGGCACCGGCATCGATCTGCTGCTCGGCGTCGGCGGCACCCCGGAGGGCATCATCTCCGCGTGCGCCGTGAAGTGCCTGGGCGGCACCATCCAGGGCAAGCTGTGGCCCAAGGACGACGAGGAGCGGCAGCGGGCCCTGGACGCGGGTCACGACCTCGACCGGGTGCTGACCACCGACGACCTGGTCTCCGGTGAGAACGTCTTCTTCGTCGCCACCGGCATCACGGACGGCGAGCTGCTGCGCGGCGTGCGCTACCGCTCGGAGACGGCCACCACCGACTCGATCGTCATGCGCTCCAAGTCGGGCACGGTCCGCCGTATCGACTCGGTGCACCGGCTGAGCAAGCTGCGCGCGTACAGCGCGATCGACTTCGACCGCGCGAAGTAGGAGTCCGGCTGCGGGAAGCAGTCCGGTCGCGCACAGCAGGCGGGGATCCCGTCCGGGACCCGTCCGCCCCTACCCGGGGGCGCCCTCGGTGCGGAGAGGGCGCCCCTTTTCCGTGCGCGTCCTCAGCCGGCCGCCGCTATCGTCCCCCGTGCGGTCTTCTTCAGCTCCATCTCGCGGCGGCGGCGCCGGGCCAGCACCACACGGCGCTCGGCGGCGGTCAGACCGCCCCACACCCCGTAGGGCTCGGGCTGCAACAGCGCGTGCTCGCGGCACTCGACCATCACCGGGCAACGCGCGCAGACGCGCTTGGCCGCCTCCTCGCGGGACAGCCGGGCCGCGGTGGGCTCCTTGGAGGGAGCGAAGAACAAGCCGGCCTCGTCACGCCGGCACACCGCCTCCGTGTGCCACGGGGCGTCCTGATCCCTGTCTGGCACCCGCTGAGGCGGAACGTCAGCGACCTGCAGGGACGAATGCGGCGGTTGCAGCACGGTCTACTCCTGACGACGGCTTCGCGAGCGAGAGACGATGCAGCAAGGCCTACCCGCTGTGCGCGCGCCTATGCACTGAGTTCCCAACCGACGGCATCACAGGGGCCGTTGAGGCCATCGGTGCGGGACCGGACCGATGCGTCAGGATTCAACCGTCAACGGTCCAGATGTTTGCGCAGAGCCCGGTCCACCTTGCCCGACACCCGGTCGAGAATGTCCGCGACCAGCTTGCCCCGCTTGGGCCGCGCCTCCACGTTGCCCAGGACGGCCCAGCCGTCGACGTAGACGACGGGTGCCTGCGAATCCTCCGAGTCCAGCGTCTGCACCTCGAAGTTGCCGAGGACCCCACCGCCGGTGCCGCGCAGCGACACGTTCTCCGGGACGCGGATCTGGACGTCGCCGAAGACCGAGACGGCCTTGATCACGACCTGCTGGTACTCGAAGATCGCCTCGCTGAGATCGATCACCACGCTGCCGAAGACCGAGTACACATGCAGCCGGCGCCCGGCGCGCCAGCGGCCTTTGCGCACGGACGCGCTGAAGACCGCCACCACGTTCTCGTCGGCCTGGGGCGGGACGGCGCCGGCCGCCGGGCGGTTCGACGCGTAGCCGTGCGCAGGACCCGGGCGCCCCTGGTGGGCGGCGGGCAGGTCCCGGATGAAGACCTCCAGCTCGCCGACCGTCTTGGCGTTCAGCACGCCCTCCACGCGCTCGGCGTGCTCTTCCGCGGTCAGGCGGCCCTCGGCGAGGGCGTCGCGCAGCATGTCGGCGATGCGGTCACGGTCGGCGTCCGAGGCGCGCAGCTCGGCGAGGCGGGGTCCGGTCTGCTTCTGAAGGTCCACGGCAGCAGACTACCCAAACGCGATAGATCGCGACTACCCCCCGTCGCGGCCTGTGGAAAACCGTTGCGTCCGGGTCGGCGCCCGCACCGGTAACCCGGGCGGACGCCCGAGTGAGCCTTACCTCACAGCTTCGCCCACGACGGCAGGTTCTACGCTGGTGAGCGCCCGCCAACGGGGGCGGGCACCATCTGTCGAGTGAGGAATGGGCTGAGATGCCTGAGTTCGCGTACACCGATCTGCTGCCCCAGGGAGAGGACACCACCCCCTACCGGCTGGTGACCTCCGAGGGTGTCTCCACCTTCGAGGCCGACGGGCGTACGTTCCTCAAGGTCGAGCCGGAGGCGCTGCGCAAGCTCGCCGAAGAGGCGATCCACGACATCCAGCACTATCTGCGGCCCGCGCACCTGGCCCAGCTGCGGCGCATCATCGACGACCCGGAGGCCTCGGCGAACGACAAGTTCGTGGCCCTGGACCTGCTGAAGAACGCGAACATCGCGGCGGCCGGCGTGCTGCCCATGTGCCAGGACACCGGCACGGCGATCGTCATGGGCAAGCGCGGGCAGAACGTCCTCACCGAGGGCGAGGACGAGAAGGCCCTCTCCCGCGGCATCTACGACGCCTACACCAGGCTGAACCTGCGCTACTCGCAGATGGCTCCGCTGACCATGTGGGAGGAGAAGAACACCGGCTCCAACCTCCCCGCCCAGATCGAGCTGTACGCGACGGACGGCGGCGCCTACAAGTTCCTGTTCATGGCGAAGGGCGGCGGCAGCGCCAACAAGTCCTTCCTCTACCAGGAGACGAAGGCCGTCCTGAACGAGGCCTCCATGATGAAGTTCCTGGAGGAGAAGATCCGTTCGCTGGGCACCGCCGCCTGCCCGCCGTACCACCTGGCCATCGTCGTCGGCGGCACGAGCGCGGAGTTCGCACTGAAGACCGCCAAGTACGCCTCGGCCCACTACCTGGACGAGCTGCCGACCGAGGGCTCCGAGCTGGGGCACGGCTTCCGTGACAAGGAGCTGGAGGAGAAGGTCTTCGAGCTGACGCAGAAGATCGGGATCGGCGCACAGTTCGGCGGCAAGTACTTCTGCCACGACGTGCGCGTGGTGCGCCTGCCGCGCCACGGCGCGTCCTGCCCGGTGGCCATCGCGGTCTCCTGCTCCGCCGACCGGCAGGCCGTGGCGAAGATCACGGCCGAGGGCGTGTTCCTGGAGCAGCTGGAGACGGACCCGGCGCGCTTCCTGCCGGAGACCACGGACGAGCACCTGGAGCAGGACGGCGACGTGGTCCGCATCGACCTGAACCAGCCGATGGACGACATCCTGGCGGAGCTGACCAAGTACCCGGTGAAGACGCGGCTGTCGCTGTCCGGGCCGCTGGTCGTGGCGCGTGACATCGCCCACGCCAAGATCAAGGAGCGGCTGGACCGCGGCGAGGAGATGCCGCAGTACCTGAAGGACCACCCGGTCTACTACGCGGGCCCGGCCAAGACCCCCGAGGGCTACGCGTCCGGCTCGTTCGGTCCGACGACGGCCGGCCGCATGGACTCCTACGTGGAGCAGTTCCAGGCGGCGGGCGGCTCCAAGGTGATGCTCGCGAAGGGCAACCGCAGCAAGCAGGTCACGGACGCCTGCGCGGCGCACGGCGGCTTCTACCTCGGCTCGATCGGCGGCCCGGCCGCCCGCCTCGCCCAGGACTGCATCAAGAAGGTCGAGGTCGTCGAGTACGAGGAGCTCGGGATGGAGGCCGTCTGGAGGATCGAGGTCGAGGACTTCCCGGCGTTCATCGTGGTGGACGACAAGGGCGACGACTTCTTCAGCTCGCAGGAACCCTCTCAGCCGACCTTCACGACGATCCCCGTGCGCGGCCCCGGCCTCGGCTGACACAGCCCCAGCACGCCACGGGGAGCCTCCGGCACTCCTTGCGTTCCAGTGGTCGTCGCAACACCCCGGCTCGGGGGATGCGGTGGACTCGGAGATCCGGGAGAACCGGGCGCCGGGTGGACGAAAGCCGGTCCCTCCCCTCTGCGGGACGGGACCGGCTCCCGTGTCGCCTCAGGCCGCCGACAGCCCTGAGACGTCTCGGCGCCGCGCGTCCGGGTGAGCTGACAGCGCCCCTGAGCGGGCCCTCGCCTACCTGGGATCGTCGCTTTGGATGGACGAAGAGGTCGGGCCGGAAACCCCGCGCGTTGAGCACCGTGTCCAGCTCGGACTCGTCAGGGGCGTCGGCGGACACGATGAGGGCTGCGCCGATGTCGTAGCCGAAGCCATCCATGCGCCGGCGGTCGTACTCCCGATGCTCCAGCCGAAAGCCGCGTTCAACGTCGCTGCGAACCCATCCCTCGCCCCGGGCCCGGACATCGGGCTCGCTCCGCGCGGGGCGGATGTCCACGAACGCGCGGCGATCCGGCCGCGAAGCCGGGACTTCCGCAACCAGCAGCGAAGCCGCCGACGGATACGGCGCCCCCGCCGCCCCCCGCCCGGACGGGCTGAGGGGTGCCGTCGGACGGAAGGGGATCAGCCGTCCAGCAGCAGTGCGGCCAGTTCCCTCCGGTTGGTGATGCCGAGCTTGTTGCCGATGCGATAGAGGTGGCCTTCCACCGTACGTACGGAGACGATCAGCCGGTCGGCGATCTGCTGGTTGGTCAGGCCGCGGGCCACCAGGACCGCTATCTCGCGCTCCCGCCGGGTCAGCGGCACGGGCCGGGCCGCCTCCAGCAGCGCGGGTGTACGGACCCCCTGGCACGCCTGAGCGAGCCGGTGCGCCCGGGCGGCCGCGGCGTGGGCCGGAGCTCGCTCTCCGCGGCGCAGATGCGTGCTCGCGGACTGCGCGGCGGCATCCGCGGCGGACAACAGGTCGCCCGTCTCCTCCCACAGGGCCGAGACGGCGCGCAGCCCCTCGCCGTCCGCGGTGCTCAGCGCGGCCGCATGGGCGGCGGCAGCCCGCACCCGCGGACCGTCGACCCGGCCGGCCAGCTCGGCCAGCCGCCCGGCGACCGAGGTGTCCCCCAGGCAGACCGCGGTCTGCAGGGCCAGCACCTCGTGCGCGTGCTGGCCGCGCCGGGCCGCTCCGTCGGCTCCCTCGTGGGCCAGGGTGATCGCATCGCTGAGCGCCCCCTCGACTGCGCTCACCCATGCCCGTACGAGGGCGAGTTCCGGATCGAGGACGGCGAGCGACGGGCTCCACTCGGCCTCCAGCTCGGCCAAGGAGCTCCGGGCGCCCGGCAGGTCGCCGGCGAGGGCCAGGGCGCGGGTCAGCGACAGCAGGCAGAAGTACACGAATCCGCCGGCGTTGCCGTGTTCCCGCAGGCCCACGAGCGCCTCCCGGAGCCGGCGCGTGGCGTCGGCCACCCGGCCCCGCGCGAGTTCGGCATCGCCCATGATGAAACCGCTGAGTTCGTTGCCGAATTCCTGGTCCTTGACCTCTTCCCGGAATGCGGCCGCGAGGACCTCCGCGTCCCGTAGGTAACCCGCCAGGCTCAGCCCCGTCGTCTGGGCCATGGTCAACGGAGCGCGCAGAAAGCCTAGTTGACTCGACCGGGCCGCTGCCTCATGACCCCGGGCGGCGGCCGGGGCCATTGCGTCGGCGCGGCCCGTCACCCCCAGAGCGGCGACCAGCCCGACCGAGGCCAGGATGACCGGCTCGTCCGGCAGGTCCGGTGCGTCGAGTGCCGTGGTGGCGCACTCGACGGCGCGAGCCAGGCGTCCCTGGGTCGCTTCGAGGTAGGCGCGCAGCGCGGTCAGCTGGAGCCGGAAGCCATCCTGCCGGACGCGTGCCTCCGCTTCCCCCAGCACGGCCTCCGCCTCGGCGGGCCCGCTCGTCACATAGGCCAGGGCCGGCACTCTGACCAGGGTCGCCCGTACGAGTTCGGCGTCCGTGACGGCCATGGCGGTGAGGACGGCCAGCTCGTCCTTGACGTCCTCGTGACGGGTGGTGGCGGCGAGGGCGGTCGTGACCAGCAGCTGTGCCTCGAACCCGGCGCCGGCGGCGACCGCCCTTCTGGCCAGCCGTTCGACCAGCGGCATGTCCATGAGACGCGCGGCATGCGCGGCCGCCTCGGTGAAGAGCGCCGGATCCGGCGGCAGGTCCGAGTCCACGGCGAGCACGGCCCGGCGCAGCGTGTTGTCACCGTGGTGTTCGGGGTGGCCGGCCAGCGCCGTCGCCATCCGGCCGCGGAGCCGGCGCGCGCGCAGAGTGCCGAGGGCCGCGCGGCGCGCCTCGCCGTAGAGGGGGTGGGCGAGCCCGGCCCACAGGGTGTCCCCCGCCTGTTCCACGGTCACCAGCCCCCGTGCCTCGGCCTCCTCGATCGCGGCCGCGTCCACCAGTTGGGCCAGAAGGGCGATGTCGAAGGGCTCACCGAGTGCGAGCACATCCACCACATCCCTCAGGGGGCCGGAGAGTTCGCCCATGCGCGTCGCGACCAGGTCGGCGAGCACCGGTGAGACGGACGGCGTCCCGGACCACCGCCAGGTCCCCCGCACACGGCGCAGGTTGCGCGCCTCCAGCTCGCTCTCGACCACATGGCGCAGGATCAGAGCGTTGCCCCGGGTGAGTTTCCACAGCCGGCCTGCGGTGGTGCTGTCCACGGGCCCGCCGAGAACCGCCTCGAGCGCGGCGGCGGTCTGCGGTTCGGACAGCGGCTGCACTTCCAGCCGTTCCAGATGTCCGTCCTTCCACAGTGCCGTCACGGCGTCCGGGGCCGGGCAGCCGGCCCGCACCGTGATCACGACCGCAGCCGCCTGCCGCAGCACCAACTGGTGCACCAGCAGCGCGGACAGGTCGTCGAGCAGGTGCGCGTCGTCCACCGCGACCACCGCTCCCGCCGGCCCCGCGCCGTGGAGCAGCGCGTCCAGGGTCCGGTTCAGCGTCCGGGAGGCGTCCCCGCCACCGGGTTCGGTCCACGCGGCGAAGGCCCCCAGCGGCAACGCCCTCGCCGAATCCGTGCCCGTCGCCCACCTGGTGACGGCCCCGCGCCGCACGGCCGCGGCGACCGCTTCCCGGGCGAGCCGGGTCTTGCCCACCCCGGCCGCTCCCGAGAGCAGCACGCCGCGCGTGCCCCGGCCGCTCCGCCCCGCCCTGTCGATGAACTGCAGTTCTTCCGTGCGGCCGGTCAACGGCCATTCCCGCCCCAGTTCCCCCACATGAGGATCCTACAAACCGGGACATCCATCCCGAAACCCAATTCGAGTAGCCAACTACTCGTGACCGCCCGTACCGGCGCCCCGATCCTGGTCCAGCACCCCCACCAACGGTGAGGAAAGGAACATTCAGTGAGCAACATCCGGAGCACCGGCGTGATCCGTCGGCCCCGCAAGCTCGTGGCCACCGCCGTGGCCACCGCCGCCCTGACCGCCGTCGCCCTGGTCCCCACTGTGGGTACGGCCGACGCCTCGGTCCACGCGCCGGCCTGGAAGTCATTCACGTGGGGCACCCTGCGCAGTGGCGACTGCACCATGTTCTCGGGTGCGAGGTGGACCGTGTACCCGGACGGTACGGCTTACTTCCGGGCCACGGTCACCAGCAGCGACAACCACGACGCCTGGCTGATGCGCGTACGTCTGAAGGACGCGAACGGAGCCGTTCTCACGGCTCTGCGCAACGCGCGGATTCAGGACCCGGCGAGCCCGACCAAGTTCGTGAAGAACCTGCCCGACCACACCCAGCGCTACGTATGGACGGCGAAGGGGAACTTCGACCCCGGCTGGTACGACGACATCCGGCGCATGTCCCTCGTCAACAGCTGCTGACCGCAGCCCACGGTAACCCGCCGTCGAGCCTGCCGCGACAACGGCGGCAGCGCGTCGGATCCTGGAACGGGAGTACGGGAATAGTCGTCGCCCGTCACGTGCTCCCGTTCCAGGAGGTATGACGACGATGACCACAACGGCCGACGCGGACGGCAGCCGGCGATACCGCACCGAGCACGACTCCATGGGCGAGATCCGGGTTCCCATCGACGCCAAGTGGCGCGCCCAGACCCAGCGCGCTGTCGAGAACTTCCCCGTCTCCGGGCAGCGGATCGAGCGCGCGCACATCGAGGCGCTCGCGCGGATCAAGGGGGCCGCCGCCAAGGTCAACGCGGAGCTCGGCGTGCTCGGCAAGGACGTTGCCGACGCCATCCAGGAGGCGGCCGCCGAGGTGGCCGAGGGGCGGTGGGACGAGCACTTTCCCGTGGATGTGTTCCAGACCGGGTCGGGCACCTCGTCCAACATGAACACCAACGAGGTCGTCGCCACCCTCGCCAGTGAGCGGCTCGGGCGCGACGTGCATCCGAACGACCACGTGAACGCCTCACAGTCGTCCAACGACGTCTTCCCGTCGTCCGTGCACATCGCCGCCACCGCCGCCGTCACCCACGACCTCGTCCCCGCCCTCGATCACCTCGCCACCTCTCTCGAGCGCAAGGCCGACGAGTTCGCCGATGTGGTGAAGTCAGGGCGGACTCACCTCATGGACGCAACGCCCGTGACGCTGGGGCAGGAGTTCGGCGGCTACGCCGCGCAGGTGCGGTACGGCATCGAGCGGCTGAACGCCTCACTGCCCCGCCTGGCCGAACTGCCGCTGGGCGGCACCGCGGTGGGCACCGGGATCAACACCCCGCCCGGCTTCTCCGCCGCCGTCATCGCCGAGCTCGCCCGGTCCACCGGACTGCCGCTCACCGAGGCGCGCAACCACTTCGAGGCACAGGGCGCGCGGGACGGCATCGTCGAGACCAGCGGGCAGCTGCGGACCATCGCCGTGGGACTGACCAAGATCGCCAACGATCTGCGCTGGATGGCCTCCGGTCCGCGCACCGGACTGGCCGAGATCGGCCTGCCCGATCTGCAGCCGGGGTCCTCGATCATGCCCGGCAAGGTCAACCCGGTCATCCCCGAGGCCGTCCTCATGGTCGCCGCGCAGGTCATCGGCAACGACGTGGCCATCACCACCGCGGGCGCCTCCGGCAACTTCGAACTGAACGTCATGATGCCGGTCATCGCGAAGAACGTGCTGGAGTCGATCCGGCTGCTCGCCAACGTCTCGCGGCTGCTGGCCGACCGGACCGTCGACGGCATCGTCGCCCACCGGGAACGCGCCCGCGAGTACGCCGAGTCGTCGCCCTCCGTCGTCACGCCGCTCAACAAGTACCTCGGCTACGAGGAGGCCGCGAAGGTCGCGAAGAAGGCGCTCGCCGAACGCAGGACGATCCGTCAGGTCGTCCTGGAGGAAGGCTATGTGGAGCGTGGCGACCTCACGCTCGAACAGCTTGACGAGGCCCTGGATGTCCTGCGGATGACGCGCCCGTGACGTCGGGCAACGGCTTGCCCGCCGTCGTGTGAACCATGACGCCCGCCGCAGCGTCGTATGCCTGGGGCACCTAATATCTGTGCATGGCAGACGGCGGAGCGGTGAGACGAGTGGAAGCGGGCGGGTCGACGACGTACTGGGCTCCGGGGGACCGGATCCTCTGGCGCTACCGTGAGAACGCCGGTCCACGCTTCCACATCGCACGACCCGTCACCGTGGTCAGGGACGACGAGGAGCTGCTCGCCGTATGGATGGCCCCCGGCACCCAGTGCGTCAAGCCGGTCCTCGCCGACGGCACGCCGCTGCACGCCGAGCCGCTGGAGTCCCGCTACACCAAGCCGCGGACCGTGCAGCTCGACCGCTGGTTCGGCACGGGCGTGCTCAAGCTGGCACGGCCCGGCGAGCCCTGGTCGGTGTGGCTGTTCTGGGATCCGGGCTGGCGGTTCAAGAACTGGTACGTGAATCTGGAGGAGCCGCTGGTGCGCTGGGCCGGCGGGGTCGACTCCGAGGACCACTTCCTCGACATCTGCGTCTACCCCGACCGCAGCTGGGGCTGGCGCGACGAGGACGAGTTCGTGCAGGCGCAGCGGGACGGTCTGATGGACGCGCGGCTGGCCGACCGGGTGCGGCAGGCGGGACGGTCCGCGGTGGAGGTGATCCGCACCTGGGGAGCGCCCTTCTCGGACGGCTGGCAGCACTGGCGCCCGGATCCGTCCTGGCCGGTGCCGCAGCTGCCGGAGGACTGGGATCGCATACCCGCGTACGCGGCCTCATGAGACCCTTGTTGCGCCCCCGCGGTACAACCGTAGGATCGTCCTCCGCAAGGGCACAGCACAGCAACTCCCACAATATGCGCTGGGTTTGACCGAACGTCACCGAGGGGCGGCAGGACGTGAGCGTGGGGTACGAGGGCCATACAGGGACGGCTGGGCCGTCGGGCGGATCGGCGACGGCCTGTCACCATGCGGGAATTCCGTTCCTGGGGCACGTATTCCGGGTATCGGCTTCTCGGCGGGACCAACTGCACGCACGGCGCGCAGCCCCGGACGGATGGATTCGACACGCGTGACGGAGCACCCGACCTCCCACGAGCGCCCCCAGGCGGGCGTCGGCCCCGCGGACCCCCGCGGGGCGCTCCTGCGTACCCCGGAGCCGCTGCCTTCCGCGCCGGCCGCCCCGCCGGCCCCCGCGTTACCCGCACAGACCCGGACCGGCGGCGTGTCCGCCGCTCCCTCCGTGCCCCTGCCCTGCGCCCAGCACGGACCGCCGGGCAACCAGGGCGGAACGCCCACCCCGCTGCCCGCGGCGGAGGGAGCCGAGCACTCCCAGCCGGCCGCCGACGAGCCGGATGCGCACCGGCCGCGACCCGCGCCCGAGGGCGGCATTCCCGTCCAGCCGGGTGCCGGGCAGGACCGTGCCTCCCATCTGCCCGGGGGCAAGGACCGGCGCACCGGCAAGACACCGCCGCCGCACGGCCCCATGCCGATGCGGCGCGACGGGGACCGGCTGCGTTTCGTGGGCGCCGCGACCCGGCGGATCGCCCGCGGCATAGACCTCGACGAGATCGTGATGGGCCTGTGCCGGGCCACCGTGCCGACCTTTTCGGACACGATCCTCGTCTATCTGCGCGACCCGCTGCCGGTCGGTGACGAGCGCCCCACCGGTCCCCTGGTGCTGCGGCTGCGGCGCACCGACCGGATCCCGCAGGAACGGGACCTGGAGGAGGGGATCCTGCCGGTGCCGGCGGTGGAGAACTCCGGGCTCGCGGATCGGAGCAACGAGCTGTGCGAGGTGCTCCCGGGCGGAGCGCTCGCCGAGGTGCTGCGCGGGGTGCGGCCCGTGTTCGCGGACGCGCCCGCCGCCCGTGCCGCGCTCCCGGAGCTGCTCGGCGAGGATCTCGCGATCCCTCCCGGTCAGCGCGCGATCCTGGCGCCGCTGCGGGGGCGGCGGCGGGTCATCGGCGCCGCCCTGTTCCTGCGCCGTCCCGAGCGGCCGGCGTTCGAGGCGGACGATCTGCTGGTGGCCGCGCAGCTCGCCACCCACAGCGCCCTCGGCATCGACAAGGCGGTGCTGTACGGCCGCGAGGCGTACATCGCGGACGAGCTGCAGCGCACCATGCTGCCGGAGACCCTGCCCAACCCGACGGGTGTGCGGCTCGCGTCCCGCTATCTGCCGGCCGCCGAGACCGCACGGGTCGGGGGCGACTGGTACGACGCCATTCCGCTGCCCGGCAGCCGGGTGGCCCTCGTCGTGGGGGACGTCATGGGCCACTCCATGACGTCCGCGGCGATCATGGGGCAGCTGCGCACGACGGCCCAGACGCTCGCCGGGCTGGACCTGCCGCCGCAGGAGGTGCTGCACCACCTCGACGAGCAGGCCCAGCGGCTGGGCACCGACCGCATGGCGACCTGCCTGTACGCGGTGTACGACCCGGTCGCGCACCGCATCACCATCGCCAACGCCGGTCACCCGCCGCCGGTGCTGCTGCATCTGGGCGGCCGGGCGGAGGTGCTGCGGGTGCCGGCGGGCGCCCCCATCGGCGTGGGCGGGGTCGACTTCGAGGCGGTGGAGCTGGACGCCCCGGCGGGCGCGACCCTGCTGCTGTACACCGACGGCCTGGTCGAGTCCCGGCTGCGGGACGTGTGGACCGGTATAGAGCAGCTGCGGGAGAAGCTCGCCGCCACCGCCCAGCTCACCGGCGCGGACCATCCGCCGCCGCTGGAGGCGCTGTGCGACGAGGTGCTCGACATGCTCGGCCCGGGCGACCGGGACGACGACATCGCGCTGCTCGCCGCCCGTTTCGACGGGATCGCGCCGAGCGATGTCGCGTACTGGGTCCTGGAGCCCGAGGACGCGGCACCGGGCCGGGCCCGGCGCCTCGCCCGGCGGGCGCTGGCCCGCTGGGGCCTGGAGGAGCTGACGGACTCGGTGGAGCTGCTGGTCAGCGAGGTCGTGACCAACGCCGTGCGCTATGCGTCACGGCCGGTGACGCTGCGGCTGCTGCGTACCGACGTGCTGCGCTGCGAGGTCGGCGACGATGTGCCTCAGCTGCCGCGACTGCGGCAGGCCCGCGCCACGGACGAAGGCGGCCGGGGGCTGTATCTGGTGAACCGGCTGGCCCGGCGCTGGGGCGCGACCCGGCTGAGCACGGGAAAGGTGGTCTGGTTCGAGCTGAACCGGGGGTGAGGCCAAGGGCCGGGGGCCGGTCCAGGTCCCGGAAGGGCCCTGATCACCGCCTGGAAGAGTACCGGAATTGGACCCCGTCCAAATGTTGCCGACGTCCCGTCGGCGGAGTTGACTGCTGGGGTGACCGAAGCGACTCGACCGACCCCCTAAGCATGACGGGAGGACGCTCGTGACCCAGGTACCCCAGTCGGTTCCCTACACCACCACCAATGCGGGCATCCCGGCGGAGAGCGACGAGCACTCGCTCACCGTCGGCTCGAACGGCCCGATCCTTCTCCAGGATCATTACCTGATCGAGAAGATGGCCCAGTTCAATCGCGAACGGGTTCCGGAGCGGGTGGTGCACGCCAAGGGCAGCGGCGCATACGGATTCTTCGAAGTCACCAACGATGTCAGCCAGTTCACCAAGGCAGACCTCCTCCAGCCCGGCAGGCGCACGGAGATGCTCGCGCGCTTCTCCACCGTCGCCGGCGAGCTGGGCTCCCCGGACACCTGGCGCGACCCCCGCGGTTTCGCGCTCAAGTTCTATACCGAACACGGCAACTACGACCTCGTGGGGAACAACACCCCGATCTTCTTCGTCCGGGACCCGATGAAATTCCAGGACTTCATCCGCTCCCAGAAGCGCCATCCGGTGACCGGGCTGCGCAACAACGACATGCAGTGGGACTTCTGGACCCTCTCCCCCGAGTCCGCGCACCAGGTGACGTGGCTGATGGGCGACCGGGGCATCCCGAAGACGTACCGCCATATGAACGGCTACTCCTCCCACACCTACATGTGGATCAACGGGGGCGGCGAGAAGTTCTGGGTCAAGTACCACCTCAAGACCGACCAGGGCATCGACTTCCTCACCCAGGAGCAGGCCGACGAGCTGGCGGGCAAGGACGCCGACCTGCATCGCCGTGATCTGTACGAGGCGATCGAGCGCGGCGAGCACCCGTCCTGGACGATGCATGTGCAGGTGATGCCGTTCGAGGACGCGCCGGACTACCGGTTCAACCCGTTCGACCTGACGAAGGTGTGGCCGCACGGCGACTACCCCCTGATCGAGGTCGGCCGGATGACCCTGAACAGGAACCCGGAGGACTACTTCGTCCACATCGAGCAGGCCGCGTTCGAGCCCTCCAACATGGTGCCGGGCATCGGCCCGTCCCCGGACAAGATGCTGCTCGGCCGGCTCTTCTCGTACCCGGACACCCACCGCTACCGCATCGGCCCGAACTACACCCAGCTGCCGCCCAACCGGCCGCGCGTGGACGTGCGGTCCTACGCCAAGGACGGCCCGATGCGCTACGAGCCCGCGCACACCGCGAGGCCGTACGCGCCGAATTCCTACGGCGGACCGGCCGCGGCCGTCCAGCAGTTCGGCGACCCCGCCGGCTGGCAGACGGCGGGCGAGATGGTGCGGGAGGCGTACCGGCTGCACCGCGAGGACGACGACTTCGGCCAGGCCCACACGATGGTCCGCCAGGTCCTGGACGAGGCGGCCCGTGACCGGCTGGTCTCCAATGTCACCGGGCACCTGCTGCAGGGGGTCTCCCGCCCGGTCATGGACCGCGCGCTGCAGTACTGGCGCAACATCGACAAGGAGGTCGGCGACCGCATCGCCAACAACGTCAACGGAGGCTGAAGCCTACGACGAGGAGTGCGCCCGGTGGCAGGTCCGCCGGGCGCCCTCGTGCTCCTTGCTACTGCGCGTTCGGATCGAGCGGATCCACCGGAGTCGTCGGCGGCGTGGTGACCGGAGTGCTCGGTGCGTTCGTCGTCGGCGTCTGGGTGGGCGTCTGGCTCGGGGTCGGCGGAGCCGAGCTCGTCGGCGGCTGGGACGTCGGCTTCTGCGTGGTCGGCGTCGACGACGGCGTGCTGCTGGGCGACTGCGAGAGGGTCGGCGTCACACTCGGCTGGACCGCCGCGCCCTGCGTGGTGTCCAGGTCGAACGTGCTGACCTCGCCCATCGCCTCGAAGGTGTACGCGGCCCAGATCTGCGCCGGGTACCCACCGCCGTTGATACGGCCGCTGCCCGGGATGCGGCCCGTGGCGCCCGTCAGACCGACCTGGGCGCCGTTCTTGGCGCTCTCGCCGAACAGGCCGACGGAGGTGACCAGATCGGGCGTGTAGCCGGTGAACCAGGCCGACTTGTTGTTGTCGGACGTGCCCGTCTTGCCGGCGACCTGCTGGCCGCGGCGCGCCGGGTTCTCCCGGACCGACGTCTGGGCCGTACCGTCGTCGACCACGCCGGTGAGCACCGAGGTGACCGTGTCGGCGGCCGTGCGGCTGATGACCTGGCTGCCGATCGGGTCGGGGAGCTTGACCGTGCTGTCCTTGTGCTCGGCCGACTTGATGATCGCCGGGGTGACCTTCCGGCCGTGGTTGTCGAGGGTGGCGTAGATGCCGGCCATCTCCAGCGGGCTCGCGCCCATGCTGCCGAGGGTCTGCGCGGGCACGGCCGGCAGGCCCTTGGTGTCCATCCCGAGCGAGTTCGCGACCTTCAGCACCTCGGGCATGCCGACGTCGACGCCCATCTGCGCGAAGACCGAGTTGACGGACTTGTTCATCGCCGTCTGGACGGTGATGGGGCCGTAGTCCTGATCGTCCTCGTTCGGCGGGGCGAAGCCGATCGCGCTGCCCTTGACCGGGCGGCGGCTCGTGCCGTCGTAGATCGTGTTGGCGGTGATCGCCCGGCCGTCCTGCGTCTTGGCCTGGTCCTCCAGCGCGGCCGCGAGGATCAGCGGCTTGAAGGTGGAGGCGGGCTGGTAGTCACGGCGCGTCGCGTTGTTGCGGAAGTGCTTGAAGTAGTCCAGGCCGCCGTACATGGCGAGCACCCGGCCCGTCTTCGGGTCGACCGACACGGCCCCGGGCTGGACATCACCGTCGACGGAACGCTTCTTCGGGTTCAGCTTGCTGGTCAGCTGCTGCTTGACCGCCTGTTCCAGCTCGCGCTGCTTCTTCTTGTCGATGTTCACCGTGATGGTCCAGCCGCCGGCCTTCACCAGCGCCTCCGCGTCACCGATGGAGGCGGCGGTGCCCTGGGCGACCAGCTGCTTCTCCAGCTCCGCGTTGGCCGCGTCCACCAGGTAGCCGGTCTGCCCCTCCATGCCGGGCGCCGCCTTGGGCGCCTTCGGCACCGGGAACTTCATGGCCTGGCGCTCGCCCGCGTCCAGCCAGTGCATCTGCACCATGTTGTCCAGGACGTAGTTCCACCGGTTCTGCACCAGCTTCTTGCCGGTGTCGCTGGCGATGGCCCAGTCGTACTGGTTCGGCGCCTGGAGCAGGGAGGCGAGGTACGCGCCCTGCTCGACCGTGAGCTTCTTGGCGTCCTTGCCGTAGTACGCCTGCGCGGCGGCCTGGATGCCGTAGGCGCCGCGGCCGTAGTAGCTGGTGTTGATGTAGCCCGCGAGGATGTACTCCTTGGACTTCTTGCGGTCCAGCTTCAGCGAGATGACCAGTTCCTTCAGCTTGCGCGTGACGGTCTGGTTCTGGTTCAGGTAGTAGTTCTTGACGTACTGCTGGGTGATCGTCGAACCACCCTGGGCGCCCTTGCCGGAGAGGGTGTTGAGCAGACCGCGGGCCGTGCCCTTCAGATCGACGCCGGAGTCGTCGTAGAAGGTCTTGTTCTCGGCCGCGACGAAGGTGTGCTGGACGGCCTTGGGGACCTCGGCGAGGGCGACGTTCTCCCGGTTGATCTCGCCGGTGCGGGCGAGGATCGTGCCGTCGCCGTACTTGTAGACGTTGCTCTGCAACTTGGCGGTGGCGTTGCCCTCCGGGATGGGCGTCACGATGTACAGCAGCACGAACGCGCCCATGGTCAGCAGCACGAAGCCGAACAGCGAGCCGACGACCTTCTTCCAGGTGAAGAACCGGCGTATGCCGCTCTTCCCGGACTTCCCGTTCCTCGCGGCCCTGGCACCCCTGCCGCGCGCGGCGGCCCGGCCGCCCGCCGACGGGGAGTTGGTGGTCCCGGCGACCCCCGGGGTCCCGGTGGCTCCGGCCGTCCCGGACGAGCGCTTGGGCGCCGCGCGGCGGCCACCGCGCTGTCGCGCTCGTCTCTCTTCCGCTCGTCCCATGAGTGGATCCGCTCCGCTTCCTTCTCGGCTGTCACACAGGTACGTGGCCCAGGTCAGCTCAGAAAGCTAACACCGCGCGGTACGACAAAGGGGCGGCGATCCCCCCTTTTACGGACGTGACAAACCGCACCTGTCCCACCGGAACCGACGACCAGGAGGCGTGGAAGGTTGTCAGGCTGGGTAATGTGATATCACTTAGCTAAGTCAGAGCTATGCAGGGAAACGGGGGACACCACCCATGTCGACACAAGACGCATCCACCGCCGCCGACATACCGGAGATGCCGAGTCCACGCGTACGGGAGTTCCCGGCGCACAGCGTGGGCGGCGGCACGGCGCTGCTCCTCGGGCTGGCCGGGCTGGTACTGGGGGTGGTCCTGGTGGCCTGCGGCTCGACGCTCGCCGCGCCCGGCGCCAAGGCCGCACTGATCGCCGCCGGCGTCCTGGCCGGCCTCGCGGCGGTCACCGGGATGGGCGGCCTGAACACGGTGGCGCCTGGCGAGGCCCGGGTCGTGCAGCTCTTCGGGCGCTACCGCGGCACGATCCGGCAGGACGGACTGCGCTGGGTGAACCCCTTCACCTCACGCACCAAGATCTCCACCCGGGTCCGCAACCACGAGACCGCCGTCCTGAAGGTCAACGACGCGTACGGCAACCCGATCGAGCTGGCCGCGGTGGTGGTCTGGAAGGTCGAGGACACCGCGCAGGCCACCTTCGAGGTGGACGACTTCCTGGAGTTCGTCGCCACGCAGACCGAGGCGGCCGTGCGGCACATCGCCATCGAGTACCCCTACGACGCCCACGAGGAGGGCGCGCTCTCGCTGCGCGGCAACGCCGAGGAGATCACCGAGAAGCTCGCCGTCGAGCTGCACGCGCGCGTGGAGGCGGCCGGGGTGCAGATCATCGAGTCCCGCTTCACGCATCTCGCGTACGCTCCGGAGATCGCCTCCGCGATGCTCCAGCGGCAGCAGGCCGGTGCGGTGGTCGCCGCGCGGCGGCAGATCGTCGACGGTGCGGTCGGGATGGTCGAGGCGGCGCTCGCCCGGATCGCCGAGCGGGACATCGTGGAGCTGGACGAGGAGCGGAAGGCGGCGATGGTGTCGAACCTGATGGTGGTGCTGTGCGGGGACCGGGCACCGCAGCCCGTGCTCAACACGGGGTCCCTCTACCAGTGACGGATTCCTCCGGGGGCCCGGCCCCCCAGCGGCGGCCGCAGCAGCGCAAGCAGGTGCTGCTGCGGCTGGACCCGTCGGTGTACGAGGCACTGGCCCGCTGGGCCTCGGACGAACTGCGCTCCGCCAACGCGCAGATCGAGTTCCTGCTGCGGCGCGCCCTCGCCGAGGCCGGGCGCCTGCCCGGCGGGGCCAAACCGATCCCCCGGCGGGGACGGCCGCCGGCTTCGGACGAGCCGGAGAGGTAGAGCGGCAGGCAGGGCTGCGGCCAGGCCGGCATGGCGGCGTCGGGCCGTGTAGCAGAACCGTGACAATCGCCCGCCACCAGCACGGATACCGCTCGGACCAAGATCTATACGCGCGATGTATACGTGAGGTGTATACGCCGTATGTACAGTGCTCCTCATGTCCATCGGTCACACCCTCCTAGGACTCCTGGAGTCCGGGCCCCGTCACGGTTACGACCTCAAGCGGGCCTTCGACGAGAAGTTCGGTCACGACCGGCCGCTGCACTACGGCCAGGTCTACTCGACGATGTCCCGTCTGCTGAAGAACGGACTCGTCGAAGTCGACGGGGTCGAGACGGGCGGCGGCCCCGAGCGCAAGCGGTACGCGATCACCGAAGCCGGGATCACCGACGTACAGCGGTGGCTCGCGACCCCGGAGAAGCCCGAGCCGTACCTGCAGTCGACCCTCTACACCAAGGTCGTCCTCGCCCTGCTGACGCACCGCGACGCAGCCGACATCCTCGACACCCAGCGCGCCGAGCATCTGCGCATGATGCGGATCCTGACCGACCGCAAGCGCAAGGGCGATCTGGCCGACCAGCTGATCTGCGACCACGCGCTGTTCCACCTCGAGGCCGATCTGCGCTGGCTGGAGCTGACCGCGGCGCGACTCGGGAAGCTCGCCGAGGTGGTGACCAAGTGACCCCTCCTCCCGGTTCCCTGCTCGCCGCCCAGGACCTGCGCAAGGCGTACGGACCGACCGTCGCCCTGGACGGCGCCGAGTTCTCCGTCCACCCGGGCGAGATCGTCGCCGTGATGGGCCCATCCGGGTCCGGCAAGTCGACCCTGCTGCACTGTCTCGCCGGGATCGTGCCGCCCGACTCCGGCTCGATCACCTACAACGGCCGTGAGATGGCCGGCATGAGCGACGCCGAACGCAGCCTGCTGCGGCGCACCGAGTTCGGGTTCGTCTTCCAGTTCGGACAGTTGGTGCCCGAACTGACCTGTGCGGAGAACGTGGCCCTTCCGCTGCGGCTGAACGGCACCTCCCGCAAGGAGGCCGAGCGGACCGCCCTGTCCTGGATGGCCCGGCTGGAGGTCGACGACCTGGCCGGGAAGCGGCCCGGTGAGATCTCCGGCGGCCAGGGGCAGCGCGTCGCCGTCGCCCGCGCCTTGGTCACGAGCCCGCGCGTGCTGTTCGCGGACGAGCCCACGGGCGCGCTGGACTCCCTCAACGGCGAGCGCGTGATGGAACTGCTCACCGAGGCGGCCCGGTCCACCAACGCGGCCGTCGTGCTGGTCACGCACGAGGCACGGGTCGCCGCGTACTCCGACCGCGAGATCGTCGTACGGGACGGCAAGTCCCGGGACATGGAGCGCAGCGTATGAAGGCGCGCCAGTGGTGGAGAGACCTGGCCATGGGGGCCAGGTTCGCGTTCACGGGCGGGCGCGAGGGGTGGGTCCGGCTGCTTCTCACCGCCGTCGGCGTCGGCCTCGGGGTGGCGCTGCTGCTGCTCACCACCGCCCTGCCCGGCGCCCTGGCGGCCCGCCACGACCGGGAGAACGCGCGCGCGGACCACACCTACAACCAGGAGAAGAAGCCCAAGGGCGACAACACCCTGGTGATCGCGGACATCGACACCCCGTTCCGCTCCAAGGACGTCCGCGGACGGGTGATGGAACCAGAGGGCGCACGGGCTCCGCTGCCGCCCGGGCTGGAGAGGTTCCCCCGGCCGGGCGAGATGATGGTCTCCCCCGCGCTGAAGACGCTGCTCGCGTCCGACGAGGGGCGGCTGCTGCGGGAGCGGCTGCCGTACCGGATCGTCGGCACCATCGGGGAGAACGGGCTCGTCGGCTCGCACGAACTCGCCTACTACGCGGGCGCCGAGGGGCTCGCGGCGAAGATCAGTCCGCCGAATGTGGCCCGGATCGACAGCTTCGGGGATCCGAACCTCACCCCCGAGAAGTCCGATCCCGTCCTGATCCTGCTGATGCTCGTCGTCTTCGTCGTGCTGCTCATGCCGGTCGGCGTCTTCATCGCGGCGGCCGTGCGGTTCGGCGGCGAGCGGCGCGACCGGCGGCTCGCGGCGCTGCGCCTCGTCGGCTCCGACGGGGGTATGACCCGGCGGATCGCCGCGGGTGAGGCGCTCGCGGGGGCGGTGCTCGGGCTGGCCTTCGGCACCGTCTTCTTCCTGATCGGACGCGAGGCCGCCGGGTCTGCCGAGGTTTTCGGCATCAGCGTCTTCCCCGGCTATCTGAACCCCTCCCCCGGGCTGGCCCTGCTGGTGGCGGTCGCCGTACCGGCGGCAGCGGTGCTGGTCACCCTGTTCGCGCTGCGGGGCGTGGTCATCGAGCCGCTCGGCGTGGTGCGCACGGCGAAGCCCGCCCGGCGCCGGCTGTGGTGGCGGCTGCTGCTGCCGCTCGGCGGCCTGGCGATGCTCTACCCGATGGTGGGTCAGGGGCGGACGAACGGCGACTTCAACGAGTACCTGGTCGTCGGCGGTGTCCTGCTGCTGCTGGTCGGTGTGACGGCGCTGCTGCCGTGGGTCGTCGAGGCCGTCGTCGCCCGGCTGAACTCGGGCGGGGTGGCCTGGCAACTGGCGGTGCGGAGGCTCCAGTTGAGCAGCGGCACGGCGGCCCGCATGGTCAACGGGATCGCGGTGGCGGTGGCCGGCGCGATCGCCCTTCAGATGCTGTTCTCCGGCGTCGAGGCCGACTACACCAAGCAGTCGCGGAACGACCTGTCGCGGGCCCAGATGCAGGTGAACCTGCCGGACGGTGTGCCGATCGGCGCGGCCGCCCGGAAGTTCTCCGCCGTCCAGGGCGTACGGAAGGTCACGGCCCTGTCCAGTGGCGACCTCGGTGACAAGCGCAAGGATCCCGCCATGTCCAGCGAGCTCAGCGTCGGCGACTGCGCCGCCCTGCGCGAGCTGGCCACGCTGCCCTCGTGCCGCGACGGTGACGTGTTCACCTTGCGGGGAGCGGAGTACGACACCGACACACCGAAGCTGGTCAAGCCGGGCCGGACGCTGTACCTCGCTCCGTCCTACGGCGACGAGCGCAACGCCGAGGTCGCCTGGACAGTGCCGGGCACCCTGAAGCAGGCCCGGTCCATCAAGGACCCGACGGGGGTGATGCGCGGCGGCATCCTGATGACACCGCGCGCGCTGCCCGGGCGGGCCGCGGCATCGGTCAGGGGGCAGGTCTATCTCTCGCTCGACCAGTCCGTGCCGGATGTGCGCGAGTACGTGCGGAACACGGCGGCGCGGGTCGATCTGCGGGCGGACACCATGGTGTGGGCGGCCTCCGAGCAGTCCCGCAGGTTCACCTCCATCCGCACCGGACTGTTCGTCGGCGCCAGCTGCGTGCTGGCACTGATCGGCGCGAGCCTGCTGGTCTCCCAGCTGGAACAGCTGCGCGAGCGCAAGAAGCTGCTGTCGTCGCTGGTCGCCTTCGGCACCCGGCGCCGCACGCTGAGCCTGTCGGTGTTGTGGCAGACGGCGATACCGATCGCGCTGGGTCTGGTGCTGGCGTCGGCGGTCGGACTGACGCTGGGCGCGATCCTGCTGAAGATGTCCGGTGCGTCGGTGACCGTGGACTGGGCGAGCGTGCTGACGATGACCGGCATCGGCGCGGGAGTGGTGCTGCTGGTGACGGTGCTCAGCCTGCCGCCGCTGCTGCGGCTGATGCGGCCGGACGGTCTGCGCACCGAGTGACCGCCGGCCGCTCCTGCGGGCCCCCTTCCTCTGCCGGGGAAGGGGGCCCGCACGCGTTCACGGTCGGTGACCGGGTGGCGGTCAGGCGTCGGCTTCGAGCACCCGTACCGGCAGTGGGCGCAGGGCGCCGCGCAGCGCCTCGGCCAGCTCCTCGTACTCGGCGCCCCGGGCGGCGCCCGCGCGCATCGCGAAGGCGACGCGCCGGGTCGGGGCCGGGTCAGTGAAGTAGGCGGTGAGGAGCCGGTTGCTGCGGCTGGTCTCCACCTTGAGGGCCGTGTGCGGCAGCAGGGTCACGCCGAGGCCGCCGGCCACGAGCTGGACGAGGGTGGACAGACCGGCGGCGGTCGTGGTCACGGGCGCGTCCTCGCGGCCGGCCTCCCGGCAGATGTCGAGGGCCTGGTCCCGCAGACAGTGCCCCTCGTCGAGGAGCAGCAGGTTCAGCTCGCGCAGCGCCTCACGCGGTATCCCCTCACGTCCGCCCAGCCAGTGGTCGAGGGGGGTGACCAGCACGAAGTCCTCGTCGAACAGGGGAAGTTCGACGACACCGGGCACCCCCAGGGGCACGGCGAGCAGCAGCAGGTCCAGGCGGCCGGTGGTGAGCCCGTCGAGCAGGTTGGCGGTCTGCTCCTCGTGGACCTGGAGGTCGAGGTGCGGATAGCGGTCGTGGACGAGCCTGAGGACGGTGGGCAGAAGGTACGGCGCGACGGTCGGGATCACCCCGAGCCGCAGGACCCCCGTGAACGGCGCCCGGACGGCATCCGCCTCCTCCAGGAGCGCGCCGACCTCCTCCAGCACCGCCTTGGCCCGCACGGCGAGACGCTCACCGGCGGGCGAGAGCAGCACCTTGCGGGTGGTGCGCTCCAGCAGGGTGACGCCGAGCACCTCCTCCAGGGCGGAGACGGCGCCCGACAGCGCGGGCTGGCTCATGCCGATCGCGGCGGCGGCGTCGCGGAAGTGGAGGTGCTCGGCAACGGCGGCGAAGGCCCGCAGCTGGGCGAGACTGGGCTGGCGGCGCCCATGGGACTTGGCCCCTGCCATGGCGTACCCCTTAACCAATAGTCACTGATAGCTCCGGCCGATCAACCGGACCGAGTGTAGCTATTTCCCGTATCAATCGACCGTGTGTCAGGATCGAGAACGTCCAACCCATGAGAAACACCTTGCCTCCGCGGTGTTTCTGTGCTTCAAGGAGAGCGTGTGCTCACTGTCGGTGACAAGTTCCCCGAGTTCGAACTGGCCGCCTGCGTCTCGCTGGAGAAGGGCAAGGAGTTCGAGCAGATCAACCACAAGACCTACGAGGGCAAGTGGAAGATCGTCTTCGCATGGCCCAAGGACTTCACCTTCGTGTGCCCGACCGAGATCGCGGCCTTCGGCAAGCTGAACGACGAGTTCGCCGACCGTGACGCCCAGATCCTCGGCTTCTCCGGCGACTCCGAGTTCGTGCACCACGCCTGGCGCAAGGACCACCCGGACCTGCGCGAGCTGCCGTTCCCGATGATGGCCGACTCCAAGCACGAGCTGATGCGCGCCCTGGGCATCGAGGGCGAGGACGGCTTCGCGCAGCGTGCCGTCTTCATCGTGGACCAGAACAACGAGATCCAGTTCACCATGGTGACCGCGGGTTCCGTCGGCCGTAACCCGAAGGAGGTCCTGCGGGTCCTGGACGCCCTGCAGACCGACGAGCTGTGCCCGTGCAACTGGAGCAAGGGCGACGAGACCCTGGACCCGGTCAAGCTGCTGGCTGGTGAGTGACCCGATGGCCCTCGACTCGCTCAAGAACGCCCTGCCGGACTACGCCAAGGACCTGAAGCTCAACCTGGGCTCGGTCATCGGCAACTCCGACCTGCCGGCCCAGCAGCTGTGGGGCACGGTGCTGGCGACGGCGATCGCCTCCCGCTCGGCGATCGTGCTGCGTGAGCTGGAGCCCGAGGCGAAGGCGAACCTCACGCCCGAGGCGTACACCGCGGCCAAGTCCGCGGCCGCCGTCATGGCGATGAACAACGTCTTCTACCGCACGCGCCACCTGCTCTCGGACCACGAGTACGGCACCCTGCGCGCGGGTCTGCGGATGAACGTCATCGGCAACCCCGGGGTCGACAAGGTCGACTTCGAGCTGTGGTCGTTCGCCGTGTCCGCGATCAACGGCTGCGGGATGTGCCTGGACTCCCACGAGCAGGTCCTCCGCAAGGCGGGCCTCGAGCGTGAGGTCATCCAGGAAGCCTTCAAGATCGCTTCGGTGATCCAGGCGGTCGGTGTGACGCTCGACGCGGAGGCCGTCCTGGCCGAGTGACGGCCGCACTGCCCAAGGGGCCCGCTCCCAGCCGTCGCTGGGGGCGGGCCCCTTCGCATACGCCGAGCTCGTGTGCCGGCCTCGCGTGCCGAGCGGGGAGGGGGAGGGACCGGCGTACGGGCCGACCGCGCCGTGCCCTACGCCGACGGCGCCTCGTCCACCGGCTGCTTCGCCGGGGTCTCGGCGGGCGCCATGGCGAGGTCCGGCTGCGTCTGCTGGTGGGGCACGGCGTTCGCGTACGACCGCAGATAGCCCACCACGGTGTTCGTCACCGCCACCAGCGGCACCGCCACCACCGCTCCGCCGATCCCGGCGATCATCCCGCCGGCCGTCACCGACAGCACCACCGCCAGCGGGTGCACCCGGACCGCCCGGCCCAGGATGAACGGCTGGAGGATGTGGCCCTCGATCTGCTGGACGGCGAGCACCACGACCAGCGTCATGATCGCGGTGAAGACACCCTGCGTCACCAGCGCCACCACCACCGCCAGCGCGCCCGAGGCCACGGCGCCCACCAGGGGGATGAAGGAGAACAGGAAGATGAAGACGGCGAGCGGCACGGCCATGGGCACGTTCAGGAAGTAGATCCCCAGGCCGATGAAGATCGCGTCGATCAGGGCCACGATGACCGTGCCGCGCACATACGCGGTCAGCGTGCTCCACGCCCGCGGACCCGCGCCCGCGACCCCCGGCCGCGCCGCGGCCGGCACCAGCTTGAGCGTCCACTCCCAGATGCGCCGGCCGTCGTAGAGCAGGAAGAGGGTGGAGAACATCGTCAGGAGGATGCCGGTCAGCGCCTCCACGATGACCGTCACGCCCTCCAGACCCGCCGAGGTGATCTGGTCGGTGTTGGCGCCGATCGCCTCCCGCAGATTCTTCGCGATCTCGTTGATCTGCTTGTCGGTGACATGGAAGGGGCTGTGCAGCAGCCACTTGCGCAGCTCGTCGATGCCGTCCTGGATCTGGTTGGAGAGCAAGTCGATGTTCTCCATGACCTGCCAGGTCACGAACCACCCGATCAGCCCCATGATGACGAAGCCGAGGATGGCGGTCAGCGCGGTCGCCGGCCCGCGCGGCACGCCATGACGTTTCAGCCGTGCCACGGCCGGCTGGAGCAGCGCGGTGATGAGCAGCGCGCACACGAAGGCGAGCACCACCAGCTGCACGGCGCTGATGACCCGCATCAGCACCCAGACCGTGCCCGCGAGGACGAGCACCCGCCAGCCCGCCTCGGCCGCGACGCGTACGCCCCACGGGACGGCCTCCACGGGGTGCGGGCGCGGCTGCTGCACGGCGGGCGTGTACGCCGTCGGGGGCAGGGAGTCCACCGGCGGGAGTGGCTCGGGCTCGGCGTCCTCCTTCGCCACCTCGGCGCGGCGCTCGTCCAGCCGCTCACCCACGTGGGTGATCCCGGCGCCGATCCGGGCCAGCCAGCCTGGCAGTTGCGACATGATCCGTCCTCTTCCCCCGTATCCCCGGGTGCTCCCCACCACTCCCCCCTGGAGTCGTCGTTCCCGACCGTACATGGCGGATGCCGGCGGCCGTGAACGGCCGTAGCCCCTCACCCGAAGACGGTGAGGGGCTGCGCAAGGTTGAGTGCCCGGGCGCGGGCGGACCCGCGGCTCAGTACCAGTGGTTGGCCTGCCAGAACGACCAGGCCTCACACGGGCTGCCGTACCGGCTGTTCATGTAGTTGAGGCCCCACTTGATCTGCGTGGCCGGGTTGGTCTGCCAGTCGGCACCGACGGACGACATCTTGGAGCCGGGCAGGGCCTGGAAGAGACCGTAGGCACCGGAGGAGGCGTTGACCGCCCGGTAGTTCCAGCTGGACTCGTGGTCCACGATGTTGCTGAAGCACTGGAACTGACCGGCCCCCACCATCTGACGCGCCATCGCCTGGATCTGCGCGACCGAGTAGGAGCTCTGGACCGGGAAGCTGGACACGTCACGGGTCGCGTCGCGGCTCGCCTTGGCCTCGGCCTCCTTGCGGGCCTTGGCCGCCTCTTCGGCCGCCTGGGCCGCCTTCTGCTTGGCGACCGCGTCCGCGGCCGCCTGCTTGCGGGCCGCCTCCTCGGCGTCCTTCTTGGCGCTCGCGTCCGCGGCGATGGCCTGGGCGTCGGCCTGCTGCGTCAGCGACGCGGTCTGCACCTGGGCCTGCTGACCCGCGGGTATGTCCGCGAGAAGCGTCGTGTCATTGGCCGTTGCCTCGGCGTCGAGCGAGGGCTGTCCAGTGCTGCCCGAGGCAACACCGGTGACGGCGCCGACAGCGGTGACCGCGGTGGCCGAGGCCACTGCGAATCCCCGGACCGAAATCCGGCTCACACGGTTTCCTTCCAGCATCGCCCGCTTCGGTGACCCTGGCGGACGCAATCGTGCCCCTGACGCTGGCCTCCCAACTGCGGGGTCACGGGAGGCACGGGCCCGGTGGGCAACTTCCGCGAGGGAAGCGCCGCGTGGTGCTCGGGCGGCATACGACGGCTCTATGGAGTTCTGGTGTTTCGGTTGTGCGGTACCGCTGGGGGTACAGCTGTGTCGTATGCGGGGCCTGACAGGAGTGAGACTCTGCCGTAACCGGACGCCGGGTGGCAATTCTGCGCTGAGTGTGAAAGCTCACACCTCGTTTGGCCCAAGGGATTCACGGAAATAGCCGCACATCAAAGCGCCGCCCGGCTAGGCTCTAGACCTTTGCCGGGCGGCGCCAACCGATGAGTAACTAGCTCACGTTGGACATGAGGTTCAGATCTGCCCCTCTTCCAGCATTTCGGTCACAAGGGCTGCGATCTGGGACCTCTCGGACCGGGTGAGCGTGACATGCGCGAAGAGCGGATGCCCCTTCAGCTTCTCCACGACGGCGACGACTCCGTCGTACCGGCCCACCCGCAGGTTGTCCCGCTGGGCCACGTCATGCGTCAGAACGACCCGCGAATTGGCTCCGATCCGGGACAGAACGGTCAGCAGGACATTCCGTTCGAGTGACTGGGCCTCGTCCACGATCACGAAGGCGTCGTGCAGGGAACGGCCCCGGATGTGGGTGAGCGGGAGAACCTCCAGCATTCCGCGTGCGGTGACCTCTTCGATGACCTCGCGGGTGGTGACCGCGGACAGGGTGTCGAACACCGCCTGCGCCCAGGGGCTCATCTTCTCGGCCTCGGTGCCGGGCAGATAGCCGAGTTCCTGCCCGCCGACCGCGTACAGCGGCCGGAAGACCATCACCTTCTGGTGCTGCCTGCGCTCCAGCACCGCCTCCAGGCCCGCGCACAGCGCCAGCGCGGACTTGCCGGTGCCGGCCCGGCCGCCCATCGACACGATCCCGACATCCGGGTCGAGCAGCAGATCGAGGGCGATCCGCTGCTCGGCGCTGCGGCCCTTGATGCCGAACGCCTCCCGGTCCCCGCGGACGAGACGGACATTGCCCTCCGCCGTGACGCGGCCCAGCGCCTTGCCCCGCTCCGACTGGATCGTCAGGCCGGTGTGGACGGGCAGGCCGGCGGCCTCGGACACATGCACGTGACCCTCTTCGAACAGGATGTCCACCTGTTCGGCCGACAGGGTCAGTTCGGACATGCCGGTCCAGCCGGAGGAGTCCGTGATGGCCAGCTCCGCGCGGTACTCCTCGGCGAGGAGCCCGACCGAGGACGCCTTGATCCTCAGCGGGAGGTCCTTCGACACGACGGTGACGTCGAACCCCTCCGCCTGGAGGTTGCGGGCGACCGCGAGAATGCGGGAGTCGTTGTCCCCCAGGCGGTAGCCGGTGGGCAGCACGCTGGGGTCCGAGTGGTTGAGCTCGACCCGGAGGCTCCCGCCGAGGTCCCCGATCGGAATGGGGGCGTCGAGACGGCCGTACCGCACCCGGTAGTCGTCGAGCAGGCGCAGGGCCTGCCGGGCGAAGTAGCCGAGTTCGGGATGGTGCCGCTTGGCCTCCAGCTCCGTGACCACGACGACCGGGAGCACGACCTCGTGCTCGTCGAAACGGGTCAGGGCGTTCGGGTCGGCCAGCAGGACGCTGGTGTCGAGAACATAGGTGCGCCGGTCTGGCTTGTGGCGCTTTGTGCTGGTCACCACGGAAGGACGTACCCCCTCGGATGAGGTCGGGGAGCGACGGGAAGGAACTGGACCGGTTGCCGGCCGCGATGCACGGGCCGGAAACCGGCCCTCCGCTGCTTCCTCCGTACAGTGACCGCACGGTCGGGCTGGTGCAAAGGGCCTCCCGGGCGGACGGCCCCGAGCCGCCCGCTGAGATACGACACCCGTGGTTCGGGTGTCGACCTGTTTGGCTTATGCCCTCGAACACGCGCTGCCATGCCAGGGCATACGGCGGCGCCCCGGTGAACTCCTCGTGACGTCCCCCATGAGCGGGCACCCGAATGGGTGACCAGGGGGTGCTCAGCCGCCGTAGCGGCGGTGCCGCGCGGCGTAGTCCCGCAGCGCGCGCAGGAAGTCGACCTTACGGAAGGCCGGCCAGAAGACCTCGCAGAAGTAGTACTCCGAATGGGCCGTTTGCCACAGCATGAAACCGGACAACCGCTGTTCGCCGCTCGTTCGGATGACGAGGTCGGGGTCGGGCTGGTCACTGGTGTACAGGTGCCGGCCGATCAGGTCGACGTCCACGGACTCGGCGAGGTCCTCCATCGAGGTGCCCTTGTCGTGGGCGTCGAGGATCATCGAGCGTACGGCGTCGGCGATCTCCTGGCGGCCGCCGTAGCCGACGGCGACGTTGACGAGTATCCCGTCGATGTGCGCGGTGGTCTCCTCGGCCTCCTTCAGCGCGGTCTGCACATGCGCAGGCAGCAGGTCGAGCGCGCCGACGTGGTGCACGCGCCAGCGGCCGTCGGCGGCGAGCGAGCGCACGGTGTCCGCGATGATCCCCAGGAGCGGGACCAGCTCCTCCTTCGGCCGGTTCAGGTTGTCCGTGGACATCAGCCAGAGGGTGACGACCTCGACGTCCGTCTCGGCGCACCAGCCGAGGAACTCCTCGATCTTGTCCGCGCCGGCCTGGTGGCCCTGCGCGGTGGTGGAGCCCGCCGCCTTCGCCCAGCGCCGGTTGCCGTCCATGATGACGCCGATGTGCTTGGGCACCTGAGCGTGGTCCAGGTGACCTTCCACCCGGCGTGCGTACAGCCTGACCAGCAGGCCGCGCAGCTTGTCGCGCAGGTTCACGTGATTGTCAGCCCCTCCGTGCGGATCAGACAGGTGCGGGCGGGTGCGCTCCCGTCGGATGGCGGTCCCCGGGGGCGAAGCCTACCCCCGCGGAACCGGCCCACCACCCAGGGGTGCCGGCGGCCGGCCCCGGGAGTGCACCGGTGAACGGAGGGTGTGTCATGCCTCTTCCGGTTCCGGGCCGGTGGGGGTGTCACGCCCTCCCGGCGGGATCGGCTCCGGCCCTTCGCCCCTCCCCGGTACGGCGCCGGCCGGGGACGGCAAGAAAAACGGGCCGGTCCGTGGGGGGGAGACGGACCGGCCCGAGGGGGGGTTTCCACCATAACCCTTCGTAAGGGCCGGCGTGTGCATTGGCGGGACACAACTACTCTCCGAAATCGCCCGGCGACGCGTGGGTGGCCTCGGAGGCGCTGATTCCGCGTGGAATCATGGCTGAATACAGGGGATTCCAAGGGAATCCGGCTGATTCATGAGGGATCCATGGGGTGGGGGTGCGGTGGCGGGACCGTAGACGACACCGGGCGGTGTACTCCGGGTGGGTGACCCGCACACGGATGGGTCACTTGACGCCACCGCTAACGTCACGGACATGGCCACGTTCACCACGGCGGGGACGGCCGCACCGATACCGCTGGAGATCGCCCGGTCGGCGCGCGACCGGCGGCGCGGGCTGCTGGGGCGCGAGGGGATCGAGGGGGCGTTGCTGCTCAGTCCGGCGAGCGCGGTGCACACCGTGGGCATGCGGTTCGCGATCGACGTCGCCTATCTGGACCGCGGTATGCGCGTGGTGAGGGTGCGGACGATGCCACCGGGGCGGATCGGCCTGCCTCGTCCCTGGGCGCGCCATGTTCTTGAGGCGGAGGCCGGAGCGATGGGGCGTTGGGGCATACGCCGCGGAAGCCGCATCGTCCTGCGGGACGTCTGACGGGGCGTCGGCGCGGGGGCAGCGCACCGCGCAGCCCCCTCCACTGCGCGGTGCCGCCCGCGCAGCTTTGCTCACGCGAATACCTTGGTCTGAACTTAACGTGCGCCGTGCCGGCAACGCGAGCCGCCCTCGATAACGATGTGGAAACCCGGGACGTCCGTCCCCTCACGTGGACGCCGCTACCCCGGGTTTACGGGCCTCGACGAGAAAGCGGGTGCTGTGGGCGACGAAGGGCCCCTCGGAGCGGATGCGCTCGTGCAGGGACCGCAGCCGGGGCTCGTACCGCTTCACGGTGAAGCCGGGCACCATCCAGATCACCTTGCGCAGGAAGTGCACGACCGCTCCGATGTCGTGGAACTCCATGCGCAGCCGGGCCTCCTGCAGGTCCACGACCTCCAGACCGGCCGCTTCGGCCTCGGCCCGCGCACGCCTGGGGTCCCGCGCGCCTCGTACCTCCTCCGGCTGCGGCCCGAGGAAGTACTCGACGACCTCGAACGCGCTCGCCGGGCCGACCTGCTGGGAGAAGTACGTGCCGCCGGGGCGCAGGACGCGGGCGACCTCGTGCCAGTACGTCCGCACCGGGTGCCGGCTGGTGACGAGGTCGAAGGCGGCGTCCCCGAAGGGCAGCGGTGCGTCCTCGGGCGAGGCGACGACCACGGCACCGCGCGGGTGGAGCAGGGCGGTGGCCCGGGCGACGTTCGCCGGCCAGCCCTCGGTGGCGGCGGTGACCGGCGGCAGGGCGGGGGCGGAGGCCAGGACCTCCCCTCCTCCGGTCTGGATGTCGAGCGCGGCGGAGGCGCGCCCCAGCCGCTCCGCCATCGAACGCGCGTACCCCCACGGGGGTCGCTCCTCCGTGGCCCTTCCCTCGAACCACGAGAAGTCCCAGCCGTCGACGGAGGCGTCGACGGCTTCCCGGACGAGTTCTTCGAACGTACGGTCGGCGCGCATACCGGCGATGTTCCCGGCGGAAGGACCCGGGACGCGACCGAATAACGGCCGCCGGGCCCGCGCCCCGCCGGCCTCGGCAGCCCCCTACGGCACCAGCGGGCGGACTTCCCCGGCCGCGAACCGTACGAAGCCCTCGGGATCCGGCTCGTCGCCCGTGGGCTGGAGGACCACCGTGTCGGCGCCCGCCTCCGCCAGCCGCCGGACGGCCTTGGCCACGGCGGAAGCGTCCCCGGCCACACCGAGACCCGGCACGGAGCCCGGGCCCTGCGCGGCCAGCTCGGCCTCGAGACGGGCAGCCGCGTCCGGGCCGGTGGCGGTGAGCAGCTGGACGACGACGTGGTGGGGGCCGGTACGGCCGGCCGACGCCCGCCCTTCGTCGATGAGGTCGCGGGCCCGCCGTACGCCCTCCGGCGTGGTGGCCGCGGTCAGGATCGTCCCGTCCGCCGCCTCACCGGACAGCCGCAGGGAGCGCGGTCCGGTGGCCCCGGCGAGCACACGGACCGGCTCCGCGGGCGGCCAGTCCAGCGCGACGCCGTCCAGCCTCACATACCGCCCGTGCGTGGTGACGCGCTCGCCGCGGAGCAGGGCCCGCAGGGCGTCGAGGTACTCGCGCAACAGCGTGAGCGGCGACTCGGCACGGGCGCCGACCTGTCCCATCCAGCTCTGGACGCCGTGCCCGACACCGAGGATCGCCCGGCCGGGGAACATTCGTTCCAGCGTGGCGGCTTCCATCGCGGTGACCGCGACGTTCCGCAGCGGCACGGGCAGCAGTCCGATGCCCACGCGCAGCCGCTCGGTCCAGGCGAGCGCGGCCGCCATGGCCGAGACGCCCCCCTCCAGAAAGCAGTCCTCCCACAGCCACAGCTCCTCGAGGCCCGATTCGTCCGCCAGCCGCGCCAGCGCGCGCAGCCGCTCGGGAGGCAGTTGGGGCCGGAACACAGCACCGAGTCCAGTCATGCGGCTCTACCTTCTTCCTGGGTCCGCCCCAGCCATTCGTAGGGTTGTGGCACCCAGGGGAGCTGGGTGTGGC
>NZ_JAKEEB010000027.1 GCF_021462825.1 Streptomyces glomeratus | reverse complement strand
ACCCACCCGCCGGGGCTCTCCTCTTTTTTTTACCCCCCCCCCCCCCCCCCCCCCCCCCCCCCCCCGCCCCCCCGGGGGGGGGGGGGCCCCCGGCCCGGCCGCCCCGCCCCCCCCCCACCCCGGGGGAGCGTCGGCGGTGGCGCGCTGGTGTCGGGCGAGGGCGTGGCCGATGTCGCGGGTCGCCGGGTACAGCCGCAGATAGAGGTCGTAGAGACCGTCGTAACGGGGGCGCCGGCCGGTCTGGGGCAGCACGCGCTCGCACACCGGGTTCCAGAGGTCGATGTCGGCGTCGCCGACCGCGCTCGCGGCCAGGAACGCCGCCCCGTAGCTCGCGCCTAGCGTCACCGTCCTGATCTCCTGTTCCAGTCCCGTGACGTCCGAGACGATACGAGTCCACAGACCGCCCTGGGTTCCGCCGCCCACCGCGACGACCCTGCGGATGTCGGCGCCGGCCGCGCGCATCGCCTCGACGTTGTGCCGCACCCCGAAGGCGGTGGCCTCAAGCGCGGCCCGGTACAGGTCGCCACGGGTGTGCTCCACGGTCAGTCCGGCGATCACGCCCCGGGCGTCCGGGTCGGCGACCGGGGTCCGCTCGCCCGCGAAGTAGGGCAGCATCAACAGGCCCTTCGCGCCGACGCCGGACGCCTCGGCCTCGGCGAGGAGCCCGCCGGGATCGGAGACACCGAGCAGCTCCCGCAGCCAGTCGGTGATCACACCGGAGGTGGCCATACCGCCGGCGAGGCTGCGCGTTCCGGGCAACGCGCCGACGGTGCTCCACAGCTGCGGCACCAGGAGCCGCTCCGCCACGGTGTTGATCAGGAACATGGTGCTGCCATACATGAGCATCAGGTCGCCGGTCTGCTGGGCACCGACGCTCAGCGCCTCAGACCAGGCGTCGATGGTGCCGGTGACGACCGGAATGCCGGCCGGAAGGCCGGTGACGGCCGCCGCGTCGGCCGTGACCCGTCCCGCGATCTCACCGGGCCAGCGCAGGGGCGGCAGCTCGAGGTCCGGTGCGATACGGCGCGCCCAGGGGCGGTACCACTGCCGGGCGGTCGAGTCGTACAGCGGCACGGACTGACTCGCCGAGTGGTGGTCGAGGACGTAGGCGCCGGTGAGCCGGTTCACCAGGAAGGAGCTGGGCATGTACAGGCGCCGGGCGCGCGCGGTGATGCCGGGGCGGTGCTCGGCGAGCCAGACGATCTTGGGGCCCACGGCCTGAGTGGACAGCAGGGATCCGCAGCGCCGCAGGACGGCGTCGGCGCCGAGTTCGGCGTCGAGCCGGGCGATCTGGGCGGTGGCGCGGGTGTCGACGCCGTACAGGATGGCCGGGTGCAGCGGTGTGTCGTGCTCGTCGGCCAGGGCCACGCACGGCCCCATGCCGCTGACGCCGACGGCCTCGACTGCGGTGCCGGGCGGCGCCAGCTCGCGGGCGAGGGAGGCGAACTCGTCCCACCACACAGCCGCGTCCATCTCGACATGGCCCGGCCTCGGCCGGCTGACCGTATGCGGCCGCACCGCCGTGGCGAGAACCGTTCCGTCCGCGTCGACCAGCACGCCTTTGCTGCTGGACGTACCGATGTCGACCCCGAGCACCGTCATGCGCTGTCCGTCCTCCGCCTCGTTTCTCCCGGACATCGTTCCCCTCCTGGGGGCCGGTCACGGGCCGAACGAGGGAAGTCGGTGCGGCCCCGGCCCTCCGCCCCCGGCCCGCGTCCCGGTTGTTGCCGTTCCAGGACATCCCCGGCCTTGGCGGAGTGTGATCTTCCGGGACACCATGCGCCCATGAAGGGTGACCTCTTTTCCAGTGATCACATGGTGCAGCCGGCCGACGGGCCGGGCATGTCCGTACAGACCGCCAAGTCCATCCGGTACGTGGTGAACGGCGAGATGCTCGCGCGGCAGGGTGCGATGGTCGCCTACCGCGGAAATCTCCAGTTCGAACGCAAGGGCCAGGGCGTGGGCGGGATGCTCAAGCGTGCGGTCACCGGTGAGGGGCTGCCGTTGATGGCCGTGCGCGGTCAGGGCGAGGCGTGGTTCGCGCACGAGGCGCAGAACTGCTTCATCGTGGACGTCGAGCAGGGTGACGAGTTCACCGTCAACGGGCGCAATGTGCTGTGTTTCGACGCGACGCTGGCATACCGGATCCAGACCGTGAAGGGTGCGGGCATCGCGGGCGGCGGTCTGTTCAACAGCGTGTTCACCGGGCACGGCAGGCTGGGGCTGATCTGTGAGGGCAACCCTCTCGTCATCCCCGTCTCGCCGCAGCAGCCGGTGTACGTGGACACCGACGCGGTGGTGGGCTGGACGGCGCGGCTGCACACCTCGCTGCACCGGTCGCAGTCCATCGGGTCGATGCTGCGCGGGGGCTCGGGGGAATCCGTCCAGCTGAAGCTGGAGGGCGAGGGCTATGTGGTGGTGCGGCCCAGCGAGCTGACGCCGCAGAAGGAGCACTGACCACGGGGGGCCCGCCGCGCGGCGGGCCCCCCGTGTGTCCGGGCCGGTTCAGCGGCCGGACGAAGGGGCGTTGACGGCCGTCACGTTGACGGCCGCCCATGCCTTGTCGACCGTCCTGTACTCGGTGCTGCTCGCGCCGTACATGTCTGCGGCGGCCTGCAACGTCGCTACGCGCGCGTCGTGGAAGTCCGTCGTGGAGACCATGTACCGGGTGAGCGCCCGATAGAAGATCGCCAGGGCCTTGGCTCGTCCGACGCCGGTCACCCGCGAGCCGTCGCTGGTGGGCGAGTCGTACGTCATGCCGCCGATGGTCTTCCTGCCGCTGCCCTCGGCCAGCAGGTAGAAGGCGTGCGAGGAGACGCCGGAAGCGGCGTGCACCTCGGTGTCATCGGTCTGCGGCGACCAGTAGTCGATCGTGCGCTCGAGCCGGTCCAGGGACGGGTGGTCGAGGCGGCGCAGGAACGTCTGCCGCAGTCCGAGCTTCTCGCCGATCAGATAGTTCGGCCGGTTCTTCGGGTTGCCGGCGGCGAACTCGACGCCCGACCCGAAGACATCCGCGAGCGACTCGTTGAGGGCGCCCGGCTCACCGTACTGGCCGTACCGGTCCTCGCGGGTGGCCTCGAGGCCGGCGGTGGCCTCGACGACGCCGTGGGTCAGCTCGTGGCCGGTGACGTCGAGGACGACGAGCGGCTTCTTGAACATTCTGCCGTCGCCGTCGCCGTAGAGCATGCAGCCGCAGACGGAGTCCCAGAAGGCGTTGCCGACCTTCTTGCCGAAGTGGACCATGGCGCGGGCGCCCGCGCCGTTGTTCTTGATGCCCTTGCGGCCGAAGGTCTTCTTGTAGAAGTCCAGCGTCTTGGTGATGCCGTACTGGGCGTCGACCGCAACGGTGGCGCGGTTCGAGGTGGCGCCGTTGCCCCATTTGTCGGTGGTGCTGGTGAACTTGGTGCCGCGCGAGAACGACTCCAGCTCCCGGCCCTTGGCGTCCCGGGTCTCGGTTCCCCAGCGGGTGGGGTCCTTGAGGAGGTAGCCGATACGGGCGGTCCGGGTGGTGGTCAGCGGCACCTTGCCGACGAACAGGGAGGCGCCGGTACCGGTCGCGGTCGACGGGTAGCGGGCGGCCGCGGACGCCGTGGCGGCGGTGAGGCCGGACGGGACCATGGGGCCGTCCGTCCCCGGGGCCGCCGTCTCGCCCCGCTTGCGCAGGGTCCGAGCCAGCGAGGGCGAGATGAACTCGTCGTTCTCGGGCGTGTTGCTGCGGACCCGGCCGGTCAGCGCGTCCACGACGACGGTGCGGGAACCCCCCGCCTCGGCGGTGCGGCTGTCCGTGACGCGCACCTGGTAGGCCAGGGCGGCATGGCCGTCACGGGCGTCCACCACGAGTTCGGCGGCGCCCGCGTCGCCCTGCGCGGTGTCGGCGGCCGTCCGCTCTGCCTGCTCGGCCGTCAGCTTCGCCTCGATGGTGGCGGGCTGGACGGCATGGTCCGCGGCGCGGGTCACGCCGAGGTAGCCGCCCCGCCGGTCCAGGTGGACGACCAGGTCACCGCCGAGGACGGGCATGCCCTGGTGGGTGCGGACGAAACGGACGTGCTGCTTGCCGTCCGGGTCGGTCATGACGTCCTTCGCCTGCAGGGTGTCCCCCCGAGTGACACCGGTGGCGGAGGCGTGTGCGAACGCGGCGGCCCGGGCCGCGTCGACCGGCGAGGGGGCCGCGGCCGCCGCGTGGGCGGGTGCGTCGGCGACCGCCGGAACGGCCGGGAGCGTGGCCGCCGTCGTCACGGCGACCGCGACGGTCAGCCTGCGTATATGGGGTTTGCGCACAGAGTTCCTTCGTTACAGGGGGCGGCCGGGCACACCAACCGCTTGGTGCACGGCGCCGTTCGGGGGCCGCGGGGGCCGGTCGGGCCCCGGTGCGCCACCCTACATTCGCCATGTACACGTAAAGAAGGAAAGATCCCTTGTGCGGCTTTCCGGGTGATCTCTTTGCACAAGTCCGGAGCCGGGTGACGAGCCGGTGACCAACGGTGCGTCGTGTGGACAGAGGGGTTCGGGCCGGCAGCGGTTGCCCGCACCGCCGCCTGCCGGGCGACATGTGACCGACGTCGCATCGCCTCCGGCCCCCGCACCGCGGCGACCGGAGGCGAGGGGGCTCAGAGCGCGCGCCGGGTCAGGGCCGGGAGCAGGCTGCGCACGTCCGCCACCGCGCGCGGGGAACAGGGGACCGAGTCGAGAAGGGCGTCCGCGGCGGCGAGGTGACGACGGGCCTCGCGCAGGGCGGCCGCACGGCCGCCCGCCTGGGCCACGAGGTCGGCTGCGCGCCCCGCCGCCTCACCGGCGGACAGCAGGGCTGCGAGCTCGGGGCCGTACGGGCTGCCCAGGGCGGCGAGGACCGGGAAGGTCTTCTTCCCCTCCCGCAGATCGCCGTGCACGGGTTTGCCGGTGACCTCCGGATCGCCCCAGATGCCCAGCAGGTCGTCGACGATCTGGAAGGCCACTCCGAGGTGGCGGCCGACCCCGTCGAGCGCGGCCGCGGTACCGTCGCTCGCTCCGCCGAGCTGCGCACCGAGAGCGAGGGCGCAGCCGAGCAGCGCTCCCGTCTTGCGCTCGGCCATCGTCTCGTACTCCTGCGTGGTCACGGCCTCGGCGCCGGTCCAGGGGCGGCGGGCGAAGAGCAGGTCGTCGGCCTGGCCGTGGACCAGATCACACAGGGCACCGCTGAGCCGGCGCACGGCCGCCGGGGCCGTGCTCAGCGTCTCCACGCCGAGGGCGAAGAGCGCGTCGCCCGCGAGCACGGCCGGGCCGGTGCCGTACGCCTTCCACAGCGCGGGGCGGCCTCGGCGCAGGGCGTCGCCGTCCATGATGTCGTCGTGCACCAGGGAGAAGGTGTGCACGAGTTCGACGGCCACGGCGGCCGGGACGCCGGTGCCGGCGGGCGCGCCGGCCAGTTCGGCGCCGAGCAGGGCCAGCGCCTGGCGCACACCCTTGCCCCCGCCGCGGCCGGCGTCCGTCCCACGGGTCCCCAGCGCGTGCTCGGCCATCTCGGCGACCCAGGGGTGCAGGGCGGCGACGGCGTCCGCGAGTGCGGGGGCGACGAGGTCGCGGGCCCGGTCGAGGATCCGTGCGGCGGTGAGGTCCTCCCGCGGGGAGCCCAGGATGCCGGCGGTGGCCGGGGCGGTCATCGTCCGGTTCCTTCCGGGGAGACGAGGCCGAGTTCCTCGTAGGCCCGCAGGACCATCTCACGGCCGTGCCGCAGCCCGATCCCGTCCAGGTTCCGGGCGAGCGCCTCGAGGTCGGCGGCGGTCTCGGCCCGGTCCCGGCCGAGGCGGGCCAGCGACTTGACCAGGCCCAGACGGGCGAGGGCGGTCCCGCGCGGCTCCTCCATGCCCTCGAACTCGGCGAGCGCCTGGGCATAGACGTCACGCGCCTGCTCGTAACGTCCGGCGCGGTACAGGACGTTGCCGCGCATCTTGTGGTTGTAGGCGAGCGCGCCCGCGAGGTTCATCTCCCGGCAGGTGGCCTCCGCTTCGGAGAGCAGTTCCAGGGCCCGCTCGCTGTCGCCGTCCCGGACGGAGAGGATGTCGGCGAGACCGCGCAGCGCCCAGGCGTGACCACGGCGGTCGTCGGCGCGGGCGGCGATGTCGGCCGCCTCCTCGAACATGGCGTACGCGGTGTCGTACGAGCCGGTGTTGCGGTGTATCTGCGCGATGCCCTCCAGCGCCCACACGGTGTGGCGCGCCTCGCCGCGCCGGCGGGCCTCGGCCAGGAGCTGTTCGTGCAGGGCGGTCACGGCCTCGTAGTCGCCCTGGATGCGACCGGTCTCGGCCATTCCCGCGAGCGAATATCCGCGGACGACCACATCCCCGGCCCGCTCGCCGAGGTCGGCGGCGAGCCGCAGCAGCCGCCAGGCCAGGGGCAGGGCACCGCGCTGCCGGGCCAGAGTGCCGCCGCTCCACAGGGCCCAGGCCATCGCTCCGGTGTCGCCGGCCTCCCGGGCGGTGCGGTAGCTCGCCTTCCAGGCCCGGTCGGCGTCGTCGACCTGACCGAGCCGGCGGTGTGCCTCGGCGACCGCCAGACCGGAGCGGGCGGCCTCCTGCCGGGACCCGGCACGCTCGGCGGCCCGCAGTTGCTCGGTGCCCGCGGCCAGGACGTCCGTGAGCGACGAGTTCACGGACAGGGAGGTCAGAGCGCCCTGGTACTCCGGGGCGAAGGCCTTGCCGTACATGGGTTCCTTTCGGTCTGGCGTCGGCCGGGCGCTTGGCGCCGGGCCGACGGGTGCTGACTGTCGAGCGGCGGCGGACACGGCACGAACCGGTCCTGCGCTCCGTGCGCACGCACCATGCAGACGCGGCATGACCGCACGGCACGCATACAGCGACATGTATAAGCACGTTGTATACACGCCATGTATACATGGAGCGTATAGGGATCCGGACACCTACCCGGAACTCCTCCGGTGATCGATCGCACCACCACCCGTTGTCGATCAGGACGTCACCCGAACCCGCAAGGTTGCTTCGCAGCAAAGCAGTTGAGACAGACCACACCGCCACGGGAGATCGCCGCGGCCGAGGTCAGAACACATTTTCGAATAAGGGGTACGCTGCCTGTATGGGCACGCACCTCCAGGCCTCACTGTTCGACCAGACCGACGACCTCCGGCTCGCCCCGCTCGACGGACTGCGCCGGACCCCGCTCGGCGCCGGGGCATGGATCGACCTGTTCCAGGGATGGCTGAGCGGGGCCGACGCGCTCTTCGAGCACCTGGCCGCCGAGGTCCCCTGGCACGCCGAGCGACGGCAGATGTACGACCACACGGTGGACGTGCCGCGACTCCTCGCCTACTACCACCCCGGCGAGCCGCTGCCGCACCCCGTTCTCGAGGAGGCGCGCGACGCACTGTCCACGCACTACGCGGCCGAGCTCGGGGAACCCTTCGTCACGGCCGGGCTCTGCTACTACCGAGACGGCCGCGACAGCGTGGCCTGGCACGGAGACCGGATCGGCCGCGGCGCGAGCGAGAACACCATGGTCGCCATCCTGTCCGTGGGCACGCCCCGCGACCTGGCACTCAGGCCGCGGGGCGGCGGCCGGACCCTGAGACGTCCGCTCGGGCACGGCGATCTGATCGTCATGGGCGGCAGCTGCCAGCGGACCTGGGAGCACGCGGTGCCGAAGAGCAGCCGGGCGATCGGGCCCCGCATCAGCATCCAGTTCCGGCCGCGGGGAGTGAACTGACTCCGGCATGGCCGGCAGTCCCGCATCGGCAACGACCGGCGGTTCGCGTCAGATCGCGGACGTGAGCCGCGCCACGAACGGGGCACCCGGCGCGAAAGATCCTCTGCCGCCGACGCTCCTCGGGGCGGAATTTCCCCGTCCGGCATCTCTAGGGCAGCTTTAGCGGCAAGATCATCTTTGTTCAAGTTTGCAGGACATGTAGGCAATTGTCCTGATCGTAGCCAACCCGTTGTCCAAGATTTCCGGGGCACGGCGGCCGCCGGATAGGCAGGACGGGACGTCAACCCGCTGCGATCCAGGAGGACTTCGCATGCCCGAACTCACCCGCCGCCGCGCCCTGGTGGCCGGGGCCGCCGTCGCCGCCGCCGGTGGTCTCGCCACACAGGCCGCCTCTGCCTCCGCCACCACCTCGCCGTCCGCCGCACCGGCCTCCGCCGGGATGATGCCGGGGCACGATCACGGCGAACCCGCGCCCTTCGACGAGGTCTACCGAGGCCGCCGAATAGAGGGCCGCCCCACAGCGGGTGGTCACCACGGCTCCGGGTACGGCGTGTTCATCGACGGGGTCGAACTGCATGTGATGCAGAACGCGGACGGCAGCTGGATCAGTGTGGTCAGCCACTACGACCCCGTGCCGACTCCTCGCGCGGCGGCCCGCGCCGCCGTCGTGGAGCTCCAGGGCGCCCCGCTCGTCCCGTTCAACTGACCGCCGCCGCACAGGATTTCCGGAGTCTTCCGCACATGAACGTACGCAAGAACCAGGCGAACCTCAGCGCCGACGAGAAGCGGCGGCTGATCGCCGCGTTCGTCGAGCTCAAGCGCAACGGCCGCTATGACGCCTTCGTCCAGACCCACAACGCCTTCATCATGGGCGACACCGACACCGGTGAACGAACGGGCCATCGCTCGCCGTCGTTCCTGCCGTGGCACCGCAGATTCCTCGTCGAGTTCGAGCGGGCCCTGCAGTCCGTCGACTCCTCGGTCACGCTGCCGTACTGGGACTGGACCACCGATCGCTCCCCGCGCTCCTCACTGTGGGCGCCGGACTTCCTCGGCGGCACGGGGCGCAGTCTGGACGGGCGGGTGATGGACGGACCGTTCGCCGCGTCCGCCGGCAAGTGGCCCATCACCGTGCGGGTGGACAGCCGCACCTATCTCCGGCGCTCTCTCGGAGAGGGCGGACGCGCGTTGCCGACCCGGGCCGAGGTCGAGTCGGTGCTCGCCCTGTCCACGTACGACATGGCGCCCTGGAACAGCGCGTCGGACGGGTTCCGCAACCACCTCGAAGGATGGCGGGGCGTCAACCTCCACAACCGGGTGCACGTGTGGGTGGGCGGTCAGATGGCCACCGGTGTCTCCCCCAACGACCCTGTCTTCTGGCTGCACCACGCCTACATCGACAAGCTGTGGGCCGAGTGGCAGCGCCGGCATCCCAAGTCCGGCTATCTCCCGGTGAGCGGCACCCCGGACGTGATCGACCTCGACGAGCCGATGAAGCCGTGGAACGACGTGCGCCCCGCCGATCTGCTGGACCACAGGACGTACTACGCGTTCGACACCGACTGAGGCCCCGGCGGCCGGGCCGGGGCGGCGGCCTCCGGGGCCGAGGCCGCCGAGGCGCCCGGCGGGGCGGCGTACGGGAACCCTGGGGTCAGACGTCCCGTGGGGGGAGACCCCTAGCCGTCGCCGGCCGTGCGGCACTCCGGGTGGCCCCAGCCCTGGGCGTTCTTGGCGATGGGCTCGCCGGCGGCGTACTGCCGGCCGCAGACACAGCGGCCGGGAAACCTGGCCTTGAGGGTGCGTCCGGAGCCCTGCTTCCTCGCGGGCGCGCCACGGCGGGCCGGGGCGCCGGTCCTCGGGGCGGGAGAGGGCGGCGGCTCCGGGGAGCCCTGCTCACTGCCGGCCGGCTGCTGGAGGGTGGCCGCCTGGCTGGCGGCGCGGTCCGCGAAGTCGTTGAGGCGGTCCCCGCCCACCTGGTGCGCGGGGACGTAGCGGAACTCGACCTCACGACCGTCGAGCAGCGCGTCGATGCGCACGACCAGGTCCTGGTTGGCGACGGGCTTGCCGGCGGCGGTCTTCCAGCCGTTGCGCTTCCAGGCGGGCAGCCAGGTCGTGACCGCCTTCATGGCGTACTGGGAGTCCATCCGGATCTCCAGCGGGACGTCCGGGCCGACGGCGGTCAGCAACCGTTCCAGGGCGGTCAGTTCGGCGACATTGTTGGTCGCCGTGCCCAGCGGGCCGGCTTCCCAGCGGCCGGGGATCTCGTCGTCGGAGGCGACGACCCAGGCCCATCCGGCAGGTCCGGGGTTTCCCTTCGAAGCCCCGTCGCAGGCGGCCACAACTCGTTCAGGCATGTGTCCGATCATGCCACGGCCCGGTGACCCCACCGGGTCCCGGGCCGGGCCGAGGCTCCGGCCTCACGCACACCGTCCGACGCGCCGCCCGTCTACACGTCGGTCATGGCCGGCATCTCGCCCTGGGTGGTGGCGACGTCGATGACGGAGAAGTTGGCACCTTGGGGGTCGCTCAGCACCGCGAACCGGCCGAACGGGCTGTCCGTCGGGCCGAACCGCAGGATCGCGCCGTGCCCGACGGCCCGCTGGACGGCCGCGTCGCAGTCGTCGACGGTGAAGTACACGTTGACATAGGGCGGGACCTCGGGCGGGAAGTCGTCCGTCATCTTCATGCGGCCGAGCACGGGTGCGGCGTTCAGTTCGAAGATGCGGAAGTCGACCGCCGCGTCCTGGAGCTGCTTGGCCTCGTAGGGGAAGACCGCGGGGAAGAAGGCGTCGGACTTCTCCGGCTCGCGGGTGAAGACCTCGGCCCAGCAGTACGCGCCGGGAACGGCCGTGGCCTCGAATCCCTCGTGGGTGCCTGCCTGCCAGAGGCCGAAGACGGCGCCGCTCGGGTCCCGGGCCAGGGCCATGGTGCCGAAGTCGCCGACCTGCATCGGTTCCATCAGCACCTCGCCGCCCTCGTCCCTGACCTTCCGCGCCGTCGCGGCGGCGTCCGCCGTCGCGAAGTACAGGCACCAGGCCGACTGTCCTTCCTGCCCGGGGCGGGGCGGTACGACCGCGGCGACCGCCTTGCCGTCGGCGTATGCCTGCGTGTAGTGGCCGTATTCCGACGCCGACTCGCCGAAGGTCCAGCCGAGGACATCTCCGTAGAAGCGCTTGGCGCCCTCGACGTCGCTGAACATCGCGTCGGCCCAGCAGGGCGTTCCCTCCGGCTGTACCGCCATGGCGTGCGGCCTTTCCCATTGGACGGATCGGTTTCCGCTGCTCACGGTATCCAGGCCCGGGGCGCGCCGCGCGCCGGACCGCTTGCCTGCCCGACACTGGAAGGGTGGAGTCGTCGACGCAGGGGGTCGGACGATGCACGCATGGGTGGTGGACCGGCCGGGGCCCGTCGAGCGGGAGCCGCTGCGGTTCGTGGAGCGGCCGGTGCCGGTGCCGGGGCCGGGCGAGTTGCTGGTGCAGGTGCGGGCGTGCGGGGTGTGCCGTACGGATCTGCATGTGAGCGAGGGAGATCTGCCGGTGCACCGGCAGGGGGTGACGCCCGGGCACGAGGTGGTCGGCGTGGTGGCCGGGGTGGGAGCGGCGGCGGGCACCTGGGCCGTCGGCGACCGGGTCGGGGTCGCGTGGCTGCGCCGTACGGACGGCACCTGCCGGTACTGCGCGCGGGGATCCGAGAACCTGTGTCCCGGCTCCGAGTACACCGGCTGGGACGCCGACGGCGGATACGCCGAGTACACGACCGTGCCCGCCGCCTTCGCCTACCGGCTGCCGCCGGACGTGGACGACGTGGCGCTCGCGCCGCTGCTGTGCGCGGGCATCATCGGCTACCGGGCGCTGCTGCGGACGTCGCTGCCGCCGGGCGGCCGCCTCGGACTGTACGGGTTCGGAGGCAGCGCCCATCTGTGCGCCCAGGTGGCGCTGGCGCAGGGGGCCACCGTGCACGTGCTGACACGGGACGAGGCATCGCGGCGGCTCGCGCTCGAACTCGGGTGCGCGTCGGCGGGCGGTGCCTACGACCTGCCGCCGGAGCCGCTGGACGGGGCGATCCTGTTCGCACCCGCCGGTGACCTCGTCCCGGTGGCGCTGCGGGCACTGGACCGGGGCGGAGTGCTGGCGGTCGCGGGCATCCGTCTGAGCGACGTGCCGGTGCTGCGCTACGAGACCGAGTTGTTCTACGAGAAGGAGGTGCGCAGCGTCACCTCGAACACACGGGAGAACGGCCGGGAGTTCCTGGAGCTCGCGGCGCGGTACGGGGTGCGCGCGACCACGCACCCGTATCCGCTGTCGCAGGCCCTGCGGGCCCTGGGTGATCTGAAGGCGGGACGCTTCGACGGGGCTGCCGTACTGGTCGAAGATCTCTGAGGCGGGTCGCGGGTGGCCCGGATGCGGGCCCGGCCGTCCCATGCATGGATGGACTCGGGACGTGTTGTCGCGGAGGTGGCGCTGTGGGCGTTGAGGACGCGGCAGGCCCGGCGCACGGCATGGAGGACGCCCTCGAGTCGATCGGCACGACGCTCGACGAGCGGACCACGTGCCAGGAGCTGGCCGCCCATGTGTGCGGACGGGTGTGCGACGCCGCCGCCGTGGACCTGCTGACCGAGGACGTCCCGTCCGCGTCGCCCGCCTCCGGCCCGCTGCCCGCCCTCGAGCGGGCCGCCACGGCGGGCCGCATCGGCCTGCTCGAACCGTGGAGCACGAGCGGCGCCCGCCCGCTGTCGGTGCGGGCCCTGGACGAGGGACATCCGATCACCGCCTTCTCCGGCCCGGCGGGAGAGGTCGCGCGGCAGGTGATGTCCGTGCCGTTGCTGGGGCACGACCGGCTGTACGGGGTGCTGCTGGCGGTGCGGCAGGGTCCGCCGTTCTCGGACCGGGACACCGCCCTCATGCACTACGCGGCCCGGCTCACGGCCGTGCACCTCGGGCACGCACGGCATCACGCGGCGGTACGCGGCACGGTGTTCCGTCTCCAGCGGGCGCTGCTGGCCGAGCCCGGGCGACCGCATCCCAATCTCGACCTGGCCACGCGGTATCTGCCTGCGGGTGGCGGGACCCTGGTGGGCGGGGACTGGTTCGAGACGGTGCGGCTGCACTTCGGGCGGACCCTGCTGGTGATGGGGGACGTCATGGGGCACGGGCTGGACGCCGCGGTCGATATGAACGCCTACCGCTCGATGCTCCGCTACATGGCCTCCACGGACCTGCCCCCGCACCGGGTGCTGCGCCGGCTGGACGCCGCGGTCAACGAGGAGGGCACCCGCCGGCCGGCCACCTGCCTGCTCGTCCAGGTGGATCCGGCACGCGGTACGGCGTCACTGACCAGCGCAGGGCATCTTCCGCCGGCGCTGTTCTCCGGCGCGGGCACGGCGGAGTTGCTGGACGTGCCGACCGGGCCGCCGCTGGGGACGGGGATCGGCGGCTACGAGCCGACGACGCGCCCGCTCGCGCAGCAGGACACCCTGCTGCTGTTCACGGACGGTCTCGTGGAGCGCCGCGCGGAGGACATCGATGTGTCGCTGGCCCGGCTGGCCGGGATGCGGGTGCGGCCCGGCGCCGGAGTGGAGGAACTGCTGGCGGACGTCCTGGACCGGCTGGACGCCGAGCACGCGGAGGACGACGTGGCCGTCCTCGCGGCCCGGATCCGGCGCCGCCCCGAGGTGAGCGGGCTGCAGCCGCAATAGCCCGCCGGTGCCCGCAGGTGGTCCCGCGGTGCTCAGGAGGCGGGCAGGTGCAGCAGGCGGCCGATCGTGCGCAGAACGCCGTTCTCCGTGTTGCGGGGCGCCAGGTGGCGGGCCCGCCGGATCACGTCCGGGTGGGCGTTGGCCATCGCGAAGGACCACTCGGCCGCGTCGAGCATTTCGAGGTCGTTGAGGTAGTCGCCGAACACCACCGTCTGCGCGGGCGTGATGCCCAGCTCGTACTGGAGCCGCCGCAGGGCGGCGCCCTTGGTCGCGGTGGCGTTCATGATGTCGACCCAGTGCTCGCCCGACACGACCACCTGGTGCGTCTCGGTGAACGGCTTCAGGGCGGGGGCGGTGGTGCGCTCCACGGGCCCGAAGTCGAAGAGCGCCACCTTGAGGAACTCGTCGTCGACGGCGGTGAGGTCGTCCACCGTCTCCAGCAGGGTGTAGTACCGCTTGGCCTCGGCCAGGAAGGCGGCGTCGGTCCGCTCCACGTAGGCCGACCTCTTCCCGCACAGCACCGCCCCGACGTCCGCCCCCTCGGCCGCGAGGCGCCGCGTGGTGGCGACGACCCGGCGGGCCACCGCCGCGTCCAGTGGGTCGGAGCCGAGTTCGACACCGTCACGCACGACGTAGGTGCCGTTCTCCGCGACGAAGACCATCCCGTCGGCCGTCCCCGCGAACTGCCGGGCCAGCGTGGCGTACTGACGGCCGCTGGCCGGGCTGAACAGCACGCCGCGCCGGCGCAGTTCGTCGAGGAGCGGCCACAGGCCCCCGGGTATCCGCCCGTCGCCGTCGAGGAGCGTGCCGTCCATGTCGGTGACGACGAGCCGGATGTCGACGGGGTCGCTCGGCAGCTCGGGGGTGATCCCGGCGGTGCCGAGAAGACACGAGGGTGTGGAGGACATGTCCTGCTTTCGGCGCGGGCACGGGGCGGGGCGGGGCGACGAGGAGGGTGGGACCCGGCGTCGGCGGTCACATCGTAAGGGTTCGTGTCCGACCTGCCGCGGACGGCCCGGAAGTTGCAGGTGTCAAGACATCAGGACCTTGGTTCACCCGGTCCAGTGAACTAGATCTTGCCAAGGCGGCTTCAGGGATGTTTTCGCCTCGGACGGGGTAATTACGCAGATCAAACAGGTACTACCCGGCTGAGGAGGAGCCGATCATGTCCTCCGAACCGGTGGCGGCGAACCCCTTCGCCCGTAGCTACACCCTCGGCCCGTACACGGTGGTCGAGGTGTCGGGCGAGATCGACCTGGCGACGGCGGGCTCCCTGGCCGAGCACCTGGAGGCGGCCACCGGCCGGCCCGCGCCCGATGTGCTCGTCGATCTGCGGCCGGTCGTCTTCTTCGACTGCTCCGGCCTGCGCACGCTGTGCCGGGCGGAGACCAGGGCCCGGGAGCGCGGCGGGCGGCTGCGCCTGGTCTCGGACCGGCCCCGCCTTCACCGTCTGCTGCGCGCCGCGGGCCTGCTCAGACGCTTCCCCCCGCTCCCGACTATCCCGGGCCCCCACCCCGAGCCGCCCGAGCTGCGCGAGGGGATGGACGGGAGGGGGAAAGCCGGAGGCCGGCCAGGCGGTTCGGGCTGAAGCCTCGGGCGCTGTCGCTCGCCTCGCGGCGCTGAAGCCTTGGGTGCGTACGGCCGAAGCCTTGGGCGCAGTCCCTCGCCTCGCGGCGCTGAAGCCTTGGGCGCGTACGGCCGAAGCCTTGGGCGCAGTCCCTCGCCCCGCAGCGCTGAAGCCGCGGGCGCGTACGGCCGAAGCCTTGGGCGCAGTCCCTCGCCCCGCAGCGCTGAAGCCGCGGGCGCGGACGGCCGAAGCCTCGGGCTCGTACGGCTCTTGGGCGCGGTCGCCCACCTCGTACGGGCTGGAGTTCCCCGGGGCGTCGGCCGCGCGATTCCGGCCCCCGGCCGGGGCGCGTCCGTCGTATACCGCGCCGTTTGGCGCGCAGTGGGCCATCGGTCCCTCCGGAACGCATGATCCGGGGGCCGGCCGGACGGCCCCACTCCGTCCGACCGGCCCCCGCTGCGAGATCTCACGGTCGCTGCGACTGGGCTCGCACTCCCCAGTTACGAGCCCGCGGTCCACGCTCGCCGTGACCGCGCGATCCCGGTCCTCAGAACGCGAAGAGGGCGGTCCCGTAGGAGCTCTTCACGCACTCGTTGGCGAAGGTGTGCTGGTAGTCGACGCGCTTGCCCTGCCACACGCCCTGCACAGTGACCACCACGGGGTCGTACAACTTGGTACAGAAGACACCCTCCCGCGGCCGCAGAGCGTCGAGGTCGCCGTTGACGGCGCGCACGTCGGCGCAGGCGTCGGCCGCCGCGGGATGCGTGCCGGAGGCGCCCGGGGCGCAGTTCAGCGTGACCGCGCGTTGCGGTGTGGCGGTGGCGGCGCTCTGGCCGTGACCCGTGGTCAGGACGAGAGCCGAGGGGGCGTACAGAGAGGCGGGGGCGTTCGGGGCGGCGAGCGCGGACCCGGCTATGGGGCCGCAGACGGCGGTGGCCGTGAGGGTGAGGGTCGCTGCCCAGCGCGCGGTGTTCGGCATTGTGTGCATCCTTCCGCTCGTATCGAAGTGACGTTTCAGCGCCGGCGTACACGAGCCGGAGCCGTTCCGTCCGAGTGCCTGTTCGGCGTGCCGGAGTCTGCCGAGTTCGCGCCGGAATCTCACATCGACCCCCCGGATTTCGGTAACTTTGAGTATTGAATCAGTGGCGTGATGTCACAGAATTCGCACGCACACTCCCAGTAAGCGTGCGGTTCCGGCTCATCCGGGGCCCTCGTCTGGCCGGTTTTCCATGGCTCGGCAATCGGCCTGAAACATTCCGTTTACAGGCGCCGGTAAGCGCTGTCTTCCGCTTCGCCCGGTCCGGCTACGACCCCCGCCGCAGGGCGGCAGGTCCCGGCGGCGCCTGCAGCCCTTCACCGCCGTGCCCCGCTTCCGTCCGTCCGCCGAGCACGACGCCGCCCGCCGGGGGCGGGCCGGTGACCGTGACGCGGGCGGGGCGCAGCAGCCGGTCACCCACCCGGTAACCGGGGCTGAGGATCTCGGTACAGGTCAGGCCTTCCGCCTCCGTGGCGACGACATGCGTCACCGCCTCATGGCACAGGGGGTCGAAGGGCTCGCCCTCCGCCCCGAACACCTTCAGGCCCAGGGAGCCCAGCTGTGTCTCCAGGACGTCGGCGACGGCCTGGAGACCGGGGCTCAAGGCCTCCTGCCGGCGGGCCCCCTCCACGGCGTCGAGGACCGGGAGCAGTGCCCGCAGCACGTTCTCCGTCGCGACCTCACGCACCGCCATGCGGTCGCGCCGCACCTGCTTGCGGTAGTTGTCGTACTCGGCCTTCACCCGCTGCAGGTCGGCGGTGCGCTCGTCCAGCAGACGTCGCAGCTCCGCGCTCTGCGGCTGGATCCGGTCCATCGTCAGCCCGCCCGTGAGGTGTCGTCGTCGTCCACGATCTCGGCGTCCACGACGTCGTCCCCGCCCTTGGCGCCGCCGTCGGCCGCGCCCTGGTCCGACGCCGTGCCGCCCTCGGTCCGCGCCCGCTCGTACAGGGCGCTGCCGATCTTCTGCGCCGCGGCGGCGGCCTTGTCCAGGGCCCGGCGGATCTCGGCGGAGTCCTCCCCCTTCAGCGTCTCCTTCAGTTCGGCCAGGGCACCCTCCGTCTCGCTCCGCGCGTCTCCCGGGATCCTGTCCTCGTTGTCCTTGATGAGCTTCTCGGTCTGGTAGACGAGCTGTTCGGCCTGGTTGCGGGTCTCGGCCGCCTCGCGCCGCCTGCGGTCCTCCTCGGCGTGCTGCTCGGCCTCGCGGACCATGCGGTCGATGTCGTTCTTCGGCAGCGCCGAGCCGCCGGTGACGGTCATCTTCTGCTCCTTGCCGGTGCCGAGGTCCTTCGCCATGACGTGCATGATGCCGTTGGCGTCGATGTCGAAGGTCACCTCGATCTGCGGGACACCGCGCGGCGCCGGCGGCAGACCGGTCAGCTCGAACATGCCGAGTTTCTTGTTGTACGCCGCGATCTCCCGCTCGCCCTGGAAGACCTGGATCTGCACCGATGGCTGGTTGTCCTCGGCCGTGGTGAAGATCTCCGAACGCTTGGTCGGGATCGTGGTGTTGCGCTCGATCAGCTTGGTCATGATGCCGCCCTTGGTCTCGATGCCGAGCGACAGCGGCGTGACATCGAGCAGCAGGACGTCCTTGACCTCACCCTTGAGGACACCGGCCTGCAGCGAGGCGCCGACCGCCACGACCTCGTCGGGGTTGACGCCCTTGTGCGGTTCCTTGCCGGTCAGTTCCCTGACCAGGTCCGTCACCGCGGGCATGCGGGTGGAGCCACCCACGAGGATCACATGTTCGATCTCGGACACCTTGATCCCCGCGTCCTTGACCGCCTGATGGAACGGCCCCTTGCAGCGGTCCAGCAGGTCGGCCGTCAGCTGCTGGAACTGAGCGCGCGTCAGCTTCTCGTCCAGGTGCAGCGGCCCCTCCGACGAGGCCGTCACATAGGGCAGGTTGATGGTCGTCTCGGACGAACTCGAGAGCTCGATCTTGGCTTTCTCGGCGGCCTCCCGCAGCCTTTGCACGGCCATCTTGTCCTGGGACAGATCGATGCCGTAGCCGTTCTTGAACTGCTTGACCAGGTGGTCGACGATCCGCTGGTCCCAGTCGTCACCGCCGAGGTGGGTGTCGCCGTTGGTGGCCTTGACCTCGATGACTCCCTCGCCCATCTCCAGGAGCGACACGTCGAACGTGCCGCCGCCGAGGTCGAAGACGAGGACCGTCTGGTCGTTCTCCTTGTCGAGCCCGTACGCCAGCGCGGCCGCCGTCGGCTCGTTGATGATGCGCAGCACATTCAGGCCGGCGATCTCACCGGCCTCCTTGGTGGCCTGCCGCTGGGAGTCGTCGAAGTAGGCGGGCACGGTGATCACGGCATCGGTGACGTCCTCGCCCAGATAGGCCTCGGCGTCCCGCTTCAGCTTCTGCAGCACGCGCGCGGAGATCTCCTGCGCGGTGTACTTCTTGCCGTCGATGGTTCCGCTGTCGGGGAAGCGCCACGCCTGGTCGCCCATGTGGCGTTTGACGGAGCGGGCGGTGCGCTCGACGTTGGTCACCGCCTGCCGCTTGGCGACCTCGCCGACGAGCACCTCACCGTTCTTGGCGAAGGCCACGACCGACGGTGTGGTCCGGGCGCCCTCCGTGTTGGTGATGACGGTGGGCTCGCCGCCCTCCAGGACCGAGACCACCGAGTTCGTTGTGCCGAGGTCGATACCGACCGGACGTGCCATGGGGGCTCTCCCTCCTTGTCGTCCCCCCTCCACGCTGCGTTTTTGCCCTGACTTCCCTATCAGCCTGAATAAAACTTGAGTGTCCTCTTGTCAAGGTGATACCGGGCGGGCCGAGGGCTCTTTCATCGTCCGCTTCGATCGGGCCTCCGGCGATCCGGGGCACCTCGTCCAGCCGGGAAGGAGGGGGCGTCCGGCCGAGGCGGAGGTGTGGACGAATCGTCCACGCGGCGCCCGAGAAGTGGATGAAGTGCCCTCTGGCGGGGATCTTGCGGGCGGTCTTAGCGTCGGCACACCCCTAGCGGACGACCTCTCCCCGCCCTGCGCACCCCCGCGGCGGCCCGGCGGCGTCCGGACCGCCGCGCCACGAAAGCGCTCCGCCACCTGTCCCCCGCTGGAGCTCCCGTTGTCCGAGAACCCCGACTCCTCCCCCGCCGCCGCACCCCCGTCCCTCACCGAGGTCGAGCCCTACGGCGTCGAGCGCATCCCCGACGCGGACCGCACCGCGACACCGCTCGATCTGTTCCGGGTCGCCTTCGGCGGCGCCAACACCTTCTCCACCTGCGTCCTCGGCGCCTTCCCGATCCTGTTCGGCCTCTCCTTCTGGCAGGGGCTCGCCGCAACGCTCCTCGGGGTGGTCGCGGGCGCGCTGATCCTGTGCCCGATGGCGGTGTTCGGCCCGGTCAACGGCACGAACAACGCGGTCTCCTCCTCCGCCCACCTCGGTGTGCACGGCCGTGTGGTCGGCTCGTTCCTCTCCCTGCTCACCGCCATCGCGTTCTTCTCGATCTCGGTGTGGAGCTCGGGTGACGCCCTGGTCGGCGGCGCACACCGGCTCTTCGGCCTCCAGCGCGGCACTCTGTCGTACGTCGTCGCCTACGCGCTCTTCGCGGGTCTGGTGCTCGCCGTGTGCGTATACGGCTTCCGGTTCATGCTGTTCGTCAACAAGATCGCGGTGACCTCGGCGACCGTGCTGTTCCTGCTCGGGGCGATCGCCTTCGCCGGGGACTTCGACCCGTCGTACGCCGGTGTCTTCACGGCCTCGGCCGACCCCGCGACCAAGGCGCTGTTCTGGCCGTCCTTCATCGGCGCGGCGCTGATCGTGCTCTCGAACCCGGTGTCGTTCGGCGCGTTCCTCGGCGACTGGTCGCGTTACATCCCGGCCGGCGCACCGCGCCGCAGGGTGGTCGGTGCCGCGTTCCTGTCCCAGATCGCCACGCTGCTGCCGTTCGTCTTCGGTCTGGCGACCGCGAGCATCATCGCCAGGCAGGCGCCCAAGTACGTCGACGCGGCGGCCCCGGACTTCGTCGGCGGTCTGCTCGCCATCTCACCGACCTGGTTCTTCCTCCCGGTGTGTCTGCTCGCGCTGATCGGCGGCATGTCCACGGGGACGACCTCGCTGTACGGGACCGGCCTGGACTTCTCGTCGGTGTTCCCCCGGCTGTCGCGGGTGCAGGCGACGCTGGTGGTCGGCGCCCTGTCGATCGCCTTCATCTTCATCGGCCGATTCGGGCTGAACCTGGTGCAGTCGATCTCCACTTTTGCCACGATGATCATCACCTGTACCACTCCGTGGATGGTCGTGATGATGCTCGGCTTCTACACCCGGCGCGGCTGGTACGACCCGGACGCGCTCCAGGTCTTCAACCGCCGTCAGCGCGGCGGCCGCTACTGGTTCGCGCACGGCTGGAACTGGCGGGGCATGACCGCCTGGTGGGTCTCGGCGGTGGTCGGCGTGCTGTTCACCGACATCCCCGGGCAGTTCGTCGGCCCGCTGGGCGGCCTGGCGAACGGCGTCGACATCAGCCTGCCGCTCTCACTCGCCGTCGCCGCGGTCCTGTTCCTGGCGCTGCTGCGGCTCTTCCCCGAGCCCCGGGCGGCCTACGGGCCCGAGGGCGCCCGGCTGGCCCGCACGGTCGAGGTGCCGGTGCCACCGATCTCCGGGCCGGGGGCGCCGCAGGAGACGGCTCCGGCACTCGCGGCGGAGGGCCGCTGATGGAGTCCTGGCTCGATCTTTCCGTGCCCGTGGTCAGCGGGATGCCCGTGTATCCCGGTGACCCGCAGGTCGAGGTGGAGCGGGCGCTGCGGGTGGCCACGGACGGGGTCAACGTCCTGGCGCTGCACCTGGGCTCACAGTCCGGGACACACGTCGACGCGCCCTACCACGTGGACTCGGCATGGCCCGCGCTGGACGCGCTGCCGCCGGAGCGCTTCGCAGGCCCGGCGGTGGTGGCGGACCTGCAAGGTCTGCCGGCCCGTTCCCCGATCACGCCCGAGCTGCTCGGGCCCGCGCTGAGCCTGCTGCGGCTTCAGCCGGGCGCGATCCTGCTGGTGGCCACGGGTTGGTCGGCCTACTGGGGCACCGACGCCTACCTGGACCACCCCTGGCTGACGCCTGAGGCGATGCGGGCGCTGATCGGCGCGAGCGTCCGCACGGTCGGAGTGGACGCGCTGAGCGTGGACCCGACCGGCGAGCCCGACCTGCCCGCCCATCGTGTGCTGTGCGGCGCGGGCGGTGTCATCGCGGAGAACCTCACCGGCCTGGACCGGGTCCTGGCCGCCCAGCGGGAGGGACGCCCGGTGGAGGTGTTCCTGTTCCCGCTGCACCTGCCGGGCGCGGACGGCGCCCCGATCCGTGCCATGGCCCGCGTGGGCCGCCGGGCGGGGTAGCCGGACAGGCACACCGAACCCGGGTGCCCGCCTCAGGCACCGATCGTGCGGGCGACGTCGAGGGTCAGACGTTGCCAGGGGTCGCGGGGGTCGCGGGAGGTCAGGGCGAGGATCCGACGCAGCCGGTAGCGCAGCGACTGCGGGTGCAGATGGAGCGCGCGGGCGGCTGCGGTGGCCGACCCGGCGTCGATGTACGCGGTCAGGGCCTGGAGCAGATGGCGCTGGTCCGGCTCGGTCAGCGGGCCGAGAACGAGATGGGCGATGTGTTCGGCGGTGGCGGCCGGATGCCCCGCGAGCAGGGCGAGGACATGGGCGTCGGCGTCCGTGAGGACACGTCCGGGGCGGTGGGCGTGGGCGGGCGCCGTGTCCAGGGCGTCGGCGGCGAGCCGGTGCGCCACGGCGACCCGGTCCAGGCCCTCCCCGGTGATCGCGCAGGCCCGCCAGGTTCGCTCGTCCAGGGCCGCCGGCGCCCGGTGGACCGCCGCCGCGGGCAGCAGCAGCACGGCCCTGGAGCCACGGACCGTCGACAGCGCCGACAACGGCGTACCGCGGTCGCCGAGCGCAGCGAGCAGTCCCGCGGCCTCCTCGTACGAGATGTCGGGGCCGCCCTCGGTCGTGGGCTCGGCCACCAGCAGGCAGTAGGGGTCGGGGAGGTGGACGCCCAGCCGGGCGGAGCGGTCCGTCAGGGCTCCCGCCGAGGCGTGCCGGCCCGCGATCAGGTCGTCGAGCAGCAGCCGCTGTGCCCGGTCGCGGTCCCCGGCGAGGTCCTCGGTGGTGGCCGCGTAGGCCGTGGCCATCTCCTCCGACAGCGTGTCCAGTGCCGTCAGCATCACCCGAGCGAGCGCGAAGCCGTCCGCCGCCGTGAGGTCCCCGGCCCGGGCGGTCACCTCGTCGGTGAGCACGGTCGCCGCCACCCGGTAGGCGCGCAGCACGGCCTGCACCGGCCGGCCGTCGGCCGCGCGGGCCGCAGCGATGCCACGGAAGCGGCGCAGATCGGCGGGGGCCAGAGTGCCGTCGGTTGCCCACAGGTGCAGCATGCGGTCCACCCCCCAGGCGGCGATCGCCCGCACCTCCGGCAGCCTGCTGTCGTCGAGCGCGGCGTACACCGGCACCTGGGCGTGGACGGCGGCGACGACGTCCTCCACGACGCGCCGGTCGGCGAGGATCTCGTCCCGGACCCGGCCACGGGACGCCAGGGACCGCGAGGGGGACTGCAACCGGGCCTGGTTTATCACAGGGTGATGATGACACCCGCACGTTGTGCGCACCACAGTGGACGGACCTTGTCACGTTCGCCAGCATCGTCGGCATACCAGGCGGTCTCTGGGAGGAGAGGCGGAGCACGAGGATGACGAAACACTGGGCGGACTTCCAGTACGAGATCTATCTGAAGGGCATGACGGGCGCCGTGCCTCGGCTGCCCACCGATCCGACCCGGCTGGAGGAGCTCACCGAGCAGCGGCTCGGGCCGGGACCGGTGGGCTATGTGGCGGGCAGCGCGGGCAACGGCAGCACCGCCCGGGCCAACCGGGCCGCACTGGAGCGCCGCCGGATCGTGCCGCGCATGCTGCGGGACGTCCACGAACGGGACCTGTCCGTCGAGGTCCTGGGGCGGCGGCTGCCGGCTCCGCTGGCCCTGGCGCCGGTGGGCGTGCTGTCGATCATGCATCCGGAGGCGGAGCCGGCGGCGGCACGGGCCGCCGCGGCGCAGGGTGTGCCCTTCATCCTGTCCTCGGCCTCCAGCACACCGATGGAACAGGTGGCCGAGGCGTCGGGTGACGGGGAGCGCTGGTTCCAGCTGTACTGGCCCAAGGACCGCGAGGTCACCCGGAGCTTCCTGGCCCGGGCCAAGGCGGCCGGGTTCACCGCCCTGTTCGTCACGCTGGACACGCCCTTGCTGGCCTGGCGGCCCCGGGACCTGGACCAGGCCTACCTGCCGTTCCTGCACGGGGTGGGCACGGCCAACTACTTCACCGACCCGGCGTTCCAGGCCGGTCTGGCGAAGCCGGTGCACGAGGATCCCAACGCCGCCGTGCTGCACTTCGTGGGCATGTTCGCGGACCCCGGCAAGACCTGGCCGGACCTGGCGTTCCTGCGGGAGAACTGGGACGGGCCGATCGTGCTGAAGGGCATCCTGCACCCGGACGACGCCCGCCGCGCGCTCGACGCGGGGATGGACGGCGTGGTGGTCTCCAATCACGGCGGCCGGCAGGTGGCGGGGTCCGTGGCGGCCGCCGACGCGCTGCCCGGAGTGGTGGAGGCGGTGGGAGACCGGCTCACCGTGCTGTTCGACAGCGGGATCCGCACCGGCGACGACATCTTCAAGGCGCTTGCGCTCGGCGCGCGGGCGGTGCTCGTGGGGCGGCCCTACGCCTACGGGCTGGGGCTCGACGGGCAGGCGGGCGTCGAGCACGTCATCCGCTGTCTGCTCGCCGAGTTCGACCTCACCCTCGCCCTGTCCGGACACGCCCGTGCCACGACGCTCAGCCCCGCCGACCTGATCCAGGAGACCCCGTGACCGACGTCAAGAACGTACTGGCCGTCATATCGCCCCATGTCGGCGGGCGCGCGGCGGGCTCCGCCCTCTCCTCGGTGTTCCCCGGCCAGGCGCACGTCACCGTGGTGGAGCGGACCGACGAGGACCCGGCGGCGCTGCGCGCCGCGCATGTCATCGTCACGGGCCTCGCCCCCGTCACCGCCGAGCACATCGCGGCGGCACCGCGGCTGGAACTCGTCCAGTGCGCGAGCCACGGCTTCGACTACGTCGACCTGGACGCGGCCCGCGCCCGGAACGTGCCCGTGTGCAACATCGGCTCCAGCGGCGCCGAGAAGCAGAACGTGGCCGAGCAGACCTTCGCGCTCATGCTCGCCCTGGCCAAGCAGCTGGTGCCGGCCCACACGGCGCTCGTCGACGCCGACTGGGCGCTGCCACGGCTGCAGCAGTCCATCACCGAGCTGTCCGGCAAGACCCTCGGCATCGTCGGACTCGGCCATATCGGCGAGGAGGTCGCGCGGCGGGCGGTCGCCTTCGACATGTCGATCCTGTATTCGGGTCCCACACGCCTGGACGCGGAGACCGAGGCACGCCTGGGCGGGGCGCGCCATGTGCCACTCGGCGAACTGCTGCGCACATCCGACTACGTGACGCTGCACGCACCGCTCACGGAGGCGACGCGGCACCTGCTCGACGCCGACCGCCTGGCTCTGATGAAACCGACCGCGTTCGTGGTCAACACGGCGCGGGGCGCCCTGATCGACCAGGACGCCCTCGCGGACGCGCTGGAGCGGGGCACGCTGGCCGGGGCGGGTCTCGACGTCTTCGACCCCGAACCGCCCACCGCGGCTCTCAGAGTGCTCAAGGCGCCGAACGTGGTGCTGTCTCCGCACGTCGCCGGGGTCACCCGGGAGACGCTCGTACGGATCGCCCTGGCGGCCGTGCAGAACGCCGCCGACTTCCTGGCCGGGAAGGAGCCGCGGGACGTCGTGTCCTGACGGGCCTCACCTCGGGGAAATCTGCTCGGCCGGCAGCACGGACCGGTGATCGTCCGCCCCGGCGACGGACAGCGACATGGGCTTCGCCGGCTGGCCGTCGGTCGCCCACCGCTGGGTGTCGGAGCCGTCCCGGGTCCTGATGACGATGTCGGTGTCCGGGTCGGTGCTCGCGGGTGTGACGGCGAGGTTCTCGTTCCCGCGTGGGAGCAACTCGCCCCGCGCGGTGAGGTCGTAGCGGACGTCGTCGGCGTGTGCCTGGCCCGCGTCGACGCACGGGGCGAGCGTCGGGATCCCGTCCGCGGCGCGGGAGTCGAGGCACAGCCCCGGGTCGGCGATGCTGCGCAGCAGACCGTCGCTCTCGTACGACCACTGCTGCGTCAACGCGGACGAGCACGTCGCGAGCCGGGTGTGCGCGCCGGCCCGCACCGTGCCGCGAATGTCCAGGCAGAGGCCGGCGCCGAGGTCGCGCAGCCGGGTCCGCTGCGGGGCCACGGCGTGTCCGGCCGTGCCGGACTGAGCCCCGGAGCCGGGAGCGGGTGTCAGCGTCGTACTCGTGCCGCTCGCACGGGTGGAGGCGACCGGGTCGGCTCCACCGTCGTTCGTCCACAGGCCGGCCACCAAAAGCCCCGCGAGCACGACCGCGGCGGTGAGGCCGACACCGGTCAGCAGGGCCCTGGTGTTCCGCTCCTCCGCGATCCGGCGGCCCTCCGCCGGAATGCGGGAGAGCAGTCGGCGGCGTCCGCCGGCCGCGTGTCTGCCGTTCCCGCCCGGACCGGGCCGGGTGGGAGCGCGATACGCCCTGCGGCCGGGCCGGGAGTCGAGATAGCGCTGTGCCCCCCAGCCGAGGACCGCTTCGGCGAGCAGTCCGCCCAGCGCTCCCTCGAAATGGCTCAACTGCTCCGCGGCGGAACGGCAGTAGGGGCACTCCAGGAGATGCTGCTGCACCTCCGGCAACAGGGCGCCGCCACGGCGCAGGGGGATGTCGAGGAGCCGGTTGTGGAAGCGGCAGGCGTTGGTCGGCGCCAGCTCCCGGTGGGCCCGTACACAGCCAGCCCGGAACTGGTCGCGCGCCTGCTCCAGTGCCGCCGCGGCGGCCTCGGAGTTCATGCCCAGCAGAACCGCCGGGACCGATATGTGCTCGGCCTCGACCTCGGTGTGCCACAGCAGGCACTGGGCGAGTTCGGGAAGTCCCCGGAAGGCACGCTCGGCGAGGATGCGGTTCTCGGGGGTCAGGGACTTCGCGTTGCGGATGCCCCGGCCGCCCGCGGGCTTCCTCAGCTCGCGGAGAACCCCGGATATCCGCTCGTCGGCGGCCCACTCCCCGACCGTGTCCCGTACCGCCACCAGAATCCGGGGCCGCAGGGCGCCCGCGGACCCGGAGCGCATGAGCTCGCCGAGGATCCGGTGGAAGGCGGTGGCGGCGACCATCGAGGCGACGTCCGCGGAGGAGGCGAGACAGATCACCGCGTACTCGTGCGCGGGCTGCCAGTGCCGCGCCATCAGCAGCGCGACGGGCTGCGTGGCCTCGCCCACGGGCCGGCCCCTGAGCCGGGCGGCCAGTGCCTCGTCGGATTCCCCGGGGGCGAGGCGGGGACGGGGAGGATAGGACGGACGCGGGGGGTGGGGGGTGTGCACTGAACAGGTTCCTTCCGAGGCGCAAGGCGAGCGGCCATGGCCCATGCGCGAGAAGGTCACCTTCGCACAGGTCACTTAGGGCCAACAAGGCGCGTGAACTACATCCGTACCGACTGAAAGACGTCGGGCGCCAGCCCAACTCCTCAGGTCGGCAAGGGGTTCGGCGCAACCCGCGTACCCTGCGGCATTTCCGGCGCCCCATGTGACGCCAGCCCCCTGGCCCGGTAACGGCCTCGCCCCGTCAGATCTGCCAGGACCGCAGCCGGTCCGCCGCCTTGTAGACGTCGGTCTTTCCGGAGATGAGGTCGCGCGTGAGGTCGACCAGGGCGCCGTACGGCGGGTCGATGCCGACGCCGCTGACGAACATGTACGCGACCGCCGTGGCACAGGCGAAGCGTGCGTTCGCCGACGGCAGCGGCTTGAGCAGCGCCAGCGTGTGCAACAGGGCTGCCGCGCGCCAGGCCGGGTCGGAGTTCACACCGAGGCGGGGCGGGTCGACACGGTGCCGGGCGACCGCCGCGACCAGCGCGGAGAAGTCGTTGATCACCGGCTGGTCCGGAAGGACCTCTTCATGGCGCTGGAGCAGCCAGGGCACGTCGATATGGAGGACGGAGGCCATCGGTCAGGCGCCCCGCCCCTCGTCCTTGGTGTGCGGCTCGTCCTCGGGGAAGGCCGCAGCGAACTCGTCCGCGTGCCCGGCGAAGAACCGGCGGAAGGCCTCGGCGCCCTCCTGAAGGGCCCGGTGCCGCGCGATGTCGGCCGCGGCGGCCTCACGCACCAGGGCCTTCATCGACGTACCGCGTTCCTTGGCGATCTGTCGCAGGTCCTCGAGCTCCCGGTCACTGAACTCCACGTTGAGGGCTGGCATGACCCACACGGTACCGTCCGGGTACTCCCGGGTAAATACACGCAGGTGGGAGCGGGATGTGAGAGGTACCGAAGCCGGGTGAAGAGCCCACCGCCCGCCGACCCGCGGTCCGGCGGCCGGACCGGATCCCTCCGGCCACCGGCTTCGGGGGTACGGAATCCGGCCACGGTCTAGGCTGGAACACGAGTGACGTGCTTGTTCACCGAGAGTGTGCGCAGGGGAGTGGCGATGAGCCCGGTGCATCCGCCCGGCGAAGCCGCCACGGCTCGGGCAGTCATCGACGGGAACGGCGTCCTGGTGCACTGGAACGAGCACGCGGGCCGACTGCTGGGCTATGCGCCCGAGGAGGTCGAGGGCCGCCCCGCCGCTGAGCTGCTCGTCCCCGGCAGTCCGGTACCGCGGCCCGAACCGGACGGCACCCGCTGGAGCGGCACGGTCGAGCTGCGCCACCGCGACGGCCGCGCCCTGCCGGTGTGGCTGCTCGCCCACCGCCGTCAGCACGCCCAGGGTGAGGCATGGCTGGTCGTCACTCCCGTCGGCGACTCGGGCCGCCACCCGGGGGACGACGCGCTGATACGGGCGGCGCTGACCTGCTCGCCCTGCGCCCTCGCGGTCTACGACGAGGACCTGAGGCTGTACGCCTGCAACCAGGCGATGGCCGAGCTGGTCGGTCTTCCGCAGGAGCGCATCCGGGGTCTGCGGCTCGCGGAGATCGTCGGCAGGCCCGAGAGCGAGGAACTGGAGTTCCAGGCCCGCGAAGTGCTGGAGAGCGGCCGGAGGCGGGATGTGCAGACGTATCTGCGCAGCGGGGCCGAGGGCCGGACACATGCCTGGCTCGCGCGGTTCGCCCCGCTCGCCGACGGCGGCGGCCGGATGCGCGGGGTGTGCATGACCGCACACGACTTCACCGACCAGTTTCTGGCCAGGGAGCGGCTGCAGTTGGTCAACGAGGCCAGCATCCGTATCGGGACCACCCTCGACGTCATACGCACGGCGCAGGAGCTGGCCGATGTGTGCGTGCCCCGGCTCGCCGACTTCGTCAGCGTCGATCTGCTGGACCCGCCGGACGACGAGGGCCGTCCGGGGCCCTCCTCGGTCACCGCGCCGGTCACGCTGCGCCGCGCCGCCCACCGGTCGATCACTCCCGGCTCCCCCGAGGCGCTGATCGAGCCCGGCCGGGTGGGCCTGTACCCCGCCTCATCGCCGCAGGCGTCCTCCCTGGTGGCGGGCCGGACGATGGTCGCGACGGACCTCGCCACCTCGCTCACCGAGTGGCTCGAATGGGACCGGGCCCGGGGCGAACGCGTCCGTGAACTCGGTGTGCACTCCACGATGTCGGTTCCCATCCGCGCCCGCGGCGGGCGATTCGGAGTGGTCGTGCTGCGACGATTCCGGCGTCAGGAGCCGTTCACGCCGGACGACGTGCTGATCGCCGAGGAGATCACGGCGCGGGCCGCCGTCTGCATCGACAATGCGCGGCGGTTCGGCCGCGAGCGCGAGACGGCGCTCGCCCTCCAGCGCAGTCTGCTGCCGCGCAAACTGCCGTACACCGCGGCGCTGGACACCGCCTACCGCTATCTGCCCGCGGCCCGCGCCGGTGTGGGCGGCGACTGGTTCGACGTGATCCCGCTGTCGGGACTGCGGATGGCCATGGTCGTCGGTGACGTGGTCGGGCACGGTGTCCAGGCCTCCGCCACCATGGGGCGGCTGCGCACCGCCGTGCGTACGCTCGCCGACATCGATCTGGCACCGGAGGAGCTGCTCACCCATCTCGACGATCTCGTCATACGCATGTCCCAGGAAGGGGGGCTCGAGGGCACGACCGGTGAGGTGGGCGCCACCTGTCTGTACGCGGTGTACGACCCGGTCTCGCGCCGGTGCACGCTGGCGCGGGCGGGCCATCCCGCCCCGTTGATGGTGCCGCCGGGCGGGACGGCACGGCAGATCGAGCTGCCCGGCGGGCCGCCCCTGGGGCTCGGCGGGCTGCCGTTCGAGTCGATGGAGATCAACCTGACCGAGGGTACGGTGCTCGGCCTGTACACCGACGGGTTGATCGAGAGCCGTCAGCGTGACATCGACACGAACCACCGGCTGCTCTGCTCGGTCCTCGACGAATGCGCGGCCGGTCCGGTTTCGCTGGACGAGGCCTGTGACCGGATCCTGAACGCGCTGCTTCCCCCGGGCGGTGTCCCGGACGACGTGGCCCTGCTGCTCGCCCGCGCGCACGGGCTGCCCGCCTCACAGGTGGAGACCTGGGAGATCGGCGCCGATCCGGCGCTGGTGGCGACGGTCCGCAAGGAGGTCGTGGGGCAACTGGAGATGTGGCGGCTGAGCGATGTGACGTTCACGGCCGAGCTGGTGGTCAGCGAGCTGGTCACCAATGCCCTCCGATACGGCGAGCATCCGATCCGGCTCCGGCTGATCCATGACGCCGCCACGCTGATCTGCGAGGTGTCCGACGGCAGCCCCACCGCCCCGCATCTGCGCCGGGCCCGGACGTTCGACGAGGGCGGCCGAGGTCTGCTCCTGGTGGCCCAGCTCGCCCAACGCTGGGGCAGCCGCCACACCGCCGAGGGCAAGACGATCTGGGCCGAGCTGAACCTGCTGGAGTGAGGCCGCGGCCGGTCCCGGTCAGTGGCCGCCGCGAGCCCCGGACGGACCCCGGCCCTCGTGTCCGCCCCAGTCACTGTGCCCGTCCTGGGCGTCTTGGTCGCCCGGCGGACAGTACCGGCCCGGACAGCCGCCCGCCTTCGGGGAGGACGGCCCGTCCGTGGGCCGCGCCCGCGTCGACCAGGTGGGAGCCGGCCCCGGCGCGCTCCCGCTCGCCGGGGCCGCCGAGCGGGACGGCCCGGCGCCGCGGGCCGCCGGAGCCCTCGACAACTCCTCGGCTCCCCCGTCGGCCGTCGCCATCCGCGGCGCGTTCGAGGTGTCCGCATGCCAGCGCTGGGTGTGGCCGCGCGTCCGCGGCTTGAGTACGAGTCCCGCGTCCCGGTCGGAGGAGGCGGGGGTCAGGGCCAGGTCCTGGTTCCAGCGCGGGACGAGCGCGCCCTGGAGGGTGAAGTCGTAACGGACGTTCTCCGCCCCGGGCTCCGAGGCCCCTGCGCAGGCGGCGAGTTGCACCGAGTAGCCGAGGTGGGAGTCGAGGCACAGCCCGGGCGCGGCGGCGCTGCGCAGCAGCCCGTCGCTGCCGTACGCCCACTGCTGGGTGGGCGTGGGCGCGCAGGAGATGAGCAGGGCCTCGGCGCCGACGACCGCCTTGTCCTTGTCGAGGCCGATGCACAGGCCGCTGTCCTCGTTGCGCAGCCAGCCCTCGAAGGCGCCGGTGGGCACATCGGCGGCGGTGCCGATCAGGGAGGGCGATCCGGAGTGGCTCGTCCCTGCCGGGCTGGGCTCACCGGACGGTGTGCCCGTGCCGGTGGCGGCGCCCCCAGCCGACCGGGTCCCGGACCACACGGCCAGCGGGACGAGGACGAGCGCACCCACCGCGGCCGCGGCGAAGGCGAGTTGGCGACGCTGCGGCGAGCGGCGGGGGGCCTTGTGCGCGGCGGTGGGGCGCGGGCCCGCCGCGGTCGGCACGGCGCTCGCGGAGCGGCCGCCGCCCCTGGCGTCCGTCGCGGTGGTGTCCCGATGGCCGGGGCCGGCCGGGTCGTTGGGAGCCGTGACCTCCACGGGCGTCGCCCGCGGGCGTGCGTCGGCCGGGTCGATCAGCGGCTCGCCTCCGACGAGGGGCTTCACGGGGGCCGCCGGCGCCTCGGTCACCTCGACGGGCGTGGTCTTGGTCTCCAGGTAGGCCTGCGCGCCCCAGCCGAGCACACCCTCCGCCAGGAGCAGCGGGAGGCGCCGGTGGAAGCCCTCCAGTTGCTCAGCGGCGTGGTGGCAGTGCGTGCAGCCGTCCATGTGGCGGTGCAGATCGGGATCGAGGATGTCGTCCGACCGGCGCAGGGAGACGTCCAGCAGCCGGGCGTAGCGGCGGCACTCCTCGTCGGGGGCGGACTCGCGGTGGACGTCCAGGCACGCCTCACGTATCTGCTCGCGCGCCCGGTCCAGCCGTACCACGGCGTCTGCGGGATCGATGCCCAACAGGGCGGCGGGGAGAGCGGGTTCCTCCCGTTCGACCTCGGCGTGCCACAGCAGACACCGGGCTGGTTCGGGGAGCCGCTGGAAGGCAAGCGACACGAGCCGCCGGGTCTCGGGGGGCGACAGCCGTGCCGCGGCGCGCTCGCCGCCGCCGGGGTCGGAGCGCAGTGCGCGGTGCAGGAGGGCGCGTCGGTGGTCGGTGTCCCATTCCGCCGCGAGACGGCGGACGGCGACGAGCAATTGGGGCCGCCAGGCGGCCGTGGGTCCGCCCTGCCGCGCGGAGTCCTCGAAGAGCCGGGTGAAAGCTGCCGTGGTGAGCATTCCGGCGGGATGAGCCCCGTCGGTGCACAGCCGGGCGTAGGAGAAGGCGGCCTCCCAGTGACGGCCGAGCAACTCGCCGACCGGATGGTGCACGGGCCTCTTGCCCGCGGACTTCTTCAGCTCGGCGGCGAGCTGTTCGTCCGTCGCGCCGTACGACGGGAGGGAGTTCGGCAAATTACGCCGACTCCCGTCTTTCACGTTCACGTTCCTCCAGAACCCACGCAGACACTTCTTTAGTCCGTACCAATGAAGGCACCGCCCGGCCGGCTGCACGCAGGACGTGTCCATCGGAATTTTCCGACGTGTCGAACAACCGCCCGAGACACCACCGGTTGCAGCGGACGGCGCACGACAACGCCGGATGCGCAGCGGTGAGGAGAATGATCCGCGCGCCGACGGTGACACTTTTCCATAGGTCGCCGAGGGCGAACAAGAGAGTCCCTCGCTTTCCGTTTCCGGTGCGGCGGGGCTGTATTGACAGAAAGTCAGTCAACAGCGTCCGGGCGCCTAATTCCGCGCCCTCCGGCGCACTCGACCCGGAAAATTCGACCGGCAGTTCGGTCCCTTTCGAAAGCCGGGCGGCAATGGGTCTCGTCAGTGCGGCGGGAGCAGCTCCAGAGCCCGCCGCCAGTGGAACTGGGGATGTCCGCCTTCCTCGTCCGCCTCTCCGGCGTACGGGTCCCCGAACCGGACCCCCATGCCGCCCAGCCGTTCGAGGCTGGCGCGGTAGGCGGGATGGGCCGCCAGCGCCTCGCTCACACAGGGCAGGACTGCGATCGGCACGCCCAACCCGTACGCCTCGCACAGGGCGCCCAGGGCGAGGGTGTCGGATATGCCGGCGGCCCACTTGTTGACGGTGTTGAAGGTGGCCGGGGCCACGACCACCGCGTCCGGGTCCGGAAACGGCCGCGGGTCGCCCGGGGCGCGCCAGGCGGAGCGGATCGGACGGCCCGTGCGCGCCTCGACGTCGGCGGTGTCGAAGAAGCGGAGGGCGAGCGGGGTGGCGATCACGCCCACCTCCCAATCGGCCTCCTGGGCGGCCGTGATCAGCTTGCCGACGCCCTGTGCGACACCCGCGGCGCAGACGACGATGTACAGGAAGGGTTTTGAGGCGTCCTGGGTCACGTCTGCACTCTAGGCGGCGGAGCAGAGACGGCGTGGCCGGTCATGCCGCTGCTACCGTAGAGAACGCCGGTTCTCTCGGTCGAGGACGCCCCAGGAGGGACGCGTACATGGACACCGAAGTCGCCCGCGCCCGGGCGCTGGACGCCGCGGAGGAGCTGTTCTACGGCCGTGGCATACAGAGCGTCGGGATGGACGACATCCGCGGCACCTCAGGTGTGTCGCTCAAGCGCCTCTACCAGCTCTTCCCCGCCAAGGAGCAGCTGGTCGAGGCATATCTGCAGCGGCGTGACGAGCGCTGGCGGCAGCGGCTGGCGGAGTACGTGGACCGGCACACGGACCCCGTGGAGCGCCTTCTGGCCGTGTTCGAGTGGCTGCGGGAGTCGTGCGCCGAGCCCGGCTTCCGCGGGTGCGCCTGGATCAACTCCTACGGCGAACTGGGCGCCACCTCCCCGCGGGTGCTGGCCCAGGTACGCGCCCACAAGCAGGCGTTCAAGGCGTACCTGGCCGGTCTGGTGGGCGATGCGGGCCTGCCCGCACCTCTCGGCGACCAGCTCTTCCTGCTGGCCGAGGGCGCCATGGTGACGGCGGGCATGGAGGCCTCCCCCGCACCCGCCGACCAGGCACGCCGGGCCGCCGAACTGCTGCTGGCGGCCCACCGGTGGCGGGAGACCGACCGGGAGACGGCCGATCCGGGCCGCGCGGCCGGGTGCGGGGACGCCGGCGTCCGCAGACGCTGACCGCCGAGGACGGCCCCTCGGTTCGTCCGCGTGGGCCGTCCTCGGCGTTCTCGGGTTCTCGGGTTCCGGGGTTCTGGGTTCTCGGGTTCTCGGCGAATGGGCCGGCGGGGTCAGCCGGCCCGGGAAGCCTCGACTCCTTTCTCGCTGATGGTGATGGCGCTCACCGGGCAGGCCCGTGCGGCCTCCCGCACCAGCGGGTCGCCGCCCCCGTCCTCCTTGCCGGGCAGCAGCTCGCTGTAGCCGTCGTCGTCCTGGGTGAAGACGCCCGGAGCGGTGAGGGCGCACTGGCCTGCACCGATACAGACGTCCCTGTCGATGGAGATGGAAATCGAGCTGTCGGAGATGTCATCGGTCATGGTCGCCAGCCTCTTACCAGGTCACGGGGAGTTCCAGCATCCCCTGGATCGTGTCGCCCGGTTTGAAGGGGATCTTTTCCGCCGGAGCGGCGAGCCGCAGCCCGGGCAGCCGCTCGAACAGCGTGCGCAGGGCGATCTCCAGCTCGGCCCGGGCCAGGTTCTGCCCGAGGCACTGGTGGATGCCGAACCCGAAGGCGACGTGATGGCGGGCGGTGCGGTGCCAGTCCAGCGTGTCCGGTTCGGGGAAGGCCGTGGTGTCCCGGTTGATGACGGAGGTGGAGAACAGAACGCCCTCGTCGGCGCGGATGATGCTCCCGGCGACCTCGATGTCCTCGGTGGCCACGCGCAACAGCCCGTCGGCGATCGACAAGAAGCGCAGCAGTTCCTCGACCGCGGCGGACATCAGGCCGGGGTCGGCGCGCAGCTCGGCGAGCTGCTCGGGGTGCCGGAGCAGCGTGAACGTGCCGAGGGAGATCATGTTGGCGGTCGTCTCATGCCCGGCGACCAGCAGAAGCGTCGCCATGGAGACCAGTTCGGCCCGGTCCAGCGCTTCCTCGCGCAGCTGCTCCTGGATCAGCTCGTCGAGCAGTCCGTCCCCCGGCTGCTCGCGCTTCGCGTCGATCAGCTCTCCGAGGTAGGCGTCCATGCGGTCGCGGGCGTCCTGGGTGTCGGCCGGGGTGGGGCCGCGCAGCAGCCTGCGGGACTGCTCCTCGAAGAACTCGTGGTCGGCGTAGGGGACACCCAGCAGCGCGCAGATCACCATCGACGGAAGCGGCAGCGCGAAGGCGCTCACCAGTTCGGCCGGCGGGCCGGCGGCCTCCATGGCGTCCAGCAGCCGGTCGACCGTCTCCTGGATGCGCGGGCGCAGGGCGGCGACCCGCTTGAGGGTGAAGCTCGGCACCAGCATGCGACGCTGTGTGCGGTGCCGGGGGTCGTCCACGCCGAGCAAGGTCAGCCGGCGGTTGCGTGCTGCGGCGAAGCGTGCGTTGATCGCCGGGAACGCGTCCCGGCTGCGGTCGGAGGACAGGCGCGGATCCGCGAGGAGCTCCCGGGCCGCGGAGTGGCCGGTGACCACCCAGACGTCACGCCCGTCGTAGAGGGTGACGCGGGTCAGCGGTCGTGTGGTGCGCAACGGATCGTAGGCGGCGGGCGGGTGGTAGGGGCAGGTGCGGTCCTGGGGAAAGTCGACGGTTTCTGACTGGGTCACAGCGGGTTTCGTCATGAATGACCTCGCACGCGAAGATTCGCTCTTGCCGATCATCACCAATTAGATGCCCGAGGCACCTACAGGGCCACTCGAAGTTCGGCCAGATCCGCCGAATGCCGTATGTGGCCGAAGCCCGTCGTCGGGCCGACGGCCGCAGGCGGATGGTTGTCGCCGGGCCGAAGTCTGTCGCCGGCCCGGCGGGCCGCGCCGTCGCATCCGACGGGAGTGCGTCGCGCGTCCCCGCGCTGACCATCGTAATTCGCTTGCCCGTGCTCCCGGCGCTCCCCCAGGATCGGCGCATGCCTCTCCCCGCCCCCGCCCTGCCGCCGACCTCCGCCGCCGCCCGTTCCGGCCGGGGCCGACAGCAGTTCGGCCGTCCCCGGAGGCTCTCGCCGCCCCGGTCGTGACCGCGGCGCTGGTGGCGGGACTGGTCGCGGGGTACGGCATCGCCGTACCCGTCGGAGCGGTCTCCGCCTATCTGCTCTCCCTCACCGCCCGTACCTCCCTGCGGATCGGTGCGTGCGCCGCGCTCGGCGTCGCCACCGCCGACGGGATCTACGCCCTGGCGGCGGCCGTCGGCGGCTCCGCCCTCGCCGCCGCGCTCCAGCCGGTGCTGACCCCGCTGCGGTGGGCGTCCGCGCTGGTCCTTGCCGCTCTCGCGGTGCGCGGTGCCGTCGGCGCGGTGCGCCGGTACCGCTCAGAGGGGAGGTCCCTGCCCACTCGCGCGGCGCCGTCGGGCCCCGGGCGGGCGTATCTGGGGCTGCTCGGCGTCACCCTGCTCAACCCCACCACGGTGATCTACTTCGCCGCACTGGTGCTCGGGGGCCGCGCCGCGGACCCGGTGCGGCCGCTGGAACAGGGCCTCTTCGTCGCCGCGGCCTTCCTCGCGTCGGCCAGTTGGCAGCTGCTGCTGGCCGGGGGTGGGGCGCTGCTGGGCCGGGCGCTGACCGGACGGCGCGGGCGCCTTGCGACGGCGCTTGTCTCCAGTGCGGTGATCGCGGCGCTGGCGGTGCGGGTGCTGACCGGGCCCGCGTGAGGCGAAGCGTTGCGTGGTCCCGCCCTCACGCCCGGAGCGTGGTGAGGATGAAAGCGGCGGCGGCTGGTGTTCAATCGTGCAGCGCGCGGACCCGCGGCGATGCCTACGGCCGCGGCCCGCCGGACGAGACAGCAGTCGTACGCGACGAGGGGACGGATGCACATGGCTCTTGAGGGCGAGTACGAACCCAGCCCGACGCAGTGGGTGCGCGAACAGGTGGAGCTGTATGAGAGTTCCGGCGGCACCAAGGGGACGACCCTCCTCGACACGGGGATGCCGGTGATCATCCTCACCACCCTGGGCGCCAAGAGCGGCAAGATCCGTAAGACTCCGCTGATGCGCGTCGAGCACGAGGGCCGGTACGCGGTGGTCGCCTCGCTGGGCGGCGCGCCCAAGCACCCCGTCTGGTACTACAACGTGACGCAGCATCCCACGGTGGAACTCCAGGACGGGGCGGTACGCCAGGAGATGACGGCCCGTGAGGTGACGGGCGAGGAGAAGGCGCAGTGGTGGGAGCGGGCGGTCGCCGCCTATCCCCCGTACGCCGACTACCAGAAGAAGACGGACCGTGAGATCCCCGTCTTCGTGCTGGAGCCCACCGGGAAGTGAACGAGCCGGAGCCGCGGGCCGCACGGCGCCCCCGCCGTGCGGCCGTCCGCGTCTTTGCGGTCGTGTGTCAGTCGGGGAGCGGCTGCTCGGCCCAGATCGTCTTGCCCTCGTCGGTCTGCCGGCTGCCCCAGCGCTGGGTGAGCTGGGCGACCAGCAACAGGCCCCGGCCGCCCTCGTCGAAGGCGTGGGCCCGGCGCAGATGCGGTGAGGTGGAGCTGCCGTCGGAGACCTCGCAGATCAGCGAGCGGTCGCGGATCAGCCGCAGCTGGATGGGCGGCCCGCCGTACCGGATCGCGTTGGTCACCAGCTCGCTGACCACCAGTTCCGTGACGAACGCGGTCTCCTCGAGGCCCCACCGGGCCAGCCGCTCGATCGCCTGCTGCCGGGCGGCGGCCACCTGCGCCGGGTCCGCCGGGACGTCCCAGGTGGCGACCCGGTCGGCGCCCAGGGCCCGGGTCCGGGCCAGCAGCAGGGCCACGTCGTCGCCGGGTTCCTCGGAGAGCACGGCCGTCAGCACCGTGTCGCACAGGGCGTCTAGGGAGTCTCGCGGGACCTCCAGCGCTCGGCACAGTTCGGTGGCGCCGCGGTCCAAGTCGCGCCCGCGGCCCTCGATCAGCCCATTGGTGTAGAGGGCGATCAGCGAGCCCTGTGGCAGCTCCACCTCCGTCGCCTCGAAGGGCAGGCCGCCGACGCCCAGGGGCGGGCCGGCCGACATGGTGACGAGCCGGGCGCTGCCGTCGGGCCGCAGGACGGCCGGAGCGGGGTGTCCCGCGGCGGCCAGGCCCAGACGGCGCGAGACGGGATCGTAGACGGCGTACAGACAGGTCGCGCCGAGTTCGCCGACCTCGTCGCCGGCCTCCTCCGCCGCGAGATGGGCGACCAGGTCGTCGAGGTGGGTGAGGAGTTCGTCGGGCGCGAGGTCCACGTCGGCCAGAGTGCGCACGGCCGTGCGCAGACGGCCCATGGTCGCCGAGGAGCGGATACCGTGCCCGACCACGTCGCCGACGACCAGGGCGACCCGGCTGCCGGACAGCTGGATCACATCGAACCAGTCACCGCCGAAGCCTGCCCTGGCCACGGAAGGGACATAGCGGTGGGCCACCTCGAGCGCGACCGGCCCGTGCAGACCGCGCGGCAGCAGGCTGTGCTGGAGGGCGAGCGCGGTCGACCGCTCGCGTGCGAAGCGGCGGGCGTTGTCGACGCAGACGGCCGCCCGGCTCGCGAGCTCCTCGGCGAGGACGGCGTCGTCGTCGGCGTACGGGTCCTGCTTGCCGATGCGCAGGAAGACCGCGACGCCCAGGGTGGTGTCGCGGGCTCTCAGCGGCACCGCCACCAGGGAGTGGGCGCCGCGGCGGGCCGCGGGATCGCCGACTCCCCGGGCGTTGCGCTCCTGTAGCCAGCGGTCGAAGTCGGGCTCGCCCGCCCGGCGCAGCACGGCCCGGCACTCCCGCAACGCGCGTGCGGGCGGCGAGTGGGGCGCGTAGGTGTCGTCCTCGCCCAGCCTGACCGCGGCCTCGGGTGTCCCCTCGGTGGCGGACCGATGGGCGACGCGGCACAGGACGAGGCCGTCGCCGCGTCGCATGGGCCGTTCGTCCTGGCCGAGGACCCAGTCGAAAAGGTCCACGATGGCGAAGTCGGCGAACCGCGGAACGGCCACGTCCAGCAGCTCTTCGGCGGTGCGCGTCACATCCAGCGTGGTGCCGATGGCGGTCGCGGCCTCGTTCAGCAGGGCCAGACGGTCACGGGCCCGGTACTGTTCGCTGTTGTCGACGGCAGCCACGGCGACGGCGGTCACCGGACCTGAGCCGCTGCGCACCGGCCACATGTCGATGGTCCAGGCATGCTCCCGGCGCTCCGAGGACATACGGGTGTGGCTCTCGTAGTGCGCGGGACGCCCGGTCTCGGCGACCTGGCGCAGGTGGCTTCGGAAGCGCCGGCGGGACTCGTCGTCCTTCACCAGGCTGTCGCCGAGCCTCCGCCCCACCAGCTCGTCCGCCTCGGCCTCCAGGATCTCGGCGGTTTTGTCGTTGGCGCGCAGACACCGCTGCTGTGTGTCGAACACGGACATTGCGATCGGCGCCTGCTGGAAGGCGTGGGCCACCAGCAGCGGTTCCCCGGCATCGGGCACGGTGGTGACCGCGAACGCCCGCGGCTCGGGGTCCACGCCCAGCAGGGGATACGCGCTGACGCGGAGGGGGACGGGGCGGCCGTCCTGGTGCCGCAGGATGACGGTGCCGGTCAGCGCGGTCAGCGGCGGAGGGGACACGTCACCGGCGAGCAGTTCCTGCGCCGGGCGTCCCACGACGTCCTCGGCCGCGTATCCCGTCAGCCGCCGGGCACCTTCGCTCCATCCCGTCACCGTGCCCCGGGCATCGATGATCGCCGCAGCGGCGACTTCCTCCATATGGTCCAGAATGATTCCTCCGGGACGCCGCCTCAACCGGGGCCCGGCGGCGGTGACCGCGCTCCCGCGGGGCACCGAGCGGCCCGTCCGCGGCGGTGACGTCGGCGGCCATCCGGGGCACGGGGCCGATCGGGGTCGGGCGCCACGGGCCGCCGCACGGCGGCCGCCGGTATGCCGCGGGAGCCGGGCACCCGGTCAGCCGTCGGCGTGCCGGCGGGCCGACTCGTTCTCCTGCGCCAGGCGCCGCAGGGCGAGCAGCGCGGGCTCCAGGAGAACGGTCAGCACAAGCGCACGTTCCATGACCTCCGACGAGTCGTCGAGTCCTTCGAGTTGGTCGAGATCGAGGGCCGCGGTCCGCTCCGCCAGGCGCGCGTACGGCAGCAGGGCACGCCGGTCGAGCGGGGCGCCGAGGCTGCGCAGCGAGGCCAGGGTCTCGGCCAGGGTGGTCCTGGCCGGCGCGCCCTTGTGGACCACCCAGCCCAACTCGTCCACCAGCTTGTCGACTTCAGCCCGTTCCGCGGATCCCTCCGAAGCGGCGTCGGCGGGTTCCCCGGCCGGTCCCGCCGAGGCGGCCGGACCGATCGAGCCCAGGGACAGCCCGAGCAGCAGGTGGATGTCACCGGTGTGCTCCTCCAGTGCGCCCAGAAGGTCCCGGGTGGTGCTGACGGACAGACCGCGGACGCCGGTGAGCGCGCGGATCAGGCGCAGTCGCCGCAGATGGTCGTCGTCGTACTCGGCCTGGGTCGCGGACAGTTGACGGCCGGGCGGGAGCAGCCCCTCACGAAGGTAGTACTTGATCGTCGTGACGGAGACGCCACTGCGGCGGCTCAGCTCTGACAGGCGCATCGTGGCGGCTCCGCTCTGGTCATTGGATACCTCTACTGTCTAACATGGATAGCGGAGGTATCCAAGTGAGCCTCCCGCTCGCCCGTGCCCGTGGTGCGCCCTTTGTCGCGCTTCCTTGCCGGTCTGTTCGCACCACGGACACCCTCCACTCCCCGCCGGAAGAAGGCAGTGCCGTGCCCACACTCCCCTGGACCACCGTCAACGCCCCCGCACCCGACGCCGAGGCCGTCGTGATGGCGTCCCGCCTGGAGGTCCGGTCGTTCGCCGACGTACCCCGGTTCTTTCTGCGCTCGCTCGCCGCATGGAAGCAGGTGAGGAGCGCGCCGGGCGCATATGGCGCCTCACTGGTCGCCCAGCCGCTCAAGCGCACCTTCTGGACCCTCTCGGCGTGGGAGGACAGGCAGGCCCTGTACGCGTACGCCAAGGCCGAGCCCCACCGCTCGGTGATGAACGGCCTGCGCTCCACGATGAGCCGTTCGGTCTTCACCTTCTGGCAGGTACCGGCCGCGGAGCTGCCCCTCGACTGGGCGGACGCCCGGCATCGGCTGGCCGAGCAGGAGCGCCGGGACGCGGAGCGCGCCGACGGGCCCGCCACGGCCGTCTGACCCCGCCGGGGGGCGTCGTCAGGTCCCGCCGGGCTCGCCCGCCGCGGCGGGGCCACCCTCACGCCGCTCCGCCGCGCGGGTCGGGGCGTCCGTGATGTCGAGGAACACCTGGTGGGTCTCCGGGACGGTGTGCGCGACCGAGCGTTTGATGCGCACCGCGACCTCCTCGACCTCTTCGCTGTCCAGGCCGGGGACCAGGTCGACGCGCGCGGCGACCAGAAGGGAGTCGAGGCCCAGTTGCATGGTGAGCAGCGCCTCCACACTGTCGATCTCGGGCTGTGCCTTCAGCAGCGCGCGGATCCGGTCGCTCAGCTCCGGGTCGGCCGCCTGGCCGATCAGCTGGTCCCGGGCCTCCCGGCCGAGGCGGTAGGCGACGTACACGAGCAGCACACCGATGGCGAGCGAGGCGGACGCCTCCCACACGACGTTCCCCGTGGCCATGTGCAGCGCCATACCGGCGATCGCGAGGACCACGCCGAGCACCGCCGTGCTGTCCTCGGCGAGCACCGTGCGCAGAGCCGGGTCCCGCAGCGCCTGGGCGGCCGTATCGTGCTGCCGGTGCACCTGGTGCAGGGCCCGCACCAGGGAGCCGCCCTCCGACAGCAGCGCCACGACGAGCACGGCGAGCCCCGCCACATAGCCGCTGTGTGACTCCTTGGCGCCGCCTTTCAGGGCTTCGAGGCCCTGGAAGAAGGAGAAACAGCCGCCCATCACGAAGATGCCGACGGCCGCGAGCAGCGACCAGAAGAACCGCTCCTTGCCATAGCCGAAGGGATGTCGCCGGTCGGCCGGGCGGCGGCTGCGGCGCAGGGCGGCCAGCAGGAAGATCTCGTTCAGGCTGTCGGCGACGGAGTGAGCGGCCTCCGACAGCAGGGCGGGCGAGCCCGCGAGGAGTCCGCCCACGGCCTTGGCGACGGCGATCACCAGGTTCGCGCCGAGTGCCACGAGCACCGTCACCCGAGTCCTGCCGTCCGAGCTCCCGCCACGCCCTCCGGTTCCGTGGCCGGGCGCCTCGCGGTGCGAAGGCTCCCCCGCCGGCCGGGGCCGTGCCGACTGTCCCGTGTTGGAAGATGTCCCGCTCACGTCGCCCGACTGCCCCGATCCACCGGCCTCACACGGTGCCGAGGCGCAAAACGGGGAACCCGCCTTCCGTGCGGGCGGACGCCCACGTCAGGAGAGGCAGCATGGCCGACGGCAACAGCGCGTACGGGAAGAAGCAGTTCAAGAGGTCCAGGAGTCACTTCGCCGACCGCGTCACGGCGGACGGGCGCGACGGCTGGCCGGTGGCGGAGGGCCGCTACCGGCTGGTGGTCAGCCGGGCCTGCCCCTGGGCGAGCCGCGCCGTGATCTCGCGGCGGCTGCTCGGCCTGGAGGACGCCCTGTCGCTGGCCATCGCCGATCCGGTCCAGGACGACCGCAGCTGGCGGTTCACCCTCGACCCCGGCGGCCGTGACCCCGTCCTCGGCATCCGCTTTCTCAGTGAGGCATACAACGCCCGGGAGACCGGCTATCCGGGCGGCGTGAGCGTGCCCGCCGTCGTGGACGTGCCGAGCGGTCGGCTGGTGACCAACGACTTCCAGCAGATCACCCTCGATCTGGCCACCGAGTGGACGGCGCTGCACCGCGAAGGGGCGCCGGACCTGTACCCCGAGCGACTGCGTGACGAGATCGACGACGTGATGCGGGTCGTGTACGAGGACCTCAACAACGGCGTCTACCGGGCCGGTTTCGCCACCGGCCAGACCGAGTACGAGCAGGCGTGCACCGATGTGTTCCGCCGGCTGGAGTGGCTGTCGGAGCGCCTGGCCGGGCGACGGTACCTGGTCGGCGACACGATCACCGAGGCCGACATCCGGCTGTTCACCACACTCGTACGTTTCGACCCCGTCTACCACGGCCACTTCAAGTGCAACCGCCGGAAGCTGGCCGAGGACCCGGTGCTGTGGGCGTACGCCCGCGACCTGTACCAGACGCCCGGTTTCGGGGACACCGTCGACTTCGACCACATCAAACGGCACTACTACCAGGTCCACACGGGCATCAACCCGACCGGGATCGTGCCGCTCGGACCGGACCTGGCCGGCTGGCTCTCGCCGCACGGCCGGGAGGGGCTGGGCGGGCGCCCGTTCGGTGACGGCACGCCGCCGGGTCCGGTGCCCGCGCGCGAGGAGGTGCCGGCCGCGGGCCGGCCCTGACGGCGGGGCGGCAGCGGCCGCGACGCGCGGTACGCGGGCGCGCGGGCAGCAGGTTGACAGACAGCACAGCAAAGGACAGGAGAGGAACGTGGCCAAGGACAAGAAGAAGGCGAAGCTTCCGCTGGTCTACAAGCCGGTGGGATTCGCCCTCGGCTGGGCGAGCGGCGCCCTCGCGGGGCTCGCCTTCCGCACGGCGTGGAAGGCGATCCGCCACGAGGACGACGCGCCCGACGCGCTGGACAAGGACCGCGGCTGGGGCGAGGTGCTGCTCGCGGCGGCCGTCCAGGGCGCCCTCTTCGCCGTGGCACGCAGTGTGGCGGACCGCACGGGAGCGAAGGCGATCGAGCGGTCGACGGGTGTGTGGCCGGCCAGGACCAACGGCGGCCGGGACTGAGTCCCACGCCGCCGCACGGCCATGCGCCGCCTCACCCCTGCTTCGGCCCCGTGGCCCGGGTCAGGCGCAGGGTGAAGGAGTGCCCGGCGGGGTCGGCATAACCGCGTTCCTCGAACGGCCCCGCCGCGTCCTTGGCCTCCAGTGGACGGCCGCCCAGGCCGACCACCCTGCGCTCGGCCTCGTCGAGGTCGTCGACCAGGAAGTCCAGATGCACCTGGAGGGAGTTCTCGGGGCGGGGCCAGCTCGGCGGGGTGGCGTTGGTGTCACGGCGGAACGCCATCCGCATCCCGTCGGGGCTGCGAACCTCCACCCGGTTCGCGGTCGCGTCGGTCTCCTCGGCGCCGAGGAGTTCCCTGTAGAACACTGCGAGCTTCTCGGGCTCGGCGCAGTCCAGGACCACGACGCCCGCCATGACCAGTGTCATGCCTTCCTCCCTGAGAGGTCCGGGGCGGGGCCACCCCGCCCCCCATGGGTCCCCGGATACCCCGTCCCCGGGTTTCACTCGGCGGCGCGCCCTGCTACCGGCCGCCAACGCCGGTACGCGCGGCAGAAGTTCGGCGATACTCGATCGCTTACGCCCTTTTCCGCGCGACGCGCGGCCCGACGAGCCGATCGGCCGGGGCCCATCCCGGTCACCCCCGGCCGGCCCTCCGGCGCCCTTCGACGGAACGGAGAACCATGCACGCCGATCTTCTCTTCACCGGTGGCCCCGTCCTCACCCCCGACGGGCCCTTCACCACCTCGGTGGCGGTCGCCGGTGACCGGATCGCCGCGGTCGGCGACGGCGCGGCTCGCGAACTCACGGGTCCGAGGACCGAGGTGGTCGACCTGGCCGGACGGCTGTTGCTGCCCGGATTCCAGGACGCGCACGTCCACCCCGTCCCGGCCGGGCTCGAACTCACCCGGTGCGACCTCACCCGCGCGAGGACCGCCGAGGACACCCTGGCCGCCGTCCGCGCGTACGCCGAGGCGCATCCGGACCGCGAGTGGATCACCGGCGGCGGCTGGTCTCTGGAGGCGTTCGAGGGCGGGACACCGACCAGGGAGCTGCTGGATGCGGTGGTCCCGGACCGGCCGGTGCACCTGGTGAACCGCGACCATCACGGCGCCTGGGTCAACAGCCGTGCCCTGGAACTCGCGGGCATCACCCGCGACACTCCCGATCCGGCCGACGGACGGTTCGAGCGCGACGCCTCCGGGGAGCCCACGGGCATGCTCCAGGAGGGGGCCATGAGCCACGTCGGCCGGCTGACGCCCGCGGCCACCACCGCCGATCTGCTCGCCGCGCTGCTGTACGCCCAGCGGCATCTGCACGCGCTCGGCATCACGGCCTGGCAGGACGCCCTCGTCGGCGACTTCCTGGGGATGGACGACCCGTCCGGGGCGTATCTCACGGCGGCCCGCGACGGCTCGCTGACCGCCCGGGTCGTCGGCGCGCTGTGGTGGGACCGCGAGCGCGGCGCCGAGCAGATCCCCGAACTCGTCGAGCGCCGGGCCGCCCTGAGCCACGGCCGGTTCCGCGCGGGCAGCGTCAAGCTGATGCTGGACGGGATCGCCGAGACCGGCACGGCTGCGCTGCTCGACCCGTATCTGGACGGGTGCGGCTGTGCCACCGCGAACCGGGGCACCAGCTTCCTCGACCCCGCCCGGCTCCCCTCGTATGTCTCCGAGTTGGACGCGCTCGGCTTCCAGTGCCACTTCCATGCGCTGGGCGACCGGGCCGTACGGGACGCGCTGGACGCCGTCGAGGCGGCCCGCGAGGCCAACGGGCGCCGCGACACCAGACCGCACCTGGCCCATCTGCAGATCGTGCATCCGAACGACGTCCCGCGCTTCGCACGGCTCGGTGCCACGGCGACCGTCCAGCCGCTGTGGGCCGCGCACGAACCGCAGATGGACGAGCTGACCATCCCGTTCCTGGGAGCCGAACGGGCCGCCCTGCAGTACCCGTTCGGCGCCCTCCTGCGCTCCGGGGCGAGGCTCGCGGCGGGCAGCGACTGGCCGGTCAGCAGCCCCGACCCGCTGCACGGGATCCATGTCGCGGTCAACCGGGTTCTGCCGGGCGGCTCCGCCCCGGCCTTCCTGCCCGCGGAACGTATCGGCCTGACGACGGCGCTGACGGCGTACACGGCGGGATCGGCGTATGTGAACCACCTCGACGACACCGGCCGTATCAGCCCCGGGGCGCTGGCGGACCTGGTGGTGCTGGACCGCGACCCGTACGCGGGCCCACCCGAGGAGATCGGCGGGACAGGCGTGGCGCTCACCTATGTCGGGGGCGAGCGCGTGTTCACGGCGCCCGGCGCCTGACGCCGGCCGCACCCCGAAGATCACGTGATTCCAAGACACCTGTCCAGGTATGCTGGACACCTGTCCAGTAACTTTTTCGGGGTGGAGGTCGGTCGGCGATGGAGATCGTGGCGAACGTACTGGTCGGGCTGGTGGCCGTCCTGCATGCGTACATTCTCGTGATGGAGATGTTCCTCTGGGAGAAGAAGCCCGGGCGCGGGCTGCACGGGTTCGGGCCCGAGATGGCGCGCGCCACGGCGCCGTTGGCCGCCAACCAGGGTCTGTACAACGGCTTCCTGGCGGCCGGTCTGGCGTGGGGGCTCCTCGCCGCCGATCCGACCGGGTTCCGTGTACGGGTCTTCTTCCTGGCCTGCGTGGTGATCGCGGGCATGTTCGGGGCCGCCACCGCCAACCGGCGGATTCTGGTCGCCCAGGCGCTGCCCGGCGCGCTCGCCCTGGCCGCCGTGGTGGTGGCGCGATGACCGCGGTGCCACCGGTGGATCCCCGGGCTTCCCGCACCCGCGCGCGGCTACGGGAAGCCCTGTTGCGGGAGTGCGCCGAACGCCCCCTCGACGAGGTCAGCGTCGCCGCGCTGGTGCGCCGGGCCGGGGTCGGGCGCGCCACGTTCTACGTGCACTACGCGGACCTGGAGGCACTGGCCGTCGACGCCTGCGCCGATGTCGTACGGGAGGCCGTGGCCGCGCTGCACGCCTGGCGCGGCCGGCCGGACCCGGTGCACGCCCCCGCGGCCCTGAATGACTTCTTCGCCGGGCTCGCCCCGCACGCCGCCCTCTACCGCACGCTGCTCACTCCGGGGGGCGGCGGACCGCTCGGCCGGGTCCTGCACCGGGATCTGCGCGCCCGAAGCCTTGCCGAGCGCGAACTCGCGGGCGCCGCCGACGCCCCCCTGGTGGCGTCCGCCGTGGCCGCCTCCTTCGCGGGCGTGCTGGCGGACTGGCTGCACGGCCTCATCGAGGCGTCACCGCGTCAGATCGCCGATCAGTCCTGGCAGTTGCTGGTCGCCTTGCATCGCAGCCGGTGAGCGGGAGCCCGTCAGCGCGCCGCCTGGAACGTGCGCCGGTAGGCCTGCGGTGACACCCCGATCGCCGCGTGCAGGTGCTGCCGCAGGGAGGCCCCCGTGGCGAAGCCGACCTCCCCGGCGATCTGGTCCACCGGAAGATCGGTGGACTCCAGCAGGTGACGGGCGCGGGCGACACGCTGCTGGATGAGCCATCGGCCGGGGCTCATGCCCACCTCCTCCTGGAATCGGCGGGCGAAGGTGCGCAGGCTCATCCCGGCGTGCCGGGCGAGATCGGCCAGCGCAAGGGACTCATCGAGGTGTTCGAGGGCCCAGGAACGGGCCGCGGCCGTGCTCGCCGCCCCGTGCTGCGGCACCGGCTGCTCGATGTACTGCGCTTGGCCGCCGTCCCGGAACGGCGGCACCACGCACCGGCGGGCCACCGCGTTGGCCAGCTCACTGCCGTGGTCCGTGCGCACGATGTGCAGACAGACGTCGACCCCGGAGGCGGCTCCGGCGGAGGTGAGGACCCGCCCGTCGTCGACGAAGAGGACGTCCGGATCGAGGTCGACATGCGGGTACATACGGCGGAACCGGTCGACGACCTGCCAGTGGGTGGTCGCCTTCCGTCCGTCCAGCAGGCCGGCCGCCGCGAGGACGAAGGCCGCCGTGCAGATGGAGACGATCCGCGCGTCGGGACGGATCTGTGCGAGGGCGGCGGCGACCTCCGGCGCAAGCTCCGAGGTGATGTAGGACGGCGCGACGGAGGCGACCACCACGGTGTCGGCCGTGGCCAGCACCTCCGGCCCGCGCTCCACGGCGATCGAGAAGTCCGCGTTGCTGCGCACCGGCCGCCCGTCGACCGAACAGGTCAGCACCTCGTACCGCCCCTCGGCCGCGCCGAAGATCCGGCTGGGGATGCCCAGCTCGAAGGGATAGACGCCCTCGAGCGCCAGGACCACGATCCGTTCCACACGCTGCATGGCACGATCCTATCGAAGGTTGGCAATCGTGCCATTTTCTCGAGCGGCGGACCCCGGCAGGCTGGCACACCATGAGCACTGTGAACACCAACACCATGCGCGCCATCGGCCAGGACGTCCTCGGCGGTCCCGAGGTCCTCAAGGAAGTACGGCTGGAGCGCCCCGCACCGCGACCGAACGAGGTGCTGGTCCGGGTACGCGCGGCCGGGGTCAACCCGACCGACTGGAAGCACCGGGCCACCGGCGGATTCCTCGGCCGGCCGCCGTTCGTCCTCGGCTGGGACGTCTCCGGCGTGGTCGAGGAGACCGGACTCGGCGTCGCCCTCTTCCGGACCGGGGACGAAGTCTTCGGCATGCTGCCCTACCCGTTCGGCCATGGCTCGCACGCCGAGTACGTCACCGTCCCCGCCCGCGCCCTCACCCACAAGCCCTCGAACATCGACCACACCCAGGCCGCCGCGCTTCCGCTGGTCTCGCTGACCGCCTGGCAGGCCCTGGTCGAGACGGCCCAGCTGCGGCCCGGACAGCGGGTGCTGATCCACGCGGCCGCCGGCGGCGTCGGGCACGTGGCCGTGCAGATTGCCAAGGCGCGCGGCGCGTATGTCATCGGCACGGCCAGCGCGGGCAAGCACGACTTCCTGCGCGAACTGGGCGCGGACGAACTGGTCGACTACCGGGAGACCGACTTCGCGGAGACGGTGCGGGACGTGGACGTGGTCCTGGACACGATCGGCGGCGACTACGTCCAGCGCTCGCTGCGCACCCTGCGTGCGGGCGGAATTCTGGTCACGATCCTGCCGGAGGGATCGAAGGAGCTGCCCCTGGAGGCCGAAAGGCTCGGGGTACGCGCGACCGAGATGCTCGTCGACGCCGACCAGCACGGTATGAGGGCCATCGCCGGGCTCGTCGCGGAGGGCAAGCTGCGCGCCACGATCTCCGGGACGTTCCCGCTTGCGGATGCCGCCAAGGCGCACGAGATCGGCGACACCGGCCGGACCACGGGCAAGCTGGTTCTGCTGGTGGACTGACGTACCGTCAGCGTGGCACGCTCCACAAATAGAAGACATATGTCAATCGAACATGCTGGAATTCACTCCACCGAGATAACTTGCCTAACGCGCATGGCCGTTGGGTTCCTTCGAGCCCGGAGTCGGTGGAGGCGATGTCGATGCAGCACGGCCCCGCACCCCTCCCCCGGTATCTGCGCATCCACCGGGACCGCGGTCATCTGGTGCTCGAGTTCCACGGCGAGATCGATGTCGTCGCGGCCCTGGAGATCACGCCGTTCCTGGACTCCGCGACCGGCCGTCCGGCGCCGCGGATCGTCATCGACCTGCGGCCGGCGGAGTTCTTCGACTGCTCGGGGCTGCGGCTGCTCTTCCGCGCCAGGCGTCGGGTACTCGCGCGGGGCGGCACGCTGCATCTGGTCTGCACCCATCCGCTGACGCTGCGCATCCTGCGCCTCACCCGCCTGGCCGAGTTGCTTCCGCCGGCGGCGTCGCTGGACGAGGCACTCGGCCGGTCGGAGAGTAGCGGGCCGTTGGAGATCAACTGATCCGGCGGGTCCGCGTCGGCGGCCCCGACCAGGACGGGTGAAGGCGGCGGGACCTGCCGGGCAGGTCCCGCCGCCTTCCTGTGTGCCTCTTGGCGAGGGGGTCAGAAGGACCGGCGTCCGATACGGCGCAGAAGCACCAGCCCCGCGATCACGAGCACCCCTCCGGCCGCGGCCGGCCACAGGTGGGCGCCGGTCTCGGCCAGGCCGCCCGTGACCGCCTGGGGCTGGGTCCCCGGCGCGGCGGACGGAGCGACCCCGCCCTCCGCAGAGGGCTGTCCGGCCGCCGAGGGCTCCCCTGCCGCCTGCCCGGTGTGGCTGTCCTCCGAGCCGCTCCCCGGCGCGGCGGACGCGTCGCTCCGGGCGGGCGAGGAGCTCGCGAAGACCCTCGGAGCCGCACCACCGCGGCCGCTGCCCGAGCCGCCGTCCGTCGCCGAGGTGCCCGGCGTACCGGCCGTGGGCTGCGACGTCTGCTTGCCGCCGGAGCCTGACCCGGCCCCGGACCCGGACTGGTGACCGGACGAGGAGCCCGTACCCGAGCCCGAGTTGTCGCCGGACGAAGAACCGGAGCCCGAGTTGTCACCTGAGGAAGAACCGGAGCCCGAGTTGTCGCCGGACGAAGAACCGGAGCCCGAGTTGTCACCTGAGGAAGATCCCGACCCGGAGTCGTCGCCGGACGGGGTGCCCGGGTCGGTTCCCGTCGAGCCGCCGGAGGAGGAGCCCTGGCCGGAGCCCCCGTTGTCACCCGAGGTGGGGTCGGGGGACGGTGCCGATGTGCTCGGCGGCTGGTCGCCGGCCCCGCCCCCGCACTGGCGACCGCTGTTGACGCAGTCGACGACCTGGCTCATCAGCTCGTCGGTCATGACGTTGATGAAGTCGTCGTGGTCGGTGATCGGCTTGTGCAGCTGCTCGGGGAAGCCGTCCACCGCGTAGGGGTTCTTCACCTGGCCGTTCTCGATGACCGGCTGCGGCACGTCGTACACCAGGCGCATCGTGAGCTGCGGGATCGCCTTGAAGCCGTTCTGGCAGTTGCCGTCGGCGTCGGCGAAGGCGACGTGCGTCCGGTGGTTGGCGCTGTCGATGTTCTGACCGTCCCAGCAGCTCTGGAACGCGAACGAGCGCACCACGCTGCTGCCGTCGGGGCAGATCGGGTACTTGTCGGTCAGCTGGCGGTCCTCGAAGCCGGTGCAGCTCCAGTGGGCGTTGGCGTTCTTCGGACCGTTGGTGAACGCCTTGGCGTCACCGGTGATGATCCGCAGGAAGCGCGGCATCGCGACGACCTTGCTGGTCGGGCTGCCGACAAAGGTGATCTCGGCCTGCTTGGCGACCAGGATCTTGCCGACGTTCCCCTCCTTGCCGCCGCCGTCGTTGTTCTGGTCGAAGTCCTGCGTTCCGTCCTGAACACGCACCACCGGCCAGTAGTACGACGACTTGTCCTGCTGGTTCTCGCAGCTCGTCTGGGCCGCCGCGAACGTGTCGTTGGTGGCGAAGGCGTCGTTCGACTGGTTGCCGACGTAGTCGTGCAGATGGTGCGCACCGTTCTTCACGCCCGGCGCCACGATCACATTGTCGGTGTTGTGGTTGCCGTTGGCGTTGACACCGCATTTCGTCACGAACGCGCCGGTGGAGGCGCCGGTCTGCGGAGCGGGCTTCCGGACGTTCGGCTGCACGCTCCGGATGTCCACGAAGTCGGAGGCGACGGGGCCGCCGACGGCCTGTCCGCCGCTTCCCTGCTGCTGACCGTTCTGGCCGCTGCCGTTCTGGCCGCTGCCCTCCTGGCCGCCGCCGGCTTGGTCACTGCCGTTCTGGCCGCTGCCGTTCTGCCCCTCACCGTTCTGGCCGGCGGCCGGGGGCTGCCCCTGCTCGGCGGGGACCCCGGTACACGGGGCCATGCCGTCGATCGCACCGGGAGCGGTGGCGCCCGCCTGCTGATAGTCGGCCTTGATCCGGTCGATCACGGCGGCGCGCTTGTCCTTCAGCGGGCCGAGGATCGAGTTCTGGACGTAGCTCCCGTCGTTCGCCTGCGCCTCGCGTGTCGAGGCCAGCCGGTCGTACGCCTCGGTGATCTGCTTGTCGAGGGTGGCCAGTTCCGTGTCGACCCGCGACTGCGCCGGGTCCGGAACGTCGGTCAGCTTCTGGCCGACGTCCGGGCAGTCCAGGGTGACCGTCCTGGAGGTCAGGGCCTGGTCGCCGCTCTGGCCGGATGTTCCGCCCCAGCCGCCTTCGCTCGCCGAGGCGTAGACATTCGCTGCTACCAGCCCCCCTCCGCCCATGATCAGCGCGACTGCTGCAAAGGTCGCGCGCCGTGCGCCTGTCGGGCGTCTGCGCGTGTTGCGTCTCAAGGGAGTACTCCTACACGTCATGGCGGGCCGGGCATGAAAATCCCCACTCCCTGTACGCAGCCGGACCCCGGCGTGTTCAAACGCATCGCGAATTCACAGCGGCCTCGTCCGCGCTTGTGACATCACCGCTGCTCAGGGCTGATGTTGCGTCACTGCGCGGCTCTATTCGTTCCGGGGCTGGTCGAACAGAGCGCTGACGGACTCACCGTTGTGAATGCGGCGGACGGCCTCGGACAGGGCGGGGGCGATGGACAGGATCCGCAGCTTGCCGGTGCGTTCCTCGACCGGGACCGGCACCGTGTTCGTGCACACGATCTCCAGGACGTCGGGCTGCTCGCTCAGCCGTTTGAGGGCACCGGCCGCGAAGAGGCCGTGGGTGCAGGCGATCCGGATCGACCGCGGGCCCGACTCACGCAGCCGCTCCAGGAGTTCCAGGACCGTACTGCCCTTGGCGATCTCGTCGTCCAGCACGATCACATCCCGTCCGGCGACGTCGCCGATCACGGAGTTGATACTGACCCGGTCGTCCGCGAACCGCTGCTTGGCGCCCGCCGCCACCTGCGCCCCGATCATCCGCGCGAAGGCCGCCGCCTCCTTGGCGTTGCCGAGGTCGGGCGAGACGACGGTCGCGTGCGACAGGTCGTACTGACGGAAGTGCTCGGCCAGCTCCCGGCGGGCGTGCAGATGGTCGACCGGCACCGAGAAGAAGCCGTGCACCTGGGGCGAGTGGAGGGTCATGGCCAGGACGCGGCCGGCCCCGGCCGCCACCATCAGGTCGGCCACCAGCCGCCCGCCGATCGAGATCCGCGGCGCGTCCTTCTTGTCCGAGCGGGCGTACGAGTAGTGCGGCATGACCACCGTGATCCGCCCGGCGGAGGCGCCGCGTGCCGCGTCGCACATCAACAACAGCTCGACGAGGTGCTCCTGCACGGGGGCGACCAGCGGCTGCACGAGGAACACGTCCCGCTCGCGGCAGTTGGCCTGGAGCTGCACCTCCAGGCAGTCGTTGGCGAATCTGCTGACCCGCACCGGGCTGAGCGGCACCCCGAGGTGCGCACACACCTCCGCCGCGAGCTCGGGATGGGCACTGCCGCTGAAGACGGCGATGTCACGCACGTTCCGCTCCTCGCATGATCGAAAACGGGCTGCGCGCCACATGCTACTGACGGGCCCTGCCGCCGCCCGGGGATGCGGGGCCGTGCGGCGTACGGCCGTCCGCGGCCGCGATCGGCGAACTCCGCGTTCGGCAGGGGCCCCTGACGGGAAACCGGCGAGAAGAAGGGAGGAGTGTCGATATGACGACGTCCACGAAGCAGAGGCCCGAACCGATGTCCGTGCGGCGGCGGACGCCCGCCTGGGCCAAGGCGGTCATCGCCCTGGTCGCGGTACTCGCGGTGCTGTTCGCGGGACTGCGGCTGAGTGTGCTTCCGGGGCTGCGTGACCTGTTCGGCATGGACACGCACGACCGGTCGGGGCCCGTGCTTTTGCGGTCCATCCAGGACATGAGCCGGTACGAGGCCGCTTCCGGCACCTTCCAGGTGGTCGTGGACCTGGAGAGGGACTCCAAGTACCTGCCGTCGGCGATCCGCGGCACCCGAACACTGTACGTGGGCGCGGGAACCGTGGACGCGTACGTCGACCTCGGCAGGGTCGGCCGGCAGGACGTGACGGTCGACGCCGACCGGACGTCCGCCACGCTCCGTCTGCCGCACGCGGCGCTGGGCAAGCCCACGCTCGACCCGGACCGCTCCTACGCCGTCTCCAAACAGCGGGGTCTGCTGGACCGCATCGGCGACCTCTTCTCGGACAACCCCAACAGCGAACGCGCCGTGCAGAAGCTGGCGGTCCGGCACATCGGCGAGGCCGCGAAGGAGAGCGAACTGACCGCGCGCGCCGAGACGAACACCACCGCCATGCTCGACGGACTGCTGAAATCCCTCGGCTTCAAGGAGGTGAAGGTGTCCTACGGCACCTGAGCCCCCGACTCGTCAGCCGGTCAGGATCCCGGGCAGGGCCAGAGCCCCGAGCAGGGTGGTGCCCAGCAGGACCCAGGCCACGTAGTCCCCGATGTGCCCGGACTGCAGCCGGCGCAGCGGCAGCGTCCACGGCCGTGCGCCGAGCAGTTCCGGGCGGGTGACGGCGAGCGCGGCCAGGGCCAGGGCGAGCGCCGTGGAGACCAGCCCCAGCAGGACGCCGGCCGCGGTCCAGTGGGCGGAGGTGAGCGCCCCGCCGGACCCGGCCTCGTTCACCGAGCGCGCCACGATACGGGCGAAGCCCGGCACCACGCCGACGGCGAGCGAGCCGGCGAGCAGCAGGGCGGGCACGGCCCTCATGGTGTCCGGGATCCGGCTCAACCGGTGCCGGGTCTCGGGCTCCTCGCCGGCCCCGGTGGTCTCGCACGCGGACCCGACCCGCGGCTGCGGACCCAGTCCGTAGAAGACCCGCGCGGCGACCCGGAGCACCGCGCCGCCCGTCACCGCCGACACGAGGACGTACACCACGGTCAGCGGCCCGCCCAGGGCCTCCTCGGTGACCGCCTTGCCGAGGGAGATGCCGAACGGCGGCATTCCGGCGAGCGCCAGGCCGCCGAGGACGAACATCACCGCGACCCCGCGCAGCGGCCGGCCGCGCCCGTGCAGCGCGTGCTCGTCGACGGAGCCGAACCGGTCCAGCAGCAGGCCGGTGCAGGCGAACAGGGCCGCCTTCACGCCGGCGTGACCGAGGAGGTACAGCGCGACCCCGTCGTCGGCCTCGGGCAGCAGGGAGCCGACACCGACGAGGAACAGCCCCACATGGGCGATGGTCGAACAGGCGAGGAGCCGCTTCACATGCCGCTGGTACCAGCACATCAGCGCGCCGACCGCACCCGTGAGGATCCCGAGGACGGTGAGCGCGCGCTCCAGGTCGGCAGCCGGGATCCCGCCCGGTCCGGAGAAGACGGTGCCGTAGACGCGCCAGACTCCGTAGACGCCGAACTCGACCATGACGCCGGACAGCAGCATGCACACCGGGGTGGGTGCGACGGCGTGCGCGTCGGGCAGCCAGAAGTGGAAGGGCACGGCCGCGGCCTTCACCAGCAGCCCGGTCAGGACGAGGACGAAGGCGGCGAGGGTCAGCGCGTCGGGACCGCCGTGGGTGTCCAGCCCCCGGCCGATGTGGGTCAGGGCCAGCTCGCCGGTGCGCGCGTAGAGCAGCGCGATGCCCATGAGCATGGCGTACGCGCCCAAGGAGTTGATCACGCCGAAGGCCAGGGCGCCCTGTACGGCTTTCGCCTCCTCGACGCGGTATCCGGTCAGGGCGTAGGCGGCGGCGCTCATCAGCTCGAAGAAGACGAACGCGTTGAACAGGTCGCCCGTGATCGCGAAGCCGCACATTCCGCCCTGGAACAGCAGCATGAGGGCCGGGTAGGAACCGGCGTGCCGGCGGGGCGGTTCGTCGAAGTAGTGCCAGGAGTACGCCAGGGAGGCCAGGGTGAGCAGGGAGGCCAGGGCCGACATGCCGAGTCCGGGACCGTCGCCGACGAGGACGATCCCGACACTCGTGCCGTTGCGGGGCGTCCAGGCTCCGACCCATTCGGTCAAAGGTGGCGAGGAGTTGAGGCACAGCCAGATCGCGAGTGCGGCGGTTCCGGCCGAGACGGCGCAGCCGAAGCTCTCGGCGGCGACGCGCGGCAGCCGGCGTCCGCAGGCGATCAGCAGGCCGGCACCGAGCAGCGGTGCGGCGACGAGCAACGGCAGCAGGTGGTTCATCAGCCGCGCAGCTCCCGCAGTTCGTCCGGGTCGACGGTGCCGTGGCGTTTGGAGATCTGCATGACGAGGGAGAGCAGCAGGGCGGTGACGGTGGCGCCGACGACGATGTCGGTGAGGGTGAGGGCCTGCACCACCGGGTCCACGACCGGCCGCGAGCCGGGCTTGATGTCGGAGTAGACGGGCGCGGTCGCGCCGGCGCGGTAGCCGACGGCGAGCAGCAGGACGTAGGTGGCGGACTGGCAGACGGCGAGGCAGCCGACCGCATGGATGAGGTTGCGGCTGGTCGCGAGGCCGTAACATCCGGTCAGAAAGATCCACACGGCGACGAGATACGGCAGTACGGTCATCGTTTCCCGTTGTCCTCCTCGATCTCGACGGCCTGGTCCAGGAAGCGGGCGAGCAGGATGACGATCGCGCAGGCGACCTCCATGCCGATGGCGGCGTTGAGCAGCGGCACGGTCCCGCCGGACGACAGTGTGTTGAAGGTGCCGTACGGAAGCAGGGTGTTGGCGAGGAAGGCGGTGCCCGCGAGGACGCCCGCGAGCCCGGTGACCAGGTATGCGGAGGCGGAGAGCGCGTCGCCGACCTCGAACACGCCGATCGGCCGGATGCGTTCCAGGGCGCGGTAGTCGGCGCCCAGGTAGAGCAGGTGCAGGGCGGTCGCCGCGACGACTCCGCCCTGGAAGCCGCCGCCGGGGCTGAGCTGGCCGTGCGCGATCACGTAGAGACCGGAGACGAGGGCGACGGGCAGGACGACAAGCGCGTACCGGCGGACCGGCAGCGCGACCTCCTGCGGCTGTGGGCGCCCGCGCTTCTCGTCGCGGGTCTGCCGCAGCAGTACGACGGTGCCGAGGACGGAGGTGAACAGGATGCTCATCTCGCCGAGCGTGTCGAAAGCACGCTGGTCGAAGTTGACGGAGCTGATGGTGTTGGCGGTCCTCCGGGCCAGAGAGGCGTGCACGGCCCGGTCGCCGTAGGGGTGCCGGTCGCCGCCGAAGCCCGGCATGCCGAAGCACGCGGCGACGAACAGCGCCGCCAGGCCGGCGCCGCCGAGCGCCAGGACGATCATCCGCAGGCGCCGGGTCATCGCTCCTTCTCCTTCCCGTCCTGCTGCCTTCGTCTGACCTTGCGCACCGAGAGCATGATCAGGAGCGGGGTCACCGCGGATCCCACGGCGAGCTGTGACAGACCCACGTCCGGGGCCTGCGTGACGGTGAACAGCAGGGCGAGGCAGACGCCGAGCACGGCCAGGACGAGCGCCTGGCGCACGGGGTCGCGCACGGCGACGGCCGCGGTCGCCGCGGCGGCGACCAGCAGCAGGACGACGACGATCAGCGGGTCATCCACGGCGGCTCCCGGGGAATCCGCCGGACAGCGCCCGTGAGGCCACGAGATTGCCGCCGATCAGGAGCGCCCCGACGACCAGCAGCTTGACCATCGCCCGCCCGGGGCCGGTGACGGCGCACAGGACCAGCACCACCACGGCCCCGTATCCCGCGACGGCGAGGGTGACGGCCCAGGCCCGCGGCGGGTCGCCGGCGAGGTCGTCGGCGAGCAGCCGGGCGAAGACGAGGGTGCCGACCGGGCCGAGCAGGGCGAGGAGAAGCGCGAGGTCGACATATGCGGGGCGCCCGTAGCCCTGGGCGAGCAGCAGCAGTCCCGGGGCGGCGAGCGCGCTGGACAGGTTCTGGGCGACGACGCGGCGGCGCAGCGGCCCGGTGACGACGCCCCACACGGCGGCGCCCACGCCCACACCGAGCGCGATCGTGGCCGTCCAGGTCCAGCCGTTCACCGTGCGCCTACCGCCCGTCGTGCGGCGCGTGCCGTGACCGCGCCGACGAGCGCGGCGGAGGTCCCCACCGCCCATTCCAGGGTGTCGACGGTGCTGATGAGGACGAGCCAGAGCAGGGTGAGGGCGGCCCACCAGCCGAGCACTTCCAGCGCCGTCACCAGTGCCGTACGCGCGTTCATGCCCCACCTCCACCCACCACCGCATCCGGGAATGTCCGACATGTCATCCAAGCACCGTGGCGCGCCCGCGTATCGGCGGCGCGCGAGCGGCTGCTGCACGGAGTGCCCCGCCCGCGGGAAGGGAAACCGCCGGCGGCGCACCCCGGCCGCAGGGCGGCGGCGACTCCCCCGGTCTTGGAGCGACCCGGCATCAGCGGCCCCATCGGGGGTAACAGGCTCTAGCCGAAGGGACGTTGAAACCGGGAGGGTCGGATGGCACGTACGGCGTTCAGCGCGCGTCTCGCGAAGTCCGGTCGCCGCCGGGCCACGGAGGCAGCACGGGAGCGGCGACCGCTCCCGCTCCCCGTCCGGCTGCTGATCATGGCGCTCGCCTTCATCGCGATGGTGGGCTTCGCCGCGGCGCTGGCCCGGATGACGCTGCAGCCGTCGCCCGCATCCCGGGCCCTGGTCCACAGCAACCTGCACCCGGGCCGTTCCCTGCGCGCCTACCTCGAACGGCCCGCGGCACGGGGCGCCGTCCGGCAGATCGGCGGAAACGTCCTGCTCGGTGTGCCGTTCGGGTTTCTCCTGCCGGTCCTGGCGCCCGGCACCCGGGGTGTCCTGCGCGTGGGCATCGCCACCGCGGTCGTGATGCTGCTGGTCGAGCTGGCCCAGGGGGCGCTCGTGACCGGCCGCGCGTTCGACATCGACGACGTCATCCTCAACACGGCGGGTGCGCTGCTCGGCTATCTGCTTCTCGGACGGCGGCTGGGGCGAGCCGTGCACGCACGCGCACGGCGGCGCGGCAAGGACTGAACAGACGAAGAGGCCGGCTTCCGGTCCGTACCAGAGTCTTGACGACCCCTTACCTCACCTCTTGAATCAAGAGCTGAATCTTTAAGAGCTTTCCTGCGGCGCGGCCGGGGCCTACGGCTGCGCTGCCAACCCCCCACCTCAGTCGGCCCGCCCGCCTCCGGGCGGCCGTACGGAAAGGGAGCTCATGGACAGCCCACGCCTGCTGCGCAGATGCCTCCTCGCCGCGCTCTCCGCGGTGCTCACCGCGTCCGCCTTCACGCCCGTCGCCCACGCGGCCCCGCAGGCGGCGGAGGCGACCGTCTTCTCCGACACCTTCGACGGCCCGGCCGGTGCCGCCGTCGACTCCGCCAAGTGGCAGATCGAGACCGGCGACAACGTCAACAACCACGAGCGTCAGTACTACACGCCGGGCAACAAGAACGCGGCGCTGGACGGCCGGGGACATCTGGTCATCACGGCCCGCCGCGAGAACCCGGCGAACTACCGGTGCTGGTACGGCACATGCCAGTACACCTCGGCCCGGCTGAACACCTCGGGGAGGTTCACGGCGCAGTACGGCCATGTCGAGGCCCGGATGAAGATTCCGCGCGGGCAGGGCATGTGGCCGGCCTTCTGGATGCTCGGCAACGACATCGGGCGGGTCGGCTGGCCCGACAGCGGTGAGATCGACGTGATGGAGAACGTCGGTTACGAGCCGGGGACCGTCCACGGCACCATCCACGGACCCGGCTACTCGGGCTCCGGCGGCATCGGCGCGGCCTACTCCCTGCCGAACGGCCAGGCGTTCGCGGACGCCTTCCACACCTTCGCCGTGGACTGGGCGCCCGGCTCGATCACCTGGTCCGTGGACGGCACGGTCTACCAGCGGCGCACCCCGGCCGATCTGGGCGGCCGGACCTGGGTGTTCGACAAGCCCTTCTTCCTCATCCTCAATCTCGCCGTCGGCGGCTACTGGCCGGGCGACCCGGACGCTTCCACGGCGTTTCCGCAGCAACTCGTCGTGGACTCGGTACGGATGACGACGAGTGACAGCGCCGGCGGCACCGGCGCCCCGATCACCGGGCTCGCAGGCAAGTGCGCGGACGTGGCGGGCGCGAACTCGGCCAATGGCACCCCTGTCCAGCTGTACGACTGCAACGGCACGGCCGCCCAGAAGTGGACGGTGGCATCGGACGGCACCCTGAGGGCGCTCGGCAAGTGCCTGGACGTGGCCGGAAACGGCACGGCGGACGGCTCCAAGGTGCAACTGTGGGACTGCACCGGCGGGCCCAACCAGAAGTGGACGGTCACCGCGGCCCACGACATCGTGAATCCGCAGGCGAACAAGTGCCTGGACGTGACGGACAACAACTCCGCGAACGGCACCCGGTTGCAGATCTGGTCCTGCTCCGGTGGCGCCAACCAGAAGTGGGCGGTCGGCTGACCGACCGTCCGCTCGTCCGGCGGGCATCGTGGACGCACTCGAGGGCGGGCTTCGGCGAAGGCGACGAGGCCCGCCCGGCGGGTGCGCCGGCGTCCGGCCGCCGCGCCGAACCGGCCGTTGCGCAGGGCCGTGCCGTGCCGCGGAACCACCTTGCGGGAGGGGACGACAGGCCCTCAGTGCAGCGTCCAGGTCAGCTTGTCCCCGCCCACCCAACGGACCACGTCGGGGTCGTCGAGGTCGTGGACCGGGATACCGGCCTCCGCGGCGACCGCCAGCACATCGGTGAGCGACCTCGCCTCGGCGACCACCTGGCCGTCGATCTCCACGATTCGGAACGGCGGATTGCCCGGCTGGACCCCGAGCACCATGATCCGCGGACGGGAGATGTGGGGGCTCGCGATTTCGGTCATGAATAGAGCGTAGATCCCCTGGCGATCAGGAGCGCTTCGGGCAGGCCCCTGCCACCGGGGCTCCCCCACCCCTGCCGTCGCCGCCCTGCCCAGGCGCCGACGGCCTGTCCTTCCCGTTGGTCCGGCCAGGTGAAGGGCACCCGGGGGGCGCCCGCCGTGCACGCCGGGCACGCCTGGGCAAGGCTGGGGGTGAGGAGGTTCCGATGGGTCCCGTCGCAGCGCTGGACCGGATCGCGTTCCTGCTGGAGCGCGCCGGGGCGCCGACCTACCGCGTACGGGCCTTCCGCACCGCGGCCGCCGTGCTGGCGGCGCTTCCGGAGAAGGAGATCGCGGAACGGACGGCTGCCGGGACGCTGGAGTCGCTGCGCGGGATCGGCCCCAAGACCGCCCAGGTGGTGCGGGAGGCACTGGCCGGGCGGGTCCCGGGTTACCTGGAACAGCTCGAGCGGGAGGGCGAGACGCCGCTGACACGTGGCGGCGAGCGCCTGCGGGCGCTGTTGCGCGGCGACTGCCATCTGCACTCCGACTGGTCGGACGGCGGCAGCCCGATCGAGGACATGGGCCGAGCGGCCGCGCGGCTCGGGCACGAGTGGGCGGCGCTCACCGACCACTCCCCCCGCCTCACCGTCGCTCGCGGGCTGTCCGCCGAGCGGCTGGGCGAGCAGCTGGAGGTGGTCGCCGCGCTCAACGAGCAGTGGGCACCGTTCCGGATGCTCACCGGTATCGAGTGCGACATCCTCGACGACGGTTCCCTGGACCAGGAGCCCGAACTGCTGGACCGGCTGGACGTCGTGGTCGTGTCGGTGCACTCGAAGCTGCGGATGGATGCCCGCTCGATGACCCGGCGGATGATCGCCGCCGTCCGCAATCCGCTGGCCGATGTGCTCGGCCACTGCACCGGGCGGCTGGTCACCGGGCGCGGGCGCGCCGAGTCGGAGTTCGACGCGGACGCGGTCTTCGCCGCGTGCGCCGAGGCCGGTACGGCCGTGGAGATCAACAGCCGGCCCGAGCGGCTCGACCCGCCGCGCCGGCTGCTGCGACGGGCGGTGGAGGCGGGCGTGCTGTTCTCCATCGACACCGACGCGCATGCGCCCGGGCAACTCGACTGGCAGATCCACGGCTGTGCCCGGGCCGAGGAGTGCGGGGTGCCCGCCGAGCGCGTGATCACCACCTGGACCGCGGACGAGCTGCTGAACTGGACCAGGGAGCGGACGGTGCCCACGCGTATAACGGGCGCGTCCCGTGGTACCCGAGCCCGTACATGAGGGAGGAAGATCATGGGACGGGCGGCCGTTTTCGACGTGGACGGGACCCTCGTCGACACCAACCATCTGCATGTCACGACGTGGTGGGAGGCCTTCCGTCAGGCGGGTCACCAGGTGCCGATGCATGCGATCCACCGGTCGGTGGGCCTCGGCTCCGAGGACCTCATCTCGCATCTCCTGGGCGGCCGGGACCGGGACGAGGTCGACACGCTGGTCGCCGCGCACACGGCCCTGTACGGGACGTTCTTCGATCGGCTGCCCCCGTTGAGGGACGCAGGACGGCTGCTGCGGCGGCTCGACCACGACGGGTGGAACGTCGTGCTGGCCACGTCCGCCAGCGGACGGGAGCTGTCGGCGCTGCGCCGGGCGATCGGGGCGGACGACGCCATCGCGGCGACGGCCAGCTCCGACGACGTACAGGCCGGCAAGCCGGCGCCCGAGCCCGTCGAGCACGCCCTGGAGCTGGTCGGGGTGCCGCCGGAGTCGGCGGTGTTCGTCGGTGACACGGTGTGGGACATGCGGGCGGGCACCCGGGCCGGGGTGACCTGTGTCGGCCTGCTGTCGGGCGGCATTCCGGAGACGGATCTGCGGGAGGCGGGCGCCCGCGCCGTCTACCGGGATCCGGCGCATCTGCTCGCCATGCTGGGGGACAGTCCGCTGGCGCCGGACGCGTAGGCCGGCGGTCCGCGTACCGGAGGTGACGCAGATCACGTCCAGATGGGCGGCCTTCCGGAACACCGATCGGTAGTTTTCCGTTGAACCAGCTGTGGGAACGGACGGGACAGTGTCCCCGGGCCTCATCTCTCGCCCACAGGGACGATCGTTCGGCTGAAGCCCTGTGGAGCATCTCGCCGAGAGGCGACCGCCGTCCACGCCCACCACTGACCGCCCCGACCGCGATCCCCCCGTCCGGTCGGGGCTCTTCTTCGTCCTGGGCCGGAAGAGTTCCTCCCGGACCGGAGGAATACCTCCCGGACCGGGAGAGGGCCGGTGCCGACGCCGGTTGCGGCGCCGGGTTGACTTCGAGTGCTCTTCAATTCGTAGCGTGCGGTGCATGATCACTGCACAGCACAGCATCGGTTCGGGCTTCGGCGCTCGGAGCACGACGAAGGACGTCCTGAAGGGAATCGATCTCTCCGGCAAGCTCGCGCTCGTGACCGGTGGCTACTCCGGGCTCGGCCTGGAGACGACACGGGCCCTCACCGAGGCGGGCGCCCGGGTCGTCGTCCCGGCGCGGCGCCGTGCCGCCGCCGAGAAGGCCCTGGCGGGCCTCGACCGGGTGGAGGTGGACGAACTGGACCTCGCCGACCTGGAGAGCGTGCGCGCCTTCGCCGATCGTTTTCTCGGCTCCGGCCGCACCCTCGACCTCGTGATCAACAACGCCGGTGTCATGGCCTGCCCGGAGACCCGGGTCGGCCCCGGCTGGGAGGCGCAGTTCGCCACCAACCACCTGGGCCACTACGCGCTCGTCAACCGCCTGTGGCCGGCCATCGAACCGGGCGGGGCCCGGGTCGTCTCCGTGTCGTCCGCGGGCCACCACCGCTCCCCGATCCGCTGGGACGATCCGCACTGGAAGCACGGCTACGACAAGTGGGAGGCGTACGGGCAGGCCAAGACCGCGAACGTACTGTTCGCCGTGCACCTCGACCGGCTTGGCCGGGACCACGGCGTGCGCGCCTTCTCCCTGCATCCCGGCGGGATCCTCACCCCGCTCCAGCGCCACCTCACCCGGGAGGAGATGATCGAGCGCGGCTGGATCGACGAGACCGGCGCGCTGGTGGACCCCGGCGCCTTCAAGACTCCCGAGCAGGGAGCGGCCACCCAGGTGTGGGCCGCGACCTCGCCCCAGCTCGCCGGCATCGGCGGGGTGTACTGCGAGGACTGCGACATCGCGGCACCCGCGCCGGCGGACGGCGGGCGCGGCGGAGTCAGGGACTGGGCGACCGACCCTGAGCAGGCCGCGCGCCTGTGGGAGCTGTCCGCCGACCTCACCGGCGTCGACGCGTTCGCCAACCGCTCCTGATGCGGAAGGGGCCGGCCGCGCACCGGTCGGCCCCGGTCGGGTGGCGGGCGGGCCGGTGCGGGGTCAGTCGGCCGGCTCGTCCGGGACGGGATGCTCGGGGTGGACTGTGCCGGGCTGGGGGGCACCCTTCGGGCCGGTGCCCGCCTCGTTGGTGTCGGGTACGTCGCTCGCCGACTCGCCGGTGTCCGGCGTGCGTTCGCTCTCGTCCCGGGCGGTGCGGACGTCCCATGGATCCTCGGCGTTGCGGGCCTGCTGGTCCGGCATGTCCCGCGGGACCGGACGGGCCTGCTCGCCGGGACCCCGTTGCCGTCGTTCGGTCACGGCGCTCACTCCGTTCTCGGCTCGCCCGGCGAACGGGGCCCGCGAGCGGGGTCACGGGCCCCTTCCGGGCGAACCCGCGAGTACCCCAGGGAGACGTCGGCGAAACCACGCCGGGCACCGGTCGCCGGGGCGGCGGGACGCGCCGGTCAGCGCGGCGACCGTTGTTCCGGTGACCGACAGCGCGACGACGTTCCCCCAGCGCCGGTCAGCGCGGCCACCGATCCCCCAGCGCCGGACAGCGCGACCACCCGTTCCTCGGCGCCGACAACGCAGCCACCGATCCCCCAGCGCCGGACAGCGCGACCACCGATCCCCCCGCACCGGACAGCGCAACCACCAATCCTCGGCACCGACAACGCAGCCACCTCCCCCAGCGCCGGTCAGCGCGGCGACCGTTCCTCCAGCGCTGTCCGCCAGGTCGGCCGCCTCCCCTCGTGCGCCGGTTCCGCGCGCCGCCCGCCGCGGGCGAAGAAGTCCGCGAGCGGCAGGATCGCCGCACCGACCGTCACCGCGTCCGGACCGAGCCTGCCCAGGTCGATGGTGACCCGTTCGGCCGGATACCGCAGGGCGTAGGCGATCGCGTGCCGGCGCACCGCCGGCAGGAACCGGGAGCCGAGTTGAAGGCCCGCCCAGCCGCCGATCAGGATCCGCTCGGGCTGGAAGAGGTTGATCAGGTCGGACAGGCCGGCGCCCAGGTACTCGGCGGTCTCCTCCAGGAGGGCGAGCGCCACCGGGTCCGCCTCTACGCCCTCGGGCGGGTAGGCGGCGGCCAGCAGGGCGGTCAGCGCCGTCTCCTCGTCGGCGTGCTCGGGCGGCCGCCCGCCCTGTTCGCGCCAGCGGTCGATGAGCGCCTCCGCGCCCGCATACGCTTCCAGGCAGCCGAAGGCGCCACACCGGCACCGCCGCCCCCTCACGCGCACCGTCAGATGACCCCACTCCACGGCGCGCCCGCTGCCCACCTCCTCGGTGACGAGGCAGGCTCCCACGCCGGAGCCGAAGAGGACCACGACCGCGCTGTGGGCGCCGCGCCCGGCGCCGAACCACATCTCGGCCTGGCCGAGGGTCCTGGCCCCGTTGTCGATGAAGTAGGGGACGGAGTCCGGGAGCCGGCACGTTGAGCGGAGCAGGGATTCCACCGGCACGGCGTCCCAGCCGATGGTCTGGCCGTGCACGACGGCGCCCTGCCCGGGGGTGCGGGCCACGATGCCGGGTACGCCGATACCGACGCCCAGGAGCCGTTCGGGGGCGATGCCGGCGGCCGCCAGGACCTCCGCGATACCGTCGCGGATGTGCCCGACGACGACCTCGACGTCGTACCGCTGGTGCTCCAGCGCCCGGTCGGTCCGGGCCAGTTCGGTGAGGGCCAGGTCGAACAGCTCGACGCGGACACGGGTCTCGCCGACATCGATGCCGATCATGTGCCCGCTGCCGGGCGCGACGCGCAGCAGGGTGCGCGGGCGGCCGCCGTCGGAGTCGACGCTGCCGGCCTCCTCCACCAGTCCGTCCGCGACCAGTTCGGCGACCACGTTGCTGATGGAGCCGGAGCTCAGACCGGTCGCCGGGCCCAGTTCGAACCGGCTCATCGGGCCGTCGAAGTACAGCCGCCGCAGCACTTCGGCGCGATTGCCCCGGCGCAGGTCACGTACCGTGCGCCCGTTCCGCCCCGCCATGTGACTCCTTCCGGCCCTGCCCGACTTGCACGATACTGCCCGCGCCGCGCCCGGGCGCAGCCTTAACCCGCGCTTAAATCAGAACCTAATTTAAGACATGATACCTAGGGCCGACCGGTCGATCTCCGTGAACGCCGAGCGGGTCGTGGAACCCGGCCCCGATGAGCCCGCCTAATATCCGGGGCCGTGGCGAAGACATTTGAGGAGATTGTGGAGATGCAGCGGGCGGCGAGCGAAGCGGAGACGAAGGCGGCGGGGCTGCGCGAGATGTACGGTCCGCCCACCGCCAGCGCATGGACCAAACGGCAATCCGACCTGTACGAGACCGCGATCCGTGCCTGGAGAGACCTCGACCGCGACCTTCAGATCGAGATCGCCGAGTACGCGAAGGAACACGGCAGGACACGGAGTGACGTCGAGACCCAGGTACACGCGCAGGCGGGCACACCGGAGGAGGGCGACTAGCGGACACCTGCGATCGCGGTGCCCTACGGCCCCTCGAAGTCGACCGGCTCCGGAAACTCGAAGCCGGGCTTCCCACACCGTCGTGTCCCGCCACTTCCGCTCCCGGAAACCGAGGGAGCCCACCGTCTGGCCGATCCCGGAAACCGAGGGAGCCCACCGTCTGGCCGATCCCGGGTCGGCCCGCATGCGTGGCCGGCTCGGGCCGGTGCGGCATATGAGCGTTCGCACTGTACGCCGACGATCTGCCGACCGCTCCGGAAAACCATTGGTTCCGCCCCGCCGCCCATCGCTAGCTTAGGCAGAATCCTAAGAGCCCTAGGTTTCCGGACCGGGTTCAGCGTCGTTCCGCAGAAGGACTTCTCATGAGACCGCTCACCGAGCAGGACATCCGCAACGCGTTCATCAACTGCTCGAAGGGAGAGGCGAAGCGGCTGGCGGTGCCCCGCGACCTCGGTGAACGCCCCTGGGACGACCTGGACTTCCTGGGCTGGCGGGACCCGGGAGCACCCGACCGCAGCTATCTCGTCACCGAGCGCGCCGGCCGTCTCGTCGGTGTCGCGCTGCGCTTTCCGTCCTCGCAGCGCGGTTTTCTGCACCGGAGCATGTGCTCGCTCTGTCTCACCACGCACCCGGGCAACGGCGTCTCCCTGATGACGGCCCGCAAGGCGGGCGCGGCGGGGCGCGAGGGGAATTCGGTCGGTGTCTACATGTGCACGGACCTCGCCTGCCCGCTGTACATACGCGGGAGGAAGGTGCCCGAGGGCGGCGGCCGTTTCGAGGAGAGCCTCACCCCGGAGCAGCAGATCGCCCGGATGATGGACAACCTGTCCGCGTTCCTGGACAAGCTGCACGCCTGAGCCGAACCGCATGTCGACGGGTGACCCTTCCCACTCATACGTTCGATGCCCAGGTGGAGAGGGAAGAGCGATAGGGATGCGAGATGTGCGTGAGGCATGGGCGAGGGTCACCGCCCGGCTGGTGAAATGGCGCCAGGTGCCCGAGGTCGTCCAAGCGGTTCGTTCGACCGCGGCCGCGACCGTCGCCTACGTGGTCGCCGTGCGCCTCAGCCCCGAGCCGGCCCCGCTCACCGCGCCCCTGACGGCCCTCCTGGTGGTCCAGGTGACTCTGTACGCGACGCTCACCAACAGTGTGCGCCGGGTGAACTCCGTGGTGGCGGGCGTCGTCATCGCCATCGGTTTCAGCATCCTGGTCGGTCTGACCTGGTGGAGCCTGGCCCTGATCATCCTGGCCTCGCTCGCCGTCGGCCATGTCGTACGGGTCAGCGAGTATGTGCCCGAGGTGGCGATCAGCGCCATGCTGGTCCTCGGGGTGACCCAGGTCGGCAGCACGGCCTGGGCCCGGGTCCTGGAGACCGTGATCGGCGCGGTGGTCGGCCTGGGAACCAATCTGTTCTTCGCTCCGCCGGTGTGGGTGAGCACCGCCGGAGAGTCCATCGAGGATCTGGCGCGCCGGATGCGGCAGCTGATGCTGCGCGTCGGCGAGCAGGCGGCGGGACCGGTCCCGGCGGCCCTGGCGACTGCACGGCTGTTCGAGGCCCGTCGGCTCGACCACGACATCGTCGAGGTGGACGCGGCGCTGCGGCAGGCCGAGGACAGTCTCAAGCTCAACCCCCGGGTCCGTGAGGGCCTGCTCCACCGGATCGTGCTGCGCACCGGTCTGGACACGCTGGAGATCTGCACCGTCGTGCTGCGGGTGATCGCCCGGACCCTCGCCGACCTGGCCAAGGAATGCGACCCCGACCCGCTGTTCGAGCCGGAGACGGGGGCGACGCTGGAGCGGCTGCTGTCCGAGATCGGCGACGCCGTGGTCAGCTTCGCGGTCCTCGTCACCACCGACGTCAGCCGCAGCGCCGAGTCCGCGGAGGGACGCCTCGCCGAGGAGCTGGTCACGGCGGGCGCGACCCGCGACAAGCTGGCCCAGTTGCTGCTGGAGAACGTGCAGCGGGACGCACGGCACTGGCATTTGCAGGGCGCCGTGCTGACCGAGGTCAACCGCATCCTCGACGAGCTGGACACCGAGCACCGCACCCGCCGCCTGCTGGAGGAGCTGGACCGCGGCGCCCGCGAGGAGCGCGAGCGGTACCCGCTTCTCACCAGGGTGCGGGAGCGCGTGCTGCGCCCAAGGCTCTCCAGGCTGCGCGATGTGCTCCGGGGCCGGAACCGTCCACGGCCGCCGGGGCGTTCCAGATGAGGAAGGGACGGACGGGCCGAAAAGAGGGGGGCGCATGGACGCGGCACGGATCGAAGGGAACACACTGCTGCTGCCGGGGGGTGTACGGGTCCGGTTCATGCGGACGCTGCGGCTGCCGGAGACGGGCACGCATCCGCTGCCGCCGGGGCTGGGCGAGTTCCCCGTCCGCCGGGTGGAGGACTACGCCCGGACGGTGCCCGGCGAGTGGCGTGCGCGCGGCGGGGTGATGCTGCCGGTGTATCTGCGTGAGGCCATGTGGCTGAGCTTCGGCGCGTCGGAACCGGCCGCCCTCCAGGTGGGCGTGGGCAAGGTGTGCGCCGTCTCCGGCAGGTCATGGAGCTCCCGCCTCACCCGGGATCCGCAGAACTACGTGGTGCTGCCGCGCCAGCCGTGGCTCGACGGGATCAACTCCGGCCGGGGCACGGTCCGCCAGTTCGTGGCGGTGCCTCTGGGGCTGGGGGCCACGGTCGAAGGGCAGGTCACCGGCGAGGAGGTCTGGGGCGGCGTGCAGTTGCAGGCCTTCCCGCTCCGGGAGGCCCCGCTCGCGAAGTGGCGTGAGGAGGAGCGGCGAAAGCGCGAGCGGGCCCTGGAGTTCGCCAGGGCCCGGGCGGCCTCGGGTCCGTACGCGGGCGCCCCGCCGGCCCCTGGCGCTCCGCCCGCGGCGCCCGCCATGGCCCGGGCCACGGGCGGTCCGCCGCCGAGCGCACCCGCGATGGGGCTGGGCGTCGGCGGCTCGATGCGCCAGGAGGTCTACCGGGACGACTGGCCGCGCGGCAGCTGGGCCAAGGAGCCGGCCGGGCGGGTGTTCGTGCATCTGGTGACGCCCCCGCAGTGGCGCAGGATCACGGGCGAGGCGCCCCCGCCGTCTCCGGTGGACCGTGCGGCGTACACAGAGGCGGGGCTCCCGTGGTTCGACTACTACGACCAGGACGGCCAGGACCTCGCGCCGACGGACACGCTCGGCGCGGTCAAGCCGGCCGGCGACTGGCTCGGGGACGACCACGAGCCGTGGCAGCAGCCGTCACCGCACCAGGTGAAGCCACTGGGCGACGCGCCGGGCCACCCGGTGGAGGACGGCGACTGGTGACCGCCGGTTGTTGCAGAATGCGCAACCCTCATTGCCTTTCTTGCACTTGACGGCCGGGACGGGCCATGGTGGCGGTCTCGGATGAGGCCGTCGATTCTCGAGGTGCGGGATGAGCAAGGGTGCGGACATGACACGGGCTTCGTCCGGCGGGGGCTGGAGCCGGCGTCGTTTCCTCGGCGCCGCCACGGCCGCGACCGCGGTGACGACGGTCGCGACACCCGCCGCGCCCGGACAGGCTTCGGACACCTCCCGGCCGGCTCCGGCCCGTACGCCCTCGGCACCGCGCCGTTCCTTCGGCCCCCGCGCGCTGTTCCTCGGCACGTCACCTCCGTCGAGGGCGACGGCCAGGGCATCGGCTTCGCGTCGTACGACCCGGAGAGCGGCAGGATCACCGGGTCCGGCACGCTGAGCGGCGTGCCCGACCCGTCGTATCTCGCGGCGCATCCCGACGGGCGCACGCTCTACGCGGTCGACGAGCGACAGGACGGTGCGGTGACGGCCGTGCGCCTGGACGGGCGCCGGATTCTGGGCGCCCGTGGCACGGGAGGGGCGGGCCCCTGTCATCTGTCGGTCCATCCGGGCGGGCGGTGGCTGCTCAGCGCCAACTACCTCTCGGGCAGCGTGGCGGTTCACCCCATCGATCCCTCGGGCGCGCTGGGCGAGCGCACCGACCTCGTCACGCACTCCAGCCCGCCACCGGGTCCAGGGCAGCAGGGGCCGCACGCCCACCAGTTCCTCACCGGCCCCGACGGGGACCATGTGCTGGCCGTCGACCTGGGCACGGACACCGTCTACACCTACCGTCTCGACCCCTCCCGGGGCACGCTCACCGAGGTCTCCCGGGCGCGGACCCGGCCGGGCGCAGGGCCCCGGCATCTGACGTTCCACCCCGGCGGTCGCTTCGCCTACCTGGCCAACGAGGTCGACAACACGGCCGTCGTCTGCGCCTACGATCCCCGGACCGGGCGCCTCACCCCGGGCGAGCCTCAGTCCACGGGCACGGGCGAGGGAACGAGCTATCCGGCCCAGTTCGTGGTGACGGCGGACGGGTCGTACGCCTACCTCGCCAACCGTGGCCACAACAGTCTGACCCGATATGCCGTCGAGGCGGGCGGCGCCCGGCTGCGGCTGCTGGACACGGTGCCGGTGGGCGGTGACTTCCCGCGTCATATTGCGCTCTCCCCGGACGGGCGGCTGCTGTTCGCGGCGAACCAGCGCTCCGGCACGGTCAGTGTCTTCCACGTCGACCGTGCGAGCGGTGGGTTGCGGCTCGCGGGCGAGCCGTTCGCCTCACCGGTCGCCGTCTGTGCGCTGCCGCTGTAGCGTCCGGGGGCAGGCGGCCCGCTGGGCCTGGGCGAGCAGCACATGCATGCGCTCGGTCAGCTGGGCGGCGTCATCGGCGGGCCGGTGGAACGTAAGACGTACGTCGCCATGGCCTCGCGCCCGCTCGATACGCAGCGTCAGCCCGTGGCGGTCGACGGCGAGCGGCTGGACGCGTACCGCGCCGTGAAGGCTGCCGGGCTCGACGAGACGGGTGAGCCGCTCCACCGTCTCGGGGTGGGCGTCGGCGAGATGGGTGAGCAGGCCGGCCTCGGCCGCGGCGAGCGGGTCGGGGCCGGCGGCCGCGTACTCGCCGGGGTCCACGGCGACGACGCCGTTCGCCCGGCGCAGCGCGATACGCGTCGGCCTCAGGACCAGGTTCCCCTCTTCGGGTACGAGGGAACCGGCGAGCCACAGCCGGGCGCGGATCCGGGACCGTACCGGGACCGGCGCGACATCGGCGAATTCCAGTACCGCGGACGGCTCTCCGCGCGGGGCGCAGAGCGCGACGGCGTGCAGCGTGCTGTCCTCGGGCAGATGCAGCAGTACCCGGCCGTCCGCCAGCACGGTGTGTGCGCCGACGAGTTCCTCCCGGCCTCCTTCCGCGGTCACCGCGCAGGACCATGCCGCGGCCGGCACGGATCGGGCGCGCTCCGCCGCGGCAGGCGCGGCCGTCCAGGCATGACGGTCAGCCATTCCCAACCTCCTTAGGTAAGCCTTGCCTAACCTAGCGGAGATCGGGATGTGCGCCAACCAGGCCCGGCACACAACGGCCGCGGCCCCCGACACTTCGCGACACAGGGACGGCGGGCGCCCGCCTCAGGAGGCGATGACACCCCACAACGCGCGGGCGCACAGATCACGCACCTGGTCCCGGGACAGGGCGGCCCCCCTCAGCCACTCCAGGCACACGGCCGTCGTGAAGGCCAGCCAGCCGCGCACCGCGATCCTCACGCCGGGTCGCTCCAGGACGGCCGCTCCGAACTCGGGATCCGCCGCGAGCGCCGCCAGGATCTGCCGTTCCTGCGCCGCCAGTGACCGCTGATAGACCCTCCGCACCGCCTGGTCCCCCGCCGCGTCCGCGCGATGGAAGGCACGGAAGCCGTGCGCGTGCTCCTCGACGTACGCGAGGAACGTGTCCAGAGAGGCGGCGAGCTGATCGCGCACCGGAACCCCGGGGACGGCCTCCGTCATCCGCAGCATCCGCTCGCTCTCGCGCTCCACGACCGCCGCGAAGAAGTCACGCTTGGTCGGGAAGTAGTGGTACAGCAGCCCGCGCGAGACCCCGGCGATCTCGGCGACCTGCTCGATCCACACCTCGTCGTAGGGGCTCTCCGAGAACAGCCGCGCCCCGACCGCGAGGAGCTGCTCCCTGCGTTCCCCGGTGCTGAGCCGGCGGCGCGTGCGCTCCCCCTGGTTCGCGGCCATGACCGCACTCTACTTGACGCGGGTTCAACGACGGGACGAGACTGAAAACGCTATTGAACCCACGTACAACATGCCCGTCGGCCCTGCTCGGCCGGGGCCCGGCCTGCGTTGCATCAAGGGAGATGGCGTCATGGCGGAGACGACGGCGACCGCGCTTCCGAGGGGTTTCCGCAGCGCGCGACTGGGCTGGCCGCAGCTGGACCGCATCCCTCACCCGCCGCACCGGCTCCCGTTCGTCGGAGACGTACTCGGCGCCGACCGCCGCAGGCCGCTGCAGGACTCGATGCGCTACGGCCGTCTGCTCGGCCCCATCTTCCGGAGGAAGTACTTCAGCCGGGAGATCGTCTTCGTGTGGGGCGGGCGCCTGGCGGCCGATCTCGCCGACGAGTCGCGTTTCGCCAAGCATGTGGGCCTCGGGGTCGCCAATCTCCGGCCGATGGCCGGGGACGGGCTGTTCACGGCGTACAACGACGAGCCCAACTGGCAGCTGGCGCACGACATCCTGGCCCCCGGCTTCAGCCGGGAGGCGATGGCGGGCTACCACCCGATGATGCTGGACGTGGCCGAGCGGCTGCTGGACCGCTGGGACGCGGAGCAGGCCGGGGGCCGGCCCGTGGACGTGCCCGGGGACATGACCAAGCTGACGCTGGAGACCATCGCGCGGACCGGCTTCGGCCATGACTTCGGCTCCTTCGAGCGCTCCCGGCCGCATCCCTTCGTGACCGCCATGGTCGGCACGCTGACGTTCGCGCAGCGCCGCAACGTCATCCCCGGGCCGCTGAGCTCACTCCTGCTGCGGGACGCCGCCCGGCGCAACGAGGTGGACATGGCCTATCTGAACCGCACGGTGGACGACCTCGTACGCGCCCGGCGCACCGGCGCCGGAAGTGGCGACCTGCTCGACCGGATGCTGGAGACCGCGCATCCGCAGACCGGGGAGCGGCTGGCGCCCGAGAACGTCCGCAGGCAGGTGATCACCTTCCTGGTGGCCGGGCACGAGACGACCTCGGGAGCGCTCTCCTTCGCCCTGCACTATCTCTCCCGGCACCCGGACGTCGCCGCGCGCGCCCGGGAGGAGGTGGACCGGGTGTGGGGTGACGTCGCCCGGCCCGGCTACGAGCAGGTCGCCAGGCTGCGGTATGTGCGCCGGGTCCTCGACGAATCCCTGCGCCTGTGGCCGACCGCTCCCGCCTACGCGCGGGAGGCGCGGGACGACACTGTGCTGGACGGCGTCCATCCGATGCGCCGGGGCGCCTGGGCCCTGGTCCTGACGCCCCTGCTGCACCGGGATCCGGAGGTGTGGGGCGCGAACGCGGAGCGGTTCGACCCGGACCGGTTCGAGGCGGGCGCCGTACGGGCGCGCGCCGCGCACACGTTCAAGCCGTTCGGGACGGGGGCGCGGGCCTGCATCGGGCGGCAGTTCGCGCTGCACGAGGCGACGCTGGTGCTGGGGCTCCTGCTGCGCCGCTACGAGCTGCGGCCGGACCCGGCCTACCGGCTGCGGGTCGCGGAGCGGCTGACGGTGATCCCGGAGGACCTCCGGCTGCATCTCGACCGGCGGGCCGCCCCGCCGCGTGCGCCGGCGGCCTTCCCCGACACACCGTCAGAGGTGCGCTGCCCAGTGACCGGGGCGCGCGACTGACGCCGGGAGCCTGGTGCCCGCGCCGCCCCGGGCGGCGTTGATCTGGGGCTGGGTCAGAAAGAGAGCACCGGTCAGATCGGCGTCGGTGAGGTCCGTGTCGCGCAGGTCGGCACCGATGAGATCGGCGCCGCGCAGATCGGCACCCGTGAGGTCGGCGGCTATGAGGCAGGCGCCACGCAGACTGGCACCCCGAAGATCGGCGCCCTTCAGTCGGGCGCCGATGAGGTCGGCGCCCCGCCGGTCCTTGGTGCGGCGCCCCGCACCCGAGCGCACCAGCTCACTGGCGCGCAGCAGCAGCACGTTGACCTCCTGCCGGTGCGCCGCCACATCCAGCCGCCCCAGTTCTTCCGGGGTCCGCCGGGTGAGCCGCTCGGTCTTCTCCCGCATGCGGCGGAGGTCGGCGTGGACCGGCCGGGCGGCGGGCAGGGTGAGCGCTTCGGCCACGTACCACAGCAGTTCGTGGAGTTGGCGCACCACGGGGAACACGTCGAACATCCGCCGTGCGTGCTCCGGGCCGCCCGACCTCCAGTCCTGCCCACCGAAGGTGACCTGGGAGACCTTCTGCCCGGCACCGAAGCAGTCGTAGACCGTGCAGCCGGAGAAGCCGCGCTGCCGGAGCTCGGTGTGGACGCCGCAGCGGAAGTCGTCCCGGAGGTTCCGGCAGGGGGTGCCGGCGTCCTTGTCGATGGCGAAGTCGGCCGAACGGGCGAAGGGCAGCGCGACACAGCACAGAGCGAAGCAGCGGCTGCAGTCGGCGCGCAGGTCGGAGGGGGCGACTGGGGTGGCGTGCATGACGTTCACCCTAACGACCTCGGCCGTTGCCGCAGAAACCCGTTTCGGGGAGGGCCCCGGCGGTTGCACGGGCCGGGCGGGGCGCCGAACCGGCCGTTCCCCGCCGGCTCACATCCAGTCGTCGGGCCCCGGGTCGCCGCCCGCCGACACCGTGGTGAGCCGGTCGACGTAATGCACCCAGCCCTCCTCGTGCGCGGCGCACGCCTCCGGGGAGGGCAGGTCCCGGTGGACCAGGCGCAGCAGGGTCCCGGAGGCGACCGGCTCGAGGGTGATCTCAACGGTGGTCGAGCCGGGCGGCACGGGCATCCCGCCCTCCGCCCAGCCCCAGGTGAAGACCAGCCGTGTGGGCGGGTCGATCTCGAGGAAACGGCCCTCCGCGACGTTCTCACCGGTGACGGTCGTGCGATAGGCGCCACCGGGCTCGAAGGCGAACTCGCCGTCCTTGCCCATCCAGGACAGCCACCTGTCACGGTCGGTGAAGAAGGAGAACACCGTCTCGGGCCGGGCGGCGATGAGCCGTTCCACGGTGACCACGTTCGCGTTCAAGGGCTCGCCCCTTCGGAGTGTCCGGGCCCCCCACGCTCCACCCGCTCGGCCGCCTCCGCCAGCTCGGCCAGTGTGTCCAGCTTCGCGGCCCACATGGACTGCAGATAGTCGGCCAGTGGGCCCATGGCCTCACGGTCGGCACGGTAGAAGCGCTTCTTGCCTTCCTGGCGCAGCGTAACCAGGCCGGAATCGCGCAGCACCTTGAGGTGCTGCGAGACGGCCCCGAAGGTGACGTCGAACCGCTCGGCGATCTCGCCCGCGGACAGCTCCGCGTCCCAGACCAGGCGCAGGATCTCGCGCCGTCTGGGTTCCGCGACCGCTCGCACCGCATCCATGGACGTCATTTTAGCCACCGCTACAGCTTGCCATCGAGCGCTTCGTCATTTTAGTCTTCACTAAATTGATCGCAACGACGGAAGGAACACACGTCATGGCTGACATCGCGATGCAGCTGCACATCGAGGCCGACCCGCACACCGTGTACACGGCGATCTCCACGGCCGAGGGCATCTACGGCTGGTTCACCACGACCGCCACCGCCGAGGAGGGCGTGGACGGCGTGCACGAACTGCGCTTCCCCGGTGTGCCGGAGCCGTGGCGACTGCGCATCACGGAGGCGGAGCCCGGCAGGCGGCTCGTCCTGGCCGGCGAGAACGGCCCCTGGACCGGCACCGTCCAGAGCTATGAGGTGCTGCCCCGCCCGGAGGGCGGCGTCACCCTGCGCTTCACCCACCGCGGATTCCCCGCCGTCGACGACGCCTACCGGGACTTCACGTACGGCTGGGCGACGAAGTTCGCCCAGCTCACGACCTACGCCGAGCAGGGCGAACCCGTGCCCTTCTTCACCGGCTGAGCCGGCACCCCCCGCGGCCCGACCGCACCGACCCCCGCCGGACGCACCGGCACGCCACCCCCGAGGAAGGAACCCCATGAACGCCCGGCACAGCACGCTGTACCCCGCCCTCAAGGAATGCGCCGACGCCGTCGCGGCCACGGCCTCCGGCATCCGCACCGAACAGCTCGACGACCGCACCCCCTGCGAGAAGTTCACCGTCGCCGAACTCCTCGCCCACCTGGGCGGGACCCTGTCCTCCTCCGCCCGGGCCGCCCGCAAGGAACCGCAGCCGCGCGAGGGCCTGTCCCAGGCGATGTCGCCGGCGGCCGTCGCGGAGTCCGCCGCCCTGGCCGCCACGGCGTGGGCCGACCCGGCGGCGTACGAGGGTGTCACCGAGTTCGGCACCGGAGAGATGCCCGCCTCCTTCGCGGCCGCCATCACCCTGCAGGAACTCGCCCTGCACGGCTGGGACCTGGCCCGCGCCACCGGCCGGCCGTTCATCGTCAGCGAGGAGACCGCACGGGTCACTCTCGGCGTCGTCGAACAGATCGCCGAACAGGCCCGGGCCACCGGTGGCTACGGGGCGCCCGTGCCCACCGCGGCCGACGCCCCCGCCTTCCACCGTGCGCTCGCGACCAGCGGGCGGGAGCCTGAGTGGAACGACTGACCGCTTGTACCTGGGCACCGCGCCACGGCTGCCCCGAAGGGAAAGCTCACCGTTGAGTTTCCTGCCCTGTGGTGGTCCTCTCATCCGTACGAAAACAAACTCCGCTACCACGGAGACACACCGTCGTACGACCCTGGAGAGACGTCATGTGCACGCACCTTCCTCCGTGTCCGTCGGCCGACCGCCCCGACCACGACGCCGCGGTGATCGTCTCCGCCCATCCCGAGCAGGGCTGGAACCTGCTGTGCAACGGCACCATCGTCTTCGACGACACCGGCGAACTGCTTCCTGACGGAAGGGCGGTGGCTCCGCTGCGCGTGGCGGAACGGACCGGGGTCTGACCCCGCGGGTCAGGCCGCCGGTGCCGCAAGGCCCAGCCGCTCCAGCCGCTCGGGGTCCGACAGGATGTAGATGCCGGTGATCCTGCCGCCGACGACGGTGATGCCCATGACCGATATGAGCCGGCCCTCGGGCTCCGTGACCAGCCCGATCGCGCCGTTGACCAGGGCGAGCCGGGCGTATGCGGAGTACTGCCGGAACATGAGCGCCCCCTTCGCCACGGTCGTCGCGCCGCGCACCACCTTGGACGCGGCCACGCCGGACACCAGGGGGCCGGAGTCGGCCCGCAGCACGACCTCCGGGTCGAGGACGGCGACCAGGGCCTCGAAGTCACCCGCGCGCGAGGCCGCGAGGAACGCCTCCACCGCCTCACGCTGCCGTGCCGGATCCGGATCGGACGCGGGCTCCGCGCTCTGCACCCGGCGGCGGGCGCGGCTGGCGAGCTGCCGGGTCGCGGCGGACGTGCGCCCCACGATGGGAGCGATGTCGTCGAAGGGCACGGCGAACATGTCGTGCAGGACGAAGGCCAGTCGCTCGGCGGGCTCCAGTGTCTCCAGGACGACGAGGAGGGCAAGCCCGACCGAGTCGGCGAGCAGCATCTCCTGTTCGGGGTCGACGCGCCCCAGGGGCGTGACGACGGGGTCCGGGACGAAGGTGTCGGCCATGGGTTCCTCGCGGCGTGCCGCGCGCGAGCGCAGCATGTCCAGGCAGATCCGGCCGACCACGGTGGTGAGCCAGCCGGCCAGGTTCGTCACCTCGCTCACGTCGGAGCGGCTCAGCCTCAACCAGGTCTCCTGCACCGCGTCCTCGGCCTCGCCCAGCGAGCCGAGCATCCGGTAGGCGACGGCTCTGAGGTGCCCTCGCTGCGTCTGGAAGCGTTCGGCCAGCAGTTCCTTGTCGTCCATCGATCCCCGTTTCGAGAAGCCGTCTGCGTGGGCTGCGGAAACGATGGAAGCACGGCTTCGACACCCCGTCGGAGCCGTGACCGGCCGGTGGCCGAAAAGCTCCAACGCCACGGCCGGTTTGCCACCGAATCGCTCGCTCACCGCCTCTGCACGGGAGGTCAGGAAGGACCGTGCGTACGTCTCCGGGTCCTGATCGGTCAACGCCTCGACGTACGTGCGGTGTTCCGGCAGCGACCGCACCGCGCGCTCCGGGCCCGGTGCCGCCTCCACGGCATGGCCCGACGTCGAGGGACGGGTCCGCACACGGCGGGCTCCGGTGAGTCGACGCCCGTCTCACCGCGCGTCGCAAGCACATACGCGATCTCTCGGGTCGTCCCGCGGCTCCGTCATGGCCGCAGACCGGCGGCGCCCGCCCTGCCGGGGGTGCGGTGGGCGTGGAGCGCCCGTGCATCAGGGGTCAGGGAGGCACCGCGCCCGGTCCGCGGCCCGGTTCTCGGGTCAGACCTCGTCCCGCGTCAGCGCCAGCAGACGGTCGAGGACGCGGGGGCCGCCCGCGCGGACGCCGTCGTGTTCGAACTCGTCCGTCACCCAGGTGCGCAGTCCGCGGATCGAGCGGGCCGTCTCCAGGGCGTGCGCGGTGTCGACGTACATGTCGTCGTGGTAGATCGCCGCGGCCACCGGCACCTCGTTGGCGGCGAGGCGGGCCGGGTCGTACAGCGGCGTCCAGTCGGTGCGCTCGGCCAGCAGGTGCGCGGTCTCGCGCAGCGGGCGCAGCGCCGGGTCGGTGTCGAACATCCAGGGGTGCACGGATTCCCCGGTGAACAGCACCGGGTCTTCGCCCGCCAGCGCCTTCGCCGCGTCGAACTGCGGGAACTCCGCCCGTACCCGCTCCGCGGACCAGGCGGTGGGACGGCCGTCCTGGCCGTAGATCGCCTCGTGGACGAGCGCGTACAGGGGATGGCCCGCGTACGACAGGAGAGCCTGTACCTCCTCCTGGAAGGAGTCCGAGAGCGCGAGGCCCCGCGCGGTGCGCACAAAGGCGTTCTCGAGGAGGAAGTGGAGGCGGTGGCTGCCCTCGCCGCCGCCGAGGAGAATGCCGAGGGACTGGAACGCCTCGGCGGTGAGCCGGTAGCCGCCGTTCAGCACGGGCTCGTGCCGGAGCAGGTACTCGGCGATTCGGCGGGCGCGTTCCACGTCCTGCGGGTAGCGCGTGTAGTGGGCGGCGACCTTTCGTTCGATGCGGGGGTACGCGGCCCGGTAGACGTCGTCCGCGTGCGCGTCCAGGGAGGGCAGCCCACCGGTGATCACGGCAGCGCGCAGGCCCTCGGGGGCCGTCGAGAGGTAGTTCACGGTGCAGAAGCCGCCGAAGCTCTGCCCGAGGACGGTCCATGGGGCGCCGCCGGTGAGCCGGGCACGGATGGCCTCGCAGTCGCGGACGATGGAGTCGGCACGGAAGCGGGTGAGGTAGTCCGCCTGCTCACGGGGCCCTCCGCGTAGCGGGAGCGTCTGGCGGTTGGCGGGAGTGGAGGCGCCGGTGCCCCGCTGGTCGAGGAGGAGGACGCGGTACTCCTCCAGTGCGCGGCCCAGCCAGGCCTGCTTTCCGATGAAACGGTTCGCCCCGAAGCCCGGACCGCCCTGGAGGTACACCAGCCAGGGCAGGTCGGCGTCCGCCTTGTCGCTCGCGACGGCCTCTCGCGCATACAGCTCGATCGTCTCCCCGTCGGGGGTGTCGTGGTCGAGGGGCACGGTGAAGCGCCGGTCGGTGAGGACGACACCGGGCTGGCGGTAGCTGAGAGTCAACGGGGCTCCCGAGACGGACGGATGCAGTCTCGCCCCAGTTCAGCACACGGTCCGGCGCCGTACGCGCCCGGGATCGAGAAGGGCTTGCTGAACGGCAGCCCAGCCGGCGGCGGGCTCCCGCACGGGAGCGGTTCAGCGGGCCGCCAGGCTGGAGCGGCGCACCACCAGTTCCGGCTGGAGCACGACCCGCCGGTGCTCGTGCCGGCCGTCCGGCGACCCCGCCCGGGTCTCCTCCAGCAGAAGCTCCGCGGCCAGCGTGCCCAGGGTGACGGCGGGCTGTCGTACGGAGGTGAGGGGCACGGCGGCCGCAGCGGCGAACTCGATGTCGTCGTAGCCGACGAGGGCAAGGTCCTCGGGGACGCTCACCCCGGCCGCGTAGAGGGCCTGCAGGACTCCCAGCGCGAGCAGGTCGTTGGCGCAGAAGACGGCGGTCGGGCGGTCGGCGAGCCCGAGGAGCCGGGCCCCGGCGTCCCGGCCCGCCGCGACGTCGAGGCGCTCGGTGGGCAGCTCCCGCAGCGCCTCGGGGCCCAGTCCGGCCTCGGAGAGCGCGTTCAGGGCGCCGGTGCGGCGATCCCTGATCCGGTGGAGTCCGGGCGGCCCGCTGACGTAGGCGATGGTGCGGTGCCCGGCGTCGACGAGATGCCGCACGGCCAGGGCGCCGCCCGTCACATCGTCGACCGAGACCGAGCACTCCGTGGTGCCCTCGGCGACCCGGTCGACCAGCACGAACGGAATGCCGTGGCGACGGAACGCCTCGATGTTGCGGCCGGTCGCGTCGGCAGGTGTGAGCAGCACGCCGCGCACCCGCTGCTCGGCGAAGAGCGACAGGTATTCGGCCTCCTCGGCGGGGCTCTGCGCGCTGTTGCAGACCATCACGCCGAGCCCGGCCTCGCGGGCGGCACGCTCGGCTCCGCGGGCCACGTCCACGAAGAAGGGGTTGCCCATGTCGAGGACGAGCAGCCCCATGATCCGGCTGCGCCCGGCCCGTAACTGCCGCGCCGACTCGCTGCGGACGTAGCCGAGGCGGTCGATCGCGGACAGCACGCGTGCGCGGGTCTCGGAGGCGACGGTCTCGGGACGGTTGATGACGTTCGAGACGGTGCCCACGGAGACTCCGGCGACGCGGGCGACATCCTTGATACCCACCGACTGGGCCATCGGGCGGGGACCTCCAGGGCTCTGTGGGCGGCGGAGAAAACACCTCACATTACCTGCGCTGCCTGCCACTTCCGCCCGGCTCGGCGGCGCGGTCATGCCCGGATCGGGGACTCGACGACGTGCCCGGAGCACCACCGGGCAAGAGGGCCCTGGCCGTAGGGCAAGCGGAGCAGCACCCTGGGGGCATGACAACCACACCGATCACCGGAGCGGACAAGGGCCTCGGCTTCGAGACCGCGCGACGGCTCGTCGAGGCGGGGCACACCGTCTACCTGGGCAGCCGGGATCCCGAGCGCGGACGCCGGGCCGCCGGGCGGCTGGGCGCGCGGGCGGTCCTGCTCGACGTGACCGACGACGCGTCGGTCGCGGCCGCGGCGAAGAGCATCGAGGCCGACGGCGGACTCGACGTCCTGGTCGACAACGCCGGTATCGAGAGCCGGACGCGGGACGGGGGTGTGGTCGGCGCGGCGGAGGTGACCGCCGATGTGATGCGGACGGTGTTCGAGACGAACGTGTTCGGCCTGGTCCGCGTCACCCACGCCTTCCTGCCGCTGCTGCGACGGTCGGCCGCCCCCGTGGTGGTCAACGTCAGCGGCGGCCTGGCGTCGCTGAGCAGGGTCACCGCCGAGGACACGCCCGCATACGGCTACCCGGGTGTCGCCCACCCGGCGTCGAAGGCGGCGGTCATGGGCCCTCTTCCCCGGTGAGGACACAGACAACGACGGGCGCGGCGATGTGCGGGCCGGGAGCGCGCGAGGCGACACGGCGCCGTGGGGCGGCCCCTCCCCTCCCCGCGCCACGTCCGCGCATTACCCTGCACGCGTCCCATGACCGACCGGAGGAGCCGCGATGCGCGTCGCTCTGTTCCTGACCTGTGTCAACGACACGCTCTATCCGGACACCGGGCGTGCCGTGGTGAGACTCCTGACCAGGCTGGGCGTCGAGGTCGATTTTCCGCCGGCGCAGACGTGTTGCGGCCAGGCCCACTACAACACCGGTTACCGGCATGACGCCGAGCCGCTCGCGGTGCAGTTCTCCGATGTGTTCCGGGGGTATGAGGCGATCGTGACCCCGTCCGGGTCCTGCGCGGCGATGGTGCGGGAACTGTACCCGCGGATGGGTGAGCGGGCGCGGGCCGAGGGCCGCGGGGACGCCCTCGCGGCCACGGTGGCGCCCGTCGCCGCGAAGACCTACGAGCTGACCGAGTTTCTGGTGGACGTGCTGGGGGTGACGGACGTGGGGGCGTACTACCCGCATCCGGTGACCTACCACCCGACGTGCCACGGGCTGCGGAGCCTCCGGCTCGGCGACCGCCCCGTGCGGCTGCTGCGGGCCGTCAAGGGACTGGAGTTGATCGAGTTGCCCGGCGCCGAGGAGTGCTGCGGCTTCGGCGGCACCTTCGCCGTGAAGAACGCCGACGTCTCCTCGGCCATGGGCGTCGACAAGGTGCGCAACGCCGAGTCCACGGGCGCGGAGGTGCTCTGCGCGGCAGACAACTCCTGTCTCATGCACCTCGGCGGCACGATGACGCGGCTGCGCGTCGGCATGCGGCCGGTGCACATCGCGGAGATCCTGGCGAGCACGGAGAAGGAGCCGCTGGTATGAGCGTCGTCGACCGGGTGAGGGGGCGCAGCGCATGAGTGGAACGTTCCTCGGGATGCCGGCGTTTCCCGAGGCGGCTCGGAAAGCCGTCGCCGACGAGACACTTCGCGGGAACCTGCGTCACGCCACGCACACCATCCGCGCCAAGCGGGCCAGGGCCGTCTCGGAGTTGTCCGACTGGGCGGCGCTGCGGGAGGCGGGCAAGCGGATCAAGGACCACACACTGCGTCATCTCGACCGCTACCTGATCCAGTTGGAAGAGGCGGTCACTGCGGCCGGGGGCACCGTCCACTGGGCCGCGGACGCTCACGAGGCGAACCGGATCGTCGCCGAACTGGTGAAGGCCACAGGCGAGTCGGAGGTCGTGAAGGTCAAGTCCATGGCCACGCAGGAAATCGGCCTGAACGAGGCGCTCGAGGCCGAGGGGATCCGGGCGTACGAGACCGATCTCGCCGAGCTGATCGTGCAGTTGGGCGGAGACCGGCCGTCGCACATCCTGGTTCCGGCCATCCACCGCAACCGCGGCGAGATCCGGGACATCTTCCGCTCCCGGATGGGCGCGTGGGGCCGGCCGGCTCCCGAGGATCTCACCGACTCGCCCGCCGAACTCGCCGAGGCGGCACGGCGGCACCTGCGCGAGAAGTTCCTGCGGGCCAAGGTCGCCGTCTCCGGTGCGAACTTCATGGTCGCGGAGACGGGCACGCTGGTGGTGGTCGAGTCCGAGGGCAACGGGCGAATGTGCCTCACCCTGCCCGAGACGCTGATCTCGGTCGTCGGCATCGAGAAGATCGTGCCGACCTGGCGGGACCTGGAGGTGTTCCTGCAGACGCTGCCCCGCTCCTCGACGGCCGAGCGTATGAACCCCTACACGAGCATGTGGACGGGCACCACGGGCTCCGGCACGGCGGACGTCCCCCGGGCCTTCCATCTGGTCCTGCTGGACAACGGGCGCACCGACACGCTCGCCGACCAGGTCGGCCGTCAGGCGCTGCGCTGTATCCGCTGCTCGGCGTGTCTCAACGTCTGCCCGGTGTACGAACGGGCGGGCGGCCACGCCTACGGCTCGGTGTACCCGGGGCCGATCGGCGCCATCCTCAGCCCTCAACTGCGGGGAACCGGAAGCGAGATCGACGCCTCGCTGCCGTACGCCTCGTCGCTGTGCGGCGCCTGTTACGACGTGTGCCCGGTCGCCATCGACATTCCGGAGGTGCTGGTGCATCTGCGGGAGCGCGTCGTGGAGGGCGGTCCCGTGACACGGGCGGGCAACAAGGTCGTGCTGAAGCCGGCGAAGGGACACGCCGCCGAGCGGGCGGTGATGCGGGCGGCACGCTGGGCGTTCAGCCACCCGGGAGCGCTGCGCGCGGGTCAGCGCCTGGCGTCGCGCTCGCGCCGCTTCCACCCGCGGACGCTGCCGGGCCCCGGCAGGGCGTGGAGCGCGAGCCGGGACCTGCCGGCGCTGCCCGCGGAACCGTTCCGCGACTGGTGGCAGCGCACACACGGAGGGAAGGAGGCGAGGTGAGGTGAGCGGAAGCAGGGAGCTGATCCTGGGCCGGGTACGGCGCGCGCTGGCGGACGTACCCGAGGACGAAACGCCGTACGAGCAGGCCGTTCCCCGGGACTATGGGGAGCGGCACGGCGAGCGCACCCCGGCGGAGACGGTGGATCTGCTCGCGGAGAATCTCGCGGACTACCGGGCGATCGTGCACCGCACGAACGCCCCGGGCCTGCCGTCGGTGCTTGCCGGTCTTCTCGCGGCGCGGGGCGCGCGGACCGTGCTGGTACCGGCGGGACTGCCGTCCCACTGGCTCACGGGCGTCGAGCAGGTAGCCGACCGGGCGGAGAGCACCCCGTACGAACTCGACCGCGTCGACAGCGTGGTCACCGGCTGCGCGGTCGCGATCGCCGAGACCGGCACCCTGGTGCTGGACGGCTCGCCGGACCAGGGGCGCCCCCGCATCACCCTGGTGCCCGACCATCACATCTGTGTCGTACGCGTTCCGGACCAGGTCGTGTCGTCCGTGCCCCAGGCCCTGCGGCGGCTCACCCCGACACGCCCTATGACCTGGATCTCCGGGCCCTCCGCGACCAGTGACATCGAGCTGGAGCGCGTCGAGGGGGTGCATGGTCCGCGCACCCTGGAGGTGGTGCTGATGAGCGAGGCGTGACCCGGGCCGTTAGCGTGAGGGAATGATCCGGTTCGAGCAGGTCGGCAAGCGGTATCCGGACGGTACGACGGCCGTCGACGGCCTGTCCTTCGAGATCTCCGAGGGCGAACTGGTCACGCTCGTCGGACCGTCCGGCTGCGGCAAGACGACCACGATGATGATGGTCAACCGGCTGATCGAGCCCACCTCGGGACGGATCTTCGTGGGCGGCGAGGACGTCGCGACCGTCGACCCGGTGCGGCTTCGGCGCCGGATCGGCTATGTGATCCAGCAGGTCGGGCTGTTCCCGCACCGGACCGTGCTGGACAACACCGCGACCGTGCCCTGTCTGCTCGGCTGGAGGAAGGCGAGGGCGCGGGCGCGCGCGGCCGAGCTGCTCGACCTGGTGGGCCTGGACCCGAAGACTTACGGGCCGCGCTACCCGGACCAGTTGTCCGGCGGTCAGCGGCAACGGGTGGGGGTGGCACGGGCGCTGGCCGCCGATCCGCCGGTGCTGCTGATGGACGAACCGTTCGGGGCGGTCGACCCGGTGGTGCGGGAGCAGTTGCAGGAGGAGTTCCTGCGGATGCAGACGGCCGTGCGCAAGACGGTGCTGCTCGTCACGCACGACATCGAGGAGGCGGTCCGGCTCGGCGACCGGATCGCGGTGTACGGGCAGGGGCGGATCGAGCAGTTCGACACGCCGGGGGCGGTGCTGGGCGCGCCCGCGACGCCGCGTGTCGCCGAGTTCGTGGGGGCGGACCGGGGCCTGAAGCGGCTGTCGGTGACCGTGATCGAGCCGAGCGATCTGGAGCAGCCGCCGGTCGCACGGCTCGACGAGCCCGCCGGGCCGGCGGCTGCCCGGCTGCGCGGGCAGGGGGCACGCTGGGCGGTCGTGCTGGACACCGCCGGCGATCTGCACGGCTGGGCGGGCGTCGACGAGCTCGCCGGGGGTGGCCTGGTCGGTGACCACGCGCACCGGATGACCTCCTGGGTGGCGGTGGGCGCTCCGCTCAAGCAGGCGTTCGCGGTGATGCTCCAGCATGACGCCGGCTGGGTGGCGGTGCTGGACGGGCGACGGTTCCTGGGGGTCCTGACACCCGCCAAGCTCCATGAGGCCCTGCGCCGCTCGGTGGACGCGGACGCGCGGGGCGTCTCGCGGCGCGAGGTGCCTTACGAGTCGGTGGCCGACGCGTGACGGAGCCCCGCCGTCGGCGCGTCCGGCCGGCCGGGGACGTCGCACGCCGTCACTTCAGCAGGCCCTTGTCCTCGAGATAGGCACGGGCCACGTCCCCCGGAAGCCGCCGCCGGCTGTCGACCTGATCGTTCATCGACGCCAGATCCTGCGTGGTGAGAACAGGGTTGAGGGCACCGAGCGCCTTGGTGACGCGAGCGCCGCCCGCCCGGGAGCGGCCCACGACCGGGACGACGTGGTCCGCGTTCTGCAGATGTCTGTCGTCCGCGAGCAGGACGAGCCCGAACGCGTCGAGGGTCGCGTCCGTGGTGGTGGTGAGCACCACCTGGTCCCGTCCGCTCTGCACGGCCCGCTTGGCCTGGGTGGTACCGACGCCCTTCGGGTCGACACCGATGACGTCGATGCCGTACACCTTCCTGAGCCCTGGTGCGCAGTACGGTCGCCGCACGCACTCGTCGCCTGCCGCCAGCCGTACCTTCAGACCGGATCCGCCGAGGTCGCTCAGCGTCCTCAGGCGGTGCTCACGGGCGTACACCCGGGTCACCGCGAAGGCGTTCCGGTCGACCGCCCGCCCGGGGTCGAGGACGGTGAGACCACGGGGCGCCGCGAGTCTGCGCAGGGCCTTCATCGTGGTGCCGAGGTCCGGCGAGCCGACGGGCGGGGCGTCGGGGCCGTGGGTCCTGGCGTTGAGCCAGTCCGCGAAGGTGGCCGCGAACTCGGGGACGACGTCGATCCGCCCGGACTCCAGGGCGGGTTCGTACAGCTCGCGGTTGGCGACGGTGATCAGGGACGTCGTGAAGCCGGCGTGGTCCAGCAGCAATGCGTACATATGGGCGAGCACGTCGCTCTCGGTGAAGCCTGCGGAGCCGACGGTCAGATGCCTGCCGTCGCCGGGCGGCGCGGTGACCCGGCCGCGTGTCTCCAGGGACGGGCCCGTGGCGCAGCCGACGGCGAGGAGCAGGACCGCGGCCGCCGCGTGCCGTCTCATCGTGAGCCTCCGGCCCGCAGCGGGACCAGCCGCTCGACGGACTCGAAGACCCCCTCGACGATCAGTGCCAGCACCGCGACCAGGAGCGCCCCGGCCACCACCTGCGGAGTGCTCGCCAGGTTGAAGCCCGCGGTGATGATCCGGCCGAGTCCGCCTCCGCCCGCGAGCGCGGCGATGGTGGCGGTCGCGACGAGCTGTACGGCGGCGATCCGTACCCCGTTCACCATCATCGGAAGCGACAGGGGAAGTTCCACGCGCAGCAGCGTCTGCCGGCCGGTCATCCCCATCCCCCGCGCCGCCCGCACCACACTGCGGTCGACCTGGCGCATGCCGACGTAGGCGTTGGTGAGCAGAGGCGGTACGGCGAACAGGACGAGGGCTGCCACGGTGGGCCCCTGTCCCCAGCGGCCCATCGGGGTGAGCAGCAGAAGCACCAGCACGGCGAAGGTGGGCACGGCACGGCCGGCGTTGGAGAGGTTGACGGCGAGCGCGCCGCCGCTGCCGAGGTGCCCGAGGACAAGAGCGACCGGCAGGGCGATCACACAGCTGATGATCAGACAGCCGAGGGTGAGGAGGACGTGCTGCGCCAGCCGGTGCCCGATGCCGTCGTCGCCCGCCCAGTGGACGGGGTCGATGAGCCAGTGCCAGGTCTCGCGCAGGGTCCTCATCCGCGTGCCGCCCTCGCCCAGGGGGTGATCAGCCGCTGGACGCCGAGCAGCAGCAGATCGGCGGCCACGGCGATCAGCACACACAGCACGGACGCGGTCAGCACCTGTGCCTTGAAGTAGGTGTTCATGCCCGCGTAGATCAGGTTCCCGAGTCCGCCGAAGCCGACGATCGCGCCGATGGTGACCAGGGAGATCGCGGAGACCGTGGCGATACGGAGCCCGGCCATGGCGGCGGGCAGCGCCAGCGGGAGTTCCACGGTGACCAGCAGCCGGATCGGTCCGTATCCCATGCCGTGGGCGGCCCGCCGGGTCTCCTCGGGGACGGCGCGCAGTCCCGCGAGGATGTTCCGGACCAGCAGGGTGAGCGAGTACAGGACGAGACCGGCGACCACCAGGGTGGGTGACAGCCCGTACAGGGGCAGCAGCAGCGAGAACATCGCCAGGGACGGAACGGTGTACAGGATGGTGGTGACGGCGAGGACGGGCCCGGCGATCCCGGCCCAGCGGCGCGCCAGCAGGGCGAGCGGCACGGCGATGACGAGAGCGATGAGCACGGAGGCCGCCGTCAGTTGCAGATGCTGGGCCACCGCGTCGAGAAGGATGTGGCGGCGGGTGCGCAGATACGCGCCGCAGATCCACTCGTTGCGGGCGAGGCAGTCGTCCGGGGGCACGGTCACGCGTCCATTGCACCGGGTGGGCGAGGAGGCCCGCAGGTCGTGGTGACCCGTCCGGGGGGCGGCGGGCGTCGCCGCCGAGGGGTTCCCCGGCCGGATCCGTGCCCCCGGGGATCGCCTGGTTCGTCGACGGGTCCGGTCAGGAGTCGTCGCCGGAGGGATGGCCCTCGGCGGTGTTGCGGTTGGCGCGTGGGCTCGGTGTGATCGGGTCGCCGGCCCCGCCCCCGGTGTCCCGGGAGATGCCGGTGTCGTCCTCGAGTTCCTGCTGCTTCGCCTCTTCGAGCAGCTCTTCGGTGGCGGTACGGGTCGGCTTCTTGCGCCGGCTCAGGCGCTGCAGAAGGGTACGCATGGCGGGCGGGTACCCGGAGATCGGCCGTCCAGGCGGGGCGATCACGGTGCGGCCGTCACACGCGAGGGCCGGGACATGGGCCTCGGATCACGCGCGGCGATGCCCGTTCAGCGCTCGCGCCACCACCCTCAGGTCCGTGACGAGACCGGCGTACGCGGCCTCCCGGTCGTCGGCGCGCAGGATCGCCGAAGGGTGCACGGTCGCGACGACGTACTGTTCCTCGTCGGTGCCGGGCATCGGCAGCAGGCTCCCCCGGTCCTTGGTCACCCGGAACGAGCCGCCGAGCAGCGCCTTGCCCGCCGTGGCGCCGAGGGCCACCACGACCTCCGGACGGACCAGCTCCAGTTCCGCGCGCAGCCACGGCTTGCACGCACTCAGCTCGCGCAGGCTCGGCGCCTTGTGGATACGCCGCTTGCCTCGTTCGGGAACGACGGTGAACTTGAAGTGCTTGACCGCGTTGGTGACGTACGCCGTGCCGCGGTCGATGCCCGCCTCCTCCAGGGCCTTGTCCAGCAGGCGTCCGGCCGGCCCGACGAAGGGCTCGCCCTGCCGGTCCTCCTGGTCGCCGGGCTGCTCTCCGACCAGCACGACCCGGGCGGAGCTGTCCCCCTTGCCGAACACCGTCTGGGTGGCGTTCTCGTACAGGGGGCAGCCCCGGCAGTCCGCGGCCGCGCGCCGGTAGGCGGCCAGTCCCCCTTCGTCCGGCAGGAAGGGGGTCGCGTCATAGGCGCTCGCCCGGGTGTCGTCGGAACGGCTCATGCCTGCCTCACCTCCGGGCCCGCTGTGCCGGCCCGGTCCTCGGGGTACCCCTTCCCCCGGCTCGCACACGTCCGGCGGGCCCTGTCCGGGACGGGTCGATGATCTCCGGTCAATAACCTTTCGGTTCCCTTCCGTTGTCCCGTGGGCGGCGTGTTTCAAATACCCTCTCACGGATAGTCCGGAAGGAGCGGCGCACTGCCTAGCCGTTCCCGGGAGGGTTCGGCAGTGAGCCCGCCGCAAACGGCCGTCCGGTCGACGATTCGCCGAGCCGGGCGGCCGGATGCAGTCCTTCACAGGCGCGGGCCCTGATAGTGCGGATCGGGGCCGGGAAGGATCAGGATCGGCCTTGTCAGGGGATATCGGCAAGAGCCTCTTCGCGTACGCGCGCGCAGCAGCCGCTGAGCAGACGTGAGACATGCATCTGGGAAATACCGAGTTGGTCCGCTATGCGGCTCTGGGTCATCCCGCGGAAGTACCGCAGGTAGAGGATGGTGCGCTCGCGCTCCGGCAGCGACCGCAGACACGGCTTGACGGCCTCACGGTCGACGATCAGGTCGTACCCGGAGTCCGAGTCGCCCAGGGCGTCACCCAGTGCGTATCCGTCGTCGCTGCCCGAGACCTCGGCGTCCAGGGAGAGGGCGGTGAAACTGTCCATGGCTTCCAGGCCGACCCGGACGTCCTCCTCGCTGAGGTGGGCGTGCTCGGCGATCTCGGCGAGTGTGGGGCCGTGCCCCGGGCTCTCCTGGGATATCTCCTTGACCGCCGCCCGTACCCGATTGCGCAGGTCCTGGACTCGGCGGGGCACATGGAGCACCCACATGTGATCGCGGAAGTGACGCTTGATCTCGCCGGTGATGGTGGGGATGGCGTAGCTCTCGAAGGCATAGCCCCGGGCCGGATCGTAGCGGTCGACCGCCTTGACCAGCCCCAGAGCCGCCACCTGGCAGAGGTCCTCGACCGACTCGCCCCGCCCTCGGTAGCGCCGGGCGATGCGATCGGCCATCGGCAGCCAGGACCGGACGATCTCGTCGCGCAGTGTCCGGCGCTCGGGACCCTCGGGCAGCTCACACAGGCGCGCGAAGGCGTCGGTGGTGTCGGGGGCGTCATCATGGGGGTGTTGCTTGGACTTCACCGCGATGCGCATGGTGCTCTTCAACTCCCTCAAGGGGCTGACTGGGCAGTCACCGTGGGAAGGCGCATTCACAGACCGCAAGGGGAGACACACACACCCGGAATCTGCTGGGCCAGTTTCCACGGAGGTGCCTCCTGTCCGAAGCACTCATAACGAGCCATTCCCGCTATTTCCGACGCCAAACCATTCACGAGAAACGTTTCATGGATCGCCGGTGGGGCCGATGGTGACGGCCGGCAATCCCGTCGTTTCGATAGGTGACGGGGAAAAGTGCCCGAGTGGGGAAGTGCGCGAGTGAGCGGAATTCTATGCGCCCGGGGAATATCCCGGGAATTTATTGCCCCCCATCGGAGGGACATCCGGTGACGGGAACCAGCCACAGGGTGGCGAGAGGAGGGAGCGTGAGACGGATGCCGCGCCCCGGGCCGACCCCGGGCGTCACGGGGCCCGCGTCGTGGATGTCACTGCCGCCGTAGCGGGCCGCGTCGGTGTTGAGGACCTCGTGCCAGGCCGGCACGTCGTCGGGCACGTCCAGGTGATAGTGGTGGCGGACGACCGGCGAGAAGTTGGACACCGCGAGCAGGGGTGTGCCCTGGGCGTCGAAGCGCAGAAACGCGAAAACGTTGTCGTCGGCCGCATCGCAGACCACCCAGCGGAAGCCCGAGGGGCGGGTGTCGCGCTGCCACAGGGCGGGAGTCCGGCGGTAGACGGTGTTCAGCTCGCGGACCAGGTCGCGCACGCCCCGGTGGTCGGCCGCGGCTCCGTAACCGGTATCCAGCAGCCACCAGTCGGGGCCGTGCGC
>NZ_JAKEEB010000026.1 GCF_021462825.1 Streptomyces glomeratus | reverse complement strand
GTCAGCGTCGGCGGTGTTGTTCGGTGAGCCGTTCCAGCACCCTCACCGCGGCGGCGGGTGAAGGCATCGCCATCATCTCCCGCCGCAACCCCGCCGCCCGCTGCGCGAACACCGGCTCCTCCAGCACCCGCCGCACCAACCCCCGCAACCCCACCGCCGACAACCCGTCCACATCATCCACCCGCAACCCCGCACCACACCCCACCAACCGATCGGCCTTCGCCGCCGTATCCCACCGCATATCCGGCACGATCACCTGCGGCACCCCATGCCACAACGCCGTCTGAAACGTCCCCGCACCCCCGTGATGCACCACCGCCGCACACGACGGCAACAACACATCCAACGGCACAAAATCCACCAACCGCACATTCTCCGGCACACTCACCCCACCCAACTGCGACGCATCCAACGTCGCCACCACCTCCACATCCAAACCCCCCAACCCCTCCAGCAACTCCCCCACCCGCACCCGATCCCCACCCAACACCTCCCGGTGCGACACCCCCAACGACACACACACCCGCCGCCGACCCCCACCCCCCACACCAGCACCAGCACCAGCACCAGCACCCAACCACCCCGGCACCACCGACGCCCCGTTGAACGGCACATACCTCACCGGCACCGACAACCCACCCACCGGCAACCGCAACGACCCCGGCACCGGATCCACCGTCCACTGCCCCACCACCACCTCCTCACTGAACCCACAACCAAAACGACCCAACGTCCACCCCAACCACTCCTCCAACGGGTCATCCACCACCCCACCCCCACCCAGCAACACCCCCCGCAAACCACCCACCAGATCCAACCCGAACAACAACCGCGCATGCGCCGCCCCCGACACCACCCCCGCCACCCCACCCGCAAACGTCATCGCATCCCACACCACCAGATCCGGACCCCACCCACACGCGAACTCCACCAGATCATCGACCGCCTGGTCCGGGACCATGTTCTGGAAGACCACCGACGTCCACGCGGAGAGGACGGACTGGGCGTAGCGTCCGGTGAGCCGCTCCGGCCTGACCTCTCCGATGTCCAGTACGTCGAGCCACGTCCCGCCCTGGACCTCCTCGGTGTCGGCCGCGTCATCCGAGTGTTCGGAACTCCTGGCCGACTCCAGGCCGAGCCGTTCCCCGAAGGAGAAGACGCTCAGCCCCACCCGCTGGACCTCCTCCACGATGTCCGGCTGGCCGGCGACGACCACGTCGTGACCGGCGGCGCGCAGCGCCCACGCCAGCGGAACCTGGGCGTGTACGTGGGACTTCGCCGCGGAGGGCACGAACAGGACTCGCATGTGCGGTTCTCCTCTGTATCGCGTGGTCACGGCCACCGGCCATGGTCGCGAGGGTCCCTGGAGCCCGCGCGGAACGCCGGTGGAGGCCGGTACGGAATCGGTCGTCACATGCCGGTGTCAGGCCCGGACCGTGATGGGCAGCCGGTGGAAGCCCCGCAGCAGGCGACCTGGGTAGCGCAGCGGTGCGTCCGCGTGGTCGATGTGCGGGAAACGGCGGATGAGGCGGGTGAAGAACTCACCGGCCTGGAGGCGGGTGAGATGGGCTCCGAGGCACATGTGCGCGCCGCTCGTGAACGTCAACCCCGGCCCCTGGCCGCGCCCGACGTCCAGCCGGTCGGGATCGTCGTAGCGGTCGGGGTCGCGGTTCGCACCACCGATCAGCCCGATGACGAGCTGACCCGGCGTCAGGTCGACGCCGGCGACCGTGCAGTGCTCCAGGGCCGCCCGGCTCGCCACCAGACTCGGCGGGTCGAAGCGGAGGAGCTCCTCGACCGCGTGCGGGACGAGACCCGGGTCCCTCCGCAGCCGTGCCAGCTCGCCCGGGTGCGTGAGCAGGGCGTTCAACCCGTTGCCGAGCAGGTTGGAGGTCGTCTCGAAGGCGGCCGCGAACAGCAGCACGCTGTTGGCGACCAGCTCCGTGGCCGAGCAGCCCTCGACGTCGCCGGCGAGGCGGCTGAGGAGGTCGTCTTCGGGGCGGGAGCGCTTGTGCGCGAGCAGTTCGGCGAAGTATCCGGCCAGATGCCGCTGCGCTCGCAGGCCTCGCTCGGCCCCTTGCGCGTCGACACCGGGTTCGAGGAGACCCACCAGGTCACGTACCAGCGGTTTGAAGCCCGCGCGGTCGGCGGGCGGGACTCCGAGAAGGCTTGCGACCAGGCCGACCGGCAGTGAGCGTGCGACATCCTCCATGAAGTCCGAGGTGCCCTGATCCTCCAGCCGGTCCAGCGCCTTCTCCACGTCGCCGCCGATCGGAGCGCGCAGCCGGGCCACGGACTGTGGCGTGAAGGAGCGGTTGAACACCCGGCGCACCCGCGTGTGAGCCGGCGGATTGCTGAACATCAGGGAGCTTCGCCAGAACCGCTCCACCTCCTCGGCCCGGTCGTCGGGCAGCTTCCCGCGGAGAGACGCGAACGCCTCGTCCCCCCGTCCGATCGCCGGATCGCGGAACATCGCGTACACGTCCTCGTACCGGGACAGCACCAGAGTGCCGTGCCGGGTGAGGAGGACGGGTGCCCGTTCCCGCAGCCGCCGGAAGTCGTCGTGGGGATCTCCGGGGTGGTCTCCCCACAGGGCGGCCGTGAACAGGGCATCCGCGGACGCGTCCGCGCTGCGGACACCGGTGTCCTGGGTGGTCAATGTCCTTCCTTTCCGCAAGGCGTCGCGGGGTTCGGGTCCGGTTCCGGAGACGGAGCCGGCTCCTACCCGAGCCGGTAGGTGTAGGGCAGGCCCGCGAGTTCGTCGGCGCTGGCCACGGCGGGGAGCCGCAGGGAGAAGTTCCGGTCGTCCCACAGCCGGGTGTCGCCGGCCACCAGGGTGTCGACGAAGAGGGTCCCGGTCACGGTCGTGCCCGCGTCCCCGGCGGGCGTGATGGTCACCGGGATGTCTCCCGTCCGCCCCGGTCTCAGTACGAGGGGGTGCAGGCCGGCGGGCGCCCCGGCCGACGCCTGCCACAGATCTCCGAGCGCGGAGGTGACCGCGGGGTCGAATCGCTTCGTCGCCACCACCATGGTCAGATCTGCGGAGGTCGGCGCGCTGCCGCCGGGACCCGACGGTCCCGGCACGGAGGGACCGGCCCCCCACAGTCCCGCGGGGACGGTGGAGGACACGTAGCCGGCCTGCACGTCCGTACCGAAGGTGGAGATGAGGTCCGGGTCGCCGGTGACGGGCGCCACGTCGAACTGCACCTCCCCGGTGGCATGCGCGGTGGCGATGAGGGAGGTGGACTCGGACGGCACCAGCCAGGCCGGCGACGGGGCCGCGCGTGGGGTGGGCAGGCTCAGACCGGTGGCCGGTTGCAGCGGCACCAGGGACATCGGCGTCTTGGTGTCGAGCCGAGGATCGAGGAACAGGCTCAGCGGGGCAGCTCCACGGTTGTGCACATGCACCGTCGCCGTCACGGGCACACCCGGCTTCAGCGTGTCACCTTGTGGCAGGCCCGAGACGCTCACCTGGACCTGGTCGAAGCCGACGGTGCCGTGGAAGGAGGGAACTCCCCGGTCTCCGGCTCCCTTGACGATCAGGGTCCAGCGTCCGGGGGCCGGCGCCCTGGCGTAGAGCGAGATCTCGTCGACCGGCTGGAGAGCGGCCTTGCCCGTGGCCGGGTCATAGGCAGTCGCCAGGCTGTCGGTTCCGTATCCCGCCGTCTGCCCCTGCGGATCGACCAGGAGCGCCAGTACGCCGTCGTGCCGGCCGCCGGCCGTCCGCACATCCAGGCCGATGTCGCGCCGGCCCCCGGGCACGTCGAACCGGTAGACGCCCGGCCGCGTCCCGCCGCCCCTGAACGCCCCGCCGTGCCCGACGTCCACCAGGCTGCGCAGGACGACCGGCACGGAGGACCGCCCGTCGGCACCCCGGTCCAGCACCAGGGCGGCGGTCGTGTCGCCCGGGTCATCCGACATCCGGGCCGTCACGGTGACCGGTGCGCTCTGTCCCGGTGCGAGCGTGACCTTCGCGGGGGCGACGGTTCCGAAGCGGGCGAAACGGGAGGTGGTCGAGCGGAACGCGACTCGGCCCTCGACGCCCCCGTAGCGGCCCTGCGGACTGAAGACGAGCGCGGTCCAGACACCGGCCGCCGGATGGGCGACGGCGGCATGTGCGTGCCCTGGCTCCCTCGGCGAGCCGGAGTGGGCGGCGTACCGGCCGTGCGGATCGATGAGAGCCATGTGCACCGCGCCGTCGCCGCCGCCGTCACCGGCACAGGTGATCGAGGCTTCCAGCCGATCGGCCCCCGGTACCACCGGGAAGTGCAGCGTGCCGTAGTTCTGCGGGACACCGGAGGAGTCGGTGAAGTGGGGACTGCCGGCGTCGCCGAGCCGGGTGGCGCCGCTCCATGCGTGCCCCGCCGGGCCGAGAGCGCGCCCAAAGAGCCTCACCGTCCGCGCGGTCGCTCCCGGGTTGCGCAGGTGCAGCGTCAACCGGGCCTCGCTGCCGGACACGGCGGTCGCCGCCAGCTGGGAGGTGTCGGCAAGGACGGTGGAGGCGCCGGTGTTTGCGCCGATCGACTGCGCCGCCCGCACCGCGGCGTAGGAGTTCAGCTGGCCGGCTCCCTGCTCGTCGGCCGAGGCGCCGAGGTCCCGGGCGGTGCCGGTGAGGATCTGCTTCACCACGGCAGGAGTGGGACTGTCGCCCTGGTGGGCGTCGCGGTAGGCCTGGATGACCAGTGCCGCCGTGCCCGCGGTCAGCGCGGTCGCCTGGGCGACCGAGTCGGCCCTGATCACCGGTGAGGGCGCGCCCGTGAGGTTCACACAGTCCCCGTAGCGGCCGGTGTCCGGGGTGCAGGACGCGAACCCGGAGTCGCCGGGGGCGACCAGGTCCACGGTCCGTCCGCTCTGGGTGGTGCCGCTCGGGCTCAGGGCGCTCACGGAGCCGTTCACCCATCCTCTGCGCGGGGACTGCCGGTAGCCGCCGAACCCGGTCTCGCCGTACCAGCGGAAGGCGGTGGACGTCCCGACCGAGATGACGGCCGGGTCGTCGGCCGGGGCCCCGACGGAGTCGGCGAGCGTCGTGTCCCCGGCGGAGACCGTGACCGTGGTGCCCGAGGCGACCGCCGCGTCGTTGAACCGCTGTACCAGGTCGGCCGTCGCCACGTCGGGGAAGGGGTGGTGGGCGAAGGACTCCTGAAGTACGTCCACGTGCGCGACGCGGACCGCGTACTCGATGGATTCCACCAGGTCGGCCGTGGTCGTGCGGGCGGTCAGGCCGAAGGCCTTGACGCCGACCAGACGCGCGCCGGGAGCGGCGCCCAGGATGCGGATCGTGCAAGGGCCGGGCGACGACGGCGTGCCGAATCCCCGGACGTCGTACGTGTGCAGGCCCTGGGCGGCGACGGTGCTCGCGATGGTGAACGCCTGCCCGCCGCCGGTCCGTGCCGTCGGGCCTTCGCCGGAATAGTCGACATAGTCGGAGAAGACATGGCTCCCGTCGGCGCGGACGAAGTCCTGGCCACCGGTGTCGACGCCGTCGGCGATGAAGCCCACGGTGACCCCCTTGCCGGTGATGCCCAGCGACTGGGCCGTGGGCTCCCGGGGGTCGTCACCGGCCGTGTGCGTGAGTGAAAGCCCCTCGGGTTCGAGGAGCGGCCTGTGGCCCCGCGGCGCACAGGTGCTCCTGGTGGAAAGCGCCTGGCGGCCGGCCGTGCCGGAAGGAACCGGTGGCGCACCGCCGATCACCTGGTTGACCACCACCTGCCGCACCGCGGGATCGCTGCGCAGGCGCGGCAGTTCGCGGGCGGGCACGGTGGCCGCGACCGCGTCGACCAGGGCGAAGGCCTTGACCTTCGAGGCATGGTGCCGCCTCAGGTCGCGCAGGAGCGGAGCCTGCGCCGTGCGCAGGGCGCCGGCACGCGGCCGCGTGTCCCCTCCGACCAGGATCACCGGAACCCCGTCGGCTGTCGTGGCTGCCGACGCCGCTGCCGGCACAGGGACGTTCCCCAGGGCCGTGAGCGCCGCCAGCAGGACCGCGACCACGGCGATTCTTCGTCTGCGCACTGTGACTCCCTGTGCTTCAGAGATGTCCGACGACGCCGGACCAGCGGTCGGTCGCCAGGAGGTACCGGTCAAGGGCGTAGCGGTGATAGCCGGGCCCGATCCCCAGGCCGGAGATCTCCGGCACCAGGGCGTGCAGCTTCGCCACCGACGGGCAGTGCGAGACGCTGCGGCCCGCGTCGATCCGCTCGGCGGTGACGCCCATCCGCCGCTCGAGGTGCTCGATGATCCGTATGACCTCCACGCAGTCCCCGGAGGCGAGGTTGACGATCCGGTTCTCGACGCCGGTGGCGAGAAGCCTGTCGAGGACGGCGACGAAGTCGGCGACATAGAGCAGGTCCCGTCTGGCGCCCGACAGGACCCGCACACTGCCCGACAGAATCTGCTGGACCAGCGCCGGGACGAGCCGGAAGTCGGGGCCCCCAGGCCCCAAGACGTAGCCGAGACGCAGGATGAGGTGGCGGACCCCCGACTCCCGGATCATGTCCTCGAGCCCCAGCTTGTGCTCGCCGTAGAGGGTGGAGGGGCTGACGGGCTCGTCCTCCAGTCCCCGGCAGCCCGGCGCGCCGTACATGCTGACGGTCGAGAAGAAGACCAGCATCCGGCCGGTGCGCCGGCACCGCTGGACCGTCTCGCCCACCAGGGCCCGCTCCCTGGCGGTCTCCGACTCCGGAAGCAGTTGACGTGGGACCCCCGCGGCGAGGACGGTCACCCCTCCGTGGGCCTCGCTCAGCGGCTGAAGATGGCGTGCGATGAAGCCGTTCCCGATGATGTCCAAGGCTCAGTGGCTTTCGGCTCGGTCGTGTGGCTCCGAGACACCGTGTCGAAGCGCGGTAGCCGATGCTGCGCAGCCGTACTCGAAGATCGCTGGGCTCACGGCGGAGCGGAGATCCCCAACACTTCGCGAGAACCCGGTGCAACGCTTGCGCGGCGAGCCGTGGGCCGGGGGACGCGCACGCCCTGGCACGGCCTCCTGACCGGCCCGAATCGAAGGAGACTCCCGTGCGGGTGCTGATCACCGTTTCCGCCTGGGCCACCCACTGGTCGGCGTTGGTGCCGCTGGGCTGGGCGCTCCAGGCGGCGGGGCACGAAGTGCGCGTGCTCTGCCCGCAGTCGCAGGTCGGGGCCGTGGCCGGAACGGGCATGATCCCCGTGCCGGTCCTGGACGGCCTCGACGACTCGACGCGGCTGCGTCTTCAGTACTACGAGGAGGCCGTGGCGGGCATATGGCCCTACCCGTGGCTGCCCCTTCACCCGATCACCGGCGCCGAGCTCAGCAGTCTCGACGAGTTCGACCTCGCGCACTACCGGGAGCACGCGGAGCCGGTCTTCGCCGCCAGGCGGGCGAGCAGCTTCGACGCGGCGGTCGCCTTCGCGCGGTCCTGGCGCCCGCATCTGGCGCTGCACGATCCGGCCAGTCTGGAGGGCCTGTTGGCCGCGCGCGTGACGGACGTTCCGGCGGTCCTGTGTCTCTGGGGCCCCGTCGGCACACACGAGCCGGAGCACATGAGGATCGTGCCGACCGACCACAGCGGCTCCTTCCCCCGGTACGGCCTGGGCGAGTTCAGCACCGACATGGTCGAGTACGTGATCGATCCCTGCCCACCGTCTCTGGCGCCGCCGACCAGGGCGCACCGTCTGCCGGTTCGCTATGTGCCCTACAACGGGTGCGAGCCGGTGCCCTCCTGGCTGCTCGAACCGCCGCGTGGACGCCGGGTCTGCGTGGCCTGGTCGACGGCGCTCTCCTCGATGTCGGGCCCGAAGTCCTATCTGCTTCCCGAACTCGCCGCCGCCCTGGGGGACTCGCCCTACGAGGTCGTCGTCACCGCGACGTCCGGGGACGTGGCGGGGATCGGCGAGGTGCCGGCGTCGGTCAGGGTGGTGGAGCGCCTGCCGCTCAGGCTGGTCCTGCCCACCTGCGACGCGGTGGTACACCACGGGGGCAGCGGCAGTACCCTCACCTCGCTCTGGGCGGGTCTTCCCCAGTTCCTCCCGACCTTCGCCTCCGAACAGACCGCCACGGCACGGCGGGTCGCGGGCACCGGAGCCGCGGTGCACGTCCTGGGCCATCTCGCCGACCGCACCACGGTCCGCGCGGCCGTGGACCGGCTGATGGCCGATGACTCCTACCGGACGGCGGGCCGCGGCCTGCGCGAGGAGATCCTCGGCCGGCCCACGCCGGCGGAGGTCGTGCCCCGGCTGGAACGTCTGGCTCTGTCGTGATGCGCCCCGGCCTCAGCCGCGGGCGCCCGCCGCACCCGCCGTCGGCCCGATCGTGGCCCTGCCTCCCTCTCCGCCGCCGGTGAGCAGGCTGTGGAGGCACGCCACCAGACTGCGCGCCTGGACACTGAGATAGTGGCTGTGTCCGAGCAGCGACACGAGCTGGTGCAGGGCGACCCACCGGAAGTCGGGATCGTCCGCCGGGATCTTCGGCTCCGCCTCGACGACCAGGTACCGGTTCAGGGCGTGGTGGAAACGCCCGCCCTCCTCGGACAGCACGGTGTCGAACCTGACCCGGCCGGGCTCGGCCGACACCACCTCGTCGAGGAAGCGGGGGCGCCCCGACGGCGGCACCAGCACATGGTTCTCCGGTATGCACTGCACGGTCGGCGCGAGTTCGGCCGTGTCCGTGAAGCCGGGTTCCATGCGGGCGTGCATGAGGGCGTGCAGGACACCGTCGATGTTCTTGACCAGCAAGGCGATGATCCCCGTCCCGTTGGGTTCGATCATCGGCTGTGTCCACTGGGCCACCTCACGCCCGCCCGCGCTGACCCGGACCCCGATGACCGAGAAGAACAGGCCCGCCTCGTGCGCGATCCGGTCCTCCGTGCGGACCCAGCCCTTCACCTCCCGGAGCGGTATCCGGCGGACCTCCGCGTCCGAGCGGCAGCGTGCGTCGGTGAGCCAGCTGAGCACCTCCCGCGTCGAGTGCAGGCTTCCGGCTTCCGGAGAGCAGGACCGGACGAGCGCGGCCCGGAACTCGGCATCGCGGGGACGGCCGAGGACCGCGCCGAGACCCGGACCGGCGAACGGAAGGCAGGACAGCACCGTCCTGGCGTCCATGTTGACCAGGTCGTCGGCGCCGAGCAGCGCATGGATCTCACCCAGGGTCAGCCACCGGAACCCGTCGAGCACCTCGACGTCCCCGGCCGGCTCCACCACCATGTTGCGGTTGCGTTTGCGGTAGAACCAGGCGCCCTGCTCCGACTGGCGCACGTCGGCGAGGACTCGGTGGCTGCCGGGGTTCCGGAAGTATTCCAGGTACGGTACGGCCCGCCCCTGGTGCACCCTCGTGTAGTTGCTGCGCGTCGCCTGCACGGTGGGCGAGAGCTGGAGGCCGTTGCGGTTGCCCGGCTCCACCTTGGCCTGCATGAGGAACTTCATCGTCCCGTCGAACTCCTTGGCCAGGATGCCGAGGATGCCGATCTCGGACTGATGGATGATCGGCTGGTCCCAGCCGGTGACCGGTCCACCGGGGTTGTGCACCCGCAGTCCCTCGACGGCGAAGAACCTTCCCGTGTCATGGCGGATGTCGCCCGTCCGGGGGTCCTCGCTCCAGCCTTCCAGCCGGTCCAGGCGGATCCGCTCGACCCTTGTGTAGGCGCGTCGGCCGAAGTCCGCCAGCCAGCCGCGGACATCCGCGACGACCGCGGCCGGGTCGCCGGCCGGAAGCAGGGACCTGGCCAGGCGCAGGTGGGTCGGGTCCGATTCGGTCGAGAGCATCGTCAGGCCCCTTCGGCTGTGTTCCACATGGCCCGCATCGAGTCCTGCCGGGAGGTCCGTGGATGCCATCCCAGCAGCCGGGCGGCGAGCCGGATGTCGGCCTGGGTCCATCCGCCGCCCTTGCTTCGCACGTCGGCTCGCCGGAGCACCACCGCCTGCGGGGGGAGGCCCGCCGCGGAGACGAGCGACGACACCAGTTCACCGATCGGCGTCGCCACACCGCTGCCGATGTTGACGACGCGCCCGGTCACCGGCGCCTCGACCGCCGCGACGACGGCCTCGGCCAGGTCCCTTGCGTCGACGAAGTCGCGGCGGGCGTCGGCGACGCTCAGCACGACCGGACCGTCCGCTCGCGCCTCGCGCAGCCTGGCGACGACCGAGCCGAGGAAGCTGGCGCGCGTGGTGTACGGGCCGAAGACGTTGACGGCACGCAGCACGACGGCGTCGAGCCGCCCGGCGGCGGTGGCCTCCAGGATGGCCCGTGTGCCGGCCAGCTTGGTCCGTGCGTAAGCGGTGACGGGGGCGGGGACCACGGCTTCGTCGATGGCCACGCCGTCCTCGACCGGCCCGTACTCGTGGATCGTGCCGACCTGCACCAGCCGGACGCCGGGCAGCAGGGCCAGCGTCTGCAGAAGCCGGTCGACGAGGCGCACATGGGAGTACTCGTTGTCCGCGTCGGAGGTGTGCCAGCCGCCCGTCGCGTTGACCACCACGCGTACGTTCGCCGCTTCGAGCAGCTCCGCGAACCGCTCGGGCTCGGCCGCGGCCACATCCACCGCGGCGAACTTGTGCTCGTCGGTGTGCGGTACGTGGCGGCGCGCCACGCCGAGGACGTCGTAGCCGCGCAGGGAGAGCGCCGAGCACACCTGACGGCCCACGCAGCCGGTCGAGCCGAGGACGGCTGCCGTCGGCATCCGGTTCAGCGCGCCCACAGGGCACGCTCCAGTTCCAGACAGGTGGCGTAGTCCGGGAGCAGGTCGTCGGCGGCGGCCTTCTCCAGGGTCGGCGCGATCCGGTCCCGGTCCGACAGGATGGGCTCCAGGTCCTTCGGGATCGGCAGCGCGAGTTCGGAGTCGAGCGGGTTGACGGAGAGCTCGTCCTCGGGCGAGTAGCGGCCGGAGAGCATGTAGCAGACGACCGTGTCGTCCTCCAGCGAGACGAAGGCGTGGCCGACGCCCACCGGGAAGTACATCGCCCTGAAGTCCTGCTGGTCGAGCAGGACCGCGTCGCAGCGGCCGAACGTCGGTGACCCCACCCGGACGTCCACAACGATGTCGATCGTCCTGCCGCGGGCACAGTAGACGTACTTGCCGATACCGGGGGGTGTCCGTGTGAAGTGCACTCCGCGTACGACGCCGCGCCGCGACCGGCTGTGGTTGGTCTGCGCCACCGGGAACAGGGGATGCCCCGTCGCCTCCACGAAGGCGGCCTCCTGGTAGGGCGACACGAACAGACCCCTGTTGTCGGAGAAGACCTGCGGGGTGAACTCCCACGCGCCCTCCACGGCAAGCTTGCGGGACTTCATGGTGAGACTCATGCTGGGCTCCCAACGAACGCCGTATGGATGTCGGACTGGCTCAACGAACGCGGTGGTGGGCGGTCAGCTTCTCCAGTACGGGCACGATGTCGCTCGGTGCCGGTGTGGCGAGCATCTCGGTGCGCAGTCGCTGCGCGTTGCGAGCGAACGAGGGCTCCTCCAGGACGCGGACGAGGTTGGCCCGCAGTTCCTCGGGGGTGAGGGCGTCGACGTCGCGGATGCGCAGCCCGGCCCCGGCCTCCTCCAGCCGCTGGGCCTTGCGCGGGGTGTCCCACCGCATGTCGGGGACGATCACCTGGGGCACTCCGTGTGCCAGCGACGTCTGGAAGGTCCCGGATCCGCCGTGGTTGACGATGGCCGAGCAGGTGGGCAGCAGAGCGTCCAGCGGGACGAAGTCGGCGACGCGGACGTTGTCGGGAACCTTCTGCGAAGTGCCGAGCTGGCTGGCGTCCAGGGTCGCCACCACCTCGATGTCCAGGTCGGCCACGGCGTCGAGCAGCGCGCCGATCGAGGCCCGGTTCCCGCCCATCGTCTCGCGGAAGGCGACGCCCAGGCTGAGGCAGACCCGGCGCTTCTTCGGCGTCTCCCGCACCCACGCGGGGATCTCCGAGGGGCCGTTGTAGGGAACGTACCGCACGGGTACGTAGGGCAGGTCGACCGGCAGCCGCAACGAGGTGGGCACCGGATCGATGGTCCACTGCCCGACCAACGCCTCGTCACGAAAGGGCAGTCCGTAGCGGCCGAGAACCGAGCCCACCCACTCCTCGAGCGGATCGTCGCGCAGCTGCGCCGGCCGGTCGGCCAGCAGCCCGTCGTACGCCTGCCGCATCTGGGCGAGGATGTCCATCCCGAACAGCAGCCGCGCGTGCGCCGCCCCGCAGGCCATCGCGGCCACCGGTCCGGCGAAGGTCATCGTGTCCCAGATGACGAGGTCGGGCTTCCAGTGGGCGGCGAACCTCACCAGGTCGTCCACCATCGCGTCCCCGCACAGGGTCTGGAAGACCCAGATCATCGCGAGGAACCTGGCCTGCGCGTCCTCGTAGGTCATCTGCTCGGGACTCACGTTGCTCATGTCCGCGAGTTCGAGGTAGATGTGGTCCAGCGCCTGGAGTGTGGCCGCGTCCATCTTCGCGACCTCTTCGGCCCCCAGGTCCTTCCCGCCCATCTGCCCGTGCAGATCGAGGGGTTCGCCGACCGGCACCGCCGTCAGCCCCGCGGCGGTGATGTCCTCCACCAGGTCCGGCTGGCTCGCGACGTACACGTCGTGACCTGCGGTCCTCAGCGCCCATGCCAAGGGGACCTGGGTGTGCAGGTGGGTTCTCGCGGCGAAGGTGGTGAATAGGATGCGCATATACTCTCCTCGCACACCTGCGGCCGTCCTCTGTGCGGACGGCGCTGACCGGCTCGGCTGACCGGCCCCAGCGTGCTGAGGCGCTCTCGCGCCCAACTCAACAACCACTTGACGCCGCACCGCCCGGAACTCCATGCAGGCACGAGGACGCCCGCTCAGGATCGGGGCATGACCCTGGCCTATATCGTCGATGGCGGCCTGAACGATCCCCCGGGAAACGGTTCGGACCTCTACACGTCCTTCGCGAGCGTACGGCGGCTCTACGCGTCCGTCGCCGAGTGGACGGGCGTACCGGTCGACCGGCTCCTGGCCCGGGAGTTGCCGCCGCAGCAGGAGTACCGGGAGGCCGGCGCCATTCGTCAGGCGGCCGTGGCGTTCGCGATCTGCGACCTGCTGGCGGAGAAGGGGATCCGGCCCGGATTCCTCGGCGGCCTCAGCCTGGGAGGCATGATCGGGGCGAGCCTGGCGGGCTCGATCACTCGCGCGGACCTGTTCGGCCTCCTGGCGCACCTGCGCGGCGCCCCGGAACCCTCCGGCCGCGCGCAGGCCGTCGCCCGTGGGATCGTCCCGGCCGACATGGACCCGGAGGTGGCGCTCGGCGGGCTCCCCGAGGGCGTCCACATCAGCGCGGACCTCGGCGTGACCGGTACCTGGGGCAGCAGGATGCTTCTGCTGTCCGGCTATCGCGACTCGATCGACGAGCTGGCCGGCCGCCTTCCCAAGGGGACCGTGGAGGTCCACGAAGGCGTGGCGATCGGCTACCACTCGCCGCTGTGCGCCCCCGTGGCCGCCTACCTCGAGCCCGCCGTCGTGGACATCGAGTTCCGCGACCCGAAGCTGCCCCTGTGCTCCTATCTGGACGAGAAGACGGTCACCACCGCGGACGAGGTGCGCGACATCTTCCTGCGGAACCAGACCGAGGCGGTCAGCCTGCCGTACGTCGTCGCCGAGCTCGAACGGCACGGCACCGAGCTGGCTCTCCTCATCGGGCCGGCCCAGATCGACCTCTTCTCCGGCTCCGCCCCCTTCCCCGTCGTACAGATCGAGACTCCGCAGCATCTGGAGGAGATCTTCCCGTACCTGCACGACCTCGGAATCAACCTGCCATCCACCTGAACCGACCGATGCGGGCGAGAGGTAGTCGATGACCGACCCCATGGCACTGATCCGGCAGTGGCTGCAGACCGACCTGGACGAGTGGACCAGGCACGTCGTCACCCGGCACTTCGATCCGGACAAGGGCAGTCCGTACTGGTTGAAGCGCGCCGCCGGCCTGGACTTCGATCCGAGGCGGATCACCCGGTATGAACAGCTTTCCCGGTTCGGACCGTTCGATCTGGAAGAGCTGCGACACATGGATCCCGCGGACCTGGTCCCGCTGTCCGAGCCCCGCCCGCTGGCCGGGCGTGTCTTCGACTCCGGTGGTACGACGGGGGACCCGTGCCGAGTGATCTACACCCCGCGGATGACCCTTCAGCGCGCGGCCTGGCGGGCCTGGTCCTTCCAGACGGAAGGCTTCGAACGGGGTCGCAACTGGCTGCAGTTGACCCCGACCGGGCCGCACCTCATCGGAAACGGCGTGTCCGAGCTCACGGACCTGTTCGGTGCCCGGGTCTTCCTGATCGACGCCGACCCCCGCTGGGTGAAGCGGCTCATCCGGCAGGGCAGGCTCGCCGAGGCCGAGGAGTACACCGGGCACATCGTCGAGCAGGCGGCCAACATCCTGCGTGAGCAGGAGATCGACTATGTCAACACCACTCCGGCCCTGCTCCAGGCGCTCGTTCGCCGCGCACCCGACCTCGCCGCGGGGCTCAAGGGGGTGCGCATCAGCGGGACACAGATCACCACCCCGATGTACCGGTCCTTCGTCAGGCTCCTGGACGGCGGGATCGTCGGACACAGCTACGGCAACACCTTCGGCAGCAGCGCCGGTCTGCCCGTCGAGCGCGACGGGGCCGTGATCCCCTACGTGCCGAACTACCCCCACGTCACCATCGCCGTCACCGACAAGCAGGACTGGCAACGGGTGGTCGGCTACGGCGAGCTCGGCCGGGTGCGGCTGACGGTCCTGCACGAGGACCTGTTCCTGCCCAACATCCTGGAGCGCGACCAGGCGCTCCGGTACGACACGGGTCCCGGCTGGCCGTGTGACGGTGTCGCCAACGTCCAGCCGCTTCAGGTCAACCGCCAGTCGCCCGAAGGGATTTATTGATCTTGAACGCCGACACCGGCGATGCAAACGGTAAGGTCGTCACACTGGGCGGGGTCGGTGGAGATTCCCACTCGGTCGGCTTGATCATCCTGTCCCGGGTCCTCCGGCGCGCCGGATACACCGTCCGGTACGCGGGAATCCAGTGCTCGGTGACCGAGTTGTGCGAGGCGGCGCGCGGCGCCGACGCGGTCCTGGTGTCGAACATGGACGGCCATGCCCGGCACTACCTGGCCGATCTGCGGGATCTGCGCGCCGAGCTGTGCGGGGACGGCGCCCGGTGGTACCTGGGCGGCCGTCCCGCTGTCTCGGTGACCGACTCCACCGTCGCCGAACTGACCGCGCTCGGATTCCATCGGGTCTTTCTCGGTCATGTGGAACCCGCCAAGACCCTGGCCCTTCTGGCGGCCGACCTGGCGGACACGACCCCGGGGCCGGCCGGCGGGCGGGCCTACCGGGCGGCGCCCAGCCGGAGGATCACGGTCCGCGACGCGGTCGAGCGGTCCTTCGTGGAGGAGCGGGACGAGGTGCTGCACCAGTGGCGCACCGGACACGAGGCCCGCGACCTGGTCGAGAACGCCGAAGTGCTGCTGCGGCGGGCGAACTTCGCCGAGGCCCAGCACAAGGCCGACCGGAAGGGCGAGCTGCTCATACAGCCCCGGACGGGAGTCGACGACCAGGACGACCAACGGGCCCTCTTCCATGCGCTGCGCGCCGCCGGAGCGGACGTGCTGTCCTTCCAGATCGACTCGCTGACCCGCAACAACGCCTACGCGCAGATCGAGATGCTGCGCAAGGGGGCCGCCGCGGACGGCCCTCAGCCTCACCTCAACGGCTATCCGGCCGTCAACCACGGGGCACGGGCGATGCGACGGATCACCGCCGAGTTCAGCGACGTCCCCTTCCAGGTGAGGCACTCCACCCGTGACCCCAGGCTGCTCGCCGAACTCGCCTTCGCGGCGGGCATCTCGGCGTTCGAGGGCGGGCCGATCACCTACAACCTGCCGTACTTCCGCGACTACCACCCGGTCGAGGCCATGGCCTCCTGGCGCTACGTGGACCGTCTGGCGGCCCTCTACTGGCGCAGGTTCGGCATCGTCATCGACCGCGAGTTCTTCGGGGTGCTGACCGCGTGTCTCGTCCCCCCGTGCCTCGCGGTCGCGGTGAACGTGCTGGAGGCGCTGCTGGCGGCCGGGGCGGGGGTGCGGTCGGTCTCCCTCGGGTACGCCGAGCAGGGGAACCGCGCCCAGGACATCGCCGCGATCCGGGTCCTCGGGCGGCTCGGCCGCGAGTACCTCGACCGCTTCTCGTACGGGGACGTCGCCGTCTACACGGTCTTCCACCAGTACATGGGCGCGTTCCCCACGGACACCGGCAAGGCGATCACCGTGCTGCTCGGCTCGGCCGAGACGGCGCGGCTCAGCGGGGCGCACCGGATGATGCTGAAGTCCTACGTCGAGGCCACTCGGATCCCCTCGGCCCACGACAACTCCGACAGTCTCAGGCTCGCCAGAAAGGCGATCGGCGACGCCGGCGGGGCCGCCGCGGACACCGCGGCGGTCGATGCCGAGGAGGAACTGCTCACCCGTGAGACGCGGGCCCTTCTCGAGGCGGCGCTCCGTCTGGGCGAGGGTGACCCCCGCCGGTCGGTCGCGGCCGCCATCGAGGCGGGCGTCATCGACGTCCCGTTCTCCCCCAGCCGCTGGAACGCCGCCCGGACGGTGTCGATCAGGGACCTCACGGGCGCCGTACGACTGGCCGACACCGGCGGGCTGCCCTTTCCCCCCGATCTCGTCGCGTTTCACCGGGACCGGGTACGGCATCGGTTGCGCGACGAACGGCGGCCCCTGGAACAGGTGGTGGAAGCCGACATCCTGGACATCGCCCGCGGCCGTTTCGCCTCCTGGCCGCTGCGGATGCCGGCCGGACGGCAGTTTCCTTCGAGTGAACGGGGCGAGAGCCGGCCATGAAGATCAATGATGTGGTGACGGTCCCGGTCCACGGCGGCTTCTTCTACGACGACCTGGCGGCCATTCGCCAAGGGGCGGCCAAGGATCACCAGTGGTACGAAGGCGAGCCGGTCACCCCCGGATTCACCGCGGTGCGCATGCCCGCGCGGGGACTCGGCATCGGCCTCGTGCTGGAGGACGGGCGCACCGTCTGGGGCGACGCGGTGGCGGTGCAGTACTCGGGCGCGGGCGGGCGTGAGCCGCTTTTCACACCTGATGTACGGGTGGTCGAGGAACTGCGCGCCGTCCTCTCCGGTCGCCGGATCACGGGTTTCCGGCAGACGCTCGGGGAGGTCCTGGCGGACTTCGGCCGGGAACGCACGGCGCTGGTGTACGGCCTGAGCCAGGCGCTGCTCGGCGCGGCCGCCGCCGCCGCGGGCCGTACGATGTGCGAGGTCGTCTGCCGGGAGTACGGATTCCCGCTGCCGCACAAGCCGGTACCCGTCTACGCCCAGTCGGGCGACGACCGGCGCGGCAACGCCGACAAGATGCTCATCAAGCGCGTCGACGCCCTGCCCCACGGACTGGTCAACAACCGGGCGAAGTTCGGTCCCGAGGGCCGTACGCTCCTCGACTACATCGCCTGGCTGGTGCGCCGGACGGGCAGGCTGGCCGACAACACCTACCGGCCGGTGCTGCACTTCGACGTCTACGGCATGGCGGGCCGCGAGTTCGGGCGCGACATCGAGCGGGTGGCCGACTATCTGATCGAGGCCGAGCGGGTGGCGAGACCGTACCCGCTGCGCGTGGAGTCGCCGATCGACTTCGGTGGACGACAGGCGCAGATCGACGGGCTGCGGCGCCTGCGCGAGGCAGTCGGACGGCGTGGCGGGACCGTCCGGATCGTGGCCGACGAGTGGTGCAACACGCTGGCGGACATCCGTGAGTTCGTCGCGGCCGGCGCCTGCGACATGGTGCAGATCAAGATGCCCGACCTCGGCAGCGTCGAGGACAGCATTCTCGGTGTGCGGGAGTGCAGGGAGGCAGGGGTGGGCGCCTTCCTCGGCGGCAGCTGTGCCGAAACCGAGTTGTCCGCCCGTGTGTCCGTCCATGTCGCGCTGGCCACCGGGCCCGAGATGCAGCTCGCGAAGCCCGGGATGGGTGTGGACGAGGGGCTGATGATCGTCGCGAACGAGCAGGCCCGGGTGCTGGCCATGCTGGGCGGCCGGGCCGCTTGAGCCGGGTGCGCCGGGCTCGGCCGGGCCCCGGACGGCCGCCCGTCGACGGGGACTCCGAGCCGGTGGCCGTGCCGTTCCTGCCGCCGCGACCCGGCGGGCACGGCACGCGGTTCACAGACCGGCGAGCACCTCGCGGAGTGCGTCGATCACCTTGTCCTGGGTGTCGGGCGACAGTCCCGGATACATCGGGAGCGAGAAGATCTGCCGGGCCAGCCGCTCGGTGACGGGCAGCGAACCCTCGGCGTATCCCAGGTGTGCGAACCCGGCCATGGTGTGCACCGGCCAGGGGTAGCTGATGTTGAGCACGATGTCGTAGGCCTTGATCGCCTCGAGGATGGCGTCACGCTCAGGGTGCCTGACCACATAGACGTAGTAGACGTGCTCGTTCCCGGGCGCCGACACGGGAAGTACGAGATCGGTGTCGCCCAGGCCCTCGGCATACCGCCGTGCGATCGCGCGGCGTCCGGCGATGTAGTCGTCGAGACGGCCCAGTTTGCGTCGCAGGATCTCGGCCTGTACCTCGTCGAGGCGGCTGTTGTGGCCGGGCGTCCGCACCACGTAGTAGCGGTCCTCCATGCCGTAGTACCGCAGCCGCCTCAGATTCTCGTGGACCTCGTCGTCCGAGGTGATCACGGCGCCACCGTCCCCGTAGGCGCCCAGCACCTTGGTCGGGTAGAAGGAGAACGCCGCCGCCTTTCCCGTGGTGCCCGCGATTCTTCCTTTGTGCCGCGCGCCGTGCGCCTGCGCGCAGTCCTCGAGGATCACCAGATCGTGCCTGGCGGCCAGCGCCTCCAGCCGGTCGAGCGCGACGCACTGACCGTACAGGTGCACGGGCAGCAGACACCGGGTGCGCGCGGTGACGGCCGCGTCCACCTGGTCGAGGTCCATCAGATAGGTAGACTCGTCGACGTCCACGAACACCGGCACCGCCCCGACCGCATCGATCGCGACCACGGTGGGCGCCGCGGTGTTCGAGACGGTGATGACCTCGTCACCCGGCCCGATCCCGGCCGCCTGAAGCCCGAGCACGATGGCGTTGGTCCCGTTGTCGACCCCCACACAGTGCCGGGCACCGTGATACGCGGCGAAGGCCGCCTCGAACTCCCGCACGCTGCGGCCGAGGACCAGTTGGCCGGAGCCGAAGACCGTCTCGACCGCGTCGAGGATGTCATCGTGCTCGTTCTCGTACTCTCGCAGGTAGTCCCATACATGAGTGGTCATGAGAATGCTGACACTCCCCCCGGTAGGTCGACGAAGCCGCGGCACACGGGGAGAACACCGTTGTGATCCGCGGCACTCATCGCATCCCGGCATGCTCGCGGGCGACTCGAAGGAACCTCAAGCCGGGCCTGGACATCGGTTCGAGCGGCTGTCCTGATGGTGCGCTCATGACTACCCCATCCGAGCACACGGGTCCGCGCGCCGTCGTCGTCACCGGTGGAGGTACCGGGATCGGCCGGGCCACGGCGCACGCCTTCGCCGCCCGCGGCGCGGGCGTCCTCGTCGTCGGACGCACCGAGCGGTCGCTGGCCGAGACCGCCGCGGGCCACGACACCATCCGCACCCTTGCCGGGGACCTCACCGAGCCGGACGTGCCCCGCCTGGTCGTCGAGACGGCGCTGCGCGAGTTCGGCGCCCTGGACGTGCTGGTCAACAACGCGGCCGTGGCCGCCTACCAGTCCATGGGCGCGATCGACCCCGCTCAGGCCGAACAACAGATCCGCACGAACTTGCTCGCCCCGATCCTGCTCACCCAGTGCGCGCTGGACCCACTCGAGCGGAGCGGGGGCACGGTCGTCAATCTGAGCACCGCCGGTGCGCTGGGGATGCGCTCCTGGCCCGGTTGCGGGCCTTACGGGGCGACGAAGGCCGGACTGGACTTCCTGACCCGGACCTGGTCCGTCGAGCTGGCGCCGCGCGGCATCAGGGTGGTCGGCGTCGCCCCCGGGGTGGTCGACACCGGAACGGGGGTGCGCTCGGGCATGTCGGAGGAGGAGTACGCCGGCTTCCTGGCCCGCATGGGATCGAGCACCCCGGCCGGCCGGGTCGGCGATCCGGCCGAGATCGCCTGGTGGATCACCGAGTTGACCCGCCCAGAAGCCCGCTATGCGACGGGCCTCGTGCTCCCCGTGGACGGCGCCCTGTCGCTCACCTGACCTTCCAGGAGATCAGGCGGCCGGGATTGAGGAACGCTCGAGCCCGGACTCCTACGGTGACCGCCATGATCTCGAACAAGACCGACAGCGAGCTGGGCCGCGAGCTGATGACCGTGCGCGGCTTCCAATGGATCTACGGGGTCAAGGACGACCCGTACGCGCTGCTGCTGAGGGCGGAGAGCGACGACCCGCACGAGCTCGGCCGGAAGGTGCGGGAGCGGGGACGCCTCTACTGGAGCAGCGCGGAGGCCTGGGTGACCGCCGACCACGCGACCGGCGCCGAGGCGCTCGCCGACGGCCGGCTCGGCGTGCGGCCGCCCGCTCCCGAGTCGGTGCCGAACGACCGGGCCTCCTACGCGTGGCAGATCCCGTCCCTGGACGACGTCTTCCCGCTCGACGACGCCTGCCTGAAGCTGCCCCGGGACGAGTACACGCGGCTTCGGGCGCTGGTCGAGCCCGCCTTCACCGGGGAGGCCGCACCGGCACAGCACGCGGCGGCGGTCAAACACCACGAACAGCGCCTGGACGCGCTCGGAAGCGGTGAAAGCGGCTTCGATCTGACGGCGGATCTGCTGCGGCCGGCCGTCACCGCCACCGTCGCCTCGCTGCTGGGCGTGCCGGTGGAGCGGGGGGCCGAGTACGGGCGGATCTGCTCGAACGCCGCGGTCACCCTGGACGCCACGCTGTGCCCGCCCCGGCTGAACACCGCCCGGAGCCTGATCACGGCCGTCGCCGAGTGCCGGCAGCTGGCCGGGGAACTGACCACGGCGGCGTTGCGCAACCCGGGGGAGGACCTGCTGAGCCGGGTGTCGCGGGCGGCCGACCGGCCGACCGGGCAGGTGCTCTGCACGCTCTTCACGGCGGTCGGCGTCGAGGTCGCGGTGACCCTGGCCGGCAACGCGGTCTCGGCGCTGCTCGACCGTCGGGACGAGTGGACGAAGCTGACGGAGGACCCGGCGCGGGCCGCGGACGTGGTGACGGAGACGCTCCGTCACGCGCCTCCGGTCCGGATGCAGAAGCTGGTGGCCGGGGAGGAGACGGTGCTGGGCGGGGAGCGGGTGAAGACCGGCGGCCAGGTCGTCGTACTGATCGAGGCCGCCGATCGCGATGCCGGAGCCTTCCGTGACGCCGATCGGTTCGTCGTCGGCCGGAAGACCTCCGCATCCGACCTGTTCGGCACGGAGGGACTGCCCGTCTCGGTGGTCTCTGCCTTCGCGCGCACCCACGCGGCTGCCGCCCTCGAGACGCTCGCCCGGCGACTGCCGGGCCTGCACCGTACGGGCCCCGCCGTGCGCCGACTGCGGTCGCCGGTCAGCGGAGGCCTGCTGCAGTTTCCCGTCGCCGCGTGAGAGTGAGGCCCCTTGCATGCGCGTGTTGATGACGTCCTTCGCGATGGACGCCCACTTCGCCGGATCGGTGCCGCTGGCCTGGGCCCTGCGCGCCGCCGGCCACGAAGTCCGGGTGGCGAGCCAGCCCGCACTCACCGGGACAATCACCGCCGCGGGACTCACGGCCGTGCCGGTGGGGGTCGACCACGACCACGACACCGTGCTGCGGGAGGCGGGACCCGGGATCTTCGCCCTGCACCAGAACAAGGACTATCTGGAGAACAACCACCAGCGGCTCGGGACCGACTTCCTCACCGGTCACATGACGGTGATGACGGCGCTGTTCTACTCCCGGATCAACAGTGACCCGGTGATCGACGATCTGGTCGAGTACGCCCGCTACTGGCGGCCCGACCTGGTCGTCTGGGAACCGTTCACCTTCGCGGGCGCCGTGGCGGCCATCGCCAGCGGCGCCGCGCACGCCCGCCTCCTGTCGTTCCCCGACATGTTCCTCAACGCGCGGATGCTGTTCCTGGAGCGCCTGCGGAGCCGGCGTCCGCCGAACGACGACGACCCGATGGCCGACTGGCTCACACCGGTGCTCGCCCGTTTCGGGTGCGAGTTCGGCGAGGAGGCGGTGACCGGCCAGTGGTCGATCGACCAGATGCCGGCCGGCGTGCGGCTCTCCCTCGGGAATCCGCTCGTGCCCATGCGGTACGTGCCGTACAACGGGCTGGTTCCCGCCGTCGTCCCCGACTGGCTGCGCTCCGCCCCGGCACGCCCGCGGGTGTGCGTGACGCTGGGGGTCACCGCTCAGCGGTCGGGTTTCCCGCACACGGTCGCGCTCGAGGACCTCTTCACCGCGATGCGCGGCCTGGACGTCGAGATCGTCGCAACCATGAGCGCGGACGAGCTCGCCCGGGTCCCGGATGTCCCGGAGAACGTCCGGGTCGTGGAAAGCGTGCCGCTGGACTCGCTGCTGCCGACCTGTTCCGCGATCGTGCACCACGGAGGTGCCGGAACGTGGGCGACGGCGGCGGCCCTGGGGGTGCCCCAGATCGCCATGGGCTGGATGTGGGACCACCTCTATCGGGCCCGGCGCCTGGAGGCCCTCGGCGCCGGCCTCCATCTGCCCACCGATGAACTGACGCCGACGGGCCTTCGGTCACGCCTGGTACGGCTTCTGCGGGAGCCCGGTTTCCGCCGGAACGCCGAGCTGCTCAGCACGTCGATACGGTCCGAGCCGTCGCCCGCCGCCGTGGTACCGGTGCTGGAACGGCTCACCGAGCGGCACCGCCCCACGCCCGGGACCCGCAGCCGGCTCCGGCCGCGGGTTCCGGCGCTGTAGCCTGACGCGCCGGGCGGACGACAGGGCGACAAGGCGACAAGGCGACAAGGCGACAAGGGCTCTTACCACCGGTCACGCACCGGTGCTCCGCCGGGATGAGTCGGAGTACGCGCGCCCGCCGGTCCGCCGGCTCGGGCTGGTCCCGCTGGGGCGCGCACTGGTGGCCGCCGGGTCGCCGGTGCCGCGCGGGCACGGGCCGGCCCTGTGGACGTACTCGGTGACGCTCGGGCTCGACGACGAACCGGTGCGCTCGCGCACATGACGGCCCGGCACCGAGGCTTCACGACGGCCCGGCATCGAGGCCTCGCGGCGCTGGGGCCGACTGCCTGCCGGGCGCCGCCTTCGCCCCGAGCCTTCCCGAACCCGGCGGCTCGGACGCTCCGACCCGGATCCTGTCGCACCTGGGCCGGTCCCCTCTCCTGGGCATGGCCGGCGGATCATGTCGTCACCTTCCGCGGCCATGCCGCGGAGGGGCGTGCCGGACATCGTGACCCACGGCACGACCCGCCGGACAGGCCTCAGTCCCGGCGTGCCAGGACGAGGAACACGCTGCCGCCGGCGAAGACCGGGGTCTGCGAAACGGTGACCTCGTAGCCGAGTCCGGCGAGCAAGCCGACGATCTCCCCGAGCCGCCCCGCGATGTCGTGGACCTCCAGGACGACGCGCCGGATACGCGGCCATGCATCGGGGTCGATGCCGCGCAGGACCTCCAACTCGCCGCGTTCCACGTCGACCTTGAGTAGACCGACCCGGTCGACGGCGTGCTCCTTCATCAGGGCGGCCAGCGTGGTCACGTCGACGGGGACGGTCTCGGTGACCTCGAAGTACCCCCGACCGGCCGCTCGGGCCTGCTCGTCGACCGTGTGGGTGTTGATGAAGTAGGCCTCCAGGTTGCGGTCCTGATCCTGCGGATCCTCGTGCAGGGAGGACGCCGAGGCGATATAGGGGCGGAAGGTCAGCGTCGCGGTGCCGGGCTGCGCGCCGACCGCCGCCCGGCACGCGATCGCCCCGGGCGCATGACGGGCGAGATTCGCCTCCAGGCAGGCGAAGGTCCTCGGCGCCGGCTCGACCGAGAGCAGGCGCACGCCGGGCACCTGGTCGGCGAAGAACAGTGCCGCCAGACCGATGTGAGCACCGACGTCGATGATCACCTCATCGGCCGGAAGGCCGACCGCGGCGCGTCGGTAGAGCGAACCGGGATCGTCGTTGATTTCCCCCCAGATGGTGCCGGCCTCGGTGGGATGGACGGCCAGGACCGTGCGCCCGTCGGAGAGTGTGTACTCGACCGGGGCGGTGTCCTCGGGCGGCGCGAACATGAGCGACTCCAGTACTCGTGGTGGATGGGGATTCCGTGAGGTTGCGTCGATGCCCGGCGAAGGCCGTGGTGCGGAGAGAGCCGTTCAGCGGAACGCGGCGGCGTGCTCGGCGGCCCAGTGGGCGAAGGTGCGCGGGGAACGGCCGAGCACCCGCTCCACGTCCTCGGACACCACGGGCGGCTTGGTGGCCCAGCCGGCGTGGAAGCCGAGGATGTAGTCCACTGCGTAGGCGGGCATGCCCTGCTCGAGGAGCTGGGTGCGCCACTCCTGAGGTGTGATCTCCTCGAAGCGGATGTCACGGCCGGAGGCGGCCGAGATCAGCGCGACCTGGTCGCGCTGGGTGAGCGCTTCGGGGCCGGACACGGAGTACGCCTTTCCCACGTGCCCGTCCTGTGTCAACGCCGCGACGGCCATCGCCGCGACGTCCTCCTCGTGCACCGGGACCCCACGGACCTCGCCGTAGGCCATCCGGACGACGCCCTCCGAGCGGATCGAGCGGCTCCACATGCTCACCTTGTTGAGCGCGAACTCACCGGGCCGGATATGGGTCCAGTCGAGGCCCGAATCCTCCACGGCCCGCTCCACTTCGCTGTGCAGTCCGGAGTCCGTCCCGTCGGTGACCGCGTCGGACGACAGCACCACGACACGCCGGACACCGAACCGGCGAGCCATCGCGACGACCTCCGCGGCGGTGCCGGGAACCGGGAAGAGATAGACCCGTTCGACACCGTCGAGAGCGCCCGCCAGCGTCGCGGGCTTCGCGAGATCCCCTCGCACCGCGAGGTCGGACGGCAGCCCGGCCGCGGCGGGGTCCCGCGTCAGGGCCCGTACCCGCTCGCCCGCCCGCACAAGCAGATCGACCACACGGCGACCGACGTTGCCGGTCGCGCCCGTTACCAAGATCGTCATTTTTCCTCCGCCTCCGACGATCCGGCGCGGCCCTCGAAAACCCGATGAGGACAGGTGGAGCGGCTCGCGGCGCTCGTCGATCGGTGTGAGACGAGGCGTTGACACGCTCACCGGGAAGTCAGCATCTGGCCAAGAGGGGAATCATGCGCGCGCTGTTCGTAACATCTCCCGGGCTCAGCCATATCCTGCCGACCGTTCCGCTGGCGCACGCCCTGCGGGCGGCGGGACACCAGGTCCTCTACGCCACGGGCGGCGACATCCACGGCGCCACCGAGGCCGGCCTGTGCGTGGTGGACGTCACCCCCGGACTGGACTACGCAAAGGTCTTCATTCCCGAGGACAGCGAGGTCAGCGATCCGATGCACGGCGAGGACGTGGGAGTCGACTTCCTCGCCCAGATGTTCGCCAGGGTCTCGACGGTCGCGGTCGAAGGCGCCAGGAAGGTCGCCGCGTCATGGCGGCCCGACCTCGTCGTGCACACCCCCACGCAAGGCGCCGGCCCGCTCATCGCGGCCGAGCTCGGCATTCCGGCCGTCGAGTTGCCGCTCGGTCCGGCCGACGGCGAGCACGGTCTCACGCACCTCATCAGGCAGGCGATGAGTGGGGAGTACGAGCGGCTGGGCATCACCGGCAGGCCGCGTACCTCCGTACGGCTGATGCCCATGCCGCCGAGCATCGAGGCGCTTCTTCCCGGCGACCGGTCCACAGGCGACTGGCCCGTCAGGTATGTGCCGTACAACGGCGGGGGCGTCCTGCCGGACTGGCTGCCCCGCACGCAGGGCGATCGGCGCCGGATCGCCGTGACGCTCGGTGCCATCGACGCCCGGTGGGGAGGCATCGCCAGACTGGCCCCGCTCTTCTCCAGGATCGGCGCCATGGACGCCGAGTTCGTTCTGACGCTGGGGGGCGGAGACGTGTCGCTGCTGGGCGAACTGCCCGGCAACGTGCGCGCGGTCGAGTGGATCCCGCTCGGAGTGCTGCTGGAGACCTGTGACGGTCTCATCCACCACGGCGGCACAGGCACGATGATGACCGCGCTGGTCAGCGGTGTACCGCAGTGCGTGATTCCACAGGGTTCCTACCAGAACATCGCCAGCGACGTCGTCGTGGCCCGCGGGATCGGATTCCGTGCAAAGGGGTCCGAGCTCGGAGCGGACGACTGTGTGCGGCTGCTCGAGGACGAGTCCCTCCACAAGACCGCCGAGGAGGTCCGGAACGAGGCGGGGGCGATGCCGCCCGTCGCCGACCTCGTGGCGCGACTGGCCGCGCTCACGGCCTGAGCACGCCGGCCGGCGCCGCACAAGGTCAGGCCCCGCCGTGCATCGGCGGGGCCTGACGGTCAGCCGTTCACGAGCGGGAGGTGGAGCCCACGGGCACCGCGCCGTCGAGCATGCCGAGTTCCCGGAACAGCGGACCGAAGTCGAAGACGTCCCAGTGCTCGACGACCTTGCCCTCCGGGGAGAAACGGAGTTCCTCCAGGTAGTGCCAGGTCACCGGTCGGCCGGTCGGTGCGAGGCCGAGGAACTCGCCCCGGTGGGTCGCCGTCACGGTGATCCGGAGCATGACCCTGTCCCCTTCGGCGATGACGCTCTTCACCTCAAGGTGCAGATCCGGAAAGGCACGGACGGCACCGCGCATCGTCTCGATGAGTTCCCCGGTGTCGTGCCGGCCGCCGTCTGCCGTGTGGTGGACGACGTCCGGCGCCCAGTGCGCGACGACGCCGTCCACGTCCCACCGGTTCCAGGCGGCGACCATCTGCAGGCAGCGTTCCTTGTTCTCGGTCAGCGACATGACCCCTCCCGGTTGCTCTCGTCTCTCCGGCACGGCCGGCCCGCTGGAGAAGGTGGCAGGCCCTGCTCGGAGACGGGTGCACCGAGGCTTGAAGCGGATCAAGACGGACTCAAGCGCCCTGCTAGCGGGCGCCGCAAGGCTCGGCTGCCGAGCCAGATCCGTGGCACCGACAGCTCTCCTGAGGGGAACCATGTCCCATCACAACCCGCACGTCGCCCTCGTCACCGGCGGCACCAGCGGCATCGGCCTGGCGATCACCAGGCTGCTGGCCGGACGCGGTCTGCGCGTGGTCCTCTGCGGCCGCGACGGACAGCGCGTGGCGGCCACCGTCAAGGAACTGCGCGGCGAGGACCTCGACGTGCACGGCGAGGTCTGCGACGTCCGCTCCACCGACCAGGTGCGTGCCTTCGTACGCTCCGTGGTCGACCGTTTCGACCGGGTGGACGTACTGGTCAACAACGCCGGCCGCAGCGGCGGCGGTCCCACCGCGGGCATCGCCGACGAACTGTGGCTCGACGTCATCGAGACCAACCTCAACAGCGTCTTCCGGATGACCCGTGAGGTGCTCACCGCCGGCGGCATGCTGGAGCGTGGGCACGGGCGCATCGTCAACATCGCCTCCACCGGCGGCAAGCAGGGCGTGGCCCTCGGGGCCCCCTACTCCGCCTCCAAGCACGGCGTCGTCGGCTTCACCAAGGCGCTCGGCCTGGAGCTGGCCAAGACGGGCGTCACGGTCAACGCCGTCTGCCCCGGCTATGTGGAGACGCCCATGGCCCAGCGAGTGCGGCAGGGCTACGCGGAGGTCTGGGAAACCAGCGAGGAGGAAGTCCTGCAGCGGTTCCAGGCGAAGATCCCGCTCGGCCGGTACAGCACTCCCGAAGAGGTCGCCGGTCTCGTCGGCTACCTGGTCACCGAGTCCGCCGCCCCCGTCACCGCCCAGGCGATCAATGTCTGCGGCGGCCTCGGCAACTACTGAACCGGAGCAGCCATGGCATCCCCCGCCGTTCACGAGACCGAGCACGAGATCGTCCTGTCCGCTCCCCCACAGGCCGTCTTCGACCTCCTCGCCGAGGTGACCGGCTGGCCGAGCGTCTTCCCGCCGACCGTGCACGCCGACTACCTGGAACGGGGCGAGCACGAGGAGCGCATCCGGCTCTGGGCGACCGCCAACGACGAGGTGAAAAGCTGGACTTCCCGGCGCGAGCTGGACCGTGACCGGCTGCGTATCCGGTTCCGGCAGGAGGTCTCGCAGAGCCCGGTGGCCGCCATGGGCGGCGAGTGGGTGATCGAGCCGCAGCCGTCGGGCCGGACACGGGTGCTCCTCAGACACGACTTCCGGGCGGTCGGCGACGATCCCGCGAACGTCGCCTGGATCCGGCAGGCCATCGACCGGAACAGCGCCGCCGAGCTCGGTTCGCTGGAGGCCGCGGCCGACCGCACGCTCAGCGGCAAGGACCTCGTGATGTCCTTCCAGGACCAGGTACGGGTGGACGGCCCCGCCAAGAGCGTCTACGACTTCCTCTACGCCGCGGACAGCTGGCCCGAACGGCTTCCGCACGTCGCCCGGGTGGCCCTGACCGAGACGACACCCCATGTGCAGGTCCTGGAGATGGACACCTCGACCGCGGACGGCTCGGTGCACACCACCAGGTCGGTCCGGGTGTGCTTCCCCGACGACCGGATCGTCTACAAACAGCTGCGGACCCCCGCCCTGATGTCCGTCCACACCGGCCGGTGGCTCATCGAGGAGGACGAGCGCGGCACCCTGGTCACCTCGGAGCACACCGTCGTCATCGAGCCGGACGCCGTGACCCGGGTCCTCGGCGGCGGGGCCACGGTCGCCGATGCCAGGCGCTACATCCGCGAGGCGCTCGGCCGCAACAGCACCACCACGATGCGCCATGCGAAGGACTACGCCGAGAAGGCCTGAGGACGTCACGCGAGAACGCGTAGGAGAGCGATGCGCATCCTGTTCGCGACCTTCGCCGTCAAGACCCACCTGCACCCGCAGATCCCGATCGCCTGGGCGCTGCGGGCCGCGGGTCATGACGTACGGGTCGCCAGCCAGCCCGACCTCGTCCCCGACATCACCGGCGCCGGACTCACCCCGGTCCCGGTGGGCGAACCGCTCCGCCTCAGCGAGCAGATGAAGGACCTGGACGAGCGCCGGGACGAGGCGGGCGGCGCCGACGGGGAGTCTCTGGAGGCCCTCGACTACCTGGCGCTCACCGACATGAGTGAGCTGCGACCCGAGAGGCTCACCTACGACTACATGCACACACGCTTCGCCGTGAAGACCATGAGCGACTTCCAGATCCTCAATTCCGAGAGGATGGTCGACGACCTCGTCGGTTTCGCCCGGGACTGGAAGCCCGACCTGGTGCTCTGGGACACGATGACGTTCGCCGCGCCCGTGGCCGCCGCCGCCTGCGGCGCGGCGCACGCCAGGATCCTTTTCGGCCTGGACCTGCTGGCCCGGATGCGGGAGAGCTATCTCGAGGAGCTCGCCGCACGGCCGCCGGGACTCCGCGACGATCCCATGGCCGAGTGGCTGGGCTGGACGCTCGACCGGTACGGATGCGAGTTCACCGAGGACACGGTCGTGGGGCAGTGGACCATCGACCCGGTGCCCACCTCGTTGCGGCTTCCGGTGGACCTGCACTACGTGCCGGTGCGGTACATCCCCTACAACGGGCCGGCGGTGATCCCCGACTGGCTTCGCGAGCCGCCCCGCCGACGCCGGGTGTGCCTGACGCTCGGCGTGTCCTTCAGAGAGACCATGGGCGGCGACCGCACACCGCTCGCGGAACTGCTCGACGCCGTGGCCGACCTCGACGTCGAGGTCGTTGCCACACTGAATGCCCGTCAGCTCGCGGAGCTCGGCCGGCTCCCCGGCAACGTCCGGGTCGTGGACTTCGTCCCGCTCGCCGCGCTGCTCCCCAGCTGCGCGGCGATCGTCCATCACGGAGGCTCGGGCACCGTCACCACCGCCCTCGCCGCCGGGGTGCCGCAGATCATCGCGCCCACCGAGATCTGGTGCAACGTCCACAAGGCGCACAAGATCCAGGAGTTGGGCGCCGGCCTGTACCGTCGGGTCGACCGGTTCTCCGCCGACGAGTTCAGGAACATGCTCGTGCGGGTGCTGGACGACCCGGCCTTCACCACCCATGCCCGGAGCCTGCGTACCGAGGTGACGAGCACGCCGGCCCCCGCCGAGATCACGGCGACGCTCGAGCGGCTCACCACCGAGTACCGGCGGTCCGGACGCTGACCTTTGGGAGACACCCATGTCCGAACGGTCCGAGCAGGTCTGGTTCATCACCGGAGCGTCGAGCGGTCTGGGCCGGGCGATCGCCGAGGCAGCCCTGGACGCGGGCGACCGCGTCATCGGCTCGGCCCGCGACGTCTCGGCTCTGCGGCCGCTCGAGGAGCGTCACGCCGGCGGTTTGGTGGCGTTACCCCTCGATGTGTCCGACCGCGCGGCGGTCATGGCGACGGTCGAGCGTGCCGCGGCGACGTTCGGCAGGCTGGACGTCGTCGTGAACGCGGCGGGCCGGCTGTTGTCCGGGATGGTGGAGGAGATCACCGAGGAGCAGGCCAGGACCCATCTGGACACCAACCTGTTCGGCGCCCTCTGGGTGAGCCAGGCCGTCATCCCCCATATGCGCGCGCAGGGCTCCGGACACATCCTGCAGATCACCGCCATGGGTTCGGGGGGCGGTACGGCGGGCTACGGCCTCTACGGGGCGGGCAAGTCCGCGCTGAGCGCGATCAGTCAGGCCATGTCCGCGGAGCTGAGGGGATTCGGCATCAAGGTGACCGCGCTCGAACCGGGCCCGTACGCCACGAACCTGTTCTCGAGGGCGGAGTCCGGGGCACGGAATCCGGCGTACGACGTCGTGCGCTCGGCCCCCGGCAAAGAGCCGCTCCCCAAGGTGGCCTCACCGGCCAAGGCCGCCCGGCTGGTGCTGGAGCTCGTGCGTCAGGACGAGCCGCCGACGCGGCTCGTCCTGGGCGGCGACGCGTTCGAGCGCGTCCAGCAGATCGAGCAACGGCGGCGCGAGGAGTACACGGCGTGGGAGTGGCTGAGCCGCGAGGGCGGCTGACCCCGGCGCCGGCCGGGCCGCCGCCCACCTCCCGGTGCGTTGCTCACACGAGGTGCACGTCCGGCACGTAGAGGATCCATCGCCCTCCGCCCCTGCGGAACGCCTCCTCCTTGGCGATGATCTCCTCTGCGTGGTTCCAGGCGAACAGCAGCGCGTAGTCGGGGTACGCCTCGGCGAAGCTCTCCGGCGAGCGCACCGGAATGTGCGACCCGGGGGTGAGCCGGCCCTGCTTCGCGGGCGTGCTGTCCGCGATGAAGCCCACCAGGTCGGGTCCGATGCCGCAGTAGTTGGTGACGGTCGCGCTCTTGGCCGTGGCGCCGTAGCCGGCCACCGTGCGGCCTTCTGCCCGCAGCCGCTCCAGGAGCGAGACGAGTTCGTCGCGGGCCCGGTCGACCCTGGTGATGAAGCCCTCCAGGCTGGCCATTCCGGTCAGCGCACGGGACTCCTCCTCCGCGAGCAGGGTGGCCACGCGGGGAGAGGGCCGGTGCACTCCCGGCCTCGCGATCGTGTAGCGGACCTCTCCCCCGTGGACGGGGAGGCGCTCCACATCGACCAGCTCGAACCCGAAGTGGCGAGCCATCGCCTGCACCGACGTGGCGGTGAAGTAGTAGAAGTGCTCGTCGTAGATCTGGTCGAAGGCCGCACGGTCGATGATGTCGGCGAGGTAGGGGTCCTCGAAAACGAGGACCCCGTCGGGAGCCAGGAGCGTGCCGATGCCCTTGAACACCGACTCCAGATACGGGATGTGGCACATCGTGTTGGCGGCGTAGATGACCTGGGCGGGCCCGTGCTCCGCCAGGACGTCCGCTGCCGAGCCGGCGTCGAAGAACTCTGCCCTCACCCGCAGGCCGTTCCCGCTCGCCACCTCGGCGACGCGCAGGCACGGCTCGAAGCCCAGGTGTCTGACGCCGGCCTGGGCCACCGTCCGCAGCATGACGCCGTCGTTGCAGCCCAGTTCGACGATGAACGGGTCCTTTCCCGTCAGCCTCGTCTCCAGGAAATGCCGTGCGGTCCTCTCGAAGTGCGCGCGCATCACCGCGGAACCCGACGAGAGATACGGGTAGTCCTCGTGGAACATGAGGTGCCGCGGAACCTCGTCGACGAGCTGCACCATCGTGCACGACTCGCAGACACCGACCGCCAGCCTGAAGAAGAACTCGTCGCCGATCCGGCCGGATTCGGGGAACGCGCTGGACAGGGGCTGTGAGCCGAAGTCGCAGAACTCGCGCAACGGCCCGGCACAGATGCGGCAATTCAGCACGGCAGACATCCCACTCCCTCTACGACGACCGCTACCGGATCAGTTACCTCCGACCATGAGAGTGGTCGGACGGGCTCGCAGGCTGCTCAACGCTCGCTGGACCGTGCGCACCCGTCACGAGTCCGCTTCGAGCTCGTCGTCGTCCTCGAACTCGACCACCGCGCTGATGTCGTTGGTGGCCGACATGGGGATGTTGGTGACGCGCTCCAGGATCGCCTCGACGACGACCGGCACCCGGTGCCCGGCGGCGAGCTTCCTCGCCTGACCGAAGGCTGCGCCCAGCTCGGCCGGGTCGGTCACCCGGATCGCCTTGCAGCCGAGACCTTCGGCGACCTTGACGTGATCGACCCCGTAGACGCCCAGCTCCGGCGAGTTGATGTTCTCGAACTCCAGGTTGACCTGGAAGTCGATGTCGAACGCCCGCTGCGCCTGGCGGATCAGGCCCAGGTAGGCGTTGTTCACCAGAACGTGGACGTACGGGATCCGGTGCTGGGCGCCGACGGCCAGCTCCTCGATCATGAACTGGAAGTCGTAGTCGCCGGAGAGGGCGACGACGGACGCCTCCGGGTCGGCCGTGGCGACGCCCAGCGCGGCCGGGATGGTCCAGCCGAGCGGGCCGGCCTGACCGCAGTTGATCCAGTGACGGGGCCGGAAGACGTGCAGCATCTGGGCGCCGGCGATCTGGGAGAGGCCGATGGTGGAGACATACCTGGTCTCCGGCCCGAAGGCCTTGTTCATCTCCTCGTAGACGCGCTGCGGTTTGATCGGGATGTCGTCGAAGTGTGTACGGCGCCGAAGACGGGCCTTTCTCTCCTGGGCGGCGGCGGCCCAGTCGCCCCGGGCGGGCAGCCGCCCGGCCGCCTTCAGCTCCCTCGCCACGTCCACGAACAGTTCGAGCGCCGCCCTGGCGTCGGAGGCGATGCCGTAGTCGGGCGCGAAGATCCTTCCGATCTGGGTGGGCTCGATGTCGACATGGACGAAGGTCCGGCCGGCGGTGTAGACGTCGAGCCTGCCGGTGTGCCGGTTGGCCCAGCGGTTGCCGATGCCGAGGACGAAGTCGGACTCCAGGAAGGTCGCGTTGCCGTAGCGGTGCGAGGTCTGCAGGCCCACCATGCCGGCGTTCAGTTCGTGGTCGTCGGGGATGACGCCCCAGCCCATCAGGGTCGGCACGACCGGAGTTCCCGTCAGCTCGGCGAATTCCACGAGGAGTTCGGCGGCGTCGGCGGTGATGACGCCGCCGCCGGCGACGATCAGCGGGCGTTCGGAGGCGTTGAGGAGCCTCATCGCCTTCTCGATCTGGGCCCGGGTGGCGGAGGGCTTGTAGACGGGGAGCGGTTCGTACGTCTCCGGGTCGAACTCGATCTCGGTGAGCTGGACATCGACGGGCAGATCGATGAGGACCGGTCCGGGCCGGCCGGAGCGCATGAGGTGGAAGGCCTGCTGGAAGACGCCCGGAACCTGGGCGGCCTCCAGGACGGTGACGGCCGTCTTCGTGACCGGCCTGGCGATGGAGGCGATGTCGACGGCCTGGAAGTCCTCCTTGTGGAGCACCGCGGTCGGGGCCTGCCCGGTGATGCAGAGGATCGGAATCGAGTCGCCGGTCGCCGAGTAGAGCCCGGTGATCATGTCGGTGCCGGCCGGACCCGAGGTGCCGATGCACACGCCGATGGCGCCGGGACGTGTGCGGGTATAGCCCTCCGCCATATGGGAGGCGCCTTCGACATGGCGGGCGAGGGTGTGGTGGATCCCGCCGGCGGCCTTCAAAGCCGCATAGAAGGGGTTGATCGCCGCACCCGGGACCCCGAACGCGTGGCTGACGCCCTCACGCTTGAGGATCTCGACTGCCGCGCGGGCAGCGGTCATTCGAGCCATGGAGTACTCCTGCTTCGGCTGTCGGACTCGCGCTCCCGTCGCGCCCCGAGGTGAGCACTTCTTTGCTTGACTTCCATATAGCGGAATATAACTTCTACTATATGGAAGCAATGTAGGCGTGGTGGTGCGGGCCGTCAAGAGAGGGCGACGCGGGGCCGCGCGGTGCGCGAAGCCGGGGACAAGCGCGGGCCGACGGGAGCAGGATGGGACCGCGATCCCGACGCGAGGGGTGAAGAGGGTCATGTCCGAGAGCGTCCTCGTGCGCTGCCCGGTCTGCCGGCGCGAGCATCTCTACACGGCGCCGCGCTATCCCTGTGTGTGCGGCGCACCCGTCGCCGCACCCCTGGACCGTCTCGGCGAACCCTCCGTCGTCACCCACCGCACCTGGGCCGACGACTGGATCACGGTCCGCTGCGGTACGTGCGAACGCGAGGACGAGTGGCCGCACCCGGAACTGGGCTGCGCCTGCGGGACGATCCTTCGCGTACCGGTGGACGGGGTGCGGCGACAGCCGAGCCCTGCGCCGGCGGAGGACCCGGGCGAGGGCCCGGGCCGCGGCCGGAAGCCGTCCCGTGCCGCGTTCCAGCCTCTCGCCATCCGCTCCGCGCGCGACGCCGTCACCGTCACCGCGCTCTATCTGCGCTGGCTCGGCTACCACGACATACGACGCGCCGACCAGCGGCAGCCGAACGGGATAGGGCTCGCCGCGCGCGGGATCCTCGCGCAGGTGGACCCCACGGTGCAGCCGGCCTCACTGCGGGACGTGGAGTGCCTGTGGCTCACCGCCATGTCGGAGTCCGCCGGCTGTGTCTACTTCTCTCTCGCGGGCTACGCCGACGACGCGCGTGCCGTCGCGGACCGCCTCGGCGTCCCGCTGTTCGTGCTCGACCTCACCGGGGAGCCCCAGCCGGTGAACAGCCTCGCCGACGAACTGGCCGCCGGCCGGACCTGACCGACCTGCCCCTCCCCCCGGCCGGTGCGCGTCCCCACGGCCGGCCCGCGCACCTGCCACCGGTCGGCGGGCCTACACCCCGTCCGCGTAGCTCTCCCGCAGCTCCACCTTGCGCACCTTCCCCGAGACGGTCATGGGGAAGGAGTCGAGGATCCGCACTCTGCTCGGGATCTTGTAGTGCGCGAGCCGTTCCGCGCAGAACGCCCGCAGCTCCTCCAGCGTCGGCGGATCGGCCGGGTCGCGCGGGATCACACAGGCGAGGACCTCCTCCCCGTACCGCTCGTGGGGGATCCCGACCACCTGGACATCGGCGATCTTCGGGTGCGCGTAAAGGAACTCCTCGATCTCACGCGGATAGACGTTCTCGCCCCCGCGGATGATCATGTCCTTGATGCGGCCGACGATCTCGACATAGCCGTCCTCGCGCATCGTCGCCAGGTCGCCGGTGTGCATCCAGCGGCCGGGGTCGACGGCCTCCGCGGTCTTCGCGGGCTCGTTCCAGTAGCCGAGCATCACGCTGTAGCCGCGGGTGCACAGCTCACCGGCCGCGCCACGCGGCAGGGTCACGCCGGTAGCCGGGTCGACGATCTTGACCTCGATGTGCGGCAGGACCCGTCCGACGGTTCCGGTGCGGTGCTCCAGGTCGTCGTCCATCCGTGTCTGCAGCGACACCGGAGAGGTCTCGGTCATGCCGTAGCAGATGGACACCTCCTCCATGTGCATCTCGGCGACGACCCGTTTCATCACCTCCACCGGGCACGGCGAGCCCGCCATGATGCCGGTCCGCAGGGACGACAGGTCGAACATCGCGAAGTCGGGGAGGTTCAGCTCGGCGATGAACATCGTGGGTACGCCGTACAGGGACGTGCACTGTTCCCGCTGCACCGCCTCCAGGGTCGCCCTGGGGTCGAAGGACGGCGCCGGGATCACGATGCAGGCGCCGTGCGAGGTGGCTCCCAGGTTTCCCATGACCATGCCGAAGCAGTGATAGAAGGGCACGGGCAGACACACCCGGTCCTGCTCGCTGTAGCCGATCGTGCGGCCCACCCAGTAGCCGTTGTTGAGGATGTTGTGGTGGGAGAGCGTGGCGCCCTTGGGGAACCCGGTGGTGCCCGAGGTGTACTGGATGTTGACCGGGTCGTCGCAGCTCAACTCGGCGGCCACGGCGGCCGGCTCCGTATGCGGGACCGAGGCCCCGCCCGCGGTGAGCGCCTCCCAGCTCGGGTCGCCGATGTAGACCGTCTCACGCAACTCGGGGCAGCGGCCGCGGACCTGGTCGACTAGGGCCCGGTAGTCGCTCGTCCGGTGGGAGAGGGAGGCGACCAGGAGCGAGATCCCGGACTGCTGGAGCACGTACTCCAGCTCGTGGGCGCGGTAGGCCGGGTTGATGTTCACCATGATCGCGCCGATGCGGGCGGTGGCGTACTGGACCAGCACCCACTCGGGGCAGTTGACCGCCCAGATCCCGACCCGGTCGCCCTTGCGCACGCCTTTGGCGAGCAGCCCGAGTGCCACCTCGTCGACGGCGGCGCCGAACTCGGCGTAGGTCCAGCGGCGTCCGGAGGGCACGTCCACGAGCGCGTCGCGCTCGGGATACGCGGCGATCGCCCGGTCGAGGTTGGCGCCGATGGTGTCGCCGAGCAGCGGGGTGGTGCTGGTCCCGTGCGTGTACGACAGTGCGGTCATCGGAAGTCCTCCTCGCGGTACTCGCTCACGGACCCGGCGGCCGTGGCCTCGCGCAGCTCGATGCGGCGGATCTTGCCGGAGACGGTCTTGGGCAGGTCGCCGAACTCCAGGCGGCGGATGCGCTTGTAGGGGGCGAGAACGTTCCGGGAGTGCTCGAATAGGACCTTGGCGGTGTCCGGACCCGGTTCCCAGCCCGCGGCGAGCACGATGTACGCCTTGGGGACGGCCAGGCGCACCTCGTCCGGCGCGGGCACCACGGCCGCCTCGGCCACCGCCTCGTGTTCGAGGAGCGCGCTCTCCAGCTCGAAGGGGGAGATCTTGTAGTCGGAGGCCTTGAAGACGTCGTCGGACCGCCCGACATAGGTGATGTATCCGTCGTCGTCCCGTGAACCGATGTCTCCCGTGCGGTAGTAGCCTCCCGCCATGACCTGCGCGGTACGGTCGGCGTCGCCGTGGTAGCCGGTCATCAGGCCGACGGGCCGGACCGACAGGTCCAGGGCGATCTCGCCCTCGGTCACCCCCGGCGCCCCGGTCACCGGGTCGAGCAGTTCGATCCGGAAGCCCGGGCTCGGGCGGCCCATCGAACTCGTCTTCAGCGGCTGGCCGGGGCTGTTGGAGACCTGAACGGCCGTCTCGGTCTGTCCGAAGCCGTCCCGGATGGTCACGCCCCACGCCCGCCGTACCTGCTCGATGACCTCGGGGTTCAGCGGCTCACCGGCGGCGACCGCCTCGCGCGGCGGGGTGCGCAGCTGGGTGAGGTCGGCCTGGATGAGCATGCGCCACACGGTCGGCGGGGCGCAGAAGGTGGTCACACCGGCCCGGTCCATCTCGGCCATCAGCCGGGCCGCGTCGAAGCGCGTGTAGTTGTGGAGGAAGACGGTCGCCTCCGCGTTCCACGGGGCGAACAGGTTCGACCAGGCGTGCTTGGCCCAGCCCGGCGAGGAGATGTTGAGGTGGACGTCACCGGGCTTGAGGCCGATCCAGTACATGGTCGCCAGATGGCCCACGGGGTACGAGACATGGGTGTGCTCCACCAGCTTGGGGCGTGCGGTGGTGCCCGAGGTGAAGTACAGCATCAGCGGGTCGTCGGCCATGGTGGGGCCGTCGGGTGCGAACAGCGTGGGGGCGGCGTACAGGTCCTCGAACGGCTGCCAGCCCGCGCCCGCGCCGCCGACCGCGATGCGGGTGTAGTCACCGGGCACCTCGTCGAACTTGCCGGTGTCCTCGGCGCGGGCGATCACATGCCGGACCCGGCCGCGGTCGACCCGGTCACGCAGGTCGGCGGCGCCGAGCAGCGGGGTGGCGGGGATGACCACGGCGCGCAGCTTCATCGCGGCCAGCGCCGTCACCCACAGCTCGGCCTGGTTGCCCAGCATGACGAGGACGCGGTCCTCGGCGCGGACGCCGCGTCCGCGCAGCCAGTTCGCGGCCTGGTCGGAGTGCACGGACAGCTCACGGAAGGAGAGCCGGGTCTCACGGCCGTCCTCCTCGACGATGTGCAGCGCGGTGCGGCCGTTGCCGTCGGCGATCACGTCGAACCAGTCGAGCGCCCAGTTGAAATGCGCCGGACGCGGCCAGTGGAAGCCCGCGTACGCCGTGGCGTAGTCCTCCCGGTGCGCGAGCAGGAAGTCCCGCGCGGTCCGGAACGCGTCCGTCGGGTCGGTGTTCGCCGTCACGTGTCCTCCTCATTGCCGGGCAGCCACCTAACATCGTGTAATCCGTGATGCAGGTCTCACCACCCCCGAACGGGGGGTGCGCCGCGACGAAGGGGCGGGCACGTGGCAGCTGACGCAGCCGAGGCGGTGGAGGTGCGTGGCGCACTGGTGCGGCTGCGGCGCGCCACGGGACTGCCGGTCGCCTTCGGCGGCCTGGTGGAGTCCGGGCGGCCGCAGATCCGCATCAGCGAACTCAGCGGCAACACGACGACGGCGCTCAGCTCGCTCGCCGTCGTCTCCGGCAACGGGCTGGGCGGCAAGGTGGTCGCACTGGCCCGGCCGTGCGCGGTGACCGACTACTCGGCCTCACGGCGGATCAGCCATGAGTACGACGGCGCGGTGGCCACGGAGGGCCTCAGATCCGTGCTCGCGGTGCCGCTCGTCGTACGGCGCAGGGTCCGCGGTGTCCTCTACGGCGCCCTGCGCACGGCGCAGCCGCTGGGGGACCGCACGCTGAACGCGGCCGTGGCCGCGGCCCGCGACGTGGAGCAGGCGCTGGTCGCACGGGACGAGGCGCGGGCGGCGCTGACGGCCGTGCGGGAACCGGCGGGGCCGTCCGGTGCGGCCTGGGAGCGGGTCCGCGAGGCGCACGGCACCCTGCGCTCGCTGGCCCAGCGGGTCGGGGACCCGGCACTGCGGGAGGAGCTGCTCGAGGTGTGCGGACGTCTCGCGGGCGCGGCCTCCCCCCTGCCCCGCGCGGCCACCGTCGGACTGTCACCGCGCGAGGTGGACGTCCTGTCGTGTGTGGCGGTCGGCTCCACCAACGCGGCGGCGGCGGAGCGGCTGGGGCTGCGCCCGGAGACCGTGAAGGGATATCTGCGCTCTGCCATGCGGAAGTTGGGCGCGCATACTCGATGGGAGGCGGTGGTCGCCGCCCGGCGAGCCGGCGTGCTGCCCTAGGAGGTGTGCCGTCTGACGACCTTCTGTCACTCTCTGCGCGGGTTACCGGCGGATTGCCACCCACCCGCCCATTTTGCGAACCCACTGATTGTCGGTTCCCATTCATTCGACACTCCGGTGAATTCCCTCGTGCCGTCATCTTGTTATTTGCCTCACCTCGCCGCGTGTCCGAAATTCAAAGGCTCGTTGCCTAATATTGGCCAGGACGCGACACACGGAGGGGAGCGGTGACCGTGCGACGGGACTTCAAGGAGCCTGCCAGACCCCGCCCCGACGTGGTCATCGGCCGGGAGGAGCTGCTCGCGGGGGCGCGCGAGCAGCTGGCCGGCGGGGGAAGTGTGCTGGTCCACGGCCCGGCCGGAATAGGAAAGTCCACCTTCCTGCGCTCGCTGGCCGCGGAATACGGCGAAGCGGTGCGCACCGTGTTGCGCTGCTCGGCGACCGAGTCCGAATCGCATCTGCCCTTCCTGGCCCTCGCGGATCTGCTCGGCCTCGTCGTGGACGAGGTCGCCGACCGGCTGCCCGCCCCGCAGCGCACCGCCCTGGAGTCCGCGCTCACCGGCCGCGGCGAGTCCAGCCTGCAACGGGACGGTCTGGCGCTGCGGCTCGCGGTGCTGTCCACCCTGCGCGCGCTCGCCGCCCGCGGCCCCGTGCTGATCGTCGCCGACGACCTCCAGTGGCTGGACCCCGCCAGTACCGAACTCCTCGGCTTCGCCGCGCGGCGCCTGGGCGGTACGCCCGTGCAGATGCTGTGCGCGGTGCGCACGCAGACCGAGCCGCAGGGTCAGGAGCACGACCGCTATCTGGCCGCGGCCCCGCCGGACACCCTCGCGGTCCGGGTCGGCCCGCTCGCCCGCACCCAGGTCGCCGAACTCCTCGACCACCGCGGCTACACCGGCCTGCCCCGCTCCACCGTCCGGGACATCCACCGCACCAGCGGCGGGAACCCGCTGTTCGCGCTGGAGCTCGGCCGCGCCCTGTTCGAGAGCACCACACCCCCCAGTCCCGGTGAGCCGCTCCCGGTGCCCACCTCGCTGCGTGCGCTGGTGCTCAACCGGCTGGAGGCACTGCCTGCGGAGGCCCGCCGCACCCTGCTCGTGGCGAGCGCCGGGGCGCGGCCCACGGTGGCCCTGCTGCGCGCCGCGGGGCGGCAGAACGCGGAGGCGGAGACCGCGCAGGCCGCGGCGCTGGGGCTGCTGGTGACGGAGCGGGACGCGCCCGGCGTACGTTTCGCGCATCCGCTGATATCGGCCGCGCTGTACGCGCAGGCGAGCGCCCAGGAGCGGCGGGCCGCGCACGCGGCCCTGTCGACGGCGGCCTCCGACCCGATCGAGCGGGCCCGGCATCTCGCGCTCGCCAGCACAGGTACCGACCCCGAGGTGGCCGGACGGCTCGGTGAGGCCGCGGCCGCCGCCCGGGACCGGGGCGCGCCGTCGGTGGCGGCGGAACTGGGGCTGCTCGCGGCCCGGCACACCCCGGCGGGTGCGGCGCCGGGCGCGGACGAACGGCGGCTCCAGGCGGCCGAGGACGCGCTGACGGCGGGGGAGACGGACTTCGCGCGGGACATCGCCCACGAGGTGCTGGCGCAGGCGGCCGAACCGGCGGACCGGGTACGGGCGTGGATGGTCGTGATCGACGCCGCCGGACACGCGATGGCCGAGGTCGACGCCGTCTTCCCGCAGGCGCTCTCGGACGCGGGCGACGACCCACGGCTGCTCGCCCTCGTGCACTATCAGCTCGCCTGGCGGGCGCTGCTCGTGGAGGGCGACTTCGACCGGGCCCGGGAGGAGGGGGCGCTCGCCGCGGATCTCGCGGCGCGGGCCGGTGACCGGCGCAACGAGCTGCTGGCGCTGGCCTTCCAGGCGCAGGCCGAGACCCTGATGGGGCATCCGGACGCCCCCGCGACCATCAAGCGGGCGCTGAAGGAGCCGCAGGACCCGCGGGTGGCGTGCGACCACAACGGCGCGGCTTCCGCACGGTTCCGCTGGCTGATCATGAGCGACCAGCTGGCCGAGGCTCGCAAGACGATCAGCGGTCTGCTGCGCGAGGTGCGGCGGCGCGGGATGGTCGAGGCCGAGGTGCACTTCCTGCGCGGGCTCGCCGAGACCGAACTGCGCGCCGGGCACTGCGGCCGGGCCCTCGACCTGGCGCGCGAGAGCCTGCGGCTCGCCCGTGACACCGGCATCGGAGAGGCGGCGAGCGCCATGCTCACCTCGCTCGCGGAGGCCGCGGGCGGTGAGGTGGAGCGGGCGCTGACGCTGGCCCGGGAGGCGGTGGGACGGGCCGAGGAGGACGGCGACGTGCTGTATCTGTCGCGGGCGCTGGCCGCGCTGGGACACGCCCAGCTGGTGGCCGGGGACGCGGCGGGGACGGTGGGATCGCTGCGCCGGGTCCGGGAGTTGGAGGAGGGACTCGGGGTCACCGATCCGGCCCGGGGCCGCTGGCACGGCGACCTCGCGGAAGCGCTGGTACGCATCGGGGAGCCGGCCGAGGCACAGGACGTCATCGACGCCACCCGCGCCCGTGCGCTGCGGCTCGGACGGGAGAGCGTGCTGGCGGTACTGGACCGGGCCGAGGCGCTGGTGCGGACCACACGCGGGGAAGTCGGCGCGGCCGAACGCCAGTTGACGTCGGCTCAGGAACGCCTGGCCGGACTGGGGTACGGGCTGGAAGAGGCGCGGGCCGCATATGCGCTGGCAGGTCTGCGCGCCCAGAAGCCCGGTCCCACGCCGTACGACGAGGCGGCGCGGCTCTTCCGCCGCTGCCGCGCGATGCCGTGGCTGCGCCAGGTGGAGACGGCCGCGGTCACGGGAGCCGCCCAGCCGCCCCTGGCCGCGGCGGCCCTGGACACCCTGGCCGCGACGGAACGGCAGGTGGCCGCGCTGGTCATGGAGGGCGCGACCAACCGTGAGATCGCGGCCCGTCTGTTCATCAGCGTGAAGACCGTGGAGGCCACTCTCACCAGGGTGTACCGCAAGCTGGGCATCCGGTCCCGGGTGGACATCGTACGGCTGGCGGCGGGGCACCGCACGGCCTGACCGGATTCGGCCTACGTACCGTGGCACCGGTTTACGCGCGCAGACCGAGGGTTTTCCCTGCCCAACTCCCTTAGGGGGTTCCCTCATTGGGAGGAGACCGGCCCGGCTTCTAGCGTAAAGGCGTGCCGCTCGCCGGGCACACCGGGGTCGGTTCCCGCTCCGCTCGACGTCCACTCGAACGGGAAGGGCCGGCGCCGACGTGCACCGCCCACCCGCGCGAACCCCACCGGCAACCCCTGAGGAGACCCATGTTCGGGCTCAACCGCGCAAGACGGTCCGTCGCCGCCGCCCTGGCGACCACCGCCGTCACCACGACCGCGCTGCTCGGCGCCACCGCCGCGGTCGCCGCGCCCCAGCCGATCGTCGGCGGCACGACGACCACGACGACCGCGTACCCGTTCATGATGCAGATCACGGACGCCTCCGGTAACCAGTTCTGCGGCGGCACCCTGGTCGCGGCCAGGAAGGTCGTCACGGCCGCGCACTGCATGGCCGGCGAGACCACCCGCAGCGTCCGCGTGGTCGGCGGCCGCACCTACCTCAACGGCACGAACGGCACGGTCAGCAAGGTCAGCAAGATCTGGGTCGACCCGGACTACACGGACGCCACCAACGGCGACGACGTGGCCGTGCTGACCCTGTCGACCTCGATGCCGTACACGGCGGCCTCCTACGTCTCGTCCTCCCAGACGAGTGTGTACGCGGCCGGCACCACCGCGCGGATAGTCGGGTGGGGCGCCACCTCCGAGAGCGGCAACTCCTCCGACCAGCTGCGCTCCGCCACCGTTCCGATCGTGGCGGACGCCGGCTGCAAGAGTTCCTACGGTTCGGACTTCGTCAAGTCCGACATGGTTTGCGCCGGATACACCTCCGGCGGCGTCGACACCTGCCAGGGCGACAGCGGCGGTCCCCTGCTCATCGGGGGCGTCCTGGCAGGGATCACTTCCTGGGGCAACGGCTGCGCCGAGGCGGGTTACCCGGGTGTCTACACCCGGCTGACCACCTTCTCGGCCCTGGTGACCGCTCAGGTCAACTCCTAGCCCCGAAATCTTCCTGAGTACCCCTCAGGTAGATGACCGGGGGGCGTTGCGAGCCTCCACGAGCGGCCCGCAACGCCCCCTTTCCAACCCTCCGGCGTGGGCCGGGCCACCGGGCCCGGCCCACGCTCGCTGTGCCACTTGTCGCGCTACGTGTACGCGCTACTTGTCGGCGGTCAGCTTCCCCGCGGCGCCCCAACTGTCCGCCGGCACCTCGTGGATCCACACCTGGACGGTCTCGGCCGGGACGCCGTACGCGTCGACGAAGGCGTCGGTGACCCGCCGGACGAGGTCCCGCTTGAGCGCGACGTCGCGGGGACCCTGCTGGATGGTGACGATGGGCATGACTGAACTCCTCTGTGCGCGGCGGCCCTTGCGGCCGCCCGGCGGTGACGGATTCAGTCAACGGCCCGCGACGCCCGCGACCAAGGAGCAAGCCGAGCGCGCAGCGATCAGTTCTGGTGATCGCCGCAGGCGGACACCAGCTCGTCCAGGTACGGCGGCGGGGCCGACGCACGGACGGCGAGCCCGGTCGGCAGGGCGAGGCCCGGTTCCCGGAAGGGCACGAAGGCCACGCGCGGCACATGCAGCACGCGCGCGTGGGAGGCGTACACGACCGTCCACAGGATGGGGGTCTCCCCCGCTCGGGCGGAGGCGGGAGGCTGGGAGATCGCGCCGATGACGGCGAGGGTGTCATGGAGCGAGCCGGACACCGGACCGGGCAGCGGTTCGAACCCGGCCGCCCGGCAGGCGCCGAGCACCAGGTCGACCAAGGCCGGGTTGGCGGCGCGTGGGGTGATGCTCAGGCGCAGCCCGGCCAGCTCGTCGAGCGGGATCTCCGCCCGGGTGGCCAGGGGGTGCCCGGCGGGCAGGGCGGCCACCAGCGGGTCCTGCCACAGGGGCAGCACCCGCACCCCGGGCACCGGCTCCGCGGCCCGGACGAACGCCGCGTCCAGGCGGCCGTCCGCGACCCGCGCCAGGCGCTGCGCCGCCGGGAGCGACACCAGCTCGACGGGCACCTCCGGCCTACGCCGTGCGAAGGCCGCGAGGACACGGTCCAGATGGGCGCCCAGCCCGGTGCTGGTGCCGAGCCGCAGCCCGGCCGGGGGCAGGACCGCCGCGCGGGCCCGGTCGGCGGCGGCGAGCACCGCCCGGGCCTCGGGCAGCAGCCGCTCGCCCGCCGCGGTCAGCCGTACATGCCGGGGCGAGCGGTCGAACAGCTCGGCGCCCAGCTCCCGCTCCAGCCGCCGGATCTGCTGGCTGACCGCGGACTGCACGATATGCAGCTTCCCGGCCGCGCGCCCGAAGTGCAGTTCCTCGGCGACGGTCACGAAATAGCCGAGCTGCCGCAGTTCCATGGCCCCGACTGTAGGCGGCCGGCCGTCACCGTCGTACGACGGTCCCGAACCGGATGTCATGGGCGGCCTTGGGATACATGACCGCGAGCATCCGCTCGCCCTCGGCGGTCACCTCCTGCCGTTGCGCCTTGCCGAGCATGCCGAAGGGCTCGATCACGAGCGCGCCCTCCTCCAGCGTCCACACGCCCGCCAGGAAACCGTCGACGAGAAGCGTGCGGTGCGCCTGGTTGCCCTGCCGGCTGCGGCCCTTGAGGCCGTCGGGCACGACCCGGCTGCGGTCCGCGTGGGAGAGCAGCAGATTGTCGTACTCGGGCAGGAACCGTGGCGGCACGGGGGTGTCCGGGTCGGGCCGGGGGGCGTCGGGGAGGTCGAAGAGTTCGACGCCGTTGTGGTCGCGGAAGGCGAGGAGCCGGGGGCGGAGACGTTCGAAGGCGTCCTTCAGCCGGGTCAGGCCGGCCCAGGTCTGCATGTCCTTGACGGACGCCGGTCCGAAGGCCGCGAGGTACCGCAGCACGGTCCCCTCCGGCGCCTGGGCCGGCTCGGCGGCGCGGCCGAGCCAGTGCTCGGCGGTGGTGAGCGCGACCTGGCCGCTCCTGCCCCACAGGCCGCGCGGGGTGACCTGGACCAGTGGAAGCCGGCAGCGGGCGGCGACGGCGAGTGCCCCCGGGTCGGCGTGCGGCCACTCGGCGAGCAGCGCCTCGCGCAGCTGCTTCATGGTGCGGGGCTCGGCCTCGACGAGGTCGCGGGCGAGCGCGGTGAGGCGGTCCAGGTCGACGCCGGCCAGACCCGTGCGGAAGAGGCCGAGCTCTCGGTCGCGGGCGGGCTGGACCAGGGGACGCAGGGACAGGCAGTCGTCGGCGGTGTGGGTGTGAAGGGTGGAGCGCAGGGTGACGATGCGAACGACCTCGCGGTCCGCCATGAGCACCGAGAGGTGCTCGGGGGCGAAGCCCTCCAGTCGGGCGGCGAGCGCGAAGTAAGGGGGCTGGACGTTCTGCGCCTGGAGCCCGAGGAGGTGGGTCACGGCGGCCTTCGCGGACAGCGGCGACCGGCGGAGCAGGAGCTGACGGGCGAGGGTGGCCCGGTTGAGGGCACGGGGGTGGAGGACGGGGGCCGCGGCCTCCCCCGGGGACGCGTTGCGGGGCCCGGGGGCCGTGGCCCCCCTTCCGGCTGCCGTCCGTGGCGCGCGGCTCGTCTTCGTCATGGCATGCACGCTAGCCCCGCTTGCGGTCGGTTTCCGTCCGCAAGGGTGACCCCGCCTCACGGGGTCGGTGAGATCGCCGTCAGCCGAAGCCGAGCGAACCAGGTCAGGGCGACCGTCTGCCCTGCGAATTGCTGCGAGCGGCTCGCGAGGCCGATTCGCTCCCCGACGTCCCCCGGAAACAGGCCGAGCTTGCGCAGAAGGTGGACGAACCGTGGGGGTTGGGGAGGGGTACGGCCGAGGGCTTCGACGCGCTCGGCAAGCTCAGCCTGCCGGAAGCCTCTGCCGTAGGCTGGGCGGGCGGGAATGCGACCGGTTCTCACCTCACCCTCAGGGCAGGTGACAGGCTGGATGACGCGGTCGACGGGTGCGGCGGCCCGGTCGACGGACCGCACGAGCCCGACATGGGGTCGGATTCCTGGACCGGGCGTTTCCCGGCCGGCGCGTCGTGGATCAGTCGACACGGACCCTGACCTGGCTTCTTGTAGAAAAAGGTAGTATCGCCCTATATCCTGCGGGATCGACAGACGTACGTTCGATACGGGAGGCAGCCGCGATGGCCGAGCGCCGTGCCCGCCCCGCCGCCGGCAACGGCCGCAAGCCGGCATGGCGCCGCGCCCTGGTGCAGGCGACGGTGCCGCCCCCGAACCCACCGGCGCCCCGGCCCGACCCGGCACCCCAGGAGCCCCCGGAGACGGGCAGCATCGTCCAGGCGGCGCTGTACCGGGACGGCGTGCGTATCTCCTCCCCCGCCTCGCTCGCCGACACCTTCCGCGAGCTGCGCGAGGACCCCGACGGCATGGCGTGGATCGGGCTGGCCCGCCCCACCGAGTCGGAACTGCTCTCCCTGGCAGCCGAGTTCGACCTGCACCCGCTCGCGGTGGAGGACGCCCTGGAGGCGCACCAGCGGCCGAAGCTGGAGCGGTACGGCGACACCCTGTTCGTCGTGCTGCGCGCCGCCCGCTATCTGGACGCACCGGAGGAGGTCGACTTCGGCGAGCTGCATGTGTTCGTGGGCCCGGACTTCGTGATCACGGTCCGCCATGGCGCGGCCCCGGACCTGTCGGCCGTCCGTCACCGCATGGAGGAGTCGCCCGAGCTGCTGAAGCTGGGCCCCGAGGCGGTGCTGTACGCGATCCTGGACGCGGTCGTGGACGGGTACGCCCCCGTGGTCAACGGCGTGCAGAACGACATCGACGAGATCGAGACCGAGGTCTTCCGCGGCGACCCGGAGGTCTCCCGCCGTATCTACGAACTGTCCCGCGAGATGGTGGAGTTCCAGCGCGCCACCCGCCCCCTGGTGGGCATGCTGCACGGCCTGATGGCGGGCTTCGCGAAGTACGGGACGGACGAGGAGCTCCAGCGTTATCTGCGTGACGTCGCGGACCACGTCACCCACACCAGCGAACGCGTCGACGGCTTCCGCCAGGCCCTGGCGGACATCCTGACCGTCAACGCGACACTCGTCACCCAGCAACAGAACGCCGAGATGCGGGCGTTGGCGGAGGCCGGCTTCGAACAGAACGAGGAGATCAAGAAGATCTCGTCGTGGGCGGCCATTCTGTTCGCCCCGACACTGGTCGGGACGATCTACGGCATGAACTTCTCGCACATGCCGGAGTTGCACTGGGTGTTCGGATACCCCTTTGCGATCGTGCTGATGGCGGTCGTCTGCACCAGCCTGTACGTCATCTTCAAGCGGCGGGACTGGCTCTGAGTCGTCACAAACCGGTGCATCAACCGCGTACCATCCCCCCGTGGTCCTCTTCCGCCTCGAACGCGTCGTCCCGTTGCCCGTCGAGCAGGCCTGGACGCGGCTCACGGACTGGCCCCGCCACGGCGACGTGGTGCCGCTGACCCGGGTCACGGTGCTGACGCCTGGGCCGACGGACGTGGGCACGGTGTTCGTGGCCCGTACCGGGGTGGGACCGCTCACCTTCGACGACCCGATGGAAGTGGTCGGCTGGCGGCCTCCGACGTGGTGCCGCCTGGCCAAGCGGGGTGGTCTCGTCACCGGGTGGGCGGAGGTCGAGGTGCACCCGCACGGGGACCGGCACGCGCGCGTGGTGTGGCGGGAGGAGCTGGCCGTACGCCGTCTGCCGGGGCTCTTCGACCCACCGCTCGGGTGGCTGGCCCGGCGGATGTTCGGGCGGGCGGTGGACGGGCTGCTGCGGCCGGATCCGGACCCTGGTGTCAGTGGCCGCCCCCACAGTCCACCCCCATGACCGAGCCGACGGGTCGACCCCGAAGGAGGCAGACCCGTCTGACGCCCAGGGCGATGTCGGTACCCGGATAGCTCGGTTCGCCCCACACGCCTCGTGCGAAGTCGCGTCCGTGCCCTTGTGTTGCCGATACGATCACAGTGCGCGCCGACGTTACGGACACCTGGGGAAGGGGACACCGTGCACGAGGAGAGCCCGCGGCTGGAACTGCGGATCGACTCCGGGCCGGGGGCCACGGCCGAGCAGACGGACCGTCAGGTGCGGCTGCTGCACAGCGACCTGAAGACCCTCGGCGTCCTCCGTGTCGCACGCGGGACGGTGCCGCCGCCTGCGGGCTCGATGGCAGGCCCGGGACACGACCTTGCGGTGCTCGTCCTCAGCGGCGCCTTCTCCGCCGCCACGGTCAGGGCCGTGAGCAACGTCGTCGTGGCCTTCCTCCAGCGATCGAAGGCGCGTTCGGTCGAGTGGGAGATCGACGGTACCAAGGGGTCGTTCGGCGCCCTGTCCGCCGAGGACCACCATGCGCTGGTCGAGGCGGTCACCGCCCGGATCGGCGCCGGGTCCGCCGCCGTCGCGGACCGGGAGACCAGTGGCGAACCGGGGGTTGGCGATGGCGGGACGCCGGATCGCGCTGCTGGTCGCGACTGACGGCTATCAGGACCCGGGTCTCAACCAGCTCAGGGCCCCGGCCCGGGGCGCAACCGAGCTGGGGGCGCTGCTGCGGGACTCCGCGATCGGGCGCTTCGACCTCGTACGGGAGCTGCTGAACCGGCCCAAGCACGAGATCGAGGCGGCCGTCGAGGACGTCCTCAGCGACCGGTCGCCCGACGATTTGGTGCTGCTCTACTTCGCCTGTCACGGCGTCCGCAACGACGCCGACCGGCTGTTCTTCGCGACCCTGGGCACACAGCTGAGGCGCCCGCACGCCACCGCCATTCCGGCCTCCTTCATCCACCATCTCCTCGACGAGTGCGAGGCCCGTACCAAGATCGTGCTGCTGGACTGCTGTTACAGCGGCCTCTTCCACCGCGGGGCGCCGCTGTCCCCCGCTCACGTGGACGTGGAGGCCGCGCTCGCCGGCCGGGGCACCTTCGTCATCACCGCGTCGACGGCGCTGGAATACGCCTACGACGGCGACCAGTTGACACTGGACAACAGCCTGTCGGCGCCCCGGTTCACTGCCGCCGTGATCGAGGGGCTGAACACGGGCCTCGCGGACCTGAACCGGGACGGGGTGATCACCCCGGAGGAGCTGTACACCTACGTCCACGACACGGTGGTCAACCAGGCGGGGCCGGAACAGACCCCCACCAAGTCCGGACAGTGCGAGGGAAACGTCCCCCTGGCCTACGCGCCGTGGATCGACCCGGCCGCGGGGCCCGCCGCCCGGGCCGCGGTGGCCGAGGAACTCGCACTCGGCTCGCTGCTGCCGACCCCCGTGGACACCGTGGACCGCGGCTTCATCTGTGACACCTGGGAGGGCGCCTCGCGGCTCGTCGCGCCCATCGGGCGGCTGGAGAACGGCGCCGTGGACGACCTGATGTGCGTCGACTTCTCCAGCAGGGACGGCAACGCCGCGGTCGTCGGCAAGCTGGGCAGCGGCAAGACCACCCTGCTGCGTTCACTGATCATGTCGCTGGGCCTGACCCACACGCCGCGCGAGGCCGAGTTCTACCTGCTGGAGGGGGCGGTCAACCGGCTCGGGGTACTGCGCTCGCTGCCGCATGTGCGCACGATCGCCGCGCCGCACGAGCACGACGCGGTCGAAGCCGCCCTCACCGCGGTCAAGGCCGTCCTGTCCACCCGGCGCACGCTGTTCCGCAACCTCGACATCGACTCCATCGAGGCGTTCCGCGCGCTGCGCACCACCGACCGCGTCGAGGCGGGGGCCGCCAGCGATGTCTTCCTCGTCGTCGACGGCTGGCTCGACTTCTGCTGGGAGTTCCCGGACTTCGCCGACACGGTGCACCGGCTGGCCAACACGGGCCTGAACTACGGTGTCCACCTGCTGGTCACGGCGCGCCGCTGGAGCGACTTCTCGGCGGACCTGCTGGGCCTTTTGGGGACGCGGCTGGAACTCGCCCTCGACGCACCCGAGGAGTCCCATGTCGACGCGGCTCTGGCGTCGGGGATCGCGGTCGGCTGGGCACTGTGCCGCCGCAGACGCTTCCGGGTGGCTGTGCCGCGCTTCGACGACGGCACCGGGCCCGTGTCGGCACGGGAGTCGCTGACGGAGACGGCGGAACTGGTGCGGCAGGGGTGGAGCAACCTGCGCGCGGGTCCGTCGCGGCTCCTCGCGCAGTCCCGCACCGGCGCGTCGGGCGAGTCCTTCCTCCGGCTGTTCGGCATCGGCAACCCGACCGCGCTGGACGTGCCGTCACTGCGCGACCGGCGATCCCCCCGGGAACGGCTGACGGTGCCCTTCGCGGTGGGCGAGGCGGGCGAGACCGTGCTGCTCGACCTCAAGGAGGCGGCACAGGAGGGTATGGGGCCGCACGGCCTGTGCGTCGGGGCGCCCGGCTCCGGCAAGTCGGAACTGCTGCGCACGATCGTGCTCGGCCTCGCCCTGCGGCACTCCGCTGAGGAACTGTCGTTCGTCCTGGCGGACTTCAAGGGAAGCAGCACGTTCGCGGGCCTGACGGAGCTGCCCCACATAGCGGGCGCGATCACCGGCCTGGCAGGCGATCTGCTGCTCGTGGCGCGGATGCGCGACGTCCTCAGCGGTGAACTGAACCGGCGCCAGGAACTGCTGCGGTCGCACGGCATGTCCAGCGCCTACGACTACGACCGGCAGCGCGCCACCACCCGGCCCGACCTGCCACCGCTCCCGGCGCTCCTCGTGGTGATCGACGAGTTCGTCGAACTCCTCGATGCGGTACCGGATGTCGTCGAACTGCTCGTGACCGTCGCCCGTCTGGGCCGATCGCTGGGCGTCCACCTGCTGCTGGCCTCACAGCGGCTGGAGGAAGGAAAGCTGCGCGGGCTTGACACTTATCTGTCGTATCGCATCGCGCTGCGCACCTCGTCCGCCACCGACTCCCGGGCGGCGCTGGGCAGTCCCGACGCCCACCACCTGCCACCGGAGCCGGGGACCGGGTTCCTGAGGGACGGCGGGACGGGTCTGCCGGTCCGTTTCAAGGCCGCGTACGTGTCAGGCCCGGTCGCGGGCACGGGCGCGGACGACGTCGACGGCTCGGCGTCGCTGCTGGAGGCCGTCGTCACGCAGTTGTCGGCCACCGGGCCCGCCGCCCACCGGATCTGGCTGCCGCCCCTGACCGAATCTCCCACGCTGGGGACTCTGTTCGGCCGCGCACCGGAGGTCGTCCCGGACCGCGGCCTGCAGCTCCCACGGCCGGCCGAGCCTCTCAGCGCCCCGTTCGCCCTGGTCGACCGGCCGTTCCAGCAACGACGGGACGTGCTGGCCCTGAACTTCCGGAACACCGGTCATGCCCTCGTCTTCGGCGGGCGCCAGTCCGGTAAGTCGACCGCCCTGGCCACCCTCCTCCTCTCGTTCGCCCTCACGCACACCCCCACCGAAGTGCAGTTCTACTGCCTGGACTTCGGCGGCGGCCGACTGGAGGCGCTGGCCGGGCTGCCGCATGTGGGCGGCGTGTCCTCCCGGCTGAACCCGGAGCGTGTCAGGCGCACCGTCGCCGACGTGCTGCGCGTCCTCGACGAGCGCGAACGGTTCTTCCACGAACACCGGATCGAGTCGGTCGCCGAATACCGGGAACGCCGTGCGGCCGGTGAGTGGCCGGAGCAGCCCTGGGGTGATGTGTTCCTGGTGATCGACGGCTGGGGGACCGTGCGGAACGACTTCGAGACTCTCGAACCGTCCGTCATGGCCATCGCCCTGCGGGGCACGGATGTCGGAGTGCATCTGCTGATCAGCGCCGCCCGGGGTAACGCGGAGGTCCGCCCCGCGCTGCGCGACTGCCTGGGCGACGGGTTCGAGCTGCGGCTCGGCGACCCGGCGGAGTCCGACATCGACCGCCGGCAGGCCGCGCTCGTGCCGCTGGGGATGCCGGGGCGCGGGCTGTCCCGGGACGGGCTGCACCTGCTGACCGCGCTGCCGAGACTCGACGACGTCATCGAGGGCGAGTCACTGGAGAGCGCGACGACCCGGCTGGTGCAGAAGGTGCGCGAGCACTGGTCGGGGCCGCCCGCCCCGCCGGTACGCACGCTGCCCGAGCTGGTGACCGTCGACGAACTGCCGGAGCCCGGCAAGCTCCCCGGCCATGCCGTCGCCGTAGGGATCGACGACACCGACCTCTCACCCGCCCTGATCGACTTCGAGAAGGACCCGCTGTTCGTCGCCTTCGGCGAGACCGAGTCCGGCAAGACCTCGCTGCTGCGCATGCTGGCGCATCAGATCTGCCGTCGCTACACGCCGGTCCAGGCGAGGCTGATCCTGGTCGACTACCGGCGGGGCCTGCTCGGCGCGGTTCCCGAGGACCACCTGCTGACCTACTGCGCCACCGGGCGGCAGGTCGCCGACATGGCGGAGCAGCTCAGCGAGGCGCTCGCGGCCCGGGTGCCCGGGCCGGATGTGACACCGGAGCAGCTGCGCGACCGCAGCTGGTACACGGGCCCCGACGCCTATCTGCTCATCGACGACTACGACCTGATCGCCGGCCGGAGCGGCAACCCGCTCCTGCCGCTGATGGAGTACCTTCCCCTCGCCCGCGACCTGGGGCTGCGCGTGCTGCTGGCGCGCAGTGCACAGGGAGCCGTCCGGGCGTCGTACGAGCCGTTTCTGCAGCAGATGAACGACCTCGGGCCGCAGGGGGTCGTGCTGTCCGGCGATCCCTCCGAGGGGCCGCTGCTGGGACGTGTAAAGCCGAGCCGCCGGCCGCCGGGGCGCGGAACCCTGGTGCTGCGCGGCGCCGCGCGCGGGGTGCAACTGGCCTGCCTTCCCCCGCTGCGCACCTGACGCTCAGGCCACCGACCCGATCCGCCTCGGCGTCACCCGGGACGCATCATGGTGGATCGGGGTGTGGGCTCCGGTGAGGGAGGCGCCGCTGCCGCCGCGGCGGGCCGCGACGATCTCCGAGGCGATGGACAGGGCCGTCTCCTCGGGCGTACGGGCGCCGAGGTCGAGGCCGATGGGTGACCTCAGCCGGGCCAGTTCCAGCTCGGTGACGCCGACCGCGCGCAGGCGTTCGCTGCGGTCCAGGTGGGTGCGGCGGGAGCCCATCGCGCCGACGTACGCCACCGGCAGGCGCAGCGCCAGCTTGAGCAGGGGTACGTCGAACTTGGCGTCGTGGGTCAGGACGCACAGGACGGTGCGCGCGTCGACCCGGGTGCGCTCCAGGTACCGGTGCGGCCACTCCACGACGATCTCGTCGGCCTCCGGGAAGCGGGCGCGGGTGGTGAAGACCGGGCGCGCGTCGCAGACCGTGACGTGGTAGCCGAGGAACTTGCCCACGCGGACCAGCGCGGAGGCGAAGTCGATCGCGCCGAACACGATCATGCGAGGCGGCGGGACGGACGATTCGATCAGGACCGTGAGCGGTGCTCCGCAGTGTGAGCCCTGCTCTCCGATCTCGAGGGTGCCGGTGCGGCCCACGTCGAGGAAGGCGCCCGCCTCGGCCGCCACCGTCCGGTCCAGCTCAGGGTGGGCGCCGAAGCCGCCCTCGTACCCGCCGTCGGGACGTGCCAGCAGCGCGCGCCCGAGCAGCTCCGACGGGCCCGTCACGATCCGTGCCAGCGCCGCGGCGGAGCCGGAGGCCGCTTGGGCCAGCGCGGACGCCACCACCGGCCGGGCGGGATCGGCCGCCCGGACCGGGGTAACGAGGACGTCGATGACGCCGCCGCAGGTGAGACCCACGGCGAAGGCGTCCTCGTCGCTGTACCCGAACCGCTCCGAGACGGTTGCGCCGTCCTGGAGCGCCTGCCGGCACAGCTCGTAGACCGCGCCTTCCACACAGCCGCCGGAGACCGAACCGATCGCCGTGCCCTCGGCGTCCACCGCGAGGGCGGCGCCGGGCTGGCGGGGGGCGCTGCCGCCGACCGCCACCACCGTGGCGACGGCGAAGTCGCGTCCCTGCTCGGCCCACCGGTGCAGCTCGTCGGCGATGTCCAGCATCTGTCGGTCTCCTTGGCGCTGTGGGAAGGACGGGACCGGGGTCTCTAGCGGACGCCCAGCCAGTGCTCGATCGGGTGGAGAGCGAGGTAGACCAGGAAGATCACGGTCAGGCCCCACATGAAGGCGCCGATCTCGCGGGCCTTGCCCTGGGCTGTCTTGATGGCGGTATACGCGATCACCCCTGCGGCGACACCGGTGGTGATGGTGTACGTGAACGGCATGAGGACCACGGTCAGGAAGACCGGGATCGCGGTGGCGCGGTCGCTCCAGTCCACATGACGGGCGTTCATCAGCATCATCGCACCGATGACCACCAGAGCGGCCGAGGCCACCTCCTGCGGGACGATCGCCGTCAGCGGGGTGAAGAAGAGACAGGCCGTGAAGAACAGCCCGGTGACGACCGAGGCGAGGCCCGTGCGGGCGCCCTCGCCGACACCGGTGGCGGACTCGATGAACACGGTCTGGCCGGAGCCGCCCGCCACACCGCCGATCGCTCCGCCCGCGCCGTCGATGAACAGGGCCTTGGACAGACCCGGCATCCGGCCCTTGTCGTCGGCCAGACCGGCCTCGGTGCCCACCCCGATGATCGTGGCCATCGCGTCGAAGAAGCCGGCGAGAACGAGGGTGAACACGATCATGCCGACGGTCATCGCGCCGACCTTGTCCCAGCCGCCGAAGGCGACGTGCCCGAAGAGCGAGAAGTCGGGCATCGAGACCGCGCTGCCGTGCAGCTCGGGGGGCCCGGCCGCCCACGCCCCGGCCTTGATGACCCCGGCGGCGTTGAGCAGCGCGGCCACGACCGTGCCGCTGACGATGCCGATGAGGATGGCGCCGGGCACGTTGCGGGCCTGGAGCATGAAGATCAGCAGCAGGGTGCCGGCGAAGAGAAGCACGGGCCAGCCGGTGAGCTGTCCCGCCGGGCCCAGGCTGAGCGGGGTGGCCTTGCCCTGATGGACGAATCCGGACTTGTACAGGCCGATGAGGGCGATGAACAGGCCGATGCCCATGGTGATGCCGTGCTTGAGCGCGAGCGGAATCGCATTCATGATCATCTCACGGAGGCCGGTGACGACCAGCAGCATGATGACCACGCCGTACAGCACGCACATGCCCATGGCCTGCGGCCAGGTCATCTGCGGGGCGACCTGGGAGGACAGGACGCCGGAGACGGAGAGGCCGGCGGCGAGGGCGAGCGGCACCTTGCCGACGAAACCCATCAGCAGGGTGGTCAGGGCAGCCGCGAACGCGGTCGCGGTGATCAGGGCCTGCCGGCCGAGGGTGTCCCCCGCCGCGTCGCGGCCGGACAGGATCAGGGGGTTGAGCAGCAGGATGTACGCCATCGCCATGAAGGTGGTGACGCCGCCGCGCACCTCGCGCGCGACGCTGGATCCGCGCCGGGATATGTGGAAGTACCGGTCGAGCCAGGACCGGCCGGCCGGGACGCGGGCTCCCGCGCCCGCGTCCTCGGCGGTGGTCCTGGGCTGCACTGATTGCTGGGTCATGGTGCCATCTCCCAAGGTTCACAGGGGCACCCGCCCATGCCTTCGGCGAGGGCGGGATTTGGGATCTGCACGACCCGGGGGACGGCCCGAGACGCTGGGTGGTACTGGACTTCGGCCCGGCGCCGGGGTGGCCGTGGGTGGAGCTGTCGCCCGGCCGCGGGGTGCCGCGGATTACGCCATGCCCGTGAGGTGTTCGGGCCGCACCGGCGTCCTGTTGAGCTCCAGACCCGTGGCGTTGCGGATCGCCGCGAGGACCGCCGGAGTGGACGACAGGGTGGGTGCCTCGCCGATGCCGCGCAGCCCGTACGGGGCGTGGTCGTCGGCGAGTTCGAGCACGTCGACGGGGATGGTCGGCGTGTCGAGGATGGTGGGGATCAGATAGTCCGTGAAGGAGGGGTTCCGCACCTTCGCGGTCCTGGGGTCGACGACGATCTCCTCCATGACCGCGATACCCAGGCCCTGGGTGGTGCCGCCCTGGATCTGGCCGACGACGGACAGCGGGTTGAGCGCCTTGCCGACGTCCTGGGCGCAGGCCAGTTCGACGACCTTCACCAGGCCCAGCTCGGTGTCCACCTCCACCACGGCGCGGTGCGCGGCGAAGGAGTACTGGACGTGCCCGTTGCCCTGGCCGGTGCGCAGGTCGAAGGGCTCGGTCGGCCGGTGCCGCCACTCCCGCTCGATCTCGACGACCTCGTCGCCCAGGACGTCCACCAGGTCGGCGAGCACCTCGCCGCCGTCGGTGACGACCTTGCCGCCCTCCAGGAGCAGTTCGGCCGTCGCCCAGGCGGGATGGTACGAGCCGAACCTGCGGCGCCCGATCTCCAGGACCTGCTCGCGGACCAGCTCGCAGGCGTGTCTGACGGCGCCTCCGGTGACGTAGGTCTGGCGGGAGGCGGACGTCGAACCCGCCGATCCGACCTGTGTGTCCGCCGGATGGATCGTCACCCGGCCGATACCGAGCTCGGTACGGGCGATCTGCGCGTGGACGGTGATGCCGCCCTGGCCGACCTCCGCCATGGCCGTGTGCACGGTGGCGACGGCCTCCCCGGCCACCACCTCCATGCGCACCTTGGCGGTGGAGTAGTCGTCGAAGCCCTCGGAGAAGCCGACGTTCTTGATGCCGACCGCATAGCCGACGCCGCGGACGACACCCTCGCCGTGCGTGGTGTTGGACAGTCCGCCCGGCAGCTGCCGTACGTCCGCGCCCTCGGAGCTCTCCCACTGGCGCTCGGGCGGCATGGGCCTGGCCTTGACGCGGCGCAGCAGCTCCGCGACCGGCGCCGGGGAGTCGACGACCTGCCCGGTCGGCATGACCGCGCCCTGGGACATCGCGTTCAGCCGGCGGAACTCCACCGGGTCCATGCCGAGTTTCTCGGCCGTCTTGTCCATCTGGGCCTCGTAGGCGAAGCACGCCTGGACCGCGCCGAAGCCGCGCATGGCGCCGCAGGGCGGGTTGTTGGTGTAGAGGGCGATGGCCTCGATGTCGACGTCGTCCACGACGTACGGGCCCACCCCGAGCGAGGACGCGTTGCCGACCACGGCCGGGGAGGAGGAGGCGTATGCGCCGCCGTCCAGGACGATCCGGCACTTGACGTGGGTCAGCTTGCCGTCCTTCGTGGCCCCGTGCTCGTAGTACAGCTTCGCGGGGTGGCGGTGGACGTGCCCGAAGAAGGACTCGAACCGGTTGTACACGATCTTGACCGGCTTGCCGGTGCGCAGGGCGAGCAGACAGGCGTGGATCTGCATCGACAGGTCCTCACGGCCGCCGAAGGCGCCGCCGACGCCCGCCAGGGTCATCCGGACCTTGTCCTCCGGCAGGCCCAGCACGGGCGCGATCTGGCGAAGGTCCGCGTGCAGCCACTGGGTGGCGACGTAGAGGTCGACGCCGCCGTCCTCCGCGGGCACGGCGAGACCGGACTCGGGGCCGAGGAACGCCTGGTCCTGCATCCCGAAGTGGTACTCGCCCTCGACGATCACATCGGCCCGCCGGCGTGCCTCGGCGACGTCACCGCGGACGATCGGCTGGCGGTGGACGATGTTCGGGTGCGGGACGTGGCCGCAGTGGTGATCCGTACGGTTCTCGTGGATCAGGATCGCGTCCGGGGCGGTCGCGGACGCCTCGTCGGTGATGACCGGCAGCTCGCGGTACTCGACCTTGATCTTGGCGGCCGCGCGGCGTGCGGTCTCCGGGTGGTCGGCAGCGACGATCGCGACGGGCTCGCCGTGATGGCGCACCTTGCCGTGCGCGAGGACCGGCGTGTCCTGGATCTCCAGGCCGTACGTCCTCACCTCGGTCGGCAGGTCGTCGTACGTCATGACCGCGTACACGCCGGGCGTGGCGAGGGCCTCGCTCGTGTCGATGGAGACGATCTCCGCGTGTGCGACCGTGGAGCGCAGGATCTGCCCCCAGAGCATGTCCTCGTGCCACATGTCGGACGAGTACGCGAACTCGCCGGTGACCTTGAGGGTGCCGTCCGGGCGGAGCGTGGACTCTCCGATGCCGCCCTTGGTCCACGAGCCCTGCGTGATCTTGGTGGGAGCGCCGTTCGGCATCCTCAGACCCCCTCGGACTGCCGGGCGGCCGCAAGGCGGACCGCATCCATGATCTTCTCGTAGCCCGTGCAGCGGCACAGGTTGCCGGAGAGCGCCTCGCGGATGTCCGCGTCGGTGGGGTTGCGGTTGCGCTCCAGCATCTCGTCGGCGGCGACCAGCAGACCCGGGGTGCAGAAGCCGCACTGGACCGCGCCCGCGTCGATGAACGCCTGCTGGACCGGGGACAGCTCGACGCCCTCGCCGGTCTGCGAGTCGGTGCCCTTGGCCGCCCAGCGCCTGGCCTCGTCGAGGGAGGTGCCGCAGGCGCCTGTGGTGCAGGCGCGCTCCTTGGCGTACTCCGCGAGGCCCTCGACCGTCACGACCTCGCGGCCCTCGGCCTGCCCCGCGGCCACCAGACAGGAACACACCGGCACGCCGTCCAGCCGGACCGTGCACGACCCGCACTCACCCTGCTCGCAGGCGTTCTTGGAACCGGGCAGGCCCAGCCGCTCGCGCAGGACGTACAGCAGGCTCTCGCCCTCCCACACGTCGTCGGCTTCCTGCGGACGTCCGTTCACCGTGAAGCTGACACGCATCACGCAGCTCCCTTCGAGGTGCGGGCGGAGCCGCGGTACGACTCCCAGGTCCAGGTCAGAGTGCGGCGGGCCAGGACACCGACCGCGTGGCGGCGGTAGGTCGCGGTGCCCCGGACGTCGTCGATCGGGTTGCACGCGGCCGCGCACAGTTCCGCGAACTGCCGGGCGAGCGACGGGGTGATGATCCTGCCGTTGTCCCAGAAGCCGCCCTCCTCGAGCGCGGCGTTCAGGAATTCCTCCGCGGCCCGGGCCCGGACCGGAGTCGGGGCGGCGGAGCCGATACCGGTGCGGACCGTGCGGGTCTCGGGGTGCAGGGCGAGACCGAAGGCGCACACCGCGATCACCATCGCGTTGCGGGTGCCGACCTTCGCGTACTGCTGCGGCCCGTCGGCCTTCTTCACGCGGACGGCCCTGATCAGCTCGTCCGGGGCGAGCGCGTTGCGCTTCACGCCGGTGTAGAAGTCGTCGATCGGGATCAGCCGGGTGCCGCGCACCGACGCGACCTCGACCTCGGCGCCGGCCGCGAGCAGGGCGGGATGGGCGTCGCCGGCCGGGGAGGCGGTACCGAGGTTGCCGCCGACGCCGCCGCGGTTGCGGATCTGCGGAGAGGCGACGGTGTGGGAGGCGAGAGCCAGGCCCGGCAGTTCGGTCCGCAGCCGCTCCATGATCTTCGAGTACGGGACCGAGGCGCCGAGCCGCACACTGTCGTCTTCCGTCTCCCACTCGTGGAGTTCGCCGATGCGGTTCAGGTCCATCAGGTACTCGGGCCGGCGGTGGTCGAAGTTGATCTCGACCATCACATCGGTGCCACCCGCAATGGGCACGGCGGTGGGGTGCTCCGCCTTGGCGGCGAGCGCCTCCTCCCATGTTGCGGGGCGAAGGAAGTCCATGAACGGCTCTCTTCTTCGTCTCGTGGGGCGTGGGGATCGAGCCGGATCGGTGCGGCGGGCCCGGCTCGTTTATGTCCTGTTCACGCGGGGTGGACTCAGTACACCGTTCGGCTCGTCGCCGCGGTCAGTCACCGAAACCATGAAGGAGTTGGCTGGCCAGGGCGACCATCTTGTAGATTCATATGAACAGAGGCCGTCTGTAACCTCTCCATTTTCCTCTGGAAACACGGCACCGGCCCGGGGGGAATCGCGAGCGCGGCCTCCGTAAGCCCAGGACAACGCCCTGGGCACTGCCCGAGGACCCGCCCGCCGGGTTCTCACCCTGACCGAACGTGGATTTCCGGACAAGAACGGCGGCGACGAGACATGCGGCTGCGCGCACTGCTCAACACCGACGCGCTGGGGCTGCGGCTGCTCGGCGGCGAGGACGAGCTGGACCGCACCGTGCGCGGTGTGATGACGACGGACCTCAAGGACCCGAGCCGCTATCTCTCCGGCGGTGAACTGGTCCTCACGGGCCTGGCGTGGCGGCACGACGCCGCGGACTCCGAACCCTTCGTCCGCATTCTCGCGGGCGCGGGCGTCGCCGCGCTGGCCGCGGGCGAGGCGGAGCTGGGCGACATCCCGGACGATCTGATCGTGGCCTGCGCCCGGCACCGGCTGCCGCTGTTCGCCGTGCACGAGTCCGTGGCGTTCGCCACGATCACCGAGCACGTGGTGCGCCAGGTCTCCGGCGAGCGGGCCGGGGACCTGGCGGCAGTGGTGGACCGGCACCGGCGGATGATGACCTCGGGTCCGGCGGGCGGCGGCCCGGACGTCGTCCTGGACCTGCTCGGCTCCGACCTGGACCTGCGGGCCTGGGTGCTCTCCCCCACCGGCCGGCCGATCGCGGGCCCTGCTCCGGGGCTCGCCGCGGATGTGTGTGCCGAGCTGGCCGCGGAACATCTGACGGCGGCGCGCACCGGCCGCCGGGGTCCGCACCGGGTGACGGTCGGTACGACGGCGTACTCGCTCTTTCCGGTCCGCGGCAGCCAAGGCCGCTCGGGGAGCGCCGCACAGGACGGGCGAGAGACGGTGCTGTCCGACTGGGTGCTCGCCGTCGAGGCGGACGCCGGGGACTGGCCCGCGGAGCGGCTCGATCTGCTCCAGGGCGTCACCCAGCTGATAGCGGTGGAACGGGACCGCCGGGACGCGGCCCGCAGCGTGCGGCGGCGGCTCGCCCAGGAGGTGCTGGAGCTGGTGCAGACGGGGGCCGCGCCCGCCGAGATCGCGGCCCGGCTGCGGGTCGCAGCGCCCGTGCTGCTGCCCGGACTGGGCGCGGCCCCGCTGTGGCAGGTCGTCGTGGCCCGGGTCGAGTGGGACGGCGGCGAGATCGAGGGCGGCCCGGTCGCCCAGTCGCTGCTCGAGGAGATCCTGGTGCCCCCGGTGTCGGCCGGCCCCGAGCACTCCGACCGGATCGCGGTGGCCCACACGGACGACGAGGCGATCGCGCTCGTCCCGCTGCCCGCGGTGTCCACGGAGCACGACGGGCCCGAGCCGGGCATCCTCGCCGACACCCTGCTGGAGGCCGTGCGGGAGCCGCTGTCCGCGGGGCTCGACGACGACGGGCGGCTCACGCTGGGCGTCAGCGCCGCGGTGCACTCGGCCGAGGGGCTGCGCGGCGCCCTGGAGGAGGCGCGGCACGCCCGCCGGGTGGCCGCCGCCCGCCCCGGCCGGGTCTGCGCGGCCGGCCACCAGGAACTGGCCTCGCACGTGCTGCTGCTGCCGTTCGTCCCGGACGACGTGCGGCGCGCCTTCACGGCCCGCCTCCTGGACCCGCTGCGCGACTACGACCGCCGGCACCGCGCCGAGCTGATCCCGACCCTGGAGGCGTTCCTGGAGTGCGACGGCTCCTGGACCCGCTGCGCGACCCGCCTGCACCTGCACGTCAACACGCTGCGATACCGGGTAGGGCGTATCGAGCAGTTGACGAGCCGTGACCTCTCACGGCTGGAGGACAAGCTCGATTTCTTCCTCGCGTTGCGCATGAGCTGAGGTCACGGCGCTGGGGCACCGGTGACACCGACCGCCCCCGGTGTCCCACGACTTTGTGAAATCCTTCACCCACCCCCTTGGCCCGGTACCGCGATTGATGCTGGAATGCCGCCACCACTCAACAGCTCAATGGCGTGCTCGGGGAGGGCAACGTGGCGCATACCGCCATGTCCGGTACCGGAACGACCGCAGGCGACGATCCGCTCCAGACCGCGGTGTGGCGGCTGCGCTCACGCGCCTGCTGGGCCGACGCGGCAGCCCTTCTGCCACCGGAGACGGCCGAGGCGTCGCTCCAGCGGGCCTCGCTGCTCGTCGAGCGGTGCCTGTACACGGAGCAGGGCTGGGAAGAGGCCGAGGACGCGCTGCGTACGGCCGAGGCACAGGCCCACGGCGACGAGGAGCGCGGCGCCGCCGCCTGTGAGCGCGGGCAACTGGCGTACGCGGCCACGCTGCACGGCGTACGGGACCGGGCGGACGAGGCGCGGGCCGCCCTCGGCCGGGCCGCGGCGCTGATCCCGCCCGGCGCCCCGGGCCGGGCACTGCTGGACTTCCGGCGCGGACTCCTCGCCGAGAACCTCGCCCGCTCCCCGCAGGCGGCCCGTGCCGCGTACCGGCGCGCCCACGCGGGCGCCTCCGCGCACGGGGACGCGCTGCTGCTCTCCTTCACCTGGCGGCATCTGGCCGGACTCGCCCTGCGCGACGGCGAGGTGGCGGAGGCACGGCACGGCTTCACGGAATCGCTGCGGATCCGCGAGGAGCTGGGCTACCTCGTCGGTACGGCCCCGGCGCTGGCGTCCCTCGCGGACGCGGAGGCGGAGCCGGACGCCTCCCGGCTGCGGGCCGAGGCGGGCCGGCTGTTCCGCCTCCTGGGCGGGGTACCGACGTGGCTTGCACGGCAGTTGGCACCGGTGACACCGGCGGCGGGACCGGCCGCTTCGTAGGGACCGGGCGGGCGGGCGGCGGTGGCTTCTCCCCGGCGGCCGTCACCCCCCGGGGGGTGACGGCCCGTCCGTCACAGACCCCTGACGAACGTCCATACGGCGGCGCGGAATTCGGGATCGCGGCCGGCGAGGACGGCGACGACGACGAGCGCGGCGAACGCCAGCGGTCCACCGGCTCCGTCCACGGCGGGCACCCACCGCTTCGGGCCGGCACCGTCCGGACACGCACCGGCGCTCCTGCCGCCGAGTCGCCTCCGACGCCGCCACCCGGCCTGCCGCCCCGTTTCGGACCTCATCGTCGCTCACCCCCGTGGGACGGCGGTCGTCCCTCACCGGGCAGCACGCGACGGCCCCCGGAGCGGTTCCCTCCATGGCGTCCGCTCCATGGCGTCCGCTCCATGGCGTCCGCTCCATGGCGTCCGCTCCATGGCGTCCGCTCCATGGCGTCCGCTCCATGGCGTCCGCTCCATGGCGTCCGCTCCACGGTACAGGCCGGTCTAGCCGGGCGTACGTGCGTCTCAGACCGCCCCGGCGAAGTGCTCCCGCACCAGTGACTGCACCACCACCAGGTCCTGGGCGGCCAGTGCGTCGAGAAGGGCCGTGTGCTCGGCAGCGTCGGCGAGCAGGTCGGCGCAGTCGCGCGTGGCGGGGCCGCCGACGAGCGGCCACTGGGCGCGGCGGTGCAGGTCCTCCGCGATCCGCACCAGTTGCTCGTTGCCCGCCAGGGCGAGCACCGCGCGATGGAAGGCACGGTCGGACTCGGCGTATGCGGCCCGGCACCCGGAGGACGCGGCCCGGACCGTCGCCTCGGCCAGCGGGCGCAGTTCCGCCCAGCGTTCGGCGGGCACGGTGCGGGCGAGTCGCAGCATCACGGGGACCTCGATCAGTGCCCGGATCTCGGCGAGTTCGGCCAGTTCGCGGGCGCCGCGGACGGCGACACGGAAGCCGCGGTTGGGTACGACCTCGACGGCGCCCTCAAGCGCGAGTTGCTGCATCGCCTCGCGTACGGGGGTCGCGGACACCCCGAACCGCTCGGCGAGCACGGGTGCCGAGTACACCTCGCCGGGCGTGAGCTTCCCCTCGACCAGCGCGGTGCGCAGGGCGTCCAGGATCTGGCCGCGGACGGAGGCCCGCTGAACGACGGCACGCCCCCCGTTCCCGGACGGCACCCCGCCGAAGGGACCCTGTCCCGCTCCGGGCCGCTCCCCGCGGACGGACCGCTCGCCCAGAGGCCCCTCCTCCAGACGCGGGCGCGGGATGGGCGCCTCGCTGTGGGTGTGCTCGCCGCGTGTGGAGCCGGTGGCGGCGGCCCGCTCGCGGACCTCGTCCCCCGATCCGGGCCGCGGCGGCACTCGGGCGGCCTCCGTCCGGGCGTCCGCCGCACACGTCTCGGCGGAGCCCTCCGCACGGCGCGAACGGGCCTGCTCCACGGGTCCTCCTCCGGTCCTGGCGGTGCTGGGCAGCGTGCGGGACCCCCGTGGGGCCGTTACCGCTCGTATAGCACCTTAGGCACCTTACGCTCCGGTTCCCCCGTCCTCCATCTTCGGTAAGGCAAGCCTTACCTGGAAAGGCTTGTGAAACGGCGGTTCCGTATGCTGGTTCCCGCTACGCCGAGTGCCCCGCCTTCCCGGAGCAGGCGGCCTTCCACCGCGGCCTCGGCCGTATGGCGGTGCGGACCGGCGCGTGCGCATGCCTGCCGGGCGATCCGGCGGTCGCACTGCCCGGGGCCCGGGTCTGGAGCCGGTGCTCGCGGGTGCTCGGCCACGGTCGCCCGCACCTCGGCCCGCAGCGCATCCTCGTCCGCCGCGTTTTCGGACCGCGCATGCGGCGCCGCGGGGCGGGCCCTGTGGGGCATGGCGACGGACGGGGTCGTCGAGAGCCTGTGGTACGTCGCCCGTCCGCTCGGCTAGGAGCGGCGCGCAGTGCGCGGTGCGCGAGCCGGAACTGCTGCCGCCGGGCGCCACGACGCCGTACGCAGGCTCGGCCGCGTTCCCTGAACAGGCCGGTCCGGGTGGTGCGCCGCCGCCCACCCGGGACCGCGCCGGCTGCCGCCTCTTCTGCACCCTGCGGCCCGAGGACACCTGCGTCACCCGCCCGCGCACCGGTGACGCCAAGGGACGTGGCCAAGCTGGCAGCGAGTGTCTTGAATTGACGGAGCTTCAGCGGCACGGGCCACCCTGACTCCGGCGGCCCGGACCACCCGCGTGCCGTAAGATCCACTCGGCCGAAAGCCCACCCCGGATCCCAGGTGTTTCACAACTTCCTCACCCGTCGCGGGAACTTTCCGTGGAACCATCCGTCCGGGTAGTCTTAATCGAACTCAACTCCCGCCCCTCAAGCGGCAGTTCGAGCAGAACGCCGCCTCGGGCATTCCCTTGCACTTCCTTGGCGGCCTCTTGCCCCGAAACCCCCTGAGGGCCGCTGGGATTGGTCCACTATGGCGGGCGTTACGCCCTATCCCAATGCAAGGGACCCCAGATGAGACTGACCGACATATCGCTGAACTGGCTGCTCCCGGGCGCCGTACTGCTCCTGGGCGCGGTGGCGGCGGTGGCGGTGCTCGCGCGCGGAAAGCGCTCCTCCGGGGAGAACGCGAGCGCGGACGACTCGTGGGAGCGCGCCGAGGAGCGCCGCAGGCGCAAGGAGGCCATCTACGCCACGGCCTCCTACGTATTGCTCTTCTGCTGCGCCGCCGTCGCCGCGGCGCTCTCCTTCCACGGCCTGGTCGGCTTCGGCCAGCAGAACCTCGGCCTCACGGGCGGCTGGGAGTACCTGGTCCCGTTCGGCCTGGACGGCGCGGCCATGTTCTGCTCCGTGCTCGCGGTGCGCGAGGCCAGCCACGGCGACGCGGCGCTCGGCTCCCGGATCCTCGTGTGGACGTTCGCGGCGGCCTCCGCCTGGTTCAACTGGGTGCACGCGCCCAGGGGTATCGACCACGCGGGCGCGCCGCAGTTCTTCGCGGGCATGTCGCTGTCGGCCGCGGTGCTCTTCGACCGTGCGCTGAAGCAGACCCGCCGCGCCGCACTGCGCGAGCAGGGCCTGGTGCCGCGTCCGCTGCCGCAGATCCGCATTGTGCGCTGGCTGCGGGCTCCGCGCGAGACGTACAGGGCCTGGTCGCTGATGCTGCTGGAGGGCGTGCGGAGCCTGGACGAGGCCGTCGAGGAGGTCCGCGAGGACCGGCGCCAGAAGGACCAGAACCGGGCCCGCCGTCGCGAGCAGCAGCGCATGGAGCGTGCTCAGCTCAAGGCGCTCAGCCGGGGGCACCACGCGCTGAGCGGCGGCAACGGCGGACGCCAGGTGGACGTGCCCACCGTGGAACGGGCGTCCGCACCGGTCCCTGCGGAGCCTGCCCTACCCGCGGCGGAGCTGCCCTCGGCCAGCCGTCCCTCGCTCCAGCCCGTCCGGAACTCCTCCGCTGACCCGATCCGGGTCGATCTCACCGCGGAGGACGACACCATGGCCCTGCCGCGGCTGGACTCCCTGGAGCGCAAGCTCAAGGACCTTGAACAGCAGTTCGGCTGAGACCGGACGTCTTCACCGGAAGGGGGCGCGGCACCACGCCGCGCCCCCTTCCGGTGTCAGGCGGCCTCCGCGTCGAGATCGAACCACACCGCCTTCCCCACCCCGTGCGCCCGTACGCCCCATGCGTCCGCGAGGGACTGCACGAGGACCAGGCCCCTGCCGTGCGTACCGTCGTCGGTGGTAGGCATCCGGACATGGGGTCTGCGCCGCACGAAGTCCCGTACCTCCACATGCAGTCCGCCGGGTGAGACGGTTGCCGTCAGGACCGCGTCTCGGTCGGTGTGGACGAGCGCGTTGGTGACCAGTTCGCTGGTGAGCAGTTCGGCTATCTCGGATCGTCCCGGCTTCCCCCAGTGCGTCAGCAGTTCCCGCAATGCTCTGCGCACCTCGGGCACCGCCCGTAAGTCCGCCCGTCCCAGCCTGCGGCTGAGCTGGGGGCACGCTGCGCGGTCCGTCGCACCGTCGGCCGTTTCCCCCGTCTTCTTCGCCGAGAAGGCCCCGATGGTCGCGGGACCGCCTCCTCGTGCTCGCCTCTTCATGACCCCCGCCCCGTATGTGGTCGCCGGTCCCCCTCCTGACCGAACCCGTCAGAGGAATCCATGCCCCATCCGGCAGGCGCCAGTCCTGTCAAATCATCAACAACCGTCGGACTCCATGAGGATCAGCGCCGGATCCGGGCCCGGAACTCCTACAAAATGAAACCGAACGACGAATTCACGCTCATCGGCGATCCGACGGATGATTCCGGGGTCCCAGCGGACCCCGGGCCGCCGCTGCCGCCAGCGTCACCGCCCGACCGGCAGCCCGCCACACGGACCCTGTTCCCGGGGTCGGGCGCCGGCCTCCCTGAGCGCCCGGCGGCCGGAAACAAATACCCTGGGAATTGAGGCGAGCAATGAAGTGATGGCGTGCTGGGAGGACCCGTGCACGAGAAACCGCTGAGCAAAATCGTCGACGAGCTCCTGCGTCTGCGCCGCCACGCGTCACGCAGCTCACAAGACCGGTCGGCACCCTCGCATTTCGGGCTGGACCCCGCGCTGGTCGGCAACTTCGCCGCCGGCACACTGGATCCCCAAGGTGAAGCCGCGCTCGCCGACCAGGTCGCGCGGCTCCTGCCGTTCCACTGGGTCCTGTCCAACACGCTCACCGAGGCGATGACGCAGGTCACCGACCATCTGGGGGGTCAGCGCGAGCTGATGGCCTGGCTGGACCGGCACGTGGGCCTGCCACAGCTGGTGGCACGGCTGTACGTCGTCATGGGACTCCTCGATCAGTACAGCGAGAATTCCGCGGTCGTCACGGCGCTACGCGAATCCCGGGAGCGGACACCCTATCCACCGGGCCTCAAGGGTTACCTGGTACCGGAAACGGACGACGAGACCCTCGGCGGTATTGCCTTCAAGATCGAGGAACTGCTCGGCGACGGCCGGACAGAAGAGGCCGCCGCGCTCGGGCTGGCCACCGTGGACTGGCTCCGCCACGTCGCGCCGCGCGCCGGGGAACTCGACCCCAAGATCGGTGACATGGGTGAGCTGATGGACCATATGCACCGGGACATCCAGGCCACAGCGGTGTAGCACCCTCTAGCCTCTGTCCGGCTCGATCCGCTCGGCGCGTGCCCGCGGATCGCCGTGGCTCACGGGAGGTGCTCGGTGAGCCGCTCGGCCCAGGCCGCCGCCGGGCGGGCCGGAGCATGACCAACCCCGCCGGGGAGCGGCGCAGGCCGCCTCGTGACCGTGCGAGGCTAGGGACGGGGTACGTTGCGGAGGTTCGACCGGGCCATCTGGACCATGCGTCCGACGCCGCCGTCCAGCACGATCTTCGAGGCGGAGAGCGCGAACCCCGTCACCATCTCCCGGCTGATCCTGGGCGGGATCGACAGGGCGTTCGGGTCGGTGACGATGTCCACCAGCGCCGGCCCCTTGTGCCGGAAGGCGTCCTTCAGGGCACCCGCGAGCTGCTTGGGCTTCTCGACCCGCACGCCGTACGCCCCGCACGCCTCGGCCACCGCCGCGAAGTCGGGGTTCTTGGCACTGGTGCCGTACGCCGGGAGTCCGGCGACCATCATCTCCAGCTCCACCATGCCGAGCGAGGAGTTGTTGAACAGCACCACCTTCACCGGCAGGTCGTACTGCACGAGGGTCAGGAAGTCTCCCATCAGCATGGAGAACCCACCGTCACCGGACATCGACACGATCTGCCGCCCACGGTCGGTGAACTGCGCCCCGATCGCCATCGGCAGCGCGTTCGCCATCGAGCCGTGGGAGAAGGAGCCGATGATGCGGCGGCGGCCGTTCGGGGAGATGTACCGCGCGGCCCAGACGTTGCACATCCCGGTGTCGACGGTGAAGACCGCGTCGTCGGCGGCGATCTCGTCCAGCACCGAGGCCACGTATTCGGGGTGGATCGGGATGTGCTTGTCGACCCTGCGGGTGTACGCCTTCACCACTCCTTCGAGCGCGTCCGCGTGCTTCCTCAGCATCTTGTCCAGGAAGCGCCGGTCCTCCTTCTCCCGCACCCGCGGGACGAGACAGCGCAGGGTCTCCTTCACATCACCCCACACCGCGAGGTCGAGCCTGGAGCGGCGGCCCAGGTTCTCCGGGCGCACATCGATCTGGGCGATCAGCACGTCGTCCGGCAGGAAGGCGTTGTACGGGAAGTCGGTGCCCAGCAGGATCAGCAGGTCGCACTCGTGGGTGGCCTCGTACGCGGCGCCGTAACCGAGCAGGCCGCTCATCCCGACGTCGTACGGGTTGTCGTACTGGATCCACTCCTTGCCGCGCAGGGCGTGTCCCACCGGGGCCTTGATCTTCCCCGCGAACTCCATGACCTCGGCGTGCGCGCCACGCGTGCCGCTGCCGCAGAAGAGGGTGACCTTCTCCGCCTCGTCGATCATGGCCGCCAGCCGCTCGATCTCGGCGTCGCCGGGACGCACCGTGGGCCGGGCGGTGACGAGGGCGGTCTGGGCCGACCGCTCGGGCGCAGGCTGGTCGGCGATGTCGCCGGGGAGCGAGACGACGCTGACGCCGCTGCGGCCGACCGCGTTCTGGATCGCCGTCTGCAGCAGGCGGGGCATCTGCTTCGGGTTGGAGATCAGCTCGCTGTAGTGGCTGCACTCGCTGAACAGACGGTCCGGGTGCGTCTCCTGGAAGTAGCCCAGACCGATCTCCCCGGACGGGATGTGGGAGGCGAGGGCAAGGACCGGGGCCATGGAGCGGTGGGCGTCGTACAGGCCGTTGATGAGATGCAGATTGCCGGGGCCGCAGGAACCCGCGCAGGCGGTCAGCTTTCCGGTGATCTGCGCCTCGGCGCCCGCCGCGAAGGCGGCGGTCTCCTCGTGCCGCACATGGACCCAGTCGAGGGCGGAGTTGCGGCGGACCGCGTCCACGATCGGATTGAGGCTGTCGCCGACCACCCCGTACAGGCGTTTGACTCCCGCCCGGGCGAGGATGTCGACGAACTGGTCGGCGATGTTCTGCTTGGCCATGGATCCATGCACCCTTCGGTCTCCTTGGATCCATCAATCCACAGCGCCCGCGATCACGCCTCCCAAACGGCTGCCGCCGTACGGTCGTCGGCGTAGCCCTTCACCCTCACCCGGGTGTCCGCGAGGAACGCGGTGAGAGCCGGTGCTCCGCCCGCCGACCAGCGAACCGTCAGATGCTCGGCGAGCTGCGGTTCGCCGCGCAGCGGGTCCGCCAGGCCGCCGGTGCACAGCAGGAGCGTGTCACCCGGGCGGGCGATGGAGGCGCGGAAGCGGAACGGGTCCTTGGGCGGTTCCGGTGCCGGCTCGTAGGGGCTCGGGGGTGTGGTGATGCCGAGGTCCATGGTGAGGCGGTCGCCCTCGGGGGTCTCGGACGGCGGCGAGCCGAACCCGACCACCGGCTCGCCCGCCGTCTCGGTGACACGGGGCTCGATGTCCTGCCATTCCCCGCCGCGCAGCCGGAACAGGCCGCCCTCGCCGACGCCGAAGAACACCCGTGTGCGGCAGGCCGGGTCGGCGGGCAGCAGCAGACAGCGCAGGGTGGCGGTGTACTCGTCGGGGTCGACGCCCTGTTCGGCGGCGCTCGCGCGGAGCTTGCCGAGGCTGCGGTCGGTGAGCCGGTGCAGGCCCGACTTGAGGTCGCCGCGCCGGCCGGCCCGGATGTCCTCGCCGAGAAGGACGTGGCTGCGACCGACGGCCCGCCCGATCCACCGGCACACCTGGGCGGCGGCCCGGTGCGCCCCGGGGGTGCCCCGGGCGCCGGTCGCCATGGCGACGAGGACGAGGGCCTGGTCGCCGGTGCCGAAGCGGGCGGTGAGCAGGCAGTCCCGGCGTGGCTCGCCCCTGAAGCGCGCCGAGTCACCGCGCACGGAGGCCGCGCGCAGCGTCAGGGCTCCGTAACGCGCCCCGTCCAGCACGGTGTCGGGCACCAGATCGTCGAGTGCGTCCGGGTCGGCGAGCGGGAGGGTGGTGGGCTCGGCGTCGTAGGTGGGCGGGCCGGAGCCGACGTAGTCGACCGGGCGCGGGGTGCGGGGGACGGCGCCCTGCGCGGGCGGACGGGCAGGGGACGGGGCGTCGCCGGGCGGCGGGGGTGCGGCCACGGGAGCGGCTCCGGGCGGCACGGAGTCGGTGGGCACGGCCGGCGGACGGCCGGGAGGTGGCGGTGCGTCGGGCGGGGGCGGCAGGTGGGCCGGGGAGTGGTCCGGGAGCGGCGGCGCCTCGGCCGGAGAGCGGCCGGGGGGCGGTGGTGCGGAGGCGTGAGGGCGGTCCGGGGGCGGAACCGTGGCGGGCGACGGCTGCGCCGGGGTCCCCGCGAGAGGGGCCGCCGCGGGGAATCCCGGCGGGTTCGGACCGAGCGGGAAGGTCACCGGGCCCTGCGGACGGGCGGACGGGGGGTCCCACGGCAGGGGCCCAGGACGCGGCCCGGCGGACCGCGGGGCCTCTGCGGGCCCGGGCGGAGCGATGGCCTCCCCAGAGCCGGGGGGAGCGACGGCCTTCCCAGAGCCGGGCGGAGCGACGGCCTCCCCGGGCGCCGATGGGGCGGCGTTCGCCGAGGAAGCGGCGGGGCGGCCGGAACCGGATCCCCCGGACGGCGCGGGTCCGTCATCGCGCGGCGGGTCCTCCGCGGAGGCTCCCCGGCCGACCGCGCCCACCGCGGAGGCGAAGCGGTCGTCGAGGCTGTCGGCCGCGGGGGCCCCTCCCGTGTCCCCGGTGGAGTCGTCGTACAACTGCCCCCACCAGTCGTCCTCGTGGCCGGTGGCCCTCTCCCCCTGCTGGCTCATGCCCCCAATTGTCCACCGTACGGGGCGTATGAAAACGGGGCATCGGGAAAATCCGGCCGCCTCACCGGCTCCCCGACGGCGTGTCGGACGATACCTCGAACAGTGATGCGAAGCCGGCGCGGTTGCGACGAGCCACCGGACGATCCCCCCAGGGGGACCGCCCGGCGGCGCCGGAGTGATGGGCCGTCTTCCCGAGGTTCCGCCGTCACCGCCGGACCGTCGTACGCGACGACCGGCGGCGAGTGCCGCTTCGGTGGCGCCACCTTGGCAGAGCAAGCGGCGGTACGGCGATGATGTTCCGAGGCGGGTTTGCGCCGTGGCCGCTTTCCGCCACGCACCGCACCGCGGGACCTTGTCTCAGGGGAGGGACGACGGCTGATGCTGGCAGCGATAGGGCTGGACGAGACGCACGAGTGCGCGTACCGGGCGCTGGTGTCGGTGGGCGCCGCCGACGTGCCCGATCTGGCGCGCCGGCTGGTACTCGGCGAGCGGGACACCGAGCGTCTCCTGCGCCGCCTGGAGCGGCACGGCCTCGCGGCCCAGTCGTCGGCCCGGCCGGGACGCTGGGTGGCCGCGCCGCCCGGGGTGGCGCTGGGCGCGCTGCTCACCCAGCAGCGGCACGAGCTGGAGCAGGCCGAGTTGGCGGCCGCGCTGCTGGCCGAGGAGTACCGGGCGGCGGCCTCCGAGCCCGCGGTCCACGATCTGGTCGAGGTGGTGATCGGAGCGGCCGCGGTCAGTCAGCGCTTCCTCCAGCTCCAGCTCGGCGCGACCGAGGAGCTGTGCGCCCTTGTCACCGGAACGCCGGTCGCCGTGACGGGAACGGAGAACGACGCGGAGGAACAGACCGCCGCCCGCGGTGTCCGCTACCGGGTGGTCGTCGAGCGGGCGGTGCTCGACCGTCCCGACGGCATCGACGAGCTGACCGCCGCGCTGAGCCGTGACGAGCAGGTGCGGGTCGCCGACTCGGTGCCGACGAAGCTGGTGGTCGCCGACCGAACACTTGCCATGGTTCCGCTCACCGCGCGCACCGCGGAGCCGGCCGCGCTGGTGGTCCACGCGAGCGGACTGCTGGAGCTGCTGTCCGGTCTGTTCGAGTCGGTGTGGCGGGACGCACTGCCACTGCGCCTCGGCGCCTCCGGAGCCACCGAGCAGGCACCGAACGGCCCCGACGGAACCGACCTGGAGGTCCTGTCGCTGCTGCTCGCGGGGCTCACCGACGCGAGCGTCGCCAAGCAGCTCGACCTGGGTCTGCGGACCGTACAGCGCCGGGTGAAGCGGCTGATGGAGCTGACGGGGGTGACGACGCGGCTGCAACTCGGCTGGCAGGCCTACGAACGCGGCTGGGTGGCGCGGCACCGGCCGACGCCGGAACTCACGCCGATCACGCCGATCACGCCGATCACGCCGAACGGCACGGAATTCCGCTGAGTAATGCTCACCTGAGTGTCCGTCACCGGGTCGGCACCGCCGGATAGACCGCGTCGGCGAGCGCCTTCATGCCCATGTCGTTGAAGTGGAGGTGGTCACCCGGGTCGTAGGCCGGACGGATGCGATCGGGGCGACCGGGGTCGCGAACGGCCCTGTCCAAGTCCACCACGCCGTCGAAGAGTCCGCCGCGGATGAGGGCATTGATCTCGTGGCGGAGGCCCTCGCGCGCCGGCGTCCAGCTCCCGTGGCCGCCGAATGGTGTGAGAGTGGCGCCGACGACACGGATGCCATGGGCGTGGGCGCGGGCCACGATCCGGCGGTACGCGCGCACGAAGGCGCCCGGATCGGTCTCGGGCGGCGTGCCCTTGAGGTCGTTGACGCCCTCCAGGACGATCAGGGTGCGCACTCCGGTGCGGGAGAAGACGTCCGCGTCGAGACGGCTCAGTGCGCTCGGGCCGACCCCGTCGCGCAGCAGGCGGTTGCCGGAGATCCCCGCGTTCAGGACGCCGGGCCGCCGCTCGGCGGGCAGTCCGCGCAGCCGCCGGGAAAGCAGGTCGGGCCAGCGGTGGTTGGTGCCGTACGAGGATCCGTTGCCGTCGGTGAGGGAGTCGCCGAGCGCGACGACACTGCCGGGGGCGACCGGACGCAGCACGTCGACGCCGGTCAGGTAGTACCAGTGGGACATCCTGCCCGTGTACGCGGTGGCACCGGGGTCGGCCGCGTGGTTGCCGTTCCTGGCGAGGAAACCGGCCTGCAGGGCGGTGCGGTGATAGGTCGCCGGGCCGCAGTCGGTGGAGGTGTGCACGGTGACCAGGAGGTTGGCGTCCGCCGGTACGGCGAGGGGGACGGCGTCGGTGACCACGTCCTGTTCGGGCGGGACGGTCACGGAGGTGGCGCCGGCGAAGGTGGCGGTGCGCAGGGAGCCGGGCACCGCCTCGGGACTGGCGGGGTCGTGCGCCCGCTGCAACGCGACGGTCACGGCGTCGAGGCGGAGCGGGGCGGTGCCCAGTCGGTTGGAGAGGCGGATCCGGACGACGCTGCCGCCGACGCTGATGTGCACGACGTTGCGGATCGAGGCGCCAGGCAGGGCGGGGGCGGTGCCGGAGGCGGCGGCCTCCCAGGTGCCGGTCCATTGCGGTGCCGTCTCGGCCCGGCCGACGGCGCCCGGGAGGGTGGCCGCGGTCGACAGGACGGTGAGCACCAGAACGGCGAGGCGGTGGCGTCGGGTCCCGGTCACCCGAGGCAGGTGGATCATACGGACACGCCCTCTCCGCGCCGGTGGCCCCGGGCACGGGACCGGGAAGCGCTCGATGTCTTCCCGGGACACGTCGGCGGGGTAACACACCGTCACCCGTTCGGAGTCGGCCCGGTCACCCGGACGGCTCGTGCCCGGCGTTCCGGCTTCCGGTGCGCCGGGGCCCGAACAAGAGCCTGGGGCCGGTCGAAGGGCCGCCCCGGCCGGGCCCGGAGGCGGGGCCCCGAGCCCGGCCGGACACCTTCTAGCCCCGGCGCCCCCGCTTGGCGTCCATCGCCGCCTTCCCCTCGGCCCCCCTCCGTTTCCACTCGCGTCGCAGCTCGGCACGCACCCTGGCATCCGTCTTGGCGACGATCCGCTGGTTCTCCCGCAGCAGCTTGCGGTAGCTGTCCAGCCGTCGCTCGGGCAGTTCCCCGGCCTCGAGCGCGGCACGCACCGCGCATCCGGGTTCCGTGCCGTGCGCGCAGTCGTGGAAACGGCACTGCGCGGCCAGTTCCTCGATCTCGGAGAACACCTGGCCCACACCGGTGCCGGCGTCCCAGAGCCCGACCCCGCGCAGCCCGGGGGTGTCGATGACGACTCCCCCGCCCGGCAGAAGGAGGAGATTGCGCGTGGTGGTGGTGTGGCGGCCCTTGCCGTCGACGTCCCGGGTGGCCTGGACGGTCATGACGTCCTCGCCGAGCAGCGCGTTGGCGAGGGTCGACTTCCCGGCGCCGGACTGCCCGAGCAGTACGGCCGTGCCGCCGGACAGGACGGCACGGAGGGAGTCGAGTCCCTCGCCCAGCCGCGCGCTGACCGGCAGCACCGGAACCCCGGGCGCGGACTTCTCCACGTCCTGGACGAGGTACGAGAGCGTCACCGGGTCCGGCACCAGATCGGCCTTGGTGAGCACCACGACCGGCTGCGCTCCCGACTCCCAGGCCAGCGCGAGGAAGCGTTCGGCCCGGGCGAGGTCCAGCTCCGCGGCGAGCGAGACGGCGATGACCGCATGGTCGACGTTGGCCGCGAGGATCTGCCCCTCGGACCGCTTGGAGGACGTGGAGCGCACGAAGGCGGTGCGGCGGGGCAGACACGTCCGTGCATAGCGGGGGTTGCCCGCGGGGTCGACGGCGACCCAGTCGCCGGTGCACACGACCCGGAGGGGGTCGTGCGGGGTGACGAAGGCGGTGTCGGCACGGAGCACCCCGTCGGCGGTCATCACGTCGCACTGGCCGCGGTCGACGCGGACGACACGGCCGGGCAGGAGCCCCTGTTCGGCGTACGGCGCGAACCCGGCCTCCCAGCCCGTGTCCCAGCCGTACACGGCGAGAGGGTGCGAGGAAGCCGAAGACACCGAGAGAGAAGAGCGGTTCAAGGGAAACCCTTCACAAGGGCGGCCCCGGCTCCGCGCGGATGTGCGCTGTGAAAGGTCAGCCGGAGGCCACGGAGGTGGAGTGAATGATCTTCTGATTGCGGGCAGCGCCCATCACAGAGACAGCCATCGGTCACACCTCCCTTTCCTCACTCGGTCGACAGCGGCCACCGCGGCCGCCGTACGAAGCAGCCCTCACCCTAGAACGGCACACACCCGAGTGCCACCGGTTTATGCTCCTGCGCCCGCCCGGCCCGGCGGACGCGCTCGTGGAGATGGTGCACGCGCCGTATGCACATGCCGGCGGTGCCGGCCGTCGCCGTCGCGCTCCACCCGACCGGCCTCGCGCCCGAGCCGCCACTCAGGGTGATCCACACCGGCCGTCGAGCTGTGGTACGGTCTTGGTGTTGCAGTTGTGGTACCCATGAACCTATGTGCGCCTGACGGGAATGTTTCTCCTTCAGGCGCATTATTTGTTTTTCCGGCGTCTCCGGATGGGGCCTCTGCCTATACAAGGAGAATGTCATGGCACAGGGAACCGTGAAGTGGTTCAACGCCGAAAAGGGTTTCGGCTTCATCCAGCAGGACGGCGGCGGCCCCGACGTCTTCGCGCACTACTCGAACATCGCGACGCAGGGCTTCCGTGAGCTCCAGGAGGGCCAGCGGGTCTCCTTCGACGTCACGCAGGGCCAGAAGGGCCCGCAGGCGGAGAACATCGTCCCCGCCTGATCGCCGGACGCGTATCCACTCGCCGGGGTCCGCACCGAAATGGTGCGGACCCCGGTTTGTGCTGTTTCCAGGAAGGCAAAAAGCCGTAATGTCCCGCAGGTCCCAGAAGCCGAACCGGCGCGCCTCGTCACCCCCACCGTCCGCGTCGTCACCGACGGAATTCCGGCTGCCGGAAAGCACGACACCCGCGCTTCCCGCCGTCGAGGACTTCACCAGGCTTGACATGCCTGCGGGGCTGCTGAAGACCCTCACCGCGCAAGGTGTCACCACCCCGTTCCCCATCCAGGCCGCCACGCTGCCCAACTCGCTCGCCGGCCGCGACCTGCTGGGACGAGGACGCACCGGCTCCGGCAAGACCCTCGCGTTCGGGCTGGCGCTCCTGGCCCGCACGGCCGGACTGCGCGCGGAACCCAGGGCACCCCTCGCCCTCGTGCTGGTGCCCACCCGGGAACTCGCCCAGCAGGTGGCGGACGCGCTGACCCCCTACGCGACGGCCGTGAACCTCCGGCTGGCCACGGTGGTCGGCGGGCTGTCGATCACCAAGCAGGCGGAAGCGCTCCGGCGCGGCGCCGAGGTGCTCGTGGCGACTCCCGGCAGGCTCAACGACCTCGTGGAACGCGGGGACTGCCTGCTCGGAAGCGTACGCATCACGGTGCTGGACGAAGCCGACCAGATGACCGACATGGGATTCCTGCCGCAGATCACCAAGCTGATCCAGAAAGTGCGGCCCGACGGACAGCGCATGCTCTTCTCGGCCACCCTGGACCGCAACATCGACCGCCTGGTGCAGCGGTTCCTGACCGACCCCGTGGTGCACTCCGTGGACCCGTCCGCGGGGGCGGTCGCCACCATGGAGCACCACGTGCTCCACGTCCAGGACGAGACCGACAAGAAAGCCGTCACCACGCGCATCGCGGCCCGTGACGGCCGGGTCATCCTCTTCCTCGACACCAAGAGGTCTGCCGACCGTCTCACCAAGCGGCTCCTGGCCGTCGGTGTCCGCGCAGCGGCACTGCACGGAGGCCGTTCCCAGCCACAGCGGAACCGCACCCTGGACCAGTTCAAGAACGGCCAGGTCACCGCGCTGGTGGCGACGAACGTCGCCGCCCGGGGCATACACATCGACGACCTCGACCTCGTCGTGAACGTCGATCCGCCCACCGACCACAAGGACTACCTGCACCGGGGCGGCCGCACGGCCCGCGCCGGCGGCTCCGGCAGCGTGGTCACACTGGTCCTGCCCGACCAGAAACGGGACGTCACCCGGCTCATGTCGGACGCGGGCATCCGCCCCCGGACGGCCCACATCAAGTCGAGCGACGCGCACCTGGCCACCATCACCGGCGCCCGCGAGCCTTCCGGCGTGCCCGTCACCATCGAGGTCCCGCAGCCGGCGACACCGACGGCGTCCCGCCCGGCCCGCGACAGCGGCACCGAGCCCGGCAGGCGGTCCGGCCGCCGCCGAAGCGGCCGCGGGGCCGGGGCGGCGGCAGGTGCCGCCACCCGCACGCGGGGCCGGCGCTCGGACCGCCAGGCCACGGCCGGGGCGGCAGCAGCCGGCGGCACTTCCGAAACCGGCAGGAGCCGGTCCGCGCGCCGGGCGGCAGCCGACAAGGCCACGGGTGATGCCGCCGGCGCGGGCGGCCGCAGCTCCAGCCGCCGAGCGGCGACCGGCACGGCGACCGGCAAGGGTGGCCGTGGATCCGGCCGACGCGCCGCGGCCGACGGAAGCGGCGCCGCCAGCACCGGCGGCCGCAGCTCCGACCGCCGAGGCGGTCGCCGCTCCGCGGCCGACTAGGCCCTGTCCGGAGTGGGGTCATGTAGTGAGGTGGCGGCGCCGTACGGCCGGCCGACGGGAGGGCGGCTGAAGGGCCGCTGTTCCGTGCCGAGCAGTCTCGAATGCCGTACGCAGAAACCTGGGCTCAGCCGCTCGCCGCGCACCCGGCCCCGTTCACCGTGAAGGCGCGCGGCCGGGCGTTGCCGTCGTGCCAGGAGCCGATGAACCCCACGGCGAAGGTGCCGTTCGCGGCGACCTTCTTGTCGTAGTCGGCGGCCCTCACGGTGACCTCGGAGCCGTCCTGGGTGAAGGTGCCGTCCCACATCCGGGTGATGCGCTGGCCGTCCTCGAAGGTCCAGCGGATGCTCCAGTCGTCGAGCGCCCGGGACGAGGTGACCGTGACCGTGGCCTGGAAGCCGTCCGACCACTCGTCGACGACGCGGTAGGCGACCCGGCAGGTCGACGGCGTGCGCGAGACGGGGGCCGACGCCGTGGACGGGCCGGCCACCGGGCTCGTCGACTTGCCCTGTGGTTCGGCGTCGGAGTCACCGTTCCCGGTCGCACCGGGCGTGCCGGCCGGACGCGAGGTCGGCGGCCGGCTGGTCCGGGTGGGGCCCGCGGTCGTGCCGAGGGGCGGCGGGGACGGCGTCGAGACGGCGATCGCCCCGTCCGCCGGGTCGCCGCTCGCGCTCACCTGCTCACCCGAGTCGCCGAGCTGCATCAGCGGGACCGTCAGCGCCAGCGCGGACACGATCACGGCCGCGGCCAGGATCCCGGCCCGGCCGATCCGGGGCCTCGTCACGGCGCCCACCGCGATGCCCCGGTCCGTGCCCGCGTCCGCGCGCCCGCCGCTCAGTCCCGCTTCGGCGGCCCGGCGCCGCCGCTCGAGATAGGCGAGCCCTCCCCAGCCGATCACCCCGCTCGCCAGTGCGCCCGGCGTGCCACCGTCGTGCAGCCGCAGACAGGCCGCGGCCTCCGCGCACTCGACACAGGTGGCGAGGTGCCGTGAGACGTCCTTCGGTGTCTCGGCGTCCGGGGAGCGGGTGACGGCGTCCAGGAGCCTGGCGTAGCTGCGGCATTCGGGGTCCATCGGCGAATCGAGACGATTGCGCTGGCAACGGTCCCGGAACAGCGCGCGCACCTGCACGAGTTCCTGCTCGGCGGCGGCCGGGTCCAGGCCGAGCCGCCGGGCCACATCGGGCAGGGGCAGCGCCTCCACTTCCGCCAGCCACAGCAGTGCCGCGTCCGGCTCCTGCATGTCCTTCAGTCCCCGCAGGGCCAGTGGGCGCTTCAGGGGCGGGCCGGTGTACCGTGCGGCCTTCTCCGAGTTCAGCCACAGCCGCAGGTCCGGGTCGAGCCGGTGTCCCTTGCCCTCGGCCTCCCAGGCCGCGGCGGTGGTGCGGACCGCGGTGAGCAGCAGCGGGATCCGGGGCAGCCGCGGGGTGCGCCGCCCGGTGATCCTCTCCTGGGCCTCGGCCTCGCGTGCTTCGTGTATGCCGCGGCCGAACGCCTCGGTGGCCAGTTGCCTGCCGGCAGCGGAACCCGAGGTGCACAGGTCGGCGTACGACAGGACCGCGTCCCAGCACTCCGAGAACAGCGCCGCCTCGGCGGCGTCCTGGGGGGTCGGCAGGTCGGGCATGGCGGGCTCCTGCATCAACTGCTTCCACAAGCAAAGCCAACCCACCCGTCATACAAGGGAGTTGGAGGCCGTCTCACGACAGGCCCAGAGCCTTTCACGGCCCCCACACAACTGACAAGCGGCGTATTCAATTACGGTCGGCAGTGCGGTGGGGTGGCGCGCTGTGCCGGGTTGTACGGACAGGGCCCCGCCGCGACTCAGCATGCGGTGACCCGTGATGCCTTCGTTACACGGGCTGTCCGGCCGCCCGGCCCAGGGCTCGGCGTGAACTCACCCGCCGCGCCGATCGGGGACCCGCAGGACGTCGGCCCGTGGCTCGTCCACGCCGCGCTGCTCGCCGAACTCGCCGCGCCGAGGCGGCGCTACGCGCGGGAGGGCTCCTTTGCCGCTTCCTCCGCCGGAAGGCTGTCCATGAAGGAGCTGACGGAGAACACCGCGCGGCCGGGGCCGGGCGGGCCGTAGCCGGGCGGCGAGGAGAGCCCGAACTCGTCCATCGTCGCGCGATAGGCCTCCAGCAGGCGGATGTGGTACTCCAGCGGCGCGCCCTGAGGGTTGGCCTTGCCCAGCGGGGTCGTCGGCTCCGGGCACCAGGTGGTGAAGCGGGGCGTGATGCCGTGGGCCATGAAGAAGCGCAGGCCCTCGGTGGTGGACGCGATCGCCTCGTCGACCGTGGTGAAGCCGAACGGCTCGGCCATCTCGACGCCCGCCACGAAGTTGGGGATCACATTGCGCGCGCCGAAGACGTCCGCGGAGTCGAGGATCCGCCGGTGCCACTCGTCCCGGCCGACGTACCGCTCCTTGCCCGGGCAGTACAGCTCGAACAGGCGCCGGTCCCACACCTCGAAGTTGGGGTGGTAGATCTGCACGCCGTAGTCCTTGAAGCGCTGTACGTCGGCCTTCGGCAGCGCCTGGGCGACGACCTTGCCGATCCAGCGGCCCGGGAAGCGCTCCTCGATGGCCCTGGCGTAGTGCCCGTAGAAGTCGGCTTCGTCCCGGCCCGCGACCTTGGAGGTGATCGCGCCGCCGGTCAGGGTGTAGGCGGTCGACGCCTTCTGGGTGTCGTACCGGTCGATGATCTCCAGCGCTTCGAGGACCTCCTCGACGTCCTTCACGCCCGTGTACGGCCGGCCGGCCGCCTTGTGCTGGCGCCAGTTGTGGTTGATGTCGCAGTACTGGCACTCCTCCTTGGCGCCGAAGTACTGGCACACGCGGAAGACGGTGAGGTAGATCAGGTAGCCCCACTGGATGGTGGGGGCCACCTCCATCACGGACTTCCCGTTGGACAGCGTGTGCCGGTAGTACTCGGGCATGGGCGGCACACCGACGTCCGCGATCCGCCGCCCGTCGAGGTAGAGCCCGAGCAGCCCCTCCTCGTCGGCGGCCACCCGATAGGGCGAGGCCGGATTGACCCGTACGGAGACGACGGTCCGCCGCAGGTCGTAGGGGCCGCCGGTGAGGATGATCTCCTCGGGCGGGCGCCGCAGTGCCGCCTCGCCGAGCTCGGGCAGGGTGCCGTGGTCGAAGGAGAAGATGAAGTACGACTTCGGCTTGACCTCGCCGCTCTCGTTGTCCGAGAGGGCGGACGCGTCGAAGGCCACACCCCCGCGGAGCAGATCCTCTTTGAAGACGGCTTCCCGCGGTACGTGCGGGAAGCGCTCCATCAGATCCTCGACCAGTGCGGTGCGGCTGCCCATCCCGTGTCTCCTCCCGGCTCAGGCGTTCGGCTCCTCACCGTATGCCCCCGCGTGCGCGTCAGCCGTGCCGGGTCCCCTCGCGCCGCGCGATGTGCTCCGGTACGGCGATGTCCGGGGGCAGCCGGGGGTCCGGCACGGCCGCGCCCCATGCGGAGGTGAGCGGCAGCACACCGGCCCACAGGCCCAGCTCCGCGTCGGGCCCGTCACCGTCGTCCGGGGCACCGGTGCGGATCTTGACCGAGGCCTCTTCGAGGGACAGGGCGAGCAGGGCGGTGGCGGCCAGCTCCTTGCGGTTGGGCCGCCGGGCGTACGACCACTGCCCCGGGGTCGCGTGCTCGGTGAGCAGGCGCAGCCCGGCCAGCTTCTCCTCGGGGTCGGTGACCTGGCGGGGTATGCCGTGGATCACGGCGCTGCGGTAGTTCACTCCGTGCTCGAAGACGGACCGCGCGAGGACCAGGCCGTCCACATGGGTGACGGTGACGCAGACGGGGGTGCCGCCCTCGAGGCTGCGGCTGGCGACCGAGCCGTGGAGGTAGAGCTGCCGCTCGTCCCGGCCGTACACCGTGGGCACGACCAGCGGCCGCCCGTCGACGACCACGCCGAGGTGGCACACGAACCCCGCGTCCAGGATCGCGTCGAGATCGGCCCGCCGGAGGCTGCCCTGGTCGCGCAGGCGGCGGTGCCTGGTCAGGTCTGTCTGGGGAAGGGTGTCGGGGAGCGGCGAAGGCTGCTGCTTCATGACCAGCGAGGCTACCGATATAGGTTTCCCGGTGGATGAGCGGTTGCGGGATGCGCGGTCGCGGCGGTTGCGGGACGCGCGGTCGCAGCGGTTGTCGGTGCGTGGTTGCGGACGCGCGTGCTGGTGGGTGCCCGTTGCCGTGGACACGCGTGCTTGTGGTGCCTGTGGGTGCGCGTGCTGCGGACACGGGCGCTTGTGGGTGTGTGGCTGTGGACGCACGCGGTTGTGATCGCGCGCTTGTGGATGCGTGCGTGCGGACGGGTGCGTGTCGAGGCGTGGCGCGCGATGCCACGGGAGGGACGGCGCGATGACGGAAAGCGTGACCAACTGGGCGGGCAACATCACGTACGCCGCCAGGGAACTGCACCGGCCGCGCTCGCTCGAGGCGCTGCGGGCGCTGGTCGCCGCGAGTGCGCAGGTACGCGTCCTGGGCAGTGGGCACTCCTTCAACCGGATCGCCGAACCCGGGCCGGACGGCGTCCTGGTCTCGCTGTCGGAGCTGCCCGCTGAGGTGGACGTCGACACGGCCGCCCGTACGGTACGGGTGGGCGGAGGCGTGCGGTACACCGAACTCGCCCGGGTGGTGCACCGGCACGGTCTCGCGCTGCACAACATGGCGTCCCTGCCGCATATCTCCGTGGCGGGCTCGGTGGCGACCGGCACGCACGGCTCGGGGGTCGCGAACGGTACGCTCGCCTCGGCCGTGCGCGAGGTGGAGCTGCTCACGGCGGACGGATCGGTGCTGCGGATCGGCCGGGGCGAGCACGGCTTCGACGGTGCCGTGACCGCGCTGGGGGCACTCGGCGTGGTCAGCGCGCTGACCCTGGACCTGGAGCCGGACTTCCTGGTCGAGCAGCATGTGTTCACCGAACTGCCGCTCGACGGGCTGGATTTCGAGACCGTGACGGCGGCGGCGTACAGCGTGAGCCTGTTCACCGACTGGCGTGCGCCGGGCTTCCGGCAGGTGTGGCTGAAGCGGCGCACCGACCAGCCGCTGCCTGACTTCCCGTGGGCACGGCCGGCCACCGGGGCGCTGCACCCGGTGCCCGGTATGCCCGCGGTCAACTGCACCCCGCAGGGCGGGGTCCCGGGTCCCTGGCACGAGCGGCTCCCGCACTTCCGGGCGGACTTCACGCCGAGCAGCGGTGCCGAGCTTCAGTCGGAGTATCTGCTGCCACGCCCCTGCGCCCTCGACGCGCTGCACGCCCTGAGCGCCGTCCGCGCCACCGTGGCGCCCGTGCTCCAGACCTGCGAGGTGCGGACGGTCGCCGCCGACGCACAGTGGCTGAGCCCCGCCTACGGGAGGGACTCGGTGGCGCTGCACTTCACCTGGGTCGAGGACACGGCGGCCGTGCTGCCGGTGATACGGCGGGTGGAGGAGGCGCTCGACGCCTTCGGGCCCCGTCCGCACTGGGGCAAGCTGTTCACCGTGCCCGCGGAGACGTTCCGCGCGCGATACCCCCGCCTGGGGGACTTCGCGGCGCTGGCGGCCGAGCTCGACCCGGCGGGGAAGTTCCGCAACGGGTACGTACGGGACGTGCTCGGGGCCGCCGGGACAGCGGCCTGACCGTGGCCCTCTCCCGCCGCACGGCTTCTTAGCCCCCCCGCGCGGCTTCTTAAGACCCCTTTCCTAACCGCTTGTAGGAACCCGGCGACGGTCCTAGGCTCGCGCCGAGCGAGGCCCGGTGGGGGGAGTCCTATGAAGCGCGGCACCTCGCGCGACATTCGTACCGCGAACCGGTACGAGGTGCTGCGCCGGATCATCGCCCGGTCGCCGACGTCCCGCCAGGAGCTGACGGCCGCGACCGGGCTCAGTCTGCCCACGGTCGCCACGCTCGTCGGCGAGCTGATCGGCCTCGGAATGGTGACCGAGGTCGGTTTCCAGGACTCGGCGGGCGGCAGGCCGCGCGGTCTGGTGGCGGTCGACGCGCCGGGGGGCGCCCTGATCGGCGTCGACATCGCGGAGACGTACGTCCGCGTCGAGCTGTTCGACCTGGCGCTGAACGTACTGGCCCGCGCCGGCGAGGACATGCACCCCGGGCAAAGCGGCCCCGAGCAGGTCGCCGCCCGGGTGGCCGCGGCCGTCGGCTCCGTGATCGCCCAGGCCGGTGTGGAGGGCTCCCGGGTGCTGGGGACCGGCGTCAGCGTGCCCGGTCAGGTCGACCGCGACCGGGGCGTGGCCGAGTACGCCGCGAACTGGGGCTGGCACGATGTGCCGCTGCTCGACCTGCTCGCCGAGCACATCGCCCCTCCCCTGTACCTGGACAACCCTCTGCGTGCCTGCGTGGTCGCGGAGTTGTGGTTCGGGGCGGCCCGTGGCCGCGGGGACGCCGTGGTCGTCAACCTGGGAACGGGCGTCGGGGCCGGGCTGGCGCTGGGCGGTGGACTGCACCGGGGCGTCAGCAACAGCGCGGGCGAATGGGGCCATACGACGCTGGTGCTGGACGGGCGGCCGTGCCACTGCGGCAACCACGGCTGTGTGGAGACCTACGTCGGGGCGCCCGGGATCATGCGCAACCTGCGGGAAGTGAGCCCCCGCAGCCCCCTGCTGCATCCCGGGGACCAGACCGCCACGATCGACGCCCTCGCGCGCGGGGCCGCCGACGGGGACCCCGTCGCGCTCAAGGTCGTCCGGGACACCGCCCGTTATCTGGGTGCCGGGATCGCCGACCTGGTCAACCTGCTCAACCCCGAAGTGGTGGTGCTCAGCAGCTGGGTGGCGGCGGCGTTCGGCGAACCGCTGCTGACCGAGGTGCGCTCGGCCGTCGAACGGCACGCGCTGAGACGGTCCTTCGCCGCCACGGAGATCGTCCTGTCCCCCATCCCGACCGACCCGGTGTGCCTGGGAGCCGCGACCTTCGCCCTCGAAGGCGCGCTCCGTTCGGCCGGCGCGCCCCGCACCACGACAGGCTCAGCCCCCGCGAGGACCTAGGAGACCGATGTCCTTCCGCACCTCCCCCGAGCTCTCGACCTCTCCCCCCTCTCCTTCCTCTCCTCTTTCCTCTCTTTCCTCTCAGTCCTCTGCGCCCCCTCCGGCCTCTCAGGCCTCTCAGGCCTCTGCGCCCTCTCTCTCCTTCCCTTCCTCTCCTTCCTCTCCGTCCTCGGCCGTCGACTACGTCGAGGACGTCGCACCGGGCAGCGGCAGCCTGCCGCCGCGTGCCTGGTACGCGTCCTCGGACGCCGCCTCCCTCTCCCTGAACGGCGCGTGGCGCTTCCGCCTGTCGCCGACGGCGGACGCCCAGGACGACTCGTTCGCCGAGCCCGGATACGACGCCTGGGACTGGGCGCACATCGCCGTGCCCGGCCACTGGGTGCTCCAGGGCGGCGGTTCCTTCGGATCCCCCGTCTACACCAACCACCTCTACCCCTTCCCGGTCGACCCGCCGCGCGTCCCGACCGAGAACCCGACCGGCGACCATCTGCGTCTCTTCGACCTGCCGGACGACTGGCCGTCGGACGGCGGGGCGGTGCTGCGCTTCGACGGCGTGGAGTCCTGCGCCCGGGTGTGGCTGAACGGCACGGACATCGGTGAGTTCAGGGGTTCCCGGCTGCCGCACGAGTTCGCCGTCGGGCATCTGCTCCTGCCGCACGGCAATGTGCTCGCGGTCCGGGTGCACCAGTGGTCCGCGGGCTCCTACCTGGAGGACCAGGACCAGTGGTGGCTGCCCGGCATCTTCCGGGACGTCACGCTGCTGCATCGCCCGGCGGGCGGCGTCCTCGACTTCTTCGTGCACTCCTCGTACGACCATCGGTCCGGCGAGGGCACGCTGAAGGTCGACTCGGATGTGGACGGCCGGGTCACCGTGCCCGCCCTCGGCATCGACATCGCCACCGGTGAGCCGGTGACCGTGCCCGTGGAGCCGTGGTCCGCGGAGATCCCGAAGCTCTACGACGGTGTGCTGGCCACCGAGGGCGAGCGGGTGCCGCTGCGGATCGGGTTCCGGACGGTCGCGCTCGAGGACGGTCTGATCAGGGTCAACGGAAGGCCGGTGCTCTTCAAGGGCGTCAACCGTCACGAGTGGCACCCCGAGAAGGGCCGCGCGCTCGATCCGGAGACCATGCGCGAGGACGTGCTGCTGATGAAGCGGCACAACATCAACGCCGTACGCACCTCGCACTACCCGCCGCATCCCGCCTTCCTGGATCTGTGTGACGAGTTCGGCCTCTGGGTGATCGACGAGTGCGATCTGGAGACCCACGGGTTCACCGAGCAGGGCTGGCGCGACAACCCGGTCGACGACGACCGCTGGACCCCGGCGCTCCTCGACCGTGCCGCCCGGATGGTCGAACGCGACAAGAACCACCCGTCGGTCGTCCTCTGGTCTTTGGGCAACGAGGCCGGCACCGGGCGCGGCCTGACGGCGATGGCCGAGTGGATCCATGGCCGGGACGGCTCCCGGCTGGTGCACTACGAGGGCGACCCCACCTGCCGTGACACGGATGTGTACTCGCGGATGTACGCCTTCCACGGGGAGGTGGAGAGGATCGGCCGGGGGCTGGACGGCGGTGCCCGACAGCGTCGTGAACTGCCCTTCCTCCTCTGCGAGTACGGGCATGCCATGGGCAACGGCCCCGGCGGGCTCGCCGACTACCAGCGGCTCTTCGAGGAGTACGACCGGCTCCAGGGCGGTTTCATCTGGGAGTGGATCGACCACGGCATCAAGGACGACCGGTACGGCTTCGCCTACGGCGGCGACTTCGGTGAGGAACTGCACGACGGGAACTTCGTCTGCGACGGGCTGCTGTTCCCGGACCGCCGGCCCTCGCCGGGCCTGATCGAGTACAAGAAGGTCATCGAGCCGGTCCGGATCGAGGGCGAGGGCCGCAGGGGCACCGTGCGGATCCGCAACGCACAGGACGTCGCCGATCTCTCGGCACTCGCCTTCGAGTGGTCCTTCCGGGCGGACGGCGAAACGGTCGCGTCGGGCCCGCTGTCGATGCCGGTGCTCGCGCCGGGCGAGTCGGCGGACGTGAAGCTGCCGGAGCCGCCCGAGGTGCGGGGTGCCGAGACCCATTGGACGGTGCGGGCGGTGCTGGCCTCCGACACCCCCTGGGCGCCTGAGGGGCACGAGGTGGCCTGGGGCCAGTTCCGCGTGGCCCGGCGGCCCTCGGCGCGGGTCGCCCCGGACCGGGCCCCCGTCGTCGAGGACGGCCGCATCAGGCTCGGCCCGGCCTCCTTCGACGCCCGTACGGGCGCGCCGAGGAGCATCGGCACGGTGGACCTGACCGGTCTGCGCCTGGATGTGTGGCGGGCGCCGACCGACAACGACGACGGCGCCTCATGGCAGGGCGACCCCCGCTACGGTCTGCTGTGGCGCAGGCTCGGCCTGCACCGTATGCGGCACCGGCTGGACTTTGTGGAGCTGCGCGGCGACGCGCTGACCGTGCGGACGCGGGTCGCGCCCGCGGCCCGGGAGATCGGGCTCGCCACGGTGTACCGCTGGACGTCCGACGGGGACCGGCTCAGGCTGACCGTCTCCGTCGCGCCGGAGGGCGACTGGACGGTGCCGCTGCCCCGGCTCGGCATCCGGCTCGGGCTGCCGGGCTCGGCGGACCGCGTGCGGTGGTACGGCGGCGGGCCCGGCGAGGCCTACCCGGACACCCGGGCGGCCTCCCGGATCGGCCGTTGGGAGTCCACGGTCGACGGACTTCAGACGCCGTATGTGAAACCGCAGGAGAACGGCGCCCGGGCCGACGTCCGCTGGGCCGAGATCGGCGGCCTCAGGATCGAGGGCGACCCGGAGTTCTGGTTCAGCGCGCGGCGCTGGACCAACGAGGAGCTGGACGCGGCCGGGCACCTCACGGACCTCATCCCGGGCGACACGGTGTGGGTGAACCTCGACCACGGCCAGCACGGCATCGGCTCCCAGTCGTGCGGGCCGGGACCGCTGCCGCAGTACTTCCTGCGGGTCGAGCCCGCGGAGTTCTCCTTCGTGTTCTCACCGGCCGGCTGACGCCCCGGGTACGCCGTCGGGGGCCCGCCCGGCCCCCTCAGGCCGCCTCCCCGGCGGCCTCCGGGCGGCGTACCCGCACCGGTGTGAACACGGCGAGGGCCGCGATGCCCACACAACATGCGCCGGCCACCGCTCCCACCGCCGCGGTGCCCTGGTGCTGTGCGGCCCAGGTGAGGACGGCCGCGCCGATGGGGGCCGCCGCGTAGTGGATTGTCCAGAACGTGGAGGTGACCCTGCCCAGCAGATGCTGGGGGGTCACCTCCTGGCGCAGGGACATGGAACAGGTCCCCGCGATGGCGGCGGCTCCGAAGAAGGCCGCGGTCGGCAGGGCGACGGCCGGTACGGCGCGCGCCCAGCCGATGCTCCCGAGCGCCAGGCCGCAGACGGCGACCGCGCCGATCCAGGTCGGACCGAACCCGAGCCCGCGGCGCACCCGGGCCACCAGCAGGGACCCGGCGATCGTCCCGAGCGCGCCGATCGCCAGCACGGTGCCGACCGCGCCGTCGGGCCGGCCGAGGTCGTGCTTGACGTGGTAGATGAGCAGGTCGTTCAGGCCCAGTTGAAGGAAGCTGAACAGGGACAGCAGCACGGTCAGGGTGCGCAGTACGGGGTGGCGCCACAGGAAGGAGGCCCCGGTGAGCAGGTCCCGCCGCAGCCCCTTCCTGGACGTGGCCGGTTCGGGCGGGGCGGCCTGCCCGAACCGCACGAGGACCATGCAGAGTGCCGACACGCCGAAGCTCGCCGCGTCCACCGCCACGGCGGCGACCGGGCCCGTCCAGGCCGCCACGGCACCGGCGCCCACGGGACCGACCACTCCGGCCGCCGCGGCGGTCGCGTTCAGCCGGCCGTTGGCCGCGGTGATCCGCTCGCCGTCGACCAGTTGACGCACCACGGTGACGTACGCCACGGAGAACACCATGCCGACGGCCTCGCACAGCGGCAGCACGGCGTACAGCAGCCAGATCCGGGGCCCGGTGAGCCATACGAGCGGGATCAGCCCGTACAGCGCCATGCGGACGAGGTCGCAGGCGATCAGCAGCTTTCTGCGGTCCATCCGGTCCACCACCACACCGGCGAAGACCCCGGCCAGCACCGAGGCCGCCCCACCGGCCGCGGTCAGCAGTCCCATGCGGGCGACGGACCCGGTGACGTCCAGCACCAGCAGCGGCAGCGCGATCAGGGAGAAGGAGTCACCGAGGACCGAGAGGGTCAGCGCGGCCCAGAAGATGCCGAAGTCCCTGTTCTTCCCCCGCGGTCGCGTCTGCCCCACCCGCCGCTACCCCCGCACCTCTGTGTCGCCGTGCCGCCCCCTGCCCACGGGCGGATGAACGACCAACAGCTACCACCGGAAGATGACCGGGCCAACGGAATTACGGGCCGGGCCGGCGCGAGTGCCGCGCAGCCGGACGACGAAGGTGCCCGGTGCGACGAACTCCTCGTAGGCCCGGTTCACCCGGCGATTCCCCGCAGGGAATGGCCGAACGGCAAAGGGATGACGTGGGCGACGGGCCTTCACGAGCGTTCCAGCCCACTGCCCGCCCGCCTCCGCACCTGCACCTCGGCCCAGACCACCTTGTATGCGCAGCCGGGCCGCGGGTCCGCACCCCAACGCTCGGCGATCGCGGCGACGATCAGCAGCCCGTTCCCGTCCTCGCCACCGGGGTTCCGCAGCACAGGCAGCCGCTCGGTCCGCCCGTCGGCCACCTCGACGCGTACGACGCCGTCGCGCAGCATCAGCCGCACACGGAAGTCCCGCCCCGGCACGCGGCCGTGGCGAACGGCGTTGGCGGCCAGTTCGGCGACGACGAGGGTCACGTTCTCGCTCGGATCGCTGTCGTACGGGAACCCCCAGACGTCCATGCGGTTCGCCACGAGCCGCCGCGCGAGACGCGCGCCTCGCGGCGTACAGCTGAAGAGCTGGGTGAACGTACGTACGGTGACGGGCTCGTGGAGCTGTGGGTCTGCGCGCATGGCTCAACGGTCCCCGACGTCACAGGCGTCGAACCAGGTACGGCACTCGTACGCCGCGGACCGTACGAGTTCACCGAGTGGACAGTGCGCGTAACGGTCCGTGACCATAAGGGCCTGGCGGGGTTGGCACCAGTGCGCACTCGGGGGTCCGCGGCATGACCGACAGCACCATCGGCACCACGAACGAGCCGGAGTCGTCCGACAGTCTGAAAGGCTTCGGGGCGGTCCACAAGGCCTTCCGCAAGCGCGCGGGACTCACGCAGGAGGAGTACGCGCCGCTGGTGCGGTACCAGCCGTCGACGGTCGCTTCGATCGAGCAGGGACGGCGCTTCCCGCCGCGGGTGTTCGTGGAGCGCGCGGAGGAGGTGCTGGACGCGTTCGGCGCATTGAAGGGGGCCTACAAGCACGTCGGGCGGGAAAGGGGGCTGGCGTCCTGGTTCCGGCAGTGGGCGGAGCTGGAAGAACAGGCGATCAGTCTGCACACGTTCGAAAACCGGCTGGTACCGGGGCTTTTGCAGACGGAGGCGTATGCGCGGAGGCTGTTCAGCGAGCGCCTGCCACTGCTCACCGACTCGCAGATCGAAGCGATGATCACCGCTCGCCTGGAGCGGCAGTCGCTGCTCGTCGAGCGACCCAACACAGCGTTCAGTTTCATCGTCGAGGAGCACATCTTCAAACGGCGAACCGGCGGAGTCGACGTCACCCGCCAGCTGATCGACCACGTTCTGGAGGCAATGGAACTGCGCAACGTGGAGCTGCAGTTGATGCCGATGGACCGCGACGTGCACGCCGGGCTCAACGGCCCCATCCAACTGCTGGAGACGACCGAGAACGAGTGGTTCGGGTACTGCGAAGGCCAGGAGAGTGGCCAGCTCGTCGTCAACCCGAAAACGATCAGTGTGCTCCACATGCGCTATGCGAAACTGCGCTCACAGGCACTGACCCCGGGCGACTCCAGGGGCCTGCTGGAACGGATGCGAGGAGCGCTATGAGCACCACTGAACTGGGTTGGTTCAAGAGCAGCTACAGCGGCGACAGCTCCGGCGACTGCGTAGAAGTGGCCCTACGCCCCACCACCATCCACATCCGCGACTCCAAGAACACCACCGGCCCCCGTCTCACCCTCTCCCCGGCCGCCTGGTCGGAGTTCGTGGGATTCGCCGCGCACCACCACCCCCTTTCCTAAGTGAGCTAGGCTCTCTCCTAGGACCCCTAGGTTAGGAGCCGGCCCATGGCCCGTGCCGGACTCACCGTCGAGCGGATCGTCGCGGCGGCAGCCGAGCTCGCGGACGAGGTCGGCTTCGAGAAGCTCACCCTGTCGGCCGTGGCGCGGCATTTCGGGGTGAAGGACGCGAGTCTGTACTCGCATGTCAGAAACCTGAGCGAGCTGCGGACCCGCCTCGCCCTGCTGGCGAGCGACGAGATGATCGACCGCATCACGGCGGCCGTCGCCGGGCGGGCCGGCAAGGACGCGCTGGCCGCCTTCGCGGGCGCCTACCGCGCGTACGCGCTCGCCCACCCGGGGCGGTACGCGGCCTCCCAGATCCGGATCGACGACTCACTCCGCGCACTCGTCACCGAGTCCGGCGCCCTGCGCCGCACCGCAGAGATCACCTACGGCATGCTCCACGCCTACGGCCTCGACGAGCCCGATCTCACCGACGCCGTCCGCCTGTTGCGCAGCACCTTCCACGGCTACTGCGCCCTGGAGTCCGCCGGCGGCTTCAACGACCCGAGGGATGTACAGGCGTCCTGGGACAAGGCCGTCGAAGCCCTGCACAGGGCGTTGGAGCACTGGCCCCGCCAGAAGGAGAAGGCCGATGACTGACCTCCACTACGACGTACGCGGCGGCGGACCCGTGCTGCTGGTCGTTCCCGGCGGCGCCGGGCACCCCATGGGGCTCGACGCGCTGACGGCCGACCTCGCCGGGCGCTTCACCGTGGTGACGTACGACCCGCTCGGACTCGCCCACGGTCACCTCGGCCTGCCCGTCGCCGAGCAGCGGGTCGAGGCATGGAGCGAGGGCGCGCACCGGGTGCTCGACCAGGTGCTGCCGGACGGCGAGTCGGCGTACGTCCTCGGCTTCAGCTCGGGCGGTATCGCCGTACTCGATCTGCTCGCCCGTCACCCCGAGCGGCTGCGGCATGTGATCGCGCACGAGCCGCCCGTGGTGCGGGTGCTGCCGGACGCGGACCGGCAGTCGGCGATGTTCGCGGAGGTCCGGGACACCTATCGCGCCGCCGGCCTGGCGGCTGCCGGAGCCCGCCTGGCCGCCGGTCTTGCGGGCACGCCCGCCGCACCCTCGGGCGACGGCCGGCCGCCGTCCGGCCAGGAGGAGTTGGGCAGCCCCATGGCCCTCTTCCTGACCCGTGTCCTGACCCGGTTCACCGCGTATGCGCCGGACCTGGACGCCTTGAGGTCCGCGCCTGTGACCCTGGCGGCGGGGGCCGATTCCCGCGGCGGACTGCTTCATCGGACCGCCGGCGTGGCGGCCGAGCTGACCGGGGGCCGCTTCGCGGAGTTCCCCGGCGGGCACGTGGGGGCGGTCGAACATCCCCGGGAGTTCGCGGCGAGCGTGGTGGACGCGCTGCTCGGCTGACCGGTTCGGCGTGGTGCGTCGACCGCCGGATGCGTGGCGGGACCTGGGGCGCCCCGGTTCCGGTCGGGACGCCCCAGGGGATTGCGGGCGGGGGCGCACGCCGGCGTGCTCGCCCCGCACGTCGGGGTCTCACGGTGAACGTGAGAGACCCTCCGGTATCAAATCCTGCGTCAACAGCGCCTCGCGCACCAGACCCAGGTACCCCGTCACACCGTGAACGGACGTGTGCGGGTTGTCACGATGCGGACCGGCCCTCCGATGAGGTACAGGACGCCCGTAACCGTGCTCTCCGCCCAGAACCGCCGCGCCTTCGCCTCGCCGGCCCCATGCCCCCACGCATCGGCAAACTGCCTTGAGTACCCCGGGTTGCCGTCGGTATGCACACTTCCCGCCTGCTGATGCGCCCGGCTTAGATCTTTGCGCGATGCTTTGGTTGTCGCACGACAACTGAGTTAATCTGCGACGGATTTTCTCATCGGGGAGATCCGTGAACTGCGGAAATACGGGGGCGATGAGCGGGGCCGGCCACGGCCCCGGCGCGGTTCCGAGTCCTCGGCGTGGGGACTCCTGGGGAGCGGAACGAGGGTGCGCATGACCGGCAAGACGACCGAGACCGTACGGCGGTCCCCGGGCGAGCAGGAGCTGCGGCAGTTGCTGGCCGGACTGACCGCCGTACGGGACGGCGACTTCGGCACACGGCTGCCGTCCGACGGCGAGGGCCTGCTCGGCGACATCGCCACCGTCTTCAACGGCATGGTGGACCAGTTGTCCGTGTTCACCTCCGAAGTGACCCGCGTGGCGCGCGAGGTGGGGACCGAGGGCACCCTCGGCGGTCAGGCGGAGGTGCCCGGGGTGTCCGGCACCTGGGCCGACCTGACCGACTCGGTCAACGCCATGGCGGGCAATCTGACCACCCAGGTCCGTGACATCGCCCAGGTGGCGACGGCGGTGGCCAAGGGTGATCTGTCGCAGAAGATCGACGTGCCCGCGCGCGGCGAGATCCTCCAGCTGAAGGAGACCGTCAACACGATGGTCGACCAGCTCTCCGCCTTCGCCGACGAGGTCACCCGCGTCGCCCGCGAGGTCGGCACCGAGGGA
>NZ_JAKEEB010000025.1 GCF_021462825.1 Streptomyces glomeratus | reverse complement strand
AGCTCCGCGATCTGCTGCAACGTGGCACCGATGTCCGACGTACGCGTCGTCGTCATCGACTGCACCGACACCGGGGCCCCGCCCCCGACCGCCACCGGCCCGACATGGATCTGCCGCGACACGCGTCGCTCCGCGATCGGACGGGCCGGTACCTCGGGGACGCCCAAGGAAACGGCGGTCATGGCTTCACCCGTCGTTTCCGGGGTTCTGGGCGACCGTCTCACGCATGGCGCGCAGGGACTCCTTGAGGGAGCCCATGGTGGCCAGCACGGCGGTGGGCTCGTAGCCGCAGTGCGCCATGCAGTTGGCGCAGCGCGGGTCCTTGCCGCGGCCGTACTTGTCCCAGTCGGTCTTCTCGATCAGTTCCCGGTACGTCGGCACATACCCGTCGCTCATCAGATAGCAGGGCCGCTGCCAGCCGAACAGCGAGTAGTTCGGGATCGCCCAGGCCGTGCAGGGGAAGTCGACCTTGCCCTCGAGGAAGTCGAGGAACAGCGGCGAGTGGTTGAGCCGCCAGCGGCGCCGGTTGCCGCCCGCGAAGGCCTTCTTGAACAGCTCACGGGTCTGCTCCACGCCCAGGAAGTGCTCCTGGTCGGGCGCCTTCTCGTAGGCGTAGGCGGGCGAGATCATCATCTCGTCCACCTTCAGGTCGTCGTTGAGGAAGTTGAGCACCTCGATGACGGTCTGCGGGGTGTCGGTGTTGAAGAAGGTCGAGTTGGTGGTGACCCGGAAGCCGCGCCGCTTGGCCTCCTTGATGGCCTCCACGGCCTCGTCGAACACGCCCTCCTTGGCCACGGACTCGTCGTGCCGCTCACGGAGGCCGTCGATGTGCACCGCGAACGCGAAGTACGGCGACGGCGTGAAATCGTCCATCTTCTTGCGCAGCAGCATGGCGTTGGTGCAGAGGAAGACGTACTTCCTGCGCGCCACCAGCTGCCGCACGATCTCGTCGATCTGCGGGTGCATCAACGGCTCGCCCCCGGCGATCGACACCATGGGCGCACCCGACTCCAGTACCGCACCCACCGCCTGGGCCACCGGCATGCGCTGCTTCAGCACCCCCGCCGGGTGCTGGATCTTGCCACAACCCTCGCACTTCAGATTGCAGGCGAAGAGGGGTTCAAGCTCGACGATGAGCGGAAACTTGTCCCGCCTGCGCAACTTCTGTTCGAAGAGATACGTCGCCACCTTGATGGACTGGCGCAGCGGCATGGCCATCTGGCTCACCTCCTGGGGAGCAGCAAGGATCGGTGCCATTCGAAGAAAGCGGGAAGGATGGCACGCAGTACGCGGAAAGCTGATATTCCACCGCGCAAGGTGCCGATCCGGACGAGTTCATGTTCTGGAGCGTCCACGACCACCCGGACGGCCGCAACCGGACGCGGGCCCGTCCGCACAGCGCTGTGGAGCGTGGCCGCGGACTCCATGTCGACCGCGATCGCTCCGGTCGCGAACAGTTCCGACCGTTCCTGACCACGGACGACGTGGTCCGAGCCGGTGAGCGGTCCGGTGTGGACCATGCGCCCCGGGAGGCAGCGCGCAAGCTCCTTGACGAGCAGGTCGGAGCGGACACAGGCGGTGGTGCCGCGCGGGTTCCGGGCCTCCTCGGCGACGACCAGATCACCGGGGTGCATACCGGGGGCCAGCCCCGCACAGAACCCCGTGGCGAGGACGGCCGCCCCGGCGTGGGCCGGGTCGGCGAGCGCCCGGAGGACCGAGCGTTCCGCCGCCCGGGGCCCCATACCCGTACGGAGCAGTGTGACGGGCCCGTCGGCGCCTGTGCGGTCACCGCTGCACAGGGCGAGGTGCTCGATGCCGAGCGCGCAGGCGATCAGCAGCGGGGCCGAGTCGGGCTTCCGGCTCATCAGCTCGCCTTGGCCCCGGCGAACGGCTCGCCGTGGATGTAGCGGCCGAGCGCGGTGAGCGGGAAGACCTGCCGGTAGAGGTGGTAGTTGATGGAGAAGTCCCAGGGGAAGCCGGTGCCGGTGAAGTACGGCTCGTCCCAGGAGCCGTCCTCGTTCTGGGTCCGGGCGAGGAACTCGATGCCGTGCTCCGCCGCCTTGCCCTCCCCCTCCCCCGCGGCCAGCAGCGCGAGCAGCGCCCATGCCGTCTGCGAGGCGGTGGAGGTGCCCCGGCCGCTCCACTCCCGGGCGTCGCGATAGGAGCGCAGGTCCTCACCCCAGCCGCCGTCGTCGTTCTGCACGCGCTCCAGCCAGGAGACGGCCCTGCGGATCGCCGGGTGCGCGACGGGGATGCCGGCGGCCACCAGCGCGGGCACCACCGAGCCCGTGCCGTAGACGTAGTTGACGCCCCAGCGCCCGAACCACGAGCCGTCCGGCTCCTGTTCGGCCAGCAGCCACTCGATGCCACGACGGGTGCGCGGGTCGTGGGAGAGCCCCTCGACCGCGAGCATCTCCACGACGTGCGCGGTGACGTCGGCCGAGGGCGGGTCGATCACCTCCCCGAAGTCGCAGAACGGCAGCCGGTTGGGGAACGGGCTGGTGTTGTCGACGTCGAAGGCGCCCCATGCGCCGTTCCTGGACTGCATGCCGAGGTTCCAGCGCACCCCGCGCTCGATGGCCTTCTCGACGCGCTCCCGGTCGGGGTGGCTGATCCGGCGCAGTGCGAGCACGACCTCGGCGGTGTCGTCGATGTCCGGGTAGTTGTCGTTGTGGAACTCGAACGCCCAGCCGCCCGGCGTGAGTTCGGGGCGCCGTACCGACCAGTCGCCCGGCCGGACGATCTGCTCGCCGAGCATCCAGTCCGCGGCCCTGACCAGTTGCGGATGGTCGGCGGGCAGGCCGGCGTCGGCGAGCGCGATGGCCGCGAGGCAGGTGTCCCACACCGGGGACTGGCACGCCTCGATCATCCGGGCGCCGTCCTCGCGCCATACGGCGAAACGGTCCAGTGAGGCGATGCCCTCGCGCATCACGGGGTGCTGGAGGTCGTAGCCGAGCAGATGCAGCGCGATGACCGAATACACCGCGGGCGGCTGGATCCCGCCCCAGCAGCCGTCGTTCTCCTGCCGCTCGATGATCCAGCGGGCCGCGGAGTTCATCGCGGCCCTGCGCAGCCGGCGCGGGGCGACCTTGCGGAACTGGTGCAGCGCCTTGTCGAGCCGCTGGAACACGCCGTCCCAACTGGCCACCGGGGCGAGGTCCTTGGCCGGGTTGGGGTCGTTCGGGTCGGTGTGCAGTTCGTCCAGCGGGAACGGCGCGGGGCGCACCGGGCGTTTCGCGGAGACGATGGTGAGCGGCACGATCGTCTGCCGGGCCCAGCACCCGAAGTCGTAGATGTTGAGCGGCGCCCACTTGGGGAAGTAGATGAGTTCCGGCGGCAGTTCGGGCAGGTCCTCCCATTTCCACCAGCCGAAGAGGGCGAGCCAGATCCGGGTGAAGACGCGGGAGGCGGCGATGCCGCCCTGGTCGCGGATCCAGGCGGCGGCCTTCGCCATGTGGGGGGCGTCCGGCGCGTCTCCGGCCAGGCGCAGGGCGACGTACGCCTCGATGGTGGTGGACAGCTCACCGGGTCCGCCGTAGAAGGTGGCCCAGGTGCCGTCCTCGCGCTGCTCGCCGCGGATGAACAGGGCTGCGGCCCAGGTCGTCTTCTCGTCGGAGATGCCCAGGAACTGACGGAGCAGCAGGTCCTCGGCGTCCATCGTGACGTTCGTCTCGAGATCGCCCTTCCACCAGCCCTCGGCGTCCTGCCTGGCGAGCAGGAAGTCCGTCGCGCGCCGCAGGGCGCGCTCGGCGGCGTCTCGAGTGCCGACCGTCCCGGCCGCCTCCGGGAGCGGTACGTCGGTTTCGCTGGCCGAGGCAGCGCGGGGCGGCAGGGCTCCGGTGCTTCCGTCGGTCGTCGCTGTCATGGCTTCCCCTTCGTGCAGTCGTGCGAGTCGTGCTGCTGTGGGTCCGCCGTCGGCCGGTGGGCGTCGCGATGGGGGCCCGTCCGCTCATGGGATCCCCCGCTCGGGCGAGGTCGAGAGTGGGCGAGGCACCGGCCGGCGACTACGCGAGGTGTATTCGACCGATACTGATCATCTCTTTCGTACGACGACGAAGTCGGCGAGCGCCGTGAACTGCGAGCGCACCTCCTGGGGCATCCGCACCGAGGCCAGCGCCTCCACGGCGATCGTGTGCTGGCGGCGCGCCTCCTGGGCGGTCCACTCGCGGCCGCCCGCCTCCTCGATGAGCGCGGCGCGCGCGGCGAACTCCTCCTCGGAGAAGTTCTCGAAGTCGCTGCTCTTGGCGTCCTCCGCGAGCAGCCGGCCGAGCCGCTCGGAGGCGGGTCCGCCGGCCGCCAGTGCGGCCACGACCGGCAGGGACTTCTTGCGCTGACGCAGATCGCTCCAGGTCTGCTTGCCCGTTGACTCCGGGTCGCCCCAGATGCCGAGGAGGTCGTCGACGGCCTGGAAGGCGAGACCGAGGTGGTAGCCGTACTTCTCCAGGGTGTCGGCCATCGCGTCGTCGGCGCCGCCGAGCACCGCTCCGATGGAGGAGGCGCAGGCGAGCAGTGCGCCGGTCTTGTTGCCCTCCATCTCCAGGCACTCCGGGACGCTGACGCGGTCGCGGTGCTCGTAGGAGATGTCCTGGGCCTGACCGTCGATCAGGGCCCGGGTGGCGGTGGTCAGACGCCGGGCGGCGCGCCCGGCCTCCGTGGTGCCCAGCTCCAGCAGCACCTCGTTGGCCAGGGCGAACAGCGCGTCGCCGACGAGGATGGCCTGCGCGGGGCCGTGCACCTTCCACACGGTGTCGCGGTGGCGGCGCTGTTCGTCGCCGTCCATCAGGTCGTCGTGCAGCAGGGAGAAGTTGTGCACCAGCTCCACCGCGACCGCGCCGGGCACGCCCACCTCGGGGTCCCGGCCCGCGGCCTGCGCGGAAAGCAGGGCCAGTGCGGGACGCACGGCCTTGCCGCCGTCGCCGTCCGCGGGGTTGCCCTCGGCGTCGATCCAGCCGAAGTGGTAGGCGGCGACGGTGTCCATGGGCGGTGCCAGGCGGTCCACTGCCTCCCGCAGCACCGGGGTGGCCAGGGTCCGGCCGCGCTCCAGGAGCGCGGACACGTCCACCGCGGTCTCTCGAGCGGCCGTCTCGGCCGGGGGCACAGTGGGCACAGTCTCTCCTCTTGTTGCGATACCGGAAGTGCGGGAACCGGTTCCGTGCGTGGGGACGCTCATGGTCATGCCGCCTCCTCGAAGAGGTCGGGGAGGTGGGCGCCGGACCGGCCCAGGGCGACCAGCGCGGCGCCCGCCGCGCTGACACCGCTGCGGACCGCACTCTCCATGGTCGCGGGCCACCCGGTGGCGGTCCACGCTCCGGCCAGGTAGAGGCCGGGGGCCTTGGTGCGGGCGCCGGGCCGCAGCCGCCCGACGCCGGGGCAGGGGGCGAACGTCGCCGTGCGCTCCCGGGTCACGAAGAAGTCCTTCACCTCGGCGCCTCGGGCGGCGGGCAACAGCCGCTCGAGTTCCGGGAGATAGCGTTCGCGCAGCACCGACACGGGCTCGTCGATCTCGTCCTGGGCGGCCGACTGGGACAGCGCGAGGTACTGGCCCTCGCGCAGCCCGGAGGCCTCGGTGCGGTCGAAGACCCACTGCACCGGGGAGCCGAGCGCCGCGAAGAACGGGCACCCGAGCACCTTGCGGTCGTAGACGACGTGGACGTTGAGGATCGGCGCCGTGCCGATCTCCAGCAGCCGCTCGGGGGCGTCGAGGGCTCCGGCGGGCAGCAGATCGTGCGCCTCGCCCTGCGGCACCGCGAGGACCACCGCGTCGGTTTCGATGTGCTCGCCGGGAACCTGAACGCTCCAGCCGCCGTTTTCGTTGGGGGAGATGGAGGTGACGCGTGTACGGACCTCGGTACGGACGCCCACGGAGTCGAGCGCCTTGCGGGCCAGCCGGTCGTGCAGTTCGCCCAGCGGGACGCGCGCCCAGCCGATGTCGGCCGCGCCCGGGTCGGACAGCAGACCCGTCCTGAACACCATCGCGGCAAGCCCGAGCGAGGCATCGCCGGCCACCGCGTTGAGGGTGGCGACCCCGACCAGGTCCCACAGAGCCTCGACGGCACGCGCCGACTGGCCGTGCGCGGCCAGCCAGCTGCCGAAGTCCTGCGCATCGAGCGCGGGATCCGCGAGGTCCAGTGCTCGGAGCGCCAGTGCGGCACGCCCGACTCTGGCGCGCTCGGCGAGCGAGAGATGGGGGTAGGTGGCGAGGCTGCGCCCGAGATGCAGGGGTACGGGCAGCGCGTCGCGCCGTAGTCTGCCGAGCCGTCGTCCCGGGGTGCCGTTCGCGTCGAGAACGGGCACGTCGAGACGATCCTGCAGGGGTGCCAGCGCGGAGGCGTCGATGCGGTCCAGGAACCAGCGGTAGGCGGTGCAGCAGCGCAGATAGACGTGCTGGCCGTTGTCGACGGTCAGCTCGCCCCGGTGGAACGAGAAGGCGAGACCGCCCAGCCGCGGCCGTCCCTCCAGCAGGGTGACCCGCACACCGGCGTCCGCGAGCGCCAGCGCGGCCGTGATCCCGGCGAGTCCCCCGCCGACCACCACGGCGGACGCCCCGGAGGCGGACGGCGTCCCGTGATGGGCCGGGATGTCCGCGGGCGGGCCCTCCGGGTGTGTGCCGTCGCTCATCGTCGTTCCTCCCCTGCCGGGCCGCCATGCTGCTTGAACGATGCACGGCGGACCGTCGCAGTCAGGGACGCCGCGCCGCGCCGGAGGGTTGCCTGCCGCTTTTCGCCGGTGGCCACACGGCGCAGGGAACCGCCTGAACCGCCCATCAGCCGCGCCTCCTGACCATGCGCCGGGAGACGTTCCGGGCGTCGAGACCGGAGAGGCCGCGCACGGCGACGTAGGCCTTCTCCCGTCCCGGCAGCGAGACCCGGCCGCGCAGCACGGCCTCGGGCTCGCGCTCGATGCGGTCGAGTAGCCGGCGGTAGATGCCGGCCATGGCGGCGACGCAGGCGCCGCTGCGGCGGTCGAGCATGGGCAGCAGCCGGTAGCCCTCGGCGAAAAGGGCGCGGGCCCGGCGCACTTCGAAGTGCACCAGGCCGGCGAAGTCGGAGCCCTCGGGCGGGGTCGGCCCGGCGAAGCCGACCGAGCAGCCGAACTTGGCGAGGTCGTCGGCGGGCAGGTAGACGCGTCCCCCCGCGGCGTCCTCACGGACGTCCCGGAGGATGTTGGTGAGTTGCAGCGCAAGCCCGAGCGTGTCGGCGTACTCCGGCGCGCGCTCCGCGCCGCGCGCCCCTGGTTCCGTGCCGAACACGCCGAGCGAGAGGCGTCCGATGGCTCCGGCCACGCAGCGGCAGTAGGCCTTCAGATCGTCCCAGGTCTCGTAGGTCTCGCCGCGTACGTCCATGAGCACGCCGTCGATGAGTTCGTCGAGACCGCCGAGCGGGATGGGGAAGTGGGCGGCGGCGTGGGTGAGGGCGACGGCGACCGGGTCCGTGTCGTCCTCGGCCACCCGTCCGTCCCGGATGCGGTCGAGCAGCGCCCGGGTCTCCTCCAGCCGTGCGGTCTTGACGTCGGCCGCCAGCGCGCCGTCACCGATGTCGTCGACCCGCCGGGAGAACGCGTAGAGCGCCGACATCGCGCGGCGCTTGGGCGTCGGCAGGAGCCTGATGCCGTAGGCGAAGTTCCGGGCCTGCTGTCCGGTCACGGCCTCGCAGTAGCCGTACGCGGCGAGTACCGGCGGGGACACATGCTGTTCCGGCTCCACGGTCCGGATCACCCCTCTCCTCGCAGAGTCACGCCCACCTCGCGCAGCAACCGGAGCTTGCCGGGCTTGGGCGGGCCGGAAAGTACGTCGTAATCCGCGGCGGCGATCGCGCCGATCGCCGCCCTTCCTCCCGCCACGAAGCCCGCGAGCAGCAGCCTGAGCCTGCCGTGGACGCTACCCACGAGGGGGGCGCCTTCATTCAGGAGACCGCGGGCGCGTTCCGCTTCGTACGCAACCAGTGCACGCACCGACGCGCCCGTTGCGCTCATGGCGAGATCCGTCTCCTGAACATGAAACCGCTTCATGTCCTCTGCGGGCAGATAGATCCGGTCACGGCCGAGGTCCTCGGCGACGTCCTGGAGGTGCTCGACGATCTGCAGAGCCGTGCAGATCGCGTCGGAACGACGGACGCGCTCGGGGGTGGAGACACCCGTGACGGCCAGAACGAGCCGGCCGACCGGGTTGGCGGACAGTTCGCAGTAGGCGAGGAGGTCGTCGTACGTCTCGTACCGTCCGACGAGCTGGTCCTGGCGGTTGGCGGCGATCAGGGCGAGGAACGGCTCGGGGGTGAGTCCGGCGCGCCGGACCGTGGGCTGGAGGCGGCGCAGAAGGGGATGGCGCGGTGTCGAGCCGAAGACCCGGTGCAGATCCGCCTCGAAGGCGTCAAGGAGGACGAGCCGGTCTTCGGCCTCCTCGGGCGACACGCCGAGGAAACGGGCGTCGGCGCCACCGGGGGCGAGGTCGCCGTCGCCGATGTCGTCGACGAGACGGGCGAAGCCGTAGACGGCCATCAGATCGGCACGCCAGGCCCGGGGCAGAAAGAACGGCGCCACGGGGAAGTTCTCGCCCACGGCCTTGTCGAGGGTGGCACGCTCCGGGTCGCCGGTGCGCGTCGTCCCGGCTTCGGTCACCGCTCGCCGCCCGGCGCGGAGACGGCACATGCCTCGCGGAGCTGGAGACTTTCCGTAGCCATTGCCGTCACATCTCCCGTTCTACACTGCCGACCCATTACATCCTATTTCGGACACGCCGCCCGGCCGTCCACACAGCGCGGCAGGTAGGGGGTGTAGGGCATTATCGCCCCAGTTGCCGCGAATCAGCACCAGTACAGCTTACGTTGTACAACTAACGGAGCTTCGGCGGGGTGTCCCGCAGATCACAACAACACACCGATTGGCGTCAAGATTCCCAAGACCAGGGAGAGTTGGCGTCTCCTTTGCACACACGAGGCCCGGCCGGAAAGCTCCGGCCGGGCCCTCGGTCATGCGGGGCTACTTGCCCGTGAACTTCTCGTACTCCTTGAGTACCTCTTCGGTCGGGCCGTCCATCCGCAGCTCACCGCGCTCCAGCCACAGGACGCGGTCACAGGTGTCACGGATCGACTTGTTGTTGTGACTGACCAGAAACACCGTTCCCGCTTCCTTGCGCAGCTCCCGGATGCGTTCCTCGGAGCGCTGCTGGAACTTGCGGTCACCGGTGGCCAGGGCCTCGTCGATCATGAGGACGTCGTGGTCCTTGGCGGCCGCGATGGAGAAGCGCAGCCGCGCCGCCATACCGGAGGAGTAGGTGCGCATGGGCAGTGTGATGAAGTCGCCCTTCTCGTTGATGCCGGAGAAGTCGACGATCTCCTGGTAGCGGGCCTTGATCTGCTCCCGGGACATGCCCATCGCCAGACCGCCCAGGATGACGTTCCGCTCGCCCGTCAGGTCGTTCATGAGGGCTGCGTTCACACCGAGCAGCGAGGGCTGGCCGTCGGTGTAGACCTTGCCCCGCTCGGCGGGCAGCAGTCCGGCGATGGCGCGCAGCAGCGTGGACTTGCCGGAGCCGTTGGACCCGATCAGTCCGATCGCCTCACCGCGGTAGGCGACGAAGGAGACACCCCGGACGGCGTGCACCTTGCGCACCCCGCGCGCGGCGTCGTCGGAGCCTCGCTTGATGATGCGGCTGAGAGCGGCGGTCGCGCTGCCCTTGCCGGTCTTGGCGCCGTTGACCCGGTAGACGATGTGCAGCTCGTCCGCGATGACGGTGGGGATCCTGGCCCCCGAGTTCTGCTCAGCCACGGCCGTACCGCTCCTCCGCCTTCCAGAAGTACACGAACCCGCCCACGAAGACGACCACGGCCCAGAACAGCGCGATGGCCCAGACGTGCGGCGGGAGCTTGTCGGCACCGTAGTCCTTGATGAGCGCGAAGCGCATCAGGTCCATGTAGACGGCGGCCGGGTTCACCTGCAACGCGCGGATCACCCATTCGGGGCGGCCGGCGAGCATGGTGTGAAGGGAGAACATGACGCCGGAGGCGTACATCCAGGTGCGCAGGATGAACGGCATCAGCTGGGCGAGGTCCGGGGTCTTCGCGCCCATCCTCGCCACGATCAGTGCGAGGCCCGTGTTGAAGAGGAACTGCAGCACCAGAGCCGGGACGATCAGCAGCCAGGACAGGCTCGGGTAGCTCCCGAAGCCCACGGCCACGGCGAACAGCACGACCATCGAGAAGAGCAGCTGCTGGAGCTGCTGCAGCGCGAACGAGACGGGCAGCGAGGCCCGCGGGAAGTGCAGGGCGCGCACCAGGCCCAGATTCCCGGAGATCGCCCGGACACCGGCCATGATCGAACTCTGGGTGAAGGTGAAGACGAACACACCGGTCACCAGGAAGGGGATGTACGTGCCGTGCGACATGCCTCGGCTGGCCTTGAGGATCAGCCCGAAGATCAGGTAGTACACGAACGCGTTCAGCAGCGGCGTGGCGACCTGCCACAGCTGCCCGAGCTTGGCCTCGCTGTACTGGGCGGTGAGCTTCGCCTGCGAGAAGGCGAGGATGAAGTGACGCCGCCCCCACAGCTGGCGGACGTACTCGGCGAGTCCGGGCCGGGCACCGCTCACCGAGAGTCCGTGCTTGGCGGCCAGCTCGGCCGCGGTCAGACCGTCGTCGGGCGACGGTCGGTCGCTCACCGCGACACCGCCGTCATGCGTTTTCTCACTCACAGGTTGGCAAACTCTCCGTTTTTCGAAACACGCGGCCTACCGCGCACGGGTGGGAGCCGGGACATGGGTCCCACCCGGTGTCTTCCGACTATCGAGCTTGTCAGATCACCGGAGGCCGGCCCAGTCGGGTCAGCCGCCACACCGTACGCCACTTCATGGGCCGACGGGGACCGCAAGGTGCCGTCCAGCCCTCCTTGAAGCCGCCGAACCACGCCCTCAGGGCGGCCCGCGAGGGGCGGCGCAGCAGCGTCAGCAGCATCCACACGCCCAGATAGACCGGGACGAGAACGGCGGGTAGGTTGCGGCGGGCCAGCCAGACCCGGTTCCGGGCGACCATCCGGTGGTACACCGCGTGCCGGGAGGGCGCGGTCGTGGGGTGGTTCAGGACCATGTCCGACCGGTAGTCGATCAGCCAGCCCGCGTCCAGGGCCCGCCACGCCAGATCGGTCTCCTCGTGGGCGTAGAAGAACTCGTCCGGCAGTACGCCGACCTCCTCGAAGACCTTCGTGCGGACGGCGTTGGCGCCGCCCAGGAAGGTGGTCACCCGGGAGGAGCGCATCGGGTCCGAGGCGCGCAGACGCGGCACGTGGCGGCGCTGGGTCTCGCCGGTGTCGGGGTCGGCGATACGGAAGCTGATGATGCCGAGTTCCGGGTCCGCGGCGAAGGCCTGACGGCACAGCTCCGCGGTGTCGTTGCGGGCGAGCAGGCCGTCGTCGTCCAGGAAGAGCAGGACGTCCACCCGGCTGCCGCCGGGCCCGAACGCCTCGATGCCGACGTTGCGGCCGCCGGGGATGCCGAGGTTCTCGGGCAGCTCGACGGTGCGGACGCCGTCGGGGACGTCCGGGACGGGGGAGCCGTTGCCGACCACGACGACCTCGACGGGCGCGCCGTCCTGTTTGGCGACCGAGTCGAGGAGGGCGCGCAGCTCGGCGGGGCGGTTGCCCATCGTGATGACGACCGCCCCGACCGTTATGCCGCCGCTCACTTCAGCCTGCTGGAGGCGAGGATGGACACGAGGTGCAGCAGGGTCTGCAGAAGCGCGATCCCGGCCAGCACGGCGACGCCGAGCCGCTCGAAGAACAGGTCGCCGCGCGCCGCGTCCACGATCGCCAGGGCCAGGATCAGCAGGGATGCCTCGATCCCGAGGACGAGGCGGTGGAACTTCAGCGCGGAGGCCGCCCTGCGGGCCAGCGCCAGACCGGACGAGCGCGGCTCGGCGGCCGCCTCCTTGACCGGCGGCAGCCCGCCCTGGTGCCGGGCCACACCGACGAGGTCGGTCTCGGCCTTGATCAGGACGGCGCCGAGGGCGGCGAGGGTGCCGAGGAAGGCCCACAGCCAGTCGATCCGCCCGGAACCCCACGGATCGGCGGCGCGCAGGCCGAAGCCGACGAGCACCGCCGCGTCGCACAGGTACGCGCCGACCCGGTCCAGGTACACCCCGCCGAGCGAGAACTGCTTCTTCCAGCGGGCCATCTCGCCGTCGACGCAGTCCAGGAGCAGGTAGAGCTGGACCATGACCACGCCGAGCACGGCGCCCGCGATGCCCGGCACCAGCAGGGCCGGGGCGGCGAGGACGCCGAAGACGGTCATCAGGTAGGTCAGCTGGTTGGGCGTGACCCTGGTGTTCACCAGGTAACGGTCGACCCGCAGCGAGACCTCGCGCATGTAGAGGCGTCCCGCCCAGTGCTCACCGCTGCGCCGGTCCTTCACCCCCGCCGGGTGGACGACAGGGCGGAGTTCAGCTACCGATGGCCTTGACATAGTCGGCGTACGTGTCCTTGATCTGGTCGGTCTTCAGGTCGAGGTGTTCGAGAATCGTGTAGCGGCCGGGCCGGGTCTGCGGGGCGTACTCCACGACCCGGACGAACTCGTCCACCGTGAAGCCGATCTCCTCCGGCAGTACGGGCAGCCCGTGCCGGCGCAGCACCCGGGCCATGTACGCCGACTCCTCGTGCGCCCCGCGCAGATACATCGCGAAGGCCGCACCCAGCCCGCACTGCTCGCCGTGAGCCGCCGCGCGCCGGGGGAACAACAGGTCGAACGCGTGGTTGATCTCGTGACACGCGCCGGAGGACGGGCGGGAGTCGCCCGACACCGACATGGCGATCCCGCTGAGGACCAGGGCCTCGGCCAGCACCTGGAGGAAGTCGTTGTCGCCGATGCCGCCGGGGTGGCGCAGCACCGCCTCGCCGGCCTGCCGGGCCATGGCCGCGGCCAGCCCGTCGATCTTCTCGCCGTTGGCGCGGTTGGCCAGCTCCCAGTCCGCGATGGCGGAGATGTTCGACACGGCGTCGCCGATGCCCGCGCGCACGAAGCGCACCGGGGCCTCTCGGATGACGTCGAGGTCGATGACGACCGCGATCGGGTTCGGCACGCCGTAGGAGCCCCGGCCGGCGTCGTTGTCGAGGGTGGCGACGGGCGAGCACAGGCCGTCGTGGGCGAGGTTCGTGGGCACGGCGACCAGCGGCAGGCCGACGCGCGCCGCGGCGAACTTGGCACAGTCGATGATCTTGCCGCCGCCCAGGCCCACGAGCGCGTCGTAGTGGCCCGCCTTCATGGCCCCGGCCAGCCGGACCGCGTCGTCGAGGGTGCCGCCGCCGACCTCGTACCAGGTGGCGCCGGGCAGGCTGGGCGCGAGCCGCTCGCGCAGCCGGGCGCCCGAACCGTCGCTGACGGCGACGGCCAGCTTTCCCGAGTGCGAGATGCGCTCGTCCGCGAGCACGCTTGCCAGGTCGTCGAGGGCACCCGGGCGGATGTCGACGACGACCGGCGAGGGGATGAGCCTCGTCAGTAGCGGCACGCGATCTCCCGCCCTCGGGCCAGGTCGTCGTGGTTGTCGATCTCGACCCACGGAACGTCGCCGATCGGAGCCACGTCGATCTTGAAGCCGCGGTTGACGAGCTCCTGGTAACCGTGCTCGTAGAACTGCTGCGGGTCGGTCTCCCACACCGTCTTCAGCGCGTCGGCCAGCTCCGCGGCCGCCTCGCCCTCGATGAGGGTGACACCGATGTACTCGCCGGTCGCCTCGGACGGCTCCATCAGCTTGGTGATCTTACGGACGCCCTTCTCGGGGTCCACGACGACCTTCATCTCCTCGTCGGCGAGATTCTTCACCGTGTCGAGGGCGAGAATGATCCTCTTGCCGTCGCCACGCGCGGCGAGCAGCGTCTTCTCGACGGAGACCGGGTGCACGGTGTCGCCGTTGGCGAGGATCACGCCGTCCTTGAGGGCGTCACGGCCGCACCACAGGGAGTAGGCGTTGTTCCACTCCTCGGCCTTGTCGTTGTCGATGAGCGTCAGCTTCAGGCCGTACTTCGCCTCCAGGGCCGCCTTGCGCTCGTACACGGCCTCCTTGCGGTAGCCCACGATGATCGCGGCCTCGGTCAGGCCCACCTCGGCGAAGTTGCCCAGAGTCAGGTCCAGGACGGTGGGGCCGTCCGGCTCACCCGCGGGCCCCACCGGCACCAGAGCCTTGGGCAGGGTGTCGGTGTAGGGGCGCAGACGCCGTCCGGCGCCGGCCGCCAGCACGAGGCCGATCATGCGGGTTCTCCTTCATCGTGTACGGCGGATGCGCCGCTCTGGTGAGCGGTCACCCAGAAACGGATGCTCTCGACGAGCACCACCGCGGCCACATACCCGGCGAGGGCCGTGAGCGCGATCTTGAACTGTGACGCGGTGAGCAGCGCGGCCAGGACGGTGACGAGCAGCGTCCGGCCTTCGTGCCCCCCGACCGCGCGCACCAGCCGGTGCGGCGGCGCGCCGGCGTCGCCGCGGATGCGGTACACCGTGTCGTAGTGATGGTAGGCGACGGCCGCCACCAGCCCGAAAGCCGCCGGAAGCACTCCGTTCACTCCGGATTTGGCCGCGAGCACCAGGACGGTGCCGTATTCGGCGGCCCGGAAGACGGGCGGGACGAGCCAGTCGAGGGCGCCCTTGAGGGGGCGCGCGACGGCTATGGCGGATGTCACGGTGTAGAGGAGGGCGCAGAGCACGGTCTGCCAGGCGGCGCCCCACAGCAGGGCCGAGCCCACGACGAGGACGCCGCCCGCGAGGGCGATGACGGCGGCCGGGCCGCGCAAGGCGCCACGGGCCGCACGCAGGACCAGCTCGGCCAGGGGTCCGGTGTCCGCGAGGTCGGCCAGGGCTTTGGCCGCGCGGTCGGTGCGCCGGGCCTTGCGCGTCAGCGAGCGCAGGACACGGCCCGCCGTGGTGTACGTCGCCGCGAAGGCACAGCCGATGAGCAGGGCGACGAAGGTGATCCGGGGAGTGGTGGCCGCCGTCAGGACGGCGATCAGCGCCCAGCGTTCCCCGATGGGCAGGACGATCATCCGGCGCACCCAGACCGTCCAGCCGACGCTGTCGAGACGGTCCGAGAGGGCGGCCGTGGGGCTGGTGTTGGCGGTCGCGTCGTGGTTGGCCTCGTTGAAGGCGAAGTCGACGACGTGCCGGCTGGTCTGAAGGATCATGGCGCCCAGGGCGAGCGCCCAGACGTCGTCGCCGCCGCGGGCCGCGCCGAGGGCGAGACCCGCGTAGTAGGCGTATTCCTTGGCGCGGTCGAAGGTGGCGTCGAGCCAGGCGCCGAGCGTGGAGTACTGCAGCGAGTAGCGGGCGAGCTGGCCGTCGGTGCAGTCGAGGACGAAGGAGAAGATGAGCAGGACGCCCGCGGCGATGAAGCCGCCGCGGGTGCCGGTGGCCGCGCAGCCCGCCGCGATCAGGGCGGTCAGCAGCGAGGCGGTGGTGACCTGGTTGGGGGTCAGGCCCCGGCGGGCGCACCAGCGGGCGAGGTAGCGCGAGTACGGGCTGATGAAGTGCGTGGTGAAGAAGCCGTCGCGGGCCTTGACGGCGCTGCGCAGGCGTACGGCCTCGTCGTCGACGGCCGAGACCGCCTGGCGAGCCTCGTTGCGGGCCTGGGGGTCGGCGGGGACGGCGGCGACCAGCGTGCCGAGCTCGGGGCGGTGGACCGGGACGCCGTCGGCGTCGAGGGCCTCGGTGAGGCGCTCGGCGAGGTTGTCGGTGACGACCGGCGCGCCGCCGGTCGCCGCGGAGGTCTCGCGGGCCAGGGCCCGGGTGAGCGCCTGGCGGACGCTGGGCTGGGCGGTGACGGCGCCGGGTACGGCGGCGGCCGGGAAGCGGGGGTCGGTCAGGCCGAGCCGCAAGGCGTGCAGATGACCCACGAAGCGGCTGTCGACGATCGCGACGCGCTGATCCGCCGGCACGGCGGCGAGGAGCGTCTCGGCGTCACCGGTGTCGGTGGCGACCCGCACGTCGAAGCCGAGGGACCGCAGATCGCCCTCGAGTGACGATCCGGGGACCGGCTGTCCGGTGAGGATGGCGGTCGACAGACGAACTCACTCCCTGAGGCCCGACGCATACGGGCGTCGGTCGTGTGTGTGGTGTGGGACACCCGGGCAGGGGCCGGGCGGCGTGTCGGCAGAGGCTATCGGATGCCGGAAGGCCGGTGTTCACCGGCCGTTCATGGGCCGATCAACCCTGTCTGCATCTCCGCCGCCGCGATCATCATCGGGGATCGGAGGGGCACGCCACAAACCGCGGGCGCAGACCCGCTCGATCGCGACATCACGGTCACCTCGTGGGTCGCATCCACGGCCCGACGTCTCCGGAGCGACCTTCCGCATCCTTTCCTCACCGGGTCCTCGTTCACCGAGCGGGGCCACGCGCCTGCCCGAGAGCATTCCGCGGAGTCGGTGGCCCAGCCGATGCGCTACTACCAGGAGAACGTGGGCGGTCTCGCGACGCTGCTGGAGGCGGTCGCCGATCTCGCCGAGGCGCACCTCGCGGCGGTCCGGCGGCTGGCCGGCGGTGCGACGGGCGATCTGACCGTGAACGTCGGCCGTGGTGAGGGTGTCTCGGTGCGTGAGCTGGTCACGCTCATCGGTGAGGTGACCGGCGACACCACACCGCCCGTCGTCGAGGCGCGCCGTCGCGGGGCGTGCGGGCCGGGTATGCGGCGCGCGTCCGGGCGCCGGTCTTCGGGAGCGCCCGGCGGGGACGGTTCCCGCTGTGCGGCGCCGGGCACGATCAGGTATCCGGCCGCTTCCGGCGTCTGTTCCGTGAGGGCGTGGCGCCCCGTCCGGACCCGGCCGGTGCGGGACATGCGGGAAGTCGCGAAGTGCCGGGAGTGCCGGATTCGTACGGCAGACTTGGGACTGGACAACCGATGCGAAGGATGGGTATGCCGATCACACCTGCCACCGCGACGCACCGTTCGCCGAACGGCACCGCTGAAGCGATCCTGCTGGAGCTGGTCGACGAGGACGGCACCACGATCGGCACGGCGGAGAAGCTCGCCGCCCATCAGCCGCCGGGCCGGCTGCATCGCGCGTTCTCGGTGTTCCTCTTCGACGAGCGCGGCCGGCTGCTGCTCCAGCAGCGAGCGCTCGGCAAGTACCACTCCCCCGGTGTCTGGTCGAACACCTGCTGCGGCCACCCCTACCCGGGTGAGGCGCCGTTCGCGGCGGCGGCCCGGCGGACGTACGAGGAACTGGGGATCTCCCCGTCGCTGCTGGCCGAGGCGGGCACGGTGCGCTACAACCACCCGGACCCGGACTCCGGCCTGGTGGAGCAGGAGTACAACCATCTCTTCGTAGGGCTTGTGCAGTCCCCTGTGCACCCGGATCCGCAGGAGGTCGGGGCGACGGCCTTCGTGACCGCCGCGGAGCTTGCCGAGCGGCACGCCAAGGACCCGTTCTCGTCGTGGTTCATGACGGTCCTGGACGCCGCGCGGCCGGCGATCAGAGAGCTGACGGGGGCGTCCGCGGGCTGGTGACGCCCCCTCGGTCCGGTGCCCCGGAGGTCCGTCCGGCCCCACTCGGCCGGACGGGCCTCCGGGGCCGACCGAGCCGTGGCGGTGGGGAGCCAGCTCACGGCAACCGCGCGGGTTGTGGGGAGCCGGCTCACGGGAACCGCGGGTATGTGGGGAGCCGGCTCACGGGAACCGTGTGGGCTTGAGGGGAAGCGCGACCCAGATCACCTTGCCGCCGCTCGACGTGTGCTCGACGTCGCACACTCCGCCGGCCTCCCTGGTGACCTCACGGACCAGGAGCAGCCCACGGCCTCCGGTCTGCCCGTGGTCGGCCTCCAGCGCGCTCGGGCGGTAGGGGTGCTCGTCCTCCACCGACACCCGCACCCACTCCGGGCCCACGGCGACCTCGACGGCGAGCATCGGCGACAGCAGCGCCGCGTGCCGTACCGCGTTGGTGACCAGTTCGGAGACGATCAGCAGCAGGGCGTGCACGGTGTCGTCCGAGACGGGCACGCCCTGGCGGGCGAGCAGGTCCCGGACGGCGTGCCTCGCCTGCGGCACCGAGGCCTCCACGGCGGCGGCCGTGAAGCGCCAGACCCCCTCGTACGGCAGCGGCGCCGACGGCCGTGGGCCGTCCGGTTCGTTCCCGCCGCGTTCAGGGCGCGGGTCGGCCCCCCGCCCTCTGTTCTCCATAGCCCGGTCGCCACCCTCACGCTCGATTGTCACCACGCGTCGAGTGTTGGGAATGCGCTGGTCCACCCCGAATGACTGAGCACAAGTCAGCTGGTATCGACGATAATTTGACCGTTGGCGTATGACACGGTCGTTTGCGTGACCGCTCCTGTCTCCCCTCGCACCGCCTTCGGAACTTTTCGGGTTGTACGGGTACTAGGGCGGGACTCCGGCCGGCCGAAACGGCGGTGTCCGCTCGCCAGGGACCCTTCGTGATCCGGCGTCCGGGAGGTGCGGATAGCATCCGGCCCATGGAGCCGCAGCTGCTGCACCGCGTCACCGACGGGGTCGCGACCGTCGTCATCCACCATCCGGCCAAGCGGAACGCCATGACTGCCGGTATGTGGGAGGCGCTGCCGCCGCTGCTCGAAGGACTGGCCGCCGATCCGGCCGTGCGGGCGCTGGTGCTCACCGGAGAGGGCGGGACCTTCTGCGCGGGAGCCGACATCTCGACGCTGCGGGGGTCGCCGGAGAGGGCACAGAGCCTGGCCGTACTGGCCGAGGAGGCGCTGGCCGCCTTCCCCAAGCCGACGCTGGCGGCGATCCGCGGCCACTGCGTGGGCGGCGGGTCGCAGCTCGCGGCGGCCTGCGATCTGCGATTCGCCGAGGAGGGGGCGTTCTTCGGGGTGACGCCGGCCAAACTGGGGATCGTCTACCCGGCCTCCTCCACCCGGCGGCTGGTGACGCTGGTGGGTCCCGGTACCGCCAAGTACCTGCTGTTCTCGGGCGAGTTGATCGACTCGGCGCGGGCGCTGCGCACGGGCCTGGTCGACGAGGTACTACCCGAAGGCGAACTCGCCAAGCGGGTGGCCGAGTTCACGCGGGTCCTGACCGCGCGCTCGCAGCTGACGCAGGCCGCCGCCAAGGAGTTCGCGAACGGGCGGACGGACCGGGACGCCTACTGGGCCGAACAGGCGCGCACCGGGGGCGACACCGCGGAGGGCGTCGCGGCGTTCCTGGAGCGCAGGCAGCCCCGTTTCGGCTGGACCACGTCGGGGTGAACGCCGGCGGGGCCCTGGAGACGTACGGTGGGTCCAGGCCCGGCACGCGCCGTCACGACGACCGAGCGGCTTTTTCCGGCCGTCGCACGCCCTGCCGACCCATGCCATACCAACCAGTCGGTAGCCTGCCCGGCATGACCCCTCCTCTGCCGGAGCGCGCCGGACGGCGCTGCCACAACATGATCAATCCTCTCCACTCGACGCACTACTTCTCACCGGATCTCGAACGGGAAATGACCGCATTGGGCGTCGGCCACCCAAGGGCCGCCTACTTCGCGGTACGGGCCGCCGCGATGGGACCCGTCGGCGCGGGCGTGGTGACGGCGGCGTTCTACAACTTCAGCCCCGAGCTGGTGGCCCGGCATGTGCCCGAGGTGTGGAAGACGGCGCCCCCGGAGGCGGTGCTCGCGGCACGCACGCGAGCCGCGGACGCGACCCTGCGGCGGCTCCTCGGCGAGGAGGCGGTCGCCGCCAAGGAGATGACCGAGGCGGCGGAGCTGGCACTGCGCGCCGCCGAGGCGTGCACCCGGCACGCGCGCCCCCTGTACTCGGCGCACGCCGACCTGCCGGTGCCGGAAGAGCCCCATCTGGCGTTCTGGCACGCGACCACGCTGCTGCGCGAGCACCGCGGCGACGGCCACCTCACGGCGCTGCTGCGCGCGGAGCTCGACCCGCTGGAGGCGCTCGCGACGCACAGCGCCACGGGCAAGGGCATGTCCCCGAGATGGGTCCTCGCCACCCGCGGCTGGAGCCAGGAGGACTGGGACGCGGCGTGCGAGCGGCTGCGCGAGCGGGGACTGCTGGATTCGGCCGGTGAGTTGACCGAGGCGGGCACCGCACTGCGCGGGGACGTAGAGGCGGAGACCGACCGTCTCGACCGGGCTCCGTACGAGCACCTCGGCGCCGCGGGTGTCGCACGGCTGACGGAGCTGGCGGGCGCCCTGCTGACACGGGCCCTCGAATCCGGCGCCTTCCCGGAGGACCTGATGGGCAAGGGCTGACGTACCCGGACGTCACCCCGGCGGACACGCCGGGGTGACGGAAGGGGAAAACGGTGTTCCGTACGACCGCGGACGTGCTGCGCCGGATCGGCGGGGCCGTCACCACGGTGGCGACTGTGCCGTTCCGGGCTCTGGCCAGGCTGTTCGGCGGGTCCTCCGCCTCCACGCGGCGGGGAGCGCGCCGGACCTGAGCGGCCGCTTCCAGGGGGCGGCGGAGCCGGGAGACCGCCCCGTGACTCCTCGACCCCCGCCCTGACCCACCGTTGCCGGTGCGACCTGCCACAATTGCCGCGCAACCTCAGTGGAGAAGGCGGTACGGGATCGTGACGACACCCCTCGTAGGGTCCATCGAAGGCAGGATCGCCGAGGAGCTCGGCGTACGGGAGCGGCAGGTGAAGGCCGCGGTCGAGCTGCTCGACGGCGGCTCGACAGTGCCCTTCATCGCCCGCTACCGCAAGGAAGCGACCGAGATGCTCGACGATGCGCAGCTGCGCACGATCGAGGAGCGGCTGCGCTATCTGCGGGAGCTGGAGGAGCGGCGCGCGGCGATCCTGGAGTCGGTGCGCGAGCAGGGCAAGCTCACCGAGGAGCTCGAGGCGCAGATCCGGGGCGCGGAGACCAAGGCGCGCCTGGAGGACATCTATCTGCCGTACAAGCCGAAGCGGCGCACCAAGGCACAGATCGCGCGGGAGGCCGGTCTGGAGCCGCTGGCCGAGGGCCTGCTCGGCGACCCGACGGTGGAGCCGCTCGCGGCGGCCGCCGCCTTCGTCGACGCCGACAAGGGAGTGCCCGATCCGCAGGCCGCGCTCGACGGCGCGCGGGCGATCCTCACCGAGCGGTTCTCGGAGGACGCGGACCTGATCGGCGAGCTGCGCGAGCGCATGTGGACGCGTGGGCGCCTCGCCGCCAAGGTGCGGGAGGGCAAGGAGGAGGCCGGCGCCAAGTTCGCCGACTACTTCGACTTCGCCGAGCCCTTCACCGAGCTGCCCTCCCATCGCGTACTCGCCATGCTGCGCGGTGAGAAGGAGGAGGTCCTCGACCTGACCCTGGAGCCGGAGGAGCCGTCCGAATCGACCGCTGGCCCGTCGTCCTACGAGGCCATCGTGGCCAGCCGCTTCGGCCTGGCCGACCGGGGCCGCCCGGCCGACAAGTGGCTCATGGACACAGTCCGTTGGGCCTGGCGCACCCGCATCCTGGTACACCTCGGCATCGACCTGCGCCTGAGGCTCCGTACGGCCGCCGAGGACGAGGCCGTGGCGGTCTTCGCGGCGAACCTGCGCGATCTGCTGCTCGCCGCCCCCGCCGGCACCCGCGCCACCCTGGGCCTGGACCCCGGGTTCCGCACCGGCGTGAAGGTGGCCGTGGTGGACGCGACCGGCAAGGTCGTGGCCACCGATGTGATCTACCCCCACGTCCCGGCCAACAAGTGGGACGAGGCGATCGCCAAGCTGGCGCGGCTGGCCAAGGAGCACGCGGTCGAGCTGGTGGCGATCGGCAACGGCACGGCGTCGCGTGAGACCGACAGGCTCGCGGCCGAGCTGATCGGCCGGCATCCGGAGCTGAAGCTCACCAAGGTGATGGTCTCCGAGGCGGGCGCCTCGGTGTACTCCGCCTCGGCCTTCGCCTCGCAGGAGCTGCCGGACATGGACGTGTCGCTGCGCGGCGCGGTCTCCATCGCCCGTCGTCTGCAGGACCCGCTCGCCGAGCTGGTGAAGATCGACCCGAAGTCCATCGGCGTCGGCCAGTACCAGCACGACCTGTCCGAGGTGAAGTTGTCGCGCTCGCTGGACGCGGTGGTCGAGGACTGTGTGAACGGCGTGGGCGTGGACGTCAACACGGCCTCGGCACCGCTGCTCGCCCGGGTCTCCGGCATCTCCTCCGGGCTCGCCGAGAACATCGTGGCCCACCGTGACGCCAACGGCCCGTTCGCCTCCCGTTCCGAGCTGAAGAAGGTGGCGCGGCTCGGGCCCAAGGCGTACGAGCAGTGCGCGGGCTTCCTGCGGATCCGCGGCGGCGACGACCCGCTGGACGCCTCCAGCGTGCACCCGGAGGCGTACCCGGTGGTGCGCCGCATGGTGAAGACCGTGGGCCAGGAGGTGGCCTCGCTGATCGGCAACACGGCCGTACTGCGCTCGCTGAAGGCGTCCGAGTTCGTGGACGAGACGTTCGGCCTGCCGACCGTGACCGACATCCTGAAGGAGCTGGAGAAGCCCGGGCGTGACCCGCGGCCCGCGTTCAGGACGGCCACCTTCAAGGAGGGCGTGGAGAAGATCTCCGACCTGTCCTCGGGGATGGTCCTGGAGGGCGTGGTCACGAATGTCGCCGCCTTCGGCGCGTTCGTGGACGTCGGTGTCCACCAGGACGGACTGGTGCATGTGTCCGCGATGTCCAAGACGTTCGTCAAGGACCCGCGGGACGTGGTGAAGCCGGGCGACATCGTCAAGGTGAAGGTGCTGGACGTCGACATCCCGCGCAAGCGGATCTCGCTGACGCTGCGGCTGGACGACGAGGCCGCTCCCCAGGGGCAGCAGGGTGGTGGCGGCCGTCAGCAGCGCGGCGGGCGGCCTCCCCAGCAGCGGCAGGGCCGCCAGGGCGGCGGTGGCTCCCGGCAGGGCGGCGGTGGCTCCCGGCAGGCGCCCGCGCCTGCCAACAGCGCGATGGCCGACGCACTGCGCCGCGCGGGCCTGCTCGACAAGGACAACGGCCGCCGCTGAGCCTTCCGGGCCCGGACCCCCGTCGTGCCACGGGGGCCCGGGCCCGGCCGGCTAGCGCTCCGTCACCTTGCCGTCCGCCACGTCCAGTCGGCGGGTCACCCGGACCGCGTCCAGCATCCGGCGGTCGTGGGTGACCAGGAGCAGCGTGCCCTCGTAGGCGTCCAGGGCCGCTTCCAGCTGTTCGATGGCCGGCAGGTCGAGGTGGTTGGTGGGCTCGTCCAGGACCAGGAGATTGACACCTCGGCCCTGGAGCAGGGCGAGGGCGGCCCTGGTGCGCTCGCCCGGGGAGAGGGTCGCCGCCGGGCGCAGGACGTGGTCCGACTTCAGCCCGAACTTGGCCAGCAGGGTGCGCACCTCGACCGGTTCCGTGTCCGGGACCGCCGCGCAGAACGCGTCCAGCAGGGTTTCCGAGCCGTGGAAGAGGGCGCGGGCCTGGTCGACCTCGCCGACCAGGACGCCCGAGCCGAGCGTGGCCCGGCCCGCGTCAAGGGGGACGCGGCCCAGCAGCGCGCCGAGCAGCGTCGATTTGCCCGACCCGTTCGCACCCGTCACCGCGACCCGGTCCGCCCAGTCGATCTGCAAGGACACCGGTCCGAATGTGAAGTCGCCGCGCCGCACTTCGGCGTCCCGCAGCATGGCGACGACGGCGCCGGACCGCGGCGCCGACGCGATCTCCATACGCAGTTCCCACTCCTTGCGGGGTTCCTCGACGGACTCCAGGCGCTCGATCATGCGCTGGGTCTGCCGGGCCTTCGCGGCCTGCTTCTCGCTGGCCTCGCTGCGGAACTTGCGGCCGATCTTGTCGTTGTCGCTGCCCGCCTTGCGGCGCGCGTTCTTCACGCCCTTGTCCATCCAGGCGCGCTGCATCCGGGCCCGGTCCTGGAGGGCGGCCTTCTTGTCGGCGTACTCCTCGTACTCCTCGCGGGCGTGCCGGCGGGCCCACTCGCACTCCTCCAGATAGCCCTCGTACCCACCGCCGTAGAGGTTGATCTGCCCTTGCGCCAAGTCGAGTTCGAGGACCTTGGTGACCGTGCGGGTGAGGAACTCGCGGTCGTGGCTGACGACCACCGTGCCGGCCCGCAGGCCGCCGACGAAGCGCTCCAGGCGCTCCAGTCCGTCCAGGTCCAGGTCGTTGGTCGGCTCGTCGAGGAGGAACACGTCGTAGCGGGACAGCAGCAGCGAGGCGAGGCCCGCGCGGGCCGCCTGCCCGCCGGACAGGGATGTCATGGGCTGGTCCAGGCCGACGCCCAGACCGAGGGAGTCGGCGACCTCCTCGGCGCGCTCGTCGAGGTCCGCGCCACCGAGGCCGAGCCAGCGCTCCAGGCTCACCGCGTAGGCGTCGTCGGCACCGGGCGCGCCGTCGACCAGCCCCTGGGTGGCCTCGTCCATCCGCCGCTGCGCCTCGGCCACACCCGTGCGGCGCGCCAGGAACTCCCGGACGGTCTCGCCCGGTCTGCGTTCCGGTTCCTGCGGCAGATGGCCGACCGTCGCGGTCGGCGGGGACAGACGCAGTTCGCCCCGTTCGGGGCCGAGCAGTCCGGCGAGCATCCGCAGCAGGGTGGACTTGCCGGCGCCGTTGGCACCGACGAGACCGATCACATCACCGGGCGCGACGACGAGGTCGAGCCCGGAGAACAGGGAGCGGCCGCCGTGGCCGGCGGCGAGGTCCTTGGCGACGAGGGTGGCAGTCATCAGACCGCCGATCCTAACGAGGGACCGCACGTCCCGACGAGCGCGCAGGACGAGCGTGGGACGGCCTGCCGCAGGGGCCTCGGTTCTCGACGGCCGTCGCACGGCCGACGGGGGCAGAGTGCAGAGCCGGTGCCGCTCCGGCAGGCCGCGGTCCAAGACCTGTTCGACCTGTTCGACCTGTTCGATCCGGGCGACGAGGAGGGGGACGATCCGGGGGAGCCCGTCGACGCACGCGACGTCGGCCCCGGCACGTTCGAAGAAGTACCGTACGGCCGCGTGTTCCGGCTCCTCGGCCGTCCGGCCGAACGCGACCGCGCCGTAGGTGCACAGCTCTTCGGGGAGACGTCGGCGGCGTGCTGCGCGATCTCCGCGCCGATGCCGATGGCGCACGGCGGCCGGCCGAGCCGGCGACGCGAGCACCCATCAGCAGGACCCCGCGCCTCTGCTCGGGCCGCCGTCCGGCAGCGCACCCAGTGCGCCACGGTACTCGTCCCCGCGGAAACGGAAAGGCCCTATCCCGTGGTAGCCGTTCCGTTCCAGGTCCACCCGCCGGTCGGTCTGCCAGGCGAGGTCGCGCCAGACGAAGTCGTCGCCGTCCTTCTCGATGACCGCCGTGACGGCCCCGCAGGCCAGGTCCTGGCACTCGGGACAGGCGTAGATGATGCGACGGCCGCCCTCCAGCGAAGCGCCGGTCTCCAGCAGCAGGCCCCGCACCTGCGGGGTGAGGATCGCGGGTGGTATGTCGGAGGCCAGCGGGGAGACGGCGTCCACGTCGGAGAGCCGGAACAGCAGCGGGCGCCCGTCAATGACGAAGTCGACGAAGTCCCGGTGGACCTGGCGGTCACCGTCCGGCAGGAAACCACCGGCACATATCGCCGGTGCCAGGCCGAAGGTCGCGTACTCGGCAGACATACGGTGAGGATTCCCACACGGACGGTGATGTGAGCACGGCACACGGCATTTGCGTCGGCGCGCGGGGCGGCCGGGCCGGTGGTTCCGGCCGCCCCACGCACGGTCAGGCCGGCGACGGCGGTGTCGTCACCGGCCGTCGCCCGGCACACGCCGGACGGTGTGCGGCGTCCGCACACCGTGCGGCGTGGTGCGCGCGGACACGGCCGCCGGGGAGCCGGCGAGGGCGTGCGCGAAGGCGGCCGCGCCTCCCACGAGGGGCACATGGGCCGCCGTACGGGACAGGTCGACGGTCAGCGTGGGCGTGCTCGGCGGAGGATCGATGAGGTCCTTGTCGGTGCCGGCGACGATGAGCGCGAGCCGGTGGCCCCTCGGAACGACGTGGTCGGTCGCTGCGAGGTCGAGGGTGATCGTGTACGCCGTGCCCGGGGTGAGCGGGACACCCTCGCGGTCCGAGGCGTAGTTGCCGAGATCGGCCCAGCCGCGGCTGAACACGGTGGAGGCGACGTCGGTCTTCTTGGCCTCGGTGGCCTTGAAGCAGGCGCTGTCGCCGGCCGTGCTCGCGCCCCAGCAGGTGCGGCCGGGAAGGGTGGTGATGCCCTCGCCGGAGTCGGCGTAGTCGCGGATGGTGTCCGGACCGAGGTCGACCAGCACGGCGGACAGATGGGCCGTGGAGGTGGACGGGGTGACGGTGACGGTCACCGTGGAGGAGCCGGACACCCGTAGATCCCGCGACAGGGGCGGGGTGATGAATCCGGCCTTGCCCGCGGTGGACTCGTCGACGTGGGCCGCCCAGTCGGTCTCGCTCAGCCGCGGATCGTCGGTGAAGGTCTCGGTTCCCGTGCCGCCGGTGCGCAGCCGGAGGGTGCCGACGCCGGCCTGGGTGCCCCTGGCCGGCCGCAGTGTGGTCGTCGCGGTGCCCTGGGGCGGCCAGACCCCGGAGGTGACCCACTGGTCGGGGTGGCGTTCGATGTCGGCCATGGGCTCGCGGTCGATGCCGTTGTCGTAGCCCAGGAGTTCGTGGTCGAACCAGCGGTGCAGCGTGTCCACCCAAGGGGCGCGACGGAAGTCGAAGGGGTCGACGTGGCCGGTCCCCGAGAGCCAGATCTTGCGCTGCACGCCGTGCTTCGCGAGCGCGTTCCACCACTGGCCGAAGTGCTTGGTGCGGACGTTGAGGTCCTGCATGCCGTGGACGAGGAAGACGCTGGCGCGGACCTTGCTCGCGTCCTTCACATAGTCGCGCTCGGTCCACAGCGGGGTCCAGTCACCGGTGCGTGGCGCCCCGGCGACGAGCTTGTTCTGCACGGCGGCGCACTTGGCGCGGGCGCCGGGGCTGTCGACGTAGCCGGAGAGCCAGTCGGGGCCCGAGCCGTACAGGGGCGCGCCCTTGGCGAAGTAGTAGTCGTACCAGGAGGAGATGGCGCTGATCGGCACGATGGTCCTCAGGCCCTTGACGCCGGTGGCGGCGACACCGTTGGCGATGGTGCCGTCCCAGCTCTTGCCGATCATGCCGGTGCGTCCGTTGGTCCAGGTGGCCCTGGCGCGTACCTGCCCGGTGCGGGTGGTGTAGCCCTTGGCCCGGCCGTTCAGCCAGTCGATGACGGCCTTGGCCGATTGGATGTCGGAGCGGCCGCCGACGTCCACACAGCCGTCGGAGCGATTGGTTCCGGCCAGGTCGACACCGACGAAGGCATAGCCTCGCGGCACGAAGTAGTTGTCGTAGAAGAGCGGCATCTGCACCACGTGGCCGCTCGCGTCGTAGGTCTTCAGCTGGCTCTCGTTGCCCCGCCCGCAGCAGGAGTAGTACGGGCTGGCGTCCATGATCACGGGTATTCGGCGGCCCTGCGCGGCGGGTTCACGCGGGCGCACGATGTCGGCGGCGACCCGGTCGGTCTTCCCGTCGCCGTCGCCGTCGAGGCCGGTGTCCACCCAGACGGACTCGCGGATGGCGTGGTCGTACGAGTAGACGGGCCGGCTCTCCCGTGGCGCGCCGTGGGCGGCCGCGGGGGTGAGGAAGGCGGCCAGCAGGGCGGCGGTGGCCGCCGTCGCGAGCGGTCTCCAGATCGTGAAGCGCATGCGTTTCGGCATGCGCGGGACGGTACAGGGGTCAACTCCCTTGAAAAAGAGGCAAGCTGACGTGTCGTGGGACGATCGGCACCGGATGGCCGGGATTGCGCGGTGGGACGACTTCGGTCATGACGGCCGGATGGCGATCGTGTGACGGACGGTGCCATGGACATGCTCGGGCACACAGGGACTGAATAGGGTCCGAACAGATCTCGTGCCCCTACGACTTGGAGCTCTTGTGCACCGCAGACTCATCGCACCGGGCGCACTCGCGGCGGCCTCCCTGTTGCTGGCGATCCCGGCATCGGCGGCCGACTACCAGCCCGGCGCTCCGGGGATCGGCGACCCCTATTACCCGTACTACGGCAACGGCGGATACGACGTCTCCCACTACGACCTGCGGCTGAAGTACCAGCCGCAGTCGGACGAGCTGGAGGGCACGGCGACGATCCTCGCGAGGACGACGCGGGACCTTTCCCGGTTCGACCTGGACTTCCTGCTCGACGTCAGCGAGGTGCGCGTGAACGGCGCGAAGGCGACCTTCGCCACCTCCGGCCAGCACGAACTGGTGGTCACCCCGGCCACCCCGCTGCCGAAGGACACACCGGTCACGGTCGTGGTCCGTTACAGCGGGGTTCCGTCCACGAAGAGCGCGTACGGCTTCACCACCTGGCACCGCACCCCGGACGGCGCGATCGCGGCCGATGAGCCCGAGGCGGCGTGGTGGTGGTTCCCGAGCAACGACCACCCGCTCGACAAAGCGACGTACGACGTGTCGGTGGCCGTGCCGGACGGCACCCAGGCCATCTCCAACGGCAGGCTTCAGTCGACGAGTTCGAAGCTCGGCTGGACCCGCTACAACTGGCGTTCCGGCAAGCCGCAGGCGACCTACCTGACCACGCTCGCGATCGGGAAGTTCGACATCACCACCGGGACGACGTCGGCCGGCGTCCCGGTGGTCAACGCGTACAGCAAGGACCTGGGCGACAACGACGGGGCGGCGCGGGCGAGCGTGGAGCGGACCGGGGAGCTCGTCGACTGGCTGACCGGCTACTTCGGTCCGTATCCGTTCGACTCGGTCGGCGGATACGTGCCGAACACCACCACCGGGTACGCCCTGGAGACGCAGACCCGGATCTACTACAGCCCGAAACAGTTCGCGAACGGCTCGAACACGTCCGTCGTCGTGCACGAGCTGGCGCACCAGTGGTACGGCGACGACGTGTCGCTCAAGGGCTGGAAGGACATCTGGATCAACGAGGGCTTCGCGCGGTACGCGCAGTGGCTGTGGTCGGAGCACGAGGGCGAGGGCACGGCCCAGGAACTGGCGGACTACGTGTACGCCTCGCACCCGGCCGACGACGCGTTCTGGACGGTCAGGCCCGGTGACCCGGGCCCTGACAACCAGTTCGACACCGCGGTCTACGACCGTGGCGCGCTGGCCGTCCAGGCACTGCGCAACGAGGTCGGGGACGAGGCGTTCTTCGCCATCCTGAAGGGCTGGCCGAAGGAGCACGCCTACGGCAACGCGTCGGTCTCCGACTTCCAGGCCTACGCGGAGAAGGTGTCGGGCAAGCCGCTCGCCTCGCTCTTCGGCACCTGGCTGTTCCAGCCGTCGAAGCCCGCGGCGTCCGCGGCCCGGACCGCGGCCGTCGCGAGGGCGTCGGCCGCCCCGGCCCGGCCGAGGTCCTGGACGAAGATCGCGGCGACGAACGACGTGCACGGACACTGAGTCACCGATGTGCGGTGGCCCCGGGGCGTGTGCCCCGGGGCCACCGTCCGGCGTGCAGCGAGCCGCTACTGCGTCAGCTCGCTCAGCTCCTTGTCCTCGGCCGCCGCGATCCTGCGGCGCAGTGCGAACCAGCCGCCGACGAGCAGTGCCGCGATCACCGGGATGAGGAGCAGCGTCTTACGGCCGACCTCGGGGTCGTTCCACATCAGGCCGAGCACGGCCAGCAGGAAGGCCACGGTCACGATCTCCGTCACGGGGCTGCCGGGCAGGCGGAAGGACGGCCGGGTGACCAGTCCCGCCTTGGCGCGGCGGACGAAGATCAGGTGGCAGACCATGATGATCACCCAGGTGCTGATGATGCCGAGGGACGCCACGTTCAGCACGATCTCGAACGCCTGGCCCGGCATGAGGTAGTTCAGGCCGACGCCGAGCACGCAGACCGCGCAGGTGAGCAGGATGCCGCCGTAGGGGACCTGGCTGCGGTTCATCCGCGCCGTGAACCGGGGCGCCGAACCCGCCATGGCCATGGAGCGCAGGATGCGGCCGGTGGAGTAGAGGCCGGAGTTCAGCGAGGACATCGCGGCGGTCAGGACGACCAGGTTCATCACGTCGCCGGCGCCCTGGACGCCGATCTTCGACAGCACGGTGACGAAGGGGCTCTGGTCCGCGGAGTACACCGAGCCCGGCAGCAGCAGCGCGAGCAGGACCACCGAACCGACGTAGAAGAGACCGACCCGCCACATGATCGAGTTCACCGCGCGCGGGACGACCTTCTCCGGCTCGGCGGTCTCACCCGCGGCGACACCGACCAGCTCGAGCGCCGCGTAGGCGAAGATCACGCCCTGCATCACGAGAACCACGGGCATGAGCCCGTGCGGGAAGACGCCGCCGTGGTCGTTGATCACGTTCAGACCCGGCGTCTCGCCCCCGACCTTGTGCTGCGTGGCCAGCAGGAAGATACCGACGAACATGAAGGCCACCAGGGTGGCGACCTTGATGATCGCGAACCAGAACTCCATCTCGCCGAAGATCTTCACCGAGATCAGGTTCACGGCCAGGACGACCGCGAGGGCGATCAGGGCGAGCACCCACTGCGGGATGGAGGTGAAGAAGCTCCAGTAGTGGGTGTAGAGCGCGATGGCGGTGATGTCGGCGATGCCGGTCGTCGACCAGTTGAGGAAGTACATCCAGCCGGCGACGTAGGCGCCCTTCTCGCCGAGGAACTCGCGCGCGTACGACACGAAGGACCCGGAGGACGGCCGGTACAGCACCAGTTCACCGAGGGCACGGACGACGAAGAAGGCGAAGACGCCACAGACCAGATAGGCCAGCGCGAGAGCGGGCCCCGCGTTGTGCAGACGGCCACCGGCACCGAGGAAGAGACCGGTACCGATCGCTCCGCCGATCGCGATCATGTTGACGTGGCGGGCTTTGAGGTCCTTGCTGTAACCGGCGTCGCCCGCGTCCGCGGGCGTGCGGGCCGCCTGAGGGCGGGATGCAACCGTGGCCGTGTGCACGGCGTCCTTGCTCACGAGTGGATCTACTCTCTGGTGCGCCCGCGCAGGGATGGCGCGCGGGTGTCCGTACGGGGCTGGGCCCGGCCACCCCTGACGCGGCACAGACCAAGGCCCAACCCTCCCCCGCGGCTCACGACGCATGCGATGGCACACGTCACATCGCGGCACTTCTCACATGATCGCCACACTCCCGTCGCCTCCTCGTCACGTAGCCGTGCCGAGTCCGGTCCGGTGTCACAGTGGTGGTGGGACAGCGATACTGCTGTACATGACGACCGAGACCGAGGAGCCGACGCTCACCGTCGACGAGCTGGCCGCACGTGCGGGCGTCACGGTCCGCACCGTCCGCTTCTACAGCGCCAGGGGCCTGCTTCCGCCGCCTGTGATCGGGCCCCGGCGGGTGGGCCACTACGGGCAGGCGCACCTGGCCCGGCTGGCACTGATCGAGGAGTTGCAGGGCCAGGGCATGACCCTGGCGGCGATCGAGCGGCACCTGCGGCAGCTGCCTGCGGATCTGAGCGCGCGGGACCTCGCCATCCATCGAGCGGTCGTGGCGTCCTGGGCGCCGGACACGGTCCGGACGATGACGCACGAGGAGCTTGAGCGGAGGGCGGGGCGCCCGCTCGGCGAGGAGGAGCTGGAGCGACTGGCGGCGATGAGCGTGGCCGTGCCGCACGAAGGCGCGTACCGCGTGGATCCGGGCCTGCTGCGGCTCGGCGTCGAGCTGCTCGATGTGCCGCTCGGCCTCGACACGGTCCTCGCCGCCCGTGGCGTCCTGATCGAGCACTCGCGTACGGCGGCGCGCGAGCTGTCGCGGCTGCTGCGCGACGCGGTGGCCGAGCGCGACTCCACGGAGGTGAAGTCGCTCTCGGCCCATATGCAGCCGCTCGTGGTGCAGGCCCTGCTCACCACGTTCCAGCGCTCCCTGAAGGAGGAGCTGCGGGGGTGGCTCACGGACGGGGAGCCCCCGGGGGAGTCCTGAGCGGGGGGTGGCCCGTCGGCTCAGGACTCCCGGGACTCAGCGCGCGTCGGTGAACCGTTCCCCCTTCTCCGCCTTCTCCACCAGCAGCGCGGGCGGCGTGAACCGCTCGCCGTAGCGCTCGGCCAGCTCCCGGGCGCGGGCCACGAAGCCGGACGGGCCCCCTTCGTAGCCGTTGATGTACTGGAGCACACCGCCGGTCCAGCCCGGGAAGCCGATCCCGAAGAGCGAGCCGATGTTGGCGTCGGCGACGGACGTCAGCACCCCTTCCTCCAGGAGCCGGACGGTGTCCAGCGCCTCGGAGAACAGCATGCGCTCCTGCATGTCCTCGAAGGGGATCGTGTGGCCCGGCTTGGTGAAGTGCTCCCGCAGGCCCGGCCACAGCCGGCCGCGCCTGCCGTCCTCGCCGTACTCGTAGAAGCCGGCGCCGCCGCCGCGGCCGGTCCGCCCGAACTCGTCGACCATGCGGTCGATGACGGCCTCGGCGGGGTGCGGAGCCCAGGTGCCGCCCGCCTCCTCGACGGCCCGCTTCGACTCGTTCCGGATCTTGCGCGGCAGGGTGAGCGTCAGCTCGTCCATCAGGGACAGCACCTTGGCCGGGTAGCCCGCCTGCGCGGCCGCCTGCTCGACGGAGGCGGGCTCGATGCCCTCTCCGACCATGGCGACGCCCTCGTTGATGAAGTGGCCGATGACCCTGGAGGTGAAGAAGCCGCGCGAGTCGTTGACGACGATCGGCGTCTTGTTGATCTGCCGGACCAGGTCGAAGGCGCGCGCCAGCGCCTCGTCACGGGTGCGCTTGCCCTTGATGATCTCGACGAGCGGCATCTTGTCGACGGGTGAGAAGAAGTGCAGGCCGATGAAGTCGGACTGCCGCTCCACACCCTCGGCGAGCACCGTGATCGGCAGGGTGGAGGTGTTGGAGCACAGCAGGGCGTCGGGCTCGACGACGTTCTCGATCTCCTGGAACACCTTGTGCTTGAGCGCCGGGTCCTCGAACACGGCCTCGATCACGGCGTCGCAGCCCGCGAGGTCTCCGGCCTCGGCGGTGGGGGTGATACGGGCGAGCAGCGCATCCGCCTTCTCCTGCGTCGTACGCCCCTTGGCGACCGCCTTCGCGCAGAGCTTCTCGGAGTAGCCCTTGCCCTTGACGGCCGCTTCCAGGGACACGTCCTTGAGGACGACCTCGATGCCGGCGCGGGCGCAGGAGTACGCGATGCCCGCGCCCATCATCCCGGCGCCGAGGACGGCGACCTTGCGGACCTGGCGGGGCTCGATGTCCCTCGGGCGGTTCGCACCGGAGTTGACGGCCTGGAGGTCGAAGAAGAACGCCTGGATCATGTTCTTCGCGGTCTGCCCGGTGACCAGCTCGGTGAAGTAGCGCGCCTCGATGGTCAGGGCGGTCTCGAAGTCGACCTGGGAGCCCTCGACGGCCGCCGCGAGGATGTTGCGCGGGGCCGGGTAGGGGGCGCCGTTCAGCTGCTTCCTCAGGTTGGCCGGGAAGGCGGGCAGGCTGGCGGCGAACTTCGGGTTGGACGGCGTCCCGCCCGGGATCTTGTAGCCCGGCTTGTCCCAGGGCTGCTGCGCCTCGGGGTTGGCGTCGATGAACGCGCGGGCCTTGGCCAGCATCTCCTCGCGGGTGGCGGCCACCTCGTGGACGAGACCGTTGTCCAGGGCGCGCCGCGGCGTGTACTGGGTGCCCTGGAGCAGCACCTTCAGCAGGGCGTCGGCGATGCCCATCAGCCGTACGGTGCGGGTGACTCCGCCGCCCGCGGGGAGCAGGCCGAGGGTGACCTCGGGCAGGCCGATCTTGGAGCCGGGGGCGTCCAGGGCGATGCGGTGGTGGGAGGCGAGCGCGATCTCGTAGCCGCCCCCCAGAGCCGCGCCGTTGATGGCCGCGACGACCGGCTTGCCGAGGGTCTCGATACGGCGCAGGGAGTTCTTGATCGCCATACCGGTCTCGAAGACCTGCTGGGCGTCCTCGGGACCGGCCTTGATCATGTCCTTGAGGTCCCCGCCCGCGAAGAAGGTCTTCTTGGCGGAGGTGTAGATGATTCCGCGGATGGAGTCCTTCTCGGTCTCGGCGCGCTCGGCGACCGCCGCGATGGACTCCTTGAACGCCTGGTTCATGGTGTTCGCGGACTGGTTGGGGTCGTCGAGGACGAGAGTGACGACGCCGGTGTCGTCCTGCTCCCAGCGGATGGTGGTGGACTCAGTGCTCATCAGGGGTGCTCCGTAAGATCCGTTCGATCCGTTGGGGGTCAGACGCGCTCGACGACGGTGGCGATGCCCATGCCGCCGCCCACGCACAGCGTGGCCAGCCCGTACCGCTTGTCCTGCCGTTCCAGTTCGTCCACCAGCGTGCCCAGGATCATCGCGCCGGTCGCGCCCAGCGGGTGACCCAGCGCGATGGCGCCGCCGTTGACGTTGACCTTGTCGAGGGACAGTCCCATGTCCCTCGCGAAGCGCAGTACGACCGCGGCGAACGCCTCGTTGATCTCGACCAGGTCGATGTCGTCGATCGTCAGGCCCGCCTTGGCGAGCGCCTTGCGCGCGGCGGGCGCGGGACCGGTCAGCATGATCGTCGGCTCCGAGCCGGACACCGCCGCGGAGACGATCCGGGCCCGCGGCCGCAGCCCGTACCGCTCGCCGACCTCCTTCGAGCCGATGGCGACGAGCGCCGCGCCGTCCACGATGCCGGAGGAGTTGCCCGCGTGGTGCACGTGGTCGATCTGCTCGACCCAGTGGTACTTCTGGAGCGCCACCGCGTCGAATCCGCCCAGCTCGCCGATGTCCGCGAACGACGGCTTGAGCTTCGCGAGGGAGTCGGCGGTGGTGCCGGGCCGCATGTGCTCGTCGTGATCGAGGACGACGAGTCCGCTGCGGTCCATCACGGGGACCACGGACTTCTCGAAGCGGCCCTCCTTCCAGGCGGTCGCGGCGCGCTCCTGGGACAGCGCCGCGTATTCGTCGACGTCCCGCCGGGAGAAGCCCTCGATGGTGGCGATGAGGTCGGCGCCGATGCCCTGCGGCACGAAGTTGGTCGCCATGTTGGTCATCGGGTCGGCGAACCAGGCGCCGCCGTCGGAGGCCATCGGCACCCGCGACATCGACTCGACGCCGCCCGCGAGCACCAGGTCCTCCCAGCCCGAGCGGATCTTCGCGGCGGCCAGGTTGACGGCCTCGAGCCCGGAGGCACAGAAGCGGTTCTCCTGGACTCCGGCCACGCTGTCGGGCAGTCCCGCGGCGATCGCGGCGATACGGGCGATGTCGGAGCCCTGGTCGCCGACCGGGCCGACGACACCCAGCACGATGTCGTCGATCGCCGCCGGGTCGAGGTCCGGGAAGCGCCGCCGGACCTCGTGGATGAGTCCGGTCACCAGGTCGATGGGCTTGGTGCCGTGCAGGGCGCCGTTGGCCTTGCCGCGCCCGCGCGGGGTGCGGATCGCGTCGTACACATACGCTTCGGTGCTCACTGGTAAGCCTTTCGGAAGGGTCGGCCGAGCGGGGAACGACCGGAGATCTTGCTCATGATCCCGGTGGTCCCGTGGTGGATGGTCGGGATGCGGCCGTTGGTGAAGGCCCCGGCGCAACGGTGGTCGGTCATGGAGCCATGACAGCGTGAGGACGTCATCCGTCGCGGTCCTCCACAAGTCGGGGGACCTCCCAGTCGCGTGCGACCTGCGCGGTGTCGGCGCCGGGCTGTGCCGGTCCGCCGTGTACCGCCGTATGGGTGACCGAGAAGCGGGGTGCGGGTGCCGGCTGGGTAATGCCGCCATGGTCGGTGAAGGTGCCGCGCGCGGCCAGGTGGGGGTGCGCCGGGGCCTCGCGGAGCGAGAGGACGGGGGCCACGCACGCGTCGGAGCCCTCGAAGAGGGCGGTCCACTCGTCGCGGGTGCGCGTCTTGAAACGGGCGGCGACGGCCTCCCGCAGTTCGCCCCAGCGGGTGACGTCCTTGCGGGCCGGTGCCAGCTCCCCGATGCCGAGCAGGTCCACGAACTCCTCGTAGAACTGCTGCTCGAGGGCTCCCACCGCCATGTACCGGCCGTCGGCCGTCTCGTAGGTGCCGTAGAAGGGGCAGCCGCCGTCGAGGAGGTTGACGCCGCGGCGGTCCTGCCAGCCACCGGACGCGAGCATGCCGTGGATCATCGAGGCCAGGTGTGCGGCGCCGTCGACGATCGCCGCGTCCACGACCTGCCCGGTGCCCGTCGCCCGGGCGTGGTGAAGGGCGGCCAGGACGCCTACGACCAGGTAGAGCGAGCCGCCCGCGTAGTCGCCGACGAGGTTGGCGGGGATGGCCGGCGGCGCGTCCGGGGCGCCGATGAGACCGAGGGTGCCGGTGACCGCGATGTAGGCGATGTCGTGCCCGGCACGTGGGGCCAGCGGGCCCTCCTGGCCCCAGCCGGTCATCCGGCCGTAGACGAGCCTCGGGTTGCGGGCGTGGCAGGTCACGGGGCCGACGCCCAGGCGTTCGGCCACGCCCGGGCGGTAGCCCTCGATGAGGATGTCGGCGCGTTCGACCAGGTCGAGGACGCGTTCGGGGCCGTCCTCGGCCTTCAGGTCGACGGTCACCGAACGCTTGTTGCGGTTGGTGACGTCGAACTCGGGATCGATCGCGAGACCCGCGCCGTTCGGCCGCTCGACCCGTACGACGTCCGCGCCGAGGTCGGCGAGGAGCATGGCGGCGAACGGGCCGGGGCCGATGCCCGCCAGCTCGACGACACGCACGCCTGTGAGGGGGCCCTGCCCCGGCGACTTTGCCATTGCCATCAGGCCCCCAGCCATGTGACATCACCGATGTGACACCACCGATGTTAAGAACGTGTTCCAGTTCCGGCAAGAGGAGAACGAGCAAGCGCTTAGTCAAGATCGGGACACGGAACATCCGGCGGCGCCGCTCTCACGCTAGCCTCAGCCACCGGCAACGGCGCGGGCGGAGAGGTGTCATGGGCAGGCTGAGGACGGAGCGCGCGTACGACATCGTGCTCTTCGGGGCGACGGGTTTCGTGGGTGCGCTCACCGCGCGGTATCTCGCGGCGCACGCGCCCGAGGGACTGCGCTGGGCCCTGGCGGGCCGCAGCGCCGAGCGGCTGGAGCGACTGCGGGAGCAGCTGGCCGGGGCCACCGCCCCCGGTGTGCTGAGGGCGGACGCCGCGGACCCGGAATCGCTGCGTGAACTCGCCCGCAGCACGCGCGTCCTCGCCACCACGGTCGGGCCCTATCTGCGGTACGGCGAGGAACTGGTGGCCGCCTGCGCCGACGCGGGCACCGACTATCTCGACCTCTCCGGCGAGGCAGAGTTCGTCGACCTCGTCTACGTGCGGCACGACGCACGCGCGCGGGAGACGGGGGCGCGACTCGTGCACTCGTGCGGGTTCGACTCCGTTCCGCACGACCTGGGGGTGTACTTCACCGTGCAGCAGCTCCCCGAGGGGGTGCCGCTGCGGGTCGACGGATACGTCCGTGCGGAGGGGATGTTCTCCGGCGGCACGTTCGCCTCGGCGCTCGGCCAGATGGCGCGCGGGCGCCAGCTGCTGGGGGCGGCCCGGGACCGCGCACGGCACGAGCCGCGCCTGCCGGGGCGGCGGGCCCATGCTCCGCTCGGCGCGCCGCGGTTCGCGAAGGAGGTCGGCGCCTGGGCGCTGCCGCTGCCCACCATCGACGCCCGGGTGGTACGCCGGTCGGCGCGGGTGCTGCAGCGCTACGGGCCCGACTTCCGCTACCGCCACTACGCGGCCGTCGAGACCCTGCCCTTCGCGGTGGGCGGGGTGATGGCCGCGGGTGCGCTGTTCACGGCCGCCCAGCTGCCGCCCGCACGGCGGTGGCTGTCGGGGCGGCTCAGGCCCGGGGACGGGCCGGGTCCCGAGCAGCGGGCCAGGAGCTGGTTCACGGTGCGGTTCGTGGGCGAGGGCGGCGGGCGGCGCGTCTTCACGGAGGTCGCGGGCGGCGATCCGGGCTACGACGAGACGGCGAAGATGTTCGCCGAGTCGGCCCTGTCCCTCGCCTTCGACGACCTGCCGCGCACATCCGGGCAGGTGACGACGGCTGAGGCGATGGGCAACGCCCTCATCGGCCGTCTTCGCACCGCGCGCATCACCTTCCGGGTGGCGGCGCGACGGTAGGGAGCGTGCCTTCTCGGTCACCCGTGGGGTGCGCGCCCGTGCGGTCCACCGCCTCCTTCAGGGCGCGACGGCACAGCGCGTCCGCGCGCCGCGTGGACTCCGGGAGGCGGTGCTCGGGTGCGAGCGCGAGGGTGTGGGCGCAGGCGTTGTCGAGGCCGACGCGATGTCCCACCGAGACGAACACCGGTTTGACGCCCGCCTTGGTGCGTACGGCTCGGCCGACCACCTCCGTGCCGGCGAGGAGGGGGCTTGCGCTGCCGCGCGGAATGCCGGGCTCCTGGTAGGTGAAGGTGAAGGGGTTCTTGGCCACGCCGATCGTCGGCAGCCCGGTCAGGACGCCGAGGTGGCTCGCCAGCCCGAAGCGGCGCGGGTGGGCGAGGCCGTAGCCGTCGCACACGACCAGACCGGGATCGCGGTCGAGGGCGTCCAGGGCGGCCAGGACGGTGGGCACCTCGCGGAAGGCGAGCAGACCGGGCACATAGGGGAAGGAGACCTCGCCGACGGCGGTGGCCTCGGCGACCACGGCGAGCGTGGCCGCGTCCAGCACGACGGCCGCCGCCGCCACCACACCGAGCTTGTCGTCGTAGGCGACGTCGACCCCCGTCACACGGCCGGTCCCGGGCGGGGGTCCCGGCTCGTCCACGACCACCCGGCCGCGCAACTCCTCCTGCACGGCCCGGGCTTCCTCTTCGGTCACGGGCCAGCCCGCGGGAATGCGTACGTTCGTCATGGTGGTGTCGAGCGTACGGCCCCGCGGCACGGTGTCACTTGCCCAGAGCGCGCTGCAGCTCGCTCTTGTTCATGTCCGAGCGGCCCCGGATGTTGCGCCGCCTGGCCTCCTCGTACAGCTGGTCGTACGTCGGCCCCCGGGAGCCCTGCCCCGAGCGCTGTCCGCCCCGCTTGCCCGATGACATGTCCTGGGTGGACGTGCGGCCGGCGGTCCTGGACTCGCCGGAACGGGCGCGTTCCTTGTTCACGGTGCGGGCCGCGATCTCCTTGGCGCGCTGCGGGCTCTCCCCCCGGTCCAGCGCGCTGTCCTTGATGTGCTCGTACTGACGTTCCCGCTTGGGACTGGAGCCGCGTGGCATGACCGGTCACTTCCTCTCGGTGCCGATACATCCGGGTACCCCTTTTCACCGGGATCAGCGTCACTCCAGGCGAGCCACCCGCCCCTTTTCGCCGGAGGCCCAGCAGCCCCGGTCGGGAGCGCAGTTCACGGTGTCGTAGGAGCCCGTGTCGACGGTCCTCCAGGTGCGGCCGCCGTCCGTGGTGAGATCGGTGCCGGTCGGGCCGACGGCGAGCGCGGCCGTGCGGCTGCGCGGGAGCCAGGTGACACCGGAGCGGTAGGCAGGCGGGGGCTCGGCGGCGGGCGCCCAGGTGCGGCCGCCGTCCCGGCTCACCGCGGCGGACCGCGGGGACGGCTGGCCGGCGCGGTAGTCGCCGCCCACCGCCAGACCGTGCGTGCGGTCGCGGAAGGCGAGCGCGAAGACGCCGCGGGCCGGATCGCCCGCCGGTACCGGTGTTCCGGCGGTCGACCAGGTCGCTCCCCGGTCCGCGGAGTGCAGCACGCGCGTGTGCGCGCCGCCGCCCGTGGCGAGCCACACGTCGCGCGGCCCCGAGGCCACCAGGCACTGGCCACTGGCCGCGAAGGCGGCCTCGCCGTCCTGGGCGGCGGGCATCCCGGCGCCGGGCAGGACCGTCCAGGAGCGGCCGCCGTCGCGGGTGGACAGCAGGCGGAACCTGCCGTCGACCGGGTCGCTCACGGCGAGGCCGTGGCGCCGGTCGAAGAAGGTGAGGCAGTCGTAGAAGGCCTTGGCATCGGGGTTGCGGAACGCCTCGGTCCAGCTCCGGCCGCCGTCCTCGGTGCGGAGCAGACGGGATGCCTCCCCCTCGCCGATGGCCAGAACCACTGCATGCCGGGCGTCGAACGCCTCGATGTCACGGAACTCCGGATCGGCGCCGCCCGGCGGGGAGACGTCCCGCCAGTGGGCGCCGCCGTCCGTGGTGCGCAGCACGGTGCCCTTGGACCCGGCCAGCCAGGCGGTGTCCCGGCTGACCGCCGACAGCCCCCGGAAGCGGACGTCCGTACCTGTGTCCTTTAACTGCCAATGCGGCACCGGCCGTTGCGCCCCGTGCGCCTGCACGGGTGCCGCCGACAGGGCGGCGAGAACCGCCGCGCACACTCCCACGGCCACCGTCCGGCCCGTACGTCTCCCGTTCCCCATGCCCGTCATGGCGCGCGAAGCTAGCCCACTCCCCCGGTGCCGTCCAGACGGCCCCGCCCGGGAACCGTCCATCCGCGCCCGGTGTCCTCTCCGTTGTCCCCCAAGACCGCGGGACGGAAAACGATCCACACCGTCCGCCTCGGGGCATGGTCCCGGTGACACAGGTCACTCGCCGTTCATGTGCACGGATTGGCCGATTCCATCGTCTCTTCAGGTGCCCGGCCCATCCCCTCAAGTCCGTCCAGCCGTCACAAGGGAGCAAGGCGTTGTCCACCCTCATCGAGCAGCCCGTGGAGGCCCGTCTCGTCGCCGCCGCGCCGCGGATGCCGAGCATTCCGGCCATGCTCCACTACGACCGGCGCGATCCGTTCGCCGTCCGCATGACCTTCCCGGCCCCCGCCACCCTGGAGGGCGTCGAGGTCTGCTGGACCTTCGCCCGCGAACTCCTCACGGCCGGTCTGGAGAGCCCCGAGGGACAGGGCGACGTCCGCGTGCGGCCCTACGGCTACGACCGCACCGTCCTGGAGTTCCACGCGCCCGAGGGCACCGCCGTGGTGCACGTCCACTCGCGCGAGGTCCGGCGCTTCCTGCAGCGGACCACGGAGCTGGTGCCGGTCGGTCTCGAGCACCTCCAGGTGGACCTGGACCACGATCTGGCGGAGCTGATGCGGGACGCGTGCTGAACTCGCCACGTCGGCATGGACGCTGAGGTCCAGGGCGCCCCGGCCACCGTGATGGGCATCAACGGCCCCTGTCCGTGCACCCGTTCAGCTCTCCGCAGCCAAGTCCGCCGGTCCAGGTCTCATAGGTTCCCGCGTCCGGCAGCTCCCTTGCGGCGCGGTGGACCAGTCCGTTGGCGGCCTGCGCGATGCCCGGCCCGGCACTGACCCGGGCGACGCCGAGTGCGGCGAGTTCGGCAACCGGGGGCGCGCCGGGCCCGACCATCACGTTCAGCGGCCCCTCGGCCCCCTCGGCGAGCACCTTCACGGTCACCGGGTCGACGACCCCGGGCACGAAGACGCCGTCCGCTCCCGCGGCGAGGAAGGCCGCGGCCCGCTTCAGGGTCTCCCCCAGTCCGCCCGTGCCCCTCAGACGGGTGTCGACGCGCGCGTTGACGAACAGCGGCACTCCGGCCTCGTCGGCGGCCTCGCGCGCCGCCGCGATGCGCGCCGCCTGTTCCGCGACCGACCGGACGCAGCGGGGCGCCCGCGCCGTGCAGGCCGTCCTCGACGTCCACGCCGACGGCGCCCGCCGCGAGCACGGCCCTGACGGTATCGGCGACGCCCGCCGCGTCGTCCGCGTAACCGGTCTCGAGGTCCGCGCTCACGGGTACGGCCACCGCGCCCGCGATGCGCGCGAGGGCCGCGAGGGCGTCGTCGCGGGAGAGCCGGTCGCCGTCGGCGGTACCCAGTTCCCAGGCGGGACCGGCGCTGGTGGTGGCGACGGCCACCGCGCCCGCCTGTTCGCCGAGTCGTGCGCTGACGACGTCCCAGGCGTTCGGCAGGACCAGGGGCCGGCCGGGAGTGTGCAGGGCGCGGTAGGCGAGGGCCTGCGCGCGCGGGAGGATGTCGTCGGTCATGGATCGAGCCGACCAGCCGCCGGGGGCACTCGGCGGCGGGAATCCGACGGGTATGTGCGCGTACGCCTTCGGGATGTCAGCCGCGGGCACGGGTGGGTGTCGCGGCGGCGCCCGGCCCGGACACGGTCGTGCGCACCCCGCGGACGACCGTCTCCAGCGCCGGAACTGCTCCGCTGCCGCGCTCGGTCAGCGCCTCGATGCGCTCCCGGTGCCGGTCACCGTCGGCGGGACTCACCACGGTATGCAGTCCGGCCGCGGCGGTCAGGGCGGCGAGGGCCGCGTCCTGCTCCGGCACCTCGTCGACGGGCACCGGGCCCGTGAGCGTCCGCCGCACCTGCCGTTGCAGCGTCTCCACCGTCTGCGCCCGCTCCAGCTCGTACTCCACGGACCCGAAGAGCCCGAGCACCCTCCTGCCGCCGGCGCGCAGCACGCCGGCGGCGGCGAGTTGAGCACGGACGGCGTCGAGGGTGACACCGGCGTACCGCGTCACCCAGGACTCCCAGGCGCGGGGCCAGGACTCCCTGACGAGTTCGAGAAGCCCGTCGAGTACGGGATCGCCGCTGTGGGCGTCGAGATCACGCGGGGTGGCCGTGCCGGCGACGTCGATCAGCAGTCCGCGCCCCGCCAGCTCGACCAGCGCGCCCGCCCGCACCAGATGGTCGAGCCGGATGTCGCGGCCTGGCATGCGCCGGGTGGTGTCCCAGGCCAGCAGATACAGCCGGGCGGGCAGCGAGGGGAAGCTGTCGGGCACGGGGCCTCCTCGGGGAGGGCTGTGGGCTGGGGGATGCGCGCGCGGTGTACGAGTCGGGTTCGGTCCGCATACGTGTGCCCGGTCCGGACGGGAATACGGCTGTCCGGGGGCCGGCGTTAATTGCGTTGACTCCCCCCGGGCCCGTTCCTACTGTGGACCACGGTCCTGTTGCCGTCGATAGGAGAGGGACGTTGCTCGTCTGAGGTCCTGAGACACCGCGTCACACAGCGCTGTCCGCGTCTGTGTGCGTCGCGTGCGACCTTGGCGTACGAGCCGTCCTCCGGTGCGGGGCCCTTTCCGTGTCCGCGGGCCGTCGCCCCTGCGGTGTCTCACGCGCGTTGCCTTACCCACTCCGAACGCCAGCGAGGCCCGTATGTCACACATCCCTGCCATCACCTGCACGTCCCTGTCCTTCTCCTGGCCCGACGGCACCGCGGTCTGCGACGACCTTCAGCTCACGTTCGCCTCCGGCAGGACCGGGCTCGTCGGCGTCAACGGCGCGGGAAAGTCCACCCTGTTGAAGCTGATCGCCGGTGAACTCGTCCCGTCGGGCGGCACCGTGCGCGTCGCCGGAGAGGTCGGTTACCTGCCGCAGAACGTCACCCTGGACACCGGGTTGCGGGTGGACGAGGCGCTCGGTATCGCCGCGACGCGCGCCGCGCTGCACGCCATCGAGAGGGGCGAGGTGGCGGAGGAACACTTCACGGCGGTCGGCGACGACTGGGACGTGGAGGAGCGCGCCGAGGCGATGCTCGGCGAGCTCGGCCTCGGCCACATCGGCCTGGACCGCACCATCGGGGAGGTCTCCGGCGGCGAGTCCGTCCTGCTGCGGCTTGCCGCGCTGCTGCTGCGCCGCCCCGAGGTGCTCCTGCTGGACGAGCCCACCAACAACCTCGACCTGTACGCACGGCGACGGCTGTACGCGGCGGTCGAGGCGTGGTCCGGGGTGATGGTCGTGGTCAGCCACGACCGTGAACTCCTCGACCTGGTGGACCAGATCGCAGACCTGCGCTCCGGAGAGGTCTTCTGGTTCGGCGGCACGTTCTCCGCCTACGAGGAGGCACTGGTCGTCGAACAGGAGGCGGCGGAGCGCATGGTGCGCGTCGCCGAGGCGGACTTGCGCAAGCAGAAGCGGGAACTGGCCGACGCCCAGGTCAAGCTGGCCCGCCGCAGGCGGTACGGCCAGAAGATGTGGGACAGCAAACGCGAACCGAAGATCGTCATGGGGGCGCGCAAACGGGCGGCTCAGGAGTCCGCGGGCAAGCACCGCATCATGCACGAGGAGAGACTCGCCGAGGCCAGGGAGCGGCTCGACGAGGCGGCCGGTGCGGTACGGGACGACGACGAGATCCGTATCGACCTGCCGTACACGGCGGTCCCTCCAGGGCGGTCCGTGCTGACCCTCAGGGACCTGGAACCGCCGTACGGCGCACAGGTGGCGGGCAGCCTCGACCTGCACGGTCCCGAGCGGATCGCGCTGATCGGGCGCAACGGCGCGGGGAAGACCACCCTGCTGCGGACGATCGCCGGGGAACTCGAGCCGGTGGCGGGGGAGGTGAGTGCGCATGTGCCACTGCGGTTCCTGCCGCAGCGGCTGGACGTCCTCGACGACGGGCTGACGGTCGCGGAGAACGTGGCCCGGTTCGCGCCGGGCGCCACTGACAACCGGATCCGGGCGCGGCTGGCCCGCTTCCTGTTCCGCGGCGCGCGGGCCGACCAGCCGGCCGGGACTCTGTCGGGCGGCGAGCGCTTCCGTGCCGCCCTGGCCGCGCTGATGCTCGCCGAGCCGGCACCGCAGCTGCTGATGCTGGACGAGCCGACCAACAACCTCGACATGGCGAGCGTAAGGCAACTCACCACGGCCCTGGAGTCGTACGAAGGGGCGCTCATCGTGGCCGGGCACGACCTGCCGTTCCTGGAGTCGATCGGCATCACGCGCTGGCTGCTCCTCGACGGCGAACTCAGGGAGACCACACCGGAGACGGTGGGGCGCCCGGAGTAGCGGCGGGGCACGAGGGGACCGGGCCGACCGGGGGTGCGAGGTCGCCGGCGGCCGAGACCCCGCAGATCCGGGCCCGCCCTGGGATCCGGTGTCACCGGGCCGGAGGCGGTTGGGAGCCCAGGGGACACCGACGGCTCCCACCGGCCCGATCGAGCCCGCCCCGCGACCCGCTGAGGAATCCCCCCGCCGGCGGATAGCGGCGGAGGCGCTAGAGGGCCACGGCCCGACCCGGGGTGCCAGGCCACCGACGGCCAGGGACCCGAGCCCGCCCTGGGATCCCGCCGAGGTCCGGAGACGGCCCCGCGCGCCAAGGACACCCGGAACCGGAGACGGTCGGGAGCCCAGAAGACACCCACGGCTCCCACCGGCCCCATCGAGCCCGCCCCGCCATCCGCTGAGGAATCCCCCCGCCGGATAGCGGCGGAGGCGCGAGGGAGCCACGGCCCGACCCGGAGTGCCAGGCCACCGACAGCCAGGGCCCCCGGATCCAGGCCCGCCCTGAGAGCCCGGGGCGCCCAAGTCCGGAGACGGCCCCGCGCGCCAAGGACACCCGGAACCGGAGACGGTCGGGAGCCCAGAAGACACCCACGGCTCCCACCGGCCCCATCGAGCCCGCCCCGCGACCCGCTGAGGAATCCCCTGGCCGGGGCCGGGGGTCCACCGGGGGTTGAGAGCCTCCCTGGGGTCCAGAGACCACCCGACGTCCAAGCCGCGTGCGATCGGCGTCCGGTGCTGCACCCGAGGTCGCCGGGGTCCCGGCAGCCGCCCGGGTCCGGCGACCCCCGGGCGCCGGACGCCACCGGGGCGCCAGCCGAGCCGCCCGGGCTGTGAGGCGCGGAGCTCAGGGCCGCCCCCGGGGGTTCGGAGGTGCCCGGAGCCGAGGGGCCGCCCCGGGGTTCAGAAGCCCCCTACGCCACCGACGGTCCACAGACCGCGGGAAGCCCGGGGGTGAAGAGGCCGCCCGGGATCGGTCCCACGCAGGGTTCGGATTCCGGCGGGGCCCGGAGGTCCGGGGCCGCCGGGTGGTCCGGGAGCCGTCCAGCGGCCCGTGGCCCCACGCCGGAGACCCGGGAGTCACGCCGGAGGCCCGGGAGTCACGCCGGAGGCCCGGGAGTCACGCCGGAGGCCCGGGAGTCACGCCGGAGGCCCGGGAGTCACGCCGTAGCTCCCGGCGTCACGCCGTAGGGCCGGGCCCTGTTGGTCCGAAGACGCGTCACGCGCTCCGTCCCGGTGGCCCACGCGGCCGGGATCCCCGGTGCCCGGGGAACACGGGCGGCCGACGCCCTGGGCCGTCCGGGCGGACCCCGCGAGATACCGGAGACAGACCGCGGAAGCCCTCTCGCACCACCCTTCGCGACACAGGAAGCCACGGCCATCCCCTCACAACACCCGAAAGCATGAAGGCGGCGCGAAGACCTGGTAAGCCTGAAGGCCCGCCGGGGAATGCACCGGTCCTCGTGGGTATCCCTGGCACTGCGGGGGCCGCAGGCCCTCCCCCTGTGCCGCCGAGAGACGCGCGGGGCGTCGTGTGCCGCGGCGCATGCCCGGGGCTTTGTCCCCCGGGGAACGGCCCTGCATGATGGCGGGCGACATCATCACCGAGACGGAGTTCCACGTGCCCAGCAAGAAGGCCCTCGTCCGCCGACCGAGCCCCCGCCTCGCGGAGGGACTGGTCACGCACATCCAGCGGGAGAAGGTCGACGTCGACCGCGCGCTCGAGCAGTGGGAGGCGTACACGGAGGCGCTCCGCACACACGGCTGGGAGACCGTCGAGGTGGAACCCGCCGACGACTGCCCGGACTCGGTGTTCGTCGAGGACGCGGTGGTGATGTACAAGAACGTCGCACTGATCGCCCGGCCCGGCGCCGAGTCCCGGCGCGGGGAGACGGCGGGCGTCGAGGAGGCCGTGGCCCAGCTCGGCTGCTCGGTGAACTGGATCTGGGAGCCGGGCACCCTCGACGGAGGAGACGTCCTCAAGGTCGACGACACGATCTACGTGGGCCGCAGCGGCCGCACCAACACCGCCGCGGTCAAGCAGGTGCGCGCGGTGTTCGAACCGCTGGGCGCCCGGGTGGTCGCCGTGCCGGTCACCAAGGTGCTGCACCTGAAGTCGTCGGTCACCGCGCTGCCCGACGGAACCGTCATCGGTCATGTGCCGCTCGTGGACAAGCCGGCGCTGTTCCCGCGCTTCCTGCCGGTGCCCGAGGAGTCGGGCTCGCACGTCGTACTGCTCGGCGGCGGGAAGCTGCTCATGGCGGCCAGTGCCCCGAAGACCGCCGAGTTGCTCGCCGACCTCGGGCACGAACCGGTCCTGGTGGACATCAGCGAGTTCGAGAAGCTCGAGGGGTGTGTGACCTGCCTCTCGGTCCGCCTGCGCGAGCTGTACGAGTGACCGGCTCGGCGGCCTCCCCCTTCGACCCCATGATCCCCGCGCCGACGGGGTCTTCGGCCTGCCCGGAGGCATCCGCCGTCCCGGCGCGACCCCTGATGAGACCCCTGCCGGTGAACCGTTCTTACGGCGGGCTTAACCTACGGGTTCGTAACCTACGGCCTCGTAGCCTACGATCCCGTAGGTTCCCGCGCCGCTCGCCGGTTTGTTCAGCGTCCCCCTGGAGTTCCCGTGACGATCACTTCTCCCCACCTCGGCAGCCCCTCCGCCTGGACCGACGCCCGGCTGCTCTACGCCCTGGAGGAAGTGGTCGAAAAGGAGTTGAACCGCCATCTGAAGGTCGCCAAGGACTGGATGCCGCACGAGTACGTGCCCTGGAGCGACGGCCGCAACTTCCCCGGCTTCTTCGAGGACGGCACGGCCTGGGAGAAGGACCAGTCCAAGGTCACCGAGATCGGCCGGATCGCGCTGGTGGTCAACCTCCTGACGGAGGACAACCTGCCCAGCTACCACCACGAGATCGCCAGCCTCTTCGGCCGTGACGGGGCCTGGGGCACCTGGGTGCACCGCTGGACCGCCGAGGAGGGCCGGCACGGCATCGTGATGCGCGACTACCTGCTCGCCTCGCGCGCGGTCGACCCCGACCAGCTGGAGCGGTTCCGCATGGCGCACATGAGCGAGGGCTTCGAGTCGGACAACCGGCACTCGATGCTGCACTCCGTCGCGTACGTCGCCTTCCAGGAGCTGGCCACCCGCATCTCGCACCGCAACACCGGACACCAGTCCGGCGACCCGGTCTGCGACCGGATGCTCGCCCGTATCGCGACCGACGAGAACCTGCACATGGTCTTCTACCGGAACCTGCTGAAGGCCGCGTTCGAGATCGCGCCCGACCCCACCATGGAGGCGGTCCGGGACGTCGTGGTGAACTTCCGCATGCCGGGTCACGGTATCCCCGGCTTCGAGCGCGCCGCCGCGCAGATGGCGATCGGCGAGGTGTACAACCTGCGCATCCACCACGACGACGTCATCCAGCCGGTGCTTCGCCACCTCAAGGTCATGGAGATCGACGGGCTCGGCCCCGAGGGCCGCCGGGCCCAGGAGGAACTCGGCCTGTTCCTCGACGGACTCGACGCCGAAGCCCTGAAGTTCGACGAGAAGCTCGCGGCGCGCAAGGCCCGGATGGCGGCGCGCGCGGGAGCCTAGCGCGGCGTTGTCCGGGCCCGCCCGGACAACGCCGTATCGTTTCGTCAGTAAACGCCAGGCCGCGCCACCCTTTTGCCACGGAGAGCCATCCATCAGCATGCATATGCCGGTTGGTGTTCCCGCGCGGGCATTCCCCGGTCCAGTCCCCGTATGACGCCTGGTCGGGCCGGGTGGCCCCTGGAGCTGCTCATGATGAATGCGATGTGGACACACGACGTGGAGTGGCTCGCCGCCGCCACGCCGGGCCCCGAGGCGGGAAATCGGGCCTGGCACCCGGGCGACGGAACGGTGCTGGTGGAGGCCGGACGCCACTGGGACCTGGTGAGCGTCCCCCGCCAACTCGGCCTGCTCACCCTGGACATCCTGTGGTACGACCCCGTGCGCACGCCCGGACCGACGCTGGTGGACTCGGCGGCACACCGGGTGGGCTTCCTCGTACCACCGGATCCGGACTTCCGCTGGTACGGGGAGGGGCTCCGTCATGCGAGCTCGGGGTCATGGGTCGCGCTTCCCCCGCCGGACCGGTCGGCGAGCCCGCTGGAATGGATCGTTCCCCCCGGCGGAAGCGGGGCGCTGCACTCGCCGCTCATACTGCGGCTCGCACTGCGCGAGGCCGGCGAGACGCTGGCCTTACTGGAACCCGTCAGCGAGGACTAGAGGACTAGAGGACTGGCGGAGTGGAGAACTAGCGGGCTTCGTTGGGATCGGCCCGGGTCCGTGCGATGGCCGGGCCCGTCGGCCAGAGTCCGGCACCGCGGACCCGCAGTGCGGAGGTGTCCTACGCGGCTTCGTAGTGGTGCGCCTCCGCACCTCGCCACTTCACCCATGCGGGATCGTCGAGCAGGTCCTCGCTGTCGGGCAGTCCCGCCCGGCCCAGGAACTCGATCACATCCTCGTCGGAGAACGCCAGCCCCAGGCTCTCCCCACGCGCAGTCACCCGTCGGCCGCCGGTGCCCGACGGCGGATGAACGATGACAGGAGCCCGTCCGGACATGTCTCCAGCATCGTCCCGTGCGCCCGGACGCGCATCCTGACCGGCCGCGGACCACGACCCGGGCTCGTATACGAGGGCGTCGCCGTCGCCCCCTGTTCCCCCAAGGCATCGGCGCGCCGCTCGGCGGGCCGGCCGGATCCCACGACGGGCCGGGGGACCTCTCATCCGTTCTCCCGCCCGCGCCGCAGTTGCAGCCGTTCCTTCTCGGACAGCCCGCCCCAGACGCCGAACCGCTCGTCGTGGGCGAGCGCGTACTCCAGACACGCGGATCGGATCGCACACAGTCCGCAGATACGCTTCGCCTCCCGCACCGAACTGCCCGGCTCCGGGAAGAAGAAATCGGGCCCCGTCTGCGCGCACAGCGCCTGCTCGTGCCAGGCGATGTCGGACGCAGTGCTCGCTTCGATGTGCATGCCGAGAGCGTGCCGCGCGGCGAAAAACGTCCGATCAACGCGAGATCAACGCCCCACCCGTGGTCTGGCCCACGGCTCGGACGGCATCTCGTGCACGGCCCCATGGTGGCCTGGTCTCCCGCGTCGGCGCACGGCGGCGCGCGGCGCCAAGGCCACGGAGGCCCACCACGCAGACCACTCTACCGGTCACCGACCGTCACAGGGACGGAAACCCGTGATTCCGGCGGCGATCGTCAGTGGGCGGTGGAAGACTCGGCAGTGCAGGCAAAACGGGAGCCCTCGAAGGGCCTTCGAAGGAGGGCAGCCATGCTCACCACCCGCTTCGTCGACGGCGCCCCGAACTGGCTGGATGTGGGCACCCCGGACATCGACGGCGCCGTCTCCTTCTACGGCGGTCTCTTCGGCTGGCAGTTCGAGTCGGCGGGCCCCGAAGCCGGGGAGTACGGCTTCTTCCAGCTCTCCGGCCAGACGGCGGCCGGCGGTATGGGGATCACCGAGGAGCAGGGGTCGCCCTCCTGGACCATCTACTTCCAGAGCTCCGACGCCGAGGCCACGGCGAAGGCGGCCGAGCAGGCCGGGGGCAGCGTGCGCGTGCAGCCCATGGACGTCATGGGCGAGGGCCACATGGCCATCCTCGCCGACCCCGCGGGTGTGCCCTTCGGTATCTGGCAGCCGGGCCGGACGAAGGGCATCGAGGTGGCCGGTTCCCCCGGGGCGTTGTGCTGGGTCGAGCTGTACACCCCGGACATCGCCCGCGCCGCGGCGTTCTATCGCCGGGTGCTCGGCTGGGAGACCGAGGGCGTGCCCTTCACCGGCGGCACCTACACCTGCATCAATCCCGAGGGCGCCGGCCAGGACGCCATGTTCGGCGGTCTCGTACCGCTGGCCGACGATCCTGTGGAGGCGGGGTCCGACGCGCACTGGCTGCCGTACTTCGCCGTCACGGACACGGACGCGACGGTGAGCAGGACTCAGGATCTCGGCGGCACCGTCCGGATGCCGGCGACGGACCTCGAAGGGGTGGGCCGCGTCGCCAGGCTCGCCGACCCGTACGCGGCGCGCTTCGCGGTGCTCAAGAGCGCCCAGGGCTGACCCCACCCGAGCGGACGCGCACGCGCACGCGCCGAGCACGCACACCTCATGCCGACGCGCGCCGCACCAGGGTCGTCGGCAGAACCACGCTGGACGGACCGTCCTCCGCGACGGACGAGCCGCCCGGGTCCGGCGCGCCGGTGCCCTGGTCCAGGCCGCGCAGCAGCAGCCGCGCCATCAGCCGCCCCATTCCCTCTATGTCCTGACGGACCGTCGTCAGGGGCGGGTCGGTGTGCTCGGCGACCGGCAGCATGTCGTCGAAGCCGATGACGGCGACGTCGTCGGGCACCCGGCGCCCCAGCGCGCGCAGCACACGGAGGGCACCGGCCGCGGTCAGGTCGTTCGCGGCGAACACGGCGTCCAGGTCCGGGCACCCCTCCAGCAGCCGGCGCATCGCACGTTCACCGCCGGCCGGGGTGAAGTCCCCCTCGGCGATCAGCCGCGGGTCGGCGTCCCCCATGACGTCCCGGAACCCGTCGAGCCGGTCCACCGCGGACGTCTGGTCGAGTGCGCCGGTGATGTGGGCGATGCGGCGGCGGCCGAGACCCACCAGATGCCGTACGGCCTCGCGGGCGCCGCCACGGTTGTCGCTGTCCACGTACACGGCGCCGCCGGTGCCGTCGTCCCAGCCGGGCCGCCCGCCGAACACCGTGGGCACCCCGGCCCGCTGCACCAGCTGAGGCAGCGGGTCCTGTAGGTGCAGCGAGAAGACGAGGGCGCCGTCGACATGGCCGCCCGCGAGGTAGCGGCCGACCCGGGCGTGGTCGGCGCGCCCTTCCGTCAGCAGCAGTACGAGCTGGGAGTCATGCGCCGTCAGCTCCTTGCTGATGCCGCGCAGTTGAAGGGCGAAGAAGGGGTCGGCGAAGACCCGGGTCTCCGGTTCCGCGATGACGACGGCGACCGCGTCGTTCCGCTTGGTGACGAGGCTGCGGGCGGCCTGGTTCGGCACATAGCCGAGTTCCTCGACGGCCCGGCGTACACGCTCGACGAGGGGCTTGCGCACGCCGTCCCCGCCGTTGACGACCCGGGACACGGTGGCCCGCGAGACCCCGGCCCGGGCGGCCACGGCCTCCAGGGTGGGACGCGGCGCGGTCTCGGTCACGTGGGGACCCCTCCCTCGGCGGTTGCCGATCAGGATAGCCCGCCTCCATCATCTCGCCGGGAGGGCTGCGGCGGCCGGGACAGCCCATGCCGCTCAGCGTGCCTCCGGCCAGGAACAGCCGGTTCCCCCGGGCCGTCCGGGCGTCCGGCGTCCGCTACTCCTGGTCCTGGTTCTGTCCCTGATCCTGGTCCTGGCCCTGACCCTGGTCTTGGTCCTGGTCATCGTCCTGGTCCTGGTCCTGGGTCTGCTGCTGGTGCATCTCGTAAGCCGGAATCGTCCCGTTCGGGTTCTTCACCAGGAACAGCCCGGTCATGCCCTTGTCGGAGTGGTGCTGCACATGGCAGTGGTACATCCACGCGCCCGCCCCGACGCCCTCGCCCGCGATGACCTGGAAGCCGAAGGAGTCCCCCGGGCCCACGATCCTGTTGTCGATGATCTGGCTCCGATCGTCCGGTCCGGCCAGAATGCCCGTGCGGTTGTTCGCCCAACGGTGGCCGTGCATATGGAAGGTGTGGTAGAGGTCGCCGTGCGTGATCATCACGAACTCGACGCGGTCCCCGAGCGCCGCCTGGAAGTTGGGGCCGGAGTGCGGGGGACGGTTGTTGACCGACGTGTCGTTGAACACGATCGTGTGCGTCGCGAGGGGGAGGATGTCGCCCGCGCGGCGCACGATCACCGGCCCGTACAGACCCTTGTGGACACCACCCGTGCCGTGGTCCGAGCCGACGATGTGGTCGTGGTAGTGCCAGTAACCCGCGCTGCCCTCCCGCCAGGTGCCGTCCGCGCGGCGGCCGGGGGCGTGGGTGCGCCAGACGTAGGTGCGGGTGCCGCCCGGCTGCACCGCGCTCCAGCTCCAGCGGGTGCCGTCCTGGTGGATCGTGTAGTCGAGACCGTGCACATGCAGACTCGCCGGGACATCCATCGTGTTCACCAACTGGACGTACGCCGTGTCGCCCTCGGTCAGCTCGATCAGCGGGCCGGGAACGGTCGCCTTCCCCCGCTGCAGGCCGTAGCCCATGCGCCCGCCGCTGAGCTTCTCGGCGTACAGCCTGATGCGCCGGATCCGGCCGCCGGCAGGCGCCGTGCGCAGAGTGGTGCCGACGGCCTCCGGGGCCGCGGACAACGACGTCGCGACGGCCGCGCCACCCAGCAGCATCCGGCGGTTGAAGCTGCGTCTGTCCATGCCGGACTCCCCATCCTGTACGGAGTTCACGGAGAAGGGCCGCTGGGACGAACCGAGGACGATAGCGGCACTGCGTGAGCTTAGCCTCGGGGAGGACAAATATGTTGTATTGCCTTCATACCGGCGGGGTGCTGTCCCGCCGGGCCCGGCTCGGCTGAACCCGTTTCGGTTCGCCCGGCATCTTCGGGTACTCCGGCGGATAGGGCAGATCACCGAGACCGTGGTCGTGTTCGTCCCGGCGGGCCAGGTCGAGAAGCGCCTCCAGGGAGAAGGCGTGGTCGTCCATGTCCGCGTGGACGTCACCGAGCCTGGCGAAGCGGGGTGGCATCGACGCCAGATCGAAGTCGTCGGGCACCGCATCGTCGACCTCGTCCCAGCGCAGCGGCGCGGACACCGGGGCATGCGGCTTGGGACGTACGGAATAGGCGGAGGCGACGGTGCGGTCGCGCGCCGTCTGGTTGTAGTCGACGAAGATCTTCTCGCCCCGCTCCTCCTTCCACCACGCGATGGTCACGTGCCGCGGCATACGGCGCTCCAGCTCACGCCCGACGGCGATGGCGGCACGACGCACCTGCGTGAAGGTCCAGCGCGGTTCGATGGGCACGAAGACGTGCAGGCCCCGGCCGCCGGAGGTCTTGGGCCAGCCGCGCAGTCCGCCGAACTCGCCGAGGACGGCGCACAGTTCATGGGCGGCGCGCACGGCGTCTGCGTAGTCGGTACCGGGCTGCGGGTCGAGGTCGATGCGGAGTTCGTCGGGATGGTCGACGTCGTCGCGGCGCACCGGCCACGGATGGAAGGTGAGCGTGCCGTACTGCGCGGCCCACACCACGGCGGCGGCTTCGGTGGGGCACATCTCGTCGGCGCTGCGGCCGCTGGGGAAGGTGATGTGCGCGGTGGGAATCCAGTCGGGCATGTTCTTGGGGGCCCTCTTCTGGAAGAAGAAGTCACCGGTCACCCCGTCCGGGTAGCGCTCCAGGGTGGTGGGCCGGTTGCGCAGGGCGCGCAGGATGCCGGGGCCGACGGCACTGTAGTACTGGGCGAGGTCCAGTTTGGTGAAGCCGCGCTCCGGAAAGAAGATCTTGCCCGGGCTGGACAGCCGTACCGTCCGGCCGGCCACCTCCAGCTCCACCGCATCACCCATGCGAGCCACGGTAGGCGTGCGGGACAGACCCCGCACACCGGGCGCGACACGCCGTGCTGCCGGGAACTCGACAAGCGGGTGCCCGGATCCGCTCCTAGAGTCGAAGCCATGGATCTGCCGGTGATGCCACCCGTCAAGCCGATGCTCGCCAAGCCCGTGGCGAAGATCCCGCCGGGCATGCAGTACGAGGCGAAGTGGGACGGGTTCCGGGCGATCGTCTTCCGCGACGGCACCGAGGTGGAACTGGGCAGCCGTACCGGAAAGCCGCTGACGAGGTACTTCCCGGAGCTGGTGGAGGCGCTGCGGGAGCGGTTGCCCGAGCGGTGCGTGGTGGACGGGGAGATCGTGATCGCCCTGGAGGGGCATCTCGACTTCGACGCGCTGACGGAGCGGATCCATCCGGCGGACTCCCGGGTACGCATGCTCGCGGACAAGACCCCGGCCTCGTTCGTGGCGTTCGACGTGCTGGCGCTGGACGACCGGTCGCTCCTCGACATTCCGTTGAGCGACCGCCGCCGCCTGCTGGAGAAGGCGCTGTCGTCGGTGACGCCGCCGGTGCATCTCGCGCCCGCGACGACGGACCGCGCGGTGGCCGAGGAGTGGTTCCGGCAGTACGAGGGCGCGGGGCTGGACGGAGTGATCGCCAAGCCGCTGTCCCTGCCCTACCGTCCGGACGAGCGCGTGATGTACAAGGTCAAGCACGAGCGCACGGCGGACGCGGTGGTCGCGGGCTACCGCTACCACAAGAGCGGCCCGGTCGTGGGCTCGCTGCTGCTCGGGCTGTACGACGACCAGGGCGTCCTCCAGCACGTGGGGGTGGCCGCCGCCTTCGCCATGAAACGGCGCGCGGAACTCGTGGAGGAGCTGGAACCGCTGCGGATGGAGGACGTCGGGAGCCATCCGTGGGCGGCCTGGTCGGAGGAGGCGGCGCACGAGACGGCCCGGCTGCCCGGTGCGCCCAGCCGCTGGTCGGGGAAGAAGGATCTGGCCTGGGTGCCGCTGCGGCCCGAGCGGGTGGCGGAGGTGGCGTACGACCACATGGAGAAGGGCGTGCGCTTCCGGCACACCGCACGCTTCCGCCGCTGGCGCCCGGACCGCACCCCCGAGAGCTGTACGTACTCCCAGCTGGAGGAACCGGTGCGGTACGACCTCGCGGAAATCCTGGGCACTCCCGGCTGACCCTCCGGCAGGCGTCGGCCGCGGGCGGAAGGCTTGGGCGGAAGGCTTGTTACGCCCGCCGGCCCCGTCGGCGTTCGATCGCCGCTGCGGCGTCCCGGCGGGCGGAGGCGAGTGCCGCCCGGGCGTCGTCGGCCGAGCCGAGTCCCAGGGCCGCCGCGATCGCCTCCCAGGCGACACCGCCCTCCAGCAGCGCCTCCACCGCGGCGCCGACGGCGACCACCGTCTCCCGGCGGGCCCCGTCCAGTTCGGCGAGCGTACGCAGCAGGTCGGGTGCCGTCGCGGCGTCCGACAGTCCGCTGCGCGCCGCGTGCCGCGCCTGATCGGCGGTGACCCACCAGTCGGCAGCGGAGTGCGGGGAAGAGGTGACGAGGGTCCGGTCCACGGTGATGCCGCCTTCCTTGCCGGGTACGCGGTGGGGCTGCCGTGGCTGCCAGTCTAGGTCGGGGATCCGGTCAGCGGTGTGTTCGGTCCGCTGAACGGACCACAGGACCTCGCGTTCCCGAGGCCCGGGCGGTCACACCTCGAACGGCAGCCCCGCCCGGGCCAGCTCCCCCGCCGCCCCCTGAAGGCCGTCCGCGAAGCACCGTACGCGCTCGTCGCCGAACCGGGCGCTGGGCCCGCCGAAGGACAGGGCCGCCACCACGGCTCCTTGGCGGCCCCGCACCGGCACAGCCACCGCGGACAGCCCCTCCTCGCGCTCGCCGTGGCTGATGGCGTAGCCGCAGGCGCGTGCCTCGTCGAGCCACGCGCGCAGCGTCTCCAGGTGGGCGATCCCGTGCGGGGAGGTCTCCGCGACCCGGCGCAGCAGGGACTCCGGGGCATCCAGCAGCAACGCCTTGGCGGCGCCGCCCGCCCACAGCGGGAGTTCGTCCCCGACCCGGACGACCTCTCGCAGGCTCTGGGGCCCCTCCTGCTGGGCGATGCAGACGCGGTGGACGTCACGGCGCACATACAGATGCACCGTCTCCCGGTGCTCGACCGCGAGGTCGCGCAGGACCACCCGGGCCGCGGGCGGCAGCCGCCAGACCTGTTCGGCGAGCCGGGACCAGCGCAGCAGGGCGGGGCCCACGAGATAGCGGCCGTGCTCGTCGACCCAGAGCAGTCCGTTGGCCCTGAGGGTCCCCAGCAGGCGCAGCACCGTCGTCTTCGGCAGACCGGACGCCGAAACGATGTCGCGGACGGACAGGGCAGGGCGGCTCTCGTCGAAGAGGCCGAGGAGGTCGATCGCGCGCTGCACGGTTCTCATTCCCGCGGGTTCGGCCTCGGCCGGCATGGCTGACCCTCTCGACTCCGGACCGCCCACGACCCCGTGGACGCCTCTGCCCCAGCACGGTACTCCGGCGGTGTCCGTGGGGCAGACCTCCGCGCCGCGCGGGTGACCTGGGCGCGACCGTGACCGGGGCCAGGTCACAGCCGCCCCGCTCGGGCTCCGGTCGCCCCAACGGGGCGCTCAGCCGACGGCGGCGCCGAACCACTCGGGCAGCCGGCCGAGCAGATCCTGCTGATCCTCACCGACCCACGCCACATGGCCGTCCGGCCGCAGCAGTACCGCGGGCGCGTCCAGCTCCTCGCCGGTGTCGACGACATGGTCGACCCGGTCCGCCCATCCCGCCACCGAGAGCCGGCCGGTCTGGTCGAGCAGCAGCCCGCGGCCGCCGTGCATCAGCGCGTAAAGGCGGCCCTGCTTCAGCTCCACGTCCCGCAGCCGCCGGCCGAGCAGCTCATGGCCCTCGCCGAAGTCGTAGCGCACACCCACCGCGGTGATCATCTCGGTCACGTACCGGTTCACCTCCTCGAAGTCCATCAGCTTCGAGAACAGCTCCCGCAGCGCGGTCGCACCCGGATCGGTCCCCAGCAGCGTGATCTGCGCGCGGGTGTTGTCCAGCACACGGGCGGCCACCGGGTGCCGTTCGGCGTGATAGCTGTCCAGCAGCCCCTCCGGAGCCCAGCCCTCGACCGCGGCGGCCAGTTTCCAGCCGAGGTTGAACGCGTCCTGGATGCCGAGGTTGAGGCCTTGTCCGCCGGTCGGCGGGTGGATGTGCGCCGCGTCGCCGGCCAGCAGCACCCGGCCGACCCGGTAGCGCTCGGCCTGCCGGGTGGCGTCGCCGAACCGGGACAGCCAGCGCGGCGAGTGCGCCCCGAAGTCGGTGCCCGCGAAGGCACGCAGCTGCTTCTTGAACTCCTCCAGGGTCGGCGCGGTCGCACGGTCCTCGGCCACGCCGTCGGCGGGCACGACGAGGCGGTACACCCCGTCCCCGAGGGGGATGGCGCCGAACCGGAGTTGGGTCTTGCGGACCTCCGCGACGACGGCGGCGACCGTCGCCGGATCCTCGGTCACCTCCATATGGCCCAGCAGTGTCTCGACCTTGGCGGGCTCGCCGGGGAAGCCGACGCCGAGCCGCTTGCGCACCGTGCTGCGGCCGCCGTCGCAGCCGACGAGGTAGCGCGAGCGCAGGTGCGTGCCGTCGGCCAGTTCGACGGTCACCCCGTCTGCGTCCTGGCTCAGACCGATCACTTCGCAGCCGCGCCGGATCTCGGCACCGAGTTCGAGGGCACGCTCGTTGAGCAACCGCTCGGTGACCGGCTGAGGGGTGGCCAGGCCGTAGGGGTGGGCCGTGTCCAGCCGGTCCGGCCATGGCTTGTGGATACCGCCGAAGAGGCCGCCGGCCTGGAACTTCTCACTCACCGCCAGGAACCGGTCCAGCAGGCCGCGCTGGTCCATCATCTCCACGCTGCGCGCGTGCAGGCCTTGCCCGCGGGACTGCTCGGTCGGCTCGGTCAACTTCTCCAGCACGACCACGTGCACGCCGTGCAGCCGCAACTCTGCGGTCAGCATCAGGCCGGTCGGTCCGCCGCCGGCCACGATCACGTCAATCATCGGCACACCCGTTCAACGAGATTGGATTCCGACCCGCCGCTCCGCGCAATCCGGCGGCACGCACACCCGCACCTCCGAGCCCAGTCCCCGCGAGCGCACCCCGAGTCCCACCGGTGGTACGACGGCCCGCGAGAACCGGACGTCGGCAGAGCGCACGTACTTCGCGCATCCCTGGTTCCACAGGTTCCGGCTTCGGCCGGAGAGTCTGCAGCAGGACCCGGGCCTTGCCGCAAGCCCCCCACTGCGCTATACGTTGAGAGTGGCAAGGAGCGGGTGACCTCCTTGCCTTTGCCTTTTTCGCCGTCCGTTGTGGACGGATGGAGTTGCTGCGCATGTCCAAGGCGGCGATAGCGTCTAGGGATACATCCGATGACGCTTCGTCAGTGGGCGTTGGACGGCAAGATCCCGTTTACGTGGGTCGGCCGTGAGCGTCGGTTCTCCTCCGTGGATGTGCGCAGTGCGGACGACCGCCGCCGTCTGCTGGCCGAGTCCGGTCAGTGCAGCGAGAGGGGGCAGGTGTCGTGAGCCGAAAGCTGCCCCTCGCCGACGGCGAGAGGGCCCGTACCGCCTGCGCCCGCGCCCTCATTCGTGCGGGCGTGGACGAGAAGAGCGGCGAAGTCCTCACCCCTGCCGGCTTGGTCGAGCGGGTCGGCTGGTGCGTCGACCTGGTGGCCGGCATGACGAGCGCGCTGCTGGCCGGGCACTGGAACACCGCCGACGTGAACGCTTTGGCCTCGGGGCAGGATGCCGCAGGCCGCAGGCTGCCGTCGAACGCGTGGATGGCGCTGCGCCGCCTGGGCTGGACCGTCGCCCCCGATGGGGTGAAGGTGAACGACCGGATCGTGCGCATGGCCCAGGAGATGGCCGGGCGTGCGCTGCGATCGGTGAAGTGGCGTGCTGACCTGGCCGCCGGAGTTCTGGCCGCCTGGCCTGCCGATCCCGCCAAGCGCACTGCCAAAGAGTGGGATCAGGTACGCGGGGTGATCCCCGGCGGGCAGTACCTGCCGTCCAGCGTCATTCGCTCCCGGACCCGCCAGGCTGTCTCCTTCCAGCGCAAGCACGGGCGTCTGCCGGCCGATGTGTTCGAACTGGAGGGCGCGCCGCGTGTGGCCCGCATGCTGCTGCTCGCCGCGTGCGACGCGCAGCAGGCCACCATCCAACGCTGCGATGACGGGCAGCGGGCCCTGCTGCGGCTTAAGCTCCCGACCCGCCCCGACCCACACACGTACGCCGACTGGACGTGGGTGGCCTGCCCCATCGCCCTGCCACCGACTGTTCCGGCGAACGCGGTGATCCACCTGCCGACTGTGTACATCACGGGTGGCAAGGTGCGGGCCGACCTCGCCTACACCCACTGCGTACCCAAGACGAGGCGGGCGGGCCATACGGTGGCCTTGGGCGTGGACTGGGGCCTGGGCACGCTCCTGTCCGCCGGCGCTGCCCGCCTCCACGACGACGGCCGCATCAGCACACTCGCCCACGGTGCCCAGTTCCGGGCCGCAGGTGTGCAGGCCAAGCAGTACCGGCTCCGCCGTGTCTCCGAACGCCTGCACGCCAAGACCGACCACTACGTCCGGCTCGCCGACCCCGCCCTTCAGGGCAAGGCCGCAGTGCTGGCCCAGGAGATCCGGCGCGTGAGCGAGCGCCGCTCGAACCTCAACGACGCCCTGGCATGGTCGGCCGCCCGCTGGGCTGTGGATCAGGCCATCGCGGCCGGGGCCACGGTCATCTACCTGGAAGACCTGCGGTCGATGGAAGCAGGCGGCATGGGCCGCACCCACAACATCCGCCTCTCGCAGACCGTGCGCGGCCAGATCACCGACCGCATGCGGCACCTGACTGCCGAAGTCGGCATCGCCGTGGTCACCGTGCCTGCGCGCAACACCTCAAAGCACTGCCCGCACTGCCTCACACCGCTCAGGCACCGCAAGGCCCCCGACCGGCCTGCCGTGTCCGGCTGGAAGTGGGCCATCTGCCCCAACCCCGAGTGCGGATGGCAGGGCGACCGTGACCAGGGCGCCTGGCAGCGGATCGCCGCACGCGGCCTCGCCCACCAGACCAAGACCATCGTGGACCACTTAACCGGGCAGATGGTGATCCGTGCCGTGGTGGACACCATGGAGGCCAAGGCCGTCCTCACCACCGTCCCGAAGACCAGCCGGACGGACCGGTCGAAGACCGGCCCCACCCGGCCGCGAACCAACCGCCTCACGCCCAGGCGACGTGAGGTTCCCTCCCCGGCCAAGCCCACCCGCCCGGCCGGCCAGCGTCCGGAGGGACACGCACCACCGGGCCGGACCCAGCTGCCCCGCGCAGCCGACCGGCACCAGGGCGTGACCACGATCAGCACACCCACCACCCGCCGACACCGGCCACGCGGAGCAACACTGGGCGCAGGATTCCATCTCCACGCTCACGCATCCCCGCCCAGGTGGGCAGAACCCGTGCCAGACCATACGGTCCACATGGGACCGCATAGCTGATCAGAGACGCTCCTCCCGAAGCGGTCATGCCGCGGCTGGCGCCCCGTGCGCGCCAGCCCCGGGGGTCACACAAGCCCCCGGTCGCCCTCCAGTGCCTCCTGTGCCCGGGCCGCCAGCCCGTCCGCCCCGCAGGCACGGGCCAGCGTCAGCCCTCTCCTCAACTCCGGCGCCGAACGGGTGGCGAGGCCGTACTCGACGCGAGCCGCCGCGTGTTCGTAGGCGCAGGGTGACGCCTCCAGATACGTCACCGCCCGGGCGTACAGTGCGGTGGCGCGCTGGCCCGTCTCCAGGGCGGCGGCCACGCGAAGGGCCTCGCCGATGGCCGTGTCGGTGCCGGACAGCTCCGCCTGCCGGCGGGCGGTCACGGCGAGTTCGGCGGCCCGGCGCGGATCGTCGGTGGCCAGCGCGCGGGCGAGGTCGCCGGCCCAGGGAGCCAGCACGGTGTTGTGCCCGCGCCCGGCGGCCGCCTTCTCGGCGGCCTCCAGCTCGCCCACCCCCTCCTCGGTGCGGCCGACGGCGAGCAGCAGCCGGCCGCGGACACAGCGGGTGTCGGGCAGCACGATGGTGGAGGGGTACGGCGGCGCGAAGCCGTACCGCTCGGCAATCGACCAGGCCTCCTCCACATGCCCGCGGGCGAGCAGGGTGTCGACGAGTCCGCACGTCGCGGACCAGTACAGGGGCAGTCCGCGGCCGACGCGCTCGGCGAGGCGCAGGGAAGCGCGCAGGGAGGACTCCGCCTCCCTCAGGCGGCCCCTCCTGCGGTGCGCCAGTCCGACATAGGCGTGGGCCAGGGCGAGGTGGCCGCCGCTCCACCCGGCGGACTCGTATGCGCGCAGGGCCTCCGTGAACAGGCTCTCGGCCCGGTCGAGGCGGTCGGTGTAGGCGTAGGCGCTGCCCAGCATCAGCAGCAGTTCGATGCCCCACTCGGTGTCGGTCCAGCCGAGTCCGGGGGCGAGCCGGCCGTTGACGAGGGCGCGGTCGCACAGTTCCACGACCTCCTCGGCGTTCTCGCCGTGGGTCATCGCGTCGAAGCCGCGCAGGATGAGCAGGGCCCGCTCGGAGTTGTCCTTCCCGGTGCAGGTGCGGGCGAGTTCGGCCAGCTCCTGTGAGCGGTCCGGGGAGTCCTCCTCGGCCGCGTGGACGCCTTCCCACATGTAGTGCACGGCCTGAAGCCGCATCCGGGAGGGCCCGGGTTCCAGGCGGGCGGCCTCCTCGTCGACGGTGCGGACCGCCTCGTCCAGCTGGTCGTTGTGCAGCAGGGCCTGGGAGAGGCGGTAGACGGCGCTGACGCGCACGTCGCCCTCCAGTCCCGGCATGGCGAGGGCCGCCTGGAGGTAGTCGATGGTGGTGGCGGGCGAGGTCAGCAGGGTCGCGCAGCCCAGTTCGTAGAGCACATGCGGGTGCACCTCGGGCGGCGGTGGCTCCAGCAGGGCCCGCTCCAGACAGCGGCGGGCCGCCTCGGGGGCGCCGACGGCGAGGTGTTCGCGCGCCGCCTCCCGCATCTGCTCGACGAGTTCCTCGTCGTCGTCGGGATGGACCTCGAGGAGATGGCGGGAGGCGGCCGCGGCGCCGAGTCCGGAGTCGGTGACGACCTGTGCGGCGATGCCGTGCATCGCGGTGCGCAGCCCGTCGGGGATGGAGCGGTAGACGGCGCTGGCGATCAGCGGGTGCACGAACTCGAGCTCTCCGTCGGCCGCCTGACGGCCGGCCGGATCCGGTTCCGCCAGGATGCGGGCGGCGGCGAGGAGTTCGGCGCAGCGCAGGGCGTCCTCGCGGCGCATGGTGGCGAGCCGGGCCACCAGGTCGACGGTGATGCCGGTCCCGAGGATGGCCGCGGCCCAGGCGAACCGGGTGGCTTCGATGCCGAGGCTCTCCAGACGGGCGACGAGGCCGTTGCCGCGGGCCGAGCGGTTCAGGGCGCGCAGCTCCGCGGCGGACGCCTCGACCGGTTCCAGCTGGCTGTCCTGCACCTTGGCAAGGAGTTCGACGGTCTCGTAAGGATTGCCGCCGGTCACGGCCCACACCTCGCGGCAGAACGGCGCGTCGGCGTGTGGGCCGAGGGTGGCGCGGGTGAGTCCGGCGGTCGCTGCGGGCGTGAGTTCGCTCAGGGTGCTGACCGGATGGCGGGCGGCCGCGGCGATCGTATCGAGGTGACGGGCGCTGTCCCCGGCGACCTCGCCGGGGCGGAGGGCGACCACGACCAGCACGCGCAGGTCGTCCAAGCGCTCGCAGAAGGCGGCGAGCCAGTGCAGGGTCTCCTGGTCGGCCCAGTGCGCGTCGTCGATGAGCAGGACCAGGGGCCACTCCCGTTTGGCGAGCCGGGAGACGGCGACGATCAGGCCGTCGCAGACGCCTTGCGGGTCGGCCCGCCGTTCGCCCGGTTCCGTTATCCCGAGGGCGGGGCCCGCGACGTCGTACCAGTCGCCCAGGTACTCCCGCGCCTCCTCCGGCATCAGGGACAGGAGCGCGGGCTGGAGCAGTTGCCGTACGACATTGAAGGGGACGGACGTGACGGTCTCGCCGCCACGCGCCGACCACACCGTGCAGCCGCGCCGCTCGGCGATGCGGCGTGTCTCGGTGAGGAGCGCCGTCTCGCCGATGCCGGCCTCCCCGCCGAACACCAGTAGGTTCCCCGACGCGGAGGGCGATGTGTCGTCGCACAAGGCGTCCATAGCCTCGTTGACGACGGCAAGTTCCGCGTCGCGTTCCCACAGGGAAGCCGAGGCGGCCGCGCCGGGCCGTGCCTCCGTCATCCCGGTACCTCCCCAGGTCGCCCAAACGACGTACAGGCATCGAGCCTAGCCCTCCCCGGGCTTCGGCGGAGGCGGGTCGGGGCACCTGTTGCCGTGATGGGTGACGCGCGGTGTCCTGGGACGACGCGAAGGGCCGCTGACCAGCCGGGGAAGGGCCACGCGGGTCAATTTCTCGCAAAGCCGGTCCCTGAGCGGATCCTGACGGTCCGCCGGAAGGGGAAGAGCGGTGTGGACCGGGTGCGGGCGGTGCGATCCGTCACGTCCCGGCCGGGTTCCGCCCCGTGGGCCACCTGCCGGCCGGGGGCTCTCATCCCTCTTTCACGCTTGCCTCCTACGGTGGTTCCATGACGCAGGTGACTCCTCCCGGGTGGTACCCCGACCCGGGGCAGACAAGTGACGGGCCCGCCACCGAACGCTGGTGGGACGGCAGGGCGTGGACGGACCGGACCCGCCCTGCGGATCAGGCCGCCGCATGGGGTCCGCCGGCGCAGCCGCCGGGCGTCGGCGCGTATCCGGGCGGGCCGTTCGGGGCCGTGCCGTATCCGCCCGTTCCGCCCGCCCCGCCTCGGCGCGGGCTGCGGACCGGGATAGCCGTGGCGGCGGCGGTCGCGGTCCTGGCGGGTATAGGCGGCGGCGTCTACGCGCTCGCCGCGCACGACGGCGGCGGTGACTCCGCGCGTGCCCAGGGGCCGGGAGGGCCGGGTGGTTTCGGCGGCCGGGAGGGCCAGGGCGGACCCTTCGGCGGACCGGGCGGGCGGGGCGGCTCCGGGGGCCCGGACGGTCCGAGCCCCGCGCCCGGCCGGCCCGGGCAGCCGGGGACCGGGGGCGGGTACGCCGTCGATCCGTTCAACGGCATCAGCATCCCCGTGCCGGACGGCTGGCGCGGCGGAATCATCGAGGGAGGCGCGGCGATCCAGGCGAACGACCAGTACAAGTGCCCCGGTGACACCTCGAAGACCTGCAACACCGGCGGGGCGTACTCGGCGTCCGCGAAGTCGAAGGGGCTGACGGCCACCACGGCGGAGGCCGCGGCCGAGCAGGACATCGCCAAGAACGCCGAGGAGTCCTACGGCGGCACGTCCTACGGCGGCATCACCTCGCACCAGGTGCTCGCCTCGAAGTCGGTGACGGTGGCCGGGCAGAAGGGCTACATGGTCCGCTGGAAGGCGGTCACCGGCAAGGGTGCGGACGGCTATGTCGAGTCGCTCGTGTTCCCCTCGCCCGCCGGGTCCGGGCAGCTCGTCGTCGTCCGCTTCGGTGTCGACGTCGGCTCGAACGCGCCGAAGCCGTCCGTCCTCGACCAGGTCGCCGCGGGCATCGAGGCGGCGTCCGCGGGCGGCGACGGACAGAACGTCTGAACGAGCGCCGGGGCCCAGGCTGGTGAACAAGCGCCGGGGCCCAGGCCGGGCTCGAGCCGGGGCCGGGCGGGGCTCGCCTCCGCTCAAGAGGAGCCCCACCCGGCCGGGGTGCGCGCCGCCCCCGTCCCCACGGTGCGGCGCGATCGGGGCCGCCGTCCGGTCATCCCACGGACGGCGGCCCGGTCTCTAGGTCAATCCGAGCGACGGAAGCACCGCCGCCTCGACGAAACGCTCGAGGTATTCCTCGTCCGCGTACTGGCCGTCCAGCATCGGGCGGGCGCGGAGCACACCCAGCAGCTGGGCGGGGATGTACTCGAGGGCAGGGTGGTCGGCGCGCACCTCGCCGCGTTCCACCCCGCGCCGCAGGATCTCCTGGAGCGCCTTGATCTCGGGCTCGACGAGCGCGCCGCGCAGCGCCTGGGCCAGTTCGTGGTCCTGCATGACCGCGGGACCGAGGGCCTGGAGGAGCTTGGTGTCGGGGCGGGACCACGCGGCCGCGGCCCGTGCGGCGGCGCGCAGATCCCCGGCGAGGGAGCCGGTGTCGACGCCGGCGATCCGCACACAGCGGTTGGATCTGAGGGCGGCGGCGACGAACTGGGGTTTGGTCTTCCACTGCCGGTACAGCGTCGACTTGCTGCACCGCGTGCTGGCGGCGATGCCCTCCATGGTGACCGACTCGTAGCCGCATTCACGGATCTGTTCGAGCACGGCGTCGAAGAACTCCTGCTCACGCTCGGGCGTGAGCTTGGAGCGGCGCGAGGCGGCAACCGTCTCCGGTGCGTCCGCTGCCTGCGACGTCATGGCGTGGTTCCTCCTCCGTCTTGGTCCCGGCCCGTGGGCCGCTTCACACCAGTGTATCGATACGCCAGTGTACCGGTACGGAGGCGTATCGGTACACTGGCGTATCGATGAGCCTTGGACAGGACCCACTCGTCTGTCGAGTGGACCCTTTCCTGGGCTCACCACGCACCACCGCACGCAAGACAGTCAGCAAAGGGGCCGGGGGATGGATTCCCGCACCGAGCCTGAAACACAAGGGGCAGCCGCGATACCCAGGCCGCCCCTCGTCCGTGAGCTCCTGCTGGTAGCCGGGCTCTTCCTCGTCTACAAGTTCGGTCGGCGGCTGGCGAACGGCCACACCGCCGAGGCCCACGCCAACGCGCACCGCGTGTGGCACTGGGAGCGCTCCCTGCATCTGCCGGGCGAGGGAGCGGTGCAGTCCGCACTGCTGCACGGCGACACCCTCGTCCGCGCCGCGAACCTCTACTACGTGGCCGTCCACTTCACGGCCACCGCCGCCTTCCTGGTCTGGCTGTATGTACGGCGCCCCGCCCACTATGTGTGGGCCCGGCAGGTCCTCGCCCTGGTCACCGGCGCCGCACTGGCACTCCACCTGACGTTTCCGCTGGCGCCGCCGCGGATGCTGGACGTGGCTCACCTGATGGACACCGGGCAGGTCTACGGCCCCACGGTGTACGGGGCCGAGCCGGAGACCGACTCGATGGCGAACCAGTTCGCCGCCATGCCGTCGCTGCACTTCGGCTGGGCCCTGATGGTCGCGATCGGCCTGATCGCGGCCACCCGGTCCCGCCTGCGGTGGCTGTGGCTGCTGCATCCGCTGCTGACGCTCGTCGTGATCGTCGGCACGGCGAACCACTACTGGCTCGACGGCATCGTGGCGAGCGCACTGCTCGGACTCGCGCTGGCAGTGGTCCGCACACCGTCGCCGGCCTCGGACGAGGCGTCCACGGCCGCACCGCTCACCCTGCCCGCACCGCGGCCGACCGAACCCGCGACGGCCGCCGAGCGATCGGCGTCCGGGAACGACACGCCGGCCGGCGGGCCCTCGGCGGCCGAGGGCCCCGGTCTGGTGGGGGCGGGCCGATGAGCGCCGTGGTTCTCGCCGTCGTCCTCTCCCTGTTCTCCGCGGTCGCCTACGCGGCCGCCGCCGTGGCCCAGGAGCGGCTTGCCACCCGTACCTCGGGCACGAGCACACTGCGGCTGTTCACCCACGGCGCCTGGTGGTGGTCGGTGGTGCTCAACGCCTCCGCCGCCCTGCTGCACGTCGCGGCCCTCAAGTTCGGCCCGCTGACGCTGGTCCAGCCGCTCGGCGCGCTCACCCTGGTCGCCGCGGTGCCGCTGGGAGCACGGGCCGCGGGACGCCGGGTCGGCGCACAGGAGTGGCGGGGCACGGCCCTGACCCTGATCGGCCTGGCCGCACTGCTGGTGACGGCCTCCGGGCCCGAGCCCGACGACATGCTGAGCCTTCCGGAGGCACTGGCCGTGGCGGGTGCGACCGCCGCTGTGATCGGTGCGCTGACCCTCCCGCACTCCCGGCCGCACTCGACCGGGGGAGCCCGCCCCGGCCTGCGGTATGCGACCGCCTCCGGCTTCGCGTCGGGTGTCGCCTCGGCGCTGACCCAGACCGTGACGGTGGCGGCGACGGACCGGTCGCAGCCGGTACTCGGTGCGCAGGTCGTGGTGGTGGCCCTGTTGGTGGCGGCGTTCGCGACGGGCGGTCTGCTGCTGTCCCAGACGGCCTATCGGGACGGCCTCGGCGCGCCGCTCGCGGTGGTGACCCTCGCCAATCCGGTGGCGGCCGCGGTGATCGGCCTCTGTCTCCTCGGCGAGCACCTCCAGGGCGGCGCGGGGGGCCTGCTGCTGACGGTGGCGGGCGCGGCCACGGCGTCCTGGGGGGTGGTGACGCTGTCGCGGTCGTCCCCCGCCCCGGCGGCGGGGGATGCCGGCCCGTTCACACCCGGCGGGGACCCGGACCAGCCGGCACCGGTCTCCTACGAGCCTTCCCTGGGCTCGGTGTCCTGATGGTTCCCGGGGCTCAGCCCCAGCCCCGGGCGTCCTGCTTGAGCGCGGTGTCCACGGTCAGCGCCGTCGCGACGACCAGGCTCAGCAGCGGCTCGGGCAGCTGGTAGTGGATCTGCAGGACGTAGTTGTCGGCCGTGGTGAACATCGTCTTCGCCAGGCCCTCCCACGTCTTGGTGATCCGGGCGACCTCGTTCCCCGCGTGGTCGACGATCGAGAAGTTCCAGGCGCGCCAGTTCTCCGCCTTGATCGCGCCGACCTGCCGGCCGTCCGCGTTCATCGCGAAGTTGATCTTCCCGAACATGTTCTGCTGGACGATCTCGCCCACGCGCTGCCCGTCCGGACGCTCGATCACCACCCGCGACTTGAAGATCTTCGCGGGGCGGACCAGTACGAGCTGCGGCCGCCCGTGGGCGTCGCGGATCTCCAGCTTGTGCGTCATGAACTGGTCCAGGCTGGAGACGAAGCGCAGGACCTTCTTCAGGGCGCTCTGCCCGACCTCGGTGACCGAACCGAGCTGGTTGCCGTTCTGGTCGTAGACGCTGTACTCGTTCGTCAGCTCGATCAGCTTGGCCTTCTGGTTCACGACCAGGACCGGTTCGCTGAACAGCGTGCCGCCGCCGGCACCGCTCGGGGCGACCCCGGCCTGCTGCCGCACCTGACGCAGGACGCGGGGGTCGGGGGGCGCGGTCTGCTGGTCCGCGTGGGTGTGCTCGGTCCACTGGGCACCGTCCCAGTACCGCAGGGTTCCCGCCGCGCCGTGCGGATCCGGGTACCAGCCTGAAGGTGTGTTCGATTGCGTGGTCACCGGGGCACATTACCCCGGGACCGCCGGCCGCGGCGCGCGCGGCGGCGGTCCCGGATCCCGGGTCACCCGGTGACGATCGCCGGGTCGCTCACGCCCGGCCGCCCGTTCTCGACGTGTCCGCAGAAGCGGCGCAGGAAGGCGGGGTCGGCCTCGGAGGTGACGGTGAGGTCGTACCAGCGCCTGCCGGCCCAGAGGGCGAAGGTGCGCCGGACAGTGGCTCCCGCCCGTACCGTGACCGCCTGCGCATGACCGCCGTACCCGCAGACGACCTTGAGCCGGACCGTGCCGGAGCCCTTGTTGGTGAAGGTCAGCTCGACGTCGTCACCGGTGTGCCGTGCGGTGACCTCGGGACCGGCCGTACCGTTCGGCCCCTGGAAGACGCGCAGAAAGCCGTTCGGGCCGTGCACGGTCAGGTCGTAGGAGCCGCCCGAGGAGGCCGAGTTCCAGGTGTCCGAGACGGTGGTGCCGGCCTCGGTGGTGTAGCTCCAGGGGCCGTCGGTGCGGTTGCCGGACGTGACGAGGAAGGCGGCGCCGGCGTGCGGGCCGGAGGCGAAGGCCAGGGTGAACCTCCCGGCAGCGGTGTCCGCGGAACCGTCCACGAAGGGCGCGTACTTGAGCGGGCGGGTGGGCCGCAGGCCGCGCTCCTGCTTCGGCAGTACGGGGCTCGTGGGCGGGGTCGGCACGTAGTCGGGGTGCCGGTCGTGGTCCGGCGGCCGGTAGCCGTCCGTGGCCGGCAGGGACACCGGTTTGGTGTCCCTGCGGGAGAAGTCGAACGCGGAGGTCAGATCACCGCAGATCGCCCGTCGCCAGGGGGAGATGTTCGGCTCGTGGACGCCGAAGCGGCGCTCGATGAACCGGACGATCGAGGTGTGGTCGAGGGTCTCCGAGCACACGTACCCGCCCTTGCTCCAGGGGGAGACGACGAGCATCGGCACGCGCTGCCCGAGTCCGTAGGGGCCGGCCGGGCGGCTGCCGTCGCCCTTGAAGAGGTCCGGGCCGGCGTCGGCCGTGGACTTGCCCTGGGCGGCGGAGGCCGGCGGGAACGGCGGTATCAGGTGGTCGAAGAAGCCGTCGTTCTCGTCGTACGTGATGAACAGGGCCGTCTTCGCCCACACCCGCGGGTCGGAGGTGAGCGCGTCGAGGACCTGGGAGACGTACCAGGCGCCGTAGTTGGCGGGCCAGTTGGGGTGCTCGGTGAACGCCTCGGGGGCGACGATCCAGGAGACCTGCGGCAGCTTGCCGGACGTCACATCGGCCTTGAGCTGGTCGAAGAAGCCCTCGCCCTTGCGGGCGTCGGTGCCGGTGCGGGCCTTGTCGTAGAGGGTGTCGCCGGGCTTCGCGTTCTGGTACTGCTTGAAGTAGAGCAGCGAGTTGTCGCCGTAGTTGCCGCGGTAGGCGTCCTGGATCCAGCCCCAGGAGCCGTTCGCGTCGAGGCCGTCGCCGACGTCCTGGTAGACCTTCCAGGAGACCCCGGCGGACTCCAGGCGCTCGGGATAGGTCGTCCAGCCGTAGCCGGCCTCGTCGTTGCCGAGGACCGGGCCGCCGCCCTTGCCGTCGTTGCCGGTGTAGCCCGTCCACATGTAGTAGCGGTTCGGGTCGGTCGAGCCGATGAACGAGCAGTGGTACGCGTCGCAGATGGTGAAGGTGTCGGCGAGCGCGTAGTGGAACGGGATGTCCTCGCGGGTCAGATAGGCCATCGTGGTGGCGGACTTGGCGGGCACCCACCTGTCGTACTTACCGCCGTTGAAGGCGGCGTGCCCGTCGTTCCAGCCGTGCGGAAGGTCCTGGATGAACGCGAGGCCCAGATCGTCGGCGTCGGGATGGAAGGGCAGGATGTCCTTGGTGCCGTCCGACTGGTGCCAGACCGACTTGCCGTTCTGAAGGGTGACCGGGCGCGGGTCGCCGAAGCCGCGGACGCCTCTGAGCGTGCCGAAGTAGTGGTCGAAGGAACGATTCTCCTGCATCAGGACGACGATGTGCTCGACGTCCTCGATCGTGCCGGAGCGGTGGTGCGCGGGAAGGGCCGCGGCACGCTCGATGCTGCTGGAGAGCGCGGTGAACGCGGCGGTGCCGCCCGCGAGCTGGAGGAAGCGGCGCCGATTCACTTGAGGCATGACGGGGTGACCTCTTGTCCTGAGCGGGGCATGTGACGCCCGTTGGTGAGGGAACCTGCGCGAAGCGAGTGTTCCAGGAACACCAAACGTCAGGAAAGGGTGCGATGGCGCCCACGTGAAAGTCGCCGGTACGAGAGATGTGACCCGCGCGAGGCCTCCCCGGCTCCCGCCCTCCAGTGGCGGACGCGATCACCTCGGGCGCTGTGCCTCCGGTGCCGCGGTCATGGGCGGGCGTTGCCCGGCCGGGCCTGCGCGGCCCGCCGCCAGGCACCCTGCAGCCGCTCCTCCCGCGCGCTCGCCGCGGCCCGCTCCTGCCCGTGCAGCAGGCCCCAGGTGAAGGCGGACTCGCCCGCTGTGTGCGCCGCCACGGCCAGTCGACGCAGCGCGTCACGGGCGACGACGCCGTCATGGTGGTCGCCGCTCATCTTCTGCACCGCCTTGACCCGCTTGCCGAGACGGCGGGCGGGCTTGCCCAGAGCCGGGCGGGCCGCCTGGGCGCCGTACCGCAGCCGCTTGGCCGCCTTGCGGGCGTCGTGGATCGCCGCGTCGCGTTCCGGACCCGACGGCAGCTCCAGCGCGGGGGCCATGCGCCGCCGGAGCCGGTCGTACTCCTTCACCAGCGCCTTGACCATCACCTTCTCCGCCGGACGGGCGGCCTTGGCGCGCAGCGGCGGACGGATGGTCAGCTCGTGCAGCCGCTCCAGAAGCGCCGTGTAGCGGGGCGAGGCCAGGGCGTCGAGCGTGCGTCGGCGAGCCGCGGCCCGCTGGGCCGCGTCCCAGGCCGTCAGACGTGCGGTGACGGGGCCGAGGACCAGCTCGCGGGGCAGTTCCCGCAGGGCCGCGGCCAGGCGGTCGGCGAGCACCTCGTGGTCGCGCTCCGCTCCCAGCTCCGAGGCCAGCCACTTCAGTTCGCCACGGACGGGGTCGGTGGCCTCGCGGTCCAGCACGGAGCGGTAGGACCGCAGGACGCCACGCAGACGGCGGCAGGTGACGCGCATCCGGTGCACGGCGTCGGGTGTGCCGCGGCGCACGGCCGGGTCCAGCTCCACCAGTGCCCGCGCCTGTGCGCGGAGGTAGGCGTACACGTGCTCGCCGGCGGAACCGGGGACGACCTGCGCGGGCGGCTCCTGGGCACCGGCCGCGACCGGTGCCGTCTCGGCCAGGGCGCGGGCCGCCTTGGACGGGGCCTCCGCGCGGTCGACACCCTTCTCGGCCAGCACCTTCTCGATCCCGTCGAGGAGTGCGGGGTCGCCCTGCTCGCCGAGTTCGACCTCCATCTCGGTCCACACGGCGTGACCGCCCCCGTCGAGCAGCGAGTCGGCACGGACCGTGTCCAGGCTCAGCTCGGCGAGGGTGCCGCCCCGGCGGTCGACGAGGTCGCGCACGGAACGGGCCGTGCGCAGGCGCACCACCGGCCGCAGCGGTGCGCCGCGGGTCCGGGACAGGACGAGGTCGCGCAGCGTGTCCGGGATCTCCTCGGACAGCGGGGCATGGATCTCCTCGCGGTCGTCGCCGGTCAGGGGCAACTTGAGGTGCCAGCCGGCGTCCGTGCCGCCCGTCCTGCGCCGCAGGGTCGCCGAGCTGCGGGTCAGCCGCAGGTCCGCGGTGTCGTAGTAGACGGCGTCCAGGTCCTGGCTCCCCCGGTCGACCAGCGACGCGACCGTCTCCACGTCGCTCAGGTCGGGCAGCCAGGAGATGTCGCAGACCGCAGGAGCCGTGTACTTGCGTTCTGTCTCTCGTTTCGACTGGGCCATACAGTGCCCGTTGACGGAATCGGGCGGGTCAAACCCCTGCGCGGCCCCTTACCAGTAGTGGCGTCGCCCGAAGACGGCGTGTCCCAGGGAGCCGAGGAGGAAGAGGACGGCTCCGATGACGACCAGGATGATGCCGATCGTCCAGAGGATGGCGATCTTCGCCACCAGGCCGATGACAAGCAGAATGATCCCCAGGATGACCATGGCGTTGTCCTCCCTGCGGGGGTGTTGTCACTGATGGCCACATCCCCTTGAGATATGCCCGATATGTTCCATTTCCGGTACCCCTCGGGCCTGCGTCCAAACCATGGGCGATCACCCCTTGCGATCCCCTGCCGGGTGACCCCGCGCTGCGGGTCCAAGGGAGGGCGGCCCTGCTCCCTAGATCCTGCTCTCCGTCGCCGTGTCGGCGGACAGCCGCTGGGCGACGTAGATCGGGACGACCGACAGCACCACGAGCACCGCCGCCACCACGTTGACCACCGGGGCCTGCTGAGGCCGGGTCATGTTGTCGAAGATCCAGATCGGGAGGGTCTCGATGCCGGGACCGGCGGTGAACGTCGTCACCACGATCTCGTCGAAGGAGAGCGCGAACGCGAGCAGCGCGCCGGCGAACAGCGCCGAGCGCACCAGCGGGAAGGTGACATCGACGAAGGCGCGGAAGGTGTCGGCGCCCAGATCCATGGCCGCCTCCTCGTAGGTGCCGGAGGTGCGGCGCAGTCGCGCGACGACGTTGTTGAAGACGACGACGATGCAGAAGGTGGCATGTCCGACGATCACGGTGAACAGCCCGAGACCGACCCCGAGCGGTTCCAGGACCGTGCTGAACGCCGAGTTGAGCGCGATACCGGTGACGATGCCGGGCAGCGCGATGGGCAGGACGACCACGAAGGAGATGGCGTCACGGCCGAAGAAGCGGTGCCTGGCCACCGCGAACGCGATCAGCGTGCCGAGCACCAGCGCGATGGCCGTGGCGCCGAGACCCGCCTTCACCGAGACCCACAGAGCGCTGCGGGCCCCCGCGTTCTCCCAGGCCACCGACCACCAGTGGGCGGTCCACCCGGGCGGCGGCCAGCTCGCGCTGCGGTCCGGGTTGAAGGAGTTGACCAGGACGAGGGCGAGCGGGACGTAGACGACCGCGAAGCCGAGCCCGGCGGCGATGCGCAGCGCGATGCGCGTGGAGCGGGACAGTTGCATGACGAGGTACCCCTGCTGGAGGCTGCGGACTTCTAGAGGCTGCTGAGCGCGCCCGTGCGGCGCATCGCCAGCAGGTACAGCACGATGACCAGCACCGGAACCGTGCCCAGCGCGGCGGCCATGGGCAGGTTGAGCTCGATGTTGGAGTAGACGAGGTTGCCGATCAGCTGGGTCTTGCCGCCGACGATCTGCACGGTGATGTAGTCGCCCAGGCTGAGCGAGAAGGTGAAGACCGAGCCGGCGGCCACGGACGGCAGCACCATCGGCAGCACCACCGAGCGGAAGGTGCGGCCGGGGCGCGCCCCCAGGTCCGCGGAGGCGTCCAGGAGACCGGTGGGCATTTGCTGGAGCGCCGTGTGGATCGGCAGGATCATGTACGGCAGCCACAGGTAGGTGAGCGTGATGACGGCCGCCGGGAGTCCGAACCCGGGTCCGTCCAGCCCGAACGGCCTCAGCATCCAGTCGGCGAGGCCGCCCTGGGACAGGATCAGCCGCCATGCGTACACCTTGACCAGGTAACTCGCCCACAGCGGCGTCAGGATCGCGACCACCAGCAGGGGACGCCACCGGGGCCGGGCGACGCGTGCGGTGTAGAAGGCCAGCGGGAAGGCGATCACCGCGCACAGGACGGTGACCGCGAGGGCCACGCCGATGCTGCGCAGGATCACCTGGCGGAAGACGGGGGTGGTCAGCAGCGCGTGGAAGTTGTCGGTGGACCAGACCTTCACCACCTCGGAGGTGAAGGAGTTCGTCGTCCAGAAGGCGGAGACGAACAGGACACCGAGCGAGCCGAGATAGAGCACGGCCAGCCACAGCAGGGGCGCGGTCAGCAGCAGGGACAGCCGCAGCCGCCGGCGGCGGTGCAGCAGCCCGGCGAGCCGCCGGACGGGCGACCGTCCGGCGGCAGGCAGGGTGGCGGTCATCGTCGTGTCCTCAGCCCTTGATCTCGGTCCAGGCCTGCACCCACTTCGCGTACGGCACGCACTTGACGTCGGTGCGGCCGTCCAGGCACTGCTCGATGGGGGTGTTCCAGAAGGCGACGTTCTTCCAGTAGGCCTTGTCGGACGCGTGGTAGGTGGCGCAGAAGTTCTTGTCGCTCGTCTCGGCGCACGCCTTGGCGTTGGACGGGGCCTCACCGAAGTACTCGGCGACCTGGGCGTTGACCTTCGGCGAGATGATCCAGTTCATCCACCGGTAGGCGCAGTCGGGGTGCTTGGCCTTGGACGAGAGCATCCAGGTGTCGGACCAGCCGGTCGAGCCCTCCTTGGGCACGAACGCCTTGACCTTGGCGCCCTCGGACTGTGCGAGGTTGGCGATGACCTGCCAGGTGGTGCCGACCACGGAGTCGCCGCTCTTGAAGGCGGACACCTCCTTGAGGTAGTCGCCCCAGTACTCGCCGACGGATCCGTTCTGCTGCTTCAGCAGGGCGACGGCCGTCTCGAACTGCTTCTGGTCCAGCGCGTAGGGGTCCTTGATCTTCAGTTCCGGCTTGGTGGCCTTCAGGTAGAGCGCCGCGTCGGCGATGTAGATCGGGGAGTCGTAGGCGGTGACGTGGCCCTTGTACTTCGGCGCGTCGTCGAAGACGGCGGACCAGGACGTCGGGGCGGGCTTGACCTTCTCCGTGTTGTACATCAGCAGGTTGGCGCCGCGGCCGTGCGGGATGCCGTAAGCCCTGCCCTTGACGGAGTTCCACGGCCGGAGCTTCAGGTCGCCGAAGACGTCCTTGTAGTTGGGCACGAGGGCGGTGTTGACCGGTGCGGCGTCGCCGGAGGCGATCAGGCGCAGGGAGGCGTCACCGGAGGCGGAGACCGCGTCGTATTCGCCGGTCTTCATCAGCTTGACCATCTCGTCGGAGCTGGCCGCGACCTTGGAGTGCACCTGACAGCCGGTCTGCTTCTCGAAGTCGCCGACCCAGTTGACCTTGGAGTCGTTGGAGCCGTCCTCGACATAGCCGGCCCAGGCGATGAGGTTGACCTGCCCCTCGGACTTGCCGAGTTTCGACTGCTCCTTCAGGTCCGGCGGGTTGAGGCCGGTGGACGAGGAGGAGCCGCCCGAGCCGGACGAGCCGCAGGCGGTGGCCGCGAGCAGTACCGCGACGGCGGCCGCTGCCCGGAGGGTACGAGTGAGACGCACGACGTTCTCCATGGGTGACGTGGGGCTGGTGTGGGGGGTCAGCGGGTGTCGGGGACCTGCACGGCGTGGCGGCGGTGCCACTGGAGGCGTACCCGGGTGCCGCGGTAGGCGGCGACGTCCTCGGAGGAGGTCTCGAGGTTCTGCTGGAGCGCGGTGAGGCGCCCACCGGCGTCGAGGTCGACGAGGAAACGGGTGGCGTCTCCCAGGTAGACCACCTCGGCCACGGTGCCGGTGGCGGTGGAGTGCTCCGGCTCGTCCGAGGTGGCGGACTCCTTCAGGACCCGGATCTTCTCGGGCCTGATGCTGTACGTGCCCGCGGTGCCGACGACCCGTTCGGCCGCCGGGCCCTGGAGCAGGTTCGAGGTGCCGACGAAGGAGGCGACGAACGCGGTGGCGGGACGCTCGTAGATCTCCGCGGGGGTGCCCACCTGTTCGATGCCGCCCTGGTTGAAGACGGCGATACGGTCGCTCATCGTCAGGGCCTCCTCCTGGTCGTGGGTGACGAACACGAAGGTGATCCCCACCTCGCGCTGCAGCGCCTTGAGTTCGACCTGCATCTGCTCGCGCAGCTTCAGGTCGAGGGCTCCCAGCGGCTCGTCCAGGAGAAGCAGACGGGGGCGGCCGACGAGGGCGCGGGCGAGTGCGACCCGCTGCCGCTGGCCGCCGGAGAGCTGTGCGGGCCGCCGGTTGCCGAAGGCTTCGAGGCGCACGCCGGCGAGCGCCTCGCGGGCCCGGGCGATCCGCTCGGCCTTGGGCACCTTGCGGACCTTGAGGCCGTAGGCGACGTTCTGCTCGACGGTCATGTGCGGGAAGAGCGCGTAGTCCTGGAAGACGGTGTGCACGTCGCGCTCGAAGGGCGCGAGGCCGGTGACATCCTGGCCCCCGAGCTCGATGGTGCCGGAGGTGGGGCTCTCGAAGCCCGCGATCATGCGCAGGACGGTGGTCTTGCCGGAGCCGGACGGGCCGAGCATCGAGAAGAACTCCCCGTCGGATATCTCCAGATCGACCCCGGCCACTGCGGTGGTGCCGGCGAACTCCTTCCGCAGCCCCTGCAGCCGGATCGCGCTTCCCTCCATGGACGGGAACCTTTCTGGTGCACTCTTCCGTTCTTGCCTGTGGATCGAAAAGATATGAACTCATAGTTCAAACCTCAAGACCCCCTTAAGGTAAAGGTTGAGTCAACGCACAAGGTGGTGGCCGTGAAACACAACAGGGGCGGCGGGGCACGGAGAGCCGTCTTCTCCCCGGTGGACACCCGGGCGCGCGTGGAGACGGTCGTCCGGCGCCTCGGCGACGCCATCGAACTCGGGCTGCTCGCCGACGGGGAGCAGCTGCCCGGCGAGAGCGAGCTGGCCGCGCAGCTCGGCGTGTCCACCGTGACCCTGCGGGAGGCGCTCATGGCGCTGCGGCAGCAGGGTCTGGTCACCACCCGGCGGGGACGCGGCGGGGGCAGCTTCGTCTCCCTGCCCGAGGAACCGGCCGAGGAGCGGGTCCGGCAGCGGCTGGCCGGCTGGAGCACGGAGGAGCTGCGCGATCTCGGCGACCACTGGGCCGCCGTCTCCGGCGCCGCGGCGCGGCTCGCCGCCCAGCGCACCGAGCCGGACGACCTCCAGCCACTGCGACGCACCCTGGAGGAGTTCACCGCGGCCCAGGACGCGGCGGCACGCAGCCGGGTCTACGGCCGGTTCCATGTGGAGCTGGCGGCGGCCGCGCAGTCCGCCCGGCTCACCCGGGAGCAGGTCGCGCTCCAGACGGAGGTCGGGGCACTGCTGTGCCTGGTCCTCGGGGACGACGCCTATCGCGAAGAGGTGGCGGACCGTCATCGCTCCGTGATCTCCGCCGTGCAGGATGGGGCGCACGACTCGGCCGGGGAGCTGGCCGAGGGGTGCGTCCGGGAATCGACGGCACGGCTCATCGCGCTGCGCCTCGCCCTGTAGGACGCGCCGGCTTTCGGTCCGTGTGCGCGGGAGGGCGCCGATGAGCACGAGCCCCGGTCTGATCGCCCCGCCCGAAGGGGACGTGGCGGCACGGGTACGGTCCGCGCTGGAGGCGGTGTTCGACGCCGTCGCGCAGACCCGCGCCGACACGGCGGCGCTGCTGGCACGGGTGGCCGGCCAGGGCCGAGGACCCGCGACCGTGGACCTGGCCGCCCTGCGTCCGGGACTCCATGCCCGGCTGGTCCGGCACGAGTTGGTCTCCGGGGTCGGGTTCGTGGCGGCCCCCGGGCTGCTGAGCGACGTACCGGCCTGGCTGGAGTGGTGGCAGACCGGTTCGAGCGGCGACATACGGCCGCTGCTGCTCGACCTGGATCCGGAGCACTCGGCGTACTCCGACTACACGCACTGGGACTGGTTCGCGCTGCCCCGTGACACCGGGCGGCGGGCGGTGGCCGGCCCCTACGTGGACTACCTCTGCTCCGACGAGTACAGCCTCACCCTGTCGGCGCCCGTGCATCTGGAGGGACACTTCGCCGGCGTGGCCGCGGCCGACGTCTACCTGCGGCACTTCGAGGCGTCGGTGCTGCCCCTGTTGCGCGCACTGCCCACGCCCGCGCACCTGGTCAATGCCCGGGGCCGGGTGGCCGCCTCGGCCGATCCCGCGCATCTGGCCGGATCGCTCACCAAGGGACCCGACTTCGCCGCCGTGCTGGAGCGGGCGCGAGTGGAGGTCTGGCACGGGCTGCGGCTGGTCCCGTGCGACGGGATTCCGCTCGTTCTCGTCCTGGGCCGCTGATCCGGACGGTGGCCGCTGGCCCCGGCGCCGTCGGTGACCTGAACACCGACGGAGCCGGGGCGGTGAGGGAAGCTCAGTCCGGCTGCGCGGGCACCACGCTGAGGTGACCCGTCGTGCGCCGGATACGGCGCGGACGCCGCCCGGCGGGTGCCGGGCGGCGCGCCTCGCGCAGCACCAGCGTCAGCTTCGAGTACCCCATGGCCTGAAGGGTCTTGGGGGTCTCCCCCACCACCCGGCAGTCGCCGCTCCAGCGCGGGTCGGGATGCAGCAGCGGCCGCACGACCCCGTCGTGTTCCATGGCGTGCGGGCCGGTCGCGCGGATCCAGTGCGGCAGGCCCTGCCGGTAGGCGGCCTCCATGATCGGGTCCTGGGCGATCTCCCTGCGGATGGCCTGGAGCCCGTGATCGTGGCCGTACCGCTCCACCGCCGCCGCGAAGTGCGCCAGCATCGGCAGGCACCAGCTCGACTCGTGCTCACCGAGGACCGTGCCCGCGTCCGGGTGGAACAGCACGAACCGCAGGAAGTTGTCATCGGGCATGGCCGTCGGATGCGGTCCGATGCCGCGGAAGAGGGCCGCGAACGCGGTGTTGGCGAGCACGACGTCCCAGCGGTGGTCGAAGACGACGGACGGGAAGGGGACGGCTTCCAGGAGCGTGGCGTAGTCCTGTAGGTACGCCCTTGCTTCCGGACTCTCGGGGACGGGCCGCGGCTGCGACCGCTGCCCTCCTGCCTGAAACGCCATCGGGAGGTCACCCCTCTTGCCCTTGCGGCCTTCACGCGGCGCCCCGATCCTGCTGCCCCGGATCGAGCCGTGTCAACTATCGTGGCATTTGGCGTCGGTTGACGGCCGAATCTCGCCACAGTTGTGGCGAGACCTGGATGTGAGTTCGAGAGAACGGCTAATCTCCGGATGGTTCCGGACGACCATGAGAACGATGTGAGAAGAGACGTAGGAGATCTGTCGGTGACGGATGGCTTCGAGGTTCCGGGCGCCACGGCGACGGGTCTGCTGCCGACCGTCGTAGCCCGTGTCACCGCCCTCGCCGACCGGCTGGGCGTGCCGCACGAGGAGATCTTCGACGTCGCGCGCCTGTCGGTCGCCTCCGGCGTCCCGGAGCCGGTGGTGAAGGCCCTGCTGAGCGGAGTGCCCGCCGGGGAGCCGGATCTTCAGGCGCGCTTCCTGCAGCGGCTCGACCTGCTGCGCCGCACCCGGCTCAAGCCCAACGGCCGCAAGTACACCCAGCAGGAGATCGCCGACGGCGCGGGCATGTCGCGCCAGCAGGCGGGTGCCCTCATCAACGGCGACCGGCGCCCCACCATGGAGCACTGCGACGCCATTCAGCGCTTCTTCAGGGTGCATGCCGGGTTCCTCACGGCCGAGGACCCCGAGGCGCTCGCGAACGCCCTCCAGCGCTCGGAGCAGGAGCTCCTCCAGCGGCTCGCCGACCGCGAGCACGCGGCGGCCGACACCGCCGACGACCCGCTGGAGCGGCTGCTGCAGGACCACGGTGTCCGCGGCATCGCCTGGCGGGCGGCCCAGCTGCCCACCGACCAGCACCGCGACAAGGTCGCCGAGTGGCTGGACATGCTCCTGGAGAGCGTCAAGCGGCCCGAATCCTGATCCGGGGGAGAACCGTGGGCATCGGAAGGGAAATGCGCCGACTGTGCGGCGAGTTGGTCGCGGAGCTCTCGCTCCCGGCACCGGCGGCACCCGACGACCTCTACGCCGCGCTGTGCGCGGGGATGAGCCGGCGCCGCGGCCGTCCCGTCCGGTTCCGTACGGCCGCCTTCCCGCCCGGCACCGCGAGCGGCCTCTGGCTGGACATGGCCGACCAGGACCTCGTGGTCGTCGAGGAACGCACCGCCCCCGATCACCGGTTGGTGATCCTCGGCCACGAACTGTGGCATATGAACGCCGGCCACCAGGGCCACCACGTCGAGGGGGCGACGGTCGCGGCGCGCCTGCTGAGCGACGGCGCCGACCTGGAGGCGGCCGTCCACAAGGTCGCCGCCCGTACGCACTTCGACCTCGCCGACGAGAGGGAGGCCGAGAGCTTCGGCCTGCTGCTGGCCAGCAGGTGCCGTACCTGGCTGGCCGGCTCGCCGCTGCGCGGGCCTGCGACGCGGGACGGCCTCGCGGGCCGTATCGAGGCCTCGCTCGGCTACCGCCGGCCGCAGGACCGCTGAGCGGCCCGGGGCCCCGGCAGGATGGACGGTTCCAGCTACTACATTCCCGCCACCGCGCTGGCGGTCGCCTTCGTCGTCAAGACGCCCGCGCTGATGCGGTCCTGGCGCGATCCCCTGCTGCGCTCCGTGTGCGCGCTGCTCGCCCTGGCGGGGGCGGTGTTCTTCTTCGCCGCGCCGCCGACGATCACGAAGGTCAACGCCCTCACCGGGATCGCCAATGTCTCGGCCCCGCTGGTCTACGCCCTGCTGAGCGCGTTCAGTGCGTCCTGTCTGGTCCTCGCCGTCAACTGGCGGGGCGGGCCGCCCGCCGTCACCCGCGCCCTCACCCGGCGGATCACCCTGGGTTACGGCATGGTGATCGTCGTGCTGGTCGTTCTGTTCGCCCTGGGCGACACGCCGGTGGAGCGGCTGCGGGACTTCGACACCTACTACGCCCACACCCCGTTCGCCCGCGAGATGATCATGCTCTACCTGGCGGCGATGACCGTGGCCGGCCTCGCGATGACCGTGCTGTGCTGGCGGTGGGCGCTGCAGGTCCACGACTGGCTCCGGGCCGGACTGCTGATCATCGTGACCGGCTATCTGTTCAACCTGGCCTATCTGGTGGCCAAGTTCGCGGCCGTGATCGCCCGCTGGAGCGGCGGGAACCTGGACGACCTCAGCACGTACGCGGCGCCCGTGCTCGCCTCCATCGGCGGGCAGATCAGCGCCGTGGGCTTCTGTCTTCCGCTGGCCGGCCGACGCGTCGGGGACAACTGGACCACCTGGTCGACCTACCGCCGGCTGGGACCGCTGTGGCGGGAACTGAGGCCGGTGTCCGCCCATACCGGCCGCGAGGGGCGCATCTCCTGGTGGTCGTCGGCGGAACTCCAGGTCACCCAGCGGGAGTCCGACATCCATGACGGCATGCTGAGCCTGTACCCCTACTTCGATGCCCAGGTCCGCGCCCGCGCCTACGACGCCGCCGTCGCGGCGGGCTCGGACCCGGTGGGGGCCCGGGCGGAGGCCGACGCGGCGATGGTCGCGGCGGCCCTGCGGGCCAGGGCCGGTGATCCGGAGGGCCGGGTCATCGGCGCGGCGGAGGCGGCTGCCGGACCCCAGGACGGCCCGCGTGACCTCGTAGGCATGTCCCTGGCGCTGCGCAGGTCGCCCGTCGTCGCCGCCGTCCGCGGCACGGCCGGAGTACGGCTTCCATGACGAACGTGCCCGGGGGCGCAGAAGGCATCGGTCATGCCCGGACAGTGCTCGGGCCCGCTCTCCGGGGTGCGTGCGCATCGCGACGACCACAGGCGCATGGGGGTGCCACGTGAAGACGTATCTGGATCTGCACCGCGAGTTCTCCGCCGGTATCGAGGCGGAGCTGGAGGCCGTTCTCGCCCGGACGGGCGGGTCCGCACCGGCCGTCCGCGACGCGGTCGCCCGGCTGCTGCGGCACCAGCCGATGAAGTACCCGCTGTCCGTGCTGCCACTGCTGGTGCACGGCGTGGAGACCGGATCCCCCGCACCGGCGCTGCCTCTGTCGGCCGTGCACGTGCTGTGGTGGACCTCGGCCTGCTACCTCGACGACCTGGCCGACGGCCGGCGCGCGACCCTGCCCGCCGGGCTCGGCCTGCACGAGGCGCTGCTGGCGGCCATCGTCGCGGGGCAGCTGCTCCCGCTCCGGGTTCTGGACTCGCCCCGGATCCCGGCCGCCGTCCGGCCCGCGTTGACGGCCGAACTGCTGAACTGCGGGATGACGGCCGCCGAGGGACAGATGGACGACATACGCAAGAACTCGGGGGAGGCGAGCCGCAAGGCGGTCCTCGGGGCCTACCGGGGAAAGTCCGGTGCCCCCTTCGCCATGATCACGGCCATGGCCTCGGCGCTGTCCGGGGCGGCAAACGAACGCACGCACCTCTGGCGGGAGTTCGGGCATGTCTTCGGCCTTCTGTGGCAGATCTTCAACGACTACGAGGATCTGGCCTCGGGCCGCCACGAGGACCTGCTGAACGGCACCGTGACCTATGCGCTGGCGTGCGCCCTGGAGGAGGCGTCACCCGAGGGGCGGCAGCGGATCCTGGACCTGCACGCCGAGGCACCCGCGTCCACGCAGGCCCGGTCGGCTCTCGGCGCCATCCTTCTCGGCCCGTCCGTCCTGGCCCACTGCGACAAGGACGTCGGGCGGTTCCGGGACGAGGCGTACCGCATCCTGGACGAGCTGGGCGGTGACGAGGCGTACGTGTCCGTTCTGCGCCGGCTCGTGGAGCGGACCTCCCGGCTGCGCCTGTGACACAAGGTCAGGTCGAAGCCTGTTCGAGGCGGGCCCGGCTACGCCGCCGCACGTCCTTGACGACGCGGGTCCGCAGGGCCCGGGAGAGCCGGGCCAGATCCCCCGTCGTCAGGGGCGGGCCGGGCGGTCCGAGCGTCGCCGGCCCCGGCGGGGGCTCCTCGCCGACGATGCTGTAGGTGTCGACGGCGGCGGCGATCATCGCCGCCTCGGCGATGACGTCGGCGTCCTGCGCGCCGGCTCCACGGGCGACGGCCGCGGCGTGTGCCTCGTCCCATATCCGGGGGTCGAAACGGCCCCGGCACGCCACGATACGGTCCGAGATATAGGTCTGACGTTGCGTCAGCCGCAGTCGGAACTCGGGTGTCCACCAGGGCAGGGACAGCAGGACGAGGCCGGGCGCGCCGGGAACCGCCCCGACGGTCCTGGCGAGCGGGCCGAGTTGCCAGTACCGCACGGCGTCCTCGCTGCGGCGGCCGACGAGCGGAAGGATGAAGCCGACGGCGACGAGGAGCGCGCTGGGCTGGCCCATGCTGGGTGCCACACCGGTGGCCAGGATGCCCCAGTCGTGCCCTGTCCAGCGGGCGCCGATCGCCACGAGTTTGGCCCCGTCGTAGCCCGCGTAGTGCATCAGATAGCCGAGGGCGAGGGCACGCAGGCCGATCCGCATGCTGCCGTACACATCGCGTGACCAGCGCCAGCACAGCCGGCTGCAGGTGAAGGAGGCCACGCCGTGGGCGAGGAGATACAGCAGGATCATCTCGCGGATGTAGGGCGTGCCCGCGTAGTACAGGTCGAAGTCGGTGCGTCGTTCCACCGGCGCGTCGCCGAGCGCGTACAGGCAGACGATCAGCACCCACACCAGCAGATAGAGCGCGATGATCCACTGTGACAGACGTCGGGTGTGACCCTTGTCCGGGCCGCCGCGCCAGTTCAGGACGAGCACGACCGAGGCCGCGGAGAAGCCCGTGAGCGCGCAGTAGACCAGGGGGGCGGAGAAGTTGGACACCCCGGTGGTCCGGTTGACCACGATGATCGTCTGCGGCGCGGAGGTGAACAGGACGCCCGATCCCACCAGCAGCAGGGCGCAGATCGAGGACAGCAGCCAGTCCCGGCCGCGGGCGCGGACCAGGGCGGGTAACTTCAGCAGGCAGGCCAGGAGCAGTAAGCCGCCGGCGACATAGAAGCCGAGGTTCGCCTTCATGGTGTGACGACCTCGGGCGGTGTGGTCGGACAGGGTTCCGCCTGGGCGCATAAGATCATGTCCGTCGGCTCTCCGGCCTGCCGCCCGCTCGAAGCGTGTCGGCGACGATGGGGGTGTGGACGGCCCGGGAGACCCGGACCAGGTCGCGCAGGTTGCCGTCGAGCGCGGTGGGGACGCAGGTGCCGGGCACCGGTTCGCCGGGGGTGCCGGCCCGGGTGGCGGCGACCACCATGGCGGCGGCGCCGATGGCCTCGGCTTCCGGGGCGCTCGCACCGCAGGAGATCGCCCGGTTGTAGGCCCGCTCGCGCACCCGGTCGTCGAAGCGGGGTCCCAGACGGGAGATGCCGTCGCGGATCCCGGTCTCCCGCTGGGTGAGACGGAGGTCGATGTCGCCCAGCGACCGCCAGGACAGCGGCACCCAGTACCGCCGGTCGGCGGGGTCGACCAGCAGTTTGAACAGCGGCCGGAGCCGGGCGTAGGCGGTGACGCTCTCGATGCGCGGGCCGACCAGCGGCAGGGCGTAGCCGACGGTGACGAGGGCGGCGGCGACGGCGGCCACCGCGGGCGCGAGGTCGGTGCTCAGGGTGTCCCAGTGCCGTCCCGTCCAACGGGCCACCACCGCGGCCAGTTTGACCACCCCGAAGACACCGTTGAGCAGCCAGCCCGACACCAGGAAGGCGAGGCCCCTGCCGCTCCAGCCGGTCACCTTCCGGGACCAGCGCCAGCACAGCGTCGTCGTGGTGAACGCCGCCACCAGGTGGGCCACCAGATACAGGATGATCATCTCGGCGAGGCCCGGGGTGGTGGCGTAGTAGGTGTCCAGGTCGGTCCGGCGTTCCACGGGTGCGTCGCCCATCGCGAACAGCACCCACAGGGCGACGATGACGGCGGCGTAGGCGCTCAGCCACGCGAGGGCCACGCGGCGCACGTGCACCGGATCACCGCCGCGCCAGTGGACGATCAGGACGAGGCAGGCGGCGCTGAAGGCGGTCACCACGGTGTACACCAGCGGTGCGGCGAGGTTCGGGATCCCCGTCAGGTGGTTGACGGCGGCGACGCTGGCGGGAGCGGACAGGGTGAAGGAGATCCCGGCCGCGAGCACGACCGCGCACAGCGACACCAGCGCCGGGTCAAGCCTGCTGTGCCGCAGCCTGGGAATCCTGATCGCGAGGCCGCTCCACAGGAGCAGGGCCGTCAGATAGTAGAAGCGACCGTCCACGACTCAGACCCAGAGGCCTCTGCCCAGCGAGTCCTCGATGCGTCCGGCCACCTGGCCCAGGTCGGCGCGCCAGTGGGTCCTGCGGAAGGTGCGCAGGTCGGTGCCGAGCCGCAGGCCGAACATCTCGGCCTCCGCCTCGTGCCGGTCGTCGAAGCGGGTGCGGGCTGCCACGCCCAGCTGGGGCGCGCCGAGACCGCCGAGTCTCGCATCCCGGGAGGCGAGGAGCCGGCGTACAACGTCGTCGACGGCGCCGGCCTGGAAGCTGTGCGCCCGCGCGGCGGCCCGGCCCACCGGGGTGTGGGCTCCGCAGTGCCCCTCGAACATGTGCCAGATCTCATGGCCCAGAATGACGTGCTCGTGCTCGCTGTTGGTCGTGTCGATCCGCACGGCGACGATGTCCATGTCCTCGAGATCGAGCCACAGTCCGCTCGCCGTGCCGGGCGGGAAGGCGGTCCGCTTCAGCACCACCGGACGGCCTCGCAGGCCGGTGAGGATGGTGCCGAGGGCCGCGAAGATCTCGTCGTCGTCACCCGGCGCGGCCTGGTCCAGGCGGGCGAGCAGTTCGGCGCTGAGCTCCTTCATCCTTTTCTCGCGCCTGGTCTTCACGTCGTCACTCCCCGTTCTTCGACGTCGGTGCCAGGTCGCCACAGTAGTCACTTCTCGGGGGTCCTCAACCGACCTCCGAGACAAGGGCGCGGGGTGACGGCGCGCAAGCCGGACAAACCCGTCCTGCCGACCCGTCAGAGGGCGGCAACTCGGTCACCTCCTGGCCGAGATCGGTTTCCAGGGGCGTCAGCCGGCGTGTGCACAGGCCCACTTGCGGGCGTGTGCCCGGCGGCCGGGGAGCGGTTGCGGCTCCGCTGAGCGGGCGAACCCGCCGCTTCGGCCACGGGATTGTCAGTGGCGGACGGCAAGCTGGGAGTGCGCCACCGATACGCGCGGCGACCGGCCGCGTACGGGGGCGTGCAGCGTGCACGTACCGCCGCGCGCCCTCCCGGGCCGCGCGGCCGACCCGGGGAGAGCCGACCGATGCCGACCGCCGTACTGACCGACCGCCAACGCGCCGCCGTACAGGCCTATCTGCGCCTCCTCCACACCGTACGAGCGGCCTTCGACGAACCCCCGAATCCGCTGCGACCACCCGTGGTCCCGACCGCCGCCCTGGCCGAGGCGGACCGGGCCCTGACGGAGGCGGGGCTCGCGGGCACCGAGGAGGAGTTCTTCCGCCTGTGCGGACAGTGGTGTCCCTGAGCGGCGACCCGTGGGCCGCGGCGGTCTCAGAGGTCCGCCGCGGCGCGGGACCGGTGCTGCCGCCAGGCCTCCTCGCGCAGTTCCGGGTGGAGCAGGACGTCGGCGGCGGTGCACGCGAGCGCCTCCGTGGCGGCGAGAAGCACGGTGCGGGCCCGCTCGGAGGCGGCCGCCTCGGCGAACTCGGCGGTGTGGTCGGACCCCTCCTCGCCCATGATCGCCACGAAGGGGTGGATGGCGGGAAGCCGGGCGCTGACGTTGCCGATGTCCGAGGACCCCAGGTACACACCGGCGGCAGGGGGCGTCAGCACGATCCCCTTCCCGGACAGGTGCTCGGCGAACCGCGCGGAGAGCACGTCGCTGTCGCGGAAGTGCTCGTACCGGACGGTGGCGCGCTCCACCTCCACCGTGGTGCCCGTGGCCCGGGCGACGCCCTCGGCGCACTCCCGCAGCTGCCCGGCCAGGTCCTCCAGGGCCCGGGTGGTCAGCGCCCGCAGCCCGAACCGGCCCTCCGCGTACTCGGGGACGATGTTCGTGGCCCGGCCGCCGTCGGTGACGATGCCCTGCACATGGGAGGCCTCCGGCAGACGCCGGCCGACCACGGCCAGGACGTTGAACAGTTCGACGAGCGCCGCCAGGGCGTCGATGCCCTCGGTCGGGTTGCCCGTGGGATGGGCGGCCCGTCCATGGAAGGCGACCCGGTACTGCACCTGTGCCGTCAGCGGCGCGTACCGCCAGTCGTGCACCCCCGGGTGGAACATCAGCGCCGCGTCGACGCCGTCGAACACCCCGGCCTCCACCTCGACGGCCTTGCCGCCACCGCCTTCCTCGGCCGGTGTGCCCACGGCCATCACGCATCCGTGCGCACCGCCGAGCACCGTGTGCAGAGCCAGCGCCGCTCCCAGGCCCGCGGCCGCGATGAGGTTGTGCCCGCAGGCGTGGCCGAGGCCGGGCAGGGCGTCGTACTCCAGAAGCAGCGCGACCGAGGGGCGGCCGTCGCCCGAACGCGCGGCGAACGCGGTCGGCATCCCCGCCACCCCGCGCTCGACCGTGAAGCCCTCACGCGCCAGCGCGCCCGTCAGCAGCCCGGCCGCCCGGTGTTCGGCGAAGGCGTACTCGGGATCGGCGTGCAGTGCGAGGGCGGCCTCCCACACCAGGCGGGCCCGCTCGGCCACCGCCCCGCGCAGCTCCTCGTGAACGTCCTCGGGTGTGCGGGTCACATGGCCTCCTCAGCCTCCGGGTGCGGTGCCCCGTGAGCGCGGGTTCCACCGTCCGGGACCGCGACACCCCGGAGTTTCGAATGTCCCGCCGGTGGAACCCGACGGCCGCCGGGACGGGCCGCCGGAGCGGACCCGGGACGACGGCTCGAACGCCGACCTGAAGGGAAGCAGATGGATCACTCACGGGTTCCCGTACTGGAGGCGCTGCAGGAGTTCCGGCGCCGAGGGGACGTGGCCTACGGTCCTCCGGGCCACAAGCAGGGCCGTGGGGCCGATCCGCGGGTCGCGGACATCGTGGGGCTCGACGTCTTCCGTTCGGACGTGCTGTCCCTCAACGGACTGGACGACCGCCGCCAGTCGCAGGGCGTGCTCGCCCAGGCGCAGGAACTGATGGCGGACGCGGTCGGCGCCGATCGGGCGTTCTTCTCCACCTGCGGCAGTTCCCTCTCGGTGAAGACCGCCATGATCTCCGTGGCCGGCCCCGGCGAGAAGCTGCTGGTGTCGCGCAACGCCCACAAGTCCGTGGTCGCGGCCCTCGTGGTCAACGGGGTGGTGCCGATCTGGGTGCATCCGAAGTTCGACACGGAGCGGCACCTCGCCCACCCGCCGGAGCCGGACGACGTACGCCGTCGTCTCGAGGAGCACCCGGATGCCAAGGGCATGCTGCTGATCACGCCGACCGACTGGGGCACCTGCGCGGACATCCGGGGCGTGGCCCGGGTGTGTCACGCCTTCGACGTCCCGCTGATCGTGGACGAGGCCTGGGGCGCCCACCTTCCGTTCCACCCCGCTCTTCCCTCCTGGGGCATGGACGCCGAAGCCGACCTGGTGGTGACCAGCGTCCACAAGATGGGCGCGGCCGTCGAGCAGAGTTCCGTCTTCCATCTCCAGTACGACCGGGTGTCGCCGGACGTCCTCAAGCAGCGGGAGGACCTCCTCGGCACCACCAGTGCCTCGTCCCTGGTGTACGCCACCCTCGACGGCTGGCGACGCCAGATGGTCGAGCAGGGACACGGACTTCTGGAGTCCGCGCTGCACCGCGCGGAGCGGATCCGGGCCGTGGCCGGTGAGCTGCCGGGTCTGCGGCCCATGGGCTCCGAGGTCGTCGAGGCGGGGCTCGCCGCCGAGTTCGACCCTCTGAAGATCGTGATCGATGTGCGGGAGCTCGGCGTGAGCGGAATGCAGGCCGCCGAGTGGCTGCGTGCCCACCGTCACGTCGATGTCGGCGGCTCGGACAGCTGCCGCATCAGCGCCTCGATCACACACGCCGACGACGACGAGACCGAGAAGATCCTGCTGGACGCCCTGCGCGCGCTGGCCGAGAACGCCGACGGTATCGAGCGGCAGACGCCGGTGCACCTGCCGGAGCCCTCGGTGCTGGAACTGGAGCAGGCCATCACGCCGCGCAAGGCGTTCTTCGGACCGGCCGAGAACGTGCCCGCCGAGCGGGCGGCAGGACGGATCGCCGCCGAGACGATCAGCCCGTACCCGCCGGGCGTCCCCGTGGTGGCCCCCGGGGAAGTGATCACCATGGAGGTCCTCGACTATCTGCGCAGCGGTGTCGCCCACGGCGTGCTGATCCCCGACGCGGCGGATCCCACGCTGGAGACGCTGCGTGTGGTGGCGACGCGCTGACGGCGTCGTGGGGCCCCGTTTGGGCGGGCCTGCTCGCGGAACCTGTTCTCCGCATCCCCTGGGTCGAACGGGGCGGCGGCGGGCGTGGCGCGCGTCCTGACAGCGGCGGGCCCGCCCTCCGCGGGGGCGGGTCGCGGCGGCGCGGGGAGGGAAGGGTCGGCCATGACAACGGTCGGTGTGGAAGAGGAGTACCTGCTGATCGATCCGGGCACCTGTCGGCTGGCGGCGCGCGGAGAGAAGGTGCGGGCCGCGGCCGGTCTCGCGCCGTTCGTCGCCGACGACGAGGTTCAGCCGGAGCTTCTGCAGGCGCAGGTCGAGGTGGCCACCCCGGTGTGCGCCACGCTGGAGGAGGTCGGCGGGCATCTGCTGCGTCTGCGGCATGCCGTGGCGGGGGCGGCGGAGGCATGCGGCTGCCGGCTCGTGGCCAGCGGTACGCCGCCGCTGGCGGAGGGCCTGCCGGCACCTGTCACCGACAAGGCCCGCTACCGGGAGATTCAGCGGCAGGCCCCCCAGCTGGTGGCCGAGCAGATGGTCAACGGCATGCATGTGCATGTCGCCGTGCCCGGCCGGCAGGCGGGCGTCGAGGTGCTCAACCGCATCCGTATGTGGCTGCCGACGCTGACGGCGATGTCGGCGAACTCCCCGCTGTGGGAGGGGCACGACACGGGATTCGCGAGCTGGCGCACTCTCATCTTCGACCGCTGGCCGGTCAGTGGCGTCCCCCCGTACTTCGCCGACGAGGCGGACTACGAGCGGCGGGTGCGACGGCTGCTGTCGGCGGGGGTGATCGGCGACACCGGGCAGCTGTACTGGCAGGCCCGGCTGTCCGACCACTACCCCACGGTGGAGGTCCGCTGCCTGGACGTCCAGCTGCGCGCGGACGACGCCGTGATGTTCGCGGGGCTGATCCGCGCCCTCGCCGACACCGCCATGCGCGATGCCGCGGCGTGCGGCTCGGCGCCCGAGGGCGACATGGAGTTCCTGCAGGCGGCGATGTGGCAGGCCGCCCGCTACGGGCTGAGCGGGGATCTGATCGACATCGGCGGCGGGCGCCACCGTGCCGGCGAAGTGGTGTACGGACTCCTGGAGCACATCGAGCCCGCCCTGGAGGCGTACGGGGATACCCGGGAGGTGACGTCGCTGGTCCGGCGCCTGCTGGAGCGGGGCACGGGCGCGGAGCTCCAGCGCACGGCGCTGGCCGCCGGGGGCCTGGAAGCCGTCACCGCCATGATCGTGGACGCCCTGGTCGCGCCCTAGGTCCGGACGTCGAACTCCCGTCGTCCGCCCGGAGGGTGGGGCCCCGCGGCGGCGTGGGGCCCTCCCGCTCGAGTGGAGCCGAGAGTGGGGGAGCGTGCATGGCGTCGCGGGGCAGGCGGGAGTCTGACGACAGGGCCCGGCGCTCAGACGTGCCCGGCGCCCTGGGGGCGGGGTACGGCGATGGCCGTTGCGGCCAGCCCCCGCTCCGCCGTCCACCGGCCGTCGAACGTCTCCACCGGGTGGCCGTCGATCACCGGTCCCGGGACCAGCAGCCGCGCCCGGAAGCGCCCCGGCACACCGGGGGCGGCCCCGGGGTCGATCTCTATGTCGGCCTGCTGGAAGTCGAGCCACTTGCCGGTCAGGGGGAACCACGCCTTGTAGACGGACTCCTTGGCGCTGAACAGCAGCCGGTCCCAGTGGACGGACGGGTGACTGTGGGCGAGGGCCCGCAGCCGCGTCTGCTCGGTGGGCAGCGCGACCGCGTCCAGGACCCCCTCCGGCAGCCGGTCGTGCGGTTCCGCGTCGATGCCGAGCGAGACCAGGTCGCCGATGTGCACCAGCGCGGCGGCACAGTAGCCCTCGCAGTGCGTGATGCTGCCGATCAGCCCGTCCGGCCAGCGCGGTGCGCCGCGCTCGCCGGGCAGGACGGGACCCGGTGGCACTCCGAGCTTCTCCATGGCCTGCCGCGCGCAGGCCCGTGCGGCCCGGAACTCCCGGCGCCGCTTCTCGACCGCCCGCGCCACGACCGCCTCCTCCTCCGGGTAGAGGGGGACGCCGTCGCCGAGCGCGTCACGGCCGTGTGCCTCCACGACCGCGACCGACCCCGGGAGCAGCTCCTCGATCACCTGCTGGGACCTCCATCGGCAGTATGCGGCGCAGCCTTCCGGGCGGTGCCGCGCGGGGGCGCCATTCGCGGGGGTAGCCCACCGACACCTCTTCGAAGCGAACGCCGTCGTGGTGGGTGGTGCGCGGAATGTGCAGATGCCCGTAGACCATGCAGGCGACCCGGAAACGGCGGTGCCATTCGGCGGTGAGCCGGGTGCCGCACCACATGGCGAACTCGGGATGACGCAGGATGTCGGTGGGGTGCCGATCCAGGGGGTAGTGGTTCACCAGCACGGTGGGAAGATCGTCGGGGATCTCCCCGAGCCTGCGTTCGGTCTCGGCCACCCGGGCGTGGCACCAGGCCTCGCGGCTCGGATAGGGGTCGGGGTGCAGCAGATACTCGTCGGTGCACACGATCCCGGTGCCGTGCGCGTACTGAAGCCCCTGCTCCTTGGTCGTGCAGCCCTGCGGCAGGAACGAGTAGTCGTAGAGCAGGAAGAGCGGCGCCACGGCAACCGGGCCGCCCGGCCCCTCCCAGACGGGGTAGGGGTCCTCGGGCGTGGTCACCCCCAGTTCCCGGCACATGGCGACCAGGTGCGCGTAGCGCTCGACGCCCCGCAGGGTCACGGTGTCCCTGTGGTGGGTCCACAACTCATGGTTGCCCGGTGCCCAGATCACCTTGCGGAAGCGGCCGGCCAGCAGTTCCAGGGCCCATCGGATGTCGGCGACGGTCTCGGCCACGTCACCGGCCACGAGGAGCCAGTCCTCGTCCGTGGTGGGCCGCATGCGCTCGACGAGAGCGCGGTTCTCCGGATATCCGATGTGCAGATCGCTGATGGCGAGCAGCTGTCCACGGCCGTCCGTCGACTCCACCCTCGCCCCTTTCGAGAACCGAACACGACCACAAGAACACATGGGGCCGCCGACGGACAAGAGCGACCCGCGAGGGGTGCCCGGGCGCCCCGGAAAACGGCCGGTTTCCTTCTGTCCACTGCCCGATCGTCCGGGAAACGGCCGGTCTCCGCCGGCCCCGGTAAGCGGGGGAATCCGTAATACGCACGTAGCCCGGGGAGGGTCCGGGAGGCCCTATGATCGGCCCAACACATCCGCCACGGACGCCTTTGCGCGTACGGCGGTTCGGTGTACCTCCCCCTCCCCTGGCCGGGCACGGCCTGCTCCGCCCTGCCCGCGAACCCTGAAAGGCGGCTTGCATGGTCTCTCGCGTACGCGTCTGGCTCAACCGCACGTACGCGGAGAACGTGTTCTTCATGGATCAGCTGCGGAGGAATCCCAGCGACCGGGCCGTCGAGATCCACGCCACGCACGGCGACCCCGACTCGCCCGTCCTGGCCGCGGCGGACACCGCCGACCTCGAGCCGGAGGGCCTGTCTCCGGCGGCGTACGTGGAGTACGCCCTCGATCAGTGCGTGCGCCGCGGCATCGATGTGTTCGTGCCCCGGCTGCACCAGCAGGCGATCGTCGAGCACCGCGCCGAGTTCGAGGCGGCCGGTACGGCGCTGCTGGCGCCGCCCGCGCAGGCCGTCGCGGTGTTCCGGGACAAGGTGACGGCATATCAGGCCGTGCAGGCGATCGGCATCCCGGTGCCGCCGTGGTGGCGGGTCACGAACGAGGACGAACTGATCGCCGCCGTCGAGGAGTTGGAGGCCGGGGGCCACAAGGCATGTTTCAAGCCGGCGTCGGGTGCGGGCGGGGTGGGCTTCCGTGTGATCACGCGTGCCCCCTTCTCGATGGTGCATCTGAGCGGTTTCCCGGGGCCTCATGTGCCTCTGGACCTGGTCGTCCGGGCGGTGCGGGAGGCCGGGGAGCCCGTCGACTGGCTGGTGATGCCACGCCTGGAGCAGCCGGAGGTGTCGGTCGACTGTCTGACCGGACCCGACCATCGGATCCGTATGGCGGTGGGCCGCACCAAGAACGGCCGCCGCCGGGGCTTCACGCTGCACGAGCAGTGGCTGCAGCCGGCCAGACGCCTGGCGGAGGGCTTCGGGCTGCTCCACCTCTCCAACATCCAGTTCCGGATGTACGGCGGCGAGCCGGTGCTCCTCGATGTCAACACGCGCCCGGCGGGCGGGCTGCACCAGCTGTCGCTGTGTGGCGTCAATGCCCCCTGGGCGGCGGTGCAGTTGGCGCTCGGGGAAGATCCGGGCGAGGTGGTGCCACCGTTCCTGGGCACCGACTACACGGTGGTGTCGGGGCCGCGGCCGGTTCGCTCCGTTTCGCTGCCGCAGCAGTGTGCCGGCGAGCCGGGGCAGGCGCCGGTCGCGCCGGCGGCGCCGGTCGGCTCGGTCGAGGTCGGCACGGCGCAGGCCCTGCCCCTGTAGGGGGCGTCCCTTCTCCCACGGACACCGGTCTGGACCAATTCCCGCCCAGCCCTTGACACCGGGATTGGTCCATACCAACTTGGTTGCGCACCCTTCCGCACCTCCCCTGCACTCCCGAACCCCCCTTCGCCTTCAGGGAGATCACGTGCGCACACTCCTCAGACGTTCCAGACGTGCCTTCTTCGCCCTCGTCGGCTCCGCCGCCCTGGCGCTGGGCGGGGCGGTCGCCCTCCCCGGCACCGCCCAGGCGGCCAACACCCTGTCCAACCCCGGTTTCGAATCGGGCAGCCTCTCCCCCTGGTCCTGCACCGGCAACCTCGGCTCGGTCGTCTCCAGCCCCGTCCACGGCGGCTCCAAGGCCCTCGCGGGCGCGGCCAGTTCGAGCGACAACGCACAGTGCACCCAGACCGTCTCGGTCCAGCCGAACACGACGTACACCCTCGGCGGCTGGGTCCGCGGCAGCTACGTCTACCTCGGCGTGAACGGCGGCGCCTCGACCTGGACGACGTCCCCGTCGGCGTACAGCCAACTCACCGTCTCCTTCACGACGGGCGCCTCGCAGACCAGCGCCACGATCTACGTCCACGGCTGGTACGCGCAGGGCACGTACTACGCCGACGACCTCAGCCTGGACGGGCCCGGCGGCGGTGGCGGCTCCGACACCCAGGCGCCGACCACGCCCACCGGGCTGACCTCCACCGGCAAGACCTCCTCGAGCGTGTCGCTGAAGTGGAACGCCTCGACGGACAACGTCGGCGTGACCGCGTACGACATCTACAGCGGCGCCGGCCAGGTGCTGAGCGTCTCCGGCACGTCCGCGACGGTCGGCGGTCTCTCACCCAGCACCGGCTACACCTTCACGGTGAAGGCGCGGGACGCGGCCGGGAACACCTCCGGGGCCTCCAACTCCGTGACGGTGACGACGGACGCGGGCAGCGGCGGCGGCTCCGGCTTCAAGCAGGCGGCGCCGTATCTGTACGAAGGCTGGGGCGACCCGCCGAGCCCGACCACGGTGATGAGCGCGACCGGCATCAAGTGGTTCACGATGGCGTTCGTACTCGACTCGGGCGGCTGCACCCCCGCCTGGGACGGCAACCGCGCACTGACCGGCGGAGTCGACCAGACCGCCATCAACCAGATCCGCTCCGCGGGCGGTGACATCGTCCCGTCCTTCGGCGGCTGGCAGGGCAGCAAGCTCGGCGCCAACTGCTCCTCCGCGAGCGCGCTCGCCGGGGCTCTGCAGAAGGTGATCGACGCCTACTCCCTGAAGGCGATCGACATGGACATCGAGAACACGGACGAGTTCGAGAACGAGGCCGTGCAGGCGAGGATCCTGACCGCCCTGAAGACGGTCAAGGCCAACAACCCCGGACTGAAGACCATCGTCACCTTCGGCACCTCGACGACCGGCCCGACCTACTACGGAAACCGGCTCATCGAGCAGGCCCAGTCGCTCGGCGCCGGCATCGACGTGTTCACCATCATGCCGTTCGACTTCGGCGGCGGCTCGGACATGTACGGCAACACGGTGAACGCGGCCGAAGGGCTGAAGGCCAAGCTGAAGTCGACCTTCGGCTGGGACGACGCCACGGCCTACTCGCACATCGGCATCTCCGGCATGAACGGCCTGTCCGACCAGCAGGAGAACACCACCCCGGCGATCTGGACCCAGATCCGCGACTGGGCGAACTCGCACCACATCGCCCGGCTCGCGTTCTGGGCCGTCAACCGGGACCGGCCCTGCCCGGGAGGCGGCGTGGTGAGCAACTGCTCCGGCATCAGCCAGAGCACCTGGCAGTTCACGTCCACCACCGCCGGCTTCACCGGCTGAGCGCCGGCGTGGGGGGGGCCCGGGGGGCCCCCCCCCCCCCGGGGGGGGACCGCGGGGGGGGGGGTTTTAAAAAAAGGCGCGGCGGCCCCGTTGGTGTTGTTTTTTTTGGGGGGGGGGGCGGGA